>NZ_RYZZ01000056.1 GCF_003989135.1 Peribacillus cavernae
TTGCAACCTAGGCTCGGTCGCTCTGACAGGCACCCAAAACTATTACCCTCTCTTAAGATAGATAGCGACGAAACAATCTTCATAGGGAGTGGCAAAAAGGATAATCAACATGGCTCAATCATAGTTTGAAATTTTTGAAGGAGGTTGAAGGGTTATCTCAATAGCTTACATCAGCTGTAACTTGAGATCGAAAATTGCATTTTCTATTGCTTTATCTTTGTTATGTGGATCTATTCCCATACCTATTAATTCATCAATTTCAATACTAGATTGCCTCAAAGAAGCAAAAGCTTCGAAGGCATTTCCATCTGTAAAAACTTCAACATAGTAATTTTGACCTTTGTATTCATAGTACTCAAATATTTCTAATTCTAGTTCTATGTTTCTATTAATCAAGTTCAACACTCCCTTTTTTACGAAACAAAATACCATTTTAACCATCTAATACCATATTTTTCTTTTAGGAAGTACCCGGTTTGTTTCTTCCGAGTACTCTTTCTTTCCGTAAACCTTTTGCTGAAGGATCGTAGTAGGAGCTCTTTTTGGTTTATATGTTTTCTAACCGTATTCCCTGAAATGCCTAGTTTAGTGGCAATTTGTCTTTGGGATAATCCTTCAACCTATTTTAAAATTCTGATATGATGAAATTGAGCCATGTTGATCATCCTTTTTGTCCTCTCCGTGGAGTAAGTTTCGTCACTTTCTATCATAAGGGAGGTTTATAAAATTGGAAATCAAGTGGCTCATCTTTTATGTGATCAAACCGATTGAAAGTGGCTCAAAACTAATTTATCAAATACAACATCATGAAAGCGGTTATTCTTGAGGATTGCTGTAGGTGTATTCATTATGGGTGTAATTGAAACTACCTTTGATAAGTTCTTTTAAGAAGACAATTTTTACAGCTATAGTACCCATTGTCTAGAACTCTCAAGCTTGAATGTTCGAGAGTTCTTTTTTTATTTGTTCGAATTTATTCTATCTTCCCGCTTTTCTCTAATTCTGTATAAATCCTGTATTTTACGGCAATAACCCAATCCTCCAAATTAACTATGTAAAATTTATCAATATATTTCAAAAATATGTTGAAAGTTTCATAAATTTGTTATAATGTGTATATTGTTGTAATACATTGAAGGGGAGGAATTTCTATGAAAGGTATTAAAAAATGGTGTACATGCTTAATGGCTTGTGGTTTGTTGTTCACTGGTTTCAGTGCAACTGCTCAAGCTGCTCCAAGTAACGACAAAGACTGTGGAGATTTTGGTGGGGATACAAACGCTGTAATGGAATTTTGGTATAATAATGGTTACAGTGCTTCAAATGATCCGCATGATCTTGACCGTGACAATGACGGTGCACCTTGTGAAGTACCTACAGATGAGTACAATAGTTTTGTAGAGAAGAAGAAAGAAGAAGCTTCTAAAGAAGAGGAAGCAACTTCAAGTGATGAGGCAACTGAAGAAGAATCAACTCAACCTGCTAAAGAAGAAAAATCAGACGACAGTGAAGAGCAAGCAACTACTACTAATACAGCAAACGATGATGACCAAAAGGGCGAAGAATTACCTGAAACATCATCAAATGATGTTTCTATGTTGGTAGTAGCTGGTGTTATGGCTGCTATTGGCGGTACACTTCTATTTCGTCGTAAGAAATCTAAAGCATAAGTCAAAAAGCATAAAGGCAGGGTAACTCCTGTCTTTTTTAGTTAGTGAGGGATAAGATTTGAAACAACTTTTAGGATTTTGTTTGCTTGTAGGTGGCCTAGTGTTAGGAATATCTTCTTTTATAACATGGTATGAAGGAAAGTCTGCAGCTCAAGAATTAACTAAAAAAGAAGTACAGCAATATGAAACTATACAAACTTCCAAAGAAACGAAAACTGACACTCCTCTTGTACAGACTCCTTCATCTTTTCTTTCCTATAAGTTAGGAGAAAACGTAGCAACTCTTATTATCCCAGCTTTAAAGCAAAAGTATTCTGTATATTGGGGAACAGATGAAGACAGTTTACAAAAAGGCGTAGGAATCTATGTAAGTGATATAACAACTGCTCCTAATAGCAATGGTCACACTGTATTAAGCGGTCATAGAGATACAGTTTTTACAGGGTTAGGTGAGTTAGAAAAAGGAGATATCTTAGCTGTGGAATATGATAATAAACAATATATTTACCATATTAAAGATATATGGATTACAGATAAAGATGATCGCACAGTCATTACGAAAAAAGATGAGTCAACACTTACACTCACTACATGCTACCCTTTTAATTATGTAGGCGCTGCACCTGATCGATATATTATTCAAGCTAAACGAGATATTTAACACTTTTTCATGATATGACTTTCACACTTAATGTGAAGGTCTTTTTTTTTTTTTTTTTTCGGGTGGGTCGAGTAGGAGGGAACCTTTCTGCCTTACGGC
>NZ_RYZZ01000057.1 GCF_003989135.1 Peribacillus cavernae
AAAACTTTATCGCTATGATCTACGCAACAGCGAACAAGTTAAGTATCCGAGTCGAGCCCCATCGACTAGGGTAGGTCCTTCTTAGCTTACCGTCGCACTATTCATTTCAGGGGTAGGCTGTCAAGTGCTTTCCTTGACGGGCTATCCCTGAAATGAAACTCTATCAAAAGCTAAGAAGGACTACATCTTCACTTGGCCTGGGATTAGACTAGGACACTAACTTTCCCACACTAAATGGCGAGGAGCCTATTACAATTCGTCATTAAAAAAATTAAAAGAGAATGGTTCAGCAACTAAAGATGATGTTAAAGTATATTTTTAATATTTATATAGAGTTATATTAATGAATAACGCATTTCAGGATATTAATAAGATGTTGAAAGTTCCTTTCCTTACTTCTATGTCGGCTCTTCCATAAGTAGCAAAATGTATTCAACTAACATCTATCATTTTGGTTCAAGTTGGTTCAAATGATATTAATTTTTATCCTATTTCATACAAATACATCCATTTTTAATTTTTAATAATGTGTATATAACAGGCTCTAGATGGATTGGCTATGCTTAAAAAATGTAATCGTATTTCTCAAAACGTTAATTATCAACGTTTCAAGGCTCTTTTCAATTCTGTGGAAAGGGTCTTTTTTATGCCTAAAAAGTGCTTTTTGACCACATTTTAACCACGAAAATATTTTTGACCGCATCTTCCCTCATATCATAACTCTATATATTTTTGGAATTTTTGGGCGGTTTGCTTTTTCCTGTGGTCAGTAACGTGTGTATAGATGTTCATGGTCATTTGAATGTCGGAATACCCTAATCGTTCTTGCACCTCTTTTATGCTTGCTCCCGCTTCAAACAACAGACACAATGATACATATTTGAATATTAAGTACTTCAACTAAACTAGCTAATAGTTAGTCCACATTTTCTTTAAAAAACATAGAAAATAAATGATATACTAAAAAAGAACATGCCAAATACAATGAGTAATTAAGTCACAACGTATTTTCTAGAGAATGTTGAAAAAGTTTTTGGGAAAAAAGCCCTGAAGTTAGCAATTAAAGCTACTGAAAAACACATCAAATATTACAATTCACTAGGGTATGGACAATTGAAAGGTGAAGAAGACATTTTAGAGCAGTTTAAAGATTCATCAGATAGTCATTAAAGAATATATATTTAGACTCGATAATTATCATTATGGCATTATTAAAAACTATCCTAAAGGCTCTACCTATTACCGTACAGACTTTACATAACAATCATGGGAAATTGCTTTAGGTCGCTGTTAATTATGTAGCAATGATCATTTAATTTAGATTATACAAGAGAGGTAGTTTGAATGTCACAATTAACTTCTTTAATTGCACAGGCTAAGGTTAAAGATCCTGAACTCGGAAAAGAGTTAGAACGGGAATTCAAAGTGCTCGCTTCCCGGAAACCCTTTGGACTGAACTTCGAACGCCACCGCCCTGAAAGTACGGAGTTACCAGGACGACCAGTGCGAAAAGGCGAAAAGGTTCGTGTTTTGCCCCTACGTGGGAAGACCTCGAAGGCCGATCCACAGCTTTGGCGAGTCCGCGGCTTTGAGAATGTGGACGGAAAGCGGATGGCGCAGTTGGAGACAATCGGTACGGCAGAGCTAGAAACGCAACAGGTTGTTGTCGAGGATCTTGTTGTTGTGGAAGATTTCGGAGATTACATTTATCCTGGCCTTGTCAGCACTGGACAGGTAGTTCGGGGTGGTGACAAGCCCTATCACACTGTAATTAACAGCGAGAATTTCCATGCGCTGGAGGCCTTAACCTTCACACATAGAGGCAAGATTGATCTAATTTACATAGATCCCCCCTATAACACTGGTGCGAGGGACTGGAAATACAATAATAATTATGTAGAGGGAGACGACGTTTACCGTCATTCCAAATGGCTAGCATTCATCGAGCGCAGACTACGAGTTGCGAAAGGGCTTCTGAACCCTGAATGTTCGATGCTTATTGTGACCATTGACGAAAAAGAACTCCACAGGTTAGGGTTACTCCTGGAGCAGGTTTTTCCGGGGCAGCGCATTCAAATGATCAGCAATATGATTAATCCCAAGGGAGCAGCTCGCGGTAAGGAGTTTTACCGAGTCGATGAGTACATTTTTTATGTCTATTTTGGAGCTGCCGAAATCAGTGATGAGCGAATTCCTGGTCTATGTGTTTCAAAGTCTGAACTAACGGATGAGGATTCCAACAATAACAGTATAGAGGTCGAGGAAAAGAAACTTCCTCCCGTCCGATGGGCTTCACTTCTTCGGAGCGGAAGTGGCGCACAGCGTGAAGAATCCAAGCTAAAATTCTATCCGATCTATATAGATATTAATACAAAAAAGATCATTGGCTGCGGAGAACCATTACCGTTAGGTGAACATCCAGATCTTACAAAGAAAAACGGCGACATCATTGAAGTCTGGCCAATCCGGCAAAACGGTTCTGAAGGACGATGGCAGTTAAATGTGGATTCTTTCAGAAGTCTGCTAAAAGACAACTACATTAAGATTGGTTCAATAAACAAAAATAATAAGGTAACGCTATACTATCTCATGGAAGGTCAGCGAGAAAAAATTGCTTCGGGTGAGTTGGTTGTAACTGGCACCGACGCATTTGGGGGTCTCGTTGTGGAATATTCAGGACATGAAGCAATTGAAGGTCGGCCGCGGACACAATGGGCTACAACAGCGCATAGTGCCACAGATCATGGAACCTCTCTATTGCGAAAGATTATTCCTGGTCGGAAATTTCCTTTCCCAAAATCACTGTATGCTGTCGAGGATACTCTTCGGTTTTTCATTTCGAACAAGCCAGATGCAATTGTCCTAGATTTTTTTGCTGGCTCCGGCACGACATGTCATGCGGTCGCACGTTTAAATCGACAAGATGGGGGTCGACGCCAGTGTATTTTGGTCACCAACAACGAAGTCGCCGCTAATGAGCAGGCAGCACTTCGTAAAGCGGGATTACGTCCCGGAGATCCTGAATGGGAAAAGTGGGGTATCTGTGAATACATAACGAAACCCCGTATAGAGGCTTCAATAACTGGCAGAACTCCTGAAGGGGAAGAAATTAAAGGTGATTATTCATTTTACGACAAGTTTCCGTTGGCTGAGGGGTTCGCGGAAAACGCCGAGTTTTTCACCCTTACCTATGAAACTCCCGTTGCAGTCAGCCATGATCGTGCCTTTGAACGGATTGCACCGCTTCTCTGGATGCGGGCTGGTAGCAAAGGTCGACGAATTGAGAGTTTGCCAGAGCAGGGCTGGGACGTTACCGATACATATGGTCTGTTGAAAGACCTAGACAAAGTCGCCGCGTTTGCTTACGCCGTAGAGGAGAGGGGCACAATATCCATTGTTTATATCGTAACGGATGACGAACGACGTTTCCAATCCGTGGCCCAACGCCTGCCTAGTGCAATCGAGCCGATACGACTTTATGAATCTTATCTCACCAATTTTCGCTTTTCGGTGGGGTTATAAAAGAGGAAGTGATTATACATGAAGTTTACGCTTAAAGATTATCAGGACGATGCTGTCAAGAAAGTTCTGGACAATCTTAAGAAAACACAGAAACGTTGGCATGAAGATGGCGATAAACACGCGTTTTCCCTGACTGCGACGACTGGTGCGGGTAAAACTATTATGGCTGCCGCCGTGTTCGAGGCGCTTTTTTTTGGCGATGATGACTACGATTTCGAGCCGGATCCTGGCGCAGTGGTTATCTGGTTTAGCGATGATCCGTCTTTAAACCAGCAATCCAGGGTTCGACTAAAGGAAGCTTCGGATAAGCTCAATATCTCGGATCTTGTAACAATCGGAAACACCTTCTCACGAGAGCGGTTCGATCCAGGGAAGGTCTATTTCCTTAATACGCAGAAACTCTCAAAAAACAGCATTCTGGTTCGTGGGCATAATGAGGATGACCCTGCTGTCGAATCAGATGATCTGCAAATGCGGCTTTTTATGCCTGATCTTCGCTCTCAGACTATTTGGGACACAATTCAAAATACTATCGAAGATCCAGATCTGACTCTCTACCTCGTGTTAGATGAGGCGCATCGGGGGATGAAGGAAGATCGCTCAAACGGCGACAATAAACCCACCATCGTCAAACAACTCATAAATGGGACAGGTGGCGTTCCGGGCATTCCAATTGTCTGGGGCATCTCGGCCACCGTCGAACGCTTCAACGAAGCCATCAAGGGTATGGAAGGTCGTGCTACATTGCCTAACGTGGTCGTTAATACGAAGTTGGTCCAGGAATCCGGCCTTCTGAAAGACACGATAAATTTGGATGTTCCTGATGAGGCTGGTGACTTTTCAACGGTCCTCTTGCGCCGGGGCACGGGAAAACTGCGAGAGATATCGAAGGCATGGGAGGAGTATGCCAAGCAACAGGGCAAAGCCAAAACTATCCTCCCACTGATGGTATTGCAGGTGCCGAACTCTCCCAATCACAACGAGATCGGGAACTGGCTCCAAACTATCTTCGAGACATGGCCTGATTTGCCGCGAGACAGCGTATACAACGTTTTCGGTGAGCACAAGACCGAAACATTCGGCGGATACATAGCCCCCTATATCGCACCGGAACGTGTACAGGAGTCAGACTGGGTACGCATCCTCGTCGCCAAGGACGCGATTAGCACAGGTTGGGATTGTCCTCGGGCAGAGGTGATGGTTTCGTTCCGAGCGGCGAGTGATAAGACACATATTACACAGCTTTTAGGTCGGATGGTACGCACGCCACTTGCTCGTCGCATTCCCGGTAACGAACGGCTGAACTCAGTTGATTGCCTTCTGCCGTACTTTAATAAAACTTCGGTCGAAGCGGTTGTCGCTGCCCTGATGACAGGCGGAGAGCCGAGCGAGGATCTTCCGGACCGCCGGGTCTTGATTAATCCCCGTGAAATGAAGCCAAACCCGACTATTCCAACTGAAGTTTGGGACAAGCTCCTTTCCCTCCCGTCTCAGGCCTTACCAAAGAAGCAATCCCGTCCGGTTAAACGCCTGACAATTTTGGCACATGAACTGGCTGCTGACGGGCTTCTCGCAGACGCAGGTAAGATTGCTCACGCTAAGTTGCACAAAGTGCTAGACGCCGCACAAGTTGCATATGACGATGAAATTAGGGAGACGCAGGATGCGATCTTGACCGTTGAGGGCAAGACCGTGAAGGCTGATATTAAGAAGAAGGCTATGACCTTCAATGATTTCATCGAGGAAGCTGACTATGCAGTCATCGAGGACGTCTACAAGCGCGCATGCCGTATTATCAGCCCAGATTTGGCCAAGACCTACAGCGAGCATCTAGCCAGCCAAGCACCTGAGGACAAGGATCCAGAAGAGGCGCTGATAGAATCCCACACCATTGTAGCGGCTATCGGGCTTGTTCCAGAGGTCAAAGGTTATCTGGAAAGCGAAGCTGAGAAACTAGCTAACCAGTGGCTGACAGATTATCGGGTGGCTATCAAGAGCTTGAACGACGAACGACAGGAGGTATATCGGCAAATCCGCGAGATGAGCACCGATCCTCTGGATGTCAATCTGGCCAAACCTAAGACTTGGTTGCAGCCAACGACCGCCCGCAATCCTGATGGAATCGGAGTTGATCTGCCACTCTACGAAAAGCATCTGCTATGTGACAAAGAAGGATTATTCCCCGAGAACTTCAACCCGTGGGAAGAAAAGGTACTTCTGAGAGAGATAAATCGCGATGAGATAATCGCCTGGTACCGCAACCCTGCTCGCGCAAGTCAAGATTCGCTGGGAGTAACCTACGAGTTTAGCGAAGAAACCAAAATTGTACGTCCCGACTTTGTTTTTTTCACACGCTTGGCCGACGGCAGTTACGTGGCTGACATTGTAGATCCACATAGCTACCACCTTGCAGATGCTCTGCCTAAGCTTAAGGGGCTTGCGAGATATGCAGAAGTCAATGGTTCACAGTATCGCCGGATTGATGTTGTCTCTGAGTTGAATGGAAAATATAAAATTCTAGATCTACAGGAAAAAGAAACGAGAAAAGCTGTACTAACTGCAAGTAGTGCTAAATCTCTATATGAAGACAATAATATTGCTCTCAACTATCCGAGTTGATTTATGAGGGTTAAGCTGAGGTATTAGCGACCAACTATATTTAACTGCACAGGAGTAGTCTGTAGTGGAAAAGCAGGAGTAACAAAAGGGTAACATAACCCTGTGTTACTCCATTAATTTTCGTTAAAGATGTTATATTTTAAACCGTAAGCAAACGTTTGAAAACGCGGAATAATCAACTTGTGTTGACTAACGTTGCAAATGTTACAGATTAGTGGAAATATGGGCGGCATGATGTAATAGGGTTTTAAATCCCTTGATATATAGGGGTTTAACGAGTTTTCAGAAATAAATGCTCACCTATTTGCTCATCTAACATGTAAATATCTTTTAAAGTTGAAGGCCTCCCATCAGTTTACTGAACTGATGGGAGGCCTTTTCTTCCATGTTGTCAGTCATATATGAGCATAGATGTTCATCGTTGTTTGAATATCTGTATGTCCGAATCGTTGTTGAATTTCTTTCAACCCCACCCCTGCTTCGTTCAGTAACGATGTATGCGTATGCCTGAATGAATGCAACGAATAGGCTAATAGCGAAAACAGCGTATAATCATTACTAAGTTCTTCAGTACGAGCAAGGGATAAGAATTTTACAAGCTCGCTTTTTCTGTAACTGCTAAACTAGAATGGTTCTTACGCAATTTTGGGGAAGGCTTTACATGAAATTTTTGGGGTATAGTATTTATATCCCTAAAAGGCGGTGATTGACTCATGCTTGCAGTTGATAACTCGTTGTTTCATCTTGATGAGAAGATTGAAATTCTAATGCTGTCTCTTATACACATCTGACGCTGCCGACGATCGCATAAGTGTAG
>NZ_RYZZ01000058.1 GCF_003989135.1 Peribacillus cavernae
ACACTTATGCGATCGTCGGCAGCGTCAGATGTGTATAAGAGACAGGCATTATGGTGGATAATAGTTGGTGGAAAAGATGCCGTCAAGGAAAGCACTTGACCGCATCTTTTCCACCAACTGGCCGGTCTGTAAGCTGAAGAAGGAGAGATTGTGAGTGGCTCCAATCTAGCTAACTTAATTGCCAGAATTATGTAGAAATCACAAACAATGGTGAAGAGACTAAATATTCATCTTCTGTATAAAGCTGAATTTGTTTACACAAATTTTACACACTGCAAGTACAAAACCTTATAGAATCAATACTTTAAGACCTATTTCGACCCCGACCACCGGTGTTCAACCGCCAGATATGAAAAATTAGATTAATTAAAAAGCAGCAACAAAGGTTAGAAACACAAGCAAATAGATACTCCAATTCTTATAATGAATTGAGCAGAGTCTAAAAAACGAGAAATCAAATAGGGTTCCTGTATATAGCCTGCCAGCGTATTTATTTTGAATACCCCTTGAATACCCTTTACGGAAAATCGGTTAAAATCCCACCAAACCCTAAAAGGGAAAAACGTTGATTTAAAGCGGTTCACATACTTCCATATAATGAAAAATACATCCACCTTTGAAAGAACGTAAAAAATACGGTCTTAAAGGCGCTCGTCGTGCACCTCAGTTCTCAAAACGTTAATATCGGCTATATATCAACGTTTACAGCCCTTTCTCGGATTACCGAGGAAGGGTTTTTATTTTGAGAAAAAATCAGTTCGAATACCCTTCCTCTTTTGTTGGTCATATTGTTCTTTTTCTTCTTTCTTTTTACGGCCACGCTTCTTTGGTTCTGGTTTTGGTTTCTTTTCTGAAGGGTTAAAGAGAAGGAGTGATATAAGTAATGATTTCTTATCTACTTTTTTCTTGAAGTATTTTTTGCTTTAATTCATAAAGGAAGGTTGGGCTGAATCGCTGGGCGATATAACTTGCTAATTCATCAAAAAACCTTCATTTTAATAGAAAAGGAGGTCCGATATGCGAGATGATATACAACTAAATGAACGAGCTCGCTCTTCCAGGAAGTGGCAGAAGAAATGGGGATTGCAACTCCGACAGTTCGAAAGTATGACCAAATCTTAGAGCGAAATGGATATAAGTTTTTAAAAGATGGCGATAGGCATATCTTTGTTCAATCGACATCGTAGCGCATATAGCGATAGGCGATACAGACAAGCCCCTAGACGACACAGCTAAACGATATACCCGATACATATGACAATTTACTCCAGGATCTCAATCAATTAAAAGAGTTCTTAATGTTTTGAAGTAGCGTTAGATTCACATAAAAGTAAAATGACAGGTGTTTTATATACTTTAAGGGAAGTGATCGTAAAATGCTTTATGCATGGAATATTGAGAAGATCATTAAAGATACATTAGATAAGCATAATTTAAATATTAACTATGAATTTAACAATAATCTTAAAGTACCTATGAGTTATAACGTATCGACAAATACTATAAAATTTAATTATCTTCAAGTTAGCGGTTATATCAGTAAAATTAGAATTAAAGAGACAGATGAAAACTTCGTTAAAATTATTCTTTATCATGTGATTGGTTATTACTTAGATTTTAAGAAAAACAAACATGATTTAAGGATTCTAAAGTATGGTGACGAAGAAGAAATAGAAAATCTTACATCTAAAATAGAAACGAATGCTTGGGATTACGGGAGAACATTGATCCCTGAGCAGCTGTTACAGTCATATGATAAAGTACGTGAATTAGATAAAGCTCTAATAAAGAGCCGATTATCTAATATTTAAAATAATTTTCACCTATACGGTAGTGTCAGGAAATACTGGATTATTTTCTTTGTGTTTAGAGGGTTTTTTAATCGAACGAATACACTAACAGAAGGCTATCTTTTTATACATATTGCCCGCCAGCGTATTATAATTTTTGAATACCCTCTGATGCAATTTAATTAAATCGTATGAAATTGGAGCGTTAATAACCATTTTGGTTGGGGTTTTTTTTTATTATCCCCACCAAATCGTTAAAGTTCCTTATAAATAATTGGTATCGGCAAAATGCAAAAAGTAAGCATCACCCGGCCTGCGGAGTGAAAACTAATTGTATATCTCTATAATTAGAAAGAGGTACTAACGTGTTCATGGGGTGTATAAAATGAATGTCATTACGACGCTAAGAGAGAAGCAGAAGGAAAAGCAGATTAAGTATGACAGAAAAATATTAAGGGAATTATCAATTGAAACACTAAAGAATAGGGTTAAGGAGTTTTTTAGTTCGGACGGGATGAATGGGCCATATTTTATGGATGTGCTTGAGGAAAGCTGCTTCGATGTCGCCATTGAGGCGTTCCTGCTCGGGGCAAACTACAGTAAATTCGGGCATTACGGGGAGTCTGTGGAGACAGCAAGATACAGATGCAGCATCGAGGAAAAGCATCTAACTGATACGCTTTTTAACTTCATCCTCTATTGGGGGAAAGTCGGCGATAACGATATGTATAACGAGAGCCTATATTACCGCTGTGAAGCCTATGTTGGAGCATGGTGGCTGGAAGGCTTTGAAAAAGGCGAAAAACGCCGGAAAATGCGGCTTCATTAAAAATCACTAAAACTCCAGGCGTATCTTGTTCTATTCTCAGCTCTTGTCCCATATTTTTATATAGGACGGGCGAAAGGAGACAGGGTATGCGCAGGAAGTTAAAATATACAGGCTTTGCAATTGGATTTATTGTTCTGTTTTTAATCGTGACAGTAAAGTTTGTAGATGATGACTCATGGAATTCATGGAATCTTCCTCTTTCGGGTAAAATCATTATTCTTGATGCTGGCCACGGAGGCCCTGATGGCGGTGCGAACGTGCAGTCAGTACTGGAAAAAGAAATAGCTTTAAAGGTCACGTTTAAGATCAGAGATTTTTTTCAGGAGCAGGGTGCCCTTGTGATCATGACAAGAGAAAATGACAGCGATTTAGCTGATGAAAATACAAAAGGGATTCGCAACAGAAAACATGAAGATTTGCAAAACCGTGTCAAAATGATTAATAACTCTGAAGCGGATTTGTTCTTGAGTGTTCATCTTAATGCTTTTCCTTCAGGAAGGTGGAAGGGTGCCCAGACCTTTTATACAAGCCGCTACGAGGAAAACGAACAGGTCGCGAAATTTATTCAGGCGGAAATTAAACGAAATCTGGAAAATACAGATCGTGAGGCCAAGTCGATTGAAAATGTATATCTGATGAGAAATGCAAAGAAACCAGGTGCGCTTGTGGAATTGGGCTTCCTCTCGAATCAGGAAGACAGGCTAAACCTGTTAAAGGATTCATATCAAGAAAAAATCGCAGCATCTGTTTACAAAGGGGCCTTGCGTTATTTTACAGAGGAAGAGCTGCCTGACAATGAATGATCATATGCAAGACTAGAGCCGGGAAGACTTGCCGGCTCTTTTTGGCAGTGAAAATAAATAAAGGGTTTTCAAGCCTGCTTCGGAAGGCAATACTGATAATATATGGTATACTTATCAGTGGAAAAAAGAAATAAAAAAGGTAGGTGCCCGGTGTGTTAACAGAAGAGAAAGTACTGAATCTGCTAAAGGATCTTCAAGACCCTTTTCTTCATAAAAGTCTAGCGGAAACCGACGGAATTTTAGAAGTAAAGATAAAGCCTGAAAAGAACCATGTAAGCGTTAAAATCGCGATTGCAAAGACTGGCACTGGTGAACAGCTTCAATTACAGACCAAAATTGTCGAAATTTTGAAAAGTGACGGGGCAGACTCAGTCGGCATTCGGTTCTCTGAGCTTCCTGAAGATGAATTGGCCAAATACCGAACCGAAATGCCGCAGGATAATGCCGATGCCGGTTTACTTGCGCCCAACAGCAAGACGAAATTTATTGCGATCGCCAGCGGTAAAGGAGGAGTAGGAAAGTCTACTGTTTCGGTTAACTTTGCGGCGGCACTTGCCCGTCTTGGCAAAAAGGTAGGCCTTGTTGATGCCGATATTTACGGCTTCAGTGTACCTGACATGATGGGAATCTCCAAGCGCCCAGTCGTTCGCGGTGAAAGTATCATCCCGGTTGAACGCCTTGGTGTTAAAGTGATGAGCATGGGCTTCTTTGTAGAAGATAATGCCCCGATCATTTGGAGAGGACCTATGCTAGGAAAAATGCTGAATAGCTTTTTTAACGAAGTCGAATGGGGTGAGCTGGACTATTTAGTGCTTGACCTGCCGCCTGGGACCGGAGACGTTGCTTTGGACATCCATTCCATGCTCCCATCCTGTAAGGAAATCATTGTCACAACCCCGCATCCAACAGCTGCGTTTGTCGCTGCAAGGGCAGGGGCAATGGCCATCAAGACAGAACACGAAGTAATCGGTGTCATTGAAAACATGGCTTACTTCGAAAGCAAGCTTACCGGCGAAAAAGAATATGTTTTCGGAAAAGGCGGAGGAGAAAAGCTGGCAGAAGAACTTCGCACAGAGATACTTGGACGGCTTCCGCTCCAGCAGCCTGATTGGGATGAGGAAGACTTTGCACCATCTATCTACGCGGAAGATCACCGATTGGGAAAAATTTACACAGATATTGCAATAAAAACTATCGACATTTTAGAGAAATAAATAGAAAAACGGCTGACTTTGAATGGTCAGCCGTTTGTTCTTATTGTATAGGGACGCTCGCCGGCATTACATCCTTCGTAAGGAAAGCGATAGCTTTTCGAGGATGCGCTGACATCGGCGTTCCTTTTTACAAGGCCTTGCGCTTTTGTTCTTACTGTCCACTACCCTGGCCGCCGCCGCCTTCGGCTGCTCCAGGTGCTTCTCCTTGTTGGCCTTCCCCTTGGGCGCCGCTTTTAGAATCAGTCGGCATCTCTTCTGCCGCTTTCGTCAGGATATCAGCTAGTTTTGCTTTAACCAGCGGGCTATCCATTGTTTCAATGAGGGTTTTCTTGGACATCTCTCGCATTTCCTTACTTTTAAGCAGATCATTAAATTCTTTTTGCAAGGAAGGTTCCTTCATTATATCAATAATCATGGCGCGATATTGCGGATCATTAGTTAATTCTTTTAGCAATTTTTCGTGTTCATCCTTCATGCTCTTGGCATATGCCGCTGCAAACTTAGGATCGCCAAAAGCCTTTTCCCAGAACTCTTTTCCTTTGTCGGATGTAATCGTCTTTTCAATCGTATCTGATACGACCTGCTGTTCCATGATTAGCTGGGTTTTCATACTATCATCGGACATAACATCCTGGAGGGCCTTTTTTCCATCATCCGTTTTTAATATATCGACAACCATTTTTTTGGTTTCCTCATAATCAGTATTTTCTCCGCCCATCTCGTTCTGGGCACAGCCAGTTATTATAACGAGACACATCAAGGAGAACAGAATGAAAACAACTCTGGATTTCATTATAAGAGCCCCTTTCATGACTTCTTATTATTAATATGGTTGCTTCAGTGAATTTTATTCGATGTTAAAAATGTAGATTTTTAAAGGGTGGATTGGTACAATCAGATATGTATAAACAATTACCATGGGGGATAATGATGAATAGCCGTAATATAGTGCGTTTATTTATGACCACTTTAATTATCGGCGGGGTTACCGCGGGACTTGCTGGATTTGTTGCTCGCTGGGACCAATTTGCGCCGATGTTTTCGTCCTTCGACCTTGGGGAAATTCTCTCCACGTTTGTCTGGATGTTTGGAGTGGGCTTGATTTTTAGCGTAATCAGCCAGGCGGGATATTTTGCTTATTTAACTGTCCACCGTTTTGGACTGGGAATTTTCCGAAGTGCTTCCTTATGGAACGCTGTGCAGCTTGTATTAGTCATTTTTGTCTTGTTTGACCTGGTTTATCTGCGCTTCATCACGTTTGCTGAGGGTGAGGGCCTGGGTTCATATCTAGGGCTTGCTATATTGTTATTGATTGTAGGATTAATCGTGGCTTATTTCAAGATGAAGCAAACCAATAAACAGGCGTTTATCCCTGCTTTATTTTTTATGACTGTCGTAACTATTCTCGAATGGGTTCCGGTTTTACGCGTTAACGATGAAAGCTGGATATACTTCATGCTGCTTCCTTTGCTGGTTTGCAATGCTTATCAATTGCTGATTTTGAACAAGCTTATTGAACGCTCACAGCGAGAATTGGAAAGCAAAAGAGCAAGTAAGCAAAAGAGTGGTAAACAGGCTATAAGAAAAGGAAATAAACAAAAAGTAAAAACAAAATGAAATATAAGCGGGGCAAAAGCAATAACAGCTTTTCGCCCCGCTTTTTATTAAATAAGATTAACTTTTTTCGATGTGAATTGATGTCTAGCGCAAACAGCCAAGCCTCGACGCACAGGACGTGGCGGCGCTCGTGCTTTTCTTATTCAATCTCTTCATTTCTCGCACTTGAGTTGGAAATCATTTCCGATACAGTCACGAGTTTGAGGTTTTTTGAGCGAATCTCACTTAGTAATTGTGGCAGTGCTGTATTTGTCTGTTTGGCGGAATCGGAGGCATGTAATAAAATGATATCGCCTTTGTCGGCTTGATCAACATTTTCTACAATTTTCTCCACGCCTGGATTTGTCCAATCCTTTGAATCGATGCTCCAATGAACGACACTATAACCAAAACGCTCCCCGATTTTAAGCAGGCGCTTATCGAAGTGACCGGTCGGGGCCCGTAACAGCACGATACTTTTTACATTTAACTTTTTAAACACTTCATGTGCTTTAGATATATCCTTTACGATTTCTTCATCCTTGATATCGGAATAATCCTTATAAGCATATCCCAGCAACCCGATCTCATAGCCTTCTTTTACAATGGTGGCAACGATGTCAGGGTGCCTCTCAGCCCATGCTCCAGACAGAAAAAACGTAGCGGATTTCACTTTCTCCTTTTTCAATGTTTTCAGGATAGGCAGTGCCCGCTCATCACCCCAGCCGATATTGAAAGTTAATGCGAGATTCTTTTCCCCTTTATAAACAGCTTTCGGTCCTTCAGATGTTGAAAAAACAGGCGCATGTATCATATTCTGTACAAACAGGAACCAGGCCGCAAATAATGCTGTCAGAATTACAAGACCGTATTGTTTGATCTTACGTGCGCTCAGTACCATAAAAAAATTCATCTGCATTCACCTCGTCCACCACTCTTGTCTCCATCCTATGGCTGAAACGGGAGCTTTATGCACATAAAATAAATGCTTCTGGAAAACATAACAAAAAATGATGCTCGAGGTGGAATGATGCTGGGTTTGGTGATTAATGAGAAAGAAAAAAAAGAAATGGAATACATCGTAAAAAGGGAATTGGATGAAATCTTATTCGACCTGCAGGACGAGCGCACAGAGCACATCGTAAAAAGAGCAATGGAGGAAAGATATAAAATTCTCTTTAACTTATTCAAAAGGGTAGCTCCGGCAAGAGAGTGCTTGAGATATACGAGGACGAAAAAGGCGTTTAAAGAACACGATCATATTTAAAAGTGGAAATCTGAAATTTCTAAATCTGTTTCATTAATTTTATGTTAAAAAGTATTGACGAAGCTTTTTTTCGCTGGTATATTATAAAAGCTGTTGTTAAATAAAGTATTTAAAAACCATATTTATAAACATATTAGACCTAAATTGCAATATTAAATGCAACACATGATGAAAACCCTGTAAACCGATGTCCAACATGAAAAATAAGATGATAGGACTTACTCCGCGCAACTTTATATGGAGTGGCAGGCATGATAGCCTTGGCCGGCGTAGCCAGCTTTTGTCAAAGCTTGCTTCCTGGCTGGGAACTCATGCCTGCGGAGGCTCCATGTCAAGTTGCTAAGCACCACGTCCGGCTTTACAACATCACGCCAGAAGAGCCAGCTCTTCTTGAAA
>NZ_RYZZ01000059.1 GCF_003989135.1 Peribacillus cavernae
AATAAAGTAGGGAAACCACTCTCGTGGCTTCCCCCTTATCAAACCGTACATGCCCTATTAAGGCATACGGCTTACCCTTATGTTACAATGTTTTATCAAGAGGATGCGTTCCAGGCATTTTGCATCTTTTGGAGTCGTAGAGGAGTAAAATATTCCTCTCCTTTTTCTTTAGCTCTTTTTATTGCGTTTTGTGTTTTACGTTTACTTTTTATTTTCATCTCAGTCAGATACTCATCCAATGTGTATCCATAGGCTTTATTTAAGTAAAGCCAGTAACTTGGGATTAGTTTGATGGCGACGAAGAATCCATTATTCCACTTGTATCGCATTTTCTTTTCTTTCCTCTGGTTAGGATGTTTATGGATAAAGGCTACTCTTAACCTTCTCCGTATGTATCCGTCGAGGTCTAAGAGGATTCTTCGAATCCACCTTGTTCTGCAATGGCTTTTTAACCCCAATGCATCATTTTCTTTTATTGCATCAATGATGGTGACGTAATAGTTGACCTTTCCTCTAATAATAGGATTTACACGATTGATCCATTCTTCCTTGCTTAAGGTCAGGGTTTTCCGTGTTTTCTCCTTTATTTTGAGGCGAAAATCCTTAATGGATTCTTCCTTCGGAGTGACATGAAAGACTGGCTTTTTGTCTTTCTTTCCTTCTCTCCAATGATGAAAGGTAAAGCCAAGAAAATCGAAATCATCCTTTTGAAAATCTACCACTTTCGTCTTTGCTTCTGATATTTCCAATCCTAACTCGGCCAGTTTGTCTTTTGTCAAAGCGGCCGCCTTATTAATCTCTTCCTTTGACTTGGCAAATAGAAGAAAGTCATCCGCATAACGAACAAACCGTATTCCGTTCAAGTCCCATTCCCAATCCATTTCATTCAGGTATACATTGGCAAGTAAAGGAGAAATGACACCG
This sequence comes from Peribacillus cavernae, assembly GCF_003989135.1. Taxonomy (GTDB): domain Bacteria; phylum Bacillota; class Bacilli; order Bacillales; family DSM-1321; genus Peribacillus; species Peribacillus cavernae. Next base: position 925 of record NZ_RYZZ01000059.1, read on the forward strand.
CCTTGCTGAGTCCCGTAATCAGAGTGTATTCTTTTACCTTCTTCTAGATATCCAACTTTAAGCCACTGCTCAATCATATTCAGGACCGTTCGGTCCGAAACGTACTTCTTCAATACGGTAAGCAGTTTCTTGTGTGGAATATTATCAAAGAACCCTTTAATATCGCAATCAAAGATATGATTATATCCTTGTTCAATATTCCATAGGATGATCTGTAGGGCTCTTTTCACTCCACGATTCGGACGGTATCCCACGGACCAGCTGTGGAAAAGTTGTTCTTCAAATTTCGGTTGTAAGACATTTACAACGCTCTGCTGTACAATGCGGTCTTCAATTGTCGGGATTCCAAGTGGACGTTTCTTTCCGTCTTTCTTGGGAATGTATACCCTTCTCGCGGGTTGCGGTTTATATGTTTTGGTTTTCAATTTCTCCAGAAGATTCATGATGTTTTCTTCAAGCTTTACTTCATAGCTTTCAATGGTTTCTCCGTCTATTCCACCTGCGCCTTTGTTTTCTTTTACTTTCAGAAAACTCTCGGTTAGCTTGCGGTCAAAGAGAAGTTGTCCGTAAACGCTGTGCAATTTCATTTTCCACTCTTGATTCATTGCGTATTCCACGCCTTTCCTGGATGTACATTCAAACGGTTTTACCGCAGTAACGTGATTGTTAACATTACATCTCGTCATGACTTGGAGCCATAGGTCATTCCCCTTCCGTTCATCCGGTGTTTGGTCACCGAACTACTCCCGTACTACGAGAATGTCTGACTTCTCCACCCGTTCTTTGTCACTTCGGATTGCCCTTATAGACGAGAACCCTGCCTGTTTGGTAAGGTGGAGACCTCACGGGGTCATCACATTTTCCTTCAAGACATGCCCTTCACCATCACGTGATAAGTCACATTTTCTCGTTCTGACTTCTAAAGAAAATGCCTGTTTGAGTGGGCTTCCTCACTTTTCGAAAAGTCGCCAACTTATCCCGCCGCCGTGCTTCACACTTTATGCATTAGGGCCTATCTTTTCGCCTGCGGGTCTCTCGATTGTCCGCATCTCCTTCAGACAACACCTCACGATATTGCCCTAGATTAGGCTTCCCGAGCTAGGTCAGTCTCCTCGGGGATGGACTTTCACCATCTGGAACTTCGTTTCTTTATCCTTCACCCAGTCGTTTCACCGCAATGGCGTCTCTGTCTTGATAAAGAAAAGAATGGGTGTGGAAATCTTCCACACTCTATGCGACTGCCCGTCGCACAAA
>NZ_RYZZ01000006.1 GCF_003989135.1 Peribacillus cavernae
TCACGGTGAATTGGCATGTATAGTAAATGTCCACAGGGGCTGTCACCGTATTTGAAGGCCGTCCCGGGCGTCGCTTTACTTTTTCCATCCGCTTCACTTCACCGGTGAGTCGATGGTATTTGAGTCGGGTAGCCACATGTTGTTCCAATTGGGCGGCGGCGTCTTCGTGGCAATGGTACTCGATCCCACTCCAAGTTTTGATGGATTTTTCGATCTTCGATCCTTCGTTGGACATGTCACGATTTATTTTCTTCTGCTTCCGCTGATCCAAGGCGGATGAGTGCACCACGGCGAACCGATAGGTTCGATCATACAATTCAGTGTCCATTCCTTGAATTCGGTAGATGGCCGAATTCTTCTTGTCAGAGAGCGTACCAACTTGAGCCCAGTCGGCTTCGTTTTCAAAGGCCGTCTCTTTTAATTTTTTGCATAAGCCGAAGTTTTCCGGGAAACGGCTAATGAACGGGCGATCGCCGAAGATTTTTAGATTTTCTTCCGTAACCATGGCGGAGTCTGTGATGGTGATCTTAGATCGAAGCGTTTCTGACGGAAGGAGATCTTTCATCTGAAGGGCCATGTCTCCATTCCACTTTTTATCCGATGTGTTTCCATCCATGACATCGGCGAAGATCGGGAGGCCCTGAACGCTGCCCAAGCCAAACATCAGCTGTTTTAAATCCGGTCGGCGCTCCTTACTGTGTCCGAAGGTAATCCGGAGAGAGTCCTCTTCAGAATCTGCTGTCTCATAGGCTCCCTGGAGGGAGAGACTCGTTGTATCAAAATGGGCTTGGTCAAGGAGAATCCCTTCCTTCTCCAGAGCTTCAAAGGCAATGCCGTGATAAATGCCTGGAAGATCACTCTTGGCGAGCTTTTCCAAAGCCCGCCCCAAGCGGTCATCGTTAAAGTCATCGGCTTGCCAAGACTTGTCAAATAGATTGGAAATGTCCACACTTTTATAAAAATCATTGACACGATAAAGGGGTTCCCGCTTTACCAACAGGTTAATGACAAATGCTTTAATGGCTTCACCGGGGGACATTTCAGCCCGGTTTGGATCCCAGGAAACACGGTCGTTGATATGCTTCACCACATTCAGTTCATCGCAAAAATGAGCAATGACGGAGGGAGAACGGGCATAGATTATTTGAGCTTCTTCAATTGTAATGCAGATCACCTCATTTAGGAAGTTATTCTAAATGATTCGATCCTCGGTTTCTTTAATCCTTTTTTGTGACAATCAATATCAATTTTCGTCAATTTATGACATGCGGAAGATGGGTTAATATGTATTCCATTCTTATATTATCATTCTCTTTATACTGTCTCCCGCCTAGTTAGGTGGGGATTTTTATTTTCAAAAAAGTAATTGACAGATAATTTTGAATCGTGTTACACTTTTACCAATCCGGTACAATGTACCGAAAATTATATTGAGGGTGATTTAGAAAACAATAAAAACATGTTTGAAATGCTTTTATCTATCTTTTAGAGTATCTTCAAAGCTGGTTTTTATGAGAATAGGGTGATTATACACCCTAAGAATGTAGCCGCTTACCATTGTGAATTATCTGTTGGAGCATTCCAAAATAAGAAAGGTGTTGTGATTAGTTTGCGATATGTTGTACTTCTTAATAAGACTTCAAAAGAAACACCGGAAGATATCACTGTAGCTCATGGTCATTACTTGAAAGATATGCATGAGGGTAAAAAAGTTGTCTACTCTGGACCTTTGGAAAAGATCGGTGGAATGGTTGTATATGATGCCAATTCAAAGGAAGAAGCCAGAAAATTAGTAGAGTTGGATCCATTCGTTTCTGGCAATTATCGAGAGTACGAGATTTATGAGTGGAAGCAAACAATAGGATTGTAAAAAATCCTGAATAGTCGTGTTCATTTGATGAATGTACAGAGGCAATATGTAAGAGCTTAGAGTCACATTACCCGGCTTAGTTATATAAGAACTACAAATCAATTCATTATTATCTGAATCTAAGGAAAGAGGGGAGACCTTATGGAATACGTAACCGAGTATTACACGGTAAAGGATACAAAAATTAGATTGTTAAAAGGGGGAAGCGGAGCACCATTGTTATTTCTGCATGGTGCCAATGGAGCCGGTGATTGGCTGCCAATATTGAAAACATTGTCGCAGGATTATACTGTTTATTACCCTGATCACCCAGGGTACGGCGAAAGTGATACACACCCGAAAATTGACAGCGTTCAGGATTTGGCATTCTTCTACCTTGATGTAATGGATCACCTGGACATAGATAAAGCAGTTGTGATGGGATCGTCTTTGGGTGGTTGGCTGGCCGTGGAAATGGCCCTTATCGCCCCAGAGAAAATTGATAAGCTGATTTTAATTGACGCTGCTGGTATCCGTATTGAAAATGTCAAAATACCAGATATTTTTGTAATGAGCCCACAACAGGTGTATAACATTCTCTTCCATTCTGAGGAAGCAAAAAATGATTATGCCTCAAAGAATATAAATAGCCCAGACCTCGAGAATATTGTACTTCGTAACCGTATCGCTACATCTCATCTAGCATGGAATCCGTACTTTCATAATCCCAAAATCCTTGACAGAATTCATCGCCTAAAGATGCCCATTCTCGTCGTTTGGGGCGCAGAAGATAAATTCTTCCCGGTAGCATACGGGGAAAGATATCATGAACTAATTTCACATTCCGCATTACAAATTATAAAGGATGCTGGACATTTTCCACACATTGAACAGCCGGAGCAATTTTGGAATTCGATAAAATATTTCTTAGCTGAGGAGGAAGCTGCACATGAAGTTTTATAGTTTTCATTTAATGCCATGGCCGTATTTAGAGGAAAATTTCAGGGATAATAATGATTCTGCCTGGGTAACCCTCTCTAATTCTAATTATGATCCTAAAAGAGGTGCCCAGTTGTACAAACGATATATTGATGAGTTAGCATATGCTGATCAGCTTGGATTTGACGGTGTCTGTGTGAACGAGCACCATCAAAATGCGTATGGAAACATGCCTTCTCCTAATATCATCGCTACCATGCTGGTAGAGAAGGTAAAAGGAAAAATTGCTGTCGTGGGCAATGCCATTCCACTCCGCGAAGACCCTGTCCGAATTGCAGAAGAGATTGCAATGCTGGATTTGCTTTCCGGTGGCCGGATTATTTCTGGATTTGTCCGTGGACTTGGAGCGGAGTATCATTCTTTCTCGAAAAATCCAACAGAATCCCGGGAGCGCTTTCATGAGGCACATAAGTTAATCATTGATGCTTGGACTAAACAGGGACCATTTGAGCATTACGGAAAGTATTACAAATTCAGATATGTGAATCCATGGCCAATCCCGATACAAAAGCCTCATCCTCCAGTATGGATCCCTTCCCAGGGCAGCAGTGAGACAGTAGCGTGGACTGCCGAGAAAAAATATACCTATGTGCAAACGTATAGCTCTATTGATACGATTCGTAGAGTGTTTAAGCAATTTAAAGAAGAAGCAAACAAGTGCGGCTATGAGGCATCACCAGAGCAAATGGGCTGGGCATTGCCAGTATACGTAGCGGATACTGATAAAAAAGCTATGAAAGAAGCAGAGCACGGAATCGATTATTTGTTCAACCAAGCCTTCAAAATGCCGCATGAGATTTTCTTTCCGGCGGGCTATTTAACATTGAATTCAATTAAAAATGTATTGAAAGCTAAGAAAGGGATTGGAACTACGAAGTTGGCGTTTGAATATTTGGTGGATAAAGAGTACGTATTGGTAGGGTCTCCTGAAACAGTACGTCAGAAATTAGCTAAATATCAAGAAGAATTTGGGTTTGGCAATTTGCTACCAATGATGCAATTTGGAACACTTTCACACGAGAAGACTATGGAAAATATTAAACTATTTGCTGAAAAGGTAATTCCATCCTTAAAACCGTTAGGAGAACAAGCGGTTATAGCTAATTAAAATGAGAGGTGTAATGATCTTGCAAAGTAAATACGTAATGGTTGGGAATATACGTACTCATTATTTAGAGGCTGGCAGCGGTGAACCGCTAGTTCTTTTGCATAGTGGTGAATATGGGGGAAGTGCGCAAAATAGCTGGGAAAATAATATTGAAGAATTAAGTAAACACTTTCATGTCTATGCCCTGGATATGATTGGGTATGGCTACACTGATAAATTATTTAGCTTTGATGATGCACATGCCCTTCGATTGAATCATATCAGAGATTTTCTAAACGTGATGTGCATCGAAGAAGCATCTTTCATTGGAAATTCATTGGGTGGCGGAATGATATTATCAGTTGCAGCACAGGAGCAGCCAATCTGGCCGATTAAGAAGATCATTACCATAAGCGGGGGCGGTCCAAACAACCCCGCTGGTCATGATATTTTAAACAATTACGATTGTACGAAAGAGTACATGCAGAAAATATTAGATATTCTCTTTTACGATGAAAAATGGAAGAGTGGAGAATATTTAGACCAACGCTACGAATCTAGTATTATTCCAGGCGCTTGGGAGACAGCCAGTGCTGCACGTCTAAAATCGCCTGTGGGGCAGGAGAAGGAACGAGTACTGCCTAATTATGGAAACGTAGAGGTACCTGTACTCATTTGCGCTGGGGACTACGATACCTTGAAATTCCCAGATTATGCCGAAAAGCTAAATAGCAGTTTGTCGAACTCTAATGTCAAAATGTTTGAGAAATGCAGCCACAGTGCACATATTGAGTATGCAGAGCAATTTAATGAGCTAGCATTAGAATTCTTATTAAAGTAGTGAGGTGTCTTACATGGGATATGTAGATTCAAATGGCATAAAAGTGCACTATAATGTAAAAGGCACCGGCGAACCTATCGTTTTTCTCCATAGTTTAGGAGCTAAAAGTGAATTGTGGGACCAGCAGGTCGAGTATTTTCAGGATAATTATAAAGTAATAACTATTGATGCAAGAGGGCACGGAAAAACGGATAGTTGCATTCCATTTAAAGTGGAGGATTGTGCATACGATGTCAAAGCCATTTTGGATTACCTGGATATAGACAAAGCGCATATCGTAGGTATTTCCATGGGCGGACACATGGCACTTGAATTATATCAAATGGTCCCGGAGCGTATTAAAAGTATAACGTTGAGCAATACGTTTGCGAAAATCCCAGATCATATCCGAGAAGAAAAAATGAATGCCCGGCTGAAATTGTTGGAACAGGACAATTTTGTTCAAGAATGGGCACGAATTTCAGTTCACGAGGGTGCTGATTATCAACTAATAGATCACACAATTGGCTTATATGGATGTTCAAAGGAAGATTACAAGAGTGCCTGGATTGAAATCAACCATGTTGATTTTTCCGACATGTTAAATACGGTTGATTTGCCAGTTTTAGTCATGACGGGTGATAAAGATTATATAGCTCCAGTTAAATTAGCCCAATTTTTGCAAGAAAATATCAAGAAATCTAGACTTGATTTGATAAGTAATGCCGGGCATCTAGCGAATTTATCCAATCCAAAGGAATTCAATGAGAAAGTAGCTTCTTTTCTTGCAGAAGTAAATCTATCTTTGCAGACATGAGGCGATAAAAAATGGAGTATGAAGAGCGAATTATGGTTTATGGTGGAAATTTAATCATATAAAGGAAGTAATCCCCTGTTAACGTCAAGGTTGTTGATGGGCAGGATTTCTTCCCGCTTAAAAAAATAAATGTAAACGATCCTTCATTAGTTCCATCAAATTATGATAAGGCGGACGGAACACCGTTAACTCTATTTCAGTGTCAAGACGGAACACGGCTGGACCTTTCTAAGAGATCAAAAGAATAGATGTCATTCTGGCACCGCTCAACTGATTTTGATGAATTAATATTCTGCTATAAAGGTTCTATTATTTGGGAAATAGAACTAGGCGAAATGTTTGTGATTCCCCGCGGTATCGCTCATCGTTCGAAACCAGGAAACGATTCAGATGAGAATATTATACTTGAAATAAAATTGTTATCCAGAGTAAGCCCAGTACCCATAGCGAAATAAAAGGATTCATACAATGAATATGATAGATACAATGATCAAAAATATAGATTTGCTCATTACAGTTGAATTCTAACAGAAGAATCATTGCAGATACAGCGATTGCTCAGGCGGAAAGATTGAAGACCTGAATGGTTCCTTTGGAGTCCGAGTTAGATCCTGGCTATCCTTCCGAGGAGTAAATAATTGTACTGACCAGCTAATTGTCCGGCTAAAGGACATAGCAGATGAAAATAGAGTAGGGATACAAGCTCATGCGTGCTTTGCTAAAGAAACACTGGAGGCATCATTGGGCAAGCATGGCATTCCTGAAATTGAACGTTTGCACCGATTAGGTGTATTGGACCAAAATCTACTGCTGATCCATTTGGGCTGGGTCATGCCCCTTGAACTGCAATGAGTCTAAGAATATGACGTGAAAGTAGTTTGCGCTCCAAGCTCAAGCCTTCATAATGACTACGGAAATATCGTACAGGGCAAAATCCCAGAAATGCTGGAAATGGGTGTAGCTGTTGGATTAGGTTCTAATCATACATCCTCCGGTATTATCGATATTGTGCTGGAAATGTTCCTGGCCAGTAAGGTATATAAAGAAGTAAGAACAAATGCATCTGTCATACCACCAGAAAGATCAATTGAAATAGCAACCATTAACGGGTGCACGCTGTGCGCTATGGGATGACCAGATTGGTAGCATTGAAGTGGGTAAAGAGGCCGACATTACGATGTTTAACACCAATAGCCCAGAATGGCAGCCCCTATATAATCCTGTCTATAATCTGGTCTACAGTGCTACTGGGAGCAGTGTGGATACAATTATGGTGGGAGGAAAGCTATTACTTCAAAACGGCGAGCATCTCACAATAGATATGGAGCGGCTATATAGCAAGATTAAAAAACTGAACCCAATTATATTAGAAAAAACAAACCTGCATGAAAAAATTAAGTCAAAGTTGACTATTATCTAACATAAAAGGAGGGGAAAACATTGGTTAAAGTTTTGGGTATTTCGGGAAGCTTAACACCGCGTTCGAAAACGATCATTATTGTTGAAGAAGTGTTAAAACGGGCAACAATGCAAGATCCTAGCATCCAAGCAGAAATGCTTGATTTGCGCGAGTATGACATGCAGTTTTGTAATGGGAGAAAGGCTGTAGATTATAATGAGGATACTCAAAAGATCATCCAAAAGGTTTTAGAGGCCGATTGTTTCGTAATTGGAACACCTGTTTATCAGGGGTCGCTAAGCGGTGCTTTAAAAAATCTGATCGATCTTGTTCCGCTTGAAGCCTTCCGAAAAAAGGTTGTAGGGTTAATAGCGACTGGAGGAACGTATCAACATTTTCTTGTGATAGAAAATCAGTTAAAGCCGATTTTTGGATATTTTCGATCCTATGTTGCCCCAAGTTATGTTTATTCCCATGATAGTCATTTCAATTCCAGTAAGGAAATTATCGATGTATCTGTACAACAGCGGATAGATGATTTAGGAAAAGAAGTAGTCGAAATGCACACAAGGTTCAACAACGGGCATAGAGCACAAATAAGTCAAGGTTAAATCCAATTTAATACTGGACAGAGGAACTTGTAAAACCCGTATTTCAAAACCTGAGCAAAGGGGGACAGACAATGAGAGAAATTGAAATAACAATTTGTGAATTGGATGGCTCAAATACAAAGGAAAATGTGCAAATCCAAAACGTATTAGTGGTTAGCTATGGGGGAAGGAATCCCGAAAAGATAAAGGAACACATTAATGATCTAGAGCTGACTGGGGTGGCCCCTCCACCTTACGATCCCAGCTATTTATCCGCAGAAACTTGATGGATTGACTATAGAATCAAATATCATGGTAGAAAGAAATCAAACATCAGGAGAAGTAGAATATGTCCTTTTTCATAAAGGAACAGAGTGGCTGGTTACAACAGGAAGCAACCATACGGACCGTGAATTAGAAACAAAGGATGTTCAAAAATCAAAAGAAGTATGCCCTAAACCTTATAGCAGTTCATTTTGGAGAATGAAGGATATTGAAAGCCATTGGGAAAGGATTATTTTACGATCATGGGTTACCGACGATAAGGATACCAGACTTTATCGAGAGCACGATCTAACTGCATTGCTGCCTGTAAATACTATGCTGGAAAAGCTCTCACAATTAGGCTATGACGAACTATCGAATACTATTATTTTCTCAGGTACTGTTCCTACTTTAGAAGGATTTGTATACGGATAACGATTTAAGTTTGAGATTGCTGATCCGGTCTTAAACAGATCCATCATTGGAAAGTATCACACCCATGTTACCGAGCAGGCAATAAGCACTGGAAAGAAATAATACCAATCGAGAAGGGGTTGAATGATATGAGACCAGATTTAGTTTTAAGCGGTGTAATCCCGGCTAATTTGCTGCCTTTCGATGAAAATTTAAACATCGATGAAGTCAATTATCGCAGGCACATTCGATCTATTATAGATACGGATGGAGTTACAGGCTTAACGACAAATGGCCATGCAGCCGAAGTGGCTACCCTGACACTGGAGGAACAGCAAAAGAGCCTTAGTATTACAGTTGACGAGGTGGCAGGAAAAGTCCCGGTTGTATGTGGGATCTATCAGGATGGAACAGAAAAAGCAATGAAAATTGCAAAAATGGCTGAAAGGGAAGGCGCAGATTGCCTTTTACTATTCCCTTCCAATGTCTTTAACAACGGATTTCGGCTCCGCCCAGAAATGGCTTACAAGCACTATGCTTCTATTGCAAGTGCAACAAATCTTCCAATAATTATTTTCGTTTATCCGGAAGCTTCAGGATTACAAATCAAAACCGACAACCTCGTCAAAATTTGTAATGATATCGACAATGTGATAGCTATAAAGGAATGGTCAAATGATATTGTCACCTATGAACGGAATTTCCGTGAATTAAGTAAATTGGATAAAAAAATCTCCGTGTTGACGAGTTTTAGTAAATCCCTTCTGGCCTCGCTTTGCGTTGGTGCGGATGGAATATTATCGGGACATGGCAGTTTAATTGCCGATCTGCAAGTGGCGCTTTTTGAAGCTGTGAAGCGTGGAGATTTATCTGAGGCGCGCCGAATATCGGATAGAATATATCCATTGGTAGACGTATTTTATGGTGAACCATTTCTTGATGGGCATAATCGGATGAAAGCTGCCAATGCAATGCTGGGCCGAATAAGTGAAGCTTACGTGCGGCCCCCGCTTCAAGCGATCCAACAGGCGGAGCAGGAAGAGATTAGACGAGTTATTACAGAAGCTGGACTGCCAGCGAAAACGAATTTAAGAGCATAATAGGAGGAGAACAATGGGTAAAGATCAATTTGAAGCTGGATTAGAAGTCAGGCGAGACGTTTTAGGTGCAGATTATGTTAATAAGTCAATCGAGAATGCAGATGATTTCACCCGGGATCTACAACAGTTAGTAACAGAATATTGTTGGGGAGAAATCTGGACAAGAGAAGGAATTTCCAGGAAAACAAGGAGTATAATTAATTTAGCAATGCTTTCAGCGTTGAACAGGCCGCACGAATTAAAGCTCCATGTACGGGGAGCACTGAGGAACGGGGTAACCAAGGACGAAATCAAGGAAATTTTATTACAGTCTGCGATCTACTGCGGAGTACCTGCAGCTATTGATGGTTTTCGAGTCGCTCAAGAGATTATTAACATTGAAAATGAATGAAACTTGAAAAATAAAAAATGATATCTACGAAATCAACGGCGTATTCCATACTTATCTAGTACTGGCTAAGCCGTTTTTTATTGTCCGAATCATTAACATTGCTTTAATTTAATTTTCACTTGTCAAGATATTTTAATAAATTTATTGATTGTATTTTGTGGAATTTTTGTAAAATCAAAGTCTGTATAGATATAAAAAAACCCCTTATAATTAGGTTTGGTAGTCCTGTCCAAATCCCTAATTACAAGGAGTTATGCATGGACAAGGATAACACAAATTCCACAATAAATGAACTACTAAAAGTAATAGATGAACAGACTTTTACCAAATTAGTCAATGTTATCGATCTTGATAAATACGTAAAAAAGGTAACAGCCTACAAATTTTTTCAGCTTCTAATCATAGCTCAAATGAATGAGTTGGACAGCTTGACCCATTTGTCGAAGTTCACAAAAGACAAGGAAGATTTACATATCCATATTGGATTGGATGGTATTAGCACATCACAACTTTCCAGAAAGCAAAGTACCTGGTCTCCTAGATTATTTGAGAAAATCTTTCATCACCTTGTGTTGGAGATTCAATCTCAAATGAAACAAGCACCAATTGTTCGTGATATCAGGCGCCTTCACGTAATCGATTCGTCCACGATGAGTATGAGCATTACTCAGTATCCGTGGGCCACTTTCCGTAAGACCAAGGCTGGCGTTCGCCTTCACCTTCGTGTGGTCGTTACGAAAGACCTGACCGTACCGGATAAAGCCGTTCTGTTATCGGCTACACATGCCGATCGCACACAAATGAACGAATTGATCGAAATTGATCCCGATGCCCTTTATCTCTTTGATCGAGGCTATGTGGATTATAAGCAATTTGATCAATTTCGCCGTGAAGGTCTTCGTTTCATCACACGCCTAAAGAAAAATGCTGAAATCGAGGTGTTGGCTGAACAAACGCCAGATCCTGACAATCTCATCTATCAAGATGCCGAAGTTTTCCTTGGGAAGACTCAAACGGGAACGAAGATGGAATACTCTCTTCAGTTGATTAAAACGAAAGACAGTGAAGGAAATCTCGTTATCATTGTCACGAGTTGTTTTGATCTGACTGCTAAAGAGATCGCAGATCTCTATCGTTACCGTTGGAAGATTGAGACTTTCTTTAAATGGATGAAACAACACTTGAAGATTACATCTTTTTACGGAAAAAGCGAAAATGCCGTTTACAATCAAATCTGGATTGCGATGATCACGTATTGTTTAGAAGTGTTGCTTCAGCTGAAAGTCGGCTACACCGGAACCTTGTTAGAACTTAAAAGAACACTGGAAATCCAACTGTTTAAGGGGTTGGATGCCTTTATTCGCACTCTCTTCAGGAAACCAACGCGCTCCTCCAAAGGGCGAAAAAAAACGCGCTGGGAAGAAGAGTTTCGAGTCATTGAGCGCCAGTTTGACGAAGGTGAGGTGAGTCATCTGAATGATGTAAGCTACGATCCAATGTTTTAAAGGGCACCAACATATTTCCAAATTGTGGATAAGGACTACCTCTTATATCCTTATCCTTCTTTTTAAATTTTGAGCGAAAGAAATAAAACTGAATATTCAAACAATATGGGGATTCCCAAACAATGCCAATTTGACATGATGCAAAAATATTTATGCAATGCTAATGTGTCCGAATATAATAATAGGGAATGTGAGGCCAGGATTAAACATGTTTGAAAGGCAAGATGGAACAGGAGATAACGCCAATGAAAAAAAATAATAATATCCTTATTGTTATAGGTATTATACTCATTGCGGCAAATATGCGTCCGGCGATCACTTCAGTCGGTCCTTTGATTGGAGATATCCGTTCTGATATGAGCTTGACGAACGGGCTGGCTGGTTTAATAACGACTCTTCCACTTATCGCATTTGCAATTTCTTCTCCGATCATACCAAAATTAAGTCGCCAATTTGGAAATGAAATCATACTTTTTCTGGGTTTAACAACATTGGTATTCGGAATTCTAATACGCTCTGCGTCCTGGGTAGTGACATTATTTATGGGTACGTTCGTTATTGGTATAGCCATTGCCATTTTCAACGTACTCTTACCAGGATTGATAAAAAATAAATTCCCTCACAAAGTAGGACTATTAACCGGTGTGTATTCTACGATTATGGTGCTTAGTGCTGCAGTATCATCGGGTCTCATTTCACCGCTAAACCAACAGTTTAGTATCGGTTGGCGGGGTATATTGGCTTGCCAGGCTATTATGGCTGCTCTTGCTGCCCTATTATGGCTGCCTCAATTACGTGGTTTTATAAAACCAAGTCACTCTGCTGGCACCACACCGCAATTAGGAGGACTGCTCCTTTCCCCGCTTGCGTGGCAAGTTACCTTTTTTATGGGGCTTCAGTCATTTATATTTTTTGTATTGGTAGCATGGCTTCCAGAGATTCTGATTGACAGAGGATACAGCGTTTCTTCGGCAGGCTGGCTGCTTTCATTTATGCAATTTTCAGGACTGCCGGCCACCTTTCTTGTACCTATTTTTTCTGATATGTTAAAAAATCAGAAGGTAATTGTCGTTGTTATCGTTCTGCTTGATATTATTGGGTTAGTTGGATTACTTAGCGGTTCAACAAAGTTCATTGTTCTCTGGATTATATTCATAGGATTAAGTCAGGGAGCCAGTATCAGTTTGGCACTCGCGTTTCTCGGTTTACGGGCAAGGAATGCGCAGCAAGCAGCAGAGCTATCAGGTATGTCTCAATCTTTTGGTTATATTCTTGGTGCTCTCGGTCCGGTCTCCTTTGGGTACATTTACGATATCACCCAGGCGTGGACCATCCCGTTGTTATTGCTAATAGCAGTTTGTGTATGCTTGCTGGTTGCAGGACTTGGTGCCGGACGCGCTATGTATGTTACTTTGGAATCTGAAGGATAATATTAAGTAAAAACGCAATATATTAATTTGCACTTTTATCCGTTAAATCTAATGGCTATGGTAAATTTAGAAAGTTTTTTAAAAACAAAACTTAAACGACCACCTGCTATAGCAGGTGGTCGTTTAAGGCGATCCCATAGTTCATTTTGTCCAACTAAAATAAGCGCCATGGGGCTTTGTTCATGTATTTTAAATTTTAATAAAAAGCGAACTTCCTCCAACATCTCTCGATCCAGCAAATGGGCCTCATCGACAACGACGATGGGCTGGATACGATGAATTCCCCGCATTAGCTCGATCTCCCGATGAAGCTATCTTTTGGCATTGTCCCAATAAAACTTGGATTCGCATCCCAGTTGTTCCAGGACCCCTTTATAAAAGTTACGGGGCGTCTGCTTGGAATCCGATACGTATAGGATTGAAAATTTGGTTGAATTCAATCCTTCCGTGAACCGGCGAATCGCCGTGGTTTTTCCTATCCCGCGTGAATCACCGCAAAGAGCTGCCGTTCTGCCGCATATTCCAACCTGCCCAACGTCTTTTCCAGCATAACAGAGTGATACAGATCATCCGTCGGGATATCGCGGGAAAAGGGAGAATGGCTTAGTCCAAAGAATGCCTCAAACATGGACGTTCTCTTCCTTCCGAACCATTCGGTAGGAAACCGCCGGAGCCTGTACCTGCTTTCATTCTTCGTGCTTCCGTTCAGCTCCGCGAAGCAAGCGGGAGGAATCTGCCGTTTCAGGCAGTAAATGATCGGGCAGTGCCGGACGTTTGCCTGCACGCTCCCCAATGAACATTTCACGGGCTTTCCAAGATGGATGCCCTTCGAATTCGATGGTCACTTCGGTGATACCGGCAGGGTCGTAAATGACTTGAATTTTCCGGCCAATGAAGGAGAGGCCCACCTCATATTTCTTGCCCATAAAGCTGATACATCCGGACTTATCCACTTTCCGTTCTTCATAGTCAAGGAAGGCATTGGCCAGAACCTCCTGATCCACGAAGCGGAGCGCTTTTGAGACGCTCCGGAACGCTGTCTCCTGGCTGGTCGCCTCCAATGCGGAGTGGGCTTATTTTGATGGCATTCACTGAGCCATACCTGAAACCATGTGTTGAGCTGATCCAATGTTTTCGGTATCTCCAGTTCTGCCTCATTAAGAAACCCCTGGATGACCCCATTAAAACGCTCTACCTTGTCCTTATTATGAAAAGCTTTGTCCAATGGGGATTATTTGACGCTTACGTTTCAAGCAAATTGGTAGACAGGAGGTTTTTAAGAATATGCAAAGGTAGTCAAACCGTGTTAGATCTGCCGAACTAATAATGCACCTGGAAAATATTTTCTAGAATGTAAAAATCCTTCAAAGGGTGGATTTGTTCTATCAAATACCCTGCTTATCCAGGAGAACATTACTAGAATCATCTTATATCTAGTAGAAAACAGCAATTCCTTTTTCCTAGAAATGTTAACTTTATTACAAAAATGTAAATACATAAGGCTAAAATACTATTCAGAATTTTTTGAAAATATATTATTTCTTCTCTATAATAAGAATGAAGAAGCAGAGGAGGCATTCTATGAAAAATAGTATTCGGAAAGGTTCTATTCCACTTTTATTGACAGCCAGTTTTTTGTTAGCACCAGTTGCAAGTGCCGATACGCCGTATTATGGCAAGACTTACAGCCAACCTGAGCAAGTACAACACCTATTTCCAGATGTTAAGGTGACGGATGGAACTCCAGCTTTTACAAAAGGGGAAGAGGCTTTTACCAGCCAGGAAGAAATGCTTGCTTACATACAGGAGCTAGAAGGAAAAAGTCCATATGTATCTGTTAAAAACATTGGCGAATCACAAGCCGGCCGGGAAATTCCAGCTTTGTATTTTACAAAAGATAAAGCAATTAAACCAAGCTTCATGTCTCGTAAACCAACTGTTTGGATTCAGAGTCAAATCCATGGAAATGAGCCTGCCAGCGGGGAGTCGATTCTTGCAATAGCTAATCGTCTGACTGGAGAATTGGGAGAAGAGGTATTGGACCAAATTAACGTCATTGTCGTTCCTCGTGTGAATCCAGATGGATCCTATAACTTTAAACGTCAGCTTGCGAATGGACTTGATGGGAATCGAGACCATGTTAAATTAGAATCTCCAGAGGTTCAAGCGATCCACAAGGAATTCAACCGCTATTCACCAGAGGTTGTGATTGATGCCCACGAATATACACCATACAGTAGTTCCTTCAATCAATTTGGTGAAAAGGGCTTGCTGAAATATCATGACATCCTTCTTTTATCTGGCAGAAACTTAAACATTCCTGAAAGAATTCGAACCATGTCGGATAAGCTCTATGTTGATCCTACGTTAAACAAATTAGAAGAGAACGGGTTCTCAGGCGATCGCTATTATACAACGGGTGTGACAAAAGGGGAGATTGACATTTACGAAGGGGGTCCAGAAGCACGAATTGGCCGAAATGCATTTGGATTACAAACCGCCTTTTCTTTCCTGGTTGAAAGCCGCGGAATTTCCATTGGCAGAGAAAATTTCAGCAGACGTGTTGCAGCCCAAATTGCGACGCACGAACATATTTTGAGACAAACAGCAGAGAATGCCAGAGAAGTGAAAACAACTGTTGCTATCGAACGGGCCAAGCTTATAAAGAAAGGGCTTCTTTCAAATGACCATGATCCAATCATTGTTAACAGTGAAACAACAGAACTTGACAACGAAACGCTTGAAATGGTGGATATCGCCACAGGAACTGTAAAGGATATTCCAGTCAACTATTTTAGTGCAACCGAATCAAAACCAACATTGACAAGGGAAAGGCCCACTGCATATATCGTCAAACCTGAATATGGGGAAGTGGCAGCGAAGCTTGAGAATCAAGGCTTAAAAGGGTATCAACTCCCAAAAGATATGGAGCTTCCAGTCGAAGCCTACCATGTGAAGGGCAAAGAAAATTCAGAGGAGTATGAAGGAAAGCAACTGGTTGAAGTGCAAACAGAGTTAGTCAAAAAACATCTGGTTTTCCCGAAAGGAACGTATATCTTCTCATCTGGACAACCGCAAAATAACCTATTGTCCTTGTCTCTAGAACCTGAATCCATTGACAGCTATGTGACATTTGGGTATGTCCCATCAGAGGTTGGAAAGGAATTACCGGTATACCGTTACATGTTTGATCAAAAGAAATTAAAATAAGCGTTAGAGTAGGACAGACTGTTTATTAGGCAGTCTGTCTTTAATTTTCAGAATTATTGTTGTACTTTTCTGTGAATTGTGATAGGTTTGGTTTTATGAAGAATAAACTTCAAAAAATGTTTTAAAAAAGCATAAACTTCATTTTATAAAGGTGAAATCTATGAGTCTAACAGAGACAATTCAAACAGAATATAATCAGCTTTCAAAGGCCCAACAGAAAGTCGCTAACTATTTGTTAAAAAACCCCAGGGATTTTGCTGTTAAATCGGCAACTGAGATAGGAATACAAACCGGAGTAAGTGAAACAACGGTGATTCGATTTTGTTATTCAATCAAATTATCAGGCTTTTCGGCACTTCAAAAAATGGTCCGCGAGCAGCTTCTTTCAAAGAGTAGCAGTCTCGGACAGTTTTTTTCTAGTAAGCTGGAGTTAGCGGAACAGCCCCATTTTTTCGCAAAAGCAATGGAACAGGATCGCCTGCACATCCAGGAAACGATTCAAAACATACGGGAGCAAGATTTTGATCAGGCTGTCGACCAACTTATCCAAACAGATAAAGTTTATATTTCAGGAATGAGGACTTCTTTTTCGGCTGCAAGCTGGTTAACTTTTACCCTTGGCCTGGCCAGGGGAAACGTCCAACTACTTCGTCCCGAAACCGATGATTATATACTTACGATAAGTGAAATGAATCACAATTCAACTTTTATCGCGATTTCCTTTCACCGTTACTTAAAAGAAACGATTAAGGTTGCCCAGTTGGCTAAGGAACAAGGAGCTTTTGTGATTGGTATTACAGATTCACCTGTTGCTCCGATTCGAGATTATGCAGATGTTCTCATTTCGATTCATTCACCTGAAAAGTCGACGATAGATGCTACACCAGCCCTGTTTTCCTTTTTAAATGCTGTTGTCGCTGGTGTCTCAGTCAAGGACAAGGACCGATTTCAAAAACGCAAGGATCAATACGAAAAATTAAATGGGGATTACTTTTTTGTCCAAAATGGAGGAAAGAGAGAATGAAAGAATATATCCAACAGCTTAAACCGACGCTTGATACCGTTTTCGAATATCTACACAAGCACCCCGAAATTAGTTGGAATGAATACAAAACAACGGAATATATTGCGCACTTTTTACAGGAACGCGGGTTCATCATCCAAACCTTTGATGACTGTCCCGGACTCATTGTCGAGACAGGAACTGGCGATGCGTGTGTGGCTTTACGAACCGATATGGATGCTCTTTGGCAGGAAGTAGACGGTCAATTTCAAGCTGTCCATTCTTGCGGCCATGATGCCCATATGACCATGCTTCTTGGAACTATGCTCCTTCTGCAAAAAATGAACCTGCCATCTAAAGGGAAGCTGAAATTCATTTTTCAACCTGCCGAGGAAAAGGGGGCCGGTGCGTTAAAAATGATCGAAAAACACGTGCTTGATGGGGTCGACTTTTTGTACGGTGTCCATCTTAGGCCGATTCAAGAATTAAACGACGGCGAGGCAGTTCCCGCTATTTACCACGGAGCAGCGAAGTTTATGGGCGGGGAAATTATTGGTGAGGATGCACATGGGGCCCGTCCCCACCTTGGGCAAAATGCAATTGAAATTGGAGCGTCGCTTGTCCATGAAATAAAGAACATTCATTTAAATCCAATGGTTCCTCATACGGCGAAACTGACAAGATTCCAAGCCGGCAGTGAATCAGGGAACATCATCCCTGGAAAAGCATCGTTTAGTATCGATTTACGAGCGCAGACCAACGAAGTAATGAGCGAGCTAACTGAAAAAATTGAAGCAATAACAGAGTACTTGGCGAAACTCAACGGTGTTACGATTACACTGGAGACAAAAGCAGATATAGCCGCGGCCAAGATAGATCCAGAAGCCCAGCGTTTTATGGAACAGGCGATTATCGAGACGTTGGGTGAAAAAAAGCTGCAGAATCCAATCATTACTTCAGGCGGAGAGGATTTCCACTTTTATACGCTGAAAAATCCGCATGTTAAAGCTACCATGCTTGGACTTGGCTGTGACTTACAGCCTGGACTTCACCACCCCAATATGAGTTTTAACCGCGAAGCCTTATACCCTGGAATTGAAATTCTTGCCCGAACGGTGTTGAACACATTAACGAAATATGAAAAGGGGAAGGGATCATGAGTGCCGCGATTGAAATCCGCACCTTAACAGATGTAACGGATCTGATGCTGGTTCAACTGCTTGAAAAAAAGATATGGAATATGGATCCGCTTCCGCTTCATCAAACGATTACCGCTTCCCAAAATGGCGGACTTTTGTTAGGTGCTTTTTTAAAGGATGGGATGGTCGGATTCAGCTACAGTTTTGCCGGCTTTGCGAAAGGGCAAAGCTATCTTTGCTCCCACATGCTTGGCATCGATCCAAATCATCAAGAAAAAGGGATTGGAGCCATCTTGAAACAGGAGCAAAAAAAGATCGCGAAGGAAATCGGCTATGACTTAATCACATGGACATATGATCCGCTTGAAAGCCGGAATGCCTACTTGAATGTATCCAAATTACAGGCCATCTGCTCTGCTTATCTGGAAAATTGCTATGGGGACATGGAGGACAGTTTGAACCACGGACTTCCTTCTGATCGTTTGAAAGTGGAATGGTGGATTAATAGCCCTCATGTTTTGGAGCCGCTAACGATTCAGGCTGATCAAGCTCTATCCATTTTTCAATCGGAAACAACAGAGGAAGGGCTGCCGGAATTGATTCACATCGAGGACAGCCTCCGGAACATTACGGGCAGTGATGTTCCGATACTTGTGCCAATCCCTGCCAATTTTCAGGACATCAAAAGAAAAAATCCCAGTCTTGCCATCGATTGGCGTTTTCGTACGCGATATATCTTCGAAAGCTTATTTGCGCAAGGATATGCGATTGTCTCCTTGCTCAAACGAAAAGAGGGAACTGTCCACGATTATCTATTCGTTAAAAAACACGTGCTCAATCTAAATCAAGTAAAAAGGCGGTAACAAAAATGAAAGTTAGCGAAGTCACTTTGCGCCACGTAAAAATGAAAATGAAATTTCCGTTTACGACAAGCTTCGGAACATTTCAAGATAAAGAGTTCCTCTTGCTTGAAGCCAGGGATGAAATCGGGATGAGCGGCTGGGGGGAATCCGTCGCATTCCATTCCCCCTGGTACAATGAGGAAACATTGAAAACGAACTGGCATCTGCTAGAAGACTTTATCATCCCCAGTGTACTGAAGAAAGATATAGAACACCCCGATGAAGTGTCTGATCTTCTTTCCTTCATTCGTAAAAACAATATGGCAAAGGCCACGATCGAAGGGGCTGTGTGGGACTTATTTGCCAGACGAAAAGAAATCCCCCTCGCAAAAGCGCTCGGCGGGGAAAAGAAAGCAATTGAAGTCGGCATAAGCATCGGTATCCAGAAAACGGTTGACGACCTCCTGCAATTAATTCAAAGCTTCGTTGATGAAGGCTATAAAAGAATGAAAGTGAAAATTAAACCGGGCTGGGATGTAGAGGTTTTGAGTGAAATACGAAAACATTTTCCAAGTGTTCCACTTATGGCTGACGCAAATTCAGCCTACAGGTTAGAGGATATTGATGTATTAAAAGCGCTGGATGAATTTGATTTAATGATGATTGAACAGCCGTTAGCTTCAGATGACATCATCGACCATGCCCGGCTGCAAAAGGAGATTGCAACCCCGATTTGTCTTGATGAGAGTATCCATTCCGCTGAGGATGCCCGGAAAGCGATTGAACTTGGAAGCTGCAAAATTATCAATATCAAAATCGGACGTGTCGGAGGATTAACAGAGGCTAAACGGATCCACGATCTATGCCAGAAACATAATGTTCCGGTCTGGTGTGGCGGCATGCTCGAAGCAGGGATTGGCAGGGCCCATAATATTGCGTTAACGACGCTTGCGAATTTTGTCATGCCTGGTGATACGGCGGGCTCTTCCCGTTATTGGGACCGGGATATCATTGAACCAGAGGTGGTTGTCAAGAATGGAATGATCACCGTCCCCGATAGTCCTGGCATCGGCTATCAACCGGATCTTGAAGCGATTAAGCAATTCACGGTTTTTGAAAAGTGTTATTCATAAAACACTAATGTTACCGTTTTACCTAACGTTGTTCCGATGCTTGAAAACATAAGCAAAACATTAGGTGTAAACGGCAATTTAGCCTCTGTTCGGTATGTAAATATTCCTGTGTTGGAAGTTCAGGATAAAGAAAGGTTAAAAAGTGAATTGTACGAAGAAATGGTAAAAGAAAAAATCGCTTCATAAATTCTCGGAATATTGGAGGTTTTTAAGAAATGAGAAAGTTAGGAAAACAGGAAATTGAAGATATAGCGGTCGGAGCTGCCTTACTCGGTACTGGTGGAGGTGGCGATCCTTACATTGGAAAACTAATGGCATTGCAGGCCATTGAAGAGCATGGGGAAATCACCTTGTTGAACGCCGATGAAGTGCCTGATGATGCCCTGGTTGTACCGTCTGCGATGATGGGAGCTCCAACGGTTATGCTTGAAAAAGCTCCGAGCGGTGAAGAAGCAATAAATGCCTTTAAAAACCTTGAATCCTATTTAGGAAAAGAAATCTTCGCAACGATGCCGATAGAAGCAGGCGGATTAAATTCGATGC
This sequence comes from Peribacillus cavernae, assembly GCF_003989135.1. GTDB lineage: Bacteria > Bacillota > Bacilli > Bacillales > DSM-1321 > Peribacillus > Peribacillus cavernae. The sequence continues at coordinate 20,536 of NZ_RYZZ01000006.1, forward strand.
TGCCCCTTGCGCTTGCGGCAACGCTTGGATTGCCGGTAGTCGATGCGGACGGAATGGGAAGAGGTGTCTGAAACAAAATCAGCTACAACCGAAGATGTGGCAACAGGAATTTATACGGCCATGAAGAAAATCATTGATGACGCGAATGTTCCCAGGGAGCAAATCAAGTATGCGATGCTTGGAACAACCCATTGTACCAATGCAATCGTTGAAAGAAGAGGATTGAATAAAATTGCCGCTATCCGGATTGGCGCCCCTGCCACACTAGCGGTCAAGCCTCTGATCGGCTTACCTGAGGACCTTCGCGAAGCACTCGGAAAATATGTCTATCTCATCCGTGGCGGACATGAATTCGATGGCCGGGAAATCGTTACTTTAGACGAAGAACATTTGTATCAAATTGCTGAAGAAATCAAAGGGAAAGTGGATTCCATCGCCATTACTTCTGTCTTTTCACCTGTTTCGCAAAAACATGAACAAAGAGCAAGCGAGATTTTAGGGGAAGTGCTCGGAGACGATATTTCCGTTTCCTTATCATCCGAAATTGGTTCAGTAGGATTACTGGAAAGGGAAAATGCGACGATCCTTAATGCCGCCGTTGTAAACGTCGCGAAAACGGCAGCGGACGGATTTATTAACGCATTAAAAAATGAAGGTATTGAGGCTAAAGTCTTTTTTGGACAAAACGATGGCACATTGATGTCTGTAGACTATGCTGTGAAATACCCGATTTTTACGATTGCTTGCGGTCCGACGAATTCCTTGCGGGGAGCATCCTATTTGAGTGATTTCTCTGATGCGATTGTCGTGGATGTTGGAGGGACAACATCGGATGTTGGTGTATTGGTTCAATCGTTCCCGAGGGAATCCTCCCTGGCAGTAGAGATTGGCGGAGCCCGAACAAACTTCCGCATGCCTGATCTTATTTCCATTGGGCTTGGCGGAGGAACAATCATCCGGATCCAAGACAATGGCGAGTTCACGGTAGGACCAGATAGTGTCGGGTACCGCCTCCCGGAAAAAAGCTTGATTTTTGGAGGAGATACCTTAACTACAACTGATGTTGCCGTGGCGCTTGGAAAAGTAAATCTAGGTGATCCTTCAAAAGTTGCTCATCTGGATATGGATTTATTAAATAGAGTTTATCTTAGAATCTTAGAAATGGTAGAAGAAGCGATTAATAAAATGAAAACAAGCGCAGCTCCGGTACCAGTGATACTCGTTGGCGGAGGCAGTATTTTACTCCCGGAAGAATTAAAAGGAGCATCAGAGGTCCTGCGGCCGCATCATTCAGGGGTAGCAAATGCGATAGGAGCGGCTATCGCCCAGGTTAGCGGACAAATTGAAAAGGTATTTGCTTTAGCAGAGATAGGAAGAGAAAAAGCGTTAGAACTGGCGAAAGAAAAAGCGATGTCGGAAGCGATCAATGCCGGTGCTGATCCTGAGAGCCTTGTGATTGTAGACGTGGAGGATGTTCCGCTTGCTTACATGCCTGGCAACGCCACCCGTATTCGTGTGAAAGCAGCTGGTGATTTAGCGCAAGTTGAAATGAACGAACCAGTGTAACAATCTATGGGACAGGTAGATCCACATACTATATAAGTTGAGATTAAGAATTGCATCTAACACAAATCGGTCAATACTTGGAATTAAAAGAGACGACAAAACGATAAAGAGAGACGACAAAACTAGAAAAATAGACGCGAAAACGATAAAAGTGACGCCAAAACAAACATATCGATCATATCGTTGAATTAACAGGTATTGATCATGTTGGAATTGGTCTAGATTTATGCGAAGAACTTTTTAAATATGTCTCTCCGGATGTTTTAGCCAGTATGCCGCGAAAACCTTTTGATGTAATAAAAGGCCATCAAAACCTGCCCAAATTGATCGAAGGCTTGATGAATAGAGGTTACAAAGATCTAGATATCGAAAAAATACTGGGGACAAATTTTTTAAGAATTTTTAAATGAACGACTGTTGGCTGCAATCAATTGAAACTTTGCAGCCTTATTTCTAGATCCTGAACCATGATGAAGAAATTATATATTCTGCTTGTTTTCAGTGTATGTTAGGTTGTTTTTATCATTTAGCCAAGAAGACCTCCTCCTCTAAGCGTAGTGAAGGTGGGGGATGAATCGGCTTCTTTTTGTTAGCTCAGGGTAACTCTTTAAAGAACACTTGTTTGTATAATAAAATAAATATAAGGTAGCATGTTGTTCTGGAGGGTGTGAGAAAAAGATGAAAAAGGCGTTTTTTTCGAATCTGCTATATAAAACAAATCAACTCATACAAACAGTGGTTTCAGCCAGAAAATTTGTATAACCAGGCCAAACGTTTCGCCTTTCAAAGTTTGGTTCGAGAAAAGCGTAGGAATCGAAAACATATGAGAAAAGCCTCCATCTTGTCCTCAAACAAAAGCTCAGAATGAATGATTATTACGCTAACATAATGGACTAAAGGAAGTTAATTTGCATTATAGTGCCTGTCATCCAAAAACATTTCAATTAAATGCCTGGCACCTTTTGAAATGTAACGTTCTTTTAACCAAATCAGGGATGATTCTGATTGGATGGAGGAATCCTCAAGTTCGACGATCGATATAGTATCCAGATGGTGCAGTAATATCGTTGATTTTGGCACAATGGTTACTCCGATTCCTGAGGCGACAAGAGTTAACAGAATCGAAGCATCCGGACATTCGCATATAACTTTCGGATTAAAACCATGCCTTTTGCATTCATTGACAATTAATTCAAATTGGCCAATGCCATTGACTCTATGAAGTAATAATAGAGGAACATCCGTAAGCTCTTTCATTTTAATAGAGGTTGGGAGACCGCTTTCTGTTCCCCACGCCCTTGGATATAAAGCGACATATGGTTCAATAGGAAGGCGGATTTCTGAAAAACCCTCCATCTCTAAAGGGAAACGTACGATCCCAATTTCCGTTTCCCTGTTCTTGACTAGTTGGCTTACACGATATGTATCCCCGGACCTTAGCTGAAAGGTCACATGAGGATATATCTTACGAAATTCAAGCAGCTTCTGAGGTAAATAAGAAAAGCATGTCTGGACTGTTCCAATTGAAACTGTTCCACTAATTCCTTCTCCACTTTCCTTTACCTCCACAATCGTCTCAGAAACTTGGTTAAGCAAAGAAATAGCCCTTTTATATAAGATCTTCCCCTGGACAGTTAATTCCATCCGTTTCCCTGTTCTTTCAAATAGGATAACTCCAAGTTCTTCCTCAAGCTGTTTTAACTGCTGGCTAAGCGGGGGCTGTGCCATTAGAAGTTTTTTGGCAGCGCGTGTTATTTGGCCTTCCTCCACAATGGTACAGAAATAATGCAGTTGTTTAATATCCATACATTCCTCCATCTCCTCGGGAGCATATTTTTTTCGTATAGAAAACCAACATTATTAATATTTTTCATATACCATATCACATGTTAATTTATAAATGAAAGGGCTTTCAGAATTTTTTAAATTTTAAAACTTCACCTACTTAGAAGAAGGAGTGGAATGCATTTGAGTAAATATGCTGATGTAAAAAAGAGATTAAGGGGTTCAATTGCCCCAATTGTCACGCCATTTAATGAGGATGGCTCAGTGGATTTCGAAACGCTTGCATCGCTTATTCACTGGCATATAGAAAGTGGAAGCCATGCAATTTCGGTAACAGGTACAACAGGTGAACCTAGCTCTTTAACGGCAGAAGAAAGAGTAAAGGTCATGGAAGCGGCTGCGAAGGCAGTTAACGGCCGGGTTCCATATGTTCCTGGCACGGGGTCGACAAACCACGAAGAAACCCTATATTTAACCAAAAAAGCAGAGGAAATTGGGGCAGATGCAGCATTGGTCATCGTTCCTTACTACAATAAACCGTCCCAGCATGCCTTATATAAACATTTTAAAAAAGTGGCGGAATCGGTTTCCATTCCAATTATTATTTACAATATTCCAGGTCGTACCGCGACAAACTTACATGTGGATACGCTTGCCAGGTTAAATAATGATTGTCCGAATATTATCGGTGTAAAAGAATCCAATAAAGATTTTGAACATGTAAACCGGGTATTGCTGAAATGCGGAAGGGACTTTTTGCTATACTCAGGAATTGAATTGCTTTGCTTCCCGATGCTTGCAATCGGCGGTGCGGGACATATCAGTGCAACAGCAAATATAGTGCCGAAACAGGTAGCGGAAATTTATGATGCATGGAATGAAGGAGACGTAAAGCGGGCCCAGGATCTGCATTTTGAGTTAATGGAATTAAATGATGTCTTGTTTAAAGATACAAACCCTGCCCCGTTAAAAGCAGCCTTAGGTATGATGGGGAAAATCAAGCCAGTATTGCGCTTGCCAATGGACCTTCCAACACAGGAACTGCAAAATGAAATTCGGGAAGTACTTAAAAAATATGTAGAACTAGAAGACATTATTTCGGCAAATTGATGTCGAATTCTACGAAATTTCTCGGGTAAAAGGAGTGAAAAGCTTTGATGAGTGAAGTTACACAAAAAAATAAGCAGACAGATCATATAAGAGTCGAAGATATTAAGCTTTACGTCAATGGGGAGTTTGTAAACGCAGAATCGGGTGCTGTATTTGAAAATATTAATCCATTTACAAATACCCCCATCAATAACATAGCAGAAGGCAGGCAGGAGGATATCAAAAAGGCAGTCGCTGCAGCAAAATCTGCGTTTCATGGCAGCTGGGGAAATATGAAACTATCTGAAAGAATGACCTATATTAATCGAATCGCTGACGTAATCGATGAAGAAATTGCTGAAATTGCTGTTTTAGAAGCTTTAGATACCGGCCTGCCGATTAGCCAAACCAAAAATATGGTAGCACGGGCAGCCGAAAACTTTCGCTTTTATGCAAAAATGGTTGAGTCAACGCTTCATGGAGAGGCGTACCAGGTGGACCAGGAATTTATCAACTACACGGTATATAAACCATTAGGAGTAGTAGGATTAATCACTCCGTGGAATGCTCCATTTATGTTGGAAACCTGGAAGGTCGCACCTGCTTTGGCAACTGGCAATACGGTTGTATTAAAGCCTGCAGAATTATCGCCATTGACAGCGAATAAATTGGCAGAAGTGATCGATAAGGCAGGAATCCCGAAAGGAGTTTTTAATGTAGTTCATGGATTTGGTGAAACAGCTGGTGCTGCTTTAGTGGCACATCCCGATGTTGAAGCCATTTCGTTTACCGGTGAAACGGTGACCGGGTCCACGATAATTAAAAACTCTGCCGATTCCTTAAAGAAAACTTCCATGGAACTCGGGGGGAAATCACCGCTCATTGTGTTCGAGGATGCAGATATTGAAAGAGCTATTGATGCAACAGTATGGGGAATTTTTTCATTCAATGGAGAACGATGTACAGCAAACTCCCGATTATTTCTCCATAAGAACATTAAGGACGAATTTGTTGAACAATTAAAGGAACGGGTATCAAATATTAAAATAGGCGACCCAATGGATCCTTCTACACAGCTTGGCCCTTTGATTGAGAAAAACCATTATCAAAAAGTATCCGAGTATATCGCACTTGCCGCTAAAGAAGGCTGCCAGGTAGTTCAAGGAGTCGTTCCTGAAGAAGTAAAAGCAGGCAATTTTGTCCCGCCAACACTTTTATTGAATGCAACAAATGATATGAAGGTCTGCCAGGATGAGATTTTTGGGCCAGTAATGGCAGTGATTGAGTTTGAAACAGAAGAAGAAGTAATTGCTGCGGCAAACGCAGTAGAATATGGTTTGGCTGGTTATGTATGGACGAACGATATTAAGCGGGGGCATCGGGTTGCACAGGCGGTTGATGCTGGAATGCTTTGGCTAAATTCACACAATGTCCGGGATCTCCGGATACCATTTGGCGGGACAAAAGCAAGCGGAATTGGAAGAGAAGGCGGGCATTACGCAATGTTTGAGTTTTATACAGAGCCAAAGGTCATCCATGTAGCGATTGGCGATCATCATATTCCCCAATTCGGGAAGAAAAAATAAAACCAGAAGTAGCGAGGGGATCTCATATGCCTGCAAAAACAGGTAAAGAATATATTAATAGATTGAAGAAGGCTAATAACAATATTTATATTCACGGTGAAAGAGTAAAAGATGTAACGGAACATCCCGGATTAAATGGGGCAGTTCAATCTATGGCCCACCTTTATGATATCCAGTTTGAAAAGCCGGAAAAAATGCTTTATACATCGCCGACTACCGGGAACAAGGTCGGAATGACTTTCATCCAGCCAAGAACCATTGGTGACCTTATTGCCAGACGTGAAGCGATCCAGGAATGGGCTCTAATTTCTGGAGGGATGATGGGACGTTCACCGGATTATCTGAATGCCGAAGTTATGGCGATGGGCATGGCTAATGACTTATTCGCCGAGGCAGATCAACGATTCGCGGAAAATGCCAGGAATTATTATGAGTGTGCCAGAGAAAACGATATCAGCTTAACCCATACACTCATTCACCCGCAGGTAAACCGGGCAAAAGCCCAGCACGATCAGAAAGATGCGAATGTTGCTTTGCATCTGGTTGAAAAAAACAATGAAGGGATTATCGTCGATGGAATTCGCTTGTTAGCTACACAAGGTGGAATTACAGATGAAATTCTTGTTTTCCCGTCTACTGTCAATAGGGCCGGGGCAGAAGACGATCCGTATGCTTTAGCATTTGCGATTCCGAATAATACACCCGGGCTCAAATTCATCAGCCGGGAATCATTTGATTATGGAAGGAATTCCTGGGATCACCCTTTATCCTCCAGGTTTGAAGAAGGGGATGCAATTGTTTCGTTTGAAAACGTATTCGTTCCGTGGGATCGCGTTTTTGTTTGTGGAAATTCATCGATCTGCAACCGGGCATTCCGTGAGACCAATGCCGTTGTCCATATGTCGCATCAGGTTGTTGCCAAGAACATCATAAAAACAGAATTTTTACTCGGTGTGGCACTTTCCTTAATGGATGCAATTGGCATTGACCAATTCCAGCATGTGAAGGACAAAGGAACAGAAATCATGTTAACACTGGAAGCAATGAAATCTCATTTATATCGTGCAGAATATAATGCGAAGCTTGATAAATGGGGAACAATGACGCCAGATTACGATGCATTGGATGCCGCACGCAACTGGTATCCTAGAATATATCCGCGTCTAGTCGAAATTCTGCGGGTTCTTGGTGCATCGGGTTTAATGGGAATTCCAACTCAAGCGGATTTTGAAAACAAAGAAATCGGCGAATTGATCCACCGTGGTTTACAAAGTAAAAATTTGGAGGGATACGAGCGTGTCCAGTTATTCCGTTTAGCATGGGATATGACAATGAGCGCTTTTGGCAGCAGGCAAATGCACTACGAGTATTATTTCTTTGGAGATCCGGTCAGAATGGGCATGACTTATTTTGATAATTATCCGAAGGACGAATTAAAAGAAAGAATTAGCAGCTTCCTTAGTAATGTAGGCGCCAACAAAAATGCGGATATCACGAACACATAATATACGAGGAGGAAAGGTCATGGATTTCAATATTATTCGTGCCGCCCGGGCGATTCTCAATGTAACTGATCTTGAAAAGTCTCGTGATTTTTATATAAACGGGCTAGGCTTTATCGAGACAGAATCAGATGGTTCACAAATATTTTTACGTGGACTTGAGGAACATTGCCACCATAGTTTGGTACTGAAAAAAGCCGATGCGCCCAGTGTTGAAGTAATGAGCTACAAGGTCTTTTCGGAAGCGGATCTTGATGCTTTAGCGGTCTTTTTCAGCGGAAGGGGATATCAAACAAAATGGGTCGAAGAAGGAAAACAACATGCAATAGGCCGTGCTTTAAGGGTGCAGGATGTATCAGGATTACCACTGGAGTTCTTTGCTAAGATGGACGCAGTCGAGAGAATGCTTCAACGGTACGACTTATATAAAGGTGCCAAAGTCCAGCGGATTGACCATTTCAATAACACGGTACCTGATGTAGAAAAAGCTTATAACTTCTATATTAATGAAATGGGGTTTGCCTGTTCGGAGTACACTGCATCTGAAGATGATAAAATTTGGGCTGCCTGGCTCCACCGGAAACCAAGTGTACACGATGTTGCATTCATGAACGGAAAGGGCCCGAGGCTGCATCATATCGGCTTCTGGCTAAGCGATCCGATGAGTATTATTCAAGGGTGCGATGTTCTTGCCTCGATTGGTTACTCCGGAAATATTGAACGCGGACCTGCACGCCATGGCTTATCAAATGCGTTTTTCCTTTATTTAAGAGATCCGGATGGACATCGGATTGAGCTTTATAATGGAGACTATTTGACCAGTGATCCTGATTTTAAACCGGTACGATGGGAAATTAACGATAAAAGACGCCAAACCTTCTGGGGAGCTGAAGCACCGGATAGCTGGTTCAATGAGGCATCAACCGTGTTAGACATCCATACTGGAGCACAAATCAATACAACAGATCCAAAATTAAAGCAGCATAAACCAATTTTTATCACTTAGTTTTGCTTGGAAAAGAGAAATTCCGGTTACTCTTTCAACTCTAAATCTTCATGTCCATTGGGAAGTATCAAAGATCCCAGGTTGTCAGGTCAAATCAAATCTACATAAATGAATAGACAACATGTAGCTATTAAAAAAATAAGGGGTGTAAAAATGAAAAAGTTGTGGCTGCTAATATTCCTATTGATAAGTATGCTATTAATTTCTGCTTGTAATTCCGATTCAAAATCTGCATCCGGCAGCAATGAATCGGACTCCGACACTATTAAAATTGCAGGAATCTTTTCTTCTTCAGGGGGAGCCGCACCGCTCGGCGAACCAGGGCTGGAAACACTGAAGATGATAGTCAAAAAGCAAAATGAAGAAGGTGGAATTAACGGCAAGAAAATAGAACTGGTTACTTATGACGATAAATCTGATCAAAATGAAGCTGTATTGGCGATGAAAAAGGCGATAACGCAGGATAAGGCTGTTGCCATAATTGGCGGGACAATAAGTGGCAATGCATTAGCCATGCTTCCTTTGTCGGAGCAGAACAAAGTTCCGTTCATTTCTACAGCATCCAGTCGGCAAATACACCAAAAAGAGGACGGTACAGCACGGGAATGGGTGTTTAAAATGCCGCAAGATGATAGTCACGCAGTTGAGAAGCTCTTACAATATCTGAAAGAGAAAGGTCATAGTAAAGTAGCCTGGTTAAATGTTGCCAATTCATTCGGGACCGGAGCACATGCAGAATTCAAAAAATCGGCTCGAAAGTACGGAATTGAAGCAGTGATTGAGGATGAGTTCGAGGCAACAGTTAAGGATGCCAAGCCGGTATTGACACGTGTCAAGAAAGCGAAGCCACAAGCTCTGATCGTTTGGGGAACCGTTCAGGAAACCTCAGTTGTCATTAAGAATATAAGGGAATTGGCAATTGATTTGCCGGTTTTAGGAAGCCATGGGATAGGATCCCAACAGATATTCAATTTAGCCGGAGATTCTGCAAATGGAGTCATTTTCCCGGGAGGAAGGCTTATTGTCGCAGATCAATTAAGTGATACAGATCCACAAAAAGAAATTCTCCTAAACTATAAGGAAGAGTACGAAAAAGAATTTAAAAAACCTGTCAGCTTGTTTGGTGCACATCCTTGGGATGGATTTTACATTCTTGTTAAAGCGCTTGAAGAAAAGGGTACGGATCGAGCAGCAATCAGGGACTATCTAGAAAATAATACTAGTGAATTCGTCGGATTGGCTGGAGTGTTTAGCTTAAGTCCAAAAAACCATAACGGATTGACGCCAGACAGCCTGGTCATGATAAAAATCGAAAATGGGAAATGGGTATTGGAGGAATAAGGTAAATATACTCAAAGCATTCTGACAGATATAAACTTATTTATTAAGTGAAAAAGTTGGAGGGATACAATGGAAGTCCATAGCCAGGTCATACAGTTGTTATTTTCCGGTTTAACGATTGGTTCCATTTATGCTTTGATTGCAATTGGGTTTGTGATCATCTATAACGTAACAGGCGTTCTTAACCTGGCACAGGGTGAATTCGCAATGTTCGGAGCTTTGATCAGTATCTCATTAATTAATGCGGGGCTGCCTCTTTGGGCAGCTGTTATCTTCAGTATGTTGATTGTTTCAGTTATCGGAGCATTGTTTGAAAGAACGGCTATCCACCCGGCACGAAAATCATCCGTGCCGACCCTGATTATTATCACAATTGGCTGTTCGATTGCATTTCGGGGGATTGCAATATTAATATGGGGAACTCAGCCTCAGTCATTGCAACCATTTACCGATAATACACCTATAAAATTTCTGAATGCTGTGCTCTTGCCACAAAGTATTTGGTCCATAGGTATTGCGATCCTTATTTTATTCGCGATGATCTATTTCTTTAATAAAACATTTGTCGGAAAAGCATTGACTGCTTGTGTCGTAAATCCATTTGCGGCAAGACTGATGGGAATCAATCCAGAAAAAATGTCGCTTTTGGCTATTTCAGCAAGTGCCGGTCTTGGTGCACTTGCAGGAATCGTAACGTCCCCGATTTCGGGTGCTTCCTATGATATGGGAATGATGCTGGGCTTAAAAGCCTTTGTTGCAGCAGTTGTCGGCGGGTTAACAAATGCCCCGGCCGCCATTGCAGGTGCCTTTGTGATCGGAATTCTGGAATCATTTACTGAGGGATTATGGTCGTCAGGAGCAAAAGATGTTGTCAGTTTTTCAATGCTATTGCTCATTCTATTTATTAAGCCAGAAGGTTTGTTTGCGAAAGCCTCAGGAAAACGGGTGTAAGGGGGAATCTTCTATGGAAAAAAAAGACCTTAAAAAGATTTATCATAACAGCCCGGCCGGCCCCATCATTTTTACCGTTCTATTATTTTTGATGCCTGTTTTCATTTCCTCAAACTACATTTTTACCATTTTTATCATGATCGGTTTTTACGCACTGGTTTGTAATGGAATGACGATGCTGACTGGATTTGCAGGTCAAATATCGCTGGGTCAGGCAACTTTTTACGGGATTGGTGCCTATTCCTCAGCAATAGTAACGGGTACTTACGGGCTTTCTCCATGGATCGGGATGATTGCAGGCATGATCCTGGGAGCATTGATTGCCTTGATCGTAGGTATTCCAACATTTAGACTAAAAGGCCATTACTTGGCTTTAGCGACATTGGGATTTGGTATTATCGTATATACATCGTTCAAAGAAATGAAAGATTTAACGGGTGGCTCGAATGGATTTTTCGGAATTCCCACGATCAATCTGTTTGGTTTTGAATTTAACAATGATCTTCGTTATTTTTACCTAGTTTGGGTGTTTGTCATGATCGGGCTTATTTTTTCCCGTAATATTATCCATTCACGAATTGGGCGGGCATTGCGCTCCATTGAGGGAAGTGAAGTTGCCTCTGATGCTGTTGGGGTGAACATCATGAATTATAAGCTTCAGGCATTCATGTTAAGTGCGATGTTTGCTTCTTTGTCAGGATCACTTCTGGCGCATTACGTTACCTTTATAAATCCGGAATTGTTTGGTGCAATGACATCGATTTATTTTCTGCTAATGGTGATCATTGGCGGTTCAAGCAGCATCTGGGGGTCTATTGTCGGCGCTGCCACGTACGTATTATTGGGTGAAATACTGAAACAACTAGTTCCAATGTTCTTGCCAAGTGCGGGTGGAGAATTTGAAATTATGTTCTTTGGCATATTATTAGTGGTCACTCTTATTTATATGCCTAACGGCTTATACCCGCAGTTTGAAAAACTATTTTCTAAGTTTAAAAAGAAAAAAGAAAAGGTTCAACCCCCGTTACAGGTCGGTGGAGATCGTGTTGCTTCCGGAGGTGAAAACCAATGACAAGAGAAAATGTCATTTTAAAAGTGGACAATTTAACGAAACAATTTGGAGGGGTAATAGCGGTAAACGAGGTGTCCTTTGATGTAAAAAAGGGCGAAATATTTGCCGTTATCGGGCCAAATGGTGCCGGGAAAACGACTCTGTTTAATATGATAACCGGGGTTTTGCCGAGTACATCAGGCCAGGTAGTTTTTGAGAATCATAAATTAACAGGTAAAAAACCATATCAAATTGCAAAGATAGGCGTAACCAGGACGTTCCAAAACTTAGAAGTATTCAGCAATATGACTGTGATTGAAAATGTTATGACAGGTGCGCATTTGACGATGAAAACAAATCTATTCACGGCAGGGTTACGTCTCCCAATGGTTGTAAAGGAAGAACGTAAAACGATGGAAAAGGCAATGGAATGTTTAGAACGTGTCGGAATTGCACACCTGGCCTATAAAATGTCGCCCACTTTGCCATATGGGAGCCAAAGACTGTTGGAAATAGCACGTGCAGCTGCGTCCAATCCCAAATTAATCTTACTCGATGAACCAATGGCTGGTTTAAATTCCGAAGAGTCAAGGCAGCTCATTGAAGTCATCTTGAAAATGAGGGAAGACGGCCTGACATTTGTTTTTGTGGAACATGATATGGAAACAGTCATGTCTATGTCTGACAGAATTGTTGTCATGGACAATGGAGTGAAAATTGGTGAAGGGACACCGGAGGAAGTCTATCAAAACCCCAAGATTGTAGCAGCTTACTTAGGTGATGAAGAGGAGGATACAGTATATGCTTAAGGTTAACAATCTCCATACTTATCACGGTTTCCTGCATGTATTGAAGGGAATTGATCTCGAAGTATTGGAAGGGGAACTTGTGGCAATCGTAGGCTCAAATGGCTCCGGGAAAAGTACGTTGCTTGGAACCCTTGCAGGTGTTTATCTGCCAAAGGAAGGCTCCATTATTTATAAGGATGAAGAGATTACAAATGACGGGGTTCAAATGATTGTCCCAAAAGGAATTTGTTTAGTGCCGGAACGCCGCCAGATATTTTCTTCGATAACAGTAAAAGATAATTTGTTATTAGGTGCTTACCATAGGTATCAAAAGGATAAAAAAACCATTAACAAGGATTATGAAGATGTGGTTGAGATGTTCCCACGCTTGAAGCAAATGTTAGATCGTCCCGGTGGACTGCTTTCAGGCGGAGAACAACAAATGCTCGCGATTGGCCGGGGGCTTATGGCAAAACCAAAGGTTCTGATGCTGGATGAGCCGTCGTTGGGATTGGCCCCATTAATCGTGAAAGACATTATGATGATCCTAAGAAAACTATGTGATGAGATGGGGACAACGATCATTCTTGTAGAACAAAATTTAAAAGCAGCTTTAAAAGTAGCTGATCGGGGCTGTGTACTTGCACATGGAAAAATTGTAGTTTCCGGAACTTCACAGGAGTTATTACATAATCCAAAAGTCCAGGAAGCGTATTTTGGGAAGTCAAGCAAAAAAACGGAAGTCCCCTTTAACACTGGAAAAAAGGAAGTAAGAGGAAAAAAATTAATTTGATTAAAAACTAAAATTTTTTGCCAATTGACATCGCTTACAAAAATAATGGAGAAATTAAGGTTGTGTATTATTCCAAGGGGGCTGTGTAATGGCGATCATCCAAAAAAGAATTGGCTCTGACATATCGATAGAGCAATTAACTATTAACCCGTATCCATTTCTTAAAAAAATGCGTAATGAGGATCCTGTTTGTTGGGTTGAATCCGTTAACAGATGGTTCATTACCCGGTATGATGACGTTGTTTATGTCGATACACACCCGGAGATCTATACTGCCCATGAATCAAGATCCCTTCAAACAAAAGTAATGGGTGTAACAATGCTTAGACAGGATGGTGCTGCACATGCAAGGCTGCGCAAAGCATGTGAAGAACCATTGAAACCAAAAGTAGTAAGGCAACGATGGGCTAACATGTTGAATAAGACGGCAAATGAATTTATTGATAGATTCATTGATCGCGGAAAAGTCGAGCTTGTTAGTGAATTTGCTGAACCATTTGCGGCCAGGACCTTAAAAATGGTTTTGGGATTGCAGAACGCAACAGAGGAAGAAATGCAAAGATGGACAAGGGATTTGATTGACGGTTGTGCCAATTATGGGAATGACCCTGAGGTATGGGCAAGGGCATGTCGTTCAGGACTCGAAGTGGATGAGGCGGTAGATAGGGCCATAAAACGTGTACAGAAAGAGGAAGATGGGTCGGTCATATCTAGCATGGTACACACGGTGGTAGAAAACGGAAAAATGAACGTTGACGAATTAAGGGCTAATGTAAAGCTTATCATCGGCGGAGGCCTAAATGAACCCCGGGATGGGATCACCTTAACTGTATGGGATTTATTAACTCATCCTGACCAGATGAATCAAGTGAAAAGTGATCCCACTTTGTTTCCGGCTGCAGTTGAAGAGTCACTCAGAAAAGTTGCTCCTTTATCAATGTATCCCCGGGAAGTGGCGGTTGATACGGAGTTAAGAGGCAAGAAATTAAAGAGAGGAGATAAAATAGCTGTACTCGTTTCTTCAGCGAATCGGGATGAAAATCAATGGGAAAATCCCAACGTCTATAATATTCATCGTAAAAAGCTAAAGAGCCATCTCGCTTTTGGAACAGGACATCATTATTGTCTGGGAGCCTGGCTCGCTCGTTACCAGCTTGGAATGACGGCCTTGCCAATATTATTCGAAAGGATACCCAATCTTCGTTTAAATTTAGACCATCCTCCGCAAATGAAGGGTTGGGTGTTTAGAGGGCCATTGCACCTGCATTTAGAGTGGGATAAATGAGGTCGATAGGGGTGGTTAACGATGAGTGAACTTATTAAAGTGGGGAGAATATCAGATTTAACAGAAACCGATATTACAACGTTTTCTGCAACGAATGGAGAAATAGCCATTACCAAAATTGGTGAGAAAATATTTGCTGTTGAAAATATGTGCAGCCATGCACGATGTAAATTGTCGGAGGGCTTAATTGAAGATAAAACGATTGCTTGTCCTTGTCATGGAGCTTCTTTTGATCTCCATACAGGAGAGCCGTTGAATCCGCCAGCAAAAAAACCGATTAAATGTTTTGAAGTGAAGGTTGAAGGGGAGGATCTGTATATTAAACTGTAAAAGCAGTTATAAAAAATTATATAATCTGTAAGAGTTGAAAAATCAATTGGAATTGTGGATGAATGAGTAAATAAGAACAGGTCAACAAACAAAAAGGAAGAGATTAAACTTTCTCTTCCTTTTTTGCCGTTCTTTGATAGGCTGGATTAAACTATTTAAATCGCTTATGAATATTATTATGCTTATAGGTTCCGGCTTCACTAAATTCAATAAGTTCCATTGATAAGGCCAGGTAGCGTTTTTCAAAAAGCTCGGAAAAATGCTGTTTGATAACTTCAAATAAAGCATCACATGTTTCGCGCTTATCTGCTTCAGAACGGCCTGCTCCAATTTTCACTGTAGTATGCACGAAAGCATCGTCTTCTGTACCATCAGCTACACAATAATCCTTCAGTTCAATGGCTCTGGTCCTTATTCCTCCTATCGGGAAAAGATTGGGTCTTTCCATAAATACTTGATTGATCGATCGTAAAAGTTCGGGAATGTTTGCTTCATCTATTAAATTATCCGTATATTCAATCGTAATATGGGGCATCCTGCACCTCCGACTTCATGATCTTTGGAACACTTCATCGCCAACAATTGTATTTAAGAGACTGCCAATTCCTTCTATTTCAGTTATTATTTCATCACCCGCTTTTACGTCAGAAAGTCCCTTAGGTGTACCGGTTAAAATAATGTCATCTTGATTTAAAGTCATAAATTCACTTAAATATTCTATTAAAAATGGAATATCAAAAATCATGTCCCGGGTCGACCCTTCCTGGGTGAGGGTTCCATTTACATAAGTACGGAGAGTTAAATTCATAGGATCCGCAATATCTGATTGATCAACAATCCAGGGACCTATCGGAGTACATGTATCACGGTTTTTTACCCGTAAATTAGGTCGGTAATAGTTTTCTAAATAATCCCGAATCGCATAGTCATTAGCAACGGTATACCCGGCGACATATTTGTAGGCGTCCTCTCGTTTCACATTTCTTGCTGTTTTCCCAATAACCACCCCCAATTCGCATTCATAATGCATATAAGTGGCATCAGCCGGGCGACGTGTATCGGCTCGGTGTCCGATAAATGTATTCGGGCCTTTTAAAAAAACCAGAGGCTCAGCGGGTGCTTTAAATTCAAGCTCACTTGCATGGTCAGCATAGTTTAAACCTAAAGCAAAAACAGTCCGAGGCTCAACTGGAGGCAACCATATGACATCTTCTTCCTGAACTTCTCTGTTGTCATTCAGTTGAATTGATCCATTTACCCATACTGCGTTATGAATGGCTCCTGCATAACTAACTCTCGCATGCTTCATCCTGAAAAACCTCCTGAATAAACATCATTCTCTGGCAAAATAGTATTCTCTAAAAACCCAACTCCATCAATTTCAATCCTTACATGATCACCATTCCCGACTACAGGAGAGGCTTCTGGAACACCGACTAACAGCACATCGCCTGGAAAAAGTGTCATAAACTCCGAAACATCACGTATCAGCTCTTCAACCGGACGGATCAGGTTACTGGTATTGTTCTCTTGTACCAATTTCCCGTTGATAAAAACTCGAATCGTTAAATCGTTAGGGTTTTTCACATCATCTTTTTCAATAATCCATGGCCCAACAGGACAGAAGCCGTCTCTGGATCGATGCTTAACAACGGGACGAAAAACGCTTTTATGGGGAACGCTTACATCATTGACAACTGTATAGCCGGCTATATAGTGAATTGCTTCATCTATACTTACTTTTGTAGCGGTCTTGCCAATGACGATACCAAGTGCGGCTCCCATTTCTAATTTTTCAATAGCAGCAGGAAGGGGTATCGCACTTCCATGTCCAATAATAGTATTCACTGGCTTTATATAAAGAATCGGAGCAACAGGAGGTTGATTATAGGGAGGTTCATTCACTAGATCTCCCAAAGCTTCAAGAGCACCTTTGTAGTTTAGCAATACTCCGTATATAGTGCCTGATACAGGTGGGTCGCATCTCAGATGCTGGAGTTGTATCTTGGTGTCATGGATATTTACAATTGAATCCTGCAAGTCGACAGAAGTTTCTTCTATTTGATGTCTGCCTTGCAACCTTATTTTTGCCTTGAACACATTCATCACCCCCAAAAAATGGTACTTTCTATTATATATGGTATCATATCTGTTTAAGGTAACGTTCATTTTTTAATCTAACATATTAGGATATAATAAATTCAACGACTCTGAAACATATCCTTCTTTTAGTTGCCCCAACTTGATAATAGTTCATCATCTGGCTCCTCCAATTCAATTTTCTTTCAGACTTCCGATCTCCTTATTTATATTGAACAATATGCCGAATAATTGGAAAAACACCGCAAAAATAGCGGTGTTTTTTGATATTGATAAATAAACAAGCAAATGTGAACAGTCTTCTAGTTAAGTTTTTCTTCTTGACGAATTCTTCCCCACACATAATGCATATGTTTATTAAATGCCTCAATACATTTTTCAACATCACGTTCCCACAGGGCATCTAAAATCGGCTTATGGAGTTTGGCGATTTCATCCAGGTTTTCAAAATAGATTTGGCTTGTTACATACCAGATTCGATTGGAGACGGAACTCAAATCCATCCAGACCTGATACATAAACTCATGATCTGCCAGTTTGTAAATATATGAATGGAAAGCATTATCCAGTTCCCTGACTTCATCAAGGTCATTATTTTTCCCTGCCGCGAGCATTTTTTCATATAAGCGACTAAGTTCTTTTAAGTCTTCCTCTTTTAAGTTTTCTATCGCCCTTGTGATTGCTAAAGGCTCCACTACTTCGCGGAAACTATAAATTTCTTCGATGTTTTTTTTAGAGAAATTGGAGACAAACGAACCTTTATGACGATGGTGAATGACAAATCCTTCTTTTCGAAGCCGGGAAAGGGCTTCGCGCACCGGAGCCTGGCTGACATTATAGGTTTTTGCGACCTCCAGCTCCAGGAGTCGATCTCCTGGCTTTAATTCGCCTTTTATAATCGAGTCCTTTAACAGGTCAGATATCTGGTCAGATAAAGAATAATTTTTAATTGTTTCTCCCATAGGAAAAGCACCTCAACTTTTTTATCGATAATCGTTTATAATGAGTGTAGCCGAAAAAAAGAAAAATATCAATTTATTCCAAATGTGGACTTGCAAATCAAACTATATAAGTTGAGATAAAGAATTACAATTTAACACTAAGTCGGTCAATCACTATCCCCTGAATCTTGCTGATTTCGCGGATAAATACTGTTTCTCTTTTAAACAAAAAGTAGGTCGTGTATATTTTGCCTGTTTCATTGCCGTTTCTACTTGTGAAGGATTTCTTCCTGCTTATTCATGGGTTCATCCTCTTATTTGGGTTTTGATGGATAAATACACTAAATGGAGGAATAGGAACCTTTAAATTCAACTTATATAGAGTAACAGATGACAAAAATTAAAAGTGACGACAAAACTTTAATCGAAATAGGAACTGATTATTTCAAAAATAAAGAATCCGGCTAAGAAGGAAAGACAAAGGTATTTAATCTTAAAATTATTTTGACAATTACAGCAAAAGTTGTTATCTTTTAAATAGATTATCGATAATATTTTATATATACCTTGAAGGAGGCGGTTTAAACAGAAGTTTTGAATAAGGCCGATATTGATGAAGTGAATTGAGATTGGGTACTGATTACGAACTTAGGGATGATTCCGATATTTCTGCTGATCTCCTTGTAAACTTGTTCAAGTGGATGAATATCATAGTCAATTTTAAGAGCACTTTTGAAAGCGATTACTTTTCGGGCACTTGGCATGTTTCGGGTTGAAAGTGGGAAAGACACTGTTTTCTTAAAGATAATTAAATCACATTGATCAGGAGGGTTACTTATGAACTTACTAAAAGATTCGTTTGAATTTGGTCTACATACACAGATACATTTTGGCGTTGGACGCCTGCAAGAATTACCAAGTATTCTTAAAAAATATAACTATAAAAATATCCTTATTTGCACAGATAAAGGGATCGCAAACTCAGGTGCGCTTGACCACATCGAAACCATTCTTAAGAACGGGGATATTAAATACGAAGTTTTCACTGAGGTTGAACCCGATCCGACAATCAGGGTAGTTAAAAAAGTCGAACAGTTATTCAAAGAAAAAAACTGTGATGCCATCATTGGCTTAGGCGGTGGAAGCTCTATTGATACAGCGAAAGGCGTTTCCATAGCAGTTGCAAATCCAGGGGATTTAAACCAATTTGAAGGGAAAAATCAAATTCCAAACCGCGGACCTGATGTAATCGCCATCCCAACTACGGCGGGTACAGGATCTGAAGTTACCCATGCTGCGGTATTGAAGGATGAGGAAAGAAAATACAAAATGGGGATTCTTAGTGAGCATTTACATCCAAAAGCGGCAATTTTGGATCCCGCATTGCTGACAACATTGCCAAGGGGGCTCGCAGCGATTACGGGAATGGATGCGTTAAGCCATGCGATTGAATCTTATACTTCTAATCAAGCACAGCCCATTACAGAGGCGTTGGGTTTACATGCCATCGAGTTGATTGGTAAATGGTTAAGACCATTTGTTGCAGATCGTACCAATTTAGAGGCTGCTTCTAACATGATGCTGGCCAGTACGATTGCCGGGACGGCGTTTATTTGGGGAAGGGTTGCCGCCGTTCACGCTTTATCGCATCCACTAGGCGGACGATACAAAATTGCTCACGGACAAGCTAATTCCATGCTGCTTCCTGTTGTTATGGAATATAATTTGAGCTCTAATTTTCAGAAGTTCAAAAATATCGCCGCATTGCTTGGAGAGAGAGTGGAAGATTTGAGCCTAAGAAGTGCTGCGGAAAAATCGGTTGACGCTGTAAAAGAGTTGGTTACAGACTTAGGAATTCCAAAGACTTTGAAGGATATCAACATTGAACTGTCGCTTGAGGAGATCCAAGTCGTCGCCCAGGAAGCATTTGATAGCGGGATTGCAAATGCAAATCCGAAAAATTGTACCGTCCAGGATCTAGTTTCAATGATTAACACTATTAAATAAGGGGAGTGTCAATATGGTAGCTATTAAGAATTCTCCAATTACAGTCAATAACTACATCGCAGGAAAATGGGTTCCAGCTTCAAATAATGAAACGTACACAAGAGAAAATCCAGCAAATACGGAGGAAATCGTTTCAATCTCTCCAAAGTCAACTGAAGAAGATGCAAATAAGGCCGTTGAAGCAGCTCATGAAGCATTCCAAACCTGGTCGAAAATCTCTCCGATTAATCGGGGGAAATATCTGTACCGCTTTGCTGAGCTTTTAGAATCAGAGAAAAATGAGGTTGCCGAGTTGTTAACAAAAGAACAAGGCAAGCCTCTCAGTGAATCTTTAGGCGAAGTAAATAAAACAATCAGCGAGGTACGTTTTACAGCCGGGGAAGCATCAAGGTTATCCGGAGACACCTTGCCAAGTGAACGTGAGAATGTAAGCATTCGTACAGTTAGAGTTCCCAAAGGTGTAATCGCTGCGATTTCACCATGGAATTTCCCATTGGTCACCCCTTTAAGAAAAATTGCCCCTGCATTGGTTTCCGGAAATACGGTTGTCTTTAAGCCAGCCAGCATAACAGTGGCAATGGGAGCTAAAATTGTCGAGTTGTTTGAAAAAGCCGGTCTGCCAGAGGGTGTATTAAATCTAATAATCGGTTCTGGAAGAAGTGTAGGAAATCAAATAGTCAATCATCCTAAGGTGCAAGGAATTACATTCACAGGTTCAACAGGGGTAGGGTCGAACATCTATGAACAAGCTTCCAAACGGTTGATTCAAGTGCAGCTTGAAATGGGCGGAAAAAACGCCGCAATTATCTACGACTGCCCCGATATTAAAAATGCTATCGATCAAATCGTACCGGCTGCATTTGCGGCTACTGGCCAAAGATGTACATCGATTAGCCGAATCATTGTGAATGAGAATGATATAGACCAAGTCGTAGCTGCTCTAAAACAAAAAACGGATGCTTATGTGATTGGTGATGGGTTAGATAAACAAACTACATTAGGACCATTGGTGTCTCAGGAACAATTAGAAACGACACAAAAGTATGTCCAGATTGGCCTGGAAGAAGGCGCAACACTGGTAACAGGCGGGAAAGCCTCCGCACAAGAAAAACAAGGTTATTTCCATGAACCTACTATTTTTACTGACGTTAAACCTGATGCGAGGATAGCTAAAGAAGAAATTTTTGGCCCTGTGCTAGTCGTTTTGACAGCAAGCAGCTTTAACGAAGCACTTGACATATGCAATGACACCGAGTACGGGCTTGCAGCATCTTGTTTTACTCAAAATAAGTCCTACCAGGATTTATTTGTAAGTCAAGTCCAGGCGGGGATGCTTCACGTAAACAATGGAACTGTCAGTGAATCGCATGCGCCATTTGGTGGGTTAAAACATTCAGCAATCGGTCCTTATTCCATAGGCAGTACCGCGAAGGATTTCTTTACAGATTTAAAAGTCGTTTATGATGCGAATTAACTAGAAAAGCGGAAGCGCCTTAAGTATTCAAAGTACAAAAAAGAATACTTATTTACAAATTAAAGAAATTGCCTAATGAACAGTAGCAAGCGATTATCCTCCTAATTTAGTGAAATATCCATTTCACTAATCAAGATTCCGGGTCATGTCATTGAATTGTTGACCGGGAGGGCTTCCGGCTATGTTCTATCTCTTATTTCAACAGAGAGAGGAACACCGCCGGAATTGCCAATCGTAACGAAAAAGGTACTACATTATCAAAAAAACTTTCGTCAGTCGAAGGCCGCAGAGATCAATTGCTCTAAACTTTCATCCTTTAATAGAGTTAACTTTCGAGTCTTTTTCACAGTGAGGGGTTGAAAAAATGTCAAATCAACGTGCGGATGTAGAATCTGAATTATCAAAAAGTAATCGTTTACAGTTGCCTGGAAATTTAAATAAACCGACAAACGTGCGCTGGCAAATATTTATTGCCTTACTAGGTCTTACAACGATCAATTATATCGATCGAGCTGTTTTATCTGTAGCAATGCCAGCAATACAAGAGGACTTGTCTTTGGATCCTGCAATTGTGGGTCTGTTATTAAGTTCCTTCTTCTGGGGATATGCGCTTATGCAAATCCCGATTGGATGGATTGCCGATCGGTATCGGCCGGATAAGTTAATTGTAGGTTCAGCATTTGCTTGGGGAATCGCGCAAACATTAACCGGGTTTGTCAGCACCAGTAAAATGCTTGTTTTATTACGTGTCATCCTTGGAATTGCAGAATCACCTATTTTTCCCAGTGGGGCAAAATTACAATCTGTCTGGTTGACTTCTAAAGAAAGAGGGCGTGGTGCCACCTTGCTTGACAGCGGTGCATCATTGGGAACGGCCCTTGGTGGACCTGTGACAGTCGCTTTTATGGCATGGCTGGGAGGATGGCGTGGCGCCTTGATTGGAGTCGGCATACTGACAATTGTCATTGCCTTTATAAGCTGGAGGGTGATAAAGGGCACTCCGGAAACCAATCCCAGGGTGAATGAAGCAGAGCGTGAATATCTTAGAAAAGCTCATTTAGAAGAATACAAGAACGATTCAAATCAAAAAGACGCCAAGGCTGCCAGAATGAAACATTACTTGAAAAGCCGTAATTTTTGGGCCATGTGTATCGGCTTTTATTCTTTAAATACCATTTTTTTCGGCCTCATGACATGGGGTCCCAATTATCTTGCCAAAACCCAAAATTTAGATATTACAACGGTGGGTGGGGCCATTTTGCTTATTTTTGGTACAGGTGTTATAGGTGAATTAACCGGAGGATGGATTGCAGATACCTGGAGAAAAAAAGGCGGCAAGTTTAATACAGTTATGCACACACTTCTTGTTGCTTCTGGACTAATAAGTGCAGCTTGCATTCTTCTGTTAACCTTATCCACTTCACCAGCGATGGCGGTCACACTGCTTTGTATCGCATTGTTTTTCCTGCGCTGGGCTGGTTTGTATTGGAGTATCCCCGCTGCCATTTCCCAGCGTGACCATATTGGAACGGTGGGAGGAAGTATGAATTTTGCAGGCAATATGGCAGGTGTGATCACTCCAATCGTTATTGGTTTTATTGTATCGTCTACAGGCTCCTATTTTTTGGGATTGCTTCTTTTTAGCGTGTTTGGTCTAGTTCTTGCCGGAGCATCATTGCTTATCGATTTTACAAAAAAGATAGAGGCAGTGTAGTTGAAAACTATGCGTACACTCCCAATTTTCCTGTTTGATTGAAACGAAGGGTAGAGGCTGCTTGACTGCTCATGATCGCTGCATTTTGCTAAGTAGTGAACAAAATCTTGGCCGGTATAATCGAATTTTTGCCGGATTAAGAAAAGAACAGTCAAGGGCCTTTTTCCTGGGAAGTTTTAGAAATTATCCATCCCATTGAAATTGTATAAATTATTTACAAAGGGATTGCAGTAAGCCGGTAGGATGTGCTTTAGATAGGTTAAAGAAATGTAAATAGAAGTTTTCAAAAAATAAATAAATAAATGTGTTGAAATATTCAAATATTCAATCTACTATATTCTATATAATCGATAATACATTTTTAATAAGACCATTTGAAAACGTTTTCACTTGTCGGTCTCATATTTCGTAATCATTTGCAATAAATCACGAAGGTTCAGAGGAGGGATTATATATGAAGAAAACAGGTAAAAGGTTAGGCGAATTGTTAAACATATTAAATGTTTCCATGCTTGCATTGATGGCTATTCTTGTTTTTGGAAATGTCGTTTTACGTTATGCCTTTAACTCGGGAATCATGTGGTCGGAAGAAATGTCACGCTTTCTATTTATATGGCTTTGTTTCTCAGGAGCGATCGGGGCACTAAAAGATAACGAACATCTTGGTGTTGATGCATTGATCAAAAAATTATCATTGGGTAAGAAACGGCTTCTTTATACTTTGAGCAATGTAATTATGCTTTATATTCTATGGTTAGTGTTTGATGGCAGCTGGAAGGTTGCCATAGCGAATCTTCATATACCATCTCCAGTCACAGGAATGCCCATGTTTTATATTTACATCACGGGGGTCATTGTGAGCGCATTAATGGCCTGTATTATTATTAGAAATCTTTATAAAGCCTGGTTTGTGCGTGATTCAATTGAAGACTTAATAAAAACCGTCGAATCAGAAGAAGAAATCCTGTTTACTGAAGAAGCCAAAACTGCTCAAGGTGGTGGAAGGTAATGACATTAACTGTATTTTTGGGCTCATTGCTTGCCGCTATGGCCATAGGGATGCCAATCGCGTTTGCACTCCTGGCAAGCGGTGTCGCACTTATGTTATACCAGGGCATTTTTGACAGTCAAATCATTGCCCAAAATTTTATTAATGGAGCCGATAACTTCCCGCTTATGGCGATCCCGTTCTTCATTCTTGCAGGAGAATTAATGAGTATTGGGGGGATATCGAAACGAATCATTGGCTTTGCATTAGCACTTGTCGGACATATTCGCGGCGGATTAGGTTATGTGGCCATTCTGGGGGCGATTTTATTTGCAGGCCTTTCCGGTTCGGCTGTTGCAGATACGGCAGCACTAGGAGCGATCTTGATTCCAATGATGGTGCAAGCAGGTTATGACCGGAATCGCTCAACCGGGTTGATAGCGGCAGGAGGAATCATTGCACCAATCATTCCCCCAAGCATCCCGATGATTATTTTTGGAGTGACAAGCGGCGTATCGATTACAAAGTTATTTATGGCAGGTATTGTTCCGGGCCTTCTCATTGGCTTAGGTTTAGCAATTGTTTGGTGGATCGTTTCCCGGAAAGAAAATATTGAAGTGCTGCCGCGTAAATCATTTAAGGAGATACTGCAAGCGACGAAACAAGCGTTTTGGGGCTTAATGCTGCCGCTAATCATTATTGTTGGGCTGCGCGGAGGAATATTTACGCCAACGGAAGCTGGTGTAG
The DNA here is from genome assembly GCF_003989135.1 of Peribacillus cavernae. GTDB lineage: Bacteria > Bacillota > Bacilli > Bacillales > DSM-1321 > Peribacillus > Peribacillus cavernae. The sequence goes on from NZ_RYZZ01000006.1 coordinate 45,580, forward strand.
TCGCTGCTTTCTATGCACTATTTGTCGGAGTGGTCATCTACCGGGAAATTAATCTAAAGGAATTATATAAGGCATTTAATACCTCAGCCAAAATGACAAGTGTCGTCATGTTTCTTGTTGCTGCGGCAATGGTATCAGCCTGGTTAATCACGGTTGCGAATATCCCGGGTGAAATCACTCAAATGCTCACGCCATTCATGGATAATCCATTGCTCTTGTTAATTGCGATTAACGTAATAATTTTATTGGTTGGTACAGCCATGGATTTAACCCCAACGATACTCATTTTGACACCCGTTTTAATGCCAGTTGTGGAGATGGCGGGTATTGATCCCGTTTACTTCGGCGTACTCTTTGTCCTTAACAACTGTATTGGTTTATTAACACCGCCAGTGGGTGTTGTTCTGAACGTTGCTTGCGGGGTCGGCAAAATCGGGATGGAAGACATCATGAAAGGGATTTGGCCATTTTTATTAGTCGAAATACTCGTTTTAGTCTTGCTGATCTTGTTCCCTTCCATCGTCACCGTGCCGCTTGAATTTTTAACAGATTAGGAAATTATTCTACATCAGATAGTGAATGCTGTTTGTAAGATATCGATAATCTATAAATTTTCTCGATAGGGAGGTGAGGTATTTCACATTTGAGTTCTTGCAAGTGCTGTGAATGAAGATATAAGGGGGAAATTGAAGTGAAAAAGATTCTGTTAACATTGTTAGTAAGTATTGTACTTATCGGTGTAACAGCATGTTCCGGCAGCAAAAATACTGCAGCTCCGTCAGACTCGAAAGCTACAGCCTCCAGTGGAGATAGTAAGGGAGCAAAAGTTATTAAATTGGGTTCAGTAAATAATGACAAACACACTCTTCATGATGGCTATGAAAAATTTAAAGAAATCGTTGAAAAAGAAACAGATGGAAAGGTAAAGGTAGAGATCTATGCGAATGGTTTGCTTGGAAATGACAGGACCATGATCGAGGGACTGGAATTAGGAACGATTGAAGCCGTAGGCGTTTCTACTTCCATGTTAGCGAATTGGGCCCCGTCCATGCTGGCATACGATCTGCCATTCTCCATTTCAAGCGAAGAAGTCGCAGACAAAATTTTAGATGGACCGTATGGGCAAAAGTCGGCAGAGCAACTGGAGAAAGAAGGTATTCTGCTTCTTGGCTATATGGAAAACGGTTTTAGGCATCTTACCAATAGTAAACGCGAAATCGAAAGTCTCGATGATTTGAAGGGACTTAAAATCAGAACGATGCAGACACCGCTAATTCTGGAAACCTGGAAAGAACTTGGAACAAATCCAACCCCTATGGCTTATACTGAACTTTTTACAGCGATGGAACAAAAAGTGATTGATGGTCAGGAAAACCCCTATGGAAATATGGCTTTGGATAAATTCTATGAAGTGCAGAAGTATCTTACTAAGACAAACCATTCATACAATCCAATGGGATTGGTCGTTTCGAAAAAATTCTATGACAAGTTGAGCAAGGATGAACAATCCATTCTGAAGGAAGCTGGTTTAGAAGCATCAGCCTATCAAAGAAAACTCAATCGAGAAAAAAGCGAAGAGTACTTAAAAATCCTTGAAGATAATGGAATGGTCGCTACAGATTTGTCTGAAAAAGAACGTAAAAAGTTTGAAGACAAAGTCCAAAATGTCTATAAGGGTTTCTCCGATGAGATCGGCCAGGAATATCTCGATCAATATTTGGCTGAATTAAAGAAATATGAAAAATAAGAATTGAACAGCACATACCTGGATCAGAAGAGTAGTCCCTTAGTTTACTAGGGGCTACTTTTCTGAAAAAATAGTAATCAGGATTAGCTGTAGTTTGAGAGCAAAGTGAACAAAGCACTAGATGAAAAAAATATCTGGAGACTTTTTGACAATTCAGACTACCGGTGATATGATTTATTATATTATCGATAATCTATAACACTTATTTTTGCAAAACAACACAAACTATTGCAACCACAGAAAATGGAAGGGGAATGGATATGGTAATCACGGAGAGTCAACAAAACTGGAGAGACCTTGCACGGGATTTTGCTAAACGTAAATTGGAACCGGCTACAGAATGGTTAGAAGGCGAGCAGTTTTGGGATAACGCCACAAAGTTAGCAGATCATGGGTTTCTAGGTTTAACTCTTCCAGAAGAATATGGCGGAATGAATTTAAACTTATTTGACGCATTGCTTATCATAGAAGAACTATGCCGTGTATGCCCAACAAGCGGCCGTCATGCTTACCATGCCAGCATGGGTATTGCTTCGTTTATCAATCATTTAGGTAACGAGGAACAGAAAAAACGCTACTTGCCTTTAGTGACATCAGGCAAACTCTTTGTTTCCCTCGGAATGAGTGAGCCGGAAGCCGGCAGCGCAGCAACCGATATTACAACAACAGCAGTTGAAGATGGAAAGCATTATCGCTTAAACGGTTCGAAGGTGTTTATCAGTGACGCCCATCTTGCTGATTTATTTGTAGTTTACGCACGATTTGGCAACACAGGCCGTACCTCAGATATTGGGGCTATCCTTGTAGAAAGAGGAACTCCAGGATTTACAATAGGTCCAAATGAGGAAAATATGAGCGGAGAAATACAATGTGCTCTATATTTCGAAGATGCGATGGTACCGAAAGAAAATGTGCTTGTAACTGAGAACGCTTTCAAGAAGCTAATGGGTGTATACAACGGGGTACGTTTAGGATTCTTATCTCAAACCCTCGGAATTACACAGGCTGCTTTTGACCGTACGATTGAACACGTAAACCAACGCAAACAATTTGGTAAGGAAATTGCCGAGTTCCAGGGAGTGCAATGGATGGTTTCAGATATGTATGTCCAGCTTGAAACAGCCCGTACGATTCTTTACCGCGCAGGTGAAGCGGCATCTGATAATAAACCAGATAAAAACGCAGTTAGCGTGGCAAAAATTTTCGTAGCTGAGGCCGCTCAAAAAATCACCGATACTTGCATTCAACTCCATGGCGGCTATGGTTTCTCTAAACAATACCCGCTTGAATGGTATTATCGCTGTGTGCGCGCTGCCTCTATTGCGGGCGGAACTTTACAAGTTCACAAGAACATGCTTGCTTCCAGTGTACTGGACAGGAAAATTAGTCAACGTAAATAATAGCTTCATTTAAACTGCAAGGTTATTAATTAGAAAAATAAGGAGGTAATTGGATGGGAACAGCAGCTCATATCCAAAAAAGCAACTCCAAAATCATTTCAGCTGAAGAAGCAGTGAAGAATATCCCTAATGATGCCACCATAACGATTGGTGGCCTCATCTCGATTCTTTGTCCGGAAAAAGTCATGGCGGCGCTAGAAGAGCGCTTCTTATCGACAGCGGAACCTAGAAATCTATCGATCATCACACCGGTCCGGGTAGGATGGGATCCAAAGAAAAGTACCGGGCTTGAACATGTGGCCCACAAAGGGATGCTGAAGCGGCTAGTAAGCGGCAGCTTTAACGTGAAGGAAAGCCCCAAGTTGACAGACATGATTCGTAACAATGAAATAGAAGCGTACAATTTTTCGATGGGCACGATCTTCCAGTTGATTCGATCTATTGCTGGAGGACATCCTGGTCTTCTGACAAAAGCTGGTTTACATACTTATGTCGATCCTCGATATGACGGGGGACGATTAAATGAATATACAGAAGCGGAACTAGTTCGCTTGCTGGAAATCGATGGGGATGAACATTTATTCTATCCTTCTTTTCCGATCAACGTTGCCATCATTAGAGGCACTACCGCCGATGAGAAAGGAAACATTACACTCGAAGAGGAACCAGCGACGCTAAGCGGGCTTGAAATGGCGATGGCTGCAAAGGCCAGTGGAGGGTATGTGATTGCTCAAGTTAAGCGGGTTACTGAAAATCATACGCTTCATCCCCGTTCCGTGGAAATTCCCGGGATTTTAGTAGACGCCGTGGTGATTGATGAGGAACAGAAGCAAAGTTTGTTGCCTGAGTATGATCCAAGCTGGACAGGAGAAATCAGACAACCGATGTCTCAGCTCAGAAAAAACCTGCCACTTGATGCTAAAAAAGTAATTTTGCGTAGAGCGTTAAAAGAAATTACTCCGGGTTCGATTGTTAATCTTGGCGTGGGAATTCCGGTAGAACTGCCACAGCTAACTATGGAAGAAAACTTTTTTAATGAAATCACATTTTCACTAGAACATGGTGCCATCGGTGGTGTTCCAATGGGAGTGGAAGTGTTTGGCGCTCATATCAATCCAGAGGCTTTTGTTACTTCCCCGCAAATTTTCGACTTCTATCAAGCAGGAGGGTTATCTTCATCCTTACTGGGATTTGCCCAGATTGATGGAAGCGGTAATGTGAACGTAAGTAAATTTAATGGTGTGTACCGAGGCTCCGGTGGTTTTATTGATATCACTCATAAGACCTCAAAAATTTTATTCTGCGGCACGTTAACCAGCGGCGGTTTAAAGGTATCCGTTGAAGATGGAAAAATAAACATCGCCAATGAAGGACGATTCAAGAAATTTATCAAGGCTGTTGAACATATGACCTTCAATGCAGGCCAAGCTTTGAAAAAGGGGCAAGAAGTGCTTTATATTACGGAACGCTGTGTATTCCGTTTAGAAACGGGTGGCCTGGTTCTAATCGAGTATGCACCGGGGATTGATGTGGAAAAAGACATCCTTGCTAATGTCGATTGCGAAGTGACGATTTCTCCGGACGTAAAGCAAATGGAGCGAGAACTTTTTATCGAATCTAAAAATGACATTCTATTGGAAAGGGTGTGAAACTAACATGAAAGTGGATCGCATCATAGAAACGGATGTACTGGTTGTTGGCGGCGGCGGCGCGGCAGCAAGGGCTGCACTTTCCGCCGCAGAGGCCGGGGCAAATGTCCGAGTCGCAATTAAATCAAAGTGGCTTGGAGGCGGTTCAACGGCGACAGCATTTTCGGAGTTATTAGCGATTGCGGCAGCGATTGGCCATGCCGATGAACGGGATCAACCCGAAATTCATTACGAGGATACGTTAGATGCCGGCAGAGGTTTTATTGACCCGGAGCTAGTTTGGACGCTTGCCTCTGAAGTCCCGGATCGAATTCAGGACCTAATGGATATCGGGCTAAACTTTGATAAACAAGAAAATGGAAAGTTAGTACAAGGGATGAGCGATTTCGCTACCTATCCACGAACATGCCGGGTAAATGGTGTCACCGCCCGCCATATTTTAGTGGCCCTGTCCAAACAGATCAAGAAACATAATGTCCCAATTGATGAACATATGATGGTGTTTAAATTAGTCACAGACCAGAATCAAAACATTTCAGGGGCGTTGGCAATCCATCGAGAAACAAAAGAACTGGTCCTTTACAAAACACCGTCTGTTATTCTGGCATGCGGCGGTGCCCATCATATTTACAAATACGCGGTAGGAACTCCGGATATGACCGGCAATGGCTACGCAATGGCCTATGAACTCGGTATCCCGCTTATTAATATGGAGTTTATCCAAATCGGGCCGGGAGCAATCAATCCATCGATTACGTTGTTGTCAGGTCCCGTGTGGAAAACCAAGCCGATATTGAAAAACGATAAAGGCGAAAATATCCTTGAAAAGTATGTGCCTCCACATATTCCAATTGATGATGTTTACAAGAAAAAAGTATTTCCATTTACAATTTCAACGGCAGCCTATTATTTTGATACTTCGATTCAGAAAGAGCTTGAGTTAAACCCCACTCCGAATGGGGGAGTGTGGTGTACGATGCCTCCTGGTTCGGAAGACATCGTTCAGCAAAAAATGCCTAAAACGGGCGGGGTCCTGAAGTCGAAAGGAATCAATATTTTTGAAGATCAGTTTGAAGTGGCCCTTGTCGCCCAGTGTATGAATGGCGGCGCTTTGATCGAAAGCCCGGACGGCACCACAAAAATTTCCGGATTGTTTATCGCCGGAGAAACTGCTGGAGGCGTACGCGGCCCTGACCGTCCTGGAGGAAATTCACTGGCTGAGGGACAAGTGTTCGGGCACCGTACTGGACAAGCAGCTGCAGCACATGCTGAAAAAGCAATGATTAATGGAAGTGCTGAAAAAGAATCACTTGGTGCATTGGTTCATCTAAGCGACTTGATCGCCAATAGTTACGGAGATAAAGACCTTGTTCAAGCGATCAACACCCTCAAAGAAGTCATGTATAAAAATTGTTTAGTGATCCGTAATGAACAGCGACTGAACACAGCGCTAACTCATATTGATGAACTAGAACGTTCAATGGATGCCGGAGAATTTATAATCGATAAAGAAAATCTCTTTACTGCGATTGATCTCAAGCATATGCTTATCACTTCCCGGGCGATTGTCATCGCTGCAAAAACACGTACAGAAAGCCGAAGCTGCCATTTTCGGGAGGATTATCCTGAAAAGGACGATTCCAATTGGATTAAAAGTATCTACGTCACTCAAGAAAATGGAGAAATGCAGGTGGGTACACGACATTGGCCAAACAACCGGAGCAGTGAAAGAAGTGAAATAAAACGATGACTCTTGACGTCTCGATACATGACGGTATAGCACACGTCCTTTTCAATAATTTTCCTTTAAACCTGCTATCTAATCATGTAAAATATGGGATAAAGGAAGCTTTTCAATCTCTTTCAGCCGACAAAAACGTAAGAGTAATCTTGTTCGAAACAGCAGGGGAACATTTCTGCTGTGGTGCCGACTTGAAGGAATTTCAAGATAGAATCAATAACGATCGGGTAAGAGAAGCATGGATCGAGGGACATGAAATGCTTCAGGCAATTATCGATGCTCCTCAGCCAACCATTGTTTGTGTAAGAGGTAATGCCCTTGGGGGTGGTGCTGAATTAGCAAGTGCTTTTGATGTCAGGCTCTTTGCCGAGGATGCCAGCTTTGGTTATCCCGAAGTTTCCCGGGCTGTTTTTCCCGGTAACGGCGGATTCGAACGATTCTTGCAGCTGTCCGGGGAAGCAAACGCTGCCTATCTCTTTTTAACAGGGGCTAAATTGACAGCGGAAGAGGCCTTGAGGATCGGAATCGCAAATAAAGTCGTAGAAAAAGACGAACTAGCATCTGAAGGGAAGAGAATCGCCGAATTAATAGCTTCCTATTCTAACGTAACGATTCGAACCATTAAACAAGCGATCATCGACTGTCGCGGTAGCGAACCTTTTTTTCGCAAAGGTATGAATGCCTTTGCAGCTCTTCACAATACGGAAGATATCTCTGAGTCGCTTGATGCTTTCTTTAAAAAAAGAAAACCGGTTTATCAGCATAAATAAAAAAACTTTGAAAACATTCAGATTCCAATAGAGAAGGGATGTTGAAACATGGACTTTGGTTTTAGAATATTTCCAGTTGAAAAACGCGTTGATAAAAGAATTGTTGAGCAGTTTCGAAATGTTGTCACTCCGCATATCAGTGATAATATGAGCCGTTTGCAGGGGGCAAGCTGTGAATTAAGGCCGTATCACAAAGAAGGAAAACTATCGGGGACGGCAATAACGGTGAAAACAAGGCCGGGTGATAACTTAATGGTTCATAAGGCCATCGATATGGCCCAGCCCGGTGAAGTGATTGTCGTTGATGCTGGCGGAGATACAACAAACGCAATCGTTGGCGAAATTATGCAGCGAATCGCGAAAAAAAATGGAATTGCCGGTTTTATCATTAATGGGGCGATTCGTGACACACTGGCATTCAAAAATGACACATTCCCGATTTATGCAAAAGGCGTAACCCATCGTGGTCCTTACAAAGATGGCCCGGGTGAAATTAATGTTCCGATCTCCCTTAACGGTATGATCATTAACCCAGGCGATCTGATCGTGGGCGATGAAGATGGCCTCGTGGTGATCCCAGTGGAGGATGCCGAAGAAATCCTCGCCAAGGTACAAAAACAGGCTCAAAAAGAGGAAGAAATCTTTCAATCCATCGAAGCGGGGACTGTAGACAGAAGCTGGGTTGATCTCACGTTACAAGAAAAAGGCTGCAAAGGCCTTGATACCTCAACATTTATCAGCAGCGAGGGCAGTCAATGAAACCCAAAGTGTATATTACAAGGAAACTTCCCGAGCCAATTATAAACAAAATAAGCAATGCCTTCGAAGTTCGGATGTGGGGGGAAGAAGACACCCCAGTCCCGTATCATATTTTAGAAGAGGAAATGGAAGATATAGATGGTTTACTATGCTTGTTAACGGAAAATGTAGACGAACCGTTAATAAAGAAAGCAAAAAACCTTAAGATTATTGCAAATATGGCGGTAGGCTATAACAATATTGATGTAAACAGTGCGACAAATCAAGGGATCATGGTCACGAATACCCCGGGTGTCTTAACAGAGACGACCGCTGATTTAACCTTTGCCCTGCTAATGGCAACCGCACGCCGCCTAGTAGAAGCATCTGCTGATTTACGAAATGGCGATTGGAATACATGGTCTCCGATGCAGCTAACCGGTCAGGATATCTACGGTTCTACTTTAGGAATCATTGGCCTGGGTAGGATCGGAGAGGCCCTGGTAAAAAGAGCAAAAGGCTTTGATATGGATGTCCTTTACTATAATAGAAGCAAGAAAGTCGAACAAGAGAATGGGTTGGGAATAACCTATACTTCACTTGAAAACCTGCTCCAAGTGTCCGATTATGTATGTGTCATGGTTCCTTACACAGCGGAAACGGAAAATTTAATTGACTCTGAGCAACTTGCCTTGATGAAAAAGAATGCGATCCTGATTAATACAGCCAGGGGCGGCATCGTAAACGAAACAGCTTTATATAACGCCTTGAAAAACAGGGAAATTTGGGGAGCCGGCTTAGACGTTTTTGAAACCGAACCTGTATCTTTGGACCATCCTTTGTTAACATTGCCGAATGTCGTTGCCCTGCCGCATATAGGCAGCGCCAGCATTGCGACAAGAATGAAAATGGCTGACCTTGCAGTAAGCAACTTAACGGCTGGTTTACAGAATGAGAAACCAAAAAATCTTGTAAATGATGTAAGCTTCCTGGACTAAGTGAAGTTTGGTCTTATCGTTTTAAAAAATGGGAAGCAGCCAATCATGTTCAGACACCCTGTCAGAACATGATTGGCTTTTTTATATATTGGAGTGGTGCTGCTTGGTTATCTTTTGTTTAATATGAATGAACAAAAATAGAAAAGGGATATAAAAATATACAAAACAGAAACCAATCTTTGAGTATAAATCATTTACTTGTTCTATCTGTCTATCGTCCTCTAATATATTAGCTAAAAAAAAGAATAAAAGCAGGAATATGAACAAGATGGTACGTTGTTTGATATTTACCATTTTCTTAACACCACGGCAGGCTGCCCATAGTTTTATGCTGATATTGGGCAATACCAACAGAAACCAAAAAGAAACCACAACATATTCGAATCTTTCTACTATGGGAATTTCCGCAATGTTCAATACAGTTAATGACGGCCATATGGTATGTTTGAGATGCGCTTCACTAAAGTAAAGAAATGTGATGATTGTGACAAAAAGATATAGCAAGATCGTAAACAGAAGTCCAAAATGTGCCCATTTTTGTGATCTTTCTGGATTCTTTATGAATGGGTAGAACATGAATAAGGTCTCAAAGCCAAGAAACTGGAACAACATCGATTTAGATGATCCTACTATTTCCTTAAATGAATGATTAAACAGAGGCAATAAATGATTTACATGTGCAAACTCTAAAGAAAAGAAACTAAGGGGAAACAGAATCATAAAAGGGATGACTGTTCCCCAGAAACATATCCCGGTAATGACACGAAACCCACCTGAAACAATGTAATAAATCAGAACCAGGAAAATGAAGCTTATTTGCCATTCTTCATTAAGGGAAACATCCAAACTTGAACAACCTCAATATAAACACGGAAAACAATCAATGCCAATACAAAAAAGTAGGTGATGATAAAAACATTTAATAACCCGCCAATCCATTTCCCAAAGCAAAATTGGTGGATATAAATCACATCATTATTAGCTATTTTATGTATACGGTACATCATCCAAAGTAAAATATGAATGCTTAAACCGGTTAAGATGACGGAAATCCACGCATCGTAACCGGCGTCCTCGATAATATCTCTCTGAAAACTCATAATCCCAATCCCAATAATATTAGAGTAGATCAAAAAGAAAACTAAATAAGGAGATACTAAAAATCGTTCGTTGATTAAAGTTTTCACTTAGCTCCTCCTCGTAAAAATGAAATCCTTATTCTTCCACACCCGTTTGGATAATTGTAACCTTGGTGTTTACTGTGGTTTTTAGATGAGGATACATATCCTGAAAACGTCCATAGTCCCAGCTTCTTGATTTGGCCCTAACTTTATCTCCAAGCCCAAGTGGATCTAAGTTGTACTCTTGAAACAAGGAAATTAACTGTTGGACCTCTTTATTAAAATGTTCATCCAGTATCTTCTCCGTTTTTTCGATGTCTTTATTCTTGGTATAATTAAGCCCGGGCAGGCCCTTTTTAAGCTGTGCTTTCATTGTTAAATCGATGGATATATGCGGAATCCGATCTTTTTGATTAATCGTGTACTTAGCTTTTGAGTCCAAACTTTTCAATGAAATAAACCCTTCCTTTTCATTTCCCTTGATTTTGGTTTCATAACGTCCATTTTGGGTTCCATCCATTAACATTTTACAAAGAAAGGACTGTGTCATATTAATGTGATTGACGTACTTACCTTTATTAAATAGTGCTAATCCATCAATTTTGACTGTATTCCCCTCTATGGTGAAGTAAGGTAAAAATGGATCCATGCCTTCACTGTAGAAATTTGTCAGAAATACATGCAGATTCATTTTTGGTAAACTTCCATACTGTATATTTTGATCAATTTTATAGTTTATATGGTATGGAACCTTTTCTTTTACAATTGATCGTATTATGCCTTCCGCGGTATCCTCAGAAATGCCTAGTTGCATACGACTCCCCACTTTCGGATCCCGGCTAAGAAAATGGATAACCGGATCAATTCCTTGTTCCGCAAAATCCTTGCCAAACAATACCGTACGTAATTGTCCTACATCGATCGGATACGTTGATTTTGTATTCAATCTTGGAACGATATTTTCAAAGGAAGCAGCTTCTGTGTCCAGGACATGAAGATCTGTTTTTCCTTGTTCTTCGTATGTAGGAAAGATAACAGTTCCTTTCACTTTGTCTTCATGCTTATCGTAACCAAGGACTTGAATAATTTGAACCTGATCAATGATCCTTTGATTGGCACACCCGGCTAGGATGACAATAATACTAATCGTAAAGAGAAAACATCGTTTCATACTTCACCTCATATACTCTTTTCTCGCTTGATAAGAAAGTATGGCTTTTTCAAACAAGTATTGGTGTCTAGTGCAAGCAGCCTAGCCAGTTTTCATCCCTGAATTGACTACTTTGAATATCTTGCGGAAAACATGACCTGGATCTTTAGGTGATGTTTTCCGTAGCTCGAGGTCATAAGTCAATCACAGCAAGAAGGAAAGAACGCCTTCTGCGCTCGCCTTATGCTTGTCGGACTTGCACAGGATGTGCTGACGTCGACGTTCGCCACAGGACGTGGCGGATTTTAGTCGACGTTCGTTTTTACAAGGCGCTTTCACTTTTCTATTCATCAAAATCATTTTTCTTTTTTTTCTCGGTATATGGATGATATCTCCAAAGTGATTTCGTACGTAAATAGCTTGGCCTTTTTGAAGTTACACTATAGGATGCACGTATAAAGCTATCCGCAAAATCCTTATGTCTGAATGGATATAAGGGAACTGTATAGGGACTGCCTAATGATTCCAATCGTGTAAGATGAACAAGTATAAAACTGATTCCTAAAACGATACCCAGCCCGCCCCATAAAGCCGCAAATACAATTAAGGGAAACCGTAAAAAACGGATGGTGTTCGACATTTTATAAATAGGTGTAGTAAAGGAAGCCAAGGCTGATAAGGCTACGATGATAAGTAACACATTGCTTGTAAGAGCTGCTTCAACGGAGGCCTGGCCGATGACGATACCGCCCACTATTCCCAGTGTTTGTCCAATCTTGGTAGGTAATCGTGCTCCAGCTTCCCGTAAAAGTTCAATCGTAAATTCCAAAAAAAGGACTTCCAATACCGGCGGAAAAGGTACGTTATGACGTGAAAAGCTAAGGGTACTGAGTAAAATTCTTGGAATCATCTCATAATGATACGTTAAAATGGCTATATAGATAGAACTTGCAAAAGTTGAGAAAAGAACACTAAAGATGCGTATTAAACGAAAAAAAGAGGCAACAAGCCAAGGTAAATAGTAATCTTCAGGCGATACAAAAAAGTCAAGCAACGTGGAAGGGCCTGTGATCGCATAAGATGAACCATGACAAAACACAGCTACTTGTCCGTTAATCAGAGCAAATGCCGCCCTGTCAATGCGTTCCGTTGATAAAAGCAGAGGAAACGGTGTTAAAGAATTATCCTCTATTATTTGATGAAGCTGAGAGGAATCAAAAACGACATCAAAATCAATATCTTGTAAACGCTGGGTCACCGTTTGAACATATTGTTCATTTGTCACCCCATCAATATAAGCGATGACGACTTTGGTATGTGAGAAAGACCCTATGTGAAGATCTTTAAAAATTAAATCAGGTGTATTTATGTTCTGCCTTAATAAATTAATATTGGTTACTATGTTTTCAACAAACCCAATTCTTGGCCCGATAACACTGTACTCATTTTCAACGTTATTTTGATCGCGCATTCCTGCATTTAGATCAGCTAAATTGATTAAGGCACACTTATGATCATTTTCTCTCATTTGCAGAATAGCATACCCTTTAAGTAATTTAGATTGGATCACTTCGATGTTATCTGTAATCACAATATCTTCAATTGGAATGATTTTCTTTACATCATCGATATTCTTTAGACTATCAAAAGATGGTTCCCTGAAGACACATAAAACTTTCTGTTCCAGTTTAAGATGAACAACGAGTGTACTGTAGTAAGAAAGGATTAAATATCCTGCTTCATTTGTAAGCGGCAACTGTTGGAAATCATGAGATTTCTTAGCTTTCGCAAATAATTGGTCAATCCCTTTGTTTATACCTTCAGAATTCACAGCTTGTTCTTTATTTTTTTTCTCTAAGCCCTTTTTTTTGAATAACACGAACCCACCTCACAAGCTAACAAAATTCTTGAATATGTTTAGTATGAGAAATTTTGCTTTGATTTATGTTTTTTTGTGTTACCCTTTCAGAATAGTTTGCTGCTGAAAACATTTGGAACGGTTACTAGTCTTACTTTGCTTACGTATTGGACAAGCTGTTGCTATATGTTCGATGACTTGAACACCTGAAAGGATAGATGGATGCCGAAACAGATTACAAAATTCTATAGAAGCAAGTTTCCATTTGTGGGATAATTTTAAATAAAGGATCAGAAAAAACGGATCCATTCTTAAGCATTTAACCTACTGATTCGGGGGGCACTACATGTGGATTTTACACAGATTTTTCTCAAGATTGATTAAAATTAATTTATGGCAAATCATTAGCCTAACGGCAGGGATAATCCTCCTGTGCAGCTATTCGATGTACAGACTTGAGCCTGATACGTTTCCGAGCTATCTCGATTCCCTTTGGTGGACGATGACAACGGTTGTTACAGTAGGGTACGGAGATTTCTACCCGAAAAGCGATACCGGACGGATCTTTACGATGCTTTTGCTTTACACCTTTGGAATTGGAGCCATGGGGATTATTATCGGGAAAATATTCGAAAGCTTTAGTTTGTACCGTCAACTTAAGGAGGAAGGTAAATTGTATTATTCAGGAAAAGGCCATTATCTCTTAATTGGTTCTTCGAAAGATAAATTAACCAATGTCGTAGAAGAACTGCTGAATAGTGAAAAAAACTGTGAAATTGTCGTGATAGATAATGCCAACCAATCTCCAATCAATCACGACAGAATTCACTTTATAAGCGGAGATCCTTCAGAAGAGGATGTCCTTTTAAAAGCTAATATCCTCGATGCTAAATCTGTTTCCGTTTTTACAGATGAAAGGCACGACCTCTCAGAATATGCGGACGGGAAAACGCTCTTAATTGCTTCCAGAGTTGAGTATATTTCCAAAAAATATGATAGAAGCATTTATACAATCGCAGAGATTATGAAAGAAAAACATATTTCTTTATTCGAACACGCAAAAGTAGATGAGTTTATTTTATCCAACGAATCCGTTTCCCGACTGATGGCACAAGCTGCCGTTCATCCTGGTTCGAGCAATTTGTTCAAGCAATTATTAAGCAAAGCAGATGGAGAGAACTTATATGAGATTCGTAAAAAGCCACACTGGAATACATACAAAGCCGCCTCGATGGAATTATTTGAAATGGGGGCGATTCTGATCTCGGATGGCAACCATTTGGATATTGCCCGCAGACCCAATGATCCCATTCCAGAACAGGCAAAAATGTTTGTGATTTGTGATGAAGAGACATACTTGAAGATTGTTGGTTGATGGATTCATTCTAATATGCATAAATCCAACCTCACTTTCCATATGACGTGGGGTTGTTTGCAATGTTTTTTCGTATCGGCATTTTACAAAAAATGATTGTAAATAACTACAAAAAGGATTATCGATAATACAAAAAGAAGTAATATTTTAAGACACAAAAGTAAGAATTTAAAACCGGTTAGGAAAACTCTTTAATAAGATTAAAAATAATCAGAAAAGTTTGAAAAGGGTATGATTTTAAAGATATCAAAGCAGGATAGTGAAACTTTTCCTTAACGATTTTTATTAAGATCTTATGTGAGGGGGAGAAAAATTGGCTGAGTTGCTGATTGTTGATAACGATCAACACGCAAGAAATGAAATCAGTTCCATTATAAGTGAGAGTAAATATAACTTTCTATCTATTTATGAAGCAAGTACCGTACAAAGAGGATTGCTTCTTCTAAAGCAAAGCCAGCCAAGCGCGTTAATTATCGATTTGTCTTTACCTGACATGGACGGGATTAAATTTGGAAGAACGGCTCTACAATTATATCCGTCCTTACCGATTATCGTCGTTACGCAACTGAAAATGTTTGAATTAGCTCAACAGGCAATGAATTCCGGTTTTTCTTCCTATTTATTAAAACCTCTCTCTAAAAATGAACTGTTAGAAACCTTTGATCGGGTTCTTACTCCGGAGATTAGTTCAGCCGTCAATCAAGTAATTAATAAGGGATCAGGTTCATTTATCACTGATTTGAAAAATCCGATCGAAAGTGCGATTCAATTTATCCAATTGAATTACGGCGAATCACTCACATTGAAGCAAATATCAAACCAGGTATATTTAAGCCCCTCCTATTTCAGCCGTTTATTCAAAGAAGATACCGGAATGACATTTGTTGAATATGTATCCTTTGTCAGGGTTCAAAAAGCGAAAGGAATGCTTCGGCTATCATCGCTTCCGATCGAAGTGATCGCAAATAACACAGGTTTTGCAAATTCAAGTTACTTTGCAACCGCCTTCAAGAAAATAGTCGAAAAAACCCCAAGTGAATATAGAGACCAATTTCATTGGGAATCAAACATAACCGTTACAAGTTAAAGTGCGGGGTGAAAAAAATGATTACAATTCATAAGGAATTACAAAGGTGCAAGCAATCCGGTTTAAGAGGCGTGATTGGGACGATTATTTCTACAGAAGGATCAACGTATCAAAAAACCGGAGCGAAATGTTTTATAGCTGAGGATGGAAACGTAACCGGACTTTTGAGCGGCGGATGTGTGGAAGGAGATATAAAAGAATATGTTCATGAAGTATTAGCCTCCGGTCTCCCTACAATTGTACATTATGATTTCCAGGATGATGGAGATATCATCTGGGGTCTTGGACTCGGGTGTAATGGTAAAATGGAGATTTTTCTTGAGCCTTATCGTCCGTGTGAAGACGAAGGAAGGGCTGCCATAATTGATTCTTATTTTTCATCTGCTTTAATGAAACCGCTTCACAGTATTACGATTGTCGAGTCAAATGAAAAATCACTGCTTGGAACAAAGTGGATTATCGATCCCGCAGATAAGGAATTCTCTAAGATTCTATATGAAGAAGTCGTTCATGACTATATACGACAGTGTAACACTTTCAAGAATGGTCTTTCCTATATCGGTGGCGAATTGGATCTTCACGTCTTCTACGAGTCCACTACTCCATCGCCTCATCTTGTCATATATGGAGCCGGACCTGATGCTGTTCCCTTAGTGCGGATCGCAAAAACGTTAAATTGGCATGTTAGCGTATTGGATTACCGACCGGCATATGCCAATCAGGAGAATTTTCCGGACTCCGATCAGCTCATTGTTTATCCGTCCGGAAAGGTACCCGACATCGAAATTAACAAAAATTCATATGTCATTTTAATGACACACAACTTTTTGCAAGATCAAATCATTCTGGAAGGCATCTTAGAAACGGAATCGGCATATATAGGCCTGCTTGGTCCGCGAAAAAGAACCGATGAATTGATAGATACAAGCAAAAGTCTGGCCGGCAATTCAAAACTTCATCACATCCATAGCCCAATCGGACTGGATATTGGTTCACAAACGCCGGAAGAAATCGCGTTGAGTATCCTGGCTGAGATCATGGTGGCTTACCGTGGCGGAACTGGATCACGATTAAGTGAAGTGAAAGGGCAACGTTTGGAGAAGGAGTGTGATGTTTTATTGAAAACATGAACAAGAAAGTATGGGGAATCATTCTTGCTGCCGGCTACTCCAGAAGGATGGGAACCGCCAAGCTGTTGCTTCCTTTTAAAGGGAAAACAATACTACGCCATGTTATCGACCATGCTTTGCACTCTGCGTTATACGGAATTACGGTAGTCATTAACCCTGACATACCTGATCTAGTAAAGGAAGCGTCCATCCCGGGTATCGATAAAATAGTCATTAATGAAAAGGCCTCCCAGGGAATGTCTGCATCCGTTAAATCAGGATTGCACACGGTCCCTGCAAATGCCGATGCAGCCATGTTTCTGCTGGGGGACCTGCCCTTACTGACAGCTGATGAAATGAATTCAGTTATTCGAGATTACTATCAACACAAAACATCTAAATTAATCATTCAGGCAAAGTATGGAGATCAGCAAGGACATCCGGTTTTATTTGATAGAAGCCTGTTTTCTGATTTACTGCATGTGAGCGGAGATGAAGGCGGCAGGTCAATCATTAAGATATATAAACAAGAAGTCTATTATTCTGAAATCGGAAAAAAGATAACTTCTGATATTGATACACAGGCAGATTATCAAAATTTACTTCGGGAGGAGGTCTGTTAATTGAATACAGTAATTGGAAATCCGTTACCTCGGGTTGAAGATGCGCGATTGTTAACGGGGCAGGGAAAATATATCGATGATTTAGGGACACCTGGCAATACCGCTCAAGCAGCGATTGTAAGAAGTTCATATCCACATGCATATATACAATCAATCGACATCACAGAAGCGTTATCGGTGCCGGGTGTAAAAGGGGTTATTACCGGTAAAGACGTTCAAACCTATTTAAATCCTTTTAGCGTCGGTGTTAGTACGCCAGTCAAGTACTATCCGATCGCTATTGATAAAGTACGGTATGTTGGAGAACCAGTTGCGGTGGTTAT
The DNA here is from genome assembly GCF_003989135.1 of Peribacillus cavernae. Taxonomy (GTDB): domain Bacteria; phylum Bacillota; class Bacilli; order Bacillales; family DSM-1321; genus Peribacillus; species Peribacillus cavernae. The sequence goes on from NZ_RYZZ01000006.1 coordinate 63,269, forward strand.
TGCAAAAAATAGGTACATTGCTGAAGATGCAGCCGAGTTGGTGAAAGTTAAATACGAAACGCTGGAACCAATCGTAGATATAGAAAAGTCAATAGAAGAGGATGCCCCTATATTACACGAAAATGTGGGATCAAATATCGCAAACCACCGAAACTTTCATTATGGTAATGTAGATCAGGCTTTCAATGATGCAGATCGAATAATTAAGCACAAATTCAACTTTCCTAAGTATACAGCCACACCAATCGAAACGTATGGAATCATTGCCCAATATGAAAGCAGCTCAGACCAATACACCATTCAGGCTAATTTTCACGGACCGTTTATCATTCAATCGGTTATGGCGGGTGCTTTAAAGATCCCCAGTAATCGTTTGAGAATCATTGTTCCAAAAGATATTGGGGGAAGTTACGGGATTAAGGCTGGAACCTTTCCATACATGGTTTTGTGTGCTGTAGCCAGCCGAATAATCGGTTGTCCTGTTAAATGGATAGAAGATAGACAGGAGCATTTATCCGCCAGTTCAAGTGGGACAGACCGGGTAACTTATATCGAAGCTGCGGTAAAAGAGGACGGGAAAGTTCTCGGTCTTAAAATGAAAATGATTGATAATGTTGGCGCTTATATACGCGCCCCGGAACCGGCCTGTTTATACCGAACCCATGCAAATTCTACCGGTGCCTATGATATTCCGAATCTCATGATTGATGGTTATGTCGTGATGACCAATAAATTACCGACAGGACTTATAAGGGGATATGGAGGCCAGGAGCTTTATTTTCCTTTGGAACGGATTATGCAAATGATTGCTTTCGATCTCGGTCTAGACCCGGCAGAAGTCATCCAAAAGAACTTAATAAAAGCCGAACAATTTCCATATCATACTGCTTCCGGTGGAATTTATGATAGTGGAGATTATGAAAAGGCCTTTCATCTTGCTTTAGATACCGGAAAGTATCAAGAATTCCGGCAAAAGCAGGAGGAAGCAAGGAGAAAAGGGAAAATTTTTGGTGTAGGCCTGGCGTGTATCGTTGAACCTTCTGGATCCAATATGGGATATATAACGATTGCGCTTACCCCTGAAGAAAGAGCAGCTTCTCTTCCTAAATCAGGTGCTTCAGAAGCGGCAACGATATCAATGGATCCTATGGGTAGCGTAAATGTAAGAATTAGCACCACACCATCAGGGCAAGGCCATGAGACCGTCGCGGCTCAAATCGTATCGGATGTGCTGCAAATTCCAACCGAACAAATTAATGTAGTGGCTGAACTGGATACTTCTACAAGTGCATGGTCGATTGCATCCGGCAGTTATTCGAGCAGATTTGCTTCCTTAGGTTCAAGTGCTGTTTATTATGCAGCCCACAAAGTTAGAGAAAAAATTTTAAAAATTGCAGCCCACCACCTCCAAGTAGCTGAAGATGATCTTACTATCGAAAACGCTTCCATATATTCGAAGGCTGATCCATCTAAAAAATATTCCGTAAAGAGAGCTGCGGGATCAGCGCATTGGAACCCAATGTCACTTCCAGAGGGAATGGAACCGGGCATATATGAAACGTACTTTTATACAGCAAAAAAAGCTGAAGCACCGGATGAGAACGATTTAATCAATTCCTCAGTCACCTACGGATTTGTAGCGGATTTGGTGACGGTTGAAATTGATCCAGAAACTGGTGAAGTCAACATCCTGGACTACATTACGATACATGATGCAGGGAAACTCTTAAACCCTTTAATTGTGGATGGCCAAATATTTGGAGGGTTAGTCCACGGACTGGGGGGAGCTCTATACGAAGAGCTAGCCTATGATGAAAAAGGCCAGTTTTTAACAGGATCGTTTATGGATTATCTGGTTCCAACTGCGCCGGAAATTCCGAATATTACCATTAAGCATATCGAGAGCCCGTCACCAGTTACACCACTCGGAGCAAAAGGGTTGGGTGAAGGAAATACGATGAGCGCCCCTGTAGCGATTGCCAATGCAGTCAGTGATGCTTTAAAACCATATCAAATTACAATCGACTCATTACCATTAAGTCCAAATAAAATATGGAACTTACTTTCAGAACAGAAGGTTACAAATAGTTGAAAGAGGTGACAGGATATGAATGGAAAAGGAAGTTTAACACTAGAGGCCGGGATTGAAAAAGCATGGGATGTCTTATTGGATCCGAATGTGTTAGAAAAATGCATCATGGGGTGCAAAAAGATGGAACAAGAAAGTGAAAACAAATATAACGCCGACCTTTCTATTGGAATTGCGGCTGTAAAGGGAAAATATGAATCGACCATCGAGATTGCTGACATTGAGAAACCTAGTCATTACAAGCTTATTGTCAAAGGTGAGGGAGGGCCCGGTAATGTAGAAGCTGCGGGAATCATTGATCTGACCCCAATTGATGAAAACACCACAGAGCTAGCCTATACCTATGAAGCTGACGTAGGCGGCAAGGTGGCCATGATCGGGCAGCGGATGTTAGGCGGAGTGGCTAAATTAATCATCCAGGACTTTTTCAAAAAGTTAGGTAAGGAATTAAAAAGAATTGAGTCGAATGCTTGAAGGGAGGATAGACCTTGAAACCCGCAAAATTTGATTACTATTGTCCCAAAACACTTGATGAAGCACTTTCTTTGCTGGAGGAATCGGGCTTTGATGGGAAAATCATCGCAGGCGGGCAGAGCCTCGTTCCAATCATGAATATGCGGCTTTCTGGCCCTGAATGTCTGATCGATATCAATCGTTTACATGACCTGGATTTTATAGAATTTGACGAAGAAAAAGTGAAAATCGGAACATTAACAAGACAAAGCCGTGTTGAAATGTCTTCCCTTATTAAGGAAAATTGCGGCCTATTAAGTGAAGCTGTCCCATTTATAGGCCATGTCCAGACAAGAAACAGAGGAACTTTTGGAGGCAGTCTGGTTCATGCAGATCCAAGTGCGGAAATTCCGTTGTCACTAATGGCGTCGGGGGGATCTGTCCTTATTGCTTCCAAGGAAGAGACAAGGGAAGTGGATGTAGAAGATTTCTTTGTTACCTATTTGACAACAGATATCATGCCCACAGAACTGCTGACCGAGGTTCAAATTCCGATATGGAGCGGGCGAGTTGGGTATGATTTCACCGAAATCTCCCGTCGCCATGGTGATTTTGCTTTAGTTGCTGCAGCCTGTCAGCTAACTTTGGATGATCAAAACAAGATTTCCCGGGTTAGGCTAACTCTGGGCGGTGTTGAATCAGTGCCGTTGTTAGTGGAAGAGGCCAATCAAATGATGATGGGGGAAAAACTTTCAGAGGCCCTTCTTAATAAAGTGGCCGATATTGTGAGAGAAGCGGTTGACCCTGAATCAGATCTGCATGCTTCTGCGGATTATCGCACACATCTGGCTGCCGTGTTGGCGAAACGGACCATTCAAACAGCATACAATCGGGCAGGGAGGTGATCAGTTTGGGAGTGCATCAGATAAGACTTACGATTAATGGGAAAACATTCGTCGAAGAAGCAGAACCAAGGATGCTATTAAGTGATTTCATCCGTGAGAATTGCGGACTTACAGGAACACACGTAGGTTGTGAACATGGCGTCTGCGGTGCATGTACCGTCATTGTGAACGGTTCAGCCGTGAGAAGCTGTTTAATGTTCGCTGTTCAAGCAGATGGCGAGGAAATTCAAACGGTGGAAGGGCTTAGCCAAAACGGTGAGCTTACCCCATTGCAGCAAAATTTTAAAGAATGCCACGGTTTACAGTGTGGTTTTTGCACACCGGGAATTTTGATGTCGACCAGCGATTATTTAGCGAAAAATCCCGAGCCTTCAAAAAAGGAAATAAAAGAAATGCTTTCCGGCCACCTCTGCAGATGTACGGGGTATGATGGAATCTTAAAAGCAATTCAAAAAACGGTAGAGGATAACAAAGAGACTATTTTAATAGAAGGGAGTTGAACCTATGAACCTAGCAACCATGTTTGAATTTGCCGTAGAACGGTATCCCAGCCGGATAGCTGTAGTGGAAGAGGAAAAACGATATACGTATAACCAATTAAATAAAGAGATTACGAAAGTGGCCTCTTCTCTTCAAAGAATGGGCATTAAACAGCATGACAGGGTTATTGTCGTTTTAAAAAACAGACTTGAAAATATCATCATTTATTGGGCAGTCCAAAAGCTTGGTGCTGTTTATACGCCGATTAATCATCGATTATCTGCTAAAGAAGTAGAGTATTGTGTAAACGATGCTGAATCTAAAGCAGTTGTCTATGAAAATGCCAGCCAGGATGCCGTTCTCCATGCAAACTTTCAGGAGAAGCCGATCCTAATTGGCCTGGGTGCAGTTGAAGGCGCCGATATTTATTACGATGAACTCGTTGACCGAAGCCCTGGAGGTTTTGATAAACCGGTAATTCATGAGGAAGATATTGCATTAATGCTTTATACATCGGGAACAACCGGCATGCCTAAAGGCGTGCCAAGAAGCCATAAGAATGAATACTCAGCCGCAATTGCCCATATTGTGCAAAATCAATACACAGATCAGGAAAGTACACTGGGCACGATGCCGTTATATCATACGATGGGAATGCGTTCATTACTATCCATCGCTTTTCTGAATGGGAAGTACGTTGTTTTACCGGATTTTGATGCTAGGGATGCCCTTGAATTACTAAGCAGCGAAGAAATCAGCTCTCTATATTTAGTTCCAACGTTGTATCACGATATTCTAAGCCATCATGATTTCCATTCCTACCATTTAGGTAAGCTTCGGAAAATTGGGTACGCAGGAGCATCCATGACAACGGCGCTCACAGAGAAATGTGTGGAATTATTAAAGCCGCAAGTGTTTGTCAATCATTATGGAAGCACTGAAATCTACACATTTACCATCTGTCCCTATGTACATCAAAAACCAGGATGTGCAGGTAAACCAGGTCTCAATCAAAATATCCGTCTAGTTAAGGCTGATGCAGAAGCAAAATCCCTTCCTGATGATATTGTCGGAAAGGGAGAAATAGGGGAAATCATTGTAAATCTAGATTCGATCGAAGCATTTAAAGGCTATTGGAATAAACCAAACGCGACTCAAAAAGCTATTCGTGAAGGCTGGTACTTCACCGGGGACTTAGGGGTAATCGATGACGAAGGGGATTTATTCGTTGTTGGCAGGGTCGATGACATGATTATTTCCGGAGGAGAGAATATTCATCCACTCGAAGTTGAAGATGTTCTTTCCAAGCACCCTAAGGTTTCAGAGGTTGCTGTCGTTGGAGAAGAAGATGAACGATGGGGGCAAATTGTATCGGCATTTATCGTCCCAATCGATCCATCTATTACTTTTCAAGAACTGGATGAATATTGCAAAAGTCATCCAAAACTATCAAATTTCAAAAGACCGCGAAACTATGTATTCTTAAAACAAATTCCAAAAAGTCCAGTCGGTAAAATTCTTCGTCGAAAGATCAGAGATGGAGAAGTCGAATTATATTCTGGCGAAAATCAAATAGTAGGTTAATTAGAGAGGGGATTTCCAAATGGAAACAACAACAAAATACGATCATATCCGAATTGAAAAAAATATTGAGAAGAAAATAGCTACGATTATTTTTGACCGGCCTGAAAAAATGAATTATATCAGCATGACTGCCCGCGGCCAATTTTCAGAAATTTTTGATGAGTTAAACAAGGATGAGAACGTAAGGGTGATCATTATCAAAGGGGAAGGAGATAAAGCTTTTAGCGCCGGAGGAAGCATTCCACAGTTTATGGAAACGCACCCTGAGGAATTGTCCCGCCTGAGAGTTAACGTTGCATCGCCTGAGCGTTCACCTAAACCGGTTATTGCTCAATTACAAGGTTTCACTTTTGGGGTTGGATTTGAAATCGCCATGGCATGCGATTTCCGAATCGCTGCTGATGATACCCTTTTAGGACTGCCGGAAATGAATCTGGGAATGATTCCAGGCAGCGGCGGAACACAGCGTGTTGCCAGAGCCGTTGGCCTGACCAGAGCCAAAGATATGATCATGAGAGCCAGGAGAATTCCTGCCGAGGAAGCCTATCAATGGGGTTTATTAACGAAAGTTGTGGCAAAGGATAAGCTAGAGATAGAAGTAAATGAATTGGCAAATGAACTAACGAGATTTTCACCTCTGGCCCAGCGTGTAGCTAAAGAAGTGTTAAATGCTGCAGAAGAAGGGCCGCTAAGCACAGGTTTAGAAATAGAAGGCAGAGCGTATGGAATGTTAAGATGTACGGACGATTTTAAAGAAGGCGTTGACGCATTCGTTGAAAAGAGAAAGCCTAATTTTACAGGGAAGTAAGCAACTGGATTAACGAAACACCCCACAGAATTCCGTGGGGTGTTTCACCCTAGAAGAAATATCGGCAAATGTTGAAATTTGTTTAAAGTTAAAAACGGGGGTTCCAAATGAGTATTGAACGAGGTACTGGTATTAAGCAAAATATTAAAGACTTTTTCGGCAATTTACTCCCGCTGCCTTTGGAACTGGCCTTGTAGCTGCACTTTTTAGCATTATGGGACCAGGTATCATTGTTATGAACGCGGCTAGAGAAGGGAATCTTCCTATTGAGCAGGCCGTTTCCTGGTTGTTTATTATTTATACAGCAGGTGGTATGTTTACGCTTATTATGTCATTCCGCTATCGTCAGCCAATTGTAGTTGCTTATAGTATACCAGGTGCTGTTTTAGTAGGAAGTGCCTTAAAGCACATTCCTCTTAGTGAGGCCGTTGGAGCATTTATTGTTGCTGGAACAGTAGTTACACTAATTGGGCTGTCGGTGGTTACTCTTTAGCTCATTAAGGAAAAATAATTCGCAATTTTTTGAAAACTGAATAACAAGAATTTAAAACTCCTGTGGGATGTATACCTGTTATTATTATTGTTGTTAGCGCTTACAAAGCAACAAACAGGCACTTAAAAAATTAAATGACGAATGTGTTTGTGAACAAATATTCCAAAATGAGTGGAGGAAAAAAATGTCCAATTCGGCACATTCAGAGGTTGTTCCTGGCTTGCCTGATCAGAAAGCTAATAACCGCCAAATCGTATCTGCTACAACTGCATCACTTTTAGGATGGTCCTTTGATCTGTACGACCTTTTTATTCTGTTGTATGTAACGCCTACCATTGGGGCCTTATTTTTTCCTAGCAGTAACCCGACCCTTTCTCTGGCCGCAGTTTACGCCTCCTTCGCGGTGACATTGCTTATGCGTCCGCTCGGTTCCGCAATATTTGGGTCCTATGCCGATAAAAACGGAAGAAAAAAAGCGATGACAGTTGCGATAGTCGGAGTCGGTTTAAGCACCGCAACTTTCGGGCTTTTGCCTACGGTGCCGCAAATTGGCGTGTTTGCTGCCGTAATCTTCTTACTTTTACGTATGGTTCAAGGGATATTTGTTGGCGGTGTAGTTGCCTCTACCCATACGATTGGTACGGAATCGGCTCCTCAAAAATGGCGTGGTCTCATGTCTGGTCTTATCGGTGGTGGCGGCGCAGGATTAGGAGCTTTGTTCGCTTCTATCACTTTTACAGTCGTTTCCGCTTTTTTTCCTGGAGAAGCATTTAGCGAATGGGGATGGAGAGTCATGTTTTTCACAGGAATTATCGGATCGATCGCCGGTCTCTTTGTCTTCCGATCACTCGATGAATCTCCTTTATGGAAGGAACTAAAGAAGGAAGATAAAGGAAAGGTTCATAATGACACAATAGAACAAAGACCGATTAAAACCTTGTTCACATCCTATTTTGGTGTGTTAATGGTTAACCTCATGATTGTTATTGGCGGCGGCTCTGGCTATTATCTCACAGCTGGTTTTATTCCGACTTTCCTAGATGTCATTAATAATGTATCACCCGGGGTTAAGTCAGGAGTTCTAATAGCTTCAAGTATTGCTACCATTGTATCAGCGTTGATTGTCGGGCATTTAAGTGAAATTATTGGAAGGAAGAAAACCTTTTTGGGGGTCGGTTTATTAAATATCATAGGGCTTCCATTCTTTTACCTGGCATTAGGTGATGCTACCACTACAGCTTCGATTTACTTCTATACCATTTGCGTAGTGTTTTTAGGAAATGCTGCTTATGCTCCCGTTTTGATCTTTCTTAATGAACGTTTTCCCACTTCGATTCGCTCAACCGGCACTGGACTTTCTTGGAACATGGGATTTGCAGTTGGTGGAATGATGCCAACCTTTGTAACCCTGGCGAGCGGTTCGATTGAAAATATCCCGCAGACACTAATGTATTTTTTCATTGCTATCTTCCTCCTTTATATTGTTGGAAGCATTATCATACCGGAAACGAAAGGCAATTTGAAATAAGAAAACCGTCTTGGAAAAGGAAAGGGGAATACTCTGCTTTCCCCCTCTTTTTGAAAAAATAGCTTTATAAAATAGGAGGAGAGATAAAATGTCAATAGCCGTAAACAAAAAAACTCCGATTTATTACAATTATATTGGAGGTGAATGGGTAGAATCTTCGTCTAAAGAGTGGATTGAATCGTACAATCCTGCAACTAGTGAATTAATAAGCTATTCCCAGAAATCGAATTTGAAAGATGTTACGGAAACGATTGATGCAGTTCACCATTCATTTCTTCATAATGATTGGTCAGTTAATCCCAAACGCCGGTATGAAGCGTTACTTGGTTTGGCCGGGAAGATGACGGAAAAATCGGAGGATTTATCTCGGATTCTCACGGAGGAACAAGGAAAAACCATTCGTGAATCAAGAATAGAAATCTCCAACTGTATAGATACGCTAAAATATTTTGCCGGCGCTGCCCGGACGGTGTTTGGCCGTTCAATCCAATTAGAACCGAACAATTTTGGAGTAATCGTAAAAGAACCAATCGGTGTCATAGGAATCATTTCACCTTGGAACTGGCCGGCGCTTCTTATGATTCGGGAACTTGCACCAGCGCTTGCTGCGGGGAATGGTGTCATTGTCAAACCAGCCAGTTTGACTCCTTCAATATCAGTAGAAATCTTTAAGCTCATTGACGAGATCCCTGAATTTCCAAAAGGGATTGTCAGCATTGTCACGGGCCCGGGAAGCTCCATTGGGGCGGCAATGGCGACAAGTGAAAAAATTGATATGATCAGCTTTACCGGAGATACATCAACTGGAAAAGCCATCATGGAAATGGGAGCCAGCAATATTAAAAAAGTGGCTTTAGAGCTTGGGGGCAAATCACCCAACGTTGTTTTTGCCGATGCAAACCTGGACAAGGCGGTTCCGCTCATTGGTCGCTCCATCTTTATTTCTGCAGGGCAAATTTGCATGGCAGGTTCAAGAGTATTAATTCATGAATCTATTAAAGATGAGGTGGTAGCTCGTTTGAAACATTACGCAGAAGGATTACGGGTTGAAAATGGCATTTTAGAAACGGCTGATATGGGACCACTGGCCTCGCAAAGCCAGCTTGATATTGTTCAAGAGTACTGTGAAATTGGCAAACAAGAAGGGAAGATCATTACAGGCGGCTATCGGTTAACAGGAGGAGAATACGATAAAGGATATTATTTCAGCCCGACGATTATTGATGATCTTTCTGCCGACTGCCGGGTGACACGGGAAGAAATTTTTGGACCAGTACTTGCTGTACAAACTTTTTCCAGCGATGAGGAAGCACTTGAAATGGCCAATGACAGTGATTTTGGATTATCAGCAGGAGTCTGGACGGCCGATTTAAATCGCTCCATGAAAATGTCGAGGGGTATTAAAGCCGGAACGGTTTGGATTAATACGTATAATAAAAATTTCCCCGAGGCAGAATTTGGTGGGTATAAGCAGAGTGGTCTGGGACGAACTCGAGGAATCGATGGATTGATGGAATACTGTGAAACCAAACACATCCACATAGAAACGGATTAAAGGAAGGAGAGAACTCGATGAGTACTAGTAGCACAACACAAGCAACCGATTTTGAATTTTCATTCCATCTGCCTACTTTAATTGAATTTGGATTTGGCAAAGCGTCACACCTTGGAGAGAGGCTTCTCCAATTAGGGGTGAATAAAGTATTTTTGGTTAGTGATAGGGGTGTGGAAACTGCAGGCCTTCTCGACAACATGACTGAATCAATGCAAGAGGCAAAAATTCATTATGATTTTTATCTGGAAGTTGAGCCAGACCCAGGCCTGGAAACGATCGATAAGGGTGCAGAAATATTTAAAGCAAATGCCTATGATTGCATCGTGGCTGTTGGCGGAGGCAGTGCCATTGATACGGCAAAGGGAATACGTGTAGTTGCAAGTAAAGGTGGAAGTATTGGGGATTATGCGGGTGTCGATAAAATTGATAAGGCACTCAGTATCCCTCTCGTGGCAATCCCGACAACTTCTGGTACAGGAAGTGAAGTAACCATTTTTGGTGTTTACTCTGATTGGGACAAAAACGTAAAGGTGACCGTTACCAGCCAGCATATGGCACCGACCATTGCGTTTGTCGACCCTGCACTAACCATGAAATTACCACCAAAAATGACTGCTGCTTCTGGGATAGATGCCCTGGCACACGGAATTGAAACTTATTTTTCACTAAGGTCCCGTCCCGCTTCAGCATCTCTAGCGATAGAAGCAATAGCAACAGTAAGTTCTCACCTAATCAGAGCAGTTCATAACAGTGAAGATGAAGAAGCAAGGATTGGGATGTCCCACGGAAGCTTATTGGCAGGGATGGCTTTTAATAATGGCTTTCTTGGGCTTACTCATGCAATTGGCAGTGCGCTTTCCGGCCATTGCCACGTTCCCCATGGAGTCGCTATCGGGTTGCTTTTGCCGCATGTGGTTGAATTTAATGCAGTCACCCGCCCGGATAAAGCTGCTAAAATTGCAGAATTATTAGGAGTTAATGAGAGTCAGGAAGATCAATTAGCAAGGCAAGCTGCGTTTGCTGTGGCAAAATTGGTCAAGGATATTGGACTACCAACCCAACTCAGGGAAGTGAATGTTCCAGAAACGAAGCTTACTGATATCGCGAGAGACTCATTTAAAAGCGGGATGATGAAATTTAATCCCCGTCAGCCTAGTGAAGCAGAAGTGCTAGAGCTATTAAAGAGAGTGTATTGATAAAAAATTGAATGCGGGAGGAATTTTGTATGAGTGAAGAATTGATTCCTAGTCTGGATAAAAGTACATCTGAAGTAGCATGGAATTTGTATCGAAAGGCTATCCGAAAAGGTACTTGGGATCCAGCCGCAATTGACCTTAGTCAAGACAAGGCGGATTTTGAATCGCTTGATGGCGATTTGAAAGGGTACCTGATCCATTTTTGTACAGGGTTTCTTGATGCCGAAGAGAACGTAGCCTTAAAATTTTGTCCCTGGATTATGCTGGGTTCCACGACAGAGGAACAAGCTTTTCTCAGTACGCAATTATTGGAGGAATTTAAGCACACAGAATTTTTTATGCGTTATTTTAGCGAAGTTCTGGGCCGTGAACGAATTCGAGGTGTAAAAAATACGGTTCAACAAAAACTTGACGAAAGAGCCAAACAGATGCTGGATGCTTTGGAAGCCGGGCCGGAAGAAAGGGAAGCCGCGTTAGTTGAAGGACTCACACACTATCAAGGAATTATTGAAGGCGTTCAGGCAATGACAGGATATGACGTTTTTCAAGCTGTTTACGGTAACAGAGGCTTGTTCCCTGGTCTTGCTGAAGGATTTGCCAGGATAAAAGAGGATGAAGGACGTCATGTCGGTTTCGGCTTGCGCATGTTAAAACTTCTGGCCCGAAACCCAAAACACGCCAAGAGAATCCGGGCCATTTACGATGAATATCTTCCATTTATACTTATTCGTTATGACCAGCCTGTTATCGTGGACGGACGTGAAATACCAACACCACCTGAGGTAAACGGACGTGAAAGATTGACAAAATTATTCGACCGGCGTCTGAAAGATATATTTGGCAGTTTGGTAAACAATTAGGAGGTCACTTTATGAGAGCAAAATCATTTCGTAGCTGGCTGCAATACTTGCAAAAAACCGACAGACTGGCAGTCATAGATAAAGAGGTCAGCCTGCAATTCGAAGTGGCTGCTGCCACAAAGAAGCTTGATGGAATAAAAGCGTCCTATTTTACTAATGTAGAGGAATATGAGATTCCGGTTGTTTCAGGAATCTGTTCTACCCGCGAACAATTTGCGGAAGCGCTAGAAACGGATCAATACGCTATTTTATCGAAATTTTCAGAGGCGGTCTCTGCTCCTGTCGAATGCCGCCATGTTGAAAAAAGGCAAGCACCGGTTAAAGAAAATATCATTCTCAATGATATAAATTTAGATCTATTCCCAATACCTGTTCACCATGAAAAGGATTCTGGTAAATATATTACAGCCGGTCTCTTTATCGTCCGTGATCCGGTGACGAGGAAGCAAAATGTTTCCATTCACCGTCTTCAGATATCAGGCAAGGACAAATTAGGTGTATTACTTCTCCCTCGACACACATTCCATTTATATAAACAAGCAGAGGAAGCAGGCAGACCGCTTGAATGCGCTATTGCCATCGGAGTAGACCCGATTACTCTTCTAGCATCTCAAGCGAGTACACCTTTTGGGGTGGATGAACTGGAAATAGCCAGTGCTCTTCGCGAAGAACCGCTTGAAGTGGTTAGATGTGAAACTGTTGACATTGATGTTCCTGCCTGCGCGGAGATTGTTTTAGAAGGAAAAATTTTGCCTAAGGTACGTGAACCGGAAGGCCCTTTCGGTGAATTCCCAAAATATTATGGCCCACGCGGTGAAAAAGAAGTCGTTCAAATAACAGGTATTACTCACCGCAATAACCCAATTTTCTATACCATTGTACCGGCTGGTTACGAACATTTGCTGCTAGGCGGCATACCACGGGAAGCGAGTCTCATTCAAACTGTGCGTCAAACGGTCCCAACTGTAAAGGCGGTACATATGAGCCCGGGAGGAACGTGCAGGTATCATGCAATCATTTCTATTAAAAAACGGAACGAAGGGGAGGGAAAGAATGCAATTATCGCGGCACTTGCCAACAGCTTTGATATCAAACACGTAGTCGTTGTCGATGAAGAGGTTGATATCTTTAATACGGAAGAAGTCGAGTGGGCGATTGCCACCCGCTTTCAGGCGGATAAGGATTTGCTGGTGATACATGGGACTCAGGGGTCAAAGCTCGATCCTTCCACTGATGATGGATACGGCTCCAAAATGGGGTTTGATTGTACTGTTCCTTTAAATAGCGAACCTATGCGATATAAACGCATTTATATCCCCGGTTTTGATGATATGAACATTCATGATTATATAAACCGGAATTCTAACGGATTAAAACGAGAGCATCTGGAAAAAGGAAAATAAGTGAAATTCAACACTCTGGAATGGAGGATATAAATGAAAGTGGTCGTAGGAATATCGGGAGCAAGCGGAGCTATTTATGGGATCCGTTTACTTGAGGCATTGAAGCAAGTTGAAATTGAAAGTCACCTGGTGTTGAGCGATACGGCGAGAATAACTATTGAATATGAGACTAACTACAAGGTGGAAGATGTAATAGGGATGGCTACAATGGTCTATGAAAATAGGAATTTGGCTGCAGCGATCTCAAGCGGTTCTTTCAAAGTGGATGGCATGATCGTTGCACCATGTTCCATTAAGACCCTATCCGGAATTGCTAACAGCTACAATAATGATCTTCTTACTCGGGCGGCAGACGTTACATTGAAAGAGCGAAGAAAATTAGTACTGATGGTTCGTGAGACCCCGCTCCATCTCGGCCACCTAAACCATATGACGGCAGTGACACAAATGGGAGGGATTATCCTGCCACCTGTACCATCCTTTTACCACCTGCCAATAACACTTGATGATATTGTTAACCACACTGTACAAAAAGCCCTGGACCAGCTTGGAATCGAGGCTAATCTGTTTAATAGATGGGACGGCATAGAACAAAGGATATAAGAAATAATCAAACTTGATTGTCTCATACGAGGAGGGTTCAAATGAAAATAAAACGATTAAGAATCCGATTTTTGGTTCTACTCACTATTATTCTATCGGTAGTGGGATGTTCCTCCGCCTTCTACCGAGTGACTTTTTCATAATTGGATTATAAAGAGGAAATACTTTACAGTGTTTCCTCCTTTTCTTGTTGGGGCGTCAGGAAAACGCGGATATACAACGATAATAGACTTCTTCTCCGTTAAGAAAAGAACAGAATATATATGTTAAATTTTTGTAACTACTTAGGTCAGTGGAAATATAGTCGAAAAGGTCGATTATTGTTGCCGGAATATTCTTTACACGTTTAATACTATTATGGTACTTTTACATTATAATTTATTACTAATTATTGCGTGACGTATATAATATGACTTATCATTTTCCCGTCATTATTTTAAGTTATAAAAAGGTTTTACTTCAGGAATCGTTTTTTTGACAGAGAGCAGTATGGTGTGGCGACCCATGATACTTATCTCATAAAATACTTTCAACCCTTTATCTCCCTTGCGCTGCTGGATAAAGGGTTTTCTCATCTTTTTAACGTTCAAAGTGTTGGCCAATCTGATTAAATCCAGGGATACTAGTTTACTCAATGAAAGAAAGGAGAGACCGATATGCCACCAAATATGAATGACCAGGAAGTCCACCAAAAATATTACCAGCAAATCTTTGAAACGCTTGAACAGGAACCGTTTGCCCAATTTCTCGGTATGAAATTGATCGAGTTGGGGGAAGGTACTGCAACTGCAGAGTTAGACGTAAAGGACCATATGCTGAACTCGCATGGCACAGTTCATGGAGCGATTATATTTTCTTTAGCTGATTATGTTTTTGCGGCGGCGAGCAATTCTTATGGAAAAACTTCGGTGGGGGTATCTACAAATGTTAGCTTTATGGCGCCAGGAAAGTTAGGTTCTCGCCTAACAGCAAAAGCTGTTGAAGAAAAACGAAACAAGCGTATGGCTTGGTACAAAATTAGAGTCGAGAGTGAAGGAGAACTTTTAGCTACTATGGAAGCATTGGTTTATCGCAAAGACCAGTATTTTGTTCCAGTAGAAGAGTTGAAGATTAAGTAAATAAATATTCAGAAAATATTTACAAATTCACAGGGCTGTGTTAATTTATTTTTATAACAATATTTTAGATTGCGGTGAATTTTCGTTATACTATTATTTTTAAATTTTATGATGTAAGCGCTTTACCATGAGGCGAGGAGGTTTTTCATTTTGATTTTGCATGAAGAAGAAACGTTAAGCAGAGCGGAATTAGAAAAGGTTCAATTAAAAAAGTTGCAAGCAA
This sequence comes from Peribacillus cavernae, assembly GCF_003989135.1. Classification (GTDB taxonomy): domain Bacteria; phylum Bacillota; class Bacilli; order Bacillales; family DSM-1321; genus Peribacillus; species Peribacillus cavernae. The sequence goes on from NZ_RYZZ01000006.1 coordinate 78,567, forward strand.
CCATTCACTCTGTTTACGAACATGTTCCTTTTTATCGTGATAAATTCAATGAATTGCATGTATCCGTTGCAGACATCGGTTCATTAGAGGATATCAGGAAACTTCCTTTTACTAACAAAATAGATTTAAGAAAAAATTACCCCTTTGGATTATTCGCTAAAGATGTAAAAGATATTGTTCGATTGCATGCTTCTTCCGGTACAAGCGGAAAACCAACCGTTGTTGGCTATACCAGGAAGGATATTGAAAATTGGGCGGATTTAATTGCGCGCGCCATCGCGATGGCAGGAGGCAAACCTGGTGAAATATTTCATAACGCCTATGGCTATGGATTATTTACCGGGGGACTAGGGCTTCACTATGGAAGTGAGAAGCTTGGAATGGCCACTGTCCCGATTTCGGGGGGAAATACAGAAAGACAGATTACGATTATTGAAGATTTTAAGCCGACGGTTATCGCAGGGACCCCAACATATATTTTAAATGTAGCTGAAAAAATGGAGGAGTTAGGGATGGACCCAGCCCGGTCATCCCTGAGATATGGAATTTTCGGTGCCGAACCCTGGTCAGAAGAAATGAGGAAGACACTGGAGTCCAAGCTTGGAATTAAAGCCTGTGATATTTACGGCTTAAGTGAAGTAATGGGACCGGGTGTTGCAATGGAATGCCATGAAGCACAGAACGGCCTTCATATAGCTGAAGATCACTTTTTAATTGAAGTGATTAATCCTGACACTCTGGAAACGGCAGCTGCAGGAGAAATAGGTGAATTAGTTTTTACCTCGCTGACAAAAGAAGCGATGCCCATCATCAGATACCGTTCGGGAGATCTAGCAAGTATCACTAAAGAGAAGTGCTTGTGCGGAAGAACAACTGCAAGGATGTCGCGGGTGAAAGGAAGAATTGATGACATGCTCATCATCAGGGGAGTCAATGTATTTCCGTCAGAAATCGAACATTACTTAATCCAAATCGAACAGCTGGCGCCTCATTACCAGGTGCATTTAACAAGGGCCGGGGTACTGGACGATGTTGAACTGCATGTAGAAATAACAAATGACTTCTATGAGACTTGTAATAAGGATTTACACCATTCCTACGCCCAGATGCTAATCAAACAAATTGAGCTTTCCATGAAAAATAACTGTTTAGTTAATATGAAGGTAAAAGTTTTACCGCCAAAGGCCATTCCGCGTTCAGAAGGAAAAGCTAAAAGAATTATAGATAACCGATCAAAAATGACCCATGCCTAAGGGAGAGTTTTTGGAGGATTTATTTTAACAAAATAAAATGAAGCCGTAACAAAATTGTCACAAGAGGTGATAAAAAAATGTCAGTTTTAGAAAAGGGATTGTCAGAAGAAGAACAGCTTTCTAAATTTATGGCAAAGATCGAAGCTGGTGAAAAAATTGAAGCGGATGACTGGATGCCTGAGGATTATCGTACAGCGCTTATCAAATTAATATCCATGCATGGAATCAGCGAAATAATGGGAGCGCTTCCAGAGAAGGAATGGGTTCCTAAAGCTCCTTCACTTAAGAGAAAGCTAGGAATAATGGCTAAAGTTCAGGATGAGATGGGGCATGGGCAAATGCTCCTACGGGTGACGGAGGATCTATTAAAACCGTATGGAAAAACCAGGGAAGACTTGATGCAGGACTTATTCAAAGGTGATTTAAAGTTCCATAATGTGTTCCATATGGCAACCAAATCATGGGCGGATGCCGGGATGGTCGGCTGGCTCGTCGATGGGGCCGCGATTATTACCCAAACGAATATGCTGAATGCTTCTTACGGGCCCTATGCGAGGGCACTAAAGCGAATTTGCTCTGAGGAAGTATTCCATGCCCAGCACGGTGAAGCGATCATTATGGCGTTAACAGAAGGTACGGTAGAACAAAAGTTGATGATTCAGGAGTGTTTAAACAGATGGTGGGATTCTTTATTAATGTTCTTCGGTCCGGCCAGCAAGCAAACAACTGGAAGTTCAAAACAAGATATCACGATGAAATATCGAATTCGAACGAAAACAAATGAAGAGTTAAGACAAATCTTTTTTACCAAGTATATACCCAGAATTCTGTCATTAGGCTTAACAATTCCGGATGAAACGATTCACTTTGATCAAGAAAAACAGGAATGGATTTATCAACAACCGGACTGGAATGAGTTCAAGGAAATCATCAAAGGGAATGGTCCAAAATCTCAGGAAAGACTGGATTTAAGAAGGACTTCCTATGAAACGAATAAATGGGTCCGGGACGCTCTGGCGAAATAGGTGGGGTGACAGAGGAGGCTATATGGTGGAAGAAGCAAAAAAGACGTTTTACGAAGAATATGAAGTGTTTAGTAAACGGACTTCGACAACTCCGATGCAATATCAATTTAGTTTGCTTGCACCAAACGATGATATGGCCTTAATGATGGCCCAGGAAAACTTTATGAGAAGAGAACCCGTTGCTGATATCTGGGTGGTAAAACGTTCAAATATCAGAAAAGTAACCGTGGAAGAAAGAGACATGCTCCAGCGTCTGGACAATAAGGATTACCGCACAGCAAAAGGATATGGATATTTAAAGAAAAAATGGCGTCATTATGAACAGCAAATGATTGATGAAAAAGAAATTCTATCCTGGGGAGGAGACCAGAGAAATGACGGAAAATGATCCAATCAACCAGGATTATCAAAAAGCTGTTATCGAGTTATTATACCAGCTTGCGGATGATGATTTTATTCATGCATTCCGTGGCTCTGAATGGCTTGGCCTCGCTCCCCATATCGAAGAGGATGTAGCGTTTTCCTCTATTAGCCAGGACACCATGGGCCATACAGCGATGTTTTATCGGCTCTTAGAAGAATTGGGGGAGGGATCAGCAGACCATTTGGCACAGGGCCGTTCTTCTATAGAAAGGAAAAATTGTGTGCTTGTCGAGCTTGTAAACGGGCCAGGCAATTATATGGAGAAACCTAGATATGACTGGGCCTTTGCCGTTGTCAGAAATTATTTTTACACCCAGGCAAAAGCGATCAAGATCCAGTCGCTGAAGAACAGTTCCTATAAACCCCTTTCTGATGCAGCCGTTAAAGTGAAAATGGAGCTATATTTTCATCTGCTGCACTGGAAAACCTGGTTTACCCAGCTGATGACTTCAACTGATGAGGCAAGAAAAAGAATGGAAGAAGCAACGGAAAGAGTGTTTGCCGAACTGGATGGCGTGTTTTCCCAGGGTTCATATAGGGTTAAGATTGTAGATTTTGGTTTGATAGAGGATGAAACGATTTTAAGGAAATTATGGATTCAAGAATTATCCCCCATATTTCAATCTATCAACCTAACAATGCCAGAAAGTTTTGGCATGAAGCACGGCAATGGCCGCGATGGGGAACATACAGGTGATCTTGAGCAAGCGATCCAAACGCTAAGTGAGGTATACCGTTTGAATCCTGCAGCGGCCTGGTAGCAACTGTGAAAGAGGCGTTGTCCAATGATTGCGACAAACGAAGAAGTTTGGAAAGTTCTTTTGGGCGTAAATGATCCGGAGATTAACACGGTCAGCATTGTCGATTTAGGAATGGTGGAGAGCATAAATATTGGGCGGGAAGAGATTCGCATAAAAATAATTCCGACTTTTCTGGGATGCCCCGCCCTGCCAATTATTCAAAAAAATATTGAAAATGCCGTAAAAGAAGCAATAGAGGTTTCTGAGGTAACAGTAGAGTTCGTTTGCTCTGCTCCCTGGACTTCCGACCGCATTACCGAAAGGGGCAGGGAAGGACTACAAGCCTTCGGGATTTCTCCGCCTCCCCGTCATATAAAAGAAAATGGAGAATGGCAGGTGGATTGCCCTTATTGCGGTTCCACTTACGTGACATTCGACAATCTTTTCGGACCGACTGCCTGCAGAAGCATTCTCTATTGCAGGTCTTGTAAAAATCCATTTGAAGCGATGAAGCCCATGTCAACAGACATGTAAAAATAAGGAGGAACCAAAATGGTGAAATTAATCGCGTTATACAAGCACCCGGAAAATAAGGAAGCTTTCGACGAGCATTATTTTAATGTACATGGACCGATCACCTCCAAAATCCCCGGCCTAAAAAAAATGAAAGTGACGAAAATTACCGGGACACCGATGGGAAAAGAAGCTGACTATTATTTACTTTGTGAAATGTATTATGACAATCATGAAGCACTAAAAAACGGGTTAAAGTCACAGGAAGGTAAAGCATCCGGAAAAGACTTGATGGGATTTGCGGCGGAATTAGTCACTCTTATGATTGGTGAAGAGGTGGAATGAGCGACCTCAAATATATTGATTGAAATATAATGGAAGATGGTATTGGGATCATCGAACTAAATCGTCCGAAACAGTACAAAAGGCTAACTTTACAGGAAAGTAGGGAGACACCGTGTTTGAAACCATTCATTATGAAACGAAAAATAGAGTAGCCTGGCTGACCCTGAACCGTCCCGAAAAGCTTAATGCCTTTATTGTTCTGATGAACCGTGAAGTGAAGGAAGCGGTCAAAAAAGCTGCTGGAGATGAAGAGATCCGCTGTATTGTTGTTACAGGAAGCGGGAGAGCCTTTTGTTCGGGGCAGGATTTAGCCGAAGTAGATGAGAATATGAATCATGGAGATATGATCCGCGAGCATTATGCACCGATGGTAAAGGAAATTGCAAAGTGTGAGAAACCAATCATTGCTGCTGTTAATGGGGTTGCTGCGGGAGCGGGATTTAGTCTAGCACTTGCTTGTGACTTTCGCCTGCTGTCGGAAAAAGCCAGTTTTTTGAATGCTTTTGTCCATGTAGGCTTAATTCCCGATTCAGGAAATTTGTTCAATTTAACCAAATTAATCGGCCAGGCGAAAACGCTGGAATTATCGATATTAGGTGAAAAAGTTCTTCCTGAAGAGGCATTAAGTCTGGGCCTTGCAACGAGGGTTTTACCTATGGACACATGGAATGAGGATGTCCAGGCGTTTGCTGAAAGATTAGCCCAAATGCCGACAAAGGCCATCGGGCTTATTAAACGCTATACAAATGCAGCATACGGACTGAATTTTGATGAGTATTTAACAGAAGAAGCGGAAGGACAGCGGATTGCAGGGTTGACCCAGGATCATAAAGAAGGGGTACGTTCTTTTTTGGAAAAACGGAAGCCGACATTTATTGGAAAATAACATCCATAATAGTTTAACAAGAGAAACCCAGGAATCCCTGGGTTTTTCTCGAATTACGGCTTGAGAATCCGGGAATATTCCTTGCCTTTTTGTACATATGTATCAACGGAAAGGGTAATGAGTTCCCGATCTTTTTCGGAAATTTCCCTAACGACTTTACCGGGTGATCCTACAACCAGTGAACGGGGAGGTATTTTTTTGCCTGGAGAAATTAATGTATTGGCTCCGATAATACACTCCTCGCCGATTTCAGCTCCATCGAGAATCGTAGACCCCATCCCTACGATTGTCCGTTTTCCGATTTTGCATCCATGAAGAATGGCATTATGACCGACTGTTACATCATCTTCAATAATTAACGGCTGGCCTTCAAATAAATGAAGCGTTGTATTATCCTGGATGCTGCAGTTTTTTCCGACCATGATTTTGTCTTCGTCGCCTCTTAGTACAGCATTGAACCAAATGGTTGAGTTCTCTCCAACCGAGACATCTCCAATAAGGTAGGCACCAGGGGCAATAAACACGGAAGCATCAATAAGTGGCTTTTTTTCATTGTAAGGAATCAGCATAAAAGTTCTCCCTTCACTTTTTATTGTGTTAATTTTCAATTTATTATAACATTAAATAAACGGAGATGGAGTAAATGTTATATTGACGAATTACAGACTCCATTTTTCAGGGGTTACTTGAAAAGAGTGAACCGGGCATTCTGGAAAAAGGATGGCTCCAAGATTAACATTAAAGGGTCGTGAAGTTTAATGAACAGTAATATAAACACCAGGTCAATGATTTTTACGTTATATGGAGACTATATCCGCCACTACGGAAACGAAATATGGATCGGCAGTCTGATCCGTCTGTTAAAAGAATTTGGCCACAATGAACAGTCCGTTCGGGCAGCCATCTCTAGAATGAATAAACAGGGCTGGGTCATGTCCAGGAAGGAAGGGAACAAGAGCCATTATTTCCTTACAGACCGGGGAGTGAACCGGATGGATGAAGCTGCCAAGCGTATTTTTAAATTAAAGCCGGACAAATGGGATGGCGAATGGAGGATGCTGATTTATTCCATTCCTGAAGAGAAACGGAACCTTCGTGATGAGTTGCGGCAAGAATTGATCTGGAGCGGTTTCGGCACGATTTCCAACAGCTGCTGGATTTCCCCTAACAATTTGATAAAAGAGGTATACTCACTTATCGATAAATACGGCATCAGTGATTATGTTCATTTTTTTCATACTAAATATGAGGGTCCCCATGAAAACAAAAGACTCGTGACAGAATGCTGGGATTTGGCGAGTCTCAATGATCGCTACCAACAGTTTATTGCCGAATACAGTCAGAAATATGTGATTGTGAAAAGTAAATTAAGCAAAGGTGATGTTACTGATGCAGAATGTTTTGTAGAAAGGACCAAATTGGTTCACGAATACCGTAAATTTCTGTTTATTGATCCGGGTCTTCCTGAAGAGCTCTTGCCTGAAAAGTGGCTCGGCGGACCTGCAGCCTCCCTGTTCAGCGATTATTATAAGCAATTGGCTGAACCGGCGAGCCGATTTTTTGAGAAGGTTTTTCAAGAAGAAAATGAACTGGAGAATAGAAACAAAGAGTATGATATATTTCAGCACCCGCTTTTGATAGAAGGATAGAAATGGGCAGGACTGACTCAATAGGAAAACCAGCCTAAATTTATCTTTTCGCTTGATCAAGAGCAGTTTTCGCTTGATTATCTGTTTTTTCGCTTGAATCAACATTGTTTTCGCTCGATTATCTATCTTATCGCTTAATCCAATTTGGTATCGCTTGAATTATCTTTGTTGCCGTTTAACAATTATCAATGAAAAGCAGGGAGATACAAGATGAATAGACTTTGTGAATTGCTACAGATCGGGGTGCCCATCATCCAGGGCGGAATGGGCAATATAAGCCACCCTCAATTAACGGCGGCTATTTCAAATGCCGGTGCCCTTGGAACGATTGGAGCAGGAACGATGTCACCGGACGAAGTGGAGGCCAAAATTATCCGTACAAAAGAGTTGACTGTAAGACCTTTTGCACTAAATATCGCGATAACCGTTTCTCCTTATACAAAAGAGCTGATTGAACTGGTTCTTAAACATGAGGTCCCGGTTATTTCCCTTTCAGCAGGAAACCCGGCGTCTTACGTTGAATACTTGCATCATCATTCTGTTAAGGTTATCGCTGTAGTCGGTGCTGTCAAGCATGCTAAGAAAGCCGAAGCGGGAGGTGCCGATGTTATTGTTGGGGAAGGATATGAAGCAGCGGGCATAAATTCTCCTTTGGAGACAACGACATTAGCTTTGATCCCGCAGCTGGTTGATGCCGTCCATGTCCCTGTAGTGGCCGCCGGTGGAATCGCTGACGGTAGAGGGATGGCTGCCAGCTTTGCATTGGGAGCGGAAGGGGTGCAGATGGGGACACGGTTTATTGCAACAAAAGAAGCCCCTTTTTCAGATATTTATAAACAAAGATTGATAGACGCCAATGATAATGAAACGGTTGTAATTGGAAGGTCAGTCAAAAGGATACGCAGAGTCCTGAAAAACCCTTATGTAAAGGAAATATTGGAATCCGAAACAGCTGGAATGACGCTAGATACCTTTAATGAATTAACGAATGAAGATCATCATATACTTGGAGCAGTCGAAGGCAATGAAGAGTCAGGCTACTGGAACAGCGGACAGATCTCTGGTCTAATCAGACAGGTTCCGAGCGTCGGAGAGTTAATAGCAAACATGGTCAATGAAATGAACCTTGTAGTTAACAAATTGCAGACTTATAAAGCCAATTCAATTAAGTAAAATATTTGAAAAATTCTTGACCAGATATAACATAAAATGTTAATATTACGTTAAACAAACGTTAACATGATTTCAAGATATATAAAAGTGTGTAAGCTTTACTTTTTTGATCAATATGAAAGCGTTTACATAATAGGTAGGTGCTCTGATCCAACGCACAAACCTGTTAGAAATTAGGCGTATTTACTTCCGATATAGGGAGGTGAAATAGAGACACTGATGGTTACCAATTTGGGGGGATAACTGAAAGCTGATCCCTTGAATGCGGAATAGAAGAGAAAAAGAATTTGAACAAATGGTAAATGATCGTAGATTGCTTAAGGGTTAAGGGGAGGGCTTTCCTTCTCTTTTTTGTGCAAAAGTTTTGAGAAAATCTTCAGTAAATTATCTAATTGCTTTGAATAAATGAATCAACTTTTACGACGATGTAATAAGGATAGTTTCAGCTAAAAAATAGATTGAGAGGTTTTCTAGATGAAGGCTGGCATGCAAGTAGGCCAAACAGCAACATTCAATTGTGAGGTCACTTCAGAAATGTTTGCTCAATTTGAAGGAGCAATTGTCCATCCTGTCTATTCGACTGTTTCAATGGTCTATCATATGGAGTTAACATCCAGAAAGCTGATCCTCCCCTATCTTGAGGAACATGAAGAAGGGATGGGCAGTGCAGTTTCTCTTAAACATATCGCACCGGCAACTGATCGAAATAGAATTCAGGTGACCGCAACTATCTCTAAGTTGGAAAAAAACCTGGTTTTTACAGAGGTCCAGACGTTTAATGAGACACGAATCATTGGAAAAGGGACAGTTGTCCAGATCATTCTTCCAAAAGATGAGATAACGAGAAAAATAGAAAACTGCCGGACTTGATCACTGTTTTGAAAGTGTTTACTTTTCCATAAAGGAGCATACAGAATGGATCTATTCACACAAATTCATGAACATGAACAGCTGATGTTCTGCAATGATCCTTCCTCAGGATTGAAGCATTATGTAAAAAACTGCTTTCTACAGGAGGGGAACGATGAATAATCATTTTCCGATCATCCAGGTTATCGATGAGGAAGGGAGTCTACTCACACAGGACTATAATGATCTTATCAACAAAGAATTTGTAAGAAATTTATATGAACAAATGATCCTCGTCCGGACTTTTGATAGAAAGGCGATCAGCCTGCAGCGCCAAGGCCGGCTCGGAACCTATGCCCCGTTTGAAGGCCAGGAAGCGGCACAGGTTGGCAGTGCAAGTGCTTTGGCTAAAAATGACTGGCTGTTCCCGACTTACCGTGACCATGCAGCTTCGATCACCTTCGGACATTCCTTGCCCCATATCCTCCTTTATTGGAACGGCCGGGTGGAAGGTTGTATCCCGCCTGCCGGAAAGCGGATTTTTCCACCCGCAGTGCCAATCGCAACGCACCTGCCGCATGCAACAGGTGCAGCCCTCGCTGAGAAAAGAAGGGGTACCAAAAACGCTGCTATCGTATATTTCGGGGACGGAGCCACTTCAGAAGGAGATTTTCATGAAGGGCTAAATTTTGCCAGTGTATTCAAAGCCCCAGTCGTTTTCTTTAACCAGAATAACCAATATGCCATTTCGTTGCCAATTCAAAAGCAAATGAACTCGAAAACCATTGCGCAAAAGTCAGTCGCATATGAGATCCCAGGTTTCCGAATCGATGGAAATGATATTTTTGCTGTTTACTTTTATACAAAGCAAGCACTCGAGCGGGCAAGAAATGGGGAAGGACCCACATTGATTGAAGCCGTAACCTGGCGATATGGGGCGCACACCACAGCGGACGACCCAAAAAAATATCGTGATCAAGAAGAAAGTGTAATGAAAAGAAAAACGATTGACCCAATCAGCCGTTTAGAACGATATATGAAAAAATCGGGAATATGGGAAGAATCCTGGTGTGAGACCGTTCAGAAAGAAGCTAGTGATACGATTGAAAATGCAGTCAACGAAATGGAGGCTTTTCCTCCTCCTGATGCGAATGACCTGTTTGATCATGTCTTCGAAACGGCTACATGGACAATCAAGGAACAAAAAGATTCCTATTTTCAATATCTAAGAGGTGAGCATTCATGACCCTTGAAACGGAAATCGAGACAGCAAAGTTAACGATGGTTCAAGCAGTTACAGATGGACTGAGGACAATGCTGGCTGAAAAGGATGAAGTCCTTATTTTAGGTGAGGATATCGGTGTGAATGGCGGTGTTTTCCGGGCAACGGAAGGACTAATGGAAGAATTCGGTGAAGAGCGTGTCATCGACACCCCTTTAAGTGAAGCAGGAATTGTCGGGGTTTCGATCGGGATGGCTGTCAATGGCATGATCCCAGTTGCCGAAATTCAGTTTCTTGGCTTCATTTATCCTGCATATGAACAAATCATGACCCATGCTACCCGGATCCGGATGCGGACAAAGGGCATGTTTTCCGTTCCCATGGTCATAAGGGCTCCGTATGGTGCAGGAATCAGAGCCCCGGAAATCCATTCGGACAGTGTCGAGACCTTATTTACTCATATGCCCGGCATCAAGGTTGTTTGTCCTTCCAATCCATATGATGCAAAAGGGCTGCTTATTGCAAGCATTGAAGATCCGGACCCGGTGTTGTTTCTAGAGCCTCTACGCCTGTACCGTGCAAGCAGGGATAATGTGCCGGTTGAAAAGTACCGTGTTGAAATTGGCAAAGGCAAAATCGTGAAAGAAGGCAGTGATGTGAGTGTGATCACCTGGGGATCCATGGTACCCGTATGTCTAAAAGCGGCTGAAGAATTAGCAGCCAAAGGAATAACATGCGAAGTATTAGACCTTCGGACACTGTATCCGCTTGATAAGGAATCAATTGCCGAGACGGTTCAAAAGATCGGCAGGACGGTAATCGTCCATGAAGCACATGCAACAGGCGGTGTCAGCAATGATGTAATGGCCATTATTAATGATACTTCATTCTTATACTTAAAAGCCCCGATTGAACGGGTCACCGGATTTGATGTTCCGGTACCGATGTTCGCTCTGGAAGATCATTATTTGCCTACTTCAGAAAGGGTAAAAAGAGCGATCGTAAAAGCTGTCACTTTTTAAAAGAAAGCAGGTGGGAGTTTTGTTAGAAGTAAAGCTGCATGATATTGGCGAGGGAATGACGGAAGGAGAGATTCTTCATTATTTCGTAAAACCAGGTGATCAGGTGCAAAGTGACCAGCCGCTTGTGGAAGTTCAGACCGATAAAATGACCGCAGAGCTTCCATCACCGGGATCTGGCGTAATAAAAGAGATTATCATTAATCCGGGCGCAACCGTCACAGTCGGCACCACATTGTTGATTATCGAAAACGATGATAAAAGAGCCAATCAGCAGCAGGTTGAGGCAACCCAGTCTCTTCCCACAAACAGCAACACACGAATACTTGCTGCTCCTTATACAAGGAAAATTGCCCGGGAGCATGGAATTGGACTTGACGATGTCAAGGGAACGGGACCTGGCGGACGGATTATCGATGATGATGTCTATCGGTTCATCAAACAAAAAGAAAAACAGACTACGATCGCGTCTCAAGTTCTGCCTTCCACAGAAAGTAATCAGCGAAAGGAAGCAGTACCCGTTAAAGCTAGTTCGATTCCATTTAAAGGCCGCCGCAAACTAATTGCGAAAAAGATGGCTCAATCTCTTTACACCATTCCGCACGTTACTCATTTTGAGGAAATTGACATGACTGAATTGCTAACCCTCGTCAAAGAGTTAAAACAGTTAGAAAAGCCTATATCTGTACCAGCTTTCTTTGTTAAAGCGATCACGATAGCCTTATCAGATTTCCCAGTTTTCAATGCAAAGCTGGACGAAGAGAAAGAAAGGATTCATTTAGAAAGTGAGTACAATATCGGAATCGCGACGGATTCAAAAGATGGCTTGATTGTGCCGGTGATCCATCAAGCTAATCAGAAGACGATTAAAGATATTCATCGCGAAATGAAATCTATGATAAAAAAAGCCCAGGAAAATAGTCTAACAAGTAAGGAGATTTCAGGAGGTACTTTTACGATCAGCAATGTCGGACCTCTGGGAAGCATTGGAGCAACGCCGATCATTAATTATCCGGAAACCGGGTTAATCGCTTTTCATGCCACGAAAGAAAAACCGGCTGTGGTTCGTGGAGAAATCGTCATCCGTTCGATAATGAATATATCAATGTCCTTTGATCATCGCGTAGCAGACGGAGCAACAGCCGTCGCATTCACCAACCGTTTCAAGGAAATGATTGAATATCCTAATTTACTATTATTGGAGCTGGTCTAATGGTCGTTGGAGAACTGACGCAGGAGCGGGACCTCATCATTATCGGAGGCGGACCCGGAGGCTATACAGCTGCAATCCGGGCTGCCCAGCTTGGGAAAGAGGTAACTTTGATCGAGAAAGAGAAGCTCGGGGGTATTTGTTTAAATAGAGGTTGTATCCCATCCAAAGTGATTTCGCATGTCTCAAACAAATTCAATGACATCAATCAAAGCCCAGAATTAGGTTTTAAAATAGAAAATTGTTCTTTTGATTTTTCTAAAACGGTAGAATACAAACATAAAATCATAACTGATTTACGAAAAGGAATCGAAGCCCTTTGTAAAGAAAATCATATTGAAGTCATACAGGGAACCGCTTCTTTTTTATCCGCTGATCGGATCGGTGTCGAAAATGGCGATCAGTTTGATATTTATACATGTAACTCTGCCATCATTTCTACAGGCTGTTCGACGAAGAATCATGAATTATACGACCACAAGCATGTCCTCGACTCCAGATCTCTGTATGAATTGCAGGAAATACCAGAACAACTAATCCTTTTCGGTAATGATTATATTGCGTTAGAAGCCGCTTTCAGCTATCAGTCTCTCGGTTCTGAAGTTCATTTAGTAATTGAAAATGATATTTTTCCTGGCCTGGATTTCGCAATCAATAAGGAACTTTTCCGCCAGTTAAAGAAAGCAAAGATTAAGCTGCATAAAAACCTGTCTTTTTCTTCAGTCGAACTGAATAAGACACATCTATCGGTTGCTTTTGATTTGAAGCATGGCGATAAAGTGACAATGGAAGCGTCTTATCTGTACATTCAATCTCCATTCAGGGCAAACATAGGCGAATTAGGGATTGACCGTCTTGGTATAACTTGTGATGAGCATGGTTATATCGAAATAGACAAAGAATGCAGAACCAGCATCCCAACCATTTGGGCTGTCGGAGATGTGACCGGCGGTAAGCAGCTGGCTGTAAAAGCGATCAGACAGGGAAAGGTAGCTGCTGAAGCAATATCCGGGATTCCATCCGAATGGAGTGAAGCCTTCATTCCAACAATCATTCACAGCAAACCGCCAATCGCAACCATTGGCTTGACGGAAGAAGAGGCAAAAGATCAGGGCTATGCCGTACGCACAGGCCAATTCAATCAGGCAAGGAACGGATTTGCCGCCATTACCGGAAACAGGGATGGCTTTTCTAAAGTTGTCTCAAATGCAGAAAATGATGTCATCCTCGGCATTCATCTATATGGATCGAATGCAATCGAGCTTATCAGTACAGGTATACTTGCATTGGAAATGGCTGCAAGAGAAGAAGATATTAAATTCCCATTATTTCCGCACCCGAGCAACAATGAAGGGCTCCTCGAAGCTGTAGAAGCATTAGTTAATCAGGCAATCCACCAGGTGCCGAAAAAATCAAAAATAACATCATCATAAAGGTAGCATAAGGTGCATTTTTTTAATTTGTCATATTTATCAACAAAAGGATTGTCATGGACATATTTCTTTCCTATCCTTCATTCCTTGTATCTATTTTTTAAGAACTCTTCTCGTTTGAAGGGTTCTTTTATTTCGACCAAATTACTCCTCAATTCCCTAGTTTATTGGAAATAAGGAAAATTAAAGGGGAATGCAGATAATTGTCGAATAATGGTAGTACTATTTGGAATTAAGACAAATTTTTATAAAGGGGAGATTGATTTGAATCGAGTGGTTATTACGGGGATGGGAGCAGTGACTCCTTTAGCTAATTCTTTAAAAGAAACGTGGGAAGCTGCTGTCAAAGGTGAGTCAGGGGTCGCATTTAACAAGATTTGATTGTACCGGCTTTTCTGCAAAGACGGCAGCGGAAGTGAAGAACTTTTCGATAGCTAATTATATGAAAGTAAATGAACGTCATCGTATGGATCGATTCTCGCAATATGCAGTAGCTGCTTCTATCATGGCCGTTCAAGATGCAGGAATTATTGTGGGAGAAAATGTTCAAGAAGATCGGATCGGCGTTTGGTTTGGTACAGCGATAGAAGGGATCGAGAGTTTCGAAGAGAGCTATAAAAGCTTGCTGGAGGGTGGCTATAAAAACCTTTATCCATTTGCCACAACAACGGTCATTTCCAATATGGCGTCCAGCCAAATCTCAATCGCCCTGGGAGCGAAAGGGTTTAACAATTGTACCGTTTTGTCCTGTGCTTCGAGTGCTAATTCAATTGGTGAAGCATACAGAGTCATACAAAGAGGAGAAGCCGATGTCATGGTAGCAGGAGGCTCGGAAGCTTCGCTTACTCCTCTGGGAATAGGAGCTTTTTGTGCTATGGGGGCCATTTCAACAAACCCCGATCCTCAAACAGCTTGCCGGCCGTTTGATAAAAATAGGGACGGTCTGGTGATGGGGGAAGGAGCGGGTGCTCTTGTTTTGGAATCCTATGAATCTGCTGTTCGTAGAGACGCCAATATCTATGGAGAAATCGTAGGATACGGAACGATAGTTGATGCGTTTCATATCACAAGTCCAGCTCCTGGAGGTGAAGGCGGAGTCAGGGCCATGGAATTGGCTCTTTGGCCGAATCTGGTCTTAAGCGGAGTGAAATAGACTATATAAATGCACATGGACGGGCACCGTCTATAACGATAAATTCGAAACCCAGGCATTTAAAGAATTTTTTAAAGAATACGCATATAAAGTACCTATCAGTTCCACAAAGTCGATGACTGGCCATATGATGGGAGCAGCTTGTGCCATTGAAGCGATTTTCACTCTTATGTCGATAAAGTCAGGAATTGTATAAAGCCATGACTTAGTGCCACTTGTGCCATAGTTGAGAGCCACCTAGAAAATAGTGTTCTGAAAATGATCAGTGGGAGCTCCTTGTCACTTTCCATGGAGCCTCTACGGGCATGACTCCCAGCCAAAAAGCCAGCAAACACATGGCTGGCAAGGCCTACAAGGCTATCATGCCCGCCTCTCCATAGAAAGTGCACGTCTCTTCTGTTTACATATTTTAGTGGCTCTCTAGATGGCAGAGGTGGCTCTAATTTCTGTCCGACGTGGCTCTGAAAAATGGCAGAGGTGGCACTTTTCTATGGCTGTAATCAGGAATCATTCTGCCAACTATCAATCTACAAAATCCTGACCCCAAATGCGACTTAGATTACGTTCCAAATCTAGCAAGAAAAGCGAAAATAGATGCAGGTCTTAGCGATGCTTTAGGTTTTGGAGGCCACAACACCGCCTTAATTATTAAGGCAATATCTTGAGTCTATAGATTCTAAAATACTGGGTTATCGGCTTGAGAAAGAATGTTTCTATCGTTTTCTAGAAATTCTAAAATATAATAATTCAAAGAAAATATTCTCTTGTGATTGAGTAATATTGCAATGAAAGCTCACAAATTTCGATAATCGATCATAACTCTGGATAATCGATCATAAATTTCTGTAATAGCTCTTAAATCTGAATAATAGCTCATAAGAGTCAAAATGAGCTGGATTATAGTCGAAATTAAAGTAAAAATTACATGAAAGCTCCCCACTTTTCAGTCAACGCTCATAAATCTGGATAATGGCTCATAAGTGTAGCATAATAAGCTGCTATTTACTCATTGTAAGTGTCAACTATGTAAAGTTATATAGTTTCAAAGACAGAAATCGTTGATAAAAAGCAGGGATTTAAAGCAAAAAGCAGAATATGTTTAAATAATTTGTCAAAATAGATGTACATATTTTATAATGGCAGGTGAACTCATAGTGACAATGCCAGTCGTTGGGCTTGAGAGTTATAACCCCGATTGGGATGTTCAATTTGAAATTGAGAAAGAGAGAATTAGCCATGTAATCGGTAACGAAATGATTCGGATTGAACACATTGGCAGCACATCGGTAGAGGGGTTAGGAGCAAAGCCGATAATTGATATTATGCTGAAGGAAAAGGTAGAAAGCGTAACGTTGGTTCAAGGTTACGCAGAAAGCATGCCCTTTGAAACGGAGAAATTCGATTATATTTCAAACAACTACGCTTTCCATCATTTTGAGCAGAAGCAAAAAGCACTCGATGAAATTACCCGTGTACTAAAAAAAGGCGGAGTTTATAAATTACATAACATTGCTATTCATGACATGCCAAACTGGTGGGTATATCATTATTTTCCATCAGCCTATTATGAAGATGTAAAAAGGTTTTCGCAAAAAAAGGTCATTTTTAATGAGCTTTTATTAAGAGGGTTTGAAGTGAAAGTAAAAGTCGAGTATAAAATGGAGGAAATAAAAGTAGCAGACTATATAAATCATGGCGAAAATCGTGATATTTCCGCGCTAACCTTAATAAGTGATAAAAACTATCAAACTGGTTTAGGGAGAATGAGGTATGATATCAGCGAAAACCCAGATAAAACAATCATGAATGACTTTGCTGAGCTTTTTTGTGTGACCAGAAAGCTATAACAGTTTTTATACCGAGTTTCAGTTAACTAGTATTTTTTAGTATATGTTTCATTTATTGTTTAGCCGAAAAACTTCAGTAAACACTTTTAATTGGTGATGGATGCTAAAGGAAGTGACAATTAAGGTGTACACTTTTTTTTAAACGACCACCTACTATAGCAGGTGGTCGTTTAAGCTTTTTAATTAAAAACCTTATCTATCACATCCAATTCCGTCTCCATCCCGGTCTAAATGTTTGGCATATCCTGGTTCGCCTTTATGAATTGGTGCAACACCAGCTTCTCTAACAGCTGTACAATTTTTATAACTTACAGTCGCTGCAGCTTCTTCTTCGCTTTCTGCTGCTATTCGGTCAGCTTCTTCTTTCTCCTTTTTCTCTTCAGCAAGAAGGGCCGCTTCTTCCTTTTTCTTTTTCTCTTCAGCAAGACGGGTAGCTTCTTCTTTTTTTCTTTTTTCTTCAGCAATTCGGGCCGTTTCTTCTTGTTTCTTTTTTTCCTCGGCTAGACGTGCAGCTTTCTCTTGTTTCTTTTTTTCGCTTACTTGTTCTTTGTTTTGTACCTGTTCATCTTTTGTTTCTGTGGATATTGTTGAAGCTTTTGATTCTTCAGTATCTTCAGAGAAGATTAGTATTCCTGAAAAAAGCAAAATAAACAGATAAGTGAGGGAAGCAATTGACTTCTTCCACCATTTACCGCTCCGAAATCCTAAAATTTTTTTATACCTCCTTCGAGTTTTAATAATAAAAGCAATGCCCATTTGAGTTAAAATGGATTCAAATTGCTTTCCTTCACTATTTAATACCAGCTTTCCTTCTTGCCCTGAAATCTCTGTTTTGAAAGCGAAGTGGTCGAGCTGCATTCCGTTAAAAAATCCAAAATACCATGTTCTTATCAACTTGGCATTGTGCTTTTTGTTATCATAATGATATAAAAGAACATCTTTATCAATAACAATGAAATTTCCTTCTTTTTGTTTGTGTTGATAAAATCCTTCTACTATTAGTTGAGCATGAGGATGTATTTCTTTTAACAACCTAGTCCCATTTTTGGAAAGTCCCATATCGTCCCGTTTAAGAAGAAATGGCGTAATCTTAATATTTTTCTTCTTTAAATCGTCCAAGCGCGTTTCATGAAGAAAATATTCAAAATCATGGGTAACTGTTGTTAGTATCTCAATGTTAGGATCATATAATTTTTGTTCAAGTATATCTAGAAATTCTTGTGTATCATCATTTTTCTTTAAATCATCAAAGTCAAGTTGAAAGCGACCTATAAATAAGATCAATCTTTGTTCATTTTTATCTTTTCCGTCTGTTTGTAATTTAAAGTCATTTATCTCAATGAGATTATATACATGCTGTTCATTCTTTCCAAAAAACATGAATCGCTGATTTGTAATAACAAGTAATCCATTAACTTCATTTCCGCTTTTTTTATCAAACTCTGCTTCAATAACCTTTAAGACAACTTCATCGGAATGAAGGTAGTTTATTTCTACTTGTCGCATCATGTTTTCAAACTTACTAATAATCGATTTTTGTATAATAGTAGGTTTATTACCAATCCATTTCTGCATGATCTCCCCCTGCGTTTTGAGTAATTTTTCCATTCATATATTTATTATAAATGTTGTTAAATAATTTTGGTACTATTTAAATAAGATTGTTATCCGAGAGCAAGAAAAAGCCTTAAGTTTATTGCCTAACTATGGGCTTTTTTATTTTTCAGTTCCGGCTCAGCTAATTCAGGGAATTGGAAATTTGAAATAAGTGTCCAAATCGGTTCAGGATCGAGGTTAAAGAAACCGAATCAAACTGGTTTTTCAGTTGAATCCTATTTTTAAAAAGGAAATAGAGGCTGTTTCGTCGAAAGTGTAAAGAAAATGGAATGAGGAGTTATTATCGTATGCTATCCATGGACATTGAGGATAAGAAAGACCTATTGTTTTTTGATTATATCCCTGCCGTTACGGCTGTAATAAAGAAAAACGGGGAAATCATTTATTTTAATAAAAGAGCCGCCGAATTTTTTGATGCAGAAAATAATGATTTTCAAGGTTTTCCTTTCGTGAACGAAAAGGATGAGGAATATCTCCTTTCATGGATAAGAACGGAACAGAGTACTGAAAGAAATTCTAGAGAAATCCAAGTCCGGGTAAGCGGTGAGAATAGGTGGGTAACCTTTAAGCACAGCTCGATTAAGTTTAAACAGTATGGGGATTGTCATATTCTTACTTTTTTTGACGTTACTTCTTATAAAGAGACGTATTCTCTGTTAAATATAAAGAAAAAGACAATAAAAATGATATTGAAAGGAGGATCATTGTCATTCGTTTTGAACAAGTTATCACTTTTAGTGGAGGAACTGCTCCATAAACAATTACATACTGGAGTCATGTTCCTGGATGAAGCGAAAGAACACTTGCATGTCGCTGCTTCCCCTACACTTCCGCGGTCTTTTATTAATCGAATTAACGGAGTTAAGTATACACCTACTCTGGGTTCATGCGGTCCTGCGATTTTTACCAATAAGATGGCTATTTGTACTGATATAGCAACAGATCGAAATTGGGAAAGCAGCAGGGATATGGCCCTTGAGCATGGCATACACTCGTCATGGTCTTTTCCGATTATAATAGACAATGAATCAATCGGGACTTTTAGCATGTACCATTCTAAGCCATATTCTCCTACTAAGTTTGAGAGAGAAGTTTTAGAAACATGCTCTTATATAATTGGACTGGCGGTCGAAAGAGACAGAAGGAAGAAAGTGGCTGAATCCTATGCAGAACAAACCCTTGGAACCCTAAGTAATTCGATTAAAGACATTGTCATTTTTAAAGATCAAACAGGAAACTGGGTTGAAACCAATCATGCACTTAAGAAAAACATTAGAGCAGAAGGGTATTGCTTTTCTGGTAAAAGTGAAGAGGAATTAATAGCCACTTTCCCTGAAAATAAGCCTTTTTTTCTGGGGATTAAGAATCTAACAGACGATACACTCCATTCCAAACAAACTTGCCGAAAAGAAATCTCCATTAAAAGTCAAGGAAGAAATTTTATCTACGATTTTAAAACAGCGCCGTTACCACACAAAAAAGGCGTTTTGTTAATTGGCAGGGATGTCACTGAAAAGACAAAAATTAAAGAGGAACTAGAAACGACAAAAATGGAGTTGGAGAACACATTAAAACTACAAAAAGCGATAACTTGTAAATTTGAAAAATCCGGGGATACGTTCAAGGTGACGATGGCCAAAGGCGATGGCCTATATAACTTTGGTCTCGATGAAACAAAAATGGTTAATCGTACACTTGAAGAAATTTTTCCGGCGAACAAAATAGTACAGATTAAGGAATATCTGGATAAGGTATGGGCAGGAGAGGAAATACTGGGCGAAGATGACCTGAATGGTGTCTATTTTATCGCATCTATCAAACCCTCCTACAAGAATAATATGGTTACGGAAATTATACTATCCGCCATGGATATTACCGGTTTCAAAGCAATAGAAAACAAGCTCAAGGAAAGCAGGAGACGCTATCAATCCCTTGTGAAGAACAGTCCAGATGCAATTTATTACCAAAACCTGGATGGCGAAATATTAGAAGCCAATAAAGCTTCGGGAAAAATAACTGGCTATAAAGTCAGGGAGCTACAGAATATGCCTTTTCAGAATTATGTAAAAAAGGAGTATCACGAATCGACCATTTACCATTTAAGAAAAGCCATTGACGGAATTCCACAACGGTATGAGACCTCTTTGATAACCAAAAGCGGTGAATCTTGTTACCTTTCAGTAACCAAAATACCAGTCATTGAAAACGGCAACGTATCAGGCGTCTTTGGGATTGCAAAGGATATTACCAATGAAAAGAAAATCGTCGAAGAGCTAAAGAATACAAAGGAGCAGTTAGAATCATTTATCGAAAATACATCAGATGCAATTATCATCATGGATTTACGTGGTACCATCTTAAAGGTCAATTATGCTTTTGAAAGGACGTTCGGATGGAGCAAGACAGAAGCCAAAGGTCAAAATATCGAAATTATTCAACAGGAAAGAAAGTATAAATTTAATAAGTATGTTAAGAGTATGTTTGAAGGCAAAAGAATGAGTGATTGCGAAACTGTCTGCTGCCATAAGCTAGGGCATTCCCTTGAAATAAGCCTTACTCTTGGTGCCATACGGGATAAAAAAGGAAATGTCATTGCTTTATCATCAATTATGAGAGACATCACGGATCGAAAGAAAACAGAAGATTTACTAAGAAAAGCCGAGCAGCTGGCTATGATTGGACAACTTGCAGCAGGCGTTGCCCATGAAATCCGAAATCCATTAACTTCGCTTAACGGCTTTTTGCAGCTCATAAACGAAATGCTTGGTAAAAATGAATATATTGCCGTCATGCGGGATGAATTAAAACGGATTGAATTTATAACAAATGAATTTCTTTCTCTTGCTAAACCACAAGTAAAGCTATTCCAGAAGAAGGATATTTCACTTATTATTGATGGAGTAGTAAAAATTGCAGGGATACAAGCGGTTATAAAAAACATCGTTATTACTCCTGAATATGCTTCAGTCTTGCCACTGATCGAATGCGACGAAAACCAATTAAAACAAGTGTTCCTAAACATCTTGAAAAACGCGATTGAATCAATGGGAAGCGGCGGCCAGATTCATATCTATACAAAGGTGAGTAAGGGATTTGTGCAGATAAATGTAATCGATTACGGCTGTGGCATCCCGGAAGAGAGACTCAAGCATTTAGGTGAACCTTTTTACAGCACAAAAGAAAAAGGAACAGGCTTGGGCCTGATGATCAGTAAAAAAATCATCACTGAACATAAGGGACAATTATTAATCAACAGTACAGAGGGGATTGGTACCACTATTACAGTGTTGTTGCCGTACATTCAGTAAATTTATTCCGCTTGGTTTTACTTTAAGGTACTTGACCATCTTCCTTACGAATGATTTTATAAAGTATGCAAAGAAGCCTGACTTTGAAAATCAGGCTTCTTTGCATCTATTTGTTTTCGGTGACTTGGTCTACATATTGACATATTGTATACAAACAATTAAATTTGTATTCAAGATTAGAACCGAAGGGGGATACAAAACCATTTATGGAATTCATGGCAGAGCTATTGCCTTTTGACTAACTTTATTATTTGCCCATAGAAAATTAAAAGAAGAGAAAATTGCCATTTTAGAAATGAAAGCTTAAAAGAAAAAGAAATTCATAAAAAAATTGAGATGAAGAGTAAATGAATAATGGATTGCTAAAAGAAAAAACGATGAATCTTGCCGAACCCTGGCACATGTTATACTGGCTGATGTTCGCTCAGTTGATGGTTGCGTTTGTGGGAAGAAGTATAGGGCCTCTGGGAGCATTGATTGGATCTGATCTTTCTCTTTCTAAAGCTCAAATAGGACTGCTTCCTGCTGCCATGTTCCTAGGGCAAGCTACAGCTTCGATACCTGTTGGTTTCGTTGCAGACCGGATTGGTTCAAGAATATTACTGCTCTATCTTTCCTTTTGTTTAGGAATCAGTTTTATGTTACTGACGTTCCTATCTCTTTTTGGGGCTATGCTCTTCCTTATATTCATCGGCGGGCTTGGATATGGAGGAATGCATCCTGTTTCCAATAGGGGTATCATATACTGGTTTTCCCAAAAACAAAGAGGAACCGCTATGGGATTAAAACAAATGGGGGTAACAGGAGGCTCGGCGCTAGCAGCCCTTTTACTTCTCCCGCTGTCTGTATCGATTGGCTGGAGAACTGCCTTATTTATCGCCTGTCTGGTTTTATTGGCCTCGGGTGTTTTTTCCTATATGTATTACAGGGACAGCCCGGAAGGAATCGTGAACAGTACCGCTAGAAAGAAATCGTTTCCTTTTTACCGATCATTAGTAAATATGTTGCAAAATAAACCTCTCTTTCTCGTGAGTATTAGTGCAATGGGCTTAAGCGGTTCTCAAGTGTGCCTGAATACTTACATTGTCTTATTTGCCCATGAAAAGCTAGGTTTTTCCCTTTTTTTGTCGGGTCTGCTGTTTGCCATTTCGGAGGTAAGCGGTTCGATTGGAAGGATTGCCTGGGGGGCAATCAGTGATCGCTTTTTCAATGGGCAGCGTATAGGGATTTTGATGATCATAACTCTTATATCAGTCACATCAAGCGTAATCATTGCTGAATTGCCTTCAGGTACTCTTTATTGGGTTATGGTCCCTTTGATTGCTGTATTCGGTTTTGCTCTTTCAGGTTTTAACGGAATATGGATGAATCTTGCCAGTGAACTTGTTCCACGTGAATTATCCGGAATATCAAGTGGCTTTAGCATCACATTGGGATCTTTAGGCAACGTATTCATACCGCCGTTATTTGGATTAATGGTGGATGTGAACGGCAGCTTTACATTTGGCTGGCTCATGCTGGCCGGCGTATTGGCGATAGTGCTCGTTATTCTTTCCTTACTTTCTCACTTATTGAAAAGAACGGCCTCCAAATTATGATTGACAAATATAATCGCTTATTTTAATATAATATTAATATAATATTTTGTTTAATTTGAATATATATAATTAAACTTATCAAGAGTGACTGAGGGACCAGGCCCTATGAAGTCCGGCAACCTCCTTTTTTGGGAAAGGTGCTACCTCCTGCAGAATGATTTCATTCTGAAAGATAAGGCGATGAATAATCGGTGCTTCTTTCTGGATGGAAAGAAGCACTTTTATTTATATATGCCTAACCAGTTCTTATCTTTATAACAGCTTCATTGATAGGCGCTTACGCCTTTCCAACCAGGAGGAAATCTATGATTGAAATACAATCCTTAACCAAAAAGTATGTCACCAAGAAGCAAACGGTAATCGGGGTCGACAATGTATCGATTACAATCGAAAAGGGAGAAGTCTATGGGATCGTCGGTTATAGCGGTGCTGGCAAGAGTACGTTGCTTCGTTGCTTGAATCTCATTGAGAAACCGACAAAAGGGCGTGTTCTAGTCGATGGTATCGATTTGACTTCGTTGTCGGAGAAACAACTTCGCAGGGCAAGGCAAAAAATCGGGATGATTTTTCAGCAATTTTCGCTGATTAGTTCAAAAACGGTCTTTGAGAACGTAGCATTTGCGTTAAAGGCAGCGGGCCATTCGAAGCCCTACATTCAAAAGCGTGTCCTTGAACTTTTGGACATCGTCGGTTTGCAGGATAAAAAAGACATCTATCCTGCACACTTAAGCGGCGGGCAAAAACAACGGGTTGGGATAGCGCGGGCACTGGCAAACAATCCAACCGTCCTTTTATGCGATGAGGCAACTTCTGCCCTGGATCCGACTACAACGAAATCGATCCTGCAATTATTGAAGAAAATTAACCAGGAGCTTGGAATAACCATTGTGTTGATAACCCATGAAATGGAAGTAGTCAAGGATCTTTGCCACCGGGTTGCGGTGATGCAGGAGGGAAGATTGATTGAAGAAGGTCCCGCCTATGAAATCTTCTCCAATCCACGAGAACCGCTGACCAAGCAATTTATTACTAGTATTTTAGATTTTGACCTTCCGGAAACATTAATTAAGGAAAGCAAAGGAACGATCATTAAGATTCAGTTCGAAGGCAAGACTGCGGGTGATGCGATTTTGTCTGACACGCTTCAAAAATTCCCCATCAAAGGCAACATTCTTCATGGCAAAATCGAGTATATTCAAAATGATCCACTCGGTATTTTGATCATTGAATTTTCTGGAGAAAGCAAGGAAGTTGCAGCTGCCATCGAATACATCAAAGAACGTACAGGCTCTTTGGAGGTGATTGCCCATGCTGCTTAATACGATTACGACTTTACTGCCGGATCTTAATAAAGCTTTTTTCGAAACTATTTACATGGTTGGGA
Organism: Peribacillus cavernae; assembly: GCF_003989135.1. Classification (GTDB taxonomy): domain Bacteria; phylum Bacillota; class Bacilli; order Bacillales; family DSM-1321; genus Peribacillus; species Peribacillus cavernae. The sequence goes on from NZ_RYZZ01000006.1 coordinate 103,214, forward strand.
TTGCTCTAGTGATCGCTTTATTGGCAGGTTTACCAATCGGGATATTGTTATTTATAACGAGCCGGAATCTATTTCTGGATAATAAAGCAGTGAATGCCATTTTTGGTTTTGTTGTGAATATAGTTCGTTCAGTTCCATATATTATTCTCTTAGTAGCCTTATTACCCTTGACCAATTTACTGACTGGGTCTACGATTGGTCCTACTGCTGCTTCTGTTTCTCTCTCTGTTGCTGCGATTCCTTTTTTTGCAAGGTTAGTAGAGACCTCGTTGAGAGAAATTGACAAAGGGGTCATTGAGGCTGCAGTTGCGGTTGGTGCTTCCCGGTGGATGATTATTAAAGAAGTCCTGCTTCCAGAAGCAAAGTCAGGAATTCTTCAAGGCTTTACCATCACAACCATATCCCTGATCGGCTACTCAGCAATGGCGGGAATTGTCGGCGGCGGTGGGATCGGCGATCTGGCCATCCGGTTTGGATATTACCGCTATGACAACACGGTTATGGTTACAACTGTAATTATCTTGATTTGCCTGGTGCAAATCATTCAATATTCAGGAGACAAGTTCTCTCATTTAGTTGACAAAAGGTAGTTTTTCCATTTGGCTTTAATTGCATAAAGCATTATTACTTTATCTCTTCACAACATGATAGCAATACTAGGAGGAAATTATGAGAAAAATCAGTGCACTATTATTGGTACTTATACTGGCTTTTACTCTGGGAGCTTGCGGCAAGGATAGTTCGACAGCTTCTTCAGAAAAGAAGGAAATTAAAATTGGGGCGACAAGCGGACCATACGCAGATATGGTGAAAAAAGCAATTGCTCCACAGCTTGAGAAAGATGGATATAAAGTAGAAGTGGTCGAGTTCAATGATTATATGCAGCCAAATATCTCGCTTGGCAATAGTTCCATTGACGCAAATCTGTTCCAGCATAAGATTTATATGGAGACATTTGCTAAAGAGCATAAATTAAAATTGTCCGAGCTCATTATTGTTCCGACTGCCCCAATGGGTATTTATTCCGACAAACTAAAAGATCTAAACGAAATCAAGAAGGGAACGACGATTGCCGTACCAAACGATCCGACGAACCTTGCTAGAGCTTTAAAAATATTGGAGGATGCCGGAATCATTAAACTGGACCCAGCTGCCGATCCGCTGACCATTTCGGAAAAAGATGTGACTGACAATCCAAAAGGCCTTGTTTTCAAACCATTAGAAGCAGCACAGCTTCCACGTGCAGTTGAAAGTGTTGATTTATCGGCTGTTCCAGGAAACTTTGCACTGGCTGCAAAAATGGATCTTCTGGAGGCACTTCAGTTGGAAGACATGCCAGAGGAATATCGAAACCGGGTTGTCGTTAATAAAAAAGATCTAAACAGCGACTTTGCTAAAGCTATCAAAAAAGCGGTAGAATCGGATGAATTTGAAAAAACGATTGATAGTGAATTCAAAGGATTTGGCAAGCCGGAGTGGATGGGGAAATAACCCCTCGTTCCGATTTAGATTAATTAAATGGTTTATCAAAGAGATGTGCTAAAAGGGCATCTACCAATTACTGCACTCAGGCTGTCAGGGTTTCTTGACAGTCTGAAAGTCTAATTGAGCTTGCAATGTTTTTTCACTAATTCAAAAATAATGTAACAGCCAAATTAGGTTGTAGTTTCTTTTATAGATTAATCTCATATTGCTTTAGCCGGTCATAAAACGTTTGCCGAGATATACCCAGGATCTTAATTGCTTTTGAGCGGTTATATCCAGAACGTTCTAATGCTTCTATAATTAATTTCTTTTCAATTTTTCCCACATGATAATTAAGATTAAGAGTATTAGATTCTTCGTGGTGATCAGAAGGATCTACCCTATATTTTATCGGAACAGTTGATAGCTGTTTTCCAAAATCGTTCACTTTATCTATAAATGTTATAGGTAAGTCGGAAGTTTTGATTTCCTCATATTCACACATTATAACGGCATGTTCTAGTGCATGTTTTAGTTCACGAACGTTACCCTGAAGTGGATGATTGATTAAAAGAGTTTCGGCTTCATCACTAAGGGTTAACCTTTTTCCATAATGATTATTTAATTCTACGAGTGTTTGTTGGACAATCGCTTTTATGTCCATTTTTCTTGCCCTTAAAGGAGGAATTTCAAATGATGTTCCGTTAATTCGGTAGTATAAATCTTCACGGAACTTTCCTTCCTTTATCATTAACTCAAGATTTTGATGTGTTGCTGTAATTATTCTTACATCTAAGGGAATAGCATCATTACCACCAACTCTTACCATCTCTTTTTGTTGCAAAACTCTTAATAATTTAGCCTGAAGATTGTAATTCATATCTCCAATTTCATCGAGAAATATAGAACCCCCCTTAGCCAGTTCAAACTTACCTTTTTTACCGTTCTTTTTAGCTCCTGTAAATGCACCTTCTTCATATCCGAACAATTCACTTTCCATTAATGATTCAGGAATAGCTGCACAGTTAACTGTGATAAAAGGTCCTTCTGCTTTAAGGGAACTTTCATGGATGGCTATCGCTATTAGTTCTTTTCCTACTCCACTTTCACCTCTTATTAAAATAGGTATGTCCGTCGATGCGGCCTTTAATATTTTGAATATGATTTTACACATTGGGCTATCTGGTGCAACTATGAAATCTGAAAATGTATATGGAAGTTGAGTAGAGTACTCCAATTTAATCTCTAGCATGTTTACATATCTTTTTAGATCTTCGTATGCATCCGTTAATCGTTGCAGTTCCTGGTCATCTTTGAGGGTAGATATTGCACCGATTACCGTATTTTTAACAATTATAGGTGAAGCATCAACTATGAAATTCTTTTTCTTCCATTTAGAATGTTTTCCAATTTGGGGAGTCTTTGTTGTCAGAGCTTTATATATTACAGAGTCTGGAATAATACTAGTCATATGATGACCAATCCAATCATTGGGGGCAGTATCAAATATGTTAGCCGCAAATCGATTGATAAAAAGTAACTTCCCATTTCTATCACATATTAAAATTCCAACATGAATCTCATTAAGAATATCCGGATGAAAAAGAATTTGTTCCTTATCAAATATAAATCCCTTCATATAGATACCCCCTTTACTACTTTTATAATATACAAATAACTAAATACTGTCTATTAACTATACAATATCTAAAATCCAGACAGAAGATGTCTAAATTCTAGATATTGTTATCTTTATTTAAATTCTGAAACTCTTTCTTACTAAAGGTAGTGTAATTTCCAAGGTGAGATTGATTGACTGTTTATCACGTTTTTTTAATTGGGTGTGAAAAATGTTATGTATTCTTATCGAATTGGCACGTTTTTTGCATTTAAATCATGTAACTTCCAAAGTGGAAGTGACTAAATACTTTTCACGCTATTAAAATTTAAATGGGAGGTAATAAAATCTATGGAATTTGGAACATTTAGGTCTCAGACCCGAATTGTACATGGAGTTGGAAGTAGTTGTAGAACAGGGACTGAGGCCCTCGAATTAGGTATGAAAAAAATATTAATACTGACAGACCCGATCATTAGAAAAGTAGGATGTACTAAAGAAATTGAGGTTGGTTTAAAAGATGAAGGGATACCTTACATCATCTATGACCACGTAAGCGTCGACCCGGGAATAGAAGAAGTAGAACACGTAGTTACATTGGTTCAGGGAGAAGGTATTGATGGAATCATTGCCGTCGGTGGAGGAAGTGTAATTTGCTGTGCAAAAGCAGTGGCTTTACTTCTAACCAATCCAGGTGATTTACGAGAATTCGAAGGCAGGTTCAAAGCTGATGTACCATTATTTCCATTGATTTGTGTACCGACTACTGCGGGTTCTGGATCGGAAGTATCCCCAAATTTTCTAATTTCCGACAAAGAAAAAAATTGGAAAATGACATTTTTCGGTGATTATTATGCTAAGTTAGCCATTTTAGACCCGTTACTTTTAAAAAGTCTACCAAGTGGACCTGCAATTAATGCATCACTTGATGCACTTACACATGCCATTGAAGCATATTTATCCAATCAATCCAGTTTATTCAGTGATGCTTTAGCTCTCCAAGCAGCATCATTAATCTATAAAAATATTGTAGAATCCAGTTTAACAGATGATATTGATGCTAAGCATACTGTTCTTATTGCAAGCACAATGGCCAATATTGCATGTGGTAATGCTGGATTAACCTTGGTACACGCAGTGACATATGGTTTACCCGAATTGGAACATGGTTTTGCCTGTGGAGTAATGCTGCCTTACGTAATGGAATTTAATCGCACTGCTTGTATTGAAAGAATGGCAGACTTAGCAATCGCTTTTGGGTGTGAGCCCTACGGTAAATCAAAAGATGAACTATCTATTGAATGCATAGAAAAAATTAAAGAGCTCTATCAAAAATTATCGTTTGTAGATCAACTTCCTGATAAGGTTGATCGAAACAACATTTCAGAAATAATTGAGGGTACTTTAAATGCTCCAATGATTCATTTTAATATACGACAGCCATCAAAGTCAGATATTAAACTTATGATCGAATCAGCATTTGATGGATGGAGAGGGAATGAAGTAGAGGAATCTGTCCTTTAGGGATTTTATAAGTTTAACTATTTTACTAAGGAGAGTGAGTACATTATGAACACAGCGGAAAAAACGATTTACAAACCAATTTATACAAGCACTAAGAAATATAAAATGTTTATTAATAATGAATGGGTTGACAGCGCTTCTAAAGAAACTATTCAATCTATCAATCCTTATACTGGCGAAGTCTGGGCAGAAATCCCAAGTGGAAATAAAAGTGATATAGATATCGCTGTAGCGGCTGCAAAAAAAGCATTTTCTGAAGGAGAGTGGCCGAAATTAACTGGGAGCCAACGTGGAGATTTACTGCGTCGTCTAGGAGATTTAATTAAACAAAATGCTGAAAAGCTAGCAGTAACCGAAGTTGTTGATAATGGAAAAGTTATCAATGAAATGCTAGGTCAATTGAAAGCGCTCCCAGGGTGGTGTTATTATTATGCTGGATTTGCGGATAAAATTCATGGTGAAACCATCCCTGTAGAAGTTCCAAATATGATTAACTATACGGTTCGAGAGCCGCTGGGTGTGATAGGGGCAATCGTACCTTGGAATTCACCACTATTGCTCACTCTTTGGAAACTAAGTCCAGCTCTTGCAACTGGAAATACAATGGTTATCAAACCGTCAGAAATCACATCAGCCTCAACGTTGGAACTTGCTGAACTTATTAAGGAGGCAGGATTCCCACCTGGTGTTGTCAATATAGTAACTGGTTATGGAAAGACTGCTGGGGAATCCTTAGCTAGACACCCTGATGTAAGGAAAATTGCCTTTACTGGTTCAACGGAAACAGGGAAACAAATCATTCGGAATTCAGCGGACCATTTTGCTCGTGTATCTTTGGAGTTGGGTGGAAAATCACCAAATATTATCTTTGAAGATGCTGATATAAAAAACTCAGTTAATGGGGTTTTAGCCGGTGTTTTTGCTGCGACGGGTCAAACGTGCATGGCTGGTTCTCGAGTTTTTATTCATGAATCGATTTATCAAGAATTTGTTGAGAAACTAATCAAACGCACCCGGACGATTCGATTAGGTAATCCGCTCGATCCTACAACAGAGATGGGAACGATTGCTTTTGAAGGCCAGTGTACTAAGGTACTAAATTATATAGAGCTTGGAAAACGAGAAGGGGCGAAACTCTTATTGGGAGGAAAGCGACCTTCGGATTCTGAGTTGGCAAAAGGCTTGTTTATAGAACCTACCATTTTTGGTGATGTTCGTAACGAAATGCGGATTGCACAGGAAGAAATATTTGGGCCTGTTGTTTGTCTAATTCCTTTTACTGATGAAGAAGAGGTTGTAAAATTAGCCAACGATACGATGTATGGTCTAGCAGCGGCAGTTTGGACGAAAGATGTACAACGGTCTCATCGAGTTGCTTCAAAAATAGAAGCTGGTACAGTTTGGATTAATAACTATCGAAAAGTATCCTTTAGTTCCCCTTATGGAGGCTACAAAGCAAGTGGGATTGGGCGTGAGAACGGTTCTGAGGTAATACATGAGTATACTCAAGTAAAAAGTGTTTGGGTTGACATGGGAAATGAAATCACAGATCCATTCAAAATATTGTAAAGGATTTTCTAAATACAGTTTATGAACGTTCTCTTTCAGCCAAATGTCCGGTATCACCGACTAAAAACAGGAATTTCATGATTTCACATCCCCAAGCGTAGGTATCGCTGTCTAGCGTGCTTGACCTTCGTCGCATATGTCATGAGATTCTGGATGACAGTTCGAGTTAGATAAAATTAATCTTTCCACCTGTTTAGGAAATCGAGGTGGGAGAACTTAGTGGGGTGAAGGAATGGAAATTAATAAGAGGATGCGATTAAGGATTATAGCAGCTAGTTTACTCGGTACAACCATAGAATGGTATGATTTTTTCTTATATGGAACTGCTGCATCATTAGTGTTTGGTGGATTATTTTTCCCTAAATCAGACCCTGATGTAGCACTTTTACTATCATATGCTACCTTTGTAGTGGCTTTTGTAGCACGCCCTTTAGGAAGTGTGATTTTCAGTTATATAGGAGATAGAATCGGCAGGAAAGCTCCATTAATCATAACTCTTACAGGAATGGGGATAATTACGACTTTAATAGGATTATTGCCAGGATATAATTCAATCGGTTTTTGGGCTCCATTACTTCTCATCATTTTGCGTTTTCTGCAAGGTATCGCTATGGGTGGGGAGTGGGGAGGAGTAGTCGTATTTATGAACGAACATTCTCCGAAGGGAAAAAGAGGATTCTACGGTGGTTTACCAAACCTGGGTGTTCCATTAGGACTTCTTTTATCTACCGCAGCAATGAGCTTGATGACAATAGTGGCAAAAGGTGATGCTTTTATTGAGTGGGGATGGAGAATTCCTTTTATTGCAAGTGTTGTATTAGTAGGAATTGGTTTTTGGATAAGGTCAGGCATACCTGAGTCATTGGTATTTCAAGAAGCAAAAGAGTCAAATAACTTATCAAAATACCCTTTAAGAGATGCAGTAAAATACCATTGGGTTTCTATTTTGAAATTAGTTGGTGTTAAATTTGGTGAAAACGTTTGGTATTACATTATAACAACCTATGTAATATCATATGCAACTGGCCTCGGATATTCTAGTGGTTCGGTTTTAAACGTCATTAACATAGCAGCATTACTGACAGTGTTTACGTTGTTAGGGGCTTCATATTTAACGGATTTTGTAAGTAGACGGAGTATGTATATCGCTGGGGCCACAGCAACAATCCTTTTCGCAATCCCATATTTTTATTTAGTTGGTCAATCATACTCAGGATTTGTAATTGTAACAATCATAGCACTATCTGTTATATGGCCATTCATGATAACAGTTCAAGGCAGTTTATTTCCACAAGCGTTTCCAACAAATGTGAGATATACAGGGGTTTCCCTTGTATACGGTATTACGGCGCCTTTAGTCGGTCTTGCCCCTTTTATCGCAACATATTTAAATAATCGTTTCGATAGTTATATTGCAATTGCAATATACCTAATGGTCGCCGGAGTTATATCTCTAGTATCGGTATTTTCATTACATTTAAAAATGAATAAGAAAGAAATCGAGAACGACTTTCAGAAAGCCTCAAAAGTAGTGTTGAAGTGACTGGTCCTAGGTAGTATTGAATGCCGTCCGGTAGAATTCGAACTGAGCCCTTTTCGAGAGTGGTAGATAGCAATCCATTATAAAGAAAAGGGCCATCGCTCCAGTAGCACTTCATGAATCCGAGCTTAATAGATATAAATTTTGAGAAACTTGCTATACGAGGAGTGGAGATATGAAGATTATTGATCTTTCTCAGGAAGTGTTCCAAGGTCAGCCGGTCTATCCGGGGCATCAACCGACTGTGATCTTTCCGATGACCAATTTGCTGCAAAAAGATGATGGGAAATGGACATTTGCGGTGAACACCATTCTAATGTCAGAACATGCCGGTACCCATACGGATTCATTTATACACATGGATCCGAATCCAGATGCTAAATCAATTGAAGAGCTCCGATTAGAGAAATTCTTAGGCCACGCAGTCTGTCTGGATGTTAGTCATGTACCCGACTCCGAGTTCATCACCCGGCCAGATTTGGAAAAAGCCTGTAAGGATGCGAAGCTGACTATAGCTGAGGGAGGGACAGTTCTTCTGTATACCGGTACATATGAACGCCATTTTCCGAAGCCGGTTTATAACCAAAAAAACTCCGGGCTGGACCGTGAATCGGCCGAATGGTTAGCGGATCAGGGGGTGGTTAATATCGGCATCGATTCCGTGAGTATTGATGTGAGTCCCCATAAAGGTGAGGAGTGGAAACCTGCCCATACTGTTTGCAGGGAGCGAGGGATATTAAATACAGAGAACTTAGGTGATCTCCGACCTGTTGCGGGAAAAAGCTTCTTTTATATAGGACTGCCGTTGAAAATACACAAGGGAACTGCAGGACCGACAAGAGCAGTCGCCTTAATGGACGCACAAATCAACATGGAATAAGGAGGGTGTCAAAATGATCATTGAGAATAAATTTGAAGTGATAGCGAAACAAGAAGATGTATGGGCTTTCCTGATGGATACGCAGACGTTGGCTGGTTGTCTGCCTGGTTGTGAGGAGGTAAATGATCTAGGTGACGGAGTCTATCAAGCTGTTGCCGTTGTAAAGATTGCCTTTATGAAGCTCAAGTTTAACTTGAATGTTCAGATTACTGATATGAATCCTCCGCAAGAGTTGCTATCTGAGGTAGACGGGAAGCCAATGTCTCTGGTCGGGCAATTAAAGGTAAAGGCAAGAATGAACCTGAATCGGGTAGAAGAGGCTGCTACTGAGATTCATTACCACATGGATATGAGCTTGACAGGGAAATTAGGGTCTTTAGGGCAGTCAGCTTTTAGATCCAAAGCCACTGAGATGGGAACTGAGTTCGCTGAAAATATACGCAAATCATTAGAATTAAGCAGTTCAGCAAAAGGGTGAAACTTACCAAACAGCTGAAATGGAGGAGATATAGATGGCACTTGATTTTGAATGGATAGAGCCAGAATCGCTGGAAGAAGTCAAACAGGCTCTGTCTTCCGGAGATATAGGAACAAGGATTGTAAGCGGGGGAACTGCTCTTTCTTTGATCATGAAACAGGGAATCTATTCCCCGGAGCGATTGGTCAGTTTGAAACGGGTCAAACAACAGTTGAACTATATCAAAGCGGACGAACTTGGGAATCTTTATATCGGTTGCATGACAACCCTAAGGGATATGGAATTATCGCCTCTGGTACAAAAACTCGCTCCTGTGATCATAGATGCTCTCCACCATGTTGCAAACCCAAGAATTCGTTATGTAGCGAGTATCGGTGGGAACTTGTCCCATGGCGATGCCCATCTTGATTTGCCCCCAATCCTGTTGGCGATGGGAGCAAAAATTAAGGCGGAAAGCACAACAGAAGAACGTTGGATCGAGCTTAAAGATTTTTTTCATGGTTACTATGAAACTTCATTGGAGCCGAGTGAGATTCTAACAGAGGTGTTCATACCCAAACAAGATAATAGATTGATTGGAACCTATATGAAGTACACGACTCTATCAAACGATGACTGGCCGACATTGGGGGTTGCCGCGTTTTTGAGAATAGAGGACGGCATTGTTTCAGAAATTCGATTGGTTGTAAGTGCAGTAACTGACGTACCGACACAATTGACGGAAGTCGAGGAAATGTTGTGGGGGAAATCGCTCGACGAGGAACTAATCGAAAAGGCTGCGCTGAGAGCGTATGACATTGTGGAGCCATTAGAGGACCTACGGGGATCTGTCTGGTATAAGAAAGAGATGGTAAAAGTTCATATCCGCCGCGTGCTTAATCAATTACTGTTGGAAGCTTAAAGGAGGTAGAGCAGTTGTGTCAGCGTTAGGAAAATCCTATAAGAGGATAGAAGGAATGTCCAAAGTTACCGGACAAACTGAATATGTGATGAATATGGAAATGCCCGGTATGCTTCATGTCAAATTACTTCGCAGTACAATTCCGCATGGATTAATCAAGCATATCGATGTCAGTGCGGCCGAACAGATCCCTGGAGTAATAAGAGTGGTTACCGGGGAAGACTTGAAATCCATGGATATTAACCCTTATTACGGTCCTGCATTCCGGGATCAACCCGTGTTGGCCATTGATAAAGTAAGGTATGTGGGAGATCCAGTTGCTGCTGTTATTGCTGAGGATTCGAAGATCGCTGAAGATGCTGTGAACTATATTGATGTTGAATACAAAGAACTGGAACCGGTATTTGATGTTTTGGAAGCTGCACAACCAGGGGCTCCAGTTATACATGAAGTCATTCGTCCGGCGGGAAGCTTTGCAGATCTGAAAAATTTGCTTCCAAAAGAGAACAGCAATATTTGTATTCACTATAAACTTCGCCATGGTGATATGAAAAAGGGATTTGAACAAGCTGATCACATTTTTGAGGATACCTTCACAACCCCTGCGGCCGTTCACCTGCCAATGGAACAGCACGTAGCAATAGCATATGCAGAGCCGGATGGCCGAATGAACATTTGGACCGCCAACCAAAGTCCTTCGTTTGTCCGGAGCGAAGTGGCTCATGTATTAAAGATGCCCGAAAGTCGGTTAAGAGTCAGAGTTCCGTATCTAGGTGGAGGATTCGGTACAAAACTTTATGTGAAAATTGAGGCACTTGTTGCGGTGCTCGCGTTAATTGTCAAAAAACCTGTCAAATTGGCTTTAACAATGGACGAGGTTTTTATTACTTTGACCAAACATGGAACCGTTTTCAAAATGAAAACAGGAATAACTAACGATGGTCGGATCATTGCCCGCCATTGTGAAGTGTATTGGGATGGTGGAGCATACGCAGATATAGGTCCTAGAATCACACAAAAATCAGGGTTTACAGCAGCTGGTCCCTATGACATTCCAAATGTTCATATCGATTCATACAATGTCTATACAAACAAAGCTCCAGCGGGTGCGTTCCGTGGGTTTGGTGTTCCACAACTTGTATGGGCTTATGAGTCCCAAATGGATATTATTGCAGAAAAAATGGGCTGGGATCCACTGAATTTCCGTCGCAAACAGGTGTTAACAGAAGGCAAGATACATGCAACCGGTCAAAAAATTGTTTCGGTGGGGCTCGACAAAATTATTGAAGAATTGAATACAAGTATTGGCTGGGAGGAGTTTTTCAAACAAAAACAGTCTAACGGCATAGTCAAACATGGAAGCAAAATTCGAGCCAAAGGTGTTGCGATTGGTTTGAAAGCGGTGTTGACTCCCTCGATTTCAGGAGCCATTGTCACTTTATTTGCCGATGGCAGTGCATCTGTTTATTGCAGTACAGTGGATATGGGCCAAGGATCAGATACAATTATGGGGCAAATTGCCGCAGAAGTTTTGGGTCTTCCGCGGGAAAAAGTGCATGTGGTTCACCCGGATACGGATGTAACACCATATGACACGATCACTGCGGCCAGTCGTTCGACCTTTTATATGGGAAATGCAATCTATAAAGCGGCAGAAGAAGTTAAAAACAAAATTTTCGAATCAGCTGCTGAATTTTTTGATGTCAAGCCTGAACATTTAGCATTACAGGATGAGAAAGTGATTGTCGTGGAAAAACCCGAATTGAGTATGACACTCGGTGAAGTGGTAAAAGAAATTTTCCATATGCCAGCAGGAAGCATTATTGGTCAAAACGTGTATGAAAGCCACTACCAAAGTCCTGACCCGGAAACCGGCCAGTCGGAAGATATTGCAATATTCTGGTTTCCCGGAGGTACTGCAGTAGAAATCGAAGTGGATACGGAAACAGGAAAAATTGATGTTTTACAACTAATATCCGTGGGTGACGTCGGCAAAGCCATTAATCCGTTTAATGTGCATCAGCAGCTCTATGGAGCTTCTATTATGCAGCTTGGCCAAGCGCTATTTGAAGAATGTATATTTGATTACGGTCAAATGATCAATGCAAATATGGCCGATTACAAGGTTCCGACCTTTAAGGATCTCCCTGCAAAAACGGAAACTATCATTGTTGAGGTTCCACATCCGGAGGGACCATTCGGCGCCAAGGGAGTTGGCGAAACCGCCTCATTTGCCGTGCAGCCGGCAATTGCGAATGCATTGTATCAAGCAACAGGAGTTCGAGTTAAAGACATGCCTTTAACTCCGGAACGGGTTTTGCAGGCTTTAAAACAGACGACAAATCGGTCAGAGTCCACAATTCGTGATTTTAAAGAAAAGGCTAAAGGGTGAATCACATGAAAAAACAAGTAAACTTTACGTTGAATGGAAAAAAAGTCACCGCATTAGTTTCCTCTAGCGATACCCTGTTAGAGGTCTTGAGAAATCAGTTTCATCTATATGGGGCCAGAGAATCATGCGCCTTGGGACTTTGCGGGGTTTGTACCTTAATCGTTTCCGGTAACCCGGTAAGCGGTTGTCTTTATCTTGCACCCATGGTTGATGGGGAAGAAGTCTTGACGGTTGAAGGTTTGGAAAGCGAGGGCGAGCTTCACCCAGTTCAGCAAGCTTTTTACGAGAAAAATGCTTTTCAATGTGGGTATTGTACGTCGGGTATGATTTTAATGGCAAAAAAGTTACTTGATGAGAATCCGAACCCGTCAGAGGAAGAAATCAAGGACTACATGGCAGGAAATATATGCCGGTGCGCAAGTTACAAACAAATTATAGAAGCGATAAACGAGGCATCAAAGATATTGGATACCGGAACTAATGGCGTGAAGGCAGCCTACCAATGATGGAAGGAAAGAAAATGGTTGGGCATACAGGTTTCGGATACATTGAAACGATTGACCGCCCATGTGCAGAATTGATAAATAATTTGACAATGATGGATTCGGCCAATGTGACAGATGCTCAAAACAGAACTGGCGCAATGGACAGAGGAATCAAACCTTTGGATCAAGGTAAGAGGATTTTTGGGACAGCGATTACAGTGGAACTGCCATTAGGAGACAATCTAATGCTTTATAAAGCATTAGATTTAGCTCAACCTGGAGATGTTCTGGTAGTATATACGAACGGAAACTTCAACAAGGCGATCTGGGGGGAATTAATGACCAAATCGGCCATGTTACTGAAAGTTGGCGGTTTGGTTGTCGACGGACTCATTCGTGACAGACAGGCAAATCGCAATCATGATTTTCCGATTTTTTGCAGAGGAACTACTTCTGTAAGTGTTGAGAAAAACGGACCCGGGTTTGTTAACGGGGAAATTCCCTGCGGTGGTACAGTTGTAAGACCAGGAGATATCATCATCGGGGATGATGATGGAGTTGTTGTGGTCAAAAAAGAGAATCTGTCAATGGTGATAGAGAACCTTAAACAAATCGAACAGCGAGAAATCACTAGAAGCCAAGAAATTGCCAACGGTCAGGCGCTGCCTAAGTGGTTTGCACAACTCATGGCGGAAAAAGGATTGTTACCTGGAATGAACAGAGAGGATACACGAATAGGAAAGAAGTGACTTGTGGTGAACGAACTCAAAATGGTTTATTCTGCTATCGGGAAGGCGCGAGATGAAGGGCAAAAGGTAGCCATGGCAACTGTTGTAGCCGTCAAGGGGTCTGCATATCGCAGACCTGGGGCTCGTATGATTGTTGTTGAAGGTGAACAGTCTGTCGGAATGCTTGGTGGAGGTTGTTTTGATACGGATGTAAAAGAAATAGCCATGGAAGTGTTGAATACAGAAGTACCCAAACTTCGCCTGTATAATATGGCTGACGATGAGGTATGGGGACTTGGACTTGGATGTAACGGTAGTGTGTATGTATTAATCGAATCTATGTTAACTGACCTTGGTCAGGAATGGCTTCAAAGGGTAGGACAATCGCTGGAAAACAGAAACGGTTTATGGATTCAACATCGCTTTTCAAAACCACTTAATTTTGATTATTTTGACGAAAATATGAAGTGTCTTTACAGCGGAACTATTTGGATTTGTATTCTAAAACGAACATGCAGGTACAAAAGGGCAGCCCCTTTATCTTTGATGAATGGATAGAACCAACTTCAAGGTTGATCATTTTCGGAGCGGGTCATGACGTGATACCAGTCGTGGAGTTTGCTTCCAAGGCTGGGTTTGATGTGACAATCGTCGACCAAAGGCAAGAGCTGCTCAACTATAATCGTTTTCCAGGTGCTGTTGGATTTGTCCATTCATACCCGGATGAATACGAGGAAAAATTGCCTCTAATGGCCAATGATTATGTTCTATTCATGTCACATCGAATTAACTATGATGCGGCCGCATTTCGAGTCTGTTACCGGTATCCAGTTAAATACCTCGGTTTCTTGGGACCAAAGAGCAGGACTGAACAAATAAAAGAGATGGTAGGAATCGATATTGGGTTTTTAAATCGTATCCAACATAGGATTTTTGCACCGATTGGTTTGGATATTGGATCAGAAACGGCAGAACAAGTGGCATTAAGCATTGTGTCTGAGTTATTAGCAATCAAAAAAGACCGACCTGCAACATCTCTACGTGAAAAAAACGGGAACATTCATGACGGAAAACCCGATACTTCCCGCTCGATAGGCGGACTGAATTGACCTTCTAGCTGCCATTCTTGCTTGGTTTATATTAAATCCCTCTGATCCAGAATCTTGGAGAGATCTTTTCGTAATTGCAAGTATTCCAGCCTTTTGCACGCTTCTTTTCATTATCCTATTTGTACAAGAATCACCTGTTTATGAAATTAATCCAGGTGTTAAATAAAAAAAGATGTGCAAAAGTCAAAAATGGCTTGCACATCTTTTTTTATCTCCATTTCTTAGTGTCAAAAATAATGTACCAGATGTGTGGTCAGACCATCAAATATTCTGACCAGAAACTTTTCTAAAGCTTATGCTCGTATTTCACTACTTTTATTGAAGTGAGCGATCAACTAACCACAGTCTAGACCGATTATACGTAAGTTCATGTATGATCTATACAATTTCAGCAATTTAGTTTTACGAGTTCAAAACAAAGCAGTTATCGTCCTGGAATTTCATCAGAATATCTATAACGCGATTAAACAGCCGGATACGGAAAAAGCAAGCACTCTTATAGTAGACCATTTGTATAGTGTTCATGGGTTTCTAAAGAAAGGATAATGGGAATATGAATAAAATCCCAACTAACCTTTTATTGAGTGCTACGGCCAAATTTTCTTAAAAAGAAGGTATTTCTGCTATGATGCAGAAAATAGAAATGTACTCATGCGGTAAAGTCCGAATGAAATGGGGTAGCATCATGCTAAAAAGTAATATTGAGATTGACAAGATCGTAGCAGATATCGATGACTTTGTAGGGTTATCAGGAGTCGTGTACATGAAAAACGGAAATGATGTTGTCTTTGAATCAGCGTATGGTTATTCAAACAGGGCTGAAGAACTGTCAAACACCGTGAATACACGGTTTGGCATCGCGTCTGGTTGTAAATTGTTCACAGCCATAGGTATTTGTCAGCTAGTTGAAAAAGGGGCTCTCTCTTTTCATACTCGCCTGAAAGACTGTTTAGGTATCAATTTTCCGAACTTTGATGAAAGTATAACCATCCATCACCTTTTAACACACAGCTCCGGCATCCAGGACTATTTTGACGAGGAGGAAATGGACGATTTTGAGGAGCTTTGGAAGGAACAGCCTACGTATCTTTTAAACCATTTAAAAGATTTTTTGCCAATGTTCCAAAATAATCAGATGATGTTTAAACCAGGCGAAAGATTTCATTATAATAATGCTGGTTTCATTGTATTAGGATTAATTATCGAACAACAAACAGGGCTCAGTTTTACAGATTATATGGAGTCAGAAGTATTTAATCGATGTGGTATGAGGGATTCGGGGTACTTTTCTTTAGATAACCTCCCGAAAAATACAGCCTATGGGTATATAGACAATGAAGAAGATGGGACCTGGAGAACAAATGTATTCTCTATACCTATTAAAGGCGGGGCTGATGGCGGGGCATTCATCACAGCACCGGATATGATGAAATTGTGGGAAGGATTATTTAACCATGAGTTATTAAGTGAAGCCTATACGAATGCCCTATTGAATCCGCATATAGCGGTTAAAGGTGAGGCGTATTACGGTTATGGGATATGGATAAACAAAAGAAACAATAACATTTTCAAGTACCATGTTATCGGATATGACCCTGGTGTGAGCTTTCATTCATCCGTGTATCCGGATCTTGGAATTAAGCTAGTTGTACCTTCAAACAAAGGCTACGGTTCATTTGATGTGACAAAAGCAATAGAAGATCTTTTTTGATTCGAAAAACTACCATTAGTTCATCTCGCTAGTAGAGGAGTCCCTGTTATGAATATCAGTTACGTTCTTAATCAGTTGAGTGACCGTTTTTTTAAGTTGCGGGTATATGATCTATCCGCACAAATGGCTTATTACTTTTTAATGTCCGTCTTTCCATTTTTACTAGTCATTTATTCATTAATGGCTTATTTGCCAATAAAGGAAGATAATATTTTAGAACTGGTCAAACCTTATGCACCCGAAAACACCTATGATTTAATTGACAAAACACTGTCGTACACCGTAACGGAGCAACAGGGGAACATCTTGTCATTCGGTTTAATTATTACATTATGGCTCTCTTCAATGGGTTTCCAATGCATTAAACGGATTCTAAATGATGCTTATTCTGTTCAATTGAAGGGTAATTTTCTGAAACAAATTCTCGAGAGTTTAGTGCTTACAGTTGGATTTATGATCGCCATCCTGTTTTCAGTCTTTATTCCCGTTATTGAAAAAGTAATGAGACATTATTTGAATGCTGTCTTTTCTATAGATGGATTTCAGAACTTATGGATTCTAATTCAATGGGGAATTGGAAGCTTATTTTTAATTATCTTTTTTTTAGTTTTATATTATTTTGCACCTAATATTAAGCTGAAATTGTCAAAAGTATGGCCAGGTGCGATTTTTTCAACGATTGGCTGGCAGCTTGTTTCGATGGGATTCGCGGCCTATGTAAGAGGGAGCAATTATTCTGCATTGTACGGGCAATTGGGAGGAATTGTTGTTTTAATGCTCTGGTTTTATCTTTCTGCCATGATTATTATTATTGGAGGCTTGTTGAACACCATCGTCCATCCCGCAAGAGAAAGCAATTAACTGATAAAAGCTGACCAGATTTAGAATTTTGAAATCCTTCACTACTGTATCATACTACTATACTAGTATACTAAAATTTCCCAAAACCATTGACAATTAGGAGGATGGACAAATAAAATAAAAGTAAGTTAGTAATGAATAGGCAATATTCGGAAAATGGGGGTTACTATGAGCCAAAATAATGCGATTGGGAAAATAGCAAACCTCTGGCGTCCCTGAAGGAAGAGGAAATGGATTTTTTTCGGCCACTATTGAACGAGGAGGCGATGATGGTATCACGATGCCATTATCGTCTTCTTTTTTTTCAAATTTAAGCAAGATTCAAGCGAAAAATTCCTGGATTAAGCGAAAAATGGGAAATCGAGCGAAAACAATGGTGATTCAAGCGAAAAAATTTGGAATCAAGCGAAAACAGATCTTATTCAAGCGAAAAGAAAAGCGAAAACCTACTTTTAAAATCGAGTATTTCAGGAGGGAAAGTCATGGTTGAGTTAACTGGAGATTCACTAACATTGGGCCAAATCAGACAAATTTGCTTTGAAGGTGAGCTTGTGGCGATCAGCGCGGTTAGCATGGGCAAGGTGGTAGAAAGCAGGGCAGCTGTTGAAAAAATCGTTGCTGAAAAACGTACGATATACGGAATTAATACCGGATTTGGCAAATTTAGTGATGTGATAATCGCCGAAGATGATGTGAACGATTTACAGTTGAATTTGATCCGTTCTCATGCTTGCGGGGTGGGAGATCCTTTTCCGGAAGTGGTTTCAAGAGCAATGGTGCTGCTTCGCCTGAATGCTCTGATAAAAGGGTTTTCCGGGATACGGCCTGTTACAGCGGAACAACTTGTTACGTTATTAAATTCGCACATCCACCCAGTCATCCCGCAGCAAGGCTCCCTGGGGGCATCCGGAGATTTAGCCCCGCTTTCCCATCTTGCTCTCGTTTTAGCGGGAGAAGGAAAGGTGCACTATAAAGGAAATGTTTGCACCACCCAAGATGTTTACAGGCAGGAAGGGCTAAAACCGATTGTACTGCAGGCAAAAGAGGGGCTGGCCTTGATTAACGGTACTCAGACCATGACAGCAATGGGCGTGATTAACTGGCTTGAAGCAAGCGATCTTGCCTATCAAAGCGAGTGGATTGCAGCGCTCACAATGGAAGGGTTGGGGGGCATTATTGATGCCTTTCATCCAGCGATTCATGAAGTACGCGGTTATCCGCAGCAAATAGCGGTTGCCGAGCGATTACGGAATATTTTATCAGGAAGCAAGTTGATCACCAGGCAGGGGGAGAAGCGCGTACAGGATGCTTATTCACTGCGCTGTATTCCACAGGTGCATGGCGCTTCCTGGCAGGCATTGGATTATGTGAAGGAGAAGCTTGAAATTGAAGTGAATGCTGCTACCGATAATCCTTTGATTTTCGACGGCGGGAAAACGGTTATCTCGGGCGGTAATTTTCACGGCCAGCCGATTGCGATCGCCATGGATTTTATGAAAATTGCCATGGCGGAATTTGCAAGCATCTCCGAAAGAAGGATTGAACGGCTCGTGAACCCGCAATTAAGTGATTTGCCGCCGTTTTTAAGTCCTCAGCCGGGACTGCAATCAGGGGCAATGATTATGCAATACTGTGCTGCATCACTGGTCTCGGAAAACAAAACACTTGCCCATCCGGCAAGTGTCGACTCCATCCCTTCTTCAGCCAACCAGGAAGATCATGTAAGCATGGGTACGATCGCGGCCAGGCATGCCTATAGCATTATCCAGAATGTTCGCCGGGTGCTCGCAATTGAGTGCATTTGTGCCCTGCAGGCAGTTGAGTACCGCGGCGTGGAAAAAATAGCACCGCAAACGAAAAGCTTTTATGAAGAGGCACGGAAAGTGGTAGCTTCGATTAATGTGGATCGGGTGTTTTCGGAAGATATTGAAAGAATGGCTGAATGGCTAAACAAAGGTAAATGGCCCCGGTAGGATTGGCGTGATTTAATGGGATGCTCATCATGATGTGCGTACTAACAGCAGAAGGAAAACAGCTTCAATGATGACTTTTCCTTTGAATTTCGTATTAGCCATTACCTTCCCTAATAATAACCCTAAAACTAAAACCATTACTCCAAAGACAGATGCGATCTCAATGGAGAGTCTGACCGGTGACCAAAAGTCGGTTGCCATTTAAATTAATTCAGACCTTTAAATCCGTACTTTACTAAAGTCTCTATAGATTTTTCATTTTGGAGATACTCGTAGAATAGTTGGGCTTCTGTTGAATGGGAACTGTTAAAGCATCTTGTAAACTTGAAGCTGCCGAAATAGTCAATTCCACTTTCTTATCAGAAGCTTCTTGCTTCTGTTCTTCTGGCTTTTTACTTTGTTCATTTGTTGAACACCCAGACACGACTAGCAATAACAGCATTACCGAGACAAATAAAAGATATAATTTTTTCATCATCCCTCTTCCTTCCTCGTATATTATAATTAGTTATAATAAAAAATGAAATAAAAAAGTCACTTTTATTACTATTAACGTTATTTAAAAAAATTTCAATACCGGTTAAGGATGGGTGGCTCCGTGAAAGGTGAAAGCAATTCGAATAGGTGATGGGCAGGTTACGCAGGAGACCGTATCGAGTCTGCCATTGAATTATTGCAGAAGGGGAATTTGGATTATATCATTTTTGAATGCCTGGCGGAAAGAACGATTGCGATTGCCAAACAAGAAAAATTAAAATACTCTGGCAAAGGCTACATTCATTTACTAGAGTATCGGATGTCTAAAGTTCTGCCTCTATCGATAGTTTCAAAATAATAAAGATACTATTCGACACATTCCATCTTAATTCGACACCATTTTCACAGAATAGATGCTTTTTTATAGCTTTGTGGTACTGGCTGTAAACAATAGTCGATATTTTCGCATATCTTAATAGGCTCATCTAGTGTTACTATTAAACTACATTATATTGGTTGGTGAAAGAAATATACCAGTTAATCAACATCAAAACTCAACTGAATTCTGTGGGGGGATATGAGTGAGTACAAACTTCGGAGTAATGGTAATGGAACAGTATGATACATTAGAAGATGAAGCTCTTGTAAAGCTAATTCACAATGGAGATGGCCAGTCGACCGATTTTCTGATCAATAAATACCGGAATTTTGTACGGGCCAAGGCAAGCAGATATTTCTTAATTGGTGGAGATAAAGAAGATATCTTTCAAGAGGGAATGATTGGTCTATATAAAGCCATTCGTGACTATAAAGAGGACAAACTTACCTCTTTCAAGGCTTTTGCTGAAGTTTGTATTACCAGACAAATTATCACGGCGATTAAAACGGCTACCCGGCAAAAGCATACACCATTAAATTCGTATGTTTCGCTGGACAAGCCCATTTATGAAGAGGAATCCAACCATACGCTTTTGGACGTGATTTCTGGAACGAAAGTAATGGATCCGATAGCAATCATCATTAACCAGGAAAAAGCCGATCATATGGAGTTAAAAATGTCAGAAATGCTTAGTGATTTGGAAAGAAGAGTCCTAGCCTTATACATGGATGGGCAATCCTATGTAGAAATTTCCGAAGAATTAAATAAGCATGTGAAGTCAATTGATAACGCCCTTCAGCGAGTAAAGAGGAAACTGGAAAGATATCTCGAGATGGGAGAGGCTATCCTTTAGTTTTAAGCCCGAAAAAGCCAGTAATATGACTGAGTCATGCACAATACTGGCTTTTTGTTGGTAGAGGAGGGCAGCCTTTATCTAATAAACAAACCGACAACCATTGCTGTCAAGAATGAAACTAGTAGACCTGATAGGAGTAATCTCCATGTGTTTTTTGCGATTAACATCGTTTTTTCCTCGTCAAATAAAGACTTTACACTTCCTAAAATAATCCCGATTGTAGAAAAGTTACAAAAGGAAACGAGAAACGTCGAGATTACAGCCTCTGTATGTTCACTGAGTTTTGGAAGGACGGGATGCAAGCTGCCCATTGCGATAAATTCATTTGTTGCTAATTTTTCGCCCATGAATTGAGATACCGTAAATATTTGAGAGGGTGTTACTCCCATTAAGAACGTAAAAGGATAAAAAATAACTGCGAAGATATTTTCCAATGAAAGACTTTTATTGAATAATGCCAGAATACTGTCACTGGCGGTTATTAATGCTGTGAATCCCATCAGCATGGCGGCAATGATTAATGCCATCCTTCCTCCAGTAAGCATACTTTCGGCTAGCATATCAAAAAAGTTCCTTTTGTTCTCCTCCTTTGCCGGATTATAGACAACGTCATCTTCTTTTGTCACCTTGTATGGGTTTAATAAGGAAGTAATGATCAAGGCCCCGACCGCGTTTAATGGGATGGCAATCAAAACATATTTAGGATCGATAAGCTGCATATATCCGCCAAGAACCCCAACACTGACGCAGGACATCCCGAGCATGGAGGCCGTTAACAACCGTTTATTATCCATTTCATTAAGCTGTTTTCTTGTGATAGCCAAGACTTCATTATTCCCCAAAAACATAACCTGGGTCGCAAAAAAACTTTCAAACCGTGGAGTCCGGGTCAGTTTGGAAAGCACAAAACCAACGATATTAATTAATGCAGGGAGAATTCCGAAATAGGTTAAAACGTCAAAGAACGCAACGATAAAAATAATCGGCATTAATACGCTGATAAAAAAGGGTGCCGGACCATCGAGCGGAGCAAGATCACCAAATACAAAATTGATCCCGGACATCGAACAATCAATCAGCCATAAGAAAAACTTGGCAACTAACTGGATGAATCCTTCGCCAATTTCTGTGGATAGCATGAACCATGTAATAACCAATTGTAAAATAAGCATCAAGGCAATGGAAATGAAGTCCACACTCTTCCGATTTATTGAACATACATACGCTATAGCAAATACAACGATAATTCCAATTGCGTTGATAATAAAAGACAACGAAATTCCTCCCTGGAGTTCCTAATAATCATACTTATTAAGTTTTTCCAGACAAAATACTTTTATCCATTATGGAGTCTATGTCTTCCGCGTGTCGTAGGTAAATCGCAAATAAATAAATTATATTATTTTTGGGTTACATTTTCATATTTCAGGGAAGAAGATGAAAGGTAGCGGAAAAGCAAAATAAATCGGCCTTTGGATAGAGGCCAAATGGCTGTCCGCCTATATCGATCGCGACAAAGTAGGGAATCCACCGAAGGTATAACAGAAAAAAGATTTTGATAAATGGTTATAGGAAAGGGGCAAGTAACATGAAAAAGAGGAAATTAGGAACAGAAGGATTGGAAGTTTCCACGATTGGACTCGGATGCATGGGCATGTCGGATTTTTATGCTGGGCAGGATGACGAAGAATCGATCAAAACGATCCATTATGCACTGGAGTTAGGTGTAAGCTTATTAGATACTGCAGACATGTACGGAGTCGGGAAAAATGAAGAATTGGTAGGCAGGGCGATTAAAGACCGCAGAGACAAGGTCATTCTTGCGACAAAGTTTGGGAATGTCCGAGGAGAAGATGGTTCTTTTTTAGGAGTCAGCGGACGTCCGGAATATGTCAAACAAGCATGTGACGCAAGCCTGCGGCGTTTAGGTGTGGATCACATTGATTTGTACTATCAGCACAGGGTGGATCCGAATACTCCGATCGAGGAAACGGTTGGTGCTATGGCCGACCTTGTACGCGAAGGAAAAGTCCGCTACATTGGTTTGTCGGAAGCAGGGCCGGACACGATTCGGACCGCTCATAAAGTCCATCCTATTTCAGCGCTTCAGACCGAATACTCGCTCTGGAGCAGGGATGTGGAGGATGAAATTTTACCGACGGTGAGAGATCTGAGAATTGGATTTGTACCGTACAGCCCGTTAGGCCGAGGCTTTTTAACCGGGCAAATCCAAAAATTCGAAGATCTTGCTGAAGACGATTTCCGCCGTTTCTCACCGCGTTTTCAGGGTGAAAACTTCGAAAAAAATATTCAATTAGTGAACAAAATCAAAGAAATTGCAGATAGAAAAGGATGCGAAGCCTCACAACTAGCTTTAGCCTGGCTTCTTGCCCAAGGGGAAGACATTGTGCCAATTCCTGGAACGAAAAGAAGAAAATATTTAGAAGAAAATATAGGAGCGGTTGAGCTCCAACTTACAGAGGAAGAACTGGCTCGGATTAACGAAATTTCTCCTCAAGGGGCTGCAGCAGGACAACGCTACGACGAGGCAATGATGAAAGGTGTAAATCTATAACCAATCGCATCCCCGTCCCTTTGCCTAATGGCAGAGGGGCTTTTTCATCAAGAATAGCAGTATTCAGGCTAAATCTTGTCTTGGTTGATAAATTTTGTGTTTGGTTGCTAACAATATTTGAAAAACATTTAGTTTCACTTGTCGGACTCAAAGAGGTATTGTAGAAATAGTAAGCTAATCAAGCTTTGAAAGTAAATTTGAGGTGTGATATATGAACATGGAACACATTATTAGTAAATTAGACCAGCATACCCCTACGATTCTGGGGAGCGAAAATTTTTTAAAATATGCGGTCCTCTTGCCGCTGATTCGAAAAGACAGTGAGATTCATGTTCTTTTTGAAGTCCGTTCGCTGAAACTAAGAAGGCAGCCTGGTGAAATTTGTTTCCCGGGAGGAAGAATTGATTCAGAAGATACAGATGAGAGAGGTGCAGCCATTCGCGAGACGATCGAAGAATTGGGAATTAAAGGCGAGGAAATTTCGGATGTATACCCAATAGATTATCTCATTTCCGGATTTGGAATGATTGTCTATCCTTATGTAGGATTCATCGACTGTCCAGAAAGGATTAAGCCTAATCCAACCGAAGTCGGCGATATTTTCACGGTACCTTTATCCTATTTTATAGAAACGGAGCCGGAAGTTTATCATGTTAGTTTTAAAGCTGAACCCGAGGAAAACTTCCCGCTTAACTTATTGGTCGGCGGTGAGAATTATAATTGGCAGTCAAGGCAGATGGATGAGTTTTTCTATATCTATGAAAACAGGGTCATATGGGGGCTAACAGCAAGGATTTTATCGCACTTTGTTGAAATTCTTCGTTAACTTATAAAGACTAGAGAAAGTGATTTCACGTATTATCTCCTCTCTGGCAAGCGGGGCTACGGGTCAAATCATTCATTCGGATGGGGGCTTTTGGGATTGAATCGCCCGATATGGAAAGCACCCAACCTACCATACCAGGAAGACTAGGTGCTTTCTTTGCTATCTTTTCTGAGATCTTTCATTGCTTCGCAGGGAGGTTACATACTTATTGCTGCCAGCTTCCATGCCAACTATAAAGAGAAGAACAGCCTCGATAATCAGAATGATGAGTGGGATTGTCCAGGCATGCGCAATATCGTGGATAAATCCAAATAGAGCGGGAGCTATAGCTGCTAATAAATAACCGACAGATTGCGCCATACCTGATAGCTCAGCTGCCTGTTCTGCGTTATGAGTGCGCAGTACAAAAAACATGGTGGCCAGGCCAAATGCTGCTCCAATTGCAATCCCTATCAATATTACATATAACGGTGCTAAAGCAGTAATTCCACTTAGAAGTCCCATGCAGCCAAGGAGTAAAAAGACAACAATGAATCCCACTAGACTGCGTTGATTGGAGCTGCGTCCTGCCAGAATTGGTACGATGAATGAAGCTGGAAGGCTCGCAAATTGTGCCAATGACAGAAGCCAGCCTGCTGCTGATTGGCTTATCCCTTGTTGGTGAAGAATCGCTGGTAGCCAGGTGATCACAGAATAGAAGAACGTTGATTGCAAACCCATGAACAGGGCTACTTTCCAGGCAAGGCTAGAGCGCCATAAAGATTCGCCTTTTGCTGGAGAACTTTTTGGCTTTTGGCGAAGACGCAGTTGCGGAATCCAGAATAGAATGGACACAACAGAAAGGAGCGCCCAGCAAGCAAGGGCACCGCGCCATCCAAAACCTAAGCCTTGAGTGATCGGAATACTAATCCCCGAGGCAATCGCGGCCCACATATTCATCGAAACCGAGTATGTGCCTGTCATAATACCGACTCTATTGGGAAATTCCCGTTTAATTAAGCCGGGTAAAAGTACGTTACATATAGCAATCGCTATCCCAAGCAAAACTGTACCGATAAACAGTGTATTCATAAATGGCACAGAACGCAGAATAATTCCTGCAGCCAGCAAAAGCAATGCTCCAAAGAGTGTGTACTCTAAGCCAAGACGACGCGCAACTTTAGGAGCAAGAGGCGAAAAAAAAGCAAACGCCAGCACTGGCAACGTGGTCAGCATGCCTGCTATCGTATTCGACATTCCTGTATCCTGGCGAATCGTTTCAATGATCGGTCCTACACTTGTAAGAGGTGCTCTTAACGTTGCTCCAGTAAAAACAATTCCTAATATGAGTACCCAAATTCCCAACCGGGAAGAAGAAGCATGTGTCTGAGTTATTTTATCTTCCGGAATCATGTAAATCCTCCTTATGCTTTTATGTCGTATAGTAATCTGAATGTAAGTTTAGATTTTATAAAAAATCCACTATATCCTCATTATCTTTTTATTGTTTTTCAATATTCATAGAGATCCTATTAAAAGAAATCTCAGGACGCCTATTAGCCTTATATAAAAAAAAATCTATTAAAAAGATAAAAACAAACCTCTGAAGGTTTGCTCTCTTTTCGGACACCTTAATAAAAATGCCATGAATAAAAGGTGAATAATAAGAAAAGCTTTTTGCATAATTATTATAGCATTGTTTTTATTTAGCAATCAGAAGTTTTTCTTCCCAGTGGAGCTTCTTCTTTAGTTGGAAGTTTATTAATAGAAAAAAATGTTATTATCTGTTTCGTTATTGCTCCATTTTTTTCATTCACTTATTTTTTCTCTTTCTTTATAACGCTCCAGGTTTTCAGAATTTTCATGGAATGGAAATATGATAATGGCACCAAAGAATATATTCTATCACTAAACGGATTGGCTTTTTATTTAGTAATCGTGGGCACCCTGAATCTGTACAGATAGTAAACCGCTCTCGAAATGTAAATTAGTAAGAACAATCCTGCAAAAAAATTTTTCACCAAATTTCGTGTAGTTTTGCTATAATCAAGAAAAGTTCATATTCAAGAGAAATGTAGGGGAGCTGGTGTTGCCAGCTGAGAATGCATCCGTAAGATGCTGACTCTTTGAACCTGATCTGGGTTAGACCAGCGGAGGGAACATCAATTCAAACACTTCATGTTTGTTAGGTATGTTAGCGTCCGGATCAGATCCGGACGTTTTCTTTTTGCTATTTTTCTGATACGTGGACAAATGAAAGAGGAGGTTTATTTATATGGGGAAATTTATTGTTGTCTTGGCAGCTATTTTTGCTTTGGCCGGATGTTCAGGAGAAGAACCCAAGCAAAGTGATGAAGGGAAAGAGCCGCTGAAAAAGGTATCTGTAGTCCTTGATTGGACACCTAATACTAATCATACCGGATTATACGTGGCAAAAGAAAAAGGGTATTTTGCAGAACAGGGACTTGATGTTGAGATTGTAAAACCGGGGGAAGCTGGAGCCGATCAGCTGGTAGCGTCGCAAAAAGCAGATTTTGGTGTCAGCTACCAGGAAGGCATCACCCAGGCCAGAGTCCAGGGCGTGCCGCTTGTTTCGCTGGCTGCAGTAATTCAGCATAATACATCAGGATTTGCTTCACCAGCCAGCAAAAACATCAAAACCCCTAAAGATTTTGAAGGAAAAGTATACGGCGGCTGGGGCTCGCCTGTGGAAAAAGCTGTTTTGCTATCATTAATGAAGGTGGATAAGGCTGACATTAATAAAACGGAAATCGTAAATACCGGGGATACTGATTTTTTCACATCCGTGAAGAGGGATATTGATTTTGCCTGGATTTATTATGCCTGGACAGGAGTCGAAGCTGAACTGCGCGGGGAAAAGTTAAACATGGTCTATTTAACCGATTATAGTAAAAAGCTCGATTATTACACTCCAGTTTTAGCAACAAGCGAAAAAATGATTGAAAAGGATCCTGAAACAGTGAAAGCCTTTACCCACGGGGCGTCAAAAGGATATCAGTTTGCGATTGAGCATCCAGATGATGCTGCTGATATTCTTATAAAAGCTGAGCCCGACCTTGATAAAGAGCTGGTGAAAAAAAGCCAGCAATGGTTAGCGCCGAAATATCAGGATGATGCGAAACGCTGGGGTGAGCAAAAACTTGAGGTATGGGAAAATTACGCTTCCTGGATGGATGAAAACGAATTGCTTGAAGGTAAATTTGAAGCAGAAAAGGCATTTACAAATAAATTTATACCTGAGTGAGGAGGAAAAACAATGGCTAGTTCTTTAGTGAGTGTTCAAATCATCCCAAAAACAAACAATGGGGACGATGTGATTCCGTTTGTGGATGAAGCAATTAAAATCATCGATGAAGCCGGCGTCAAGTATGAGGTGCATCCGTTGGAAACGACAATGGAAGGAAATTTACCTGAACTTCTTGATGTGATTAAGAAAATGAATGATAAAATGATCGAGCTTGGATGCCAAAACGTGATTACCCAAATGAAAATATTATATCAGCCGCAAGGAATTACCATGGATACTTTAACGGAGAAGTACCGTTGAAGTTTAGGGTGATTTGGAAAAAGGCAGGAGCTGTTTTCCTCCTGTTCGGAATCCTGGTGATCTGGGAGTTGGCCGTGAACTGGACGGATACACCAGCATGGCTGCTCCCGGCACCGTCTGACATTTTTTCTGAAGCACAGGCCTCATATCCAGATTTTTTTGGACATGTTCTGTCGACTATCTATCTAACACTACTTGGTTTTTTGATTGGAAGTTCTGTTGGATTCTTGCTTGCGGTGATCCTTCATATTCTGCCAAAAATAAGGGATACCTTCTATCCTATTTTGATTCTTTCACAGAATGTACCAATTATTGTATTGGCACCGTTGTTAATCATCTGGCTTGGATTTGGAATCCTGCCGAAAATCATCGTGATTGGCCTGGTTTGCTTTTTCCCTGTGGCGATAGCAGCACTTGATGGATTGAAAAATACCTCTTCCGAATTAAAGCATTATCTAAACATGATGGGAGCAACCAAGTATCAACTCTTTTGGAAGCTGGAGCTGCCGCATGCTCTACCGTCTTTGTTTTCCGGATTGAAAATCTCCGCTACATATAGTGTCATGGGAGCAGTCATTTCAGAATGGCTTGGCGCCAAAACAGGAGTAGGCGTCTATATGACATTAGCATCATCCTCATTTCGTACCGACCGGGTATTTGTAGCGATTTTTACGATCATGCTTTTAAGTTTACTATTTTTCTTCGTAATAGTAATAGTAGAGCGGATTTTTACGAAATGGCACACCAAAGGGGTAGATAAAAGTGAAAGTAAGCATTGACGGTGTGTACAAGTCGTTTGGCCATACAGAAGTGTTGAAAGACGTCTCTCTTTCGGTAAATGAGGGTGAGTTCGTCACTTTGCTTGGACCTTCAGGCAGCGGAAAAAGTACGCTTTTTCATCTGATTGGCGGACTGATGACACCAGACAAGGGAAGTATATTTCTTAACGGGGAACAAGTGAATGGAAAAAGAGGGTTGATAAGCTACATGCCGCAGCAGCCTTCTTTGTTACCCTGGAGGACGGTGTTAGATAATGTGCTGCTTGGTCAGGAGCTTTCCCAAAAGCCAGAGATAGAAAAGGGAAAAGACTGGCTGCGTAAGGTGGGGCTGGGGGACTATGAGAATTCTTATCCAAGTGAATTATCGGGAGGAATGAAGCAGCGCGTGGCGTTTATTCGCGCCCTGCTTAGTCCCCAAAATCTAATGTGTCTTGATGAGCCATTCTCGGCTCTCGATGAGCTTACTAGATTAGAAATGCAAAGATGGTTATTATCCATTTGGGAAGAGCACCGGCGCTCGATTCTGTTTGTTACTCATAGTATTGAGGAAGCCTTGCTTTTATCCGATCGGATTTACATTTTGTCGCAGCGGCCTGCTGCAGTAATAGAGGAAATCAATGTCCCGTTTTCCAGGCCGAGAAAGGAAGCTCTACCCTTTACAGATCAGTTTGTGGCATATAAACGGCATATCTATGATGTATTGAAGCATGAAGTGTAGGCGGGTGAAAACATGAAAATCATCGATGCCCATATCCATTTTGACCAATATGAAAAAGACAAGCGAGATGTGATTTTACAAGAAATGAACGCAGCCGGGATTGATTATATCATTTCGGTATCTACCAATCTTGAATCATCGATAAAGAATTTAGCATTATCCAAAGATGATAGACGGATCAAGGCTGCATTCGGCTTTCACCCTGAGCCGCCGCTTCCGGAAAAAGCCGTCATTGATCAGCTGATCCAGTGGATAAAAGAAAACCAGGGTAATATGA
This sequence comes from Peribacillus cavernae, assembly GCF_003989135.1. Taxonomy (GTDB): domain Bacteria; phylum Bacillota; class Bacilli; order Bacillales; family DSM-1321; genus Peribacillus; species Peribacillus cavernae. The sequence continues at coordinate 132,881 of NZ_RYZZ01000006.1, forward strand.
TAGCAATCGGAGAAGTAGGCTTGCCCTATTATGCAAGACAAGCGAGCCGGTCTGAAATGTTTCCTTATGAATCATATGTAGAGATATTAGAAAGGTTCGTCACGCTCGCTGCTGAGCTTCACAAACCGATCATATTGCATGCTGTTTACGATGATGCGCCAGTTGTTTGTGATTTACTGGAGAAACACAAAATAGCGTCCGCCCATTTTCATTGGTTCAAAGGTGATAAGCAAACGATGAAACGGATGATTCAAAATGGCTATTTTATTTCTGTTACTCCTGATGTGATCTATGAAAGGGAAATACAGGAGTTGGTGAAGGAATATCCTTTAGAGTTGATGATGGTCGAGACTGATGGTCCTTGGCCGTTTGAAGGACCTTTTTCTGGACAATCGACGCATCCAAAGATGATACAGCCATCCATCTCCAAAATTTCCGAGCTTAAAAATATAGCTGTAAAAGAAGTATCTGAAATCCTTTATGAAAATACGAGCCAGTTTTATACTTTATAAGGACTTCGCAACGCGTAAGTCCTTTTTTATAGAATTATAGGGTACATGCATTGTTCGGTCTTGGCCTTCGAACCAATTTTACGATGATAATTTTGCCTATTGTCGTTTTTTAATTTTGGTCAACAAGGGGATACGGCAGTTTGAATAAGAAATATCAGATTTAATTCCTATTTTCTATCAGAACGCTTTTTATTAATATTTCTATCCAATAAATCCTGTAAAGTGGTATGATCCAGCAAATCTGCCACTTCGTCCCGAATTAAAGCCCAAAGTGGTTTTAACATACAGCCTTGATCTTCAAGAGGACAATATTCATATGATGTGATGCTGACACAGCTCATGGGCGCAAGCGGGCCTTCCAAGTCACGAATCACCTTACCAATCACGATTCTTTCGGGTGCTTCCTTCAATTTGTACCCTCCATTTACCCCCCGTTTACTTATTACATAGCCGTGGCTTTTTAAATGCAATAAAATTTGTTCGAGGTATTGTGAAGATACTAATGTCTCCTTTGAAATGTCTTTGATCTGAACCAGTTCTTCTTCTTTTCTTCCTAAGGCTATTAGCGCTCTTAATGCATATTCTCCTTTACTTGAAATTTTCATATGATTGTCACTCCTCAGGTTAAAAAACCCTTTATATCATACTATTGTTTTTTAAAAGAAGTTATACATAGGAATATGCCTGTTTATATAAAGGACAAGCACGCATGTATCAATCTATTCATAATGTAAAGTAATTTAGAAAGTCGACTAACTTAATCAAGTTACTTTTGAATGGAGGATATTTTATGCGTAAATTGATCATTTTTGCGTTCATTGGGTTTTTAGCACAGTTAATTGATGGTTCACTGGGAATGGCGTACGGTGTTACCTCGTCCACGCTGTTGCTAACGTTCGGCATTGCACCTGCAGTTGTTTCGGCATCAGTCCACTTAGCAGAAGTTGTCACCACTGCAGCATCTGGTGCTTCGCACATTAAGTTTGGCAATGTAGACAAACAAGCCGTATTTCGGCTCATTATCCCTGGTTCCATTGGAGCATTTGCAGGAGCGTGCTTCTTGAGTAATTTACCTGGGGATGTGGCAAAGCCATATATCGCCTTGTTTCTATTGCTTCTTGGCATCTATGTTCTAGTTCGTTTTATGTTTAGACTCGAATCAGGAACACAGAAAAATTCAATTGGCTTAACCCGAAAGCAATCCATCCCCCTTGGACTGATTGCAGGATTTGCTGATGCAACAGGTGGAGGCGGATGGGGCCCCATCGCTACACCGGTCCTCTTGTCTAAAAAAGGGACGATAGCAAGAAAAGTTGTTGGTACAGTCGATACCAGTGAGTTTGCAATTGCGGTTTCAGCCACTCTGGGATTTTTGGTTTCCCTTGGTTGGGAAGAAGTGAACTGGTTCTGGGTTGGTGCACTGATGATTGGAGGGGTAGTGGCAGCCCCGATAGCTGCATGGGTAGTGAAAAAACTGCCTGCTTATCTGTTAGGTGTCCTGGTGGGAGGATTTATCGTTCTGACTAATGCCCGGACTTTACTCAATACATGGTCAGTAGATGCAACCTGGATGCCTTTGATCTATGGATTGATAGTGGTTGGGTGGTTCTTAGCAATCAATTATTCTATTAAAAAGAACAGATTAAGGAGAGAATAGGAATGGATTTTATTGATAAGTATTTAGATCGTTAATCCTTTTTCAACAAAATATTACTACAATACACTAAAGTGGATCTTATTAAACTTTATTGTAAAAACCTTTGATTGATTATTCCAATGAAATAGGAGTCAGAAGGAGTTCTTATGAACCCTTCTTTTTTATTTCTAATTTTTTAAATAAAAGAAGACCCCAGCCAAACCGGGGCCATTTACAGATGTGAAGTAAGAACAATTTGCAATCACAACGTGTGTATGTGCATATTCTACATTTTTATCACAAACAATATGTATAAACCGCTGCTCGACATGGCTTTCATTTTGCGAGGAGGAGTAAGATGAAAACTATAATCAACGAAGAATTTTTAGTATCCCCTTTTTTCGTTTTCTTTCTGATGTACACCAGTATTATTGGCGTGGGGATCATGAGTTTTCAAAGAGATATCACAGAGGGTGCCGGTTATGATGCATGGATTTCCGTCTTATTATCCGGAGTAAGCATTCATATTCTAGTTTGGATGATGTATCGAATTCTTGGATTAGCTAATAATGATGTCACTTATATTCACCAATTTTGCTTTGGTAAATGGATCGGAGGATTATTAAACGCTGTTATTATCATCTACTTTCTTTTAATGGTATTGATTACTTTCCGTGTTTATATTGAGATTGTCCAAGTTTCGATGTTTCCCTTAATGAAGACATGGCAAATAAGTTTCATTTTCCTGCTTCTGATTTATTATGTTGTTTCGGGTGGATTTCGTGTAATTACAGGGATATGTTTTTGGGGAACTGTACTGCCTTTTATGATTCTGTTTCCTCTTTCATTCTTTCCTTTAGAATTTGCACATATAAATCATTTATTTCCCCTTTTCAGTCATTCGGTTAAGGAAATATTAGTATCAACTAAAACGATGGTGTATCAGTTTATTGGATTTTCAACTCTATTCATGTTCTACCCTTTTATTAAGAATCCTGAAAGATCACAAAAATGGGCCCATTTTGGAGTTCTGACTACGATCTTACTATACTTTATCATAGCAATCATCACTTTTGTTTACTTTAGTGAAGAGCATCTCAAACATACTATCTTGCCGACATTAACTTTAGGGAAAATTGTGGAAGTACCTATGATAGAAAGATTCGAATATATTATCGTTTCCATGTGGTTACTTCTCGTACTGCCAAATATTTGCCTTAAATTATGGGCAGCATGTCGTGGTGTTAAGAAATTAATAAATATCAAACAACATACCATCTTGTTCATTTTCCTGTTTATCTTGTTTTGTTTAACTAATGTTTTAGAGCGCCATAGACAGATAGAACAACTAGCTAATGTAATCTCAAATATTGGTTTCTATTTTTCATATCTATATATCCCTTTTCTTTTTGTTGCCATTCACATTAAACAAAAATTCAATAAGTCTAAGGTTACTTCTGTGAAAAACTAACAACGGAAATATTTTATTGACCGTGTAGGTATGAATTGTTATAATCATTTTATTATTTTCAAATAGCAAGCGATGATCGTTATGGGTAACACTATAACAGGAGCAGCTTCTGGAGAGACCGTGGAATGCGGCGCCGAAGGATTCACAATCTCAGGCAAAAGGACAGAAGAGTAACTTATGATCACGTAATAGGTTATTCTACGGACTGCCTTGAGATTGGAGAAATCCAATCTTTTTTTTATTTTCAAAACTCAGGTAGGGAGATGACAGGATGAGACGTGCAGTAGTAAGTGTAGTCGGAAAAGACCAGGTAGGCATTATCGCCAAAGTGACCACTGTTTTGTCAGACAGCCATATCAATATTCTCGATATAAGCCAGACGATTTTACAAGATTTCTTTACGATGATGATGATTGTCGATGTAACCGGAATCGAAAATTTGGATCGACTGCAAGAACAGCTTGGTAATACCGGGGATGATCTTTCCTTGAAAATAAATATTCAGCTTGAAGAAATTTTTCAGGCGATGCATCGTGTTTGAGTAGGAGGATGAGAAATGAATATTGCACTCGATGAGATGATGGAAACGATCCGAATGATCCAGATGGAAAATTTGGATATCCGTACGGTTACGATGGGGATTAGCTTACATGATTGTGGTGATTCCGATTTTGAAAAGATGAACAAGAAAGTGTACGGCAAAATTGTAAGTCTCGCTGGCCGATTAAAGGAAGTTGCCGAAGCAGTTGAAAAAGAGTACGGCATTCCGATCATAAACAAGCGAATATCGATTACACCTATTGCTGAGATTTTAGGGAATGCGACGAAAGAGCAAGCAGTCGAGCTGGCTAAAACATTGGATAAAGCGGCCATTGAGCTTGGAGTTGATTTTATCGGCGGCTACTCTGCGCTTGTACATAAAGGAATCACAAAGGGAGACCAGACCCTGCTTGATGCACTGCCGGAAGCATTAAGCGTAACGGAGAGGGTATGTTCCTCCGTTTCCGTGGCTACGACAAGAAGCGGGATCAATATGGATGCTGTCCGCCAAATGGGCATGATCATCAAAGAAGCTGCGGAAAGAACAAAGGACCAGGATGGAATGGCCTGCGCCAAGCTGGTTGTTTTTTGCAATCCTGTTGAAGACAATCCGTTTATGGCAGGAGCCTTTCATGGGGCAGGCGAAGGTGAGGTAGTCCTAAATGTTGGAGTAAGCGGTCCAGGGGTTGTCTTGAACGCCTTAAAGCGCTATCCTGAGGCAGATCTCGGTGAAGTATCTGATGTTATCAAAAAGACTGCTTTTAAAATCACGCGTGCCGGTGAGCTAATTGGACGGATCGTGGCCGAGCGCCTTGGTGTTCCATTCGGTATCATGGATTTATCACTGGCACCGACAAATGCAATGAACGACAGTGTTGCAGAAATTCTCGAAGAAATAGGGCTTGAACGGGTTGGAACTCACGGAACCATCGCCGCGCTTGCACTCATGAATGATGCCGTGAAAAAAGGAGGCGCCATGGCCAGTTCCTATGTCGGCGGCCTGAGCGGAGCATTCATTCCGGTCAGTGAAGACAATGGAATGATCCAGGGTATTATCGATAACTCCCTGACGCTTCCGAAATTGGAAGCAATGACATGCGTCTGCTCGGTAGGCCTGGATATGATTGCCCTAACAGGTGATGTAACGCCTGCTACTTTGTCAGCACTCATTGCGGATGAAGCGGCAATCGGGATGATTAACAAGAAGACAACTGCAGTACGCGTCATTCCTGTTCCCGGTAAGGAAGAAGGCGAGATGGTTGAGTTTGGTGGTCTGCTCGGCCGTGCGCCGGTGATGGGAGTGAACCCATTCAGTTCAGAAAAGTTAATTCGCCGTGGCGGACGGATTCCCGCTCCGCTGCAGGCGCTGATCAATTAAATTAGTTTCGCACAAAACAGACTTACCTGAAGTGGTGAGTCTGTTTTTTTATCATTTGAATTAAAAAGCGTTTTTGGAAAATAATATAAGGGGATTCTAGAGGGAATTATCCAAGGAGGAAAAATGGAGAGAAACTATGCAATAGACTTTATAAAATTTTTCGCGATATTTGCTGTTGTAGTGATTCACACTATTCCAAAGGATAGTCTGATTGGATTATTTGTTCTTGATAACTTTTCTAGATTTGCTGTTCCTTTTTTCTTTGTTGCTTCAGGTTATTTGTTCGGCCTAAAAATTATCGATAATAAAGAATCTCTTGCGTATTTTAAGAAATATGTTATAAAAATCCTTAAAATTTACGTTTGCTGGCTTGTTTTCTATACGATATATGATGTTCTAATTATTTACAAAAATGGTTCTGGTGTACAACGAGAATTAATGAAGTATTTTGATGAATTTACGCTGTTGAATCTTCTGTATTACGGAGAAGGGACTAGCGGATACCATTTATGGTTTCTCACTTCCTTGATTTGGAGCATTATCACTTTGTATGTTTTTTTTAGAATAAAAAAAATAAACATCCTTTTCATAGTCAGCCTTGTTTTAAACCTAATAGGTCTGTTTGGACAATCCTACTCCATGTTCTATAAACTTCCGATAAGCAGCACTCGGGATACACTTTTCTTTGGGTTATTTTATACCGCTTTAGGCTTTTTCTTTGCCTTTAATTTAAAATGGAATAAACCCAGGCAAATAAACAATAAAACATACCTATATTTATTCTTTTTCTTTTCTCTTTTACAAGTGATGGAAGGGTACATTTTAGACAAAGTATTTTCAGGCAGTCATGGAGAATACTTTTTATCAACTATTTTTCTAACAGCGTTTCTATTTTTCTTTGCTCTGAATAACAAACTGCTTGGAAAGGGTTTACTAATCACAAAAATTGGTGGTGACGCTCTGGGCATTTATATCGTTCATGTTTTTTTTATAGATATTGTTGACCTTACTTTAAATTCTTTGGGCTTGAATTTTATATCAGAAAATTTGCTTTGGAAACTATTTGAAACACTGATTGTTTTTATTATTTCGTATATTGCGTATAGCTTTCTTCAGTATTTAAAGCATGGATTAATGAGGAAAAACCATTCTTGAAACCGTGGTACTTTAATGCGTTTATTTGTAAGTTCAAATTCTGAACATCAGCGGAAACACAAGCATACTCTGTTCTAGGGGGATTATTATGTTGAAAAAGTGTTCATTCTTATCTGGCGGAAACTGTTACCTATAGTGGTACTAGCAGTTACAATTAAATGGCATGAAAACTAGCTTTGATAACCTCGTTTATAAAGACTAAATAAGTTTTGTTACAAGAAAAAAATGTTTTTTCTTATTCTAATTATATTGAATTTAACATTCAATTATTTTAGAATGGATATATTACATAATGAGGGGGGCACTTTTATGAAACATCTGTATTCCCCGCAGCCAATTGAAACAATTTCCTTGGAAGTAGAATCCTCACCTGTTTGGGAAGTGATTCTTGGTATAGCGGGATACACACATACACAACTTCGACATACGTTCGATCTGGATGAAAAATGGACAACAGAGCAAAGCTCAATGCCTGGATCACTAGTAAATCATCTGAAAGTAATAGAGAAGACCAACTTCTGGTATGGGCTGATTATGCTTCAAAACAAACTATCTGCATCATCTGTTCGAAATTTTTCGAACCTTCTTTCTGAAATGCCAATTGATTATTTTTATGACATACTTCTACCTTATAAAGATCGTGATACTGAAGCTATGAGAAAAACAACTGCCACGCAATGTGATCGTCTAGAATTATTTGAGCAATATGCTGCCTATTTTGATACCCATGACTACCTAGGTGAATATGTTCGTGGTCTTGGCCACTATTCGTATCAAGATATTTGCGATCTTTTCAACTATACGATGGATGAGTGGTACAACTGGGTAAGCCAACATGAAGAATGGGATAAGTGGACTCGGGCACTTGCCTTTGAGCAGAAGCAATACAGTTCGCTAGACATGACAAATCCCACTGAAGAAATCGAGCGCATTACGGGTGGAATTAAATATCGCCCAGAACCTTCTGTTTGGACAGTCAAATTGATTCCACATATATCGTATCGTCCGTGGATCTTAGAAAAGCGCACACCCGATACGAAACTCTTCTTTTATCCTTTAAAGGAAGAATATCTAATGGAGCCAGGTATCCCGTCTAAGGAATTGGTTCGCGGTCATAAGGCATTAGGAGATGAACTTCGCTTGAAATTGCTTTATCAATTACTAAAGGGACCTTCATCGCTGCAAGAGATGAGCGTCCAGTTCAATACTTCCAAAACTACACTGCATCACCAGCTCTCTTTATTAAAAGCAGCAAAGTTTATTCGGGTTGATAAAGGGATCTATTCGGCTAATCTAACACAGATTAACTCCTTTTCCGGGCAGCTCACTCAGTACCTTGGAGATCACATATGAAAAAATATTCTAAACCATTTAAAGCACTTTGGATAGGCGAAATCATTTCGGAATTTGCCGGAGCAGCTGGGGGAATCATTAACGGGTTATTGCTATATGAATTGACAGGATCAAAGGAATGGATGGGAGCACTTTGGCTTATCTATTTTATTCCCTCCTTGATTTTGCAAGGCATAAGTGCTCCGTTTTTAAACCATGTCGTAAAAGAGAAAATGCTTCGAAACATACAGCTGATTCGTGCTGGTGCTTATCTTCTTCCACTCGCCAGTTATATACTGGGTACAGATTTGGGGATTATTTTGGGATTAATCGTTTTGCAAAGTCTGTTAGGATTGATGCAGCCGATATACGCAAGTCTGTCCTTTTCACTTCTACCTGATATTTGCAAAGAAGAAGAGCTTGTCGAAGCAAATGGATTATTGGATGGAACCATTCGACTCATGAGCTTTATTGCTCCCGGAGCAACTTCTTTATTTCTGTTGGTCAGCCCCGTGCATTTCATTTATGGTTTTTCATCTGCTATGTTCTTCGTTAGCTATCTCGCACTCTCACGCATTCCTCAGTCAAGTACGAAGAGAGTGGCAACTTGGACAAAGAAGTTTTGGTGGGCAGAAATGAAAGAAGGATATCGAACATTTTTTAAATACCCGCGTCTTATGCGACTCACGATTCTTTCTTCTACGGTGCAATTTGCGGTAGGAGCGACGCTGGTTTTAAGTGTGCCTTTTATACGAGGAGACCTTGATGGTCATTCTTGGGAATATGCAATCTTTTCTAGTGCTTTCCCAGTCGGTTATGCCATTGGAATGGTACTGCTTACGAAGTTACCAAAAACCTATCAAACGATGTACCTCGGTTTAATCGGAGGAGGTCTTTCGTTCGTACTCTTGTTCTTTGTTAACTCCATTCCTTTTGCGTGGATGTGTGAGCTGTTTGGGGGAATGTTATTTCCTCTTTTCAATGCTCAAAGTGCAGCGATTTTTCAGCGTGAGGCTCCTCGAAATCGTTTGACCCAACTAAGTGCCGTTCGATTGCTTTTCCTTCGGGTTACCATGCCGTTGGGAATATTGTTTGCTTCCTCATCATTTTTTGACCTAAGTACACGTCAGACCTATGCAATTGTCGGAATAGTAATTGTTCTCCCAGGATTACTTTGTCTCTTTGCTTCAGCTTCACAACCCGAAAACAATCTGCTTGAGAAGAAAAAGCAAAAAACAAGTTAACTAAAAGCGCTTAACCGATAATAAAATATATGTAAGCCAACTGTTTCGGTTCTTCAACAACCTTCAAGTGATAAAATTAAACATTAAATGGGGGATTAAGATGAAAATCAGCCAAACTACTGATTATGAATTAGTCGCAAGGTTAAATAAACCCGTTCACGATTTACACACAACCTTATATCCTAAATACTTTACGGAATATAACTTTGAGGATATGAAAGAAATGTTCAAACATTTAGTAGATGATGATAATTTTATTTTCCTCGTTCTTGAAGATAATCAAAATGCTGTTGGTTATGCCTGGTTAGAGATTAGAAACTATCCGGGACATGTCTTTAAAAAAGAATATAAATCTGTCTACGTTAATCAGATCAGCATCACCGAGACGGCAAGGAAAAAAGGCTTTGGTTCGAAGTTAATGGAAGAAGTCTATAAAATCGCGAAAAATAAACATATAGACTTAATTGAGTTAGATTACTGGTCTAATAACAATGTGGCGAAAGATTTCTATAAAAAACTTGGTTTTAAGATTTACAGAGAGTTTGTTTATAAAGAGGTATAAAATGCCTAAACATTTTTCCTTTTGGAGCACCTTCCATAAATGGATTATTTGTGGTTTAATAGCAGGATAAAAGCTTTTTTACTATTCCTGGGAGGTTCCACTATGAAAAAAGGAAAGATTAATTGTCTTATTGCTCTAGTTTTTATGTTTACTCTATGTTTTAGTCAGCTGCCCCAAACAAAAATACAAGCGGCAGAAAGCGATTCTATCATTGAAGAACAAACACTGACTATCTCAACTCCAGTAGAATCTACTTTAACCAGCACCAAAAATGTTCATTGGTATAAAGTAGTTCCTTCAGATGAGGATATCGCGAGGTTCACACATTTTCGTATTAAGCTTCAATCGAAACAGGAGTTGAATATTTCTGTTTATTCCAGCTTGGAAAATGCAATTGACAACAATACCTTTGACCGTTATCTGGGATACTCCTTTGAAGAAGGACCATCACAAATCGATTTCCCGATTTCATGGAAAGGCCCTTATTATATAAAGGTCGAATATTTTGGCCAGGAAACAGCGGAGGAGGGCACAGGTGTTATAGTAGTACAAGAAGAAGCAGGTAAGAACGCAGAAGCTGTCGAGCCAGTAATGACAGACGCACCTTACACCATCAGCTACGATGGGGTCACATTGCCTCCCTCCAATCAGTCCTATGCTGAAGAATGCCCGGCAGAACTAAGTACAGATCAAAGAAAAAATGGAAAAAGTATTTTACAAGATTTGCGGACGATCCGCGAGACGGTTTTGTCCCGAACAGACAATGGACAGGATTTATCTTCTTTATACTACAAAGCCGCTCCTTACATAACTACCAAAATGATATTCGGCAAAGAAGCTAAACAGACACGAGAGAATGTGTATCAGGATTTAGTTCAATTAAAGAGTTTATTTGTGGATATAGCTGAAAGTGGAAGCGAAAGCGGCTATACAATAACTGATCAAGACCAAGAGGCCATAAATGATCTTTATAACATTTCTCGCAATGCAGTTCCTGACTCCTTAAAAGAAAAGATTGATCAAATAGCTGATAAAGCCGGACTATCCAATGTAAAAGGTCTGCCAGTTTCAGCAATTTTGTTAAAAGCTGAACTTGCTGAGACTAAACCCAAGCTGCAAGATCGGTATATTGTAAAATTAAAAGCAGGCAAAAAGCTTAACTCGATTCAATCTGATGTAAAAAAATATGGAGTCAAATCAATTAATCCTCTAAAAGGCGATGCCTCCGTTTTTGAAAATATGTTTGTCGCGCAGTTAAGTACTACAGGGCAATCGAAAGCAGCTGCTAAGCAATTTAAGGCAACTGCAGAAAAGATTTCCGATCTTCCTGAGGTGGACTTCGTTGAGCAGGTTCAACAATATCATGCATTATCAACAGATTCACAATACTCCTATCAATGGTCATTAAAAAATGACGGGACTGACGGCGTAAAAAACGCAGACATTCAGTATGAAAAGCTTAACGATCTATTAAAAGGGAAAAATTTAAAAGACACTGTCATTGCGGTTGTTGATACAGGTGTCGATCATTCACTTGCAGACCTAAACAGCAAAGTCAACACGGATTCTGGTTACAACTATATTGATCGTTCCTCGAATGCGATGGATGACAACGGCCATGGTACTCATGTATCAGGAATAATTACGGCAGCAGCCAACAATCAATATTCCATGGCTGGTATTAATTCATTCGCAAAAATACTTCCGGTTAAAGTCCTGGATGCCATGGGTAGTGGGGACACCGAACAAATCGCATATGGCATTAAGTATGCAGCCGATCATGGAGCCAAAGTGATAAATCTCAGTCTGGGAGGACCATACAGCAGGACGATTGAATACGCGCTTGCGTATGCGAATAAAAAGAATGTTACGATTGTGGCGGCCAGCGGGAATGAAGCCTTGGACGAACTTTCATACCCTGCCTCTTCAAAATATGCGATTTCAGTTGGAGCGACAAACCGAATCGATCTTGTTTCCGATTATTCGAACTATGGGAAGGGATTGGATCTTGTCGCACCTGGTACAGAGATTCCGAGCCTCGTTCCCGATGGAAATATGACTTATATGAGCGGAACTTCCATGGCCACGCCTCATGTAGCGGCAGTTGCAGGGTTGCTGTTATCAGAAAATCCTAATTTAAAGCCAAATGAAGTAGAAAAGATTTTAACCGATACAGCTAAGAATGTAGCGTTTGAAGAGCAAGACAACCAGCCTCCGGAAGATTCAGATTATCCAGAGGACGATGAAGAAGGTCCGTATCCTGTCAAACTGCCCCAACCTATTCCTGGTTATGATCCTGTATCCGGCTGGGGAAGATTGAATGCTTATGGTGCCACAAGTGCCGTTGAGTTAAAGGCAAAAGTAAATCCGATCTTAAACTATCACACTACTGTATCCGGTACTGCTAAAAGCGGCTCTATTGTTAAGGTAATGAGTGGTGAAAAAATAGTAGCAACAGGTACAGCTAACCGTTCAGGTGTCTTCACTGTGAAAATGCCTGTTCAAAAAGCAGATCAGATGCTAAGTGTGGTCATTAAAAACAATAGCGCAGAAACAGCAATAAGAGCTGTCGTCGAGAAAGCTCCGGAAAAACCGATCGTCAATCGTTTAACAAATAATGATACAAAAATAACCGGCAAAGCGGCTAAAGGATTGACCGTCAAAATTAAAGACTCTACTAAAAAAGTGATAGCGACTTCTAAAGTAAAAGACAATGGTTCCTTTGAAGTACCGCTTAAAAGCAAACTAAAAGAAAAAACCGTTTTGTATATAACTGTTTTGGATGGATACAAAGAAAGCCTTGAAGTAAAGGTAACCGTTGCTGATGTGATTCCGCCTTCTGCACCAAAAATATCCACTGTCAGTGACAGAGATACAATGTTGAAAGGGAAAACGGAAGCCTATGCTGCATTAACAGCTACTGTAAAGGGAAAAACCATTGGCACCGGCAAAGCTAATGCCAAAGGCGAATTCCAAGTAAAGATTAAAAAACAAAAAGCAGGTACAGAAATAAGTGTCACTGCAAAGGATCCGGCAGGCAATACAAGTAAAGCAACAAAAACCAAAGTAATTGATAAGACAGCCCCATCTGCACCAAAGGTAACAGCAGTAACCAATAAGAGCACAATCATAAAAGGAAAGACCGAACCAAGTGCGGCAGTTACTGTTAAAGCCGGCAAGAAAACAATTGGAACAGGAAAAGCTAATAGTAAAGGGGAATACTCGATAAAGATAGCGAAACAAAAGGCCTACACTATTTTATCGATTTCAGCGAAAGATCAGGTCGGAAATACGAGCATAGCAGTAAAATCAATCGTTAAAAAAGCAAAATAATAAACGACTATCTTTACAGGTTGGAAGCAGAGAACGAACCTCTGCTTCCGTATTTTTTTAGTAAACGGAAAGGATAGTATAAATAAGAAAACTGGATTAACATGGGAATATAAAAGGAGGCGTTATAATGTCTTCAGAAAGAATAATGTGGGAGAATATTGAGGATTTTGGATGTGAATACTTAAATATTTCTCGAGATGAATCTGGATTAGTGGCAAAAGGAACTACTATTTTCTTGTCTAAAAGCGAGCCCTGCAAAGTTACTTATGAAATGGTTATGGATCCTTTTTGGATTACCAAATCACTTAAAGTGAAAACAGAGAGTAATGAAAAAGCAATAGAAATAAATTCAGATGGCCAGGGAAAATGGTTCGATAATAAAGGCTACGAACTAGATCATCTAAAAGGTGCGATAGATGTTGACATATCTGCTACACCTTTTTCGAATTCTTTGCCCATAAACAGACATACATGGAACAAGTCCCAGAAAAGAGATTTCGAGATGGCTTTCGTTTCTGTTCCAGACATGGAAATAATAAAAGTAAACCAAAGCTACACATTTCTAGGAGATCAGAATCATTCTAGAACTTTCTTCTATCAATCTGGTCTTTTTGAAACCAATATAGTTGTCGACGAAAATGGATATGTTCTGGATTATCCAGGGATTTTTTCAAGAAAATATTAATTGAAATATTAGACCATTGAAACAGCTAATGAGGAGGATTTATGGAAATAGTGCAAGCATCACTTTTGGATCTGGAACAAGTATCTCATTACACCAGAAATGCCAAGAGAATGCTTGAAGAATGTACGAGAGATTTTACAAATCAAGGGCTAGAGGATGTTAGACTTGTGGTTTATAAAGGAAATAAAGCAATGGAGCTCTATGAAGAATTTGGATTTGAAGAGTATAGGGTTGTTATGCATAAAAAGCTCTAACAAATAACGCATCTAGGAGGATGATTTAAATGTCTAAAAAAATTTAAAATGCCAACATCTCGGTAGAAGGACACGTCTTACTCAATGCAAAATGATAAAAAAACCAGGAATCTTTAGGATACATTGGACCTGTTAAAAGGAGAGCGTCATGGAAATTAGGAAACTACATTTAGATGAGCCACCACCAATGGATTTATTGTTAATGGCAGATCCTTCACGGCTATTTATCGAGGATTATGTAAAAAGGGGCGAATGTTTTGTCGCCGAAAGCAATAAACAAATAATTGGAGCTTATATACTCCTGCCTACAAGACCTGGTACGGTGGAACTTGTAAATATTGCGGTTGATGAGAATCACCAAGGTAAAGGAATAGGGAAACAATTGGTCATGGATGCAATCCATACGGCCAAGTCGAGAGGCTACAAGACAATGGAAGTTGGTACTGGAAACTCGAGTATAGACCAATTAGCCCTCTATCAAAAGTGCTGCTTTAGAATTGTGGGAGTAGATACGGATTTTTTCAAAAGGCACTATAATGAAGAAATCTTTGAGAACGGTATCCAATGCCGTGATATGATCCGTCTTTCTCAAGATTTATAAGGGTGGGGCAAGATTTTGATTTGGATTCAATAACACGGTCAGGAGAATTATAGTGGAGACGAAAAAAACCCCGGCAATTATAGAAAAGGAAGCATTTATAGAACTAAATGGCTTTAAATTATTCACAAAATACTATGTACAAAATAGAGGCAAACCAACAATTGTAATGGATGCCGGTTATGGGGATTACTCAAAAACGTGGGATACCTTGATTCCTGAAGCAGCTAATCTAACAAGGGTTTTTGTTTATGATAGAGCTGGATTAGGGAAGAGCGAAAAAAGTCCGAACCCCAGGACAAGTGCAGAAATGGTAAAAGAATTGAATGATCTTCTCCAAAAATCAAAAATAAAGCCTCCATATATATTAGTAGGTCATTCGTTTGGTGGGGTAAATGTTCGGTTATATGCAACAGAGTTTCCCGAAAAGGTTGCAGGGGTTATTTTAGTTGATTCTACACCCGCGGACTATAGGGAGAGATTTCTTCCAACTATGCCTGCTGAATTTCAGGAGGCCTACAAAAAACAATTCATTCTTGAAGGCACATATGATGAATTTATGGAAAGCTTAAACCAACTATCGGAGAATAGGTATCTCGGCAGCATTCCCTTAATCGTTTTATCGGCAGGAAAAAAGGCATACTATTCAACGGAATCACAGGCATTGTGGCATAAGATGCAAAAGGAAATCCTGGGCATATCCGAAAATAGTGAGCTAATCATTGCCGAGAACAGTGCCCATTACATTCAGAATGATAGGCCTGAGATTGTAATTGGTGCAATAAAACGATTGATACAAATTGACTACCAATCATAAGTACGTTCCTGGAGACGATTCTTTCTTAAGTAGGAATCGTTTTTTACCGGACAATGTTAATGGAAAAAAGAAGGGTTTTTTAAAGTAATTGTCGAAGATTAGAATTCCGACTTTAAACAGGGAGAAGGAATAGCATGCGATTTAAAGACTTCCATAAGAATATCAAAATACGAATCATTGAAACATTTTTGAGCAGATTTGTAAGCGGGATGATTTTTCCGTTTATGACGATCTACCTGGTAAGCCATTTTGGTGCCAAGGCTGCGGGACTGTTATTGCTCATCAATGTGTTTGCCGGAATAAGTGTTTCTTTTTTAGGAGGATATTTTTCCGACCAATTTGGCAGGAAGAAAATCATGCTCAGTGCTGAAATTCTTAGATTCCTAGCTTTTTTTACGATGATGCTGTGTAATTCACCATGGTTTGAATCTGCGTTGATTACTTTTTTGATGATGACGGTTAACAGTATTTGTTGGGGACTTGCCGGTCCCGCCAACGAGGCCATGCTGATTGACGTGAGCACACCTAATCAGCGGAAACTGATGTATTCTATCACATATTGGGCCAACAACTTTTCGATAGCCATCGGGGGGATTGCTGGAGCCTTTCTATTTAAAGATCACTTATTTGAACTATTCATCGCTCTTAGTTTCGTTGCAGCTATTATTGTGATCCTTGTCGGCTTTTTTATGGATGAGAGCCATGTACCAGCTTCCTTAGATATTAAACCAACACAGCATATTATCCAATTGTTCTCGAGTTATAAAATCGTGTTACGTGACCGGTTATTCATTTGGTTTGTTGTAGCAGGTGTCCTAATTTTATCGATGGAAATGCAATTAACAAACTACGTTGGTATCAGGCTAGCCAGTGAAATGCACACCCAACATTTCCTGTCATGGGAGATAGACGGCATTACTATGCTCGGTTTCCTTCGAAGTGAAAATACCATCCTAGTCGTTTTTTTGGCCTTGTTTGCAACGAGATTAACAGATTATTTTAAGGATAGAACTGTGTTGCTCGCCAGCTGCCTGTTATTCTCCATAGGGTATGGCGTATTATCATATGCAAATAATATATGGGTCCTTTTTGTCTTTATGGTTTTATTAACGATCGGGGAAGTGTTCCGGGTACCTGTGGAGCAATCATATATTACCTCGATTCCGCCAGATCATGCCAGAAGTGCTTACATGGCCATAAACGGCCTTAAGTATAACCTGTCCATGTTAATTGCTTCCTTAACGGTTACCGTAGGATCGTTCCTGTCTTCTTTAACAATGGCGATACTAATTACCGTTGTTGGACTAACCGGTACTTTCATTTACTTGCTTATAACACCAACTTTGGACAGGCGAAAGCACGAGCGGCATATGGAGCAGGTAAGTTAAGTTTGGCTGAACAAGTTTGCATGGGAAGGGGCCGACTTTTTGATCCGCTTCCCTTTGATGATCGAAATATCACAAGAGAGATAAAGCATTTGTATGTTGATAGTGTAGTTACATATCATCGAACAATTTCCACATTAATCAATACACTTATCAAACATGACTTTGTATTGGAAGAGATTATTGAACCCCAATCAACTCCAGCTGGATTAGAAAAAAACAGAAGCTTAATAATTAATTGGCGAGAAAAAAACCTTCCAACGAGATTTGGAAGGTTTTTAGGATAAACTTTATTATTCAAAGTGAAGCCACCCAATAGGTTGTTCAATATGAATCACCTTACTTTATCTGTGTTTTCTCAATATACTCAAACAGAAAGGACTGTCCATTTTGATAAAAACGCGGATCATATATTCCAAGTCTTTCTTCGTTATTGACAATAACAACAAAAGGGGACCATTGGTACAATGTTTTGGCTTCCGGGTTTTTAGCGAATAACGTTTCAAGATTTGCTTTATCACTGGATTGAAGCCTGTATACCAAATTTGCTTCTGATAATACAGAATCGTGTACGATATCTATCGTTGCGTCGTTTTTTCCGATTACTGAAAAATGCCATGGAAAAAATCTTGCAGATAATGCAACCTCATCATAACTATTTTTATATTGTTCGTAGAGGACATACCCTTGTGTTGATTGAATGACTATGTGGAGTGCAATAACGATCCAACTTATCCTGTAAATTGTGTATTCTTTTCTTGTTGAACGTGTTTTGGATACGATAAATGCCAATAAAAAGATAAACCAAATGACAAAATCAACAATCGACACCGTCCCCAAAGTCAGCCTAGCAGAGGAGAACGGTTCTAGATAGCCGGTTCCCCAGGCATTAAAAATATCACTGGTATCATGTATGAATACACCAATGAGGGCAATGAAAAAGAAACGGAAACTTTTTATCCGAAAGATAAACCGGTTCATAATAAAAAAAAGAAAAGCCCATACAGGAACAAGGAAAACAGAATGTGTAATCCCCCGATGCCACATCTGATATTGCCCAGCAGAATCCCAAAGTTGAGAAATCACATCAATATCAGGAATTTGGCTTGCTCCTACGGTAGTAAAGAGCAGCGCATACTTTTCTTTTTTGCTCATTTGTTCTTTATTGACAGCTTTATAAAGGCCAAGTCCAAACAACGTATGTGTGATCGTATCCACATATCCACCAACTTTCGATCATTTCTGTTAATCTAGTAATAATTATAAGCGAGGATGGATGAAAAGTGAAAAAAAGATTAGGTTGTCTGCATGCCCACTATTCCAATATTGATTACATAGAAAATGCACTCTCTCCATATGAGATTGACTTGTTACATTTCGTTGACCCAGGATTGATGTATCGCGTTACAGCGGAAGAAGGTTATCGTTCTTCGGATGCTCAAGAGAAGGTTAGACAACAAATCGAATCGATTGCTCAATGCAAAGTAGATGCAATCTTAATTACCTGTACAAACTATATTGCTATATTACAGGAGACACACCTTTCCATTTCAGTGCCAATCATTAAGATCGACGAACCTTACTTTGAGCGCATTTGCAATATACAGCACCCTCAGACAATTTTTTTTACAAATCCCGCCACTGTTGAAGGCACAGTCCAGCGTCTTGAACAGTATGCTAATACCCATGAGAAATTAGTAGATGTAGAAATTGTTGTGATTGAAAATACTTTTGAATTGGTTATGCAGGGACGACAAGAAGAGTACAACCATGAGGTATCCAAGTATTTGATACAAAGGATGAAAAGCGGAAATCGGGTTATGTCCGTCGCTCAACTATCGATGTTGAATGCTGCCCGTAACGTGGAGCGTGAGACATCTAAGACCATTATTAATCCACTGGATCCCTTAGTATTTGACATTGTGAATCAACTAGAATTATAATCTGGATAATATGATAATTACCATTAAGATTGATTAATTATTCATTTGTATACAGTCATTATCTAAACGTAAGGAAGCAGGGCTTGTGTTTTTATTACAAAGTTCTTAAGAACCATTTTTTGAAACCAATCCAAAAGATCTATTGCATAGGTTTATTCATAATATTTTGAGGTGATCCACATGGAATCTTCCTCTCCAAAACTGCCTTTAACAACTGAAGAAAGATCAAGGTTACGGGCGTGTAAAATAAAATTAAAGCAGATTGCTTATATGGATGTGTCCGAGCTTTCTCAGTGTCTGCAATCCCCTAAACGGGCCCAATTCCTGTATGCAATGGCTCAATTTCAAGCCGTACCCTCAATTGGTCCTAAATTAGCTCATCTGGTAATCCAATTGGGTTATTACTCTTTAGAAGAAATTAAAGATGAAGATGGTGCTAATTTACTGAATAATTTGGAACAACAGTTAGGATACTGGGAGGATCCATGCGTTGAGGATTCTTTACGTTGTGTTGTTCATCACGCTAATCATCCTCAAAGTGATAAAAGTTGGTGGCATTTCACTACTGAAAGAAAAATGTACCGAGAACAATATGGATATCCTGCTTCACGGCCGTCCATTCCCTGGTATGTTGAGAAAAAATAACTATGTCTTAAGTTAGTTGTTCTTCGATAACCTTCAAAATATTCACAAACGGTTGATCTTGTTCAATGCATTATCTAAATTAATCAAAAGAATATGCACCCAAGCTTCGTGGAAAACTTTCACTTACATAATCCAATACGGAATAACAAAATCTAAACCTTTTATTTGGAGACGGCTTTTTTTATTTTCTCGATTTTCGTTCAAACTATGTTCAAATTTCCAATTAAGGCGTGTCACCCTTGCATCAATTTTTTTTAGTCGGTATCATGTAGATGCATGTTATGGTATATTTTTGCTGTGAAAGGATGAATCATCATGGAGAAACAGCTGCCTCCTGGTCAATTTAAAACAAAAACTTGGCCCATTTTGCACCAGGGTGATGTGTATGAATTTAATGAACAAAGCTGGAACTTCAGATTGTTTGGACAGGTGAAACAGGAAGTTTCGTTATCATTTGCAGAAGTGATGAGCCTGCCAAAGACTGTTTCCACCGTCGATATGCATTGTGTGACTGCCTGGTCAAAGTTTGATACAACATTTGAAGGAATTGCATTGCATGAGATGCTAAAGTTTGTGGAACTTAATGAGGACGTCAAATACATTCAAGTTTACGGCTACTATGGCGGGGACAGGTTTGGATACAGTGCCAATTTGCCTTTAAAGGACCTTCTAGGAGACAATGCTTTGTTTGTTTACCGCTGGAAAGATGAAACCCATGATTGGCAAGACATTACTCCGAAGCATGGGTACCCATTGCGTTTTATCCCGCCAGCTTCTTTTTATTTGTGGAAAGGGACGAAATGGGTGTCGGGAATCCGTTTCATGAAGCAAGATGAGGAAGGATTCTGGGAAGAACTTGGCTATTCGATGACGGCGAATCCGTTTAAAGAGGAAAGGTTTAGATAAATCGCAAAAAAATGGACACTTCTAAAAAGAAGGTCCATTTTCCAATTTAATATCCCTTTTTGTAATCCACCAGATTAATAGATGGTTTATTTTCTCCAATATACTCTTGCAGGTTTGGAATTAGTATATCTTCAATTACCCGCTGATTATAATACTCAGTGGCTCCTGCAGTATGAGGAGTGATAATCACATTTTCAAGCTCCCATAACGGGCTTTCCGTTTGTAATGGTTCCGTTTCAAATACATCGAGCCCGGCTCCGGCTATCCGTCCCTCTGTTAAAGCTTTAATAAGATCTTCCTCAACCACCGTTTCGCCGCGGCCGATATTAATGAAGAAAGTGTTAGGCTTCATCAGCTTAAATTCCTCTGCACCAAATAGATGATGCGTTTCTTTAGTGAGGGGCAGGGTAACTACGACATAGTCACATCGGGGGAGGATCGAGTGCATTTCTTCAGACGTGTACATTTCATCCACGTATTCTTCAGGCCTGCCGGAATGCCTGACTCCCAATACCTTCATTCCGAAGGCTTTTGCTATCCTCGCCGTTTCTCTGCCTATCGCTCCTACACCGATGATACCGATCGTCTTTTGATGGATCTCAAGATTCATGTTGGCGTGGTGCCATGTTCTTGAGCTTTGGTTTCTTATGTAGGTATGAATTTTCCTAGTAAACGCAAGCATAAGCCCAAAGATGGTTTCGGATATTGGGAAAGCATGTACGCCGTTAGCACTGGATATCAAAATGTTTCTTGACTCTAGTTCTTTTTGAGGCAAGTTATCAATCCCGGCACTCCAGGTTTGAATCCAGCGCAGTGACGTATTTTTTGCAAGTCTTTCTTCTATCCCCTTTTTCCAGCCTGCAATGATTTCAGCATCTTCTACATGGTCCTGCCAGATTTCAGGATCCTTACCAGTTATGACACTCCATTCTGGAAGTAAGTCATTGATCTGATCGATATACTCTTGGTTGATGTTGTGCGTAATAATTAACTTCCTTTTTGGCATATTCCGTCTCCTAACATTCTCGACTTATAGATTCATTATAATATATATCACCAAAATTCTGAATATTTTCATCTCATAAATTTGACATTTTGCCCAAATGACCAGCGGTTTCGTTATAATGGAAGCAGGAAAGGAGCCATCCCCGGCTCCTTTCCTGGATTTAATGAAGCAATAATACATTACTGTTGATTGACATCTTACATATTAATATGGTTCCCGCAGACGAGGAGTGTAAGGGAAATCAGCCCCATGTAGAGTCTCGTATAAACGAACGGCAGCACTCGCTATTTCCACGTCGTTAGCCACCGTACTGCCGCTAGCACCGACGACCCCTATGATCTTCCCATCTTTGGCAAGGGGGATCCGCAGCTTTGATTAACTTTTTAGCAGCTTCTAAAGTCAATCCACTCCTTTTAGAATTGTTCGCTTGATAAGTTGCTAAGCCGATTTCCCATGTATTATATGTTCTGGAGGCGAAAATGGGTGTCAGACTGGGGAACATTCTTAGGGCGGCTGTAATGTTCTCAATTTCAGTTCTTGAAGTCAGAAAACATAGAACTATCCTGTTTATGCAATAATCAGCGGATGTCTTGGGGTCATGTCCAAACAATTCTGATCTTTACGTTTTTTTCTTTAAGAGAAACAGTTTTAGAGATATAATGTTAGCTAATATATTTTCAATATTGGCAATTCCAGACTATGCCGCTGAAACTAGTAATTAAAGTTGGGAGGGGATCAATTTGTTTGAATTAGATACTATGGGGGAATATCTTCCCTTTGGTCTGTTAGTGGTTGATTTTAAAGGGAAAATCCTCTATGGAAATCAGGTATGTGAAAGTATGTTCAAAGTTACAAGCTTCGATAAGCTATTTATTCAACATGTATTGCCGGACAGTAACATAATAAAAGTGATTAAAGAAGGCGGTTTAGAAATAACCACCTGTCATACTGCCGAGGAAATGTATGTAATGAATATCTCCCTGACGTCAAAAAAGATTGGCATAATGTCTTTTTTGCCTAACGATATATATCAAAAATTAGCGAGTAAGTCTCCAAAAATTATCGATTTAAAACAAGAACTGCAAGCGATTATGAATTTGAGCGGTGAATTAGTTACCATCACCGATGCTGAAGGGATTGTATTACGGGTCAATAATGCCTGTGAACAGATTCTGGGCGTAAAGGAATCTGATTTCATTGGAAAGTCTGCTACCATTTTAGAAAAAAACGGAGTGATCGATGCTTCATCTACAACGCATGTCATTAAGCAAAAACGCAAAGTAACGATGAACCAAACAACTAAGTCTGGCCGTCGGTTGCTTGTTCAAGGACACCCCATTTTCAATGATGATGGAACATTAAGTAAAGTAATTAATATATCAAAAGATGTCACTGAAGTTGCTAACCTGCAAGAAAAATTAGAAGAGGCAAAAACCGCCATCAATTACTATCAGCAGGAACTTAGTATACTTCAGAAAAAAGATCAAAAGATGGTTGTTAAATCAAAGGCAATGGAAAAGGTGTATGAGCTGGCCTGTAGGGTTGCTGATGTGGATGCAACGATTTTTTTAAACGGAGAAACAGGTGTTGGAAAAGAAGTGATGGCCAGGACTATCCACAGCCTAAGCATAAGAAAAGAAGCACCTTTTATTAAAATAAATTGTGGAGCTATTCCGGAAAGCATTATCGAATCGGAGCTGTTTGGTTATTCAAAAGGAACATTCACCGGCGCAAATAAAGATGGAAAAAAAGGGCTGGCGCTTGCGGCACATAAAGGAACCTTGTTCTTCGATGAAATTGGAGAATTGCCGTTTAATATACAGGCAAAATTACTTCAACTGTTACAGGAAAAGCAGTTTACGCCGCTAGGAGAAACGAAGCCTGTGCAAGTAGATGTGCGCTTTATTGCCGCAACAAACCGAAACCTGGAGGAAATGGTGCAACAGGGAACATTTCGGGAAGATTTATATTATCGTTTATTCGTTATACCTATTACCGTCCCTCCGTTATCTGAAAGAAGAGAGGACATTCCTTTTCTGGCAAGCCATTTTATCGAGATATACAGCCAAAAATACAAACAATACAAGACCTTCGATAAAGAAGTCATCCAGTTTTTCATGGACCATGAATGGAAAGGAAATGTAAGGGAATTACAAAACACGATCGAAAGACTTATTCTAACTGCTCCTGTCCAGCATATTGAGTTAGGCCATCTTCCTGAAAAACTAGTAAAGCCTAATGATCAGAATAAGCAATTGGTAAGTGAGAAGCTGAACTTAAAACAGGAAGTAGAGCAATTAGAAAAACAAATCATTATCCAGGCTCTCGAAACTTCTGCCACTATGAAAGAAGCAAGTCAAAAATTAGGGGTGGACGCCTCGACAATAAGCAGAAAAGTAAAAAAGCATGATATCAATGTTGCAAAGTTGCATTTTTTAATGTAACCTTGCAATTTTATTTTTTATGCCTATTTATAAGAATTTTCTGATATAAAATCTACTTATTTTTCAACTACCTAAATGCAATATTGCAATTAGGTAGAAAAGTTTTTAAAAAGTCCCTTGTTGCATAAGGTTTTATATTTTGGCACGGATCTTGCATTACTTATTAGTGAATTAATTTTAAAGGGGGCACTGTAAATATGAAATTATTTGGAGTAGACGTCGGCGGAACTTTTACAGACGTTATTTTTAGCGATACTGATAATCGACTGACCGCAATTCATAAAGTACCAACCACGTTAGATGATCCTTCTACAGGAGTTATCCAGGGAATCCTTGAGCTTTGTGAGGGCAAAAATATCGATAAGGCACAAATTGATCATGTTTTCCACGGAACAACGATTGCCACAAACGCGATTCTTGAGTATGACGGGGCTAAAACCGGGATGTTGACAACGAAAGGGTATAGAGACATCATACATATCGGCAGGCATCAAAGGCCTCAGAACCATTCAATTATGCAGGATATTCCATGGCAGGACAGGCCGTTAGTACAACGTAGACATCGGTTATCTGTAACGGAGAGAATGGGTCCGCTCAAAGACCAGGTCATCATGCCCTTAGAAGAAAGTGAAGTTCGTGGTGCTGTTGCTACATTAAAGAAACAGGGAGTCGAATCAATCATTGTTAACTTTCTATTTTCATATATCAATCCCGCACATGAGCAGAGAGTAAAAGAAATTATTGAAGAAGAATATCCGGAAGCATTTATCACAATATCTTCCGATGTTTCACCGCAATTCCGAGAATTTGAACGTTTTACAACAGCGTCTATTAATGGGTTTGTCGGGCCGAAAGTAAAGAATTACATTCAAAACCTGGAGCAACGTTTGAAAGATTCAGGAATAGCCGCTGAGCTTCATATTATGAGTTCAAACGGTGGTGTGGCAACTCCAAAAACGGTATCTGAAAAACCGGTTAATACTCTGTTATCAGGTCCAGCCGCAGGGATCCTCGGAGGAGCTTGGGCAGGGGAGCTAACGAATCGTGAAAAGTTGATTACCTTTGACATTGGCGGCACCAGTGCTGACATTGGCATTATTACAGGCAGCGGGTATAGTGAGTCATCGGCGCGCGATACTTGGATTGCCGGCTATCCTGTTATGGTGCCTATGATTGATATCCATACTATTGGAGCAGGCGGAGGCAGCATTGCCCATATTGACGAAGGCGGGGCATTCAAGGTAGGACCAAAAAGCGCAGGATCGCGTCCTGGACCGGCCTGTTACGGTCATGGCGGTTCAAAACCGACCGTTAGTGACGCTAATGTAGTCCTCGGAAGAATCGATGAATATAACTTCCTAGGCGGAGAAATGCAAATCTATTCAAATGCCGCCTATAAAGTGATTGATGAATTGGCTGGAGAACTAGACTTAAGCAGAGAAAGAACCGCTGAAGGAATTCTTCAAATTATGAATAACAATATGGCGAATGCTATTCGTGAAAGAACGGTTCAAAAAGGAGAAGATCCGAGGGAATTTTCCTTGGTTGCCTTCGGAGGCGCCGGACCGCTTCATGCAGTGGAAGTAGCGAAAATTCTAAATATCCCGGAGATAATCATACCGTTATATCCAGGCATTAATTCGGCAACTGGATTGTTAACGACTGATTTGAAATACGACGTCATTAAAACGGAATTTATGCTGAGCACAAATATGGATTTCTCTGGACTGAATGCTGATTTTAAAGGTTTAGAATCCCAGTTGGTCAATCAATTGAAAGAAGATGGGATTACGGAGAATGACATTCAAGTGGCCCGCAGTGCCGATTGCCGTTATGCAGGGCAAGGATATGAATTGCGCATTGATTTGTCTGGGGATGTACTCGATGAAGTAACGATTATTGAAGCATTCACTAATTTTCACGAAAGCCACAAGGCTGAATATGGCCATCACTTTATGGAAAGCGCAATTGAAATTGTAAATATCCGGGTAACCGGTATGGGCGTTATGCCTAAAATCGAAAAACAGAAGATACATCACGACCATCAATTGGAGGATGCTTTGCTAAAAACAGGTGAAACCACTTTTAATATCAATGGAAATCTAGAAAAAGTGGAAACAAAATTTTACCAAAGAGAAAAGATTCCTGCCGGTGCAGAGTTCCAAGGTCCTTGCATTGTGCTTCAAAAAGATACAACCACTGTCATTCCTCCCGACTGTACGGCTTCTATCGAGGAATACGGAAATATGATTATCAAGGTAGGTGTATAATCGATGACCAAAGTTCAAAGTAAAAAAATTGATCCGATTACTGTTCAGGTTGTCTTAGGAGCTTTAGAGAATGTGGCGGTAGAAATGGGACACAAGCTTGCGAGAATGGCTTATTCAAGCATTATTAGGGAATCCGAGGATTTTGGTTGTGCGCTCGTTGACGTAAGGGGCCAGCAATTATGTGAATCCTCACATAGTACGCCTCTTCAATCCGGTCCGATTCCAGGATATATTAAAGGAATCCGGCAAATCATGGAGGAACGTAATGATACGTTTTATCCTGGTGATGTAATTATGCATAATTCCCCTTATCATGGCGCCTCCCATGGACCCGACGTCGGATTTTGTATTCCTGTTTTCTACCAGGATGAACTAATCGGATTTTCGTTTACAGCGGCCCACCACTTAGATATCGGCGCATCGACGCCAGGGAGCTGCGGAATTGTCGATGCAGTAGACGCCTATGCGGAAGGACTGCAATTTAAGGCTATAAAAGTGTATGAAAAAGGTGTAAAGAACCGTTATGTCTGGGATATGCTTAGCGATAACATCCGGGCCCCTAAGATGGTCGTAGGCGATATGGAAGCCCAAATTGCCGCTGCAAAAATCGGTGCTCAAAGGTATCTAGAGATCATTGAGAAATTCGGGTTGGATACAGTTGAGGCGGCAAGTGAAGAATTAATGAATTACTCCGAAAAAATGATGCGCGATGCCATTAAGAAACTGCCGGATGGTGAATACACAGCTGAAGGTTTTTTAGATGGTTATTTGGATAGCAGTGACCCTGCAAAAAAGGATTTACGAATTAAGGTGACTGTGAAGGTCCATGGAAGTGAGATGACAGTTGACTTAACAGGGACATCACCTCAAGTGACAGACAGGCCGGTCAATATGCCGTTAATGGGGACCGTAGACATTGCCATTTATCTAACGTTACGCTCTATTCTATTAGACTCGACTATTTATGGGAGTTTCCCGCAAAACTCTGGGTTAATACGGCCGATACACATTGTCGCCCCAAAAGGCACCTTGTGTAATCCGATCTTCCCGGCACCAACAATCGCTCGTTTCAACTCAGGGAATATGGTCGCTGACACATTGATGAAAGCATTGGCACAAGTGGTTCCGCACCAGGTGAGTGCAGGTGTCGGAAACTTGCAAGTCGTGGCTTTCAGCGGGGAAAAGGACGAAAACTACTGGGTTTATATGGACATCATGGAAGGCAGCTACGGCGGACGTTATGGCAAAGATGGAATGGATGCCGTTGATACATTGTACGCGAATACAAGAAATAATCCAATCGAGGATATTGAATCCCATTATCCTTTAAGGGTAAACCGCTATGAACTGAAGGATAATGAATGTGCACCCGGCAAGTGGCGCGGAGGAATTGGCTCAATCCGTGAAATCAGCTTCCTCGCTGACGGCAGTTTTTCCGTTGAAGCCGACGGCCATAAATTTGCCCCATGGGGTTTTGATGGCGGAAAAGCAGGATCTGTTGGAAGCCTATCGATTCGTGAAAAAGAATCAGATGAACCATTCAAACTCCCTTCCAAGCTGCCAAACAGAATCGCGAAAGCTGGAAGCAATATTGAATTAGCCGGCCCTGGCGGAGGCGGATATGGAAATCCATTTGAAAGGGATCCAGAAAAGGTAGTATCCGACTTCTTAGATGGGTTCATTTTAAAAGAAAAAGCTTTCGAGGATTATGGAGTTGTGATAACGGGCTCAGGGGAAGTAGATTACCAGAAAACAAACGAGATAAGAAACCGCCAGCGGTGAAAATGGATGCAGCGATGAAAACAGTAGCAATCAGTGGACAGAGATTAAGCAGCCGCATCGAACAACTAGGGCAAATCGGAAGGACGAAAGATAACGGTGTCCAGCGCCTTGCCTTGACTGAAGAAGACAGAGAAGCAACTCTGTTAGTTTCAGAATGGATGAAAGAAGCAGGCCTTACTGTCTCCCATGACCATTTTGGAAATTTAATTGGCCGAAAAGAGGGGAAGAACCCCGCCCTGCCTCCCGTGATGATCGGTTCTCATATTGACTCAGTCCGCAATGGCGGTAAATTCGATGGGATTATCGGCGTGCTGGCAGGTATCGAAGTCGCACATGTGATATCCGAGACTGATTTTTCCCATGAACATCCTCTTGAAGTGGTCGCTTTTTGTGAAGAGGAAGGATCCCGGTTTTATGATGGTTTATTCGGAAGCAGAGGCATGGTTGGGAAAGTACTGGAAGAAGATCTACAAAAAGTGGATGATAATCATATAACAAGGTATGAAGCTCTAAAAACGTTTGGTTTTGGGATTAATCCTGATCAAATAAAACAGTCAGTGAGGAAGATTGGAGACATTAAGCTTTATTTGGAGTTGCATATTGAACAGGGCCCTTTTTTGGATATGAATCAGTATCCAGTAGGAATTGTAAGCGGGATTGCAGGGCCGTCCTGGTTTACAGTAAGGCTTGTGGGTGAAGCAGGCCATGCCGGCACTGTTCCCATGAACTTCCGCAAAGACCCCATGATGGGAGCAGCAGAAGTTATTAAAGAAGTAGAAGATTTATGCATGGAAAACCCGGACGCTCCTACCGTTGGAACCGTTGGTAAAATAGCAGTTTTCCCAGGTGGAAACAATATCATTCCAGAATCAGTAGAGTTTACGCTTGATATCCGTGACATTGAGTTGGAAAGACGAAACACTATTATTGAAAAAATAGAAAAAAAGATTCAACTAGTAAGTCGAGCAAGAGGCTTAGAATATAAGATTGAAAAAAATGTAGATGCAGCTCCGGTGAAGTGTTCTGAGGATCTGGTCAATACGCTAAAGGAAGCAAGTAAAGACTTGGTGATAGAGGCTCCGGTAATGGTTAGCGGAGCTGGCCATGATGCCATGTTTTTAGCGGAAATCGCAGAAATAGGCATGGTATTCGTCCGCTGCCGCAAGGGGATAAGCCACCAGCCAAAAGAATGGGCAGACATAAATGACATCGTCACCGGTACAAAGGTCATTTATGAAGCTGTTCTAAAGCATATATAAAAATGTATGGCGGCCAGATTCTCAGGCTGCCATATAATTTTATATGTGTAAGTACTATTCTGAAAATTCTCCACTTCCGGAAGTGATCTTGAATGTACTAGCAATTAACAATAATCATCTTTTACAAGCAAATGGAAGATGATTAACCTAAGCTTAAGAAAACAAGCAAACTAAAAACCTATAAATACCCTGAGAAAAAAGAATATATGGGTGTACTGGAAAGTTTCGGACAGAGTCAAAGCACTATTATTTAAATAGCAAAAAGAAAGGAGCCAGGCAAGGAAATCCTATTGCCTGGCTTATATTTCATCCAATCGCATTTGTTCTTTACCTTTCCATGCTATTGTCATCACAAATCCGGCAGCAAGAATGATCGTGGCAAATAGGTAAGGCAAATTGATATTCCAATCGAACAGAATACCGGCCAGAGCGGGTCCAATAATGTTCCCGAGGCTTGTGTAAGTCGAGTTCATTCCTGCGACAAAACCTTGTTCTTCTCCTGCCAGTCTTGAAAGCAGCGTTGTCAGGGCTGGGCGCAGTAAGTCACTGGCCAAAAAAACAATAAAAGTAACGGCCATGATCATCCAATAGCCGCTAACAAATACAGAGAGGGTGATAAAGACAGCTGCGAATAACAGTGTCCCCTGAATCAGTAATTTTTCGCCTAACCTCTCCACAAGCTTTCCAAAAAAGACTACCTGAGCAATCACCCCAAAAACAGCACCGACTGTAATAATGACAGAGATATCTTTAGGAGTAAAACCAAACTTTTCATCCACAAACAGTCCGAACATAGTTTCATAAACTGACAATCCGAAAGCTAGAACAAAGACAATAATTAAGGGTATAAAATATATCGGCTGAAACGATTTTTTTAGTTCTCTCCAAAAACTTATCTTGGTATTATTTCTTTCAATTTCTTCTAACTGTTCTTTGGATAAAGGCTCTTTTAGGATTAATAATGAGAAAATAGCAGCAACTAATGCGATGGCGGCAGCAAAAAAGAAGGGTGCCCGCACACCTAAACCCGCAATAAAACCGCCAATCCCAGGGCCAATGATAAAGCCGGCACTAATAGCGGCCGAAACATAACCCAATGCTTTTGGTCTTTCTTTCGCTGTTGTTATATCTGCTACAAAAGCGGTTACAGCAGGCATAATAAACGCAGCACTGATTCCTCCTAATACACGTGAAACAAAAAGAACCCAGACCTGATTTCCAAGACCAAAAATAAGTTCGGAAAAAGAAAAAATGAACAGTCCGGAGACAATCATTTTCTTTCTCCCGATTTTATCTACCCAAACACCAGAAATTGGGGAAACAAGCAATTGAGCAAAGGCAAAGGCCGCAATCAGATAACCCATTATTTCACCGGATAATTGCAGTTCCTTCATATAGGATGGCATGATCGGAACGACCAGACCGATTCCCAAAAACGCAATAAATAAATTACTCAATAATAAAAGTAACGACACTTTTTGTTTACTAAATAGACCCATTTCATTTACCTCATTCTATTCTTCTTCCTTTACAGGCAATTAATTCAAAAGAGGAGCCAGGCGCAGAAAACACCATGCCGGACTCCTCATATTTAAAGTATTTTATTGATTAGAAGAAGCTGCTTTTATTTCTGTAATTTCTGAAATGATTTCATAAGATCGCAGGCGGTCAAAATGGTCGAAAATCTGGGCGTTAATAATCATCTCATCTGCCTGGGTTTCATCAAGAAATGCCTGTAACTTCTCCTTAACTGTTTCTGGACCACCAATTATGGAAGATCCAAGCTGTTGTTCAAGAGACGCTTTTTCGTAAGGTGTCCATATTTCGTCCATATTATCCACCGGCGGTTTGATTTGTCCCGGTGTATTGCGGATCATGTCCAAAAATTGCTGCTGCATGGAAGTGGCAAGACGCTTGGCCTTTTCTTCACTGTCTGCTGCAATTACGTTTACACCCACCATTGCATAAGGTTTATCAAGCACCTTGGAAGGGCGGAAACTATTGCGATAAAGTCGTAAAGCTCCTAGGGTATTAGCAGGGGAGAAATGGCTGGCAAAAGAGAATGGCAGACCAAGCTGCCCCGCTAATTGCGCACTGAAACCGCTGGAACCTAACAGCCAGATTGGAATGTTCAGCCCTTCACCGGGAACTGCCCTGACATGCCTGCTGTTTGAGCCCAATGACGGATTAAAGTAGGATTGCAGTTCATCTACCTGTTGTGGGAAATCCTCGCCATTGCTTTGTTGATCCCGGCGCAATGCATAAGCCGTAAGCTGGTCGGTACCCGGCGCGCGGCCCAGTCCGAGGTCGATCCTTCCTGGAGAAAGCGACTCTAAAGTACCAAATTGCTCGGCAATGACAAGCGGTGAATGATTCGGTAGCATGATACCACCGGATCCTACCCGGATTTTTGATGTGCCTTGGGCCACATATCCGATTACGACAGAAGTAGCCGAACTGGCAATTCCGGTCATATTATGGTGTTCGGCCAGCCAGTATCGGTTAAAGCCCCATTTTTCTACATGCTGGGCAAGATCCAGGGTATTTTTTAAAGATTCGGAAGCACTGCCGCCGACTACAATCGGCGAGAGGTCAAGCACAGAAAATTTGATATCACGTAACTGTTTTGCTGAATTTTCACTGGACATACTTTCATCTTCTTTCTATGAGATTATCATCTAGACGTTAAAAGGAGTCTGCAATTTGTATGAGTTCAGAAAACACAATAGCAAATCACAACTACATTATATTTACTTGCTTTTTATAAGCTGTCCAAATTATATCGGTTTAAAAAAGGATGAGCAAAGAAATTGCTCATCCTTCATGCATTTATTTTGCGGAAAATCCTCTAAATTAAACATTTAAAAATTTCACGCACACGGGATACGGCACCGTTATATCAGCTTGAAGCAGGGTCAATTTCCCTGTAACTTCATTCCTGGAATAAAGGACAAGGTTATGGGACTCCTGGTTTGAGGCCACAAGAAATTTCCCAGAAGGATCCAATACAAAGTCACGCGGCCAATTTCCTTCCGTGGAAATGCGTTCAACAAAAATCAGTTCACCTGTTTCCTGGTTGATTGAAAAAAGCGCAATGCTGTCATGGCCCCGGTTTGCTGCATAAACAAACCGTCCGTCAGCAGAAATTTGGATCGCACTGCCCTGATTATTTTCCGTAAAGTCTTCTGGTATTGTAGAAATATACTGTTGCTCCGTAAAGCTGCCGTCTTCCGGATGATAAGCTAATACAATGATTTCATTGCTTAACTCTGTCATTAAATAGGCATATTTTCCATTAGGATGGAAGGTAAGGTGCCTGGGGCCGCTTCCCGGGTTAACGGCCAGTGATTGTACCTCGGTCAATTGCCCGTTATCAAGGGTATATGTAATCAACTTGTCAGTTCCTAAATCCACGACCACAACGTATTTTTCATCAGGGGTAAAGCCTGAATAATGGGCATGTGCCTTTTCCTGTCTGTCTTTATTCGGGCCTGATCCTTCATGCTGAATGGCCGAAATGGCCGGGCTGATTGCACCATCCTCATCTTCAATCTGATAGGACTTAACCGTGCCATCATGGTAAGTTGCTGTCACAATATTGCTTTTTTTACTGTCGACGCTTATATGGCAAGGAGAGGGACCAGCTGACACTTGTGTATTTTTTAATGAAAGTTCGCCTGTCTCACCGTTGATCGCATAAGCGGCAGCACCTCCATAATCCCCCTGTTTTACAACTGCATATAAATGTATATTATCTTTGCTGACGGTTACGTATGTAGGGTTTTCCAATTCGGCAGCGAGTTTTGCCGTACTGAGCTTTTGGCCATCCGTATCGAGAGTAAAGGTATAAATTCCTTTGCTATCACCTTTAGTGTATGTTCCAACGTATCCAATGAATTTTGTCATGACATCTCCTCCAAGATTAGATTTTTCATTTTATCATAAATCCATAATCATCAAGCATTCCAGGCTCTTCAAGGTAAATTCAGCAAACTTCTTACTCAGTTAAACGAAATCCATGGGCAATGGCTCCAAACAGGGTGTTCATTAGGAGTTCATTAAGCCATTTTTAAAAAAATTATTTCTTTACCTTAGCTCTTTATACTTTTCACTTCTTCATCAATCAAAATATGCTGGAAGGTGGGAACATGGAACAAGCCATGGTCGGTTATTTTTAGTTCGGGAATAACCGGTAATGCTAAAAAAGACAGGGTGAGAAACGGGTTAAACTGCTGATTTACACCTATTTTCTTCAATGCCAAATGTAAAGATGCTAATCCTGAATGGACGTTTTGATAACTGGATTCAGACATTAACCCGCCAGCGGCAATTCTAAAGCAGCGAGTATTTTTCCATGACTTATGATAACGACACCTCCTTGTATCGCACTTATTACTTCAGCAGCTGCCAGCATATCAGCATCATTCGCACCGGCATTGATCAGATTGTGGGAATCGTGCGACACAGTTGTGGCAATTGCCCTGGATGTCAATCCAAGTCCTTTGACTATACCAAGTCCAATGTTATGCGTCATGTGATGTCGTTCGATCACGGCAAGCTTTAGTAAGTTCCTGTCGATGGATGTTTCGAATGCTCCATTTTTATCGATCTTTACCTCGTCAGTCAGGTGGCGTGTGACCAGACTGTTTGCATTGATTTCGATAATATTCGCTTTTCTGTTATTGAGCGGAATCTGAAAATCAACTTCCGAAATAATCTAACAGTATAATTAATCCCATTAATATAAAATATTATCATGATACACTCCAATCATATTAAGTTGATTTAGAAAAATAAAACAAGGGAAAAGCGTTGTCAAAGAGCGGCCTCAAACGGAAGGCCGTTCCAAATGATTACAGTGTATGCACCATTTTCATCATCAATGGAATTAACGAGTTTCCCCAAAAAACGGTGATCCCCGCAGCAAATATCATTCCCAGTGTCGAGAAGGTCGCTTCTTGCTCGCCATATTCCCTCGCTTTGTTTGTGCCTACTCCGTGGGCGCCCATACCGAGTGCCAGGCCTCTGGCAATGGGAGATGTAATAGACATCCATTTGATTGCATACGGTCCAATAATGCTGCCAAATATGCCAGTGCAAATGACAAACACAGTCGTTAATGCCGGAAGCCCGCCAATTTCTTTTGATACCTCTATCGCTATAGGAGTAGTGATTGATCTCGGCAAAATGCTGATTACAAGCTCAGGGTTTAACCGCATCGATAGTGACAAAGCAAAAGAAGAAAGAATAGCGACAAGTGTTCCGGTAGTAATGCTGATAATGATATTTCCAAGGTGTTTTTTCACGATATGGATGTGCTTATAAATTGGAATGGCAAAGGCTACAGTCGAAACCCCGAGCATATGGGAAATCCATTTTGTTGAAGCCAAATACTGATCGGCAGGAACATGAATCGCCGCAATTAACAAAATCAAAGCGAGCGGACTGATCAATAAAGGATGGAGAAAGGGTAGCGGCCACCTTTTATATATTTTTTTCGCAAGGCGGTAAAGCAAATAGGTGATGCCTATGAAAAAGATTGTTTTCATTCTGTTTCCCTATGTTTTCTGTTATACATTTTTTCAGCAGTAAATGCAGTTGCACCCATGACGATAAATGTGCTAACCCCGATTAATAGGACGGACTCTGCACCTTGTAAGCTGAAGATTTCATCATAATTCACAATCCCCACAGCGGAAGGAATGAAAAAAAGGAGTAATTCAGCCAGCAGCCAATTTCCTCCTTGTTCGATCCATTCAAGCTTGACGATTTTCAACAGTAACGCGATCAGGAGCAATAAAAGCCCAATCATTGAAGCTGGCACAGGAACAGGAATAAAGTTCTTAATAGCAGCACCTAAAAATAAAAACAAATGGATAAATCCTATTTGTAAAATGATGATTCCCAATTTCATCGTTAACATCCTTCCTGGATAGAGGAAGGGTAAACTTGCTCCATTCCTATATCTATAAGTAATGTTAAGGCGAAAACCACCATTCGTAAAATATATATTTATTATACCTTTTATAACTTTTAGTTATAATGAAACGCTTTTTGCAGAAACTCGATAAATGCCCGGCCGGCAAAAGAGATATAGCGCCCCTTTTTTGTAATAAGCGCTAAGTGCCAGGGAATAACCGGCCGTAACGTTAAGATATTCACATTTTTGTCCTTCACACGCCTGCAGATCGATTCCGGCAAAATTGTAATCCCCAAATTGGCGGCGACCATCTCCGACATGAAATCCCATTGTGAGCTTTTAAAAATAATATTGGGAATAAAGCCTTCATCGATGCATTTATTGCGGATGATATCATAAAGGGCAAATTCTTCATTATAGAAAATAAACTCTTCATCCTTTAATTCATTTAATTGGACTACTTCCTGCTTAGATAAACGATGTTGTTTAGGAACGACAAGTTTTAACTCCTCCCAAACAATCGGATAAGTCTGGAAGCTTCTTTCATCTACGGGGAGAACGACTACACCAAGTTCAAATTCTCCTTCTTCGACGCTTTTGACAATTCGCGCAGCCCCATATTCAGTAATGTTCATTTTGACGTTAGGGTACTCCAGGTGAAATGATGCTAACACTTTCGGAAAGAATAGGCTGCCAATAATAGGAGGGATACCGATATTGATTTGACCTCGCATGAGGCTCGTCATATCATTTAACGTAGATGTCATTTCATCAACGTGTGACAGTATCTTTTGGGCATATTCGAACACAATTTGGCCTGCATCTGTTATTTCACTGGTTTTATTCGAGCGAAACAAAAGGGGCATCCCAAGTTCTTCCTCAAGACTTTTAATCATTTTGCTTAAGGCTGGCTGTGAAATATGAAGTTGTTCAGAAGCTTTTGTAATACTATTCTGCTTCACTGCTTCAAGAAAATATTTAAGCTGTCGTAATTCCATATCTAATCCAACAACCCTAGTGACCGCAGCCCGTTATAAACTCCGGAGTTTGTTACATCTGTCGTTTTATTCTTGGCATAAGAAAAGAGCTCGGGAGTGCTGTTGCCCATGGCGTAGCTTTCTCCGACAGCTGCAAGCATCTCCTTATCATTCATTCCGTCACCAAAGGCAATCGCCGCTTCACGTGGAATATTTAGCTTTTGCAGCAGAGCATGTACGCCGGTTCCCTTGTTGACATTATCCCGAATTACATCAAAACAATGATGAAAGCCTTCCATATTTACCTGTGATAAGTAAACGTCTTTTCCCGTATTATAAAGAGAAGCATCATTTTCTGACGAGGCAATAATCGTCATTCCTAGAATCTCGTCGAGCACTGACGAAGTATAGCGTTCATTTTGATATAAATGAAACTTCTGCTTGAACGCCTCCATGGAAGGGGTGTCCATAGCGGTTAGATGGTTTTTCGTACTTGAGTACATAACCAATTCATGTTTATGTTGTTTGGCAGTTTTTAGAAAATATTCCACGGACTCTCTGCTCATGGGTTTTTTGAAAAGATCTATGCCCCTGTAAACAGCATAAGCACCGTTGTAGCCGATGAACGAATCGATATTCAACGATCGTGCGATATCGGCAATTTCATGGATCGGCCTGCCGGTGGCGAGAACAGCCTCGATTCCGATTTGTTGAACCTGAGATACCGCTTTTTTCGTTGAATCCTCAATCGTATTGTCAGGTCGGATAATTGTGCCATCTATGTCCAGAAATAGAATTTTATATGAATTCATGGGAGCACTCCTTACAAGATATTGGCTAAAATTTTCTTCTCAAATCACGATACCATATTCCCTTACACCAAGCCATCTTATTTCCGAAGCCACCATACTAGTATCATAAATGTGTATATTATAAAAAGGAAAAATTCGTGTCCATGTCGAAATCAAATATTTAGCAACCAAGTATAGTTATTAGAAGAACGAGAAATGCAAAGATCTAAAAGAGGTGAATTATGGATATTACTAGACAACTATATTTTGTATCGCAGTTGGGGAAGCAAAAGCCTAGAACGATTTCGAACAGAGAAATCGCCTGTCCATTCTGCGCCACTGAAGGCCTTGAGAACATCATTGCGCAAGCTGGGCCGATTATTTTACTGGAAAACAAATATAAAACACTGCAAGACACATTCCAAACGGTGCTCATTGAAACGGATGAATGTGACAGTGAACTGTCGATGTACTCTAAAGACCATTTATATACGCTTTTTTCTTTTGGAATAGAGCACTGGATGAAGCTTGAGCGAAGCGGCAACTATCGCTCCGTGCTCTTTTTTAAAAATCATGGTCCGATGTCAGGGGGAACGATCCGCCATCCCCATATGCAAATAGTCGGCCTTGAAAATGTCGATTATAAACAGAATGTCAAAGAAGAGAATTTTGAAGGGCTTATCATACATAAAGATGAAGAAGTGAAATTTAATATTTCGTCCCACCCGATTAAGGGATTTTACGAATTCAATGTCATGATTCGCGATTTAATAAATATAAATAAAATGGCAGATTGCATTCAAATGGCGGTAAAGTATCTATTAAACCATTTCCAATTCAAATGTGAGAGTTATAATTTGTTTTTTTACCATCTGGATTCATTTATCGCATGCAAGATTATGCCGAGATTTGTAACATCACCTTATTTTGCCGGTTACACGATCCCTCAAGTAACCAATGATATTGAAATGGTATCCGAGGAAGTAAAGCAACTTTATTTATCGAATTGAGTCTTTAGGAATAAAGAAAATTATGTTACTATACTGATGTGATAAATTAGCTGAATAAAAATCCGATCAATCGGTAGAGGTTCTAGCTACCCTCTCTAAAAAACTAAGGAAAACAGGACTGCTTTCTTAGTGGTGCTGTTTTTTTTATTGGAAAGGAATTTTTCAAAAATGAATAAAGAAAAGGCTGTCATTGTATTTAGCGGCGGCCAGGATAGCACAACCTGCTTATTCTGGGCTAAAGAACGGTTTGCGGAAGTGGAGGCTGTAACATTTGATTATAATCAAAGACACAGTCTTGAAATTGAGTGCGCCAAAAATATTGCCAAAGAGCTTGGGGTAAAGCATCACATACTCGATATGTCCCTGTTGAACCAGCTGGCTCCCAACGCTTTAACAAGAAATGATATAGAAGTGAAAGATGGAGAGGAAGGAGAGCTGCCTTCTACCTTTGTCCCGGGCCGTAACTTGTTATTTCTTTCATTTGCCGGAGTGCTGGCAAAACAAATAAACGCGAAACATATTGTTACTGGTGTCTGTGAAACGGATTTCAGCGGCTACCCTGATTGCCGTGATATATTCATCAAATCGCTGAATGTAACGCTGAATCTGTCCATGGATCATCCGTTTGTCATACACACACCCTTAATGTGGCTGAATAAAACGGCAACGTGGGCGCTTGCTGACGAGCTGGGGGCGTTTGATTTTGTTCGCGAGAAGACGTTGACGTGCTATAACGGCATAATTGCTGATGGCTGCGGTGAATGTCCGTCGTGCAAGCTGCGGAAAAACGGCCTGGACGAATACTTGAAAAACAGAAAGGAGTTTTCACGATGATGTACGGATTCAGGATTGTCGACAAACTCCAAAAAATAGATGAAGATATCAAGCAGGATCAATTAAAATACCATTCCAAACGAGTTCTTGTCAGCAAGGAATTCACCTTTGATGCAGCGCACCATCTTCACTTCTATGACGGGAAATGCAAAAATCTCCATGGCCATACGTACCGGGTCATATTCGGGATCAGCGGCTTTGTCGATGACCTCGGCCTGATGATTGACTTTGGCGATCTAAAAGAGATCTGGAAAAATGAGATTGAAATTTTCCTTGACCATAAATATTTGAATGAAACGCTGCCTGCAATGAACACGACAGCAGAAAATATGGTAGTCTGGATTTACGAGAAAATGTTGGAAGCACTTGCTACCAGAGCCCAACATTATGATGGTGCTAGAGTGGAGTTTGTAAGGCTGTATGAAACGCCGACAAGCTATGCCGAGGCAAGACGGGAGTGGATGGAAGTTGAGTAGAATTCCTGTCATGGAAATTTTCGGGCCCACAATCCAGGGAGAAGGGATGGTCATCGGGCAAAAAACAATGTTTGTCCGGACCGCTGGCTGTGATTATTCCTGTGCCTGGTGTGACTCTGCCTTTACCTGGGATGGCACCGGAAAGCAAGATATTATCCAAATGGAAGCCGAAGAAATCTGGGAAGAACTCAAAAGGCTGGGTGGAAGTGGATTTTCTTTCGTGACGATCTCAGGCGGAAATCCAGCACTTTTAAAAAATCTGAGTGGTTTGATTGACCTATTGCAGAAAAACAATATAAAAGTTTGCCTGGAAACTCAGGGAAGCAAGTGGCAGGATTGGTTTTTGCGAATCAATGAGTTGACGATTTCGCCTAAACCGCCAAGCTCAAAGATGAAAACTGATTTTGTCATGCTTGATTCTATCCTGGAAAAGCTAAAAAATCGGGAGCCTGACAATTCAGTTAGCATGAAAATTGTCGTTTTCGACGATGATGATTTTCAATATGCCAAAAAAGTTTATCTCCGCTATCCTAATA
This sequence comes from Peribacillus cavernae, assembly GCF_003989135.1. Taxonomy (GTDB): domain Bacteria; phylum Bacillota; class Bacilli; order Bacillales; family DSM-1321; genus Peribacillus; species Peribacillus cavernae. Next base: position 172,582 of record NZ_RYZZ01000006.1, read on the forward strand.
CACCGTTCTTTTTGCAGGTTGGGAATGATGACAGCAAAACTAATAACGATCAAGAGCTCATCGGTCGGCTGCTCAATAAATATGAGTGGCTAATCGAAAAGGTGATGGCGGATAATGAATTGACCAATATAAAAGTACTGCCGCAATTGCATACCTATATTTGGGGCAATAAAAGGGGCGTATAAAAGAATCGGTTTCTTGGCAGTAGCCACTGTTTTCCTCCTGGGATGGTTGAACAAAAAGATTTTGCGAAAATATTTTCATGTGAGTTCTTATTGACGGGCAGTATAAGGGAATAGGTTAGAAATCCACTTCCTAAGACTTCGTTTAAGACTTTTTACTCTCGAAGTTATACAATAGGGACATTATACTACCAGTACATCCTGGGAGGAGATTACAGTGCTAACATCCAAGATAACATTAGTGAACCAAGAAAAAATCGAAGGAATTTTGAAAGAGCTTGTCCAGAATGCATACGAAGAAGTGAACGAAGAGCAAATGCTGCTTTGCTTGGAATGCGGAGACGTCGATTTAACGATTGCAACAATGAATCATGATGAATTTCAAGATGCTATCAAGGAAAATTTTGAACTGGATGAATTTGGCGAAATCATCACTCATGACAAATATTTGGAACTAATGGAAGACCTGCATGAATATTATGTGGAAATTTTTCATACATCCGGCTTATTTGATTATTTTCCTTCAGGATTTTATGAAGTGAATGGTAAAAAGGTCTTTTCTGAAACAGATATGCTCGCACCAATGGGTATTTTTTATGCTCCATTCGACGAGGCAAAAAAAGAAAGTAGCGATTGATCGTTTATATGATATTAAGTTTGAGACCAACCATAGATTGCACTCCTCAAAATAATCGGCTTTAACTCTAGTTTAATATCATCAGGAAAGACTGATTCAATCCGCTATTTAAGAGACCTTCTAGTTCAAATTTCAGTTCCATATATATACTATATAGCACCCTCATTAAATTCTAACTTTCTCTCTCTAACACAGCCTATTTAATAAAAAATATATTCGTTCAAAGTTGATGAATTTGTTTTTATTCTTTAAAAGTCCCAGTAATTCCTCTCCGCGTCTGGAGCATTTTGATAACATATTTGTATACTCCCAGCTCAAAAACAGCGGTGTAAACTGAGTGTAAATAAAATGACTTTGTCATAATTTGACTTCATTCAGCATAAAAGAATATAATTCTATTATAAATAATAGGTTCAGAATCTTCATAAGCTTAGAATAGATCTGAACCGTTTGAAGAATACATATATATTAGTGAAAAGGAGGGGGAAAAGTGATTGAATTCAAGGGAGTAAATAAGTATTACGGGGATTTTCAAGTATTGAAAGATATTAATCTTTCAATAAATAAGGGGGAAGTTGTCGTCATTATTGGGCCATCCGGTTCTGGTAAAAGTACGATGCTTCGCTGTATAAATCACCTTGAAACAATTACGGAGGGGGAATTGACCATCAATGGTACCCTGGTCGCCGATAAAAAAACAGATATTAATAAGCTAAGGCGAAACATTGGTATGGTATTTCAGCATTTTCATCTTTATCCACACAAAACGGTGCTGGAGAATATCACTCTTGCTCCCAAAAAAGTTCTTGGGAAATCTGAGAACGAAGCAAAAGAAACAGCCAGGTATTATCTTGACAAGGTAGGTATCGCCGAAAAGGCGGATGCCTATCCATCCCAGTTATCAGGTGGACAGCAACAACGTGTCGCCATTGCTCGGGGCCTGGCGATGAATCCAGAAGTTATGCTGTTTGATGAACCGACATCAGCGCTTGACCCTGAAATGATTGGTGAAGTGCTTGACGTTATGAAGGCCCTGGCAAAAGAAGGGATGACGATGGTCGTTGTCACCCATGAAATGGGCTTTGCAAAAGAAGTCGCGGACCGGATCGTGTTCATAGATCAGGGCCAAATTCTAGAAGAAGCAACACCGGCGGAGTTTTATGCAAATCCCCGTGAAGAGCGGGCGAAGCTATTTCTTAGCCGTATTTTAAATCATTAATTAGTAGGGGGAAGGGTATGTTGAAGAAAAAAAAGGTTTTTAAGCTTGCGTTTATTTCACTGATGGCTGCGATGCTATTGGCGGCTTGCGGCAGTGGAGATAAGGAAACGAGCGGCGGTAACAAAGAAGAGAAAAATGCTTTGGAGCAAATTAAAGACCGTGATAAAATCGTCATCGGCGTAAAACATGATACCCGTTTGTTTGGTTTGAAAAACCCAAGCACCGGCGAAGTAGAAGGATTTGATATCGATATCTCGAAGCAACTTGCCAAAGAAATCCTTGGAGACGAAAAAAAGATTGAATTTAAAGAGGTTACATCCAAAACCAGAATCCCGCTCCTTAATAACGGGGATATTGATGCGATCGTTGCCACAATGACGATTACAGAAGAACGCAAGAAGGAAGTCGACTTTACGGATGTCTATTTTGAAGCAGGCCAATCTCTTCTTGTGAAGAAAGGCAGCAAAATCAAAGGTATTGAAGATTTGGGAAAAGGAACGAAAGTACTGGCTACAAAAGGTTCTACTTCTACGATGAACATTCGTGAAAAAGCTCCCGACACACAAGTATTGGAATTCGAAAACTATGCAGAAGCCTTCACTGCCTTAAAGACAAAAAAAGGCGATGCATTAACTACGGATGACGCAATCCTTTATGGTATGGCCGCCGAGGATCCATCTTACGAATTAGTGGGCGGCACTTTCACGGAAGAGCCATATGGAATCGCTGTGAAAAAAGGAAACACAGAGCTTGTCAAGGCACTTAATGATGCTCTGAAAAGCACTAGGGATTCCGGTAAATACGATGAAATCCAGAACAAATGGATTAAAAAATAATATCTTTATTAATCAGGATGGGCTTTTCGCTCATCCTGATTAATTAGGAGGCGACAGCACATTGCTCGATTTCTCAATTCTCACTGAAAATTTAGACATGTATTTAGAAGGATTTAAGACTACAATCATCGCTAGCCTTATCGCGCTGGTCGCAAGCTTTCTACTTGGTACACTCCTTGCAGTTTTTCGTATTGCACCATTTAAGCCACTAAACTGGCTGGGCACTATCTATGTGGAATTCATTCGAAATATTCCGCTATTGATCATCGTTTTTTTCTTTTTCTTCGGTTTAGGGTTCGATGGTTTGACTTCCGGGACGATCGGTTTGACTATTTACACTGCTTCATTCATTGCTGAAGCAATCAGAGCTGGCATTCTCGCTGTGCCTAAAGGCCAGATGGAAGCTGCGCGTTCATCTGGTCTATCATATGGTCAAACGATGCGGATCATCATCCTTCCGCAGGCGATAAAAATTGTTATCCCGCCGCTTGGCAACCAATTTATTAATCTGGTTAAAAACTCGTCTATCTTAGGGATTGTAGCCGGACTGGATTTGATGTACCAGGCAGACCTCATCTCTTCCCGTACGTACGTAGTTTTTGATGTATATATTTTCGTAGCTTTATTTTATTTAATTCTTACCATACCATTAAGCCTTGGCGTAGGATATTTGGAAAAACGCCTGGCTAAGAGTAATTGAAGGAGGTGCCACGATGGATTTCATTGGTGCTTATGCTCCCGATCATCTTACATTTCTACTGAAAGGCTTCTGGGTTACGCTTAAGGTGGCATTCATTTCGATTATATTGAGTTTCATTATCGGGGCCATTGTCGGCACACTGCGTTATGCAGCCATCCCGATAGTATCACGGGTTCTTGCCGTAGTGGTAGAAACGATTCGTAACCTGCCGCTGTTATTGATCATTTTCTTTACGTATTTCGCGCTTCCGGAAATCGGCATTAACTTAGAAATCACATATGCAGCAATTGCCGCTTTAACGGTTTTCGAATCCGCGATGTTATCGGAAGTCATCCGCAGCGGACTTAAGTCGATTGAAAAAGGGCAAATCGAAGCGGCCCGTTCATCTGGACTGACTTACGTGCAAACACTGCAGCATATCGTCATGCCACAGGCTCTAAAAAGAATGGTGCCTCCAATTGTCAGCCAGTTTATCTCTTTATTAAAAGATACCTCATTGGCTGTAGTTATCGCACTGCCGGATTTGATGCATAATGGACAAATCATTTATGCCCAGAAAGACTCCTACATTATCCCGATTTTCCTCATTGTGGCGATCATGTACTTCATCGTAAATTACTGTCTGTCACAGATTGCCCGCAGATTGGAAGTAAAACGGGCCTAACCGGACCTGGCTCAAGTCCTGAGCCAGGTCTTTTTATTTATAGTCAAAAGCCCATTTTCCTTCACTTTTTTCACCTATCATGCCTATCCCCGCATATGTCTATAAGAAAGTTAGGGGGAAGAGGAATGGGAGTTATGAATATAAATGATTATCTGCATACCCTCGCCAACTGGAAGCAGGATGCCCTTGATTCATTCTCAAAAAAAATGAGCGATCAAAACAAATGGTTTCCTTGCATTCCAGCGGTACAGGGGTTTGCCTTGAACCATTTCCGCTATGGCTTTGGGGGAAAACCTGATAATGACACCACTGCCTTACAAGTGGCTGCACTATTAAAAGAATTCTCGATCCAATCGAAAGACTACGGCAGCAATACATCGTTAATTATCTTTTTAGAAACCCCTGATGAAATGGTTGAGGATGGATCTGTTGATTATTTCGAAGAGTTGTTTTGGAAACTCTTAAGTACCATTTCGTCAATGGATGAGAAGGAGTGGGTCGCTCCCATTCCGGTAAATCCGGAAAGTTCATTATGGGAATATTGCTTCCATGGCGAACAGTACTTTGTCTATTGTGCAACTCCTGCACATAAAAGCCGGAAAAGCAGACATTTTCCATGTTTTATGCTGGCCATCACACCAAGGTGGGTACTTAATGAATTTAACGTCAATCAAACATATGCTGGTAAAATAAAAGGTAGAATCCAGACAAGATTAATAGAGTATGATAACATTTCGCCTCATCCTGATTTAAATGTGTATGGAGCTGAGGAGAATTTAGAATGGAAGCAGTACTTCCTAAGGGATGATAAATCATCGCTCGGTTCCTGCCCTTTTTATTACAAGAAATAATTGCAGCATCACCCCGTATCGAAGTGAATGGAATCAATGTGAAAACGATCACTCTTCTTACTTTTACTGTCTCGCTATCTGCAGAATGCATCCAGTTTTATTTCCAAATTGGCGGTTTTAATGTCGATGATATCTTGCTGAATACTTTAGGCGGATTGGGGTATTGGGTTTTCATGCTATGCAATTATGGAAAAAAAAGATGTTTCCATAGAAATTTATGAACGAATGAACTCCCCGGCTCTATTAAACCGGGGAGTTTTTGTTTTTATTGAAGACCTTCGTAACTCGTTTAACCTATCTCCTTTCATAACTGAAGATTCTCTTATATTACTGAACCGTAACAATCCAAATACAATTATTAAAACGTCCTTCATACCCACAAATTTTCCTATATAAAATCGAATCATTTAACAAGAAAATAGTCGGATATATAGTGTTAAGAATCCATTTATTAAGTCATTTAAGGAGGTCTTACGCATGAAGATAATTGATATTGACAAATTATTGGAGGCTACGGTTGAAATCGCAGAAGAAGGTCATTCATATGAGCTTAACAAAGTTGATATAGACCAGTTGCTTGAAAATACAATGGATTGGTAGAAAGCCGGTATAAGAGCTCCTGGCTTTTTTCAAGAGAGAAGAAAGTGTGGGTTTTCCTACGACCCGGTTATTGAATTACCGTCGCTTGGACTCCTAAATATAAAAAATCGATCAAAGGCCTTACATAGACATTTCAGATTACATACAAACTTTGGAGCTGGATACCAACTGAAGGATAGTGATCCAGATAAACTTGTCGAAAGCATACAAAAAATAATCATTGGAATGATCCACTATTTTTCCAATCGAACAAAGCCAAGTACAATAAACATGGAAACCCAGCCAACTACAAGCACGGATTGAAGAATAGTCTCTACCAATACATCGTTCATGAAATTTCACTCCCATCTGGTACAGTTTATGTTTAGAATATGCAAACTCCTTGCTAATTATTTGCAAGTGTAAAAGGGAGTATAGTTTCTTTTGGGGATGACATCACCATAATCAAAAGAGGCTAACCCACATATAGTGGATTAACCTCTTTTTTTATTTCATGCCTAACGCTTTTTTAGTAGCTGGACCAACAATTCCATCGGCAGTTAATTTCTTTGCTTTTTGGAACTTGCGTACAGCGGAATCCGTGTTTTGTCCAAAGGTCCCATCAATACCTTTCGTGCTGTAGCCGAGCTTAGTAAGAATTCGCTGAAGTTCCGCAACCTCAGCTCCGCGGCTTCCTTTTTTCAATACTGCGTTTGAAGCCCCTGGGGGGACAGTTCCATTTGACTTTTGCACATTAAATCCGTTCGCCGCGGCAAGAGAGTCAAAAGATTTTCCTGATGTCGTGATAATAACAGGTGTATTTACCTTTACCTTGGAAAATAACCACTGAACCTCATTGTTATACATCCGTACACAGCCGCTGCTCACATACTGACCAATCGAACTGGCATTATTGTTGCCGTGAATCGCATAAGTCGTTCCCCACGTACCCCTTGCATTAATCCCAAGCCATCTGTTTCCTAACGGATTGTTTGGACTTCCTCCAGGAATTTTCCCTTTGTAGTAGGGACGATTGACAATTTTGTTGACAATCTTGAACTTCCCTTCAGGTGTATACGATGCATTTCTTCCGGTAGCAACCCGGAAAACCTTTGTCAGCCTGCTGTTCTCATAGTAGGCAAGCTGATTGTTTGATTTGTTTATGATGATAAACTGGCTCCCCGCTGCAAAAGCCGGCTTAACACCAACAAACATAAAACAAACCAATACCATACACAGTAGAATTTTTCTCATGTTTCCCCTTCCTTCTTTCTAACTTTTTAATGAAACCCTTCTATCCTATGCTTCTATATTTGCGTCTGATTACAGAAATGTTTGCTTTTTTACAAAAATATTCCAAATCGATTAGACGTACTTTCCATTTCACGTGCCTTTTGGATTTATGTATCATCCTCGATCACGGTGAAGTGGCACGTGTAATAAATGTCCACCGGGACTGTAGCCGTCTTTGATCGTCCCTGACGTCTTTTTACTTTTTCCATCCGTTTCACTTCACCAATAAGTTGATGATAATTAATCTTGTAGCCGAATGTTGATCCAATTGTACGGCGGCATCTTCGTGGCAATGGTATTCGATCTCACTCCAGGTTTTCATGGATTTTTCGATCTCCGATCGTTCGTTGGACACGTCAAGATCTTTTTTCTGAGATCCCTTCCTTCTCCAGAGCTTCAAAAGCAATATCGTGATAAATGCCTGGAAGGTCAATCTATGCGAGCTTTTCCAAAGCCCGCCCCAAGCGGTCATCGTTAAAATCATCGGGCTACCGAGCCTTGTCAAATAAATTGGAAATCTCCACGTTTACAAAATTCATTCACACGATAAAGGGGTTCTCGCTTAACAAAAAGGTTAATAACCAACGCTTTAATGGCTTGACCGGGGGACATTTCCGCTCGGTTTGAATCCCAGGAAACACGATCGTTAATATGCTTCACCACATTCAGTTCATCGCAAAAGTGAGCAAATGACGGAGGAAAACAAGCATAGATTTTTGAGCATCTTCAACTGTGCTGGACACGCAGATCACCTCATTCAGGAAGTATTCTAACAATGATTCGACCTTAGGTATCTTCAATCCTTTTAAGTGACAATCAAAATCAATTTTCGTCAATTTCTTACATGAGGAAAATAGGTTGACCGTTTAACCAGATTTATGTATGGTAGAATAATTCTGGTAGAAATTTATGGAGGGATGAGAATGGAATATCAGGGTTATTCAGTTTATGACGATGATTCATTTTTTGACAAATATATGGCCAGAAGAAGTCGCAACAATAGCCCAAATGCTTTAATTGAGAAGCCTATTATTTTAACTCTTATTGGAGATGTCAAAGGAAAAACGTTATTGGATCTTGGCAACGATAGAAGAGTATTTCCACAGCTTAAAGCAGGCCGGATTTTGCATTGAAGACATTAAAGAAGGGAAACATCGCAGGAACATTTTCAAAATCAGGAAGAATTTGAGCGTAGGATGAGAATTCCGCTATTCTTACTATTTCATTGTAAAAAATAAGCATTCATTCTCTTTGTTCCATTAAATTCATAAAGAACTACATTCAATCCAAATGGGACTGTCACGATTTTCATACCTGGTCATTTAATATAAGAGAGAAAAATAGGTATGGAGGTGTCCATTTGTCCAGGGTGACCATTGATGATTATCTTCAGGAAGGAATTCATGGCAAGAAGGTGCTTAAACCGGAGGAACGGAAAAAATACCTGGGGACCTTGAGGGAAAGGGTAGTTGTTGTTTTAACCCGGGCTCAGGTGAGGGAGGCAACCACTTATCCGGAAATTGCCCGACTTCTAAAAGAAAATTACAAGGCAACTTTATTGTTGAATGGCGCTATGAATTACTCAGATTTAGCAAAATATATTGCTTTAGCCTCAAAAATCAAAGCCCCTTATAAAATTATAGCTAGCCCTGAGCATACATCTGAATTAGGGCTGGTTTTGGCCTCTGATACAGCAGTTGATAAAGACACGATTACTATTGATCAGCGCCCTAAACAAAAAGCGGAAAAAAGGAAGAGACCAGGTTTTGTTTCGAGATTCATCAACAAACTGAAAAAGAAAAGAAATTGATTTGCGTGCATTACTAGTTGTAATGCATTTTTTGATTTATGCAGCAGGAATTTCAATAGTCATGCTGAATAAACAAAGAAAGTACAAGACAATATCCTGAGCCTGGAGGGAACCGTATGAACAGGTCGATATTCCCTGCTTTTTCCGCAATCGTTATCAATGGGATCGTTTTAGCATCATTATTTTTGACCATTTTAGTTTTAAATGGCTTCAGCAAACCTGGTTTGACACAGGCACAGACGGAACTGCCTAGCGGACAAATAAGTACTGTGCTAAAAACACAATCTCTCCAAGCAGCTGATCACGATTGGACAAAGAAAGATGGTGAACGCCTGGTCCAGAAGATTCTAGATATCACCGTATTTGCCGGAAAACATGAAATGCTACGTTTCAAAAAAGGAACAAAGGCCCGTTTTTATCTGAAGGAGAAAGGACACGAGCTGAATGGACAACCTGCCGAACTCTTTTTGATCCAGAACGGAAAAAAGGACAAAATCAACCATGAGAAGGGAGCCTTCCTTTTTCCTGATAAAGAAGGAACGTTCATTTTTGAAGCAAACTTTGAGTCGGAGCAAGGGTCTATTCAATACGTAACTGAACTGGAGATTTACTAACAACAGGGGATCGCAAAATATCAATTTAACATTCTGGAGATTAATTCAACAAAACTTCACAGGAATTCAACTAAACTGAGTTGGAATTCAGCCAAACAATATCCAGAAGCTAATTCAACCAAATTTGCAATTGTCAATCCGAAAAAAAGTAAAACACCCGCCGCTAAATAGCTCAGCAGGCGGGAGGGTACTATCTTGACACATTTTCCGAACGAGAAAGCCTATTACGGTGCCACAGCACCCCCTTAGAGGGGAGTGTTAATCATTTTTTAGAGCTTTTCCCATTCCCTTCAGGAAGTGAATGCCGAATCCAATCGAGCGATTAATATCTGGATCGTTCAAAACCTTCATTATATCTCGGGCGCCGACTTTTTTATTGCTATTTAAATGCTCGTTGGCCGCATGCAAGCCGGCAATGCTGCTTTTCACAACCTTTTCAGTGGCATGAGGATCTGCCTGCATAATCGCTCCGGTAGCACCCATTAACACATTTAGCAGGTTTGTTACCGGTTCCCGCGAAACTTGTTCCAGGGCAACTTTTGTGATTTTTTCCTTGGATTGAATTATGGAGTGAGCAGCTCCAAGGACCCCGATGTCATTCAGTTGGCCAACAATTCCCATCAGTTTGTTAAGAGCTTCCTCATTCTCGGAAAGGAGGGACTTTAACTCATCAAGTTTTTGCTGTTGCAGTTCCTCGGCTGTCAGGACTTTTTTCTGAATAAATGTTATAGGTTGAGCCATATGAATTTCCTCCTTACAATCAATGTGTCAGATGAACATAACCAGGACGATTCCATTTACGTTCTACCTCGACACCTTTTTGAGGGTTGCGTTTTTTAGTACGATGGTTACTTGCAGCTAGAGGAGTTTCCCCATCTACACGCAATATCTCCATACGGACCATAGTTTGCTTATAGGCAGGCGTATTCGTACGCTGGTCGACCGCAGGGCCTGATAAAAAGTTAATCGCCGAATCTTTGTCTACTGAATTCATCGGCAAGAAAAGCTCATTTGCTTTAACACGATCTGTTACAAGTGCATGTAATTTAACTGCACCAAACGGAGAGATAAGGCGCACAAGTGAACCATCATGAATTCCACGGTCTTTTGCAAGTTCAGGAGAAACTTCGACGAATACTTCAGGTACTTTAGATTGAATCCCAGTTGATTTGTTCGTCATATTTCCTTCGTGGAAATGCTCAAGCATTCTGCCATTGTTGATGTGAAGGTCATATTGTTCAGGGAATTCAACAGGACGTACCCAATCAGAAAGGGCAAAACGGGCTTTTTTATCAGGAAAATTAAATCCATCTACATAAAGCAGCGGTGTGCTTTTCCCATCAAAGCTGCCCCATAGGAAACTGTTCCAACCTTCAAGCACGTCATAATTTGCTTCTCCAAAAAGAGGAGATAAACTTGCCATCTCTGCAAAGATTTCACTAGGATGGCTATATTCCCAATTTGCACCTAAACGGTTCGCAACCTCTTGCACGATCCACCAATCAGGCTTGGAGTCTCCCAGTGTTGGAAGTGCTTGATACAATCTTTGTACACGTCGTTCTGTGTTTGTAAATGTTCCATCTTTTTCAAGAGATGGAGTGGCAGGCAAGACTACATCTGCATATTGAGCTGTTCTGGAAAGGAAAATATCCTGAACAACAAAGAATTCAAGGCTTGATAAAATATCGTGTACGTGATTGGCATTGGAATCTACAAGCGCCATATCTTCTCCGACTAGATACATAGCTTTCATCTTGCCTTCATCAATCGAGTGAAGCATTTGAATATTGTCAAGACCTGGTTTTCCGTCGATTTTCACGCCATAAGCTTCTTCAAATTTTGCACGGGCAGCATCATCGGTAATGTGCTGATAACCTGGAAGCCAGCCTGGGAGAGTTCCCATATCGCAGGCACCTTGTACATTGTTATGCCCACGAAGAGGGTAGGCACCAGCGCCAGGCCGGCGATAGTTTCCTGTAGCAAGAAGCAAGTTGGAAATCGCGGCGGACGTATCAGAACCACCGGTGTTTTGGGTTACACCCATTCCCCATAGAATACTAGTACCATCCGCATCGCGAATCGTTTCAGCTACGTGGATCAGGGTTTCTCTTGAAATACCCGTCATTTTTTCAGCATATTCAAGGGTATACTTTTCAAGAACTTCATCGAAATCTTCAAAAAAGTTAACATTTTCTTCAATGAACTTCTGATCGTGCCATCCTTGATCGATGATATATTTCGTTACAGCCATCAGCCAAACCTGGTCCGTTCCTTGCTTTGGACTCATAAAAATATCAGAGCGTTCTGCCATCTCGTTTTTACGAAGATCAGAAACAATCAGTTTTTGGCCATGCAGCTTATGCGCACGTTTAACGCGGGTAGCAAGTACCGGGTGGCCTTCCGCTGGATTTGCTCCAACGATGATTACAAGGCCTGCTTTCGCGATATCCTTAATAGTTCCGGCATCTCCGCCCATACCCACTGTACGGAATAAACCATCGGTTGCCGGGGATTGACAGTAACGTGAGCAATTATCAACATTGTTCGTTTCAAAGACCTGACGTGCTAATTTTTGAATGACATAATTTTCTTCATTGGTAATTTTAGAAGAAGAGATAAAGCCGACGGAACCTTTACCGTATTGTTGTTTAATTGAACCCAATTTACTTGCAACTAAATCGAGCGCTTCTTCCCAGCTGGATTCAACAAACGTTCCATTTTTACGGATTAACGGCTTGGTGATACGTTCCTCAGAATTTACGAAATCCCAGCCGAATTTTCCTTTTACGCAAGTAGAAATCGCGTTAACCGGTGCATCGGAGGTTGGCTGGATTTTTAGGATTTTGCGGTCTTTTGTCCAAACCTCGAATGAGCAGCCTACGCCGCAAAACGTACAAACCGTTTTCGTTTTCTTCGTGCGTGTGTCACGCATAGCCGCTTCTACTTCGGAAATCGCGAAAATAGTTGTATAGTCTGGTTCTACTTCTTTAATTAGATCTATCATCGGTGTAAGCATTTCATCATCAAGGGCAGTCATGAATCCAGCTTCTCCGAGCATTGATTTCTCTTGCAAAGCATTACATGGGCATATCGTTACACATTGTCCGCAACCTACGCATGAAGAATCATTAATAGTAGTACCAGCATCCCAGATTACCCGTGGACGCTCCGCCTCCCAATCAATGGAAATGGTTTCATTCACCTGTAAGTTCTGGCATACTTCCACGCATTGGCCACAGGCAATACATTGATTTGGATCATAACGGTAGAAGGGATGTGTCATGTCTACTTGATCCGTCGTGACCTTAGGAGTGTAGGGATATTTCTGATGGGCGATCTCCATCATTTCTGCTGTATTATGTAATTTACAATTGCCGTTATTGTTATCGCAAACTGTGCAATATAATAAATGGTTTTCCAAAATCCGATCCATTGCCTCTGTCTGCGCCGCTTTGGCAGGGCTGGAAGCAAGTTCGATATACATGCCTTCTTTTGCAACAGTAGAACAGGATCGCCCCAACTTTCCGTTTACCTCGACAATGCAGGTATCACATGTTTGAATCGGATCGACTTCAGGTACGTAACAAATCTGTGGATGCTGGATATCATTTTCATTCAATATTTGAAGGATGGTTGACCCTTCTTTAGCTGTGTATGGCTGATTGTTAATCATCAGGCTGATTGTGCTTTTAGCCATTATGTTCAGTGTGCCATCCTTGCTTACAAGACTGATTGTGCCATTTCCCATTTTAATCCTTCCTTTCAAAATAAAAAAACCACCACGAAGACACAACTCTCCTTTTCAAAAAAGAGAATGCGCTTACATGGTGGAACAGTTCATTAGCAGATCTTACTAAATTACCAATCCATTTTTAAATAGTCCGATAGAACCTTAACAATCGTGTTATTAAGACTCCAACTCAAAGCTATTATAAACCTACTATTTAAAATACACAAGATGTCCACAAATTAACATCAGGCTTTTATTTTATGAAAACTTCATTTATGATAACTATTGTCAGAAGATCAAACAGCTTAAGAAATGAGCTCAAGAAATATAGTACTCACAGGGGATAGATGCATGTCAAAACAAATCCATGAATTCAATGATATTCTCAGAAAGCTTAGAAAAGAATTATTTGGGAAAGGACCGGAAAAAATCCATACCGTTTTTATTGAAAATAAAGCGATTTCGACCTTATACGGGAACCTGACACCGACGGAAAAATTTATTGCCCGGACTCCTGAAGGCCGGGATATGGTTCATTCGGCCAGGACAAAACTGATACAGGAAGTGTATAAGAATTCCCCACCGGAAGGGATGAATACACTGGTAGGTGCAACATTGATCCACTTGTTTTCAGATATCAAGGTGGAAGAGGATATCGGCATTTCCGTATTTATCTTTGACAAAAACATTACATAAAAAGGAGGGGACTATAATGAAGGCATTAGAGGTAAAACGGGACATTCTCCGTTTTTCGAATTCAGAGGCAACATGGACAGAAGACAGCGTCGTAACTGAATACCCTGTTACCGTGAAAATCAATGGAGAAGAATTCGTCACAATGGTTTGTACGCCAGAGTACATCGAAGATATGATTGTTGGTTACCTGGCCTCTGAGGGAATTATTAAAAAAGCTGAGGATATCGACGAAATCTGGGTGCAGGAAAAGGATGGCGTGGCACACGTCAAAACCAATAAGATCAATCCTTATTACCATAAGCTGCAAAATAAGCGCTATATTACTTCGTGTTGCGGAATGAGCAGACAAGGATTTGTCTTTGCCAATGATGCATTAACCGCAAAAAAGATGGAACAAATTACTGTGAAAGTCTCCCCTGAGGATTGTTTTCGGTTAATGGACGAGCTGCAAAGGTCGGCTGAGATGTTTCAAAAAACTGGCGGTGTCCACAATGCCGCACTTTGTGATTTAAACGGCACCCTTCTCAGCAGAATGGACATCGGCAGGCACAATGCCCTGGATAAAATCTATGGATATTGTCTGCGCAACAACATTACGATACGTGACAAAATACTAGTCTTCAGCGGCCGTATTTCTTCGGAAATCCTGTTAAAGGTGGCGAAAATCGGCTGTGAGATTGTCATATCAAAGTCGGCGCCCACCGAGCTTGCCCTGCAGGCCGCCGAAGAACTAGGGATCACTGCCATCGGCTTCGTCAGGAACCAATCATTAAATGTGTACACCTGTCCAGAGCGGGTCAAGTTGGAACAGGAACTTAATGCATAATACGAGATAATTCTTTTCGTAATATACGAGGTATGTTCAAATGAAAACTTGTCTGAATTATATTAAAAAAGGGTCTGTCCAAAAGTCAACAATGACTGAAATGGACAAACCCTTGTTCTTTTTGGCAAGCACAGTAGCAGAACTTTTTGCTATATTATTTCAACTGCTACATCGTACCCGTTTCATCTGCTGTTTCAGTCACATTCTTTCTTTGCCGCAAACGATAAAACAAGCGGAAGTTTTTAACCAGGGTCTTGATTACGGAATAGAGCGGAATCGCAATCAAGATACCAATAAAACCGTAAATGGAACCTGCAACCAAAAGCAGGAGAATAATTGTCAGAGGATGAATTTGGAGACGCTTGCCCATTACATGGGGCGTTACCAGGTTCCCTTCGAGCTGCTGAACAATGACGAGAACTAGTAAAACCTTCAAGGCCATGATAGGCTCGTGCTGAAGTGCAACGAATAATGCCGGAATGATTCCGATGAACGGGCCAAGAAAAGGGACGACCGTCAAAAACATCGCAAACAATGCCAGAACGATTGCGTAATCAAGTCCGATAATCATGTAGCCTATATACATTAACACACCGTCCACGACCGCAATCGTAAGTTGACCGACGATATAGGTCGATAATGTCTTATCAACGTCTTTTACTATTTTGTTGCCTTCATTCTCAACATTATTCGGAATATATTTGAGAAGAAATGGCTTTAGCTTTTCGTCATCCTTCAGAAAATAAAAAAGAATGAACGGTACAATAATCAAAACTGTTGCTATGCTTGTGATCGTTGAAAAGATCTGGACTAGATTGCCTGTGATCTGAGAAGAGATTGATTGAAAATAGCCGATTGCTTTTCCTTGAATATTTTCGCTGTCTTTTACCATACCAAAGTCATTTTCTTTGATCGCTTCCTCGGATTTGTCGGAAAACTCTTTGACCTTATTTGGAAATTGACTAGAAAGGTTTTGCACCTGTTCAGAAACTGCAGGGCCAAAATAGTGTACCACAAGGAATATGACTCCCACAGCAGTTGCAAATACTGCCAAGATGCTAATTGTTTTTGGGAGGAATTTGGATAACAGCTTTACGAGCGGCCTGACAATATAATAAAGCAGACCGGCAATAAGGATTGGGAAAAAGATGGTAGCAATCATTTTTTGGAATGGCGCGAAAAAATAATCCATTTTCCCGAGTAAGTAAATAATGAGTATTGTTAGTAAAATACCTGCTGCATATTTGAAAAACGGTTTATTGATCCACAAAATGTATACCTCCTCAGCGTTTTCATCTGGATCTGTCTGCTTAACTAATTCCTTCTTTTTCGTAATAGTAAACTTTTCAGGCAAGGTTATGAAAAAGCGAAACGGAACCATGAAAAGCTGAGTGTCTTTTTTGATCAGGAAACTCAGTGTATCAACTAGATAATATGATTAGCTTCTGTCCTTAAAATCGTGCAAAGGGACAGGAGCTTCTTTAATTCATTTTATGCTTTTCTATTCATACATTCCCAAGAAAAAAACCCAATTCTTCCTTCATATTTTTTAACTTTCCAGGGAAACATGAACACAATGGCACCTTATTGAATGAAAGGAGTTATTCTATGAACAGCATTCACCGAATATTTCTCCTCTGTGTTACCCTTTTATTATTCACTGTTCCTGGTTTGGCTTCATCAAATGCCAGCAAACAATTCGACAAAGAAATTCCAATCATGCAGTTTCCGGTCCTGAGCGACGTTCATATATGCGGTGAGCCAAGAACAATTGAAGGGATTCCAATTTGCAGCGGACAAACCGATGAAAAGTTCCTCCACGCCTTGGAAGATTATCAGCAAATCGCCCCAGGGTACAAAGCGATTGCCATAATCGGAGATTTCACAAATCAAGGACTTGGCGAACAATATGATAAATTCATGAGTCTTTTGCAAACCGGTTCCAACCCTGGTGTGGATAAAATACTCGCGATCGGAAACCATGAATTTTTTGAAGCCAGATACTGGAATCGCCCTTTGCTTTCCAATCAAATCCTTGTAAAAAGATTTATTACAAAAACGAATAGGGAAAATGTCTATTACGATAAATGGATTGAGGGCTACCATTTTATAACACTTGGAAGTGAGAGAAAGCTTCCCGAAAACCCAAATGGTCCATATATATCTGACAAACAATATCGCTGGCTGGAACGAACCATTAGCATGAAGGCAAAAAAAAATAAACCAATCTTTGTTTTTCTTCATCAGCCAGTTAAGCATTCCGTATATGGCACAGAAGGAAAATATACGGATTTTGAAGGAACAAGGTTAAAGGGTATCTTGCGTAAATATCCACAGACCATCCTATTCAGCGGCCATTCACATTATGAGCTGAATAACCCCAAAACAGTCTATCAGGACGGATTTACGATGGTCAATACATCTTCGGTAAGTTATGTAATGAGTAACAAAGGCAAAAAACCAGGATTATCGCAGGGTCTACTTGTCGAAATATACAAAGACCGAGTAGAAATCAAGGCGAGGGAATTCAGTAACAAATCCTGGATCAAAACATTTACGGTCCAACTTGATAAATAGCACCATTACCGTCATGATGGTGCTGATTTTCAGCATAAATAGACGAAACTACATAAAAAAATCAGAATTTTTAATAATATGGGGTTGATGTTTATACAGATAAAGGAGTACAATGGCTTTTATAGATTCCATGTATAATTTATTTTATTGATGAGGAGTTAACGGAATGAATACACAAAATATAACAATCACCCTTAGCGAAACAAAAAAAGAAAAACCTCAATCCGATCAGCTTGAATTCGGGCAAGTATTCACGGACCATATGTTCATGATGGACTATACCGAAGAATTGGGCTGGCATGACCCTCGAATCGTTCCTTACCAGCCAATCACTTTAGATCCAGCTTCGATGATTTTTCACTACGGCCAATCCGTTTTTGAAGGATTGAAAGCATATCTAACAGAGGACGAAAGGATCTTGCTATTCCGTCCCGAAAAGAATTTTCAGCGCTTAAACAAGTCAAATGACAGACTTTGCATCCCTGAAATAGATGAGGAGCTGGCTCTCACTGCACTAAAGCAGCTGATTGAGACTGATCGGGAATGGATACCGACGGCAGAAGGCACCTCTCTTTATATCCGTCCCTTCGTCATTTCAACTGAACCATATCTGGGGGTTGCACCTTCAGGTTCTTATAAATTCATCATGATCCTGTCTCCTGTCGGCTCATACTATAAAGAAGGCATTCATCCTGTTAAAATCGCTGTGGAAACACAATTTGTCCGGGCTGTAAACGGCGGGACAGGCACGGCAAAAACGGGTGGAAATTATGCTTCAAGTTTAAAAGCACAGGAAGTATCAGGAAAAATGGGCTATTCCCAGGTGTTATGGCTTGACGGAGTCGAAAAGAAATATATTGAAGAAGTCGGAAGCATGAATGTCTTTTTTAAGATCAACGGAGAAATCATCACTCCTGCATTAAATGGCAGTATTCTTCAAGGAGTTACCCGGACTTCGATTATTGAATTGCTAAAATACTGGAATATCCCGGTAACCGAACGGAGAATCTCGATGGAAGAAGTTCGGCAGGCACATAAAAACGGGACATTAGAAGAAGCATTCGGGACCGGTACAGCTGCAGTCATTTCTCCGATTGGAGAATTCTTCTGGCAGGACGAGAAGTTACTCATCAATGAAGGCAAAACCGGGGAGCTTTCCAAAAAGTTATACGATACTTTGACTGGTATCCAACGCGGCAAACTGGAAGACCCGCTGGACTGGGTAGTCGAGGTCACAAAGGCGAGCAGTCTTTCCACTGTCCGTTAATCTCGTGACCCAGAATAGATTCAACTTAAAGGGCTCAATCATTTAATGATTGAGCCCTTTTGAATTTGCTTTTTCTATATACGAAACTGTTTCGTTGCAGCCAGGCGAACAACTCACAGTGCCAGCAAAAACAATGCATCGCACCCGTTAGAGTACGGAACATCAAGAAACGGTCGGTCGCCTGCTTGAATGGGATAAGGAAGGAACCGTCACACTTGTATATGCTGCCAAGGATCAGGAATACAATCATGTTGTGGTGTTACGGGATTTCCTTACGAACGATTCTTAAGAAATGTGATAAAATAAGTATGGATGCATCGTGATCTTGAAAAAGGCTTGCCTATTGAAGTAGAAAGCTTGCAAGGAAATGTCTTGGAACAAGCAAACAAACATGAAATTCAAGTACCGGTTATTCGTGCTATCTATTCACTTCTTCATCCTTATATAAAATGAACGAATTTATAATGGCTGATGATCCTAATCTCCATGGAAAGTCAGCTTTTTCTTTTTCCAGAGGTCATGCAGCGTTCAGAACTCTTCAAAATCTTGTTGCCATAAGTAAATTAGGCAGTAAAATAAAGATTATGATTTTTTCGAAACGGGGTGGACAGATTGCGTCCAATTACGTTGGGTGTTTGTGCGGCTTTCTTTTTTGCTTTTACGTTTATTTTTAACCGGATGATGGATTTGTCTGGGGGAAGCTGGATTTGGAGTGCTTCGCTGCGCTATTTCTTTATGGTGCCGATGCTGCTTATTATCGTCTTATTCAAAAAGAGTCTGGTTCCGCTATTTGATGAGATGAAAAAGCGGCCACTATCATGGGTGTTATGGAGTACTATCGGTTTTGGCCTGTTTTATGCTCCGATTTGTTTTGCTGCGGCTTACGGTCCGGGCTGGCTGATTGCCGGAACATGGCAGATTACGATTATCTCGGGGTCCTTGCTCGTCCCGTTATTCTATGAAACGATACAGACGGTGAATGGCCCTGCGCGGATAAGAGGAAGAATCCCGTATAAAGGGTTGGCGATGTCCCTGGTCATCCTTTTTGGGGTCGCTCTTATGCAGTACGAACAGGCTTCAGAACTCTCCATAAGATATGCCATATTATGCGTGGTGCCGATTATCATCGCATCATTTGCATACCCGCTTGGAAACCGCAAAATGATGGAAATATGTGCAGGTCGGCTTGATGCCTGGCAGCGCGTTTTAGGGATGACGATTGCAAGCCTGCCGTTTTGGCTGATTCTCTCGTGTTACAGTTTCATCACAGTGGGAATGCCGGCAAAAGAACAGATATGGCAATCCGCGGGTGTTGCGCTATTTGCCGGCGTGTTTGCCACGGTTCTTTTTTTTGCTGCAACCGATTTGGTGAAGGGGAACATGCGGAAATTAGGAGCTGTCGAATCCACTCAATCATTGGAAGTCTTATTTGCGGCGACAGGAGAGATTCTTCTGCTCTCAACAATATGGCCTTCATTCATGTCATGGATGGGAATGGGGCTTGTGATAGTCGGCATGGTTCTGCATAGTTATGTTTCCACAAGGACAGAAAACACCGTTTTACAAGCTGTAAACAAAGAAAAATTCACAGGATAATGCCTTTTCTCATTCCAACTGCAACTGCCTCGGCTCGGTGATTAACGCCGAGCTTCCTTACGACAGAACTTATATAATCTCTAACCGTATATTCACTTACAGACATCATCGATGCCATCTCCTTCATTAAATATCCGTTGGCAAGGTGTTGAAGTACTTCCGTTTCCCGTTTACTAAGCGTGTTTTTTTCGGGGAACGAAGGAAAGAAGGGGACAGTCATGCGTTTGAAATAGTAGGAAAGAAGCGACAAATAATTTTTTGTAAATGGATATTCCCCAATATAGCTGTCTACCAAAACAAAACCAACCACAATATTAACGAGACTGATTGGAACAATGGCCAGCGTCGATAGTTCAAAATGGCGGACATACTTATCCGGAAACGAATTAAGGATATCCTCTCTGTTTATGAAAACAGGCTTATTTCTCGTTAAGGCCTGAAAAAGCGGGAAGATTGGTCGAACGTCATCCTTCACAGCTTCCAATGAAACCATTTTGTCATTTTCGATTAAGAATATTCCTTCACCTGTATGGCTCAATGGTGAGTAGGTAAACAACGAGGCACGCTGGAATGGAAAAAATTGAATGCATCCCCGCATCATCCATTCAGCTTTTTTCCGTACATCAGATACTTCTGCGATTTTTTCCATATATTCATAAACTGCTTGATCCATCATTCGACATTTTTCACCCCTATATTTTCAGTGATGTTATTCCTGTTTCTTTCATCTTATAATATAGTGAAAGCCCTTACAATCCTGAATGTTTTTCATCGACATTCTTTCCTGTTTTGCTAGTGTCGGGCTTTATATGTTCCCAGGAGGTTATGTATGGAAAAGAGAACGATTTTAACTACGAGTAAAAGAGGACTTTTGGAAGATTCCCTGCCGTTTCGCCTTTTTCAGAAAGCGAAACGGTTGGGGACCTGGAATCCAGCAGACATTGATTTTACGCAGGATGCTAAGGATTGGCAAACATTCAGCCATGAACAAAAAGAAGGGATATTAAAGCTGATTTCGCAATTTCAGGCTGGGGAGGAAGCAGTAACAAGGGACTTGCTGCCATTAATGATGGTGATCGCGAAAGAAGGCCGTCTTGAGGAAGAAATGTTTTTAACCACCTTTTTATTTGAAGAAGCAAAGCATACCGAATTTTTTAGGCTTGTTTTGAATGCACTCGGTGAAAAAGGAGACCTTTCCATTTATCATACGGAAACCTACGATACTATTTTCAATCAGATCCTCCCCAATGCAATGGAACGTCTTGTCGACGACCATTCACCTGAGGCCTTAGCCGAAGCTTCGACTGTTTATAATATGTTTGTCGAGGGTGTACTAGCTGAGACAGGATACTATTCTTTTTATCAATCATTGGAACAGATTGGCACCATGCCGGGGCTATTGAAAGGCATCGGCTACTTAAAGAAGGATGAATCCCGCCATATAGCTTACGGGACGTTCCTGCTGCAGCGTTTGATCAGTGAGCACCCACATATCTTTGATATTGTTACAAGCAAAATGGAACAATTAACACCGCTGGCCATCCAGCTCAACCAGGAGGGAATGGTGGAAGATTCTCCATTTGGCAATGACTTTGAGGAGACAATGAATTTTACGATGAAGCAGCTATCCGTTCGGATGGAGATTCTGGCAAGATCACAAGGCAGGAAAGTGGAGGAAATATATAAGCAGAAGGAAAGCGAATTCGGGATCGTATAACAAGCTAAAAGGAGGACGTTACATGACTGTTCAAGTAGACATTCAAACGTTTCCGTTATTTATTAACGGAAAATGGGAACCGGCAACTGGCGGAGAAACCTTCGATGTTCATAATCCGGCAACAGGAGAATTGGTTGCCAAAGCAGCAAAGGCCAGCGTAGAAGATGTGGATAAAGCTGTACAGGCTGCGAGGGACGCGTTTGATAAATCGGATTGGAAATATATGTCTCCAAAGGACCGTTCCAAAGTATTAAACGCGATTGCCCATGGGATTGCAACAAATGCAGAAGAGCTGGTATATCTGGAATCCATCTCCAGTGGCGGCACAGTTCGCCGGATCGCCAGCAACGATATATTGCAGATGGTAGATTTATTTAATACCATGGCAAAATTCGTCCTGGAATATCCTTTTTCAGAAACACTTCCTTCGCCGCCGTTTCCGGGACCTGCGCATAATTTTGTTTGGAGGGAGCCGATTGGTGTTTGTGCAGCGATAACACCGTGGAATATGCCGATGTTGATAGCCACCTGGAAAATTGCGCCGGCACTTGCGATGGGAAATACAGTTGTCATTAAACCGGCAAGCTATACGCCGTTATCTACTCTTAAACTGGCAGAAATCATTTCACAATTTGTTCCCTCCGGAGTCATCAATGTTGTAACCGGTGCTGGGGCAGAAGTTGGCGAGGCTCTTGTCCGCCATTCCAAAGTGGACAAAGTTGCCTTTACGGGATCGACCGAGGTTGGCAGGAACATCATGTCAATTGCATCGGGCACAATCAAGAATACAACCCTTGAACTTGGCGGAAAGTCGCCAAATATCATTCTCGAAGATGCTGATCTGGATATCGCAGTGCCTGGCAGCTTATTCGGTGTCTTTTTACATTCCGGCCAGCTTTGTGAATCCGGCACCCGTTTATTTGTACCGGACAAGCTGTATGATCAAGTTGTAGAAAGGCTTATTGCTTTGGCTGAAACATTGAAACCGGGCAATCCTCTTGACCAGCAAACTGAAATTGGGCCTGTTATTTCCAGGAAACAAAAGGAAACCATCCTCAGCTATATTGAATTAGGTAAGCAGGAAGGCGCTACGTTGGTTTGCGGCGGGAAGGAAATGACAGTTTCCGGCTGTGAAGGCGGCCATTTTATCGAGCCAACCATCTTCACAAATGTTACAAACGATATGAAAATTGCCAGGGAGGAAATCTTCGGCCCTGTACTCTCGGTAATCCGCTATTCTGATGTAGAGGAAGCAATCGCCATGGCTAATGATTCGATTTACGGGCTTGCGGCGGGAATCTGGACACGCGATGTGAATAAAGCATATGCAGCTGCAAGAAAATTGCAGGCAGGGATCATCTGGATCAATGACTGGCATATGCTGCGCAATGATGCTCCTTTCGGGGGTTATAAGCAGAGCGGTATAGGCCGTGAAATGGGAAAACATTCTTTGGATGCATATACACAACTTAAACATGTCCATACATCAATGGTTCCTGAACTGCATAAGCGGAGCTGGTACCAAATTTTATTCTCAGATTCGGTTCAATCTTAAAAAGGGGGAATTGTTTTGCTTACTACGACATTATCCAGTTTCTGGCTGCGCACAGCCATTCATACTGGTTCAAATTCAAGGGCGCTCGCACCGGATTTATTTAGGGGAATGGGGGCAAAAAGAGTCGTTCTTTTCAGTGACAGAGGCCTGGAAAAAGCGGGAATTGTTGAAAAGGTAGCGGAAATATTCAAGCTGACACCACACGGGACAGGGCCTGAACTTGCCGGCATCTTTCTGGATATTACACAGGATGCTGAAAGCAAATGCGTGAATGCCGCCGCGCGCTATGCAAGGGAAGTAGGTGCCGATGCCCTGCTTGCTGTGGGAGGAGGCAGTGTGCTTGATACCGTAAAAGGAGTAAAGTACTCATTGTTCAAGGGGTTAACCGATATTAGCGAAGCAATTCCAGGTGGCTTTGTGTCAGAATCATTCCCGCAGGCACAACACATCCCGATTCCGCATATCGCCATTCCGACAACAGCAGGGACGGGTTCGGAAGTTTCACCGATTGCCGTTATCTATAATGAAGAAATAAAGTTGAAAACGAATATTATCAATCCATTTTTAAGTGCAGACATGGCAATTCTCGATCCTGACTTGACCACAGGACTTCCGCCATTGATTACTGCTTTTACGGGGATGGATGCGCTGACCCATGCAATAGAAGCACTTGCTTCACCGAATGCGACATCACTCACGGATTCTTATGCGCTGCATACCATTCGTCTTATCGAAAAAAACCTGCCAATCGCAGTCAGCGACGGGTCCAATCTAGAAGCGAGAATGGAAATGCTCCAGGCCAGCTTAATGGGCATAACGGCGTTTAGCTTCGCATTGAATGCGATACCTGTCCATAACCTGGCACATGCGTACGGTGCGATATTCCGGATACCTCATGGACTTGCGAATGCTGTATTTTTGCCGATTGTAATGGAGTACATTCCTGATCTTTATCTGCCAAAAGTAAAAGAACTTGCACAAGCATTGGGTATAAAAGCGGACCATGAAGATCCAGCGGCTCTGCTCGAAAAGGCAATCGAAAAGATCCGCCTCTTACAGGTGAAAACAGGGCTGCCTGCTGATTTCTCACAATACAATATTTCAGCAGAAAACCTGCAAAAGGCGATATCCGCAGTCGCTTCTGATCCGGCAGCAGTCAACTTTCCTTTGCCGAAAGAATTAATCGAAGCCATCGGACAAAGGGTCGTACCACTTCCCGTTCAATAAAACAACGGACAGCTTTGCTTTTCAGCGGAGCTGTCTTTCATTTTGATTACTGTTTATTTCTCCATGTTGTTATTGATCGGGTAAAGCTCGCCTTCAGCATCGTTTCTCTTAATCGGATCTTGACCGGTGAAAAATCACAATTGAAATCATCCATGGAGCTTGACGTCCTTTCCCGAGCGCAGGTTCAGTTGGTACAATCTTTCCCCCTGGAAAACCACTTATTCTCTCGCCTTGGGAAAAATCTCTTATCGGATACAAGTAAAATTAAAAACCCTCTTTGCTTTAAAAGAGGAAATCCTCATTCAGCAAGAGGGGGTGCGTTACATACTATTTAGCGCAGTTCCGTTTATATCAAACTCAGGTGTGTCATCCCTTAATTGTGCCACATCGAATGCATTGGCAGCTAAAAGATTTTTTGAAGGATCATGATGGTCTTGATCAGCCGGGTTTCTAACGGCTTCGTTATTCTCTTTATTCCAGAGACTGAGAACCATACTCATACCAGCTCCTTTGACGAGAATAGCCATTGATCTTTGTAATCAAACCCTTTTTAAGAAAAACGATACTCTCCAACATTTCTATATTCTAACCCTGATCACCCGGACTGAATACAGCTTCGTCATTCTCTTTATTCCATTGGCAGTAGTTCACGCGCATGATAAAACAGCTCCTTTGGTCCCGAGAATATCTTACATTTTATTAATTCCCCCTGCTGAAAGAATTAAACAAAATTTTCTGAAAAGTAGGTAACTATTTCGAATGCTTTTTTGAAAGGAAAAGTTGCATTCATTTCTTTATAAACATCGAATACGCTATTATGTACATAAATACTTTTAAGGAGCACGTTATAAATGAAAACATACAAATCTAGACAGGAAGTACCTGTACAAGAACAATGGAATCTAACTGACATATACGAAAATAAAACGGCCTGGGAGCAGGACTATCAACAAATTGAAAAGCTAACAGAAACGTTAAAGGCTTACGACGGTCGTTTGGATGATGCCCAATCTTTATATAACTACCTGACACAAAGTGAAGAATTATCCTTCCTATATCGCAAAGTATATGCTTACGCTATGCTTCATGTGGATTGTGATACGAGGGATACCACTTCCCAGGCGTTGTTGGACAGATCCAGCCAGCTTGGACAAAAAGTCAGCGCTGCCAGTTCTTTTTTTATGCCATTCCTATTGAGCCTTGAAGAGGAAACGCTGAAAAAATATATTTCTGAAGTGGAAGGCCTGCAATATTTTGAGGAAGATTTATTGGATTCGTTTCGCTACAAAAAACATGTGCTCAACAGAGACCAAGAGGAAATTTTATCGCAAATGGGGGAAACCCTGTCTGCTCCTCAAAAAACGTTTGGAATGTTTAATAATGCTGACATCAAGTTCGGGGAAATCACGGCTGAAAACGGCGAAAAAGTCAATTTGACCCGCGGCATGTACGCTAAATTGATTGAGAATGAAGACCGCAAAAAGCGGGAAGAGGCTTATAAAGCATATTACAAGCCTTATATTCATCTGCAAAATACGATTGCTTCCACATTGTCTGCAGCAGTTAAGAATAATGTCTTGATTTCGAAATTGAGGAATTATCCTTCAGCAATTGAGAAGTCCCTTTTTTCTGACATGGTCCCTTTAACGGTTTATGATAACCTGATTAAAGCGACGAAGGAAAATATCGAACCAATGCATACGTACATTAGCCTGCGCAAGAAAATCCTTGGGGTGGATGAACTCCGGCAGTATGATTTAAGCGTACCTCTGGTGAAAGGCATCAAACAGGATATTTCCTATGAGGAAGCTTTCGAAACGATGCTAAGTGCACTAGCACCACTTGGAAAGGATTATGCGGCAACTTTATCCGGATTTAAAGAAAAGCGCTACATTGATGTCAGGGAAACGCCCGGCAAGCGCTCAGGGGCTT
Organism: Peribacillus cavernae; assembly: GCF_003989135.1. Taxonomy (GTDB): domain Bacteria; phylum Bacillota; class Bacilli; order Bacillales; family DSM-1321; genus Peribacillus; species Peribacillus cavernae. The sequence continues at coordinate 199,090 of NZ_RYZZ01000006.1, forward strand.
ACAATCTGGGAGTTTACGGTGTGCATCCGTTTATTCTGTTGAACCATCAAGATGATCTCGATAGCTTATTCACATTGGCCCACGAATGTGGCCATGGAATGCATTCCTATTACAGTACAAAGCACCAGCCGCAAATCACGGCAGGGTATTCTATTTTTGTTGCTGAGGTGGCATCAACTGTCAACGAAATTCTGCTCATTCGTTACTTGCTTGAAACGACAAAAGATAACCACATGAAAAAACATTTGCTCAATCATTTTATCGACGGGTTTAAAGGGACCTTCTTTACCCAGGTCATGTTCGCTGAATTCGAAAAAATCGTCCATGACAAAGCGGAGGCCGGTGAACCGCTGAATACAGAGGCATTCAATACAATATATGAAAAACTGTTTAAGGAATATAACGGTTCCGATCTGCTCGTGTTAGATGAAGAAGTGAAATTTGGCTGGTCGCGCATCCCGCATTTTTATCGTCCTTTTTATGTCTATAAATATGCGACTGGCTATGCTTCCGCGATTCATATTGCAGATAGAATCCTATCAGGTGATAAGGAAACATTGGATCATTATCTCGATTTCCTGAAAAGCGGCAGCTCGGATTATCCGCTTGAGCTGTTAAAGGCAACAGGTGTGGATTTGACAAAACCGGAGCCGATTCAAAGCGCCCTTTCCATCTTCAGTGATTTAGTTGATGAATTTGCCCGGCTTTAAACAAACGCTTTTTAAATGACCGCAAATATTTAAAGTAAGGTAATAAAATCGGAAAACAGCATGTTAGCCATTTCAACCTTTGATTTACCTTGCTAACTGACTATTCCCATCCTATAATATAATTGATAACAATTCTAACTATCATTAATTTCGATAATATCTGCAGGATTTCAGAAAACGTGTTTCGTTTAGGAGTGATCGGGTGAGGATACCAATATTAAAGATGTACGATCTTCTGCTTGTTTCCATCCAAGTAGAACTTGATGATATCAGCGCTTTAGAACTTCAAGAAGATCTATTGAATAAAATTCATGAAACTACGGCAAAGGGAGTCGTTCTTGAATTAACCTCAATGGAAATTATTGATTCCTACATAGCAAGAATCCTGGGAGAAATAGTCAGCATGGCGGAATTGATGGGTACAAAAGTCGTTTTGACTGGTATTCAGCCTGCGGTCGCGATTACTCTAATTGAGCTTGGAATCCACCTGAAAAGTGCAAATACCGCTCTTGATTTAGAAAAAGGTATAGAAATTCTCAATGACATTTATTAAGGTGATACATGAAAACAACAAATGAAGTATCTATAAAAAATGAATGGGACATTGTGGCTGCACGCCAGGCTGGCCGGGAAGCCGCAAAACGGCTGGAATTTGGAATCGTGGATCAGTCCAGGATAACGACAGCTATTTCCGAATTAGCCAGAAATATATATTTATACGCACTTCCAGGAAAAATTGTAATTGAGGAAATCCATAAAAATAATCGGAACGGGTTACGGATCGTAGCAAAAGACAAAGGCCCTGGAATAGAAGATATCAGGAAAGCACTTGAAGACGGATATACAACATCGGGCGGCTTGGGAGCCGGCGTACCGGGAGTCAAACGCCTGATGGACGAGTTCGAGATTGATTCAGCTATTGGTGTCGGTACAGAAGTAACGGCAGTTAAATGGCTTAAATAACTTTTTATATCTTACTGAGAAACTATCAACTTCTCGGTTTTTTTATTTTTATTGAAATGGAAGGAAGAATGTGAGTGAATTCGATTAGCGACCATATGAATGATCATCTGGATATTTTGTTCGTCGGCTTTAATCCGAGCATTCGCTCGGGCGAGACCGGACACCATTATGCAAACCCTAATAACAGGTTTTGGAGAATTCTCCATGAAGCAGGCATCACGCCCAAAAAATATCGGCATGAAGAGGATGAGATATTATTGGATCTGGGTTATGGATTTACAAATATCGTTTCGAGGCCAACAAAAACCGCCGAGGAAATATTGAAGGCAGAATATAAAGAAGGCAGAGAAGAACTAAAGAAAAAAATTGCTCATTTTAAACCGAAAGTCATCTGCTTTGTCGGAAAAGGCGTTTACCAGCAATATAGCGGGCTGAAAGTGCTTCCCTGGGGAGTTCAGGAGCATTCTGTCGTTTCGGGAACGATTGACTTTGTGGCTCCGTCATCCAGCGGGCTGGTAAGGATGAAGATGGAAGAAGTGATCAAGATCTATAGTCATCTGCCAGAATTGCTCCGTTCTCTTAAAGCAGGAAAAAATGATTAGAAGTTTATTAACAAATAAGATTCGCGGTAAGGAGTTTAGCTTAGATGAAACTGGTATCCTGGAATGTAAACGGAATAAGAGCTTGTGTGGGGAAGGGATTCATTGATTATTTCAAGGAAATGGATGCTGATATATTCTGCATCCAGGAATCCAAATTGCAGGAAGGGCAAATTCATTTGGATCTTGAAGGGTACGAACAATACTGGAATTATGCGCTTCGGAAAGGGTATTCCGGCACAGCGATATTCACAAAGAAAAAGCCTTTATCAGTCCGCTACGGTGTCGGAACGGAGGAACAAGACGCAGAAGGCAGAGTCGTCACTCTCGACTTTGAAGAGTTTTATATGGTGACTGTATATACACCGAACTCAAAGCGGGATTTGGCTAGGTTGGATTACAGATTGGCCTGGGAAGATCAAATTAGGAACTATCTGAAGGAATTAGATGCTGTTAAGCCCGTAATTCTTTGTGGTGATTTAAATGTAGCACACATGGAGATAGACTTGAAGAATCCGAAAGCGAACAGGAAAAATTCAGGTTTTACGATAGAAGAACGCGGGAAAATGACAGAATTACTTGGCTCCGGCTTTATCGATACATTTAGATACTTATATACTGATAAAGAAGGCTCGTACACGTGGTGGTCGTATATGAGCAAGGTCAGAGAGAGAAATATTGGCTGGCGAATTGATTATTTCATTGTATCGGAAAGATTGGCTCCATCGATTATAGATGCACAGATTCATTCCCGTGTCATGGGAAGTGACCACTGTCCTGTCGTCCTGGAGATTGATATTGATTAACTTTTTGCAAAAAATAAAAGAAATATTTTTGACGAAATAAGGGAATAATCTTACAAATAACCGCTCTTACCCAATATACTTAACAGGAGGTAATCATGAACTCTTTTATTGTAAGCTTTCACCAAGAAGATAATGTCGACACGATGCAGGTTCAAAAATTAAATCAGGAAGAATTAGAAAAAGCGGCCGGGAGGGGAACAAGGCGTTTATTCGAATTAGATACGAACATTGGTTTTTTTATTTTTTTAGATGCTGAGGATGATGACGGTGACCTTTCCTACCTCGTGCTTCAGTATGAAGAGGAAAGCGAGGAGCCAAGTGCCTGTTACTCCTTTGGAATGAAGGATTTTTATGAATTCATGGCCCTCTTTTTACAGGATGCTTATTTTTACGAGGAATCCGAAGAAGAGCAAGAAGAGGAGTTTGGACCAGTTCATCACCTCGCTCATCTCTTGCACCATATTACGGAGGCTGGGAAAGATATAAAGCCATAATCCCATATGCGTTTTATCCATGTGCAGCCGATGTTATAGGAATTCCCTGACAGTTTGGATGAATTCCCCGGCGGTTTGGTTGAATAAATCTCAAAATTGGTTGAATTCACCTGCATTTTGGTTGAATTATTTTGTTGAATCATTGTTGACAAAATTCTCACTATTTTGTAAGCTAACTGTAACTCACTCCTAGAAAGTTTCCACTTTCAAGATCAGTGAAGCTTACTGAATGAATCTCATATTTTTTAAACTGAGGAATCTATTTGACTTCGCCAGCCCGAAGCAGCGGAATAGATTAAAGCCAGTTGTATCATTTATTTGATATGGCTGGCTTTTTTTATTGAAAAGGAGGGTGGTTCATATTGGCGCTTTGGATGGCATACAAGTCCTTGATTTAACAAGGGTATTGGCAGGACCTTATTGTACGATGATTTTAGGAGATATGGGGGCCGATATCATAAAAGTAGAAGCTCCCGGCGGAAGTGATGAAACAAGGGAATGGGGCCCTCCCTATGCCGGGGATGAAAGTGCGTACTATCTGTGTGCGAACCGGAATAAGCGGGCGATTACCTTAGATTTAAAATCAAAGGAAGGAAAAGAGATTGTAAAAAAACTAATCATCCATGCCGATGTTGTGGTCGAGAACTTTAAACACGGAACGATGGCGAGATTAGGCTTAGCGTATGAAGATTTAAAAAAGATCAATCCAAAGCTCATCTTTTGTTCGATTACAGGGTTTGGGCAATCCGGACCGTATAAGGACCTGCCCGGGTATGATTTTATCATCCAGGCGATGTCGGGGTTAATGAGTATAACCGGAGATGAACAATCAGGACCAATGAAAGTGGGTGTTGCTATTACCGATGTCGTCACCGGCATGTATACAGCAATCGGAATTTTGGCTGCCCTGAACGAACGGGACAGAACAGGAGAGGGACAAAGCATTGACATATCCCTTTTCGATTCGCAGTTGAGCACTTTGGTGAATGTCGCCAGTAATTATTTGATTTCAGAGAAAGTTCCAGGACGGCTGGGCAATGTGCATCCCAATATTGTCCCTTACCAAACCTTCGAAACGATGGACGGAAAAATCGTCATTGCGGTTGGAAACGATCGGCAGTTCAAAAGCCTCTGCACCGTTCTTAACCTTGAAAGGTTAAGTACTGATAACAGATTTTCTACCAATCCAGCACGAGTGGAAAATAGGAATGCATTAATCGATATGCTTTCCGAAGTGATTAAAAGGAAAACAACAACGGAGTGGATTTCCCTTTTAAACGCCTATAGTATTCCGTGCGGGCCAATCAATGATCTTAAACAAGTTTTTGAAGATCCCCAGGTAAAAGAAAGACAAATGGTATGGAACTGTGAGCATCCGACCGCAGGAGATATACGATTTGTTGGCAGCCCATTGAAGTTTTCGAGGACACCGGCTGAATGTAAAAGGCACCCGCCCGTTGCCGGTGAACATACTGAAGAGGTTTTAACACATTTAGGCTATGATCCAGTTGAAATCAGTAATCTTAAAAAAGATAAAATTGTCTGAGGAGGAAGTCAAATGAATTTTCATTTAACGGAAGAGCAAGAGATGGTAAGAAAGGTTGTCAGAAACTTTGTCGATAAAGAAATCATGCCATACATCGCGGAGTGGGACCGCCAAGGCCAATTTCAACCCAATATTATGAAACGGCTTGCAGATCTAGACTTGATGGGGGTTTGCATTCCGGAGAAATATGGCGGCAGCGGAATGGATTACAACACATTAGCGATTGTATGTGAAGAGCTGGAACGAGGCGACACCGCCTTTCGGACAGCGGTTTCGGTCCATACGGGATTGAATAGTATGACATTGCTGCAATGGGGAAGCGAATCGCAAAAGGAAAAATATTTGACTCCACAGGCAAAAGGCGAGAAAGTCGGAGCATTTGGTTTAACCGAGCCAGATGCAGGTTCAGACGTCGCCTCATTAAAATCGACTGCCGTTAAAGAAGGCGATCACTATGTGCTAAATGGTCAAAAAACATGGATATCCCTATGCGACGCTGCTGATCATTTTATTGTTTTTGCCTATACAGACAAAAGTTTAAAGCATAAAGGTATTTCAGCGTTTATCGTCGAACGCGACATGCCTGGTTTTTCTTCAAAAGCGATAAAGGGAAAACTGGGAATCAGGGCCGGAAATACGGGGGAACTGTTCTTTGACAATATTAGAGTACCAAAAGAAAATTTACTAGGTGAAGAAGGAGAGGGATTCAAAATTGCGATGTCCGCCCTTGATAATGGCCGCTTTACAGTAGCGGCAGGCGCCTGCGGACAGATCATGGCCTGCCTGGAAGCAAGTGTGCAATATTGTCATGAACGAAGCACATTCGGCAAAGAAATCGGCAAGCATCAATTAGTTCAGCAAATGATTGCGAAAATGGAAGCAGGCTTACAAATGTCCAGGCTGCTGGTTTTTAAAGCAGGCTGCCTGAAAAACGAAGGGAAGAGAAACACTCGTGAAACTTCGCTGGCCAAATGGCAAGCATGTGATTTTGCCAACGAGGCTGCCAATGATGCGGTCCAAATTCATGGTGCCTATGGCTACTCAAATGAATATCCAGTCGAACGATACTTAAGAAACTCAAAAGCGCCGGTCATTTATGAGGGAACCCGTGAGATCCATACAGTGATGCAGGCGGAGTATGTACTTGGTTACCGGGAGGATAAGCCATTAAATCAGTCTCTCCCTGACTGGCCCCACAAGGTAACAACTGCAAATAGATAATTGATTATTTAGACATCTCCATTTACTATTAATCTAATAAACAAGTGAAATGGAGATGTTTTTTGTGTTAAATAATACATTATTTATTGCCGGGCATGCACGGCTTCCGCAGGGGATGGCTGCCAAGAGTGTCTTTGACTCATTAACGATAACCGTCGAGGTTGACTTGAAATATGGGGTCATTTTGGACGCCTCCTGTACGTTAGCAACCGATCACGGACGCAACTTTGTCCGTAATTTGTTAAGGGGCAATTGTTTACAGGATGGAATTGATACACCGCTGAACCTTATACAAACGTACTATCGCGGAAAAGCAACGAACGCTCTGGTAGCCGCTCTGAAAGATTTATATATCCAATACGAACAAACAAAAGGTTTGGTTAAATAACACGATTGTGGATATGGTGAAGCATATCGATACAACAACCTGAGATGTTTCACTGTATCAAGAATTTCCGAAGAGCCACAGCTTCGGGTTTGAAAACGCAGCCAATTTCATATACATCTTGCAGATATTTGCCGGAATAAGTATAAAAAACTTGTTTTTTTTGAACATTCTTACTAAACTGATAGTATACATACCAACTGGTTGGTATGATATTTTCATAATTACATACAGATGTGTTTCAGCAAAATTCACAACAGTATTTAAGGAATGGAGTTGGTGTTATGGATTTACGCCTTTCAGATGAACAGAAAATGGTTCAAAAAACAATTCGAAGATTTGTAGAAAAAGAGTTGATTCCTCTAGAAAATGATGTGTTAAGAAATGAAAGGGAAGGGAAACCGAGCCTTCCGCCCGGTAAATTGAAGGAGCTGCAGCTAAAAGCAAAAGAAGCAGGATTCTGGGGCATTAACACTCCTGAGGAACACGGCGGTGCAGATTTAGGACAGATGATGCTGGCGATTGTCTATATGGAAGTTTCCAAGACTTTCGTTCCATTCCAATTTGGCGGATCCGCCGATAATATTCTCTATTACGGGAACGAAGAACAAAGAGAGAAATACTTAATTCCGACAATCAACGGAGAGAAAAAATCCTGTTTTGCAATGACCGAACCGGGAGCTGGATCTGATACACGAAATATTAAGATGACAGCTGTAAAAGACGGCAATGATTGGGTTTTAAATGGAGAGAAAACATTTATCACCGGGGGAAATGAAGCAGATTTTGTTATGGTTATCGCGATTACGGATAAAGAAAAACATCAGGCTACAGGCCGTGATGGCGTTACTTGCTTTATCGTCGACCGGGACATGGGCTGGAAATCAGAATATATTGATACGATGGGCGAATGGGGACCGGCCGGCCTGGTGTTTGACAATGTCCGAGTGCCAGAAGAGAACATTCTGGGTGAAGTCCATGGCGGATACAAACTCGGTCTTGAGTGGATCGGCTTTGCAAGATGGATTGTCGGGGCACGTGCGGTCGGCTCAGCGGAACGGCTCCTGCAAATGGCGATTGATTATTCGAAAGAGCGCGAAACATTTGGCAAGCCCATTGCAGATAGGCAAGCAATTCAGTGGCAAATTGCCGATTCGGCGGTTGAAATCGAAGCAGCCAGATGGCTTGTTCTAAATGCAGCTTTTTCACTCGATAATGGAGAAGATAACCGTCATCTTGCATCCATTGCTAAATTATACGGTGCTAACATGGGCAATAGAGTGGTGGACCGTGTCATGCAAATCCATGGCGGAATGGGTTATACAAGAGAATTGCCAATTGAACGCTGGTACCGTGAAGCAAGGCTTTGGAGAATTTATGATGGCACAGATGAAATCCAGCGCATGATTATTTCCAGGAACTTACTTAAAGGACATGTTAAAGTTGGGCAATTTGGATAATGAGAAACGTCCTTAAGCTAATTGAAGCTAGAACTATCAAAAAGCTAAGTTGGGAGGAATTGTAATGGCAGGCAGATTTGCAGGAAAAGTGGTATTTGTGACAGGGGGAAGCCGTGGTATCGGCAAAGGAATCGTACAGCTGTTCGCAGAAGAAGGGGCAAAGGTTGCCTTCATCGATTTAAACGAAGAGTCTTTAAGTGAGACTACCAGTGAATTAAAGGATAAGGGGTATCAAGTATATTCCAGGGTTGCTAGTGTCACAGAAGCAGACCAGGTCGAAGATGCGATGAAAGAAGCTTATGATACATTTGGATCCATTGATATTCTCGTAAATAATGCAGGTGTCATCCGTGATAACCTATTATTTAAAATGACAGATTCAGACTGGCAGATGGTAATGGATGTACATCTGAAAGGCTCTTTCAATGCGGCACGTGCGGCACAGAAGTATATGGTGGAGAAAAAATATGGCCGAATCATTAGCATTTCCTCGACGTCAGCTCTTGGTAATCGCGGCCAGGCAAACTATGCGACTGCAAAGGCCGGACTTCAAGGATTTACGAAAACACTCGCGATTGAACTTGGAAAATATGGCATTACCGCCAATGCGGTTGCCCCGGGGTTCATCGAGACGGAAATGACAAAGGAAACAGCCAGCAGAATCGGGATTTCTTTTGACGATTTGATACATGCTAGCGTCAGCAAAATTCCTGTCGGCAGAAGCGGGAAGCCTTCCGATATTGCCAATACAGTTGCATTTTTTGCTGATGAAAAGTCATCCTTTGTAAACGGCCAGGTCATCTATGTTGCTGGAGGACCAAAAGCGTAATAGCGAAAAAGGGGGTGGAATATCGATGTTCAAGGATTCGATTGGAAAAAGATCCAATAAAGTTAAAAATATCGTCGAGAGAGGCGCTGTCAAAAAATTCGCAGAAGCGATTGGTGACACACATCCGCTTTATTTGGATGAGGAAACAGGAAAGCATTCTAGATATAAGCAAAATATTGCTCCGCCAACCTTTCCAAGGGTTTTTGATTATGGGATCATTGAGGGATTAAACCTGCCTAATAAAGGGCTTATCCATGGGGAACAGATCTATCATTATGAAAGGCCGCTGCTAGTAGGGGAAGAAATTTATTGCTATGCAGAAGTAAAGGATTACTACGAAAAAGCCGGAAAGAACGGCAGTATGGGATTCCTCGTATTAGAAAATAACGGAGAAGATATCAATGGAAAAGCCATCTTCACTTCCACATCTATCGTTATCATAACTGAAGCAGTAAGGAAGGTGCTCACAGTATGACGAAGCTCTCTGAGTTGGAAATCGGCGAGTCACTTAAAGACGTACAGCTTGAAGCAGTCTCCCGATTAGACTTAATAAAATATGCCGGTGCTTCCGGTGACTACAATCCGATTCATACGATCGATGAAGAAGCCAGCAAAGCCGGCCTTCCGGGAATCATAGCCCACGGCATGTGGACGATGGGCAATCTGGCCAAACTCTTCACTGCTCACTATGAGGAAGGTTTTATCAAGGATTACTCGATTAGATTTAAAGGCATGGTATTTGTAGATGATGTTATTACATTGCAGGCAACACTAAATGAAAAGACGCAAAATCAATTAAGCTTTGATGTAAAGGCAGTCAACCAGGCAGGTAGCGAAGTCATAAAAGGGAAAGTTCTCTATCATCAATATTGAACTTTTGAACGCAAGAAATGCAAACGTTTTCTATTGCAGGATGAATAAAGTAAAACCCATTGACTTGAAGGTAAAATCTTTTTGTCGCTGGGTTTTATTCCTTTTATACATACATAACAAGTGGGAAAAGTGGTGATCTTTCGATGAATGATTTCCAAAATACGTTTTATTCGATGATTGAAGAATTACCCCATCCAGTTATCCTGATAAGCGAAGATGATCAAGTAGTCAAGTTCAATCCCTATTTCAAGGAGCTTCTGGTTCGTATTCCGAAAGGCGGTTGTGAAGTAAGCGCCATTTTTGAGGAATGGAAGTATTTTTCTGATCAAAAAATCGCCACTGGCCATTTAGCGGAAAAGAAATATATGTTTCTAAAAATCAATGGATATACTGGGGAAGATTCTTATCGGGTATATATTGGACATGAAACGGCATTTTTAGACGGATTAACGAAACATGTAAAAGAAGTTGAAAAGATAAACCGCGCATTAGATGCCATCATTGAAAATTCTTATGATGGGATATACATTACAGACCGCGAGGGGATCACACTCAAAACCAATTCGGCGATTGAGAGGATTACAGGGATACCGAAAGAATATTATATCGGCAAGTCCGTAGATCGCTTAATCAAAAGAGGGATCCTGTCTTCAAGTGTAACCCATAAAGTCGTCAAGCAAAGAAGGACCGTTTCAGTTGTCCAGGAAAATTATGCCGGAAAAGAGACATTAATTACGGGTAGCCCTGTTTTTAATGAAGATGGCGAGATTGATCGGGTTGTCACGAATATCCGAGATTTATCGGACCTGAACGATCTATTAGATGAGTTAACAAAAGTAAATCAATTAAACAGCAAATACAAAAAAGAAATAGAGAAGTTGAGGAACATCCCATCTCGTGACAGGATTATTTTTGCAAGCGAAAAAATGAAAAGCATAGAGGAAATAATCGATAGAATTGCAGATGTCGATGCTACTGTTTTGCTATTGGGGGAAACAGGAGTGGGAAAAGATGTTCTTGCGCGGATGATCTACACCGGAAGCAATCGCTCTGTAAAAGGGGAATTCATTAAAATAAATTGCGGCGCGATCCCCCCTGACCTTTTAGAGTCAGAACTTTTTGGGTATGAAACGGGTGCCTTTACAGGAGCGAGCCAAAAGGGAAAACCGGGCATGTTTGAACTTGCAGATGGCGGGATTCTTTTTTTGGATGAAATCGGTGAGCTTCCCTTACCCCTGCAGGTTAAGTTGCTGCGTGCTATTCAGGAAAGAGAAATCCAGCGTATTGGCGGGACGAAGCCTAAAAAATTCGATGTCCGGATTGTATCTGCGACGAATCGCAATTTAAAAGAAATGGTCAGGAAAGGAGAATTTCGTGAGGACTTATATTACCGGCTCCATGTGATCCCAATTACAATCCCGCCTTTGCGGGAAAGAAGGGACGATATTTTGCCATTGATTGACTTTTTTCTGCAAAATACGAACGATCGATATAATCTTCAGAAAAAACTGGATTCTTACGTGAAAGATTTCTTTTTTCGGTATGACTGGCCTGGGAATGTACGCGAGATGCTGAACTTAATCGAACGCCTTGTGTTAACGACATCCAATGAAACGCTTACGATAGAAGACCTGCCATCAGATCATAAAGAACTATATCTGTCTGACTGCGCCTGCCAATCGAATCCGCTTTCATTAAAAGAAGCAGTTGAACTTGCTGAAAAGAAAGTGCTGACCCAGGCAGTACAAAAATACCATACGACTTATGAGATTGCCGAGGCTTTGGAATCGAGTCAAGCAACGATCGTAAGGAAATTAAAAAAATATGAAATTAAAAGTAACGAACTGACGAGGTAATGCAATAGCTGCGTCTTTTTTTACTATTTTCAGAGAACAAGAGAACAAATAGAAATTAAAAGTAAATCATTAATTCAATAATGAATCACGTCTGTAAGTGGATTGCCCAAGTTTATAATTCAAAAATGAATTATTTCGAGATTAATAATCCTAGAATGTTTGATATATCAGTACATGAAGGGTTGGCACAGTTATTGCATATAAAATAGGAAGGAATAGAAAGGGGTCTGGGGAAATGACAGTTGAAGTAACAAACGAAATGGACCAAATGAAAATTATGATTCGCAATTTTGCAGAAAACGAAGTGGAGCCGTATGCTCAGCAAATCGAAGAAGAGGATGCCATTCCTCCGCATCTGATCGATAAAGCGAAGGAACTGGGACTCTTTGGAATGAGCATTCCGGAAGAGTATGGCGGAATCGGTTTAAACACGGTGGAAAAAGCAATCGTATTGGAACAATTAGGACGAACCCATAATGGATATGTTTCCTTGATAAGCGCACACACCGGGATTGGCAGTACAGGTTTAGTCAAGCTTGCCTCTGAATCTCTGAAAAAGAAGTATTTACCGGACATGGCTGCCGGGAAGAAAATTGCAGCTTTTGCCTTATCAGAACCGGGAGCGGGATCTGATGCAACCAATTTGGCCACAGTCGCCGAGAAAAAGGGCGCTCAATGGATAGTAAACGGTTCGAAACACTTCATTACTAATGGCCCAGTTGCTGATGTTTTTACCGTTTTTGCCGTTACAGATAAACAAAAGGGTGCGAAAGGCGGAATTACAGCCTTTTTGATCGAGAAAGATTTTCCCGGCCTAATCGTTGGTAAAAAAGATAAAAAGATGGGGCTGCGCGGATCCTATACAAGCCAATTAATCTTCGAGGATTGCCTTGTTCCGGACTCGAACGTCATCGGGGAAGTCGGCATGGGGTATGTTTCAGCGTTGAAAATCCTGGGAGAAGGCCGTGTCGGCCTGGCTGCAAGAGCAGTTGGTTCCTGCCAAAAACTAATTGAGTTGTCGGCCGCATACGCAAAAGAAAGAGTCCAGTTTGGAAAACCGATTGCAGCAAACCAGGCCATCCAGTGGATGCTTGCAGATATGGCAACAGAAACGGCCGCGGCCCGAGCCCTGACAATGGAAGCGGCAAGAAAAATAGATGAAGGAAAAAAAGTGATTAAAGAAGCTTCCATGGCGAAATTGTTTGCGTCGGAAGTATTTAATAAAGTGGCCGATAAAGCGGTTCAGATTCATGGCGGTATGGGATACATGGCCGACTATCCAGTCGAACGCTTTTACCGCGATGCCAGGATTACGAAAATTTATGAAGGTACCAATGAAATCCAGCGCTTAATTATCGCGAGAAACGTATTGGATGAAAATTGATGGAAATCCATCTCTTACATTGACCTCTATGTTAATTTCATATTTTGATTTGTAAAGGAGGAAATTCATCGTGCGTTGGATTGTCCTGGCACTATTATTTCTGGGAATGATCATTAACTTTGCGGATAAATCGATCATTGGACTTGCAGCTGTGCCGATCATGAAAGAATTCAATCTTTCCTATAGTCAATGGGGGCTTGTCGGCAGCAGTTATTACTGGCTATATCCAGTCACAGGGATCATCGGAGCGGCCTGGGCAGATCGAATTGGCGCAAAAAAAATGCTCGGATTACTTATGCTTACCTGGGCCGTTTTGCAGTTTGGTGTCTTAGGTATTACAGGGTTTTTCGTACTGATTGTATACAGGGTGTTGCTGGGCGCATTTGAAGGGCCATTCAGCCCGATATCCTACAGCCATGCACACAATTGGTTTCCACCGAAGCTACGTGGTTTTGCTAATTCAGTTGTCGTATCCGGGGCAACAGTGGGAGCAATGGTAGTAGCTCCTCTCCTTGTTGCCTTAATTACTATTCTGGGCTGGCGGTGGGCTTTTGCTATTTTAGGGGCCGCGAGCCTTGTCTGGTTTGTATTGATTCAGTTTACTCCGGAAAGTCCCAAAGACGCTGAAGGAAAGCAAAAGACAGCTAAGAAAAAGTTAGAAAAACTCAATGTCAAGGCTTTTCTTACTTTACTTTCTTCTCCTTCCGCTCTTTTTACAACACTTGCTTACTTTTCCACCTATATTTTTGTGGTGTGGATATCGGTGTGGCTGCCTGTATATTTGGTGAAAGTTATCAAGATGTCCTCGGTGCAAATGGGATATGCAGTGGCAGGCATTGGGATCGTGTCTGTCGGTGTTTATATTGCCATCTCAATTATCTCGGACCGGTTATTTAAGAAAAATCAGAACTGGCGTGTATCAAGGGTTTACGTCGTCGGCTTCTCCATGATGGCAGGCGCATTAGCGATGATTTCCACGCTTGTCTTCCAAAATGCGATCTGGGTCATCGTTGCCATGTGCCTTGCTAAAGGATTGACTTACGCCATTTTACCGATAGGGCCAACGATTGTCATTAACCTAATGCCTGATAGAGGCAGTTTAATGACTAGTATTTTGACATCCTCCGGAAATATTGCAGGGATTATCGGTCCTATGCTAACGGGTTTCATTATTGAGTTAGCAGGGGATAACACTGCACTTGGCTTTAACCAGTCTATTTTGTTTATGGGAGCAATCATCCTACTGTTCGCAATACTCTTTTCTATTTATGTAAAACCTGACATAAAAACGAATCCTGAAGCCAATTAAATGGGAAAGGAAAAATGCTCATTATCACGAATAGAGGAGGAGAGGATTTTTTTGCAGCATTTAATGAACCGGCCCTGGTCTAAATTTTATGAAAATGATAAGCCTGTACAATTGCCTGTTATATCCGTCTATTCTTTGTTGAATTCGGCGGTGAAAAAGTATCGATCAAAAACGGCGATTATTTTTGAAGACAGCAAGACATCGTACGGAGAGCTCGGAGACCAAGTGATTCGTTTGGCAGGCAAGTGGAGAGAAATGGGTTTCGAAAAAGGGGATCGAATCGGTTTGATGCTTGCCAACCATCCTCATTATATTGTTTCCTATTATGCTGCTCACGCACTTGGGTTAGTAGTTGTTCAAATAAATCCAATGTACACGACGAGAGAATTGCTGCAAATTGTGAACGACTCGCAGGTAAAAGCCATAGTCGCAGATCCGCTTGCAAGCAATACCATCAAACAATTGGAAAGCGTTTATGAATGTACCTATTTATTCGGCTCCCAATTAACTTCTGGTGGAGAAAAGGACCGTTTTATTAATCTTGACGAGCTGATTGCTTTTGGAGTTCCCCTGGATACTCCAGAACAAGTAAATCCGCAAGAAGATGTGGCTGTCATACAGTATACAGGCGGCACAACCGGAAAAATGAAGGGGGCGATGTTAACCCATTACAACTTAACATCCAATGTGGTCCAAAGCTTTGAAATGTATGGCTCGACTATGGTCCCGGGTAAAGAAACTGTTTTGGTCGCCACTCCGCTTTATCATGTCTATGCGATGACAAGTGCAATGAATTTGGGAATTTATATTGGGGCAGATCTCTTATTGTTCAGGAAATTCGAAGTGAATCACGTCCTGGAAAACATAAAAAAGTACAAACCAACATTCTTTCCTGGCGTTCCGAAAATGTATAATGCATTTGTAAATCATCCTGAGGCGGACAAATATGAATTGAATTGTTTGAAAATGTGTTCATGCGGCTCTGCACCGCTTCCTATCGAAATTATCAAGCGTTTTGAAGAGTTGACAGGGACACGGATTGCAGAAGGGTTTGGGTTATCCGAATCCTCTCCTTCAACCCACCGCAATCCGGCTTTCGGCAAAAAAAAGATTGGCAGTATCGGAATTCCGGTGCCGCAAACAGACTGTATCATTATCGACGAAAACAATATTGAGCTTGGACCTCATTCTGTAGGTGAGTTATTGATCAAAGGGCCACAAATTATGAAGGGATATTGGCACAATGATATAGAAACAAATAAGGCCCTTCAAAACGGCTGGCTCTATACGGGCGACCTGGCCACGATGGATGATGAAGGGTACTTCTATATCGTGGGACGCAAAAAAGAAATGATTATTGTAGGCGGTTTCAATATTTACCCGCAGGAAGTGGAAGGCGTTTTATATGAACACCCGGATATAAAGGAAGCGGCCGTTGTCGGCATTCCCCATAAAGAGCTTGGTGAAATCGTAAAAGCCTATGTGGTTCCAAAGGATGGCAGACAAATCGACTTGGAAGAACTAAGGGGCTACTGCTATACAAAATTGACGCCCTATAAAGTGCCAAAAAGCATCGAAGTACGAGACAGTCTCCCTAGAAACACAGTCGGGAAATTACTGAAACGGCTGCTGATAAAAGAAGAAACGGAAAGAGAACAAGGTAATTAAAAAGGAGAACAATTTTAAAGACTAACAACGGGGTGAACAGGATGAATTTTCGTCTGGACGAAGAGATCGAGTTTTTAAAAAGAAATGTACGTGATTTTGTTCAAACTGAAGTAGAAGCGGTCGCAATGCAAATTGAAGAAGAGAACAAAATCCCCAAAAGGATTATTGACATGTCCAAAGAACTCGGTCTTTTTGGTTTAAGCATACCGGAAGAATACGGCGGGCTTGGCATAGGAATGGTTGGAAAATGTGCGTTGTATGAGGAAATTGGCGCTACTCATAATGGATACACAACTTTGATAGGAGCGCATACGGGTATCGGAACTGTCGGCATCGTCGAGATGGGTAATGAAGAACAGAAACAGAAATATTTGCCGCTGATGGCCAGCGGTGAAAAGATCGGAGCTTTCGCTTTAACCGAACCAAGCGCTGGTTCAAATGCCACCAATTTGAAAACGAAAGCCATTAAAAAAGGCGATAAATATATTTTAAACGGGACAAAGCACTATATTACAAACGCTACAGAGGCGGATGTTTTCACAGTGATGGCCGTCACCGATGCTTCAAAAGGAGCGAAAGGGATCACATCCTTTATCGTCGAAAAGGATTTTCCAGGATTCCAGGTTGGCGCTGTCGAGAAAAAAATGGGCTTAAGAGGATCGCACTCAGCCGAAGTCATTTTGGAAGATTGTGAGGTTCCGTTTGAAAATGTGTTAGGCACAGAGGGACAGGGCTATGTTAACGCTCTAAAAATTTTAACTAACGGACGCGCAGGCTTGGCCGCCCGCAATCTCGGCTCCTGCCAGAAATTACTTGACCTATCAATGGCTTATTCACAGGAACGGGTTCAATTTAATGTGCCGATTATCGAGCACCAGGCTGTGAGCCATATGATTGCTGAAATAGCCATGGAAATTGAGGCTTTGCGGTCATTTACCTATCGAGTCGCCTGGATGGTTGATGAAGGAATGAATGTCATCAAGGATGCAGCAATGTTGAAGTTGTTTGGCTCGGAGGTTTACAACCGTGTGGCTGATAAAGCTGTACAGGTTCATGGCGGCATCGGGTACATCTCCGATTATCCAATTGAGAGATTTTTCAGGGATGCACGGATTACGAGAATTTATGAAGGTACTTCAGAAATTCAGAAAAATATTATCGTTGGACAATTAAAAAAACAATACAGCTAATGTAAGAGAGGAGCAAACCCTATGAATCAAAATGAAATTGTTATCGTCAGTGCAGTCCGGACACCAATCGGCCGTTATGGAGGCGCACTCAAAAATATCAATTCCGGTCATTTAGCCTCGCATGTTATTAAAGAAGCAATTAAACGGGCTGATATTAAAGCTGAACAGGTAAATGAAGTGATCATGGGAGAGGTAAGGCAAAGCACCGAGTCTTCGAATGTGGCAAGGGTAGCCGCTTTACGTGCCGGCGTACCGGACACTTCTCCAGCGTATACGATTAACCGGCTTTGCGCCTCAGGGATGCAGGCGATTGCATCGGCTGTCCAGCAAATCCAGTCAGGCCAGGCCGACATTATAGTGGCCGGCGGTACGGAAAGCATGAGCAGTTCTCCCATCTATTTAAGAGGGTCCCGTTTTGGCGGTGACCGGGCTCATCTCGTAGATTCCAATGTGGAAGCCGGCCAGCAGCCGAAAGAAATATACGGAGATCAATTGGGAATGGGAATTACGGCAGAAAACGTTGCCGAAAAATACCATGTTTCCCGTGAAGACCAAGATGCATTTGCATTGGAAAGCCAAACACGGGCTGACAATGCAATGAAGCAAGGAAAGTTTAAAGAGGAAATTATTCCGGTAGAGATCACTGAAAAAAAACATTCCTACACAGTGGAAACCGATGAACATCCGCGCCCGGAAACAACTTATGAGAAGCTTTCCTCATTAAATCCCGCTTTTCGTAAAGGCGGCAGTGTAACAGCGGGCAATGCCTGCGGCCGTAATGACGGAGCGTCTGCTTTAGTGCTGATGAGCGCGGCCAAAGCAAGCGAGCTAAATTTAAAACCGCTTGCTAAAATAGTCGATTGGACGGCTGTCGGGGTTTCGCCTGAAATCATGGGCATCGGGCCGGTTCCTGCTGTCAAAAAGTTACTCGAACGTACAAACAAAAAGCTGGAAGACATCGATTTATTTGAGCTGAATGAAGCTTTTGCCTCTCAGGCTTTGGCGGTTATCCGGGAATTGCACATCGACCAGGAAAAGGTCAATGTAAACGGCGGGGCAATTGCCCTCGGGCATCCAGTTGGATCAACCGGTGCCCGTATCGTCACTACCCTTTTGTATGAGATGAAGCGCCAGCAAAACCGATTTGGAATTGCCACCCTTTGTGTAGGCGGCGGGCAAGGTATGGCAATGATGATTGAAAACCTTACATGATAATCAATCAGGCAAGCTCTTGAAGGCAGTCTCCTATGAGGCTTATTAACGATTGCTTTTTCCGCGGGACTGCCACAAAGTTTGCCTGTCCATAAGAAAGGGTGATAGATACTCAGTGGCAACGATCGATGAGGTAAGAGAAAGTTTTGAAAGCAGTCCGTTTTACAAGCATTTAGGCTTTGAAATGATCGAGTTTAGAGATCATAAAGTGAGAATCAAATTGGATGTGCAAGAACAGCTATTGAATGCCAATGGAACCTTGCATGGGGGCGTCCAGGCAAGCATGCTCGACTTTGTTCAAGGCATGCTGCTCCGGTCTGTTACTAAAACGAAATGCCTGACGATCAATCTGACCACTCATTATCTGGCAAGTGTTTCTGAAGGGGAAATATTTGCAGAAGCAAAGATCATCCAGCTGGGGCATAAGATCGCTACATTGGAAGGGGAAATTAAAGATGCTTCCAATAATTTGGTAGCGAAAGGGCTGGGTACATTTAAAATCCTGCGTGATTAAAATAAATATTAGGTTGAAAATTCCGAATCTATCATTTATTATCTTTATAACAAAACATACTTACCAGTTAGTATGTTTTTAAGAAAATTTCTATACTTACAGGAAGATCAATGATTAAAGAGGTTAAAAACCCTATAAGGAGTGAGGTTACTAAATGAAAAGAGATGCAGTGATTGTTTCCGCTGTAAGAACAGCTATTGGCAGGCAAGGAAGTGCCCTGGCAGCTGTCCCTGCCCACGTCTTTGGTGCTGAAGTCATTAAAGAAGCGATTCGACGTGCGAACATAGACCCTGAAACAGTTGATGATGTCATTTTTGGAAACGTTCTTAGCGGCGGCGGGAATATTGCAAGATTGACCGCGCTCGAAACAGGATTATCGATTAACCTGCCAGGATTGACTGTTGACCGCCAATGCGGTTCAGGGCTGAATGCGATCAATCTTGCTGCCCAGGCGATCCGGGCCGGGGACGGCGACATCTTTATTGCCGGCGGGACAGAGAGCATGAGCCGCGCTCCGTATTTGCTGGAACGCCCTGAAAAGCCATACAGCCCTGCTCCGCCGCAATTCAAAAAGTCCCAGCTTTCTCCGAAAGAAATCGGAGATCCTCCAATGGGGATCACAGCGGAGAATTTAGTGGAAAAATACCAGATTAGCAGAGAAGAACAGGATGAATTTGCGCTTCGCAGCCAGCAAAGAATGGCAAAGGCGATGGAAGAAGGACGTTTTAAAGAACAAATCGTCACTTTGAACATTCCAGTAAAAAAAGGGGATGCCATCCCATTCAAAACGGATGAGCACCCACGCCCGCAAACGACGATTGAAGCGTTATCCAAGCTTCAGCCTGCATTTCTTAAAGGCGGCACCGTTACAGCTGGCAATAGTTCCGGGCTAAACGATGCTGCGTCTGCAGTTGTAGTGATGTCGCGGGAAAAAGCCGAAGAGTTGGCCCTTGCCCCATTAGCGACGATTCGTGCATATGCCGTGGCAGGAGTCGATCCAACCATCATGGGAATCGGGCCTGTACCGGCTGCCAAAAAAGTGATGGAGAAATCAGGGCTTTCATTGGAGGATATCGATGTCATCGAAATCAATGAAGCTTTTGCCGCTCAAGTAATAGCTTGCAACAGGGAGCTTAGCATGGACATGGAGAAAGTGAATGTAAACGGCGGTGCAATTGCCCACGGCCATCCGCTTGGGGCTACAGGTGCAATCCTTACGACAAAAGCGGTTTACGAACTGAAGCGGTCTGGGGGAAGATATGCGCTCATCACCGCTTGCATAGGCGGAGGCCAGGGAATTGCCACAATCATTGAACGTGGGTAAAAGTTTGACCTGTATTTTCAATTCAGAAGGAGGTAATTTTTATGAGCCTGCATCCTCAAGCAAAAGCTTTGCTTGAAATGCTTCAAGCGAGAGAAGCTCTGCCGATGGAACAGCAAACGGTCTCCGAGGCAAGAGCAGCATATGCAAAAATGTGCACTCTCTTAAATAAACGCCAAGAAACTCATAAAGTTGAAGAACGAAAAATAGAAGGGTTCCAAAATGAGATATCAGTAAGAATATACACTCCCAGCGAAGAAAAACCACTTCCTGCGCTCGTTTACTTTCACGGGGGCGGCTGGGTGATCGGCGATCTGGAAACCCATGATGCTCTCTGCCGTTCCCTTGCAAATGAAGCGGAGTGTATCGTAGTTTCGGTAGATTACAGCTTGTCGCCCGAATCTAAATTTCCTGTCGCTGCCCGCGATGCATATCTTGCCGTAAAATGGACGGCCGACCATGCTGAAGAGTTAGGGATAGAAAAAAGTTCCCTTGCAGTAGGAGGGGACAGCGCAGGAGGCAACCTTGCAGCCGTTGTCTGCTATCTAGCCAATCAAAGAAAAGGACCGTCGATCAGCTATCAAATGTTATTTTACCCGTCAACCGGCTATGCAAAAACCCCTTCCTCTGATATGTATGGAGAAGGTTATCATTTAACAAAATCGACGATGAAGTGGTTTCAAGAGCAATATTTGAATCACCCGGATGATACCAAAAGCCCATTAGCCTCACCTATGTTAATTCCGGAAGCGGAGACTCGCTTGTTACCTCCAGCGTATATTATGACCGCTGAATATGACCCGCTTCGTGATGGAGGGAAAATGTATGCCGAAAAACTGAAAAATGCAAGTATCGAAGCAACGTACGTCTGTTATCCAGGTATGATCCACGGATTCTTAACTATGTCGGAAGCTTTAGATGATTGCTCCCGAGCCATTAAAGAAGCAGCGCAATCGCTAAAAGCCCATTTTACGGAAAAAGCGGCTTCCAGTAAATGATATAAAAGGGTTCAGGATTTTGCGGCGAAAGCTCGAACATTGCAACGAGGATCTTAATATTGTTGCGAAATCAAAATGTATCATCATAA
The DNA here is from genome assembly GCF_003989135.1 of Peribacillus cavernae. Classification (GTDB taxonomy): domain Bacteria; phylum Bacillota; class Bacilli; order Bacillales; family DSM-1321; genus Peribacillus; species Peribacillus cavernae. The sequence goes on from NZ_RYZZ01000006.1 coordinate 220,517, forward strand.
ATCGTTAGTCAAAACAAATAAAAAAAGGGGAGAAACTATGGAAATTCTCGTACAACAGTTATTTAACGGCCTGACAATTGGAAGCGTTTACAGCCTGGTTGCCCTGGGTTTAACACTGGTTTATGGCATCCTGCACATTCCTAATTTTGCCCATGGCGCTCTGTACATGTTAGGCGGATACATTACGTTGACCATGATGACATCACTCGGGCTTCATTACTGGCTGGCTATTTTCATTTCCATTCTCGCAGTCGGGCTTGTTGGGGTCTTGATGGAACGATTTGTGTTTCATCCCTTAAGAGACTCACCGCCCATTCATGACAAAATCGCTGCAATTGGAATCCTATTATTCCTCGAGGCATTTGCACAATTCGTATGGGGGGCGGATTATCGTACAATGCCGACCCCATATGATCAAGTCATTCATATATTTGGCATTACGTTTACATTACAAAGGATGCTAATCATTGTTTCAGCAGTTGCTGTGATGATTCTGTTATATCTCTTCCTGAAAAAAACATTCATTGGCTCAACGATCATTGCCATGTCACAAAACAGGGAAGGCGCAAACCTGGTAGGTGTCAATACCAATAAAGTGGCGATGATGACATTCATGATTTCCGGGGGGCTTGCTGCCATTGCTTGTTCACTTGCAGCACCTATCAATCTTGTATTTCCAGGTATGGGCCAGCTGGTCATCTTAAAAGCATTTGTCATCATCATTCTAGGCGGAATGGGCAGTATTCCCGGAGCAATAATTGGCGGCTATATCCTTGGCTTCAGTGAGAGCCTCGGTGCCACGTATATCTCAAATGATTACAAAGATATCATCGCATTTGTTCTATTAGTCATTATTCTGTCCGTTAAACCAAAAGGATTGTTTGCGAAGGAGGGGCATTAATGGCGGCTATTTTCAAGCAAAGAAACATCATAACAGGCTTGGTGTTACTTTCACTTGTCTTTCCTTTTATTACCCAAAACGAATATTACCTTCATATCATGACACTATCCTTTATTTGGATGATCGGTGTCTACGGCCTAAACTTACTTGCGGGATATACCGGCTACTTGTCCCTTGCCCACGCTGGCTTTTTTGCAATCGGGGCATACTCACTTGGAATATTAACTGTAAAGGCCCAACTTAATTTCTGGCTTGCGTTCATTCTTGCCTGCCTGATTACAAGTTTTCTGGGATTTTTGATCGGTTTGATCGCTTTACGAACTAAAGAGCATTTCTTCGCAATCTATACACTGTGCGTCGGCTACATTATTTATCTGGTCATTGACAAATGGGAGAGTTTAACAGAAGGTGTCAGGGGCTTGATCGGAATCCCGGCTCCTTCTAATATTGGCCCTATTTCCTTTCAAACGGCGTTATCACAATACTACCTAGTCCTAGTCATTCTGCTTCTAGTGATTCTGATCGTCTACCGAATCGTCCATTCCCTGACTGGAAGAACTTATATAGCAATTCGAAATAGTGAAGATCTTGCCCAAACGATTGGGATCTCGACGATGAAAAATAAATTGACCGTCTTTGTACTGTCTACATTCTTTGCCGGGCTGGCAGGTGCATTGTATGCCTCCTTTGTGCGGTTCATCGGTCCGGATATCGGTTCTACTGCGATAACCTTTGATTTGTTGACCTATTTGCTCGTTGGTGGGCTGGGAACTTTGTCAGGGCCAATCATTGGGACAATCCTTATCGTTTGGGTCTCACAGCAGCTGCAATTTCTCCAGGACTATCGGATGCTAATCTTTGGACCGGTTTTGACCTTGTTAATTATTTTTTACCCGCGGGGAATTGTTGGCGCTTTCACGGGTTGGAAACATAAATACGAGGATAAAAGGTCTAAAAACAAGGACATCCCCAACGATTCATTAGTAAAATCGAAAAAGCAAGTGAAGGAGGGATAAACGATGTTTTTAGAAACAAAGAGCTTAACCAAAAAGTTCGGAGGATTATTTGCGGTAAATTCTGTTGACTTTTCGATTGAAAAAGGAAAAATCAACGCGATTATCGGTCCAAACGGAGCCGGGAAATCGACCTTTTTCAACCTGATCAGCGGTTTCCACCGTCCCAGTTCAGGAGCGGTAATTTTTAAAGGCAAGGATATTACCACGCTGCCTTCCAACAAAATAGCGGAATTAGGGATTGCCCGCACCTTTCAAACAACGAATCTCTTTGAACAATCAACAGTATTAGACAATGTCATCGTCGGCCATCGACTGCGCACCAAATCTAACTTGCTTGATGCAGTCCTCAGGACGAAACGCTTAAAGTCAGAAGAAAAGAAGTGCAGAGAAAAGGCAATCGAAGTATTAGATTTCGTCGGGTTAACCCATGCGGCCCATAAACAAGCCGCTGGCATTTCCCAGGAAGAGAAAAAGCGAGTAGCCTTTGCGCTTGCGCTCGCCACGAACCCGGAAATTGTCTTTCTTGATGAACCTGCGGCCGGGGTCAATCCCGATGAAACAGAAGGCCTCGCGCTGTTAATGGAAAAAATGGTCCAAAAAGGAATAACGGTATGCCTGATTGAACACAAAATGCAAATGATCATGAAATTAGCAGATAAAATCATGGTCTTAAACTACGGGGAAAAAATTGCCGAAGGGACTCCGGATGAAATCAAAAACAATGAAACAGTCATTAAGGCGTATCTAGGAGGAAGTGCCATTGCTTAAGCTAAACGGTGTTTCCGTTAAATACGGAAGCTATACAGCGATTCAAAAAGTGAATATTGAAGTGAACGAAGGGGAAATTGTCGTTTTGCTCGGTTCAAATGGAGCAGGGAAAAGCACGACTTTCAGGACAATAAGCGGTTTGAACAAACCATTTGAAGGAGAAATCCATTTTGAGAAAACGTCCATAAAAGGGCGGTCTCCCGATCGCATCGTGCAATCTGGGATTGTCCAATGCGCAGAAGGCCGAAAGCTCTTTTCAGAGATGACAGTGCACGAAAATCTAAGGATGGGTGCTTATGTCCATCGACGGAAAAAGGATGAAATCAAACAGTCACTGGCAACGGTATACGATTTGTTTCCGATTTTAAAAGATAAAAGAAACAATTCGGCCGGTTCATTAAGCGGCGGTCAGCAGCAAATGCTGGCCATCGGCAGGGCTTTGATGTCAAAACCGAGGCTCATGCTCCTCGATGAACCGTCCGTTGGGCTGGCCCCACTAATTGTTGAACAAATGTTTGACGTGATTCAGCAAATCAATAAGGATGGAACAACCATTCTACTCGCCGAGCAAAATGCGAATGCCGCCCTGAGAATAGCCACTAAAGGGTATGTGTTTGAAAATGGATCCATTGTCCTCGAAGGTACTTCTGACGAGCTTTTTGCCAATGATGAAGTACGAAAGGCTTATATCGGCGCCTAAATGTCCAATAAAAAATGCTTTTTAAAGGGGGTGGTGAAAGAAAAACCATCTTGTTTGCGAAATTTAGTCTTTGATAATTAAGGGGGAAAAGGATGAAGATAACAAAGTTATTTTTCGTGGTGAGTATGATGTTTACTTTGATTCTAATTTTAGCAGCATGCAATGGCAATGGCTCACAATCCAGCAAGACGGCATCAGGAGGAGACAGCAATAAAGGCAACACGGTAAATATCGGGTATAGCGGTCCACTAAGCGGTCCGGCTGCATTCTATGGAGAACGTACCTTGAATGGAGTGAAAATGGCTGCCGAAGAAATCAACGATGATGGCGGCTTTGAAGTGAAGGGAAAAAAGTATAAAATCAACCTTGTGTCACTTGATGACAAATACCTGCCGAACGAAACGGGTGCCAATGCTAAACGATTGATTCAGGAACATAAGACCCCTATCATCTTTACTCCGCATAGCGGCGGAGTTTCTGCACTGCAAGTATTCAACCAGCAAGATAACTTCATTATCGGTGCTTATACAAGTGAACCAAAAGTAACAGAGTCAGGAAACGCACTCACAGTCCGGATTCCGCCTCGTTATGATGGTTATATCGAACCTTTTTCGGAGTACGCAATGAAAAGGTACGGAAAGAAAATCGCCGCATTGCCAACATCCTCCCAATATGGAAAGGACTGGACAGAAAAACTTATTCCACATTGGGAAAAAAGCGGCGGGAAAGTCGTTTATAACTCTTCCATCGACTTCGCGAAAGACACTGATTTCTTTACGATTGTCACCAATGCGTTAAAAGAGAAACCGGACGTGTTATTTATCGGCGGTGCATCTGAGCCAACGGCCAAAGTGGCAAAGCAAGCAAGGGAATTAGGATTTAAGGGCGGCTTTTTGGTCATGGATCAAGCAAAGTTAGATGAAATGAAAAAAGTAACAGGCTCCTACGATGTCCTTGAGGGATCAATTGGCGTCTTGCCATTAGTTGATACCAATAATCCAGGTACAGATCAATTTGTTGAAAATTATAAAGCGAAATATAAAGAAGATCCAGGCTCTGAGGCAGGTCTGAACTATATTGCAATGAACATTTTTGTTGAAGCAATGAAAGCAGCCGGGTCAGTGGATGACGTCAAAGCAATTCGGGAACATATGCAGGATGGGCTGGACAAACTGCCTGAGGAGAAACAGGTCTATTCAATACCTTCGATCGACAAAAATGGCGGCTTCGAATCTGAACTAATTGTCGGGGCAGTTGAAGAAGGAAAAATCGTTCCGATTGAAGTGAAATAACAGGACACCTTATGTTGTGAATATCTCATTATTAATTAATCTAGTAAATGACTCCGGTTTCTAGCCGGAGTCATTTATTTGTCTGTATATTACCTGGATTGGCAGCAGTTAAAATGAAAAAGCCCCCAATCAAGTCACAGTAGAGAACCCGCTGGAAATCAAGGCGTTTATAAAAAGTGTTTTTCTAGGAAAAATGGGGAAAGAATGATTTAATAGTTCTAGACTACAGAATAATAAGGGGTAAAAAGATGATCAAATTTGAAAATGTATCAAAGTCATATCCTGACGGGACACACGCAGTGAAATCCCTAAACTTGGAAATTAAAGAAGGGGAGTTTTTTGTTATTATCGGACCGAGTGGATGCGGAAAAACAACTTCGTTAAAAATGATCAATCGGCTGGTTGAACTAACAACCGGGACTATTTATATTGATGGGAAGAGAATCAGCGAGTATAACATTCACGAATTGAGGTGGAACATCGGCTACGTTCTTCAGCAGATTGCGCTCTTTCCTCATATGACGATTGAAGAAAACATTGCAACTGTACCCGAATTAAGGAAGTGGAAAAGGGAAAAGATTCAAAAGCGCGCAGTGAACCTCCTGGAAATGGTTGGCCTCGAACCGGAAAAATACCGCGGCAGGAAACCGAAAGAGCTTTCAGGAGGCCAACAGCAGCGAATCGGCGTCATTCGTGCCTTAGCTGCTGACCCGCAAATTATCCTGATGGATGAGCCATTTAGTGCTCTTGATCCGATTAGCCGCGAAAAGCTGCAGGATGACATTCTCGATCTTCAAAAGCGGATTAAGAAAACGATTGTCTTTGTTACACATGACATACAAGAAGCCGTTAAGCTGGGCGACCGAATTTGTGTCATGCAGGCAGGTGAGATTGTCCAGGTCGGTACACCAGGAGATATCCTACAAAATCCTGCGAACGATTTTGTACGGGAATTCATTGGCACTCAAAAAACAATTCTTCCCGAAGAAGAAACAATCGAAAAAGCAATGCGCAAGATGCCTGCAGGGGATGCAGAGACAAAACCCTCTGTCTCGATCCTTGCCTCTTCTTCCATAGCAGAATCCTTGGAAAAGCTGTCTCATCACAATGAACTTGCAGTCGAAAAAGAAGGGAAGATGATAGGAATTATTACCAGGCAGTCGATCATTAGGTATTTAGCTGCAGGATCGGGAGAAAGAGGAAAAGAAAATGAATAATTTTTTAGATGTTCTCATTGACAGACAGGATGAACTAATTGGTGCATTACTCGAGCATATTCAAATTTCTTTTATTGCCCTCTTTTTCGCTGTTGTGATTGCCATCCCGCTTGGTATTTATTTGACAAGATATAAGAGAATCGCAGAGGGAGCGATCGGCGTCACGGCAGTTCTGCAAACCATTCCATCGCTGGCCTTGCTTGGACTGCTCATTCCCCTGTTCGGAATTGGCCGAATTCCCGCAATCATTGCATTAGTCATTTATGCGTTACTGCCGATTCTGCGAAATACCTATACGGGCATTAATGAAGTGGATCCTTCACTTGTAGAAGCTGGCAGGGCAATGGGAATGAATCGCCGCAAGCTGTTAATGAAAATAGAGCTGCCGCTTGCCTTGCCTGTCATCATGGCAGGTATTCGGACTGCGATGGTGTTAATAGTCGGAACGGCAACATTGGCGGCGCTCATCGGTGCGGGAGGGCTTGGTGATTTGATCCTTCTCGGCATTGACCGGAACGACACATCACTCATCGTGCTTGGCGCGATTCCAGCTGCTCTGTTAGCAATCCTTTTCGATATTTTGCTTCGCCAGTTTGAGCGAATCTCCTTTAAGAAGGCATTGGTTATATTGGGGGCAGTTTCAGCAGCGGCCTTGCTGATCATCGTTCTTCCTTTCGCAATGGGAGAGGAGAAGAAAGATATCGTTATCGCAGGCAAGCTCGGTGCAGAGCCTGAGATCTTGATTAATATGTATAAGCTCCTCATCGAAGAAGATACCGATTTACAAGTGACCCTTAAGCCAGGCCTGGGGAAAACCTCTTTTGTATTCAACGCTTTGAAAACAGGAAATATTGATCTCTATCCTGAATTTACCGGGACAGCGATCTCAGAGTTCTTGAAGGAAACAGCGACGAGTACTGACGAAGGCGCAGTATATGAACAGGCAAGAAAAGGGATGTTAAAGGAATTCAACATGGAAATGCTGAAACCGATGGATTATAACAATACCTATACACTGGCAGTACCACAGTCACTGGCAGAGAAATCTCAACTTAAAACCATATCAGACTTACAAAAGGTAGAGCAAGAAATAAAAGCAGGCTTTACCCTGGAATTTTCCGACAGGGAAGATGGATACCGCGGAATCCAAAAGCTTTACAATATTCAATTTCCAAATGTAAAAACGATGGAACCTAAACTGCGTTATCAAGCGATTAAAACCGGTGATATCAATCTGGTCGATGCTTATTCAACCGACAGCGAATTAAGGCAATATCAACTTACAGTACTCGAAGATGATAAGCATTTATTTCCACCTTATCAAGGTGCTCCAATACTAAGGAAGGAGACCTTGGACGACCACCCTGAAATCCGGAAAGCATTGAACAAACTGGCAGGAAAAATTACGGATGATGAAATGCGCAAGATGAATTACCAGGTCAATGTGGAACGGAAAGGGGCCAATGAAGTTGCCAGGGAATACCTTGAGAAAGAAGGACTTCTAAATTAAAATTGATTTTTGCTGGACTTAATCAGCTTCGCTTTTTACAGGTGAAGCTGATTTTTTTAAAATAATATAGAAGGTTTTTTTAACGCATACAGAATTTTATAAAGGTTAAAAAAACAAGCGAGTATAACCGAAAATAATTTAGGTATCGATCTGACTAATGAAGGAAATTAAGGAAATAGTAAAGAACAAAGCCAGGAGGATGGATTTGTTCATTTCCTTACACTCATCTAAGACAATGGAGGTAGAAGGATGCCGGAGCTTCCCGAAATGGAAAACTACAGACTACTGCTTAACCAAAAGATAAGTGGCCATGTCATAAAAGATATAGAAATTAATCGTATTAAATCAATAAACGTTGCTCCTGAAGACTTTCAGGAAAAAGTATTGTCACAAAAGGTTGTAAATATAGAAAGAAAGGCTAAGCATCTATTGTTCCATCTTGAAAATGGCTATATCTTGTTATTGCATTTAATGCTCGGCGGTTTGATGTATTATGGGTCAGATGACGATAAGCCAAAACGGACGATTCAAATCCAATTATCATTTGGAGGAGAAACCCTTTTTTTTATCGGTTTACGCCTTGGTTATTTGCATCTTTATGATGAACAAGGGATAAAACAGGAACTGTCCCATCTAGGTCCTGAGCCTTTGGAACAGGCCTTTACTTTGGATTTATTTTTAAAAATGATCGAGAAAAAGCGCGGCCGGCTGAAGGCAAAATTAGTTGATCAACAATTTATCTCAGGTATTGGCAATTGTTACAGTGATGAAATCTGTTATCACGCTAGAATTTTACCGATAAGAGAGATCAGCGAGCTGACACAAGGGGAGGCAGCCCAAATTTACCGCTCGATAAAGGAAGTGCTCCAGGATGCACTGAAACACGGCGGTTACATAGAAACGCCCTTTTTTAAGGATGATGCCTTGACTGGCGGCTTCGATTCTTTATGTAAAGTATATGACCGGGAAGGCGAAACCTGTTTAAGGTGTGGATCGAAAATCAAAAAAGAGATCATCTCATCCCGTAAAGTGTTTTATTGTACAGGCTGCCAGAAATAACAGTGAGATACGATCATCTGGATGGGAACCTCTATATTTAAGATAGAAGGGAGAGGGGGTTAATGAAATTCGGCTGCCATATCAGCATAAAAGAAGGCTATTTAGGTGCCGCAAAGCAAGCTATTGCGCTGAATGCGTCTGCTTATCAATTTTTCCCCAAAAATCCTAGAAGCCTGACTATTAAAGATTTTAATCGGGCTGATGCGATGTATTGTAAAGAATTTTGTCTAGAAAACCAGCTGATTTCTATCGCGCATTCCCCATATCCCACCAGTCTTACAGCTTCGAAAAATAAACGGGAGGCGGTTATCGTATCGCTTATCAATGACCTGGAGATTGCCGACTCATGCGGCGCCGCAGGGGTGGTTGTCCACTTCGGAAGCCAGATCAGTGAAACCGATCCCCTGGCCAGCTATCAGCTGATGATCGAAATGCTCAACTCTGTTCTGGTTCAATGGGAAGGAGATTGCAAGATACTTCTTGAAAACAACGCCGGTATCCCGGGACCTGGGACAATCGGAACGACTCTTGAGGAGCTTGTCCAAGTCCGAAGCTTATGTGATGACCCGGGAAAAATCGGCTTTTGTTTCGACACATGCCATGCCTTTGCAAGCGGGCTCTGGAACGGGTATAACTGGAAAGAGCTGGCCGGTAAAGGACTTAATTTAGGATATTTCGATCATTTGTATGCCATCCATCTCAATAACTCCAAATACGGGACCGGACTTGGCAAGACGCAAAAAATGACTCCGGATCATTTCACGGAGTCATTTTCTCATATTTAACGATTACCGTATCTTATTCTGCAACCGTTCCAGGACTGGAGGTTACTGCCGTACTGTTTTTCCAAGTTACGACTAGGGCATAACTAATCATTAGAATAAAGGCACCGAAAATATAAGGGAAATTAATATTGATGTCGAAAAGGATGCCGGCAAGAGCCGGCCCAATCATGTTGCCGATGCTCATGTACATATTATTCATTCCAGCTACGAATCCCTGTTCATTTCCGGCCATTTTTGATAATAAAGTGTTCAGCGCCGGGCGCACTAAAGAGGTGGCCGTAAAGAAGATGACTGTGATCGCTAATATCGACCAGAAATTTGTCGCCAACAACAACACGATCATCGAAGCAGCAGATAGCAGGAATGTCCAGTGCATAACCTTTTTCTCCCCAAAGCGTGTCAGCATCTTATCGACTAATATGGATTGAATGAACACCCCGATCAAGGCGCCAATCGTGATGATAATCGAAATATCCTTAGGGGTAAACCCGAATCTTTCATCTACATAAAGTCCAAAAATTGCTTCAAAATTCGATAAGCCAAAAGTCATCGTAAATACAAGAATCAACAACATGAAGTAAGGAGCTTTAAACGATTTTTTCATTTGTTTGATAATGCTTTCCTTTTGACGGGTAGCTGAACGGGCTTTGTGTTGTGCTTCCTTTGAGAGTGTCTCTGGTAACAGTACCAGGGAAATAAGTGTAGCAATACCTGCAATCACTGTTGAAGTGTAAAACGGTACCCGTATCCCGATCTCAGCAAGAAAACCGCCGATCCCGGGACCAATGACAAAGCCAAGGGACATTGAGGCACCGAGAAGCCCCATTCCTTTGCCGCGTTCTTTTTCTGTAGAAATATCAGCGACATAGGCCATCATTGGCGGAACCATGAATGCCGCTCCAATCCCTCCAAGAAGCCTGGAAACATACAGCATCCACATTTCCGTTCCAACAGCGAAAATCAACTGAGACAACGTAAAACCTAAAAGTCCGATAATAATCGGGATCTTTCTTCCATATTTATCAGAAATCTCCCCAGCAATTGGGGAAAACATAAACTGGGTTAATGCAAAAACGGCAACAAGATAGCCCATAGCCTGGCCGCCGACCCCAAATTCTTTCAGGAACATCGGCAAAACAGGGATAATTAATCCGATTCCAACCATGGCAATGAACATATTGACCATTAAAATAATTAATGGAGTCCGATTCTCTTTTAAAGATGACATCCTTTTCCCCTCTTTCATGAAAAACTAATGAGCAAAAATCCAATTGAACGACTGATATACACAGAGTTTTGTATCAGTGGAATAAACGAAACCTTAAACAACCACATCATTCAATATTACAACGCTGAGTCACAGAAAATCAAGAACATTTTACATATATTCGGAAATTAAATACATCATTTTTTCGGGTTACATTCCTAAATTATAGGAATTTCAAGTCTCGAAATGAAAATACGGTGAATTCCCGAAATCGGGAATCATTCGGTGCGTTTACCGGGTCCAGAAAAGGTGGGGCGAAGGGGAAATTTGAAATTGCCCATTACGGTACTATTTTCCTTGATGAAATGGGAGATCTGCGCTTTACGGCGTAGGTTATTCGGGCATTTTTTAATTGATTTAGAAACTAAATGCTAGAAGTTTTCGAAAAAAACCTTAATAATAGAGGAAAATTAGATGTTTTACTAGAGAAAAGGGTGTATGCAATGGCCCAACAGGATTTTACACAGGGAAATATTATGAAGCAATTGGTTGCTTTTTCAACTCCGATTATGTTTTCGAATCTTCTTCAAGCATCCAGCCAATTTATCAATAGTTTATGGGTCGGCAATCTCCTTGGAGCAAATGCATTAGGGGCGATTACTGTTTCGGGAACGGTCATTTTTACCGTACTTTCCTTTGTGATCGGAATTAATAACGCAACCCTGACCATTTTGTCCCAGCAAAAGGGAGTGAATAATCAAGACGGCTTAAAAAGTTATTTAAATGCTTTCGTTGTTATTTTGACATTGTTGGCTCTCGTCCTTGGTGCGGCCGGATTTCTATTTTCGGAACCTATTTTAGTGATGCTAAATACACCGGCTGTTATGGTGAAAGAGGCGACATCATATCTTCAAATAAACTTCATCGGTATTTTGTTCCTGTTTGGTTATAACTTCATCGGCACCATATTACGGGCACTCGGCGATAGTAAAACCCCTTTGATGTTTGTGCTGATTGCAGTCCTGTTAAATGCCGTTCTTGATCCTGTGTTTATCTCTATTTTCGGTCTCGGGATGGAAGGGACAGCCTATGCAACGATCCTGTCGCAATGTATCGCTTTCCTTGTCGGCATCTATTTAATCATTCGCCGGAAACTGGTCCCATTCGGCATTCCATCAGTACCCAAAAGCGAAGAAGTGTTGCTTATCTTAAAACTCGGCATTCCTTCAGGTTTACAAATGACGGTGATTTCTGCAGGAGTTATGGCATTGATGAGTGTAGTCAACTCCTATGGGGAGAATGTTGTTGCCGGTTTTGGTGCTGCCCAGCGGATTGACAGTATCATTATGCTTCCTGCTTCAGCTCTCGGAACCGCAGTAAATAGCATGGCTGGCCAGAATATTGGTGCCGGTCAGTGGGCTCGGGTATACAGGATTGCACTTTATGGCGTTCTATACAATTTATTCATTATGCTCATCCTTGCAGTTCTGATCGTTTTGCTTGCCAAGTATGGAATCAGTTTATTTATCCAGCAAGAAGATGCACTGCGGTTCGGCACTGAATATCTCAAAATTATTGCGTTCTTTTATCCATTTCTCGGACTTAATTTCATTTTAAATGGAATCGTCCGCGCATCAGGTGCGATGTTTCAGGTGCTCGTGCTGAACATCATTTCATTTTGGGTGCTCCGCTACCCGTTAACGTATGTATTTTCCAATATGATGGGGGAGAAGGGAATCGCCTTTGGAATGGGGACAAGCTTTGTGATCAGCAGCGTCTTCGCTTATCTTTACTATAAATTCGGGAAGTGGAATAAGCAGAAGCTGTTTGAGGCGAAAGAATAGGCGGAGAAAGCTCACCGCCGTAACGCTCGATTCATATAAAGTCTCAACACAGGAAAAGACACCTTTTTTCGGTGTCTTTTCCTGTCTCTCTATTTTAAATTGAATCGATTTTTGCTAAAGTTGCCTTTAAGTACATTTCAAGTTTCGCTTTTAACTCAGGCCTTTTAAGCGCAAAATCAATGGAAGCCTGTAAAAAACCGAATTTGTCCCCGACATCATAGCGGAAACCCTCAATCAGGTACGAATACATCGGTTCTCTTTTTAGCAGTTGATCGAGGGCTTCGGTTAGTTGAATCTCGCCATTCCTATCGGGTTTGATGGTTTCCAGGATCGAAAAGATGCGCGGGGTTAAAATATATCTGCCAATAATCGCTTGAGCGGATGGAGCATCCTCGATCGCCGGCTTCTCGACTAAACCTTCTACTTTAAATAACCGTTCCATTTGCAATGAATAGTTGACGATTCCATACTTTACCACATCTGATCGCGGGACTTCATGGCAGCCTAATATGCTTGACCCCGCCTCCTCAAATTGATCGATCATTTGCCTTAATGCAGGTACTTCACTGTCGACAATGTCATCACCGAGAAGAACAGCAAACGGTTCGTCTCCAATAAATTTTTTGGCGCAAAGAACGGCATGGCCAAGTCCGAGGGGTTCCTTTTGCCTTACATAATGAATGTCTGCCAGATTTGAGATATCCTCAACCATCTCAAGCATCTCTTCTTTCCCATTCTTCATTAAAGTCACTTCAAGCTCGACTGATTTATCAAAATGGTCTTCAATTGCTCTTTTATTTCTGCCCGTAACGATAATGATATCTTCAATTCCAGACTCTACTGCCTCTTCAATTATATATTGAATAGTTGGCTTATCCACGATCGGCAGCATTTCTTTCGGCTGTGCCTTTGTCGCCGGTAAAAATCGTGTCCCTAAGCCCGCGGCAGGGATGACTGCTTTTTTTATCATGAAAACCAGCCCCTTATCAAGGTGTTACAAAAAGAGTGGAAGTTATTTGTTTTCCTTCAGCGAATTGCTCCTCAAATTTCCCATAACCAATTCCTTCCTGCATGCTTCTATCCTATTCGTAGTATTAATGAATATATGCGTTGGTTTTTCGTTTCACAATCAGTACCGGGAAATTTCTTTTAATCGGAGGAAAAGGAATATATTTCAGCGCTTAAGCAAACGTTAATAGCACCAAAGATTTTATGTAAAATCAATATGGCTGTTTTTAATAGGGTGCTTCCGCTTTTCTGACTAAATAAGAAAGTATAGCTTTTTCAATGTGAACTGGTGTCTAGCGCAAGCAGTCTAGCCCCGACGCACAGGACGTGCTAGTGCCGACGTCACCACAGGAAGTGGCGATCTTAGTCGGCCTCGAGGTCATAAGCCAACCATCTGATGGTGAGAAAACCGCTCCCCATACAGACGTTCGAATTATCCTTGTCGGACTTGCACAGGATGTGTTGACGTCGACGTTCGCCACAGGACGTGGCGGATCTTAGTCGACGTTCCTTTTTCAAGAACTTTCGCTTTTCTTGTGAGGTGTTTCGATTGTTTTTAAAAGAGAATAAAAAGGAACCGAAGCTTATTGGTTTTGCACTGGTTTTGCTCTGTGTTTATTTAAGTCCGTTGTTCATTCTAGGGGAAAATGCGCACATTCGTGTTCATGATAATTTAGATTCCAACATGGCCTGGTATAAAGTATTAACGGAAAGCGGCCAGCTGTTTGGCGGTGTGGCCTCGGAAATACCACAGGTGATCAATGGTCTGTCCAGAAATGCATTTGGAACCGAATATAGCGGGATCGTTTGGCTGCATGCTCTGTTTCCGACGATGATGGCTTATGCGTTAAGTCAGGCAATCACCCGGTTCTTTGCTTTTCTCGGAATGTATCTCTTATTGAAAGATCATTTCATAACAAAGCAGGAATGGGGAGTCATTCGTGTAGGGATAGCTCTTTCCTTTGCGCTCACTCCTTTTTGGCCTTCGGGGATGCTAAGCACTTTGGGTATGCCGCTTGCGCTCTGGGCGTTGTTGAATATCAGGAATGGGGATAAGTCCTGGAGAAACTATCTCGTCCTCACATTATTGCCGCTTTATTCAAGCTTTGTCCTCGGCTTTTTCTTTTTCCTGACAGCGATGGCCGTGTTCTGGCTGGTCGATTTTATCAGAGGCAAAGGATGGAACTTTCGGTTTATTTGTTCAATTGCCTATATGACTTTCATCTACTTGATGGTCGAATACAGGCTTGTTCATTCGTTTCTTTTCGGAACTGAAGCAAACAGCCGGGATGAATATTTTCATGCAAGACTTCCTCTCTGGAGATCGATACGGCTAACTTTTAAAAATTTTGTGCTTGGCCATACACATGTGATGACTGTCCATGCATTAATTCTTCTTCCCGTCGTGTTGTTTGCCTTTTATCTTGTTTTCAAACATCAATTATGGCGAAAGGAAAAGCTATTTATTTTCCTGTTGGGATTGGACTTTGCCCTTTCGACGTGGTATGCCTTCTGGTTTTATAAAGGATGGGCGCCTTTAACGGAACAATTTCACTTTTTGGATACGTTTAATTTTGCCCGTTATCATTTTTTGAGACCGCTTATCATTTATGTCAATTTTGCTTTGGCCTTGAGAGTTATTTGGAACCGCACGAAAAATAAAAACTCGATTACAGCTGTTATATTCGCTCAGATTTTCATTCTTTTTGCTTTCAATGATGAGATTATTTATCACACAAAGCCTTCGGTAAAAGAATTTTATGCCGAGGAATTATTCGACGAAGTTGAAAACTATATCTCACTCCCCCAGGAGGATTATCGGGTCGCAAGCATTGGAATCCACCCTGCAATCGCACAGTATAATGGATTTTATACGCTCGATACATATAACAATTTTTATCCGTTACGCTATAAATATAAATTTCGTAAAATAATTGAACAGGAACTGGCAAAAAATAAAACCATCCAGACATACTTTGATGAATGGGGAGGCCGCTGCTATCTTTTTTCTGATGAATTAGGCAAGCGTTACATGTTTAACAAGGATTCGAAAAAGCGGATCAAACATCTTGAACTGAATTCACAAGCATTCAAAGAGCTAGGGGGCACGTATATATTTTCAGCTTTACCCATTGAAAACGCTGAAAAAATAAAGCTGGAATTAGAAAATGTATTTACCTCTAGAGAAGCTGCTTGGAAAATTTATTTATACAAAGCCATATAAACATATAAACACCTGGGAGGTTGCACAAATGTCAGAACCAATTCTTACGATTGTTGTACCCTGTTTCAATGAGGAAGAAGTTCTTCCGGACACAATGAGTCAGTTAAGTATACTGTTAGAGGATATGAGCGCCCGGTATCTTGTTTCCAAGAAAAGCAAACTATTATTCGTTGATGATGGCAGCAAGGACCGGACCTGGCAGATCATCCATAAAGAAAGCCTGAAAAATGAACGGGTAACCGGTTTGAAACTGACACAGAATGCAGGACACCAAAATGCGCTGCTCGCCGGGCTGTTTACCGCAAAGAATATGTCCGATTGCGTTGTCTCGATAGATGCTGACTTGCAGGATGATATATCCGCAATCATTGGATTCATTGAAAAGTTTCGTGAAGGATTTGACGTAGTCTACGGTGTACGGCAAAAACGCGATACTGATTCGTTTTTAAAACGGACCACCGCTGAAGGTTTTTACACACTAATGAGTAAATTAGGTGTTGATCTCATCTATAATCATGCGGATTTTCGCTTAATGAGCCAAAGAGCACTTCAAGCATTGGAACAGTTTGAGGAAGTAAACATGTTCCTTCGCGGGATCGTTCCCCTTATCGGTTTTCGGTCTACTTCTGTTTATTACGACAGGAAGGAACGCCAGGCAGGAGAAACAAAATACCCTTTTAAAAAAATGCTCGCCTTTGCCTTTGACGGGATTACCTCCTTTTCCGTGACACCGATCCGTTTCGTTTTATTTGTGGGTGTCCTATCGTTCGTTATCAGTTTTCTGTTTGGCTGTTATTTTTCGATATTAAAATTTTTCGGGAACACCGCCACCGGCTGGACGTCTTTGATTACATCGATCTGGCTGATCGGAGGCTTGCAGTTGATTGCTATCGGACTGATCGGCGAGTATATCGGGAAAATTTACAAGGAATCCAAGCGCCGTCCTAAATATATTGTCGACATGGACTCCTATTCATTGCCAATGTCACTCCATTTGAAAAACAAAGAAAGAGAAGAAGATGACGCATATAGCCTTGCTCTTAGAGATTTGCCTGAATCAAACTAATTCATTTATCCGTTTTTTACTGGTAGGCGTCCTCAACACATTAGTCGGGTTGTCCACTATTTTTCTGCTTATGGATGCGTTAGCGGTAAACTATTGGCTCTCTACATTCATCGGTAATGGGGCAGGAGCTGTTATCAGTTTTCTTTTGAACCGGACGTTCACTTTCAAGAGCGGCGTTTCGTTGAAAAAAGGAGGGGTACTGTTCGTTGCGGTCATCACCCTCTGCTATACTGTATCTTATGGCACCAGTGAGTGGTTAAGCGGCCATCTTTATCACCTATTCCCTGTTTCACAACAAAATCTTGCTGTTATCCTCGGAACTTGTATCTATACGGTCACAAACTATATCGGGCAAAAACTAATTGTGTTTAAGCAAGCAACGGGCTAAATCATCATATTATTAGATAAATGAGTCAAAAGCTGACAACCTGAATAAAATAATACCATACAAGCAGGATGTTAGATTCGGACAGAAATAAATATTTGTAAGCGCTCTAATTAGAAATAGTTTCCTGTATCGGTTTAAAATCGGTGAACTTTGAGTAAATAAGAATAAGAATCGATAGCGTTAAGGAGTGTATAATCATGAATGGCGAAAAAGCAATTTCAGTGCTTGATCAGATGAGGCTGCCTAATGGAGCTTATACGGCCAGTGTTTCTCAGGATTATGGGTATGTATGGATCCGGGATGTGATATATACCGTACTGCCGTTTTTGCATACAGCTTGTGGTCGGTATGAGAAAGCTTATCATAGTTTGTTCGATTTATTTAGAAAATACGAATGGAAAATCGATATTCATACAAAAAAGAAACCGGTATATCTTCACGAATTTATCCATTCACGTTACGCCAGAGATTTAACAGAGCTTCACGTAGAGTGGGGGCATGCACAAAATGATGCGATTGGGGCATTCCTCTGGGGTGTCGGTGAAGGAGTGCGCAAGGGTAAAAAAGTCATTCGCGACGAAAGAGATTTGCAAATTGTCCAGAAGCTTGTCCATTATCTTGATTGTTTGCAATATTGGCAGGCAAAAGACAATGGAATGTGGGAAGAAAACATGGAAGTCCATGCTTCCAGTGTCGGAGCTTGTGTGGCTGGACTGCATGCTGTTAAAATGCTGGTGGATGTAAAAGAAGATAGTATTCACAAAGGCGAAGAAACACTCCGTTTTATGCTCCCGCGTGAAAGTGAAACGAAAGAAACTGATTTGGCTTTGCTCTCCTTAATATTCCCTTACAGAATCGTTGACAGGCGTATGGCGCTTGCAATCGCCAATCATGTTTCAAGCAAGCTGGAACGGCAGTATGGATGCATTCGATACGAAGACGATCAATACTATAACGAAGGCAGCGAAGCAGAGTGGTGTTTCGGCATACCGTGGCTGGGATTGTGTTACAGGGAACTGGGAATGATGGATAAAGTCCAGGAATATATCAAGAAAACGATGATGATCGTACCTGAAAACTGGGAAGTTCCGGAATTATATATCGGCGGCAAAAACATGCCCAATAAAAATACACCACTGGCATGGGCTGTTTCACTATCGTACCTGTTTTTAGAGGGAAGCGGAGAAGGAAGGCAATACAAAATACAATAGAAAAGCGGACGGCATAAGGGGTGTCTATTTCTGTCTTATCTTTGATTCCCTTTGTTGGGGACTTTCTATTGCAATGACTGTTTGGTGTTGTGCGCACAAACGGTCTTTTTTTAATTTAGCCAATCTTTTGTTTTATTACACCCTAACCATTCCATAAAAGCAAACAAGCTATGTTTTGTTTTTCCGAAAAAACGGGAAAAGGACTTTGATTGTAGCCGCTTACGTATAACTATTGCTCACTAAGTTTTTTAATACTTGGCTGCTCAATTAAAAAAAGAGCATTTCCATAATTTTATTTACATTCCGACAATAAAAGACAGCTTTCGGCAAAGGATTCACCATTTATGTAGCGAATATATTACAATAATAATATACATACAGATGAAGGTGGTGGTGATAATTTGGGCAGTACACTGCAATTGAAGCACGATGTGAACCCAAGTGAGTTTGATTTGTATCTGTTTCACGAAGGAACACTATATGAAAGTTATAAAACGTTTGGCGCCCATCCGGCCACTCTTGAAGGGATCGACGGTATCAGGTTTGCCGTGTGGGCCCCAAATGCCAGAAAGGTGTCTCTCGTCGGAGATTTTAATAATTGGGACGGCAACGGGCATACGATGGATCGAGTCCATCAATCGGGAGTTTGGGTCATTTTTGTTTCAGGACTTCAGGAAGGGGAATTATATAAGTACGAAATCCTTACCCAGGAGAACAAGGTCGTTCTCAAGGCTGACCCGTATGCATTCTTTTCTGAAGAACGCCCCAACACGGCATCAATTGTCCATAGATTGGATCACTATGAATGGCATGACCAAAAATGGATCGCCAGCCTTCCTAAATCGGATCCATACCACAGACCAATGCTCATTTATGAGGTACACCTCGGCTCCTGGAAGAAAAAGAGCAATGGGGAGTCCTATAGCTATCGTGAGCTTGCCGATGAGCTGATTGAACATGTCTTAGCAAACGGATTTACCCATATTGAAATCATGCCGCTGATGGAGCATCCTTTTGATGGATCGTGGGGCTATCAGATTACCGGATATTTCTCAGCAACCAGCCGGTTTGGCACCCCTGAAGATTTCATGCACTTTGTTGACTGTTGCCACCAACGCGGGATTGGCGTAATCATGGATTGGGTCCCGGCACACTTTTGCAAGGATGAGCACGGGCTGGGCCGCTTTGATGGAACACCGCTTTATGAGCCGATTGATCCCTTGCGAGCTGAACGTCCATTATGGGGGACGTATAGTTTCGACTTTACGAAACCGGAAGTTGTCAGTTTCCTTATTTCAAATGCCTTGTTCTGGATGGACGTTTATCATATTGATGGTTTCCGGGTCGATGCCGTTTCCTCGATGGTTTATTTAAACCATGACAACCCATTGCCGCAAAAGCTGACAAACGAATTTGGCGGAGAAGAAAACGGAGCTGCGATTGCTTTTATCAAAAAGCTCAACGAAACGATTTTCGAGAAACATCCCGGGGCCCTGATGATGGCCGAGGAAGCAACGGAATGGCCTCTGGTAACGGCTCCAACTGATACAGGAGGCCTGGGATTTAATTATAAATGGAATATGGGCTGGGTGAATGATGTCCTGCGCTATATGAAGCTAGAATCTTCCGAACGGGCCAACCATCACAACCTATTAACCTTTTCTTTTTTCTATGCGTTTTCAGAGAATTTCGTTCTCCCTTTTTCACACGATGATGTAGTGCATGGGAAGCGCTCCTTGTTAAACAAAATGTCCGGTGATTACTGGCAGAAGTTTGCAAATTATCGTTTGCTTTACGGATACTTCATGACACACCCGGGAAAAAAGTTATTGTTCATGGGGAGTGAATTAGGGCAATTCGCCGAATGGAAAGACAAGGAAGAGCTTGATTGGAATCTGTTGGATTTTCCATCCCATCAAAAACTTCATCATTATCTGAAAGAGCTTAATCAATTTTATCAAGAGAATTCAAGTCTTTGGAGGCTCGACCATGAACCGGATGGTTTCGAATGGATCGATCATAGCCACCAAGAAAGTGTCTTAACGTTTATGAGAAAAGGAAAGCGAAAAGGGGATTATTGCATAGTTGTCTGCAACTTTTCCGCCAATGTTTATGAAAGGTACCGCATTGGGATTCCATCGAATGGGAAATTCATAGAAGTATTTAACAGTGATGCCCAGTCTTACGGGGGCTCAGGAATAATCAATCAGGGCGCAATCGGATCTGAAAAAGAACCTTATCACAATCAACGATACAGCATGGAAGTCACCGTTCCTCCATTAGGTGTAGCGATTTTTATGAAACAAACAAAAAATAGACGGGGGAGAGTTGAACATAATGGTAAATAAGAAGTGGATTGCAATGTTATTAGCCGGTGGGCAGGGATCAAGACTGGGAGAACTAACGCATGAGTTAGCAAAACCAGCCGTGTCATTTGGCGGAAAATATCGGATTATTGATTTTGCATTGAGCAATTGCACCCACTCCGGCATTGATACAGTCGGCGTATTAACCCAATATCAGCCTCACCTGTTGAATGCTTATGTAGGGAAAGGCAGTGCGTGGGACCTGGACCGTAATAATGGCGGTGTATCTGTGCTTCCCCCTTATCAAGGGAAAAACGGGGGACATTGGTATGAAGGAACAGCGAATGCTGTCTATCAGAATATTCATTATGTGGATCAGTATGACCCGGAATATGTACTTGTCATTTCCGGCGATCATATTTACAAAATGGATTATACGAGACTGCTTCAGTCTCACGTCGCACACGGAGCACATGCAACCATTGCTGTCATCCAAGTTCCATGGCACGAGGCCAACCGGTTTGGAATCATGAATACCGACACTACTGACAAAATAGTTGAATTCGAGGAAAAGCCGGACCAGCCAAAAAGCAATCTAGCATCTATGGGAGTCTATCTTTTCAATTGGAAAATCCTTCGAAAATATTTAATACAGGATGAACAGAATCCGGTTTCTTCTAAGGATTTCGGAAAGGATATCATTCCTAAAATGCTTGCAGATGGCTCAAGCATGTATGCTTATCGGTTCGATGACTATTGGAAGGACGTAGGAACGATTCAGAGCCTATGGGAAGCACATATGGACCTTTTGGGCAAAAACCCTGCATTCTCCCTGAATGATCAAAAGTGGCAAATCTATGCAGGAAACGCAAATCACCCGCCGCACTATATTTCACCTGGAGCCGAAGTGAAACAATCGCTAGTCAACGAGGGTTGTATAATTTACGGACAAATCGATCATTCGGTACTTTCTTACAATGTCCAGGTTGGAGCAGGTACGACCATTCATGATTCCGTCATCATGCCGAATGTTACTATCGGAAAAAATGTAACGATTGAAAGAGCGATCATTGCAAATAATGCAGTCATAGAAGATGGTGCAGTGATTCGGCCTGTAAAACAATCTGACGATATCATACTGATCGGAGACAGACAAAAAATCTTCACACATATATAAAAAGTACTGTAAACCACAGAGATACTTAGGGGTGATGGACATGGGCAACGTATTAGGAATTATCAATCTTATCAATGAAAAACCATTTCTAAAAGAATTGACACAGCATCGGTGTATGGCATCTGTGCCCTTTGGCGGCCGTTATCGCCTGATTGACTTTACATTGTCAAATTTCATTCACGCTTCTATCACGAAGGTAGGCGTGTTTACGAAAGAAAAATATCGTTCAATCATGGATCATTTAGGATCGGGAAAAGAATGGGACCTCGACCGAAGAAATGGCGGATTGTTTATTCTGCCACCCGTCCATCCTGATGAAAAAATGAAAGGCGATCTCGAACACTTTTATGATCATCTTGAATTTTTTCAACGATCGCATGAAGAAACGGTCATCATTTCGCCAGGTTATCATGTCAGTAAGATGGATTTTAATGATATCATGGCCAAACATAAAGCTGATCAGGCAGACATAACAGTTGTTTATAAAGATTATCACGGTACCTCAGTTGAAAAGCCGATATACCATACTTGTACATTTGACGAAGAGGAGACTGTCACAGATATCGAGCTTTATACTTCACCGGTGCCGGGAGAACATGTTTGTCTTGAAACCTTTGTGATAAGCAAAAAACTGTTAATCAACTTAATCATTAATTGTGTGGGAAATGGTGAATATGATTTGATAAAAGATGCTGTGAAGGCGAATCTTCATACTTTGCGTGTAAAAGCATACCATTTCACAGGTGAAATGCCCTTTATCCATTCTGTTGAAAGTTTTCACTCCGGGAATATGGCTTTTCTAAATCCCGAAATCATCCGTTCCAATTTTTATGATTCGTGGGATTTATATACGAAAGTTAAGCACGAAGCTCCTGTAAACTATGGCCTTTCATCTAAGACAAGTAACTCTTTAATTGCCAATGGCTGCGAAATTGAGGGGGTTGTGGAGGATAGTATTCTTTTCCGCGGGGTCAAGGTCCATCCTAATGCTATTGTAAAAAATAGCATTATTATGCAAAGAGGAGAAATTGGTGAAGGAGCTTACCTAGAAAATGTAATCATGGATAAACAAGCAAGGATTACGAAAGATACAGTTGTTATGGGCGGGTTCCATCCAAAAGTAATCAAAAAAGCGGAGATCATCTAACGGAGGACTGTCATGAACGTATTATTCGCTGCATCCGAGTGTGCCCCCTTTATCAAAACAGGCGGCCTTGGGGACGTGATCGGCTCCTTGCCGAAAGCATTGCAAAAACAAAATATCGAAACCAGTGTCATTCTGCCAAAATACGGAGACCTTCCAATTCATTTCAAAAAGCAGATGTCTTTCGTAGCCAGTGTCGAAGTGCCTGTTGGCTGGAGAAGGCAATATTGTGGAATTGAAAAAATGATTCATCAAGGCGTCACGATTTATTTTCTGGATAATGAGTATTATTTTAAAAGACATGGCAGCTACGGTTTTTTCGATGATGGCGAGCGATTTGCCTTTTTTTCAAGAGCTGTTTTGGAAGCTTTGCCTCATCTGGACAATAAGCCGGATATTATCCATTGCCATGACTGGCAGACTGGGCCTGTAAGTACTTTATTGAAGGCCCACTATCATAACCATCCATTTTACCAGGGAATCAAGACGGTTTTTACGATCCACAATTTACGCTATCAAGGGATTTATCCAAAAAAGGTACTAGCGGAACTATTGGATTTAAGTGAGCTTTATTTTCATATTGATGCGCTTGAATTCCATGGTGATGTAAGTTACATGAAAGCCGGACTGGCATTTTCCGATTATCTGACCACCGTGAGCCCTACCTATGCATCGGAAATCCAAATGCCCTTTTACGGGGAGAGGCTAGACGGCTTTTTGCGGAAACGCAATCAAGAACTGGTTGGCATTCTAAATGGAATTGATCATGAGGACTATAATCCGGCAGCAGATGAGACATTATACGCACCGTTTGAAGATATGAAAGGTAAGCTGAAAAACAAACGGATGCTGCAGCAATCCTTAAATCTTGAAGTAAATGAGGATATACCTGTCATTTCTTTGGTTACAAGACTGGTCGAACAAAAAGGAATCGATTTAATCCTGCATGTCTTCCATGAAATCATGAGTCTGAATGTTCAGTTGATCATTCTCGGCACAGGCGAGGAACAATATGAACGAGCCTTTAAGGAATTGGCAGCACAGTATCCCGATAGGCTTAGGTTCGAAGGTTACTTTGATGAATCGCTGGCCCGGAAGATTTATGCAGGCTCCGATATATTCCTGATGCCTTCCCAATTTGAGCCATGCGGAATAGGGCAGTTGCTTGCATTCAGATACGGAACGCTGCCGATCGTAAGAGAAACTGGGGGCTTGAAGGACTCCGTCGTTCCTTATAATGAATTTACCGATGAAGGATTTGGCTTCAGTTTCATGAATTACAATGCACACGACATGCTGTATACGATTGAAAGGGCTGTCGGGCTATTTCGGTTTCAGCCCAACAAATGGCGAAGGCTTGTCAATAGAGCAATGGGCCAGGACTTTAGCTGGAATGCTTCAGCCATCCAGTATAAAGACTTATATGAAGCCGTCACAAATGGAATAAATTAACCTTTGTTGAAGATTTCTAAATAGTTAGAATTGACATTATCCTGATTTTCTTGCATAATATAAAAAATACATCGATGAACGTTAATGGAGGATTAGTATACGGAAGCTTTATGTGTCAGAGAGCGGGGTTTATAGCTGAAAGACCTCGCCACAGCAAAGCCGTAGAACCTGTCTCCTGAGTCCCATGCAATACATGGGCGCAACCCTATGCGTTATCAGGCCAAAGCGGGATGTTCTTTTGCATCCAATGAAGGTGGTACCACGGAAACGAAGCCCTTTTCGTCCTTTTTTGTTAGGATGAAAAGGGCTTTTTTGCACTTTTTAAGCAGCAACACTTGACATAACAGCAGAGAAGTTCATGGGAGGAAGTCGGAATGGAGAAAAAACGGATTGTTGTAAAAATCGGAAGCAGTTCCTTGACCAATTTAAAAGGTGAAATCGATCAGGAAAAATTCTCTGATCACATCGAGGCGATTGCCGCCCTCAGGCAGGATGGCCATGAAGTCCTTTTGGTATCTTCCGGAGCCGTCGCGTCCGGCTTCAGGAGTCTGGGCTACCCGGCAAGGCCTGTTTCACTGAAAGGGCGGCAGGCGGCCGCGGCCATCGGCCAAAGTCTGTTAATTCAATCATATATGGATAAACTCGGTCAATTTGGAATTATTCCTGCCCAGATCCTGCTGACAAGGAATGATTTCGCCAAAAAAGAACGGTATCGAAATGCCTACGCGACGCTGAGGGAACTTCTTGAGCGTGGGATTTTGCCAATCATCAATGAAAATGATACCGTATCAGTCGCGGAATTGACCTTTGGCGATAATGACATGTTATCCGCTCTCGTCAGCGGGATGGTCCATGCCGACCAGCTAATCATCCTGACCGATATTAATGGCCTCTATGATTCCAACCCAAGAAAAAATCCTTCTGCCAAGAGAATCGATCGTTTAAACGAAATAACGGAAGAAATGCTTATTGGGGCAGAGGGTCCCGGCTCGAAGGCAGGAACAGGAGGCATGCTGTCCAAACTAATGGCTGCGAAAACATCTCTCTCCCTTGGTGTACGCATCTTCATTGGGAACGGCCAAGGAGAACGTAAATTACTCGAGATTCTTGAAGGCAAAGGCGATGGCACCTATATTGGGAAAAATGTACTTTCCCAGGTTACCAGCAGAAAGCAATGGATTGCCCACCATTCTTTGGTGATGGGCAAGATATACATTGATAAAGGAGCTGAAGAAGCACTGCTTTCCCAGGGAAGAAGTTTGCTTCCCGCTGGAATTTATAAATTCACCGGGACATTCGAAAAGGGCGATGTCGTTGAAGTCATCGGTACGGACGGCTTGATTGGTAAGGGAGAGGTGCTCTATTCCTCCGAAAACCTGAAACATATAATCGGGAAACGCAGTGATGACTTGAAGCAAGAAACGATCATGACCATTGAAGTCATACACCGTGATCAGTGGGTAAAAGCTTAGAAGAAAAAGGGGGAACTTTTGTGAGCGAGGTCACCAGAAAAGGACAGGCAGCAAAATTAGCAAGCTATTCATTGGTTGGCAAAACAACGGCTGACAAAAATAAAGCATTACGTAAGATAGCCAAGCAGTTGTTAGAAGATCAAAACCACTTAATTCAAGAAAATAAAAAGGATCTAGAACAGGGGAAACAAGCAGGGCTTTCAGATGGGATTTTAGATCGTATCCTGTTAAATGATAAGCGGATAGAGGATATGGCGGATGCAATCCAGCTGTTGGTTGACCTAGATGACCCGATCAGCGAAACGCTTGAAACGATTCGTAAAGAGAACGGATTATTGATAGAAAAGAAACGGGTACCTATCGGTGTGATCGGGATGATTTATGAAGCAAGACCAAACGTGACGATCGACGCGGCCACTCTATCGTTGAAAACAGGAAATGCTGTGATATTGAGGGGAAGTTCCTCTGCCATATATTCTAACCAGGCCCTCGTCGAAACGATTCATCGCGCTCTGGAAAATACCGCGATCCCGGTCGAAGCAGTTCAACTCATCGAGGATACAAACAGGGAAACGGCCAAGGAACTGTTCACCCTTAATCAGTATCTCGATGTTCTGATTCCGAGAGGCGGCAAAAATCTGATCGATACGGTTGTGAGGGAATCAACCGTACCTGTTCTGGAAACGGGGGCAGGCAATTGCCATATCTATATTGATGAATCAGCGGACACAAATATGGCTGAGCGTGTCGTGATCAATGGAAAAACGCAGCGCCCGAGTGTTTGCAATGCAATCGAAACGATCCTGATACACAAAAAATGGTTTGAATGTCATGGAAGAGAGCTATTAGATGTTCTTCACAAAAACCAAGTGGAAATTTACGGTGATGAAATGATATGCAATTCTTCTTCGTTAGCTAAACAAGCGACAGAAGAAGACTGGTATAGAGAATATCTGGGCCTCTCTGTCAGCATAAAAGTATCCGACAGCGTAGAGGAAGCGATTGGCCACATTAACAAATATGGAACAAAGCATTCCGAGGCGATCATCACAAACAATCAGGAAAATGCAACAATGTTCTTAACTAATGTCGATGCAGCTGCGGTCTATCATAATGCTTCAACCCGTTTTACAGATGGCTTCGAATTTGGATACGGTGCCGAAATCGGGATAAGCACACAAAAGCTTCACGCGCGGGGGCCAATGGGACTGAATGCATTAACATCGAGTAAATTTTTCATCTACGGACAGGGACAAGTCCGGGAATAGATACTTTCTTTTTATGTAGCAACCGTCCGTAGTCTTCGCTCTTAAATTTCAGAAATAGCTCTTACCATACAGTCGCTCTTAAATCTGGATAATAGCTCTTAAAATCAAATAATGGCTCATAAGCGTCAAAATGGGCTGCTAAACAAGAGAAGTGTAAGTAAATCATCAGAGATATTCCTAAATCATATGGGTATAGACGTCTACCATACAGTCTTCGCTCTTAAATTTTAGTAATAGCTCTTAAATCTGGATAATAGCTCTTAAAACCGAATAATAGCTCTTAAAATCACACAATGGCTCATAAGCGTCAGAATGGGCTGCTAAACAAGAGAAGTGTAAGTAAATCATCAAAGATATTCCTAAATCATATGGGTATAGACGTCTACCATACAGTCTTCGCTCTTAAATTTTAGTAATAGCTCTGAAATCTGGATAATAGCTCTTAAAACCGAATAATAGCTCTTAAAATCACACAATGGCTCATAAGCGTCAGAATGGGCTGCTAAACAAGAGAAGTGTAAGTAAATCATCAGAGATATTCCTAAATCATAGGGGTATAGACGTCTACCATACAGTCTTCGCTCTTAAATTTTAGTAATAGCTCTTAAATCTAGATAATAGCTCTTAAAACCAAATAATGGCTCATAAGGATCAAGATGAGCCATTATTTATCGGGATTAAAGGTGTTTCTTCCGTGATGTGGAGCCCTTTATTCATACTTGAGAAAAATAAGTGAAAGCTTTTTACCCTATTCTTTCATCCTTCAATGGTTCTGCTTTGCATTATCATGTTACTCTTTCTCATCTATTTCATTGGTTTACTTTTTGATTTCTCGGTATCACCTTCAATTCGTGCGGCAGCTTATGAGACGCACCCGGGATTACCCTTGTCTTGTATTCAAGAGTATCAGAAGAGTAAATTTTGATGATGACTCGGCCGCCTTGAGAATTCGCACGAATTAAAACCGGTTGATTGTACTTATTGACAAAGCTAAAATCAGGACCGTACCAGCTTACGGTAGCATCTCGCCCTGGTGGAACATACGAAACGCTTTTGCTATGGGAATAGCGTTGAACAATTCCCAGCCCGGCTCGGTCAACTGCGTTAAATAAGGTGGAAGATACCTGGCATATCCCGCCGCCGATCCCTTCGGCCAATTCCCCTTTTACAATAATCGGAGCCCGTAAATATCCTTTTGCAGCCGTTCTCTTTCCGACTACCTTGTTAAAGGAGAATGTCTCTCCAGGCAAGACGACATAATTATTAATGCCTTTGACCGCAAGTGAAATATTGTGGGTGCGTGTTTTGTTGTTTGCATTCAGATACGTCGTATATTCCCCGATCTTCTGTACATTAATATGTGAAAGCAGCTCACTATCTACTTTCGGATAAACGGATAGAATAGGAACCTCCATACTGGAAGAGCCTTTTCCATAAAAGTAACTATAAAACTTCTTTATAAATACTTGACGGTTCAGCTTATAGCCTGCTTGCTCTGAAATAATTTCACCATTGTCACTCATCACGGCATTTTGCGGTGGCCGATATGTTTCTTTATCCAGTTTCTCAATCAATGAATCCAAGGGAGCATGATCGACCATTTGCAGGCCCGGTACCGGTACTGAAAAATTAGCACGTTCTATGACTGCGAGAGGCTCACCCTGCCTCGATATTGTTAAATAATCCTCTTGATGAAATGATGTAACAAAGAAAACAAGCCCCATCAAACAAAGCAGCTTCATAACCATCAACCTCCCACCTTTAGTATGAATCGATTTGATGAATTCATGTAGGGATCAGATCTTTCACTTCAAAAAAACTTGCTTAAATCATGCAAGTTTTTTTACTATCCCGGGAAGTTCGATTAAAATAATTCTTTGATATCATGAGAACCTATGAATGGATTCATTTACATAAGAACATTTTGGAAGTTGAAAACCTAAACGGAAAAGAAAGAAGGAAACGATTTTGAAAATAAGTATATTAGATCAGTCGCCTATCCTATCCGGAGCGACACCTGAGCAGGCATTACAGGAGTCCTTACGCTTAGCGCAAGCAGGGGAGAAAGCGGGCTACACACGTTACTGGATTGCTGAACATCATGATCTGACAGGACTGGCCTGTCCCGCTCCTGAAGTAATGCTCGGGTATATTGGCGCAAACACAGAAAAGATTAGGATCGGCTCAGGGGCGGTATTACTGCCGCATTATAAGCCATATAAAGTAGCAGAGACATTTAACCTGCTTGCAACTTTGTTTCCGGATCGAATCGATCTCGGCATAGGCAGAGCACCAGGCGGGTCTGCGGAAGCAACCATGGCTCTTTCCGACAACTTTTTGGAGGGCATTAAAAAAATGCCCGGATCTTTTAAAGAGCTGCTGCACTTTTTACGTCAAGATTTCCCGGCTGAGCATATGTTCTCCAAAGTTTCCGCCGCACCCCGTCCTCCTGTTTCACCGGAACCGTGGCTACTTGGAACGAGTGAAAAAAGTGCAATTCTTGCAGCCGCAAATGGCGTCGCTTATGCCTTCGGAGAATTCATGAGTGATGAAGATGGCAGCAAGATTGTTGAGAAATACAGCAACGATTTCCAGCCGAGCCCAGAGTCAAAACTACCCAAAGTAATGATTTCCGTTTCGGTTATTTGTGCAGAAACAACAGAACGCGCCGAAGAACTGGCCTTAAGCAGCCAATTATGGAGAATTCAGCAGGAAAACGGCGAAGGTAACAAAGGAGTTCCTTCCCTTCAATCCGCAAAACAATATTCTTTTAGCGATAAAGAGAAAGCCATGCTAAACGATTCCAAAAAGAAGATGGTGATCGGTAATCCAGCTGAGGTAAAGCAGCGGCTATTCGAATTACAAGAGCTATATCATGCGGACGAAATGATGATACTAACGATCACTCCTACTTATCTAGACCGGATTCGCTCCTATCAATTCATTGCTGATGAAATTCTTTAAAATTGTGTTATATCTCGCCAACTGAACAATGTAATCTTGGAGCAGCGTTACTTTGATTAGTGAGGCTGGCTTTTTTCTGCTTTTCTATAAAGCGTGAACCTTTTTGAATGCATGAATTGTTTGCCGAATAAATATAACAGGGACGGCAATTTGTCGCTGACCATTGAAGCTTATTATGGGATCCTTTATTCGGGCATGAGAGACAAAAACGATGAACAAATGAGGAAAGCCCGTCAGTTTATCCTTTCAAAAGGAGGGTTGAAAAAAGCGAGCATGTATACAAAATTCATGCTCGCGATGACAGGCCAATATCGATGGCCGGCTATTTTCCCAATTCCTTTGACTGATCCATCAACTCCTGATTTAACCGGAAGAACTTTAGAGTTTTTAGGGAATTATGCCAACCTTAAGCTCCCGGACCATAAGGTAAAGCAGGCTGTTACACAACTGCTTCGCAAGCAGGAAAATAACGGCTCCTGGTATGGAAGATGGGGGATTTGCTATATCTACGGGACATGGACGGCTTTGACCGGTCTCATGGCAGCAGGCCGTTCCAATGACGATGAAGCTGTTCAAAAAGCTAAAAGATGGCTGGAAAGCATCCAAAACAAAGACGGTGGGTGGGGAGAATCCTGTTACAGTGATATCCAAAGGCAATACGTCCCGCTTGGTGAAAGCACGTTAACCCATACTGCCTGGGCCGTCGATGCTCTAATCTCTATTTCTCCTAGACCCACACCCGAAATCGAAAAAGGGATCGATTACCTGGTCAAAAACATCCGAAAGATGGACTGGACGACTTCTTATCCGGCAGGACAAGGAATGGCTGCTTTTTTCTATATCCATTACCATAGCTACCGCTATATCTTTCCATTACTAGGATTTGGCCATTATAATGCAAAATATCTCTAATCTGTGAAACAGCCTGTTTTTTTCAAGCAGGCTGTTTATTTTTCTTTATTCTGAGTAAATCAAGCGGATATGCACAGAATAAAATCAGAATTGGAATCGAACACTATTCAAACAAGATTACTTTTTGTGGGGGATGCTTATGTTTAGGAAAAGGAGATCGATAAAAGATAACCCTCACGACACGGTCCCGGCTGCTATAACAATAAATGCCCTTAGACAAATCACGGCGAACATGGAAGATGCAGAAATTATTGAACGCCAACTTCCGAACAGTGTAATGGTTACACCCATCTATATTAGAACCTTAATAGACCAGGAGCGGTTAAATGAGTCGATTATTGAGCCATTGACACGGTGCGTCTATGACACGGTGCAAAACAGCATCTTTTCCTGGAAATCACCACTTTGGATGAGGCAGAAAAGCATTTGCTCTCAGGGTGCGCTTTAATATATGACTCGTCTCAGAATATATGGGCCATCCCCCTGGAAAATCCTCTGTCTAGGTCGATTGAAAGCTCCGAAACGGAAACAGTTCTATACGGACCAAAAGATAGTTTCAGTGAACAAATCGACCAAAATATTACCATGATCCGCAGGCGACTTCCGTTAAAAGAACTGAAAACGGAGCAATTTATCGTAGGTTCCAGCACGAAAACACGTGTTGTGCTCATGTACTTTGAAGATATAGCCAACCCGGAGATTGTTTCATTGCCCGAAAGAAAATCTCTGACGTGAACTTTGATCTCATTCTCGAATCGTCCAATCTCATAGCTTTCATGGAAGACCATATACATAGCGTATTTCCCCAGTTTCAACAAACCGAGAGATCGGATCAATGTGCCTACTCTTTGGGGCTTGGCAAGCTTGTCATTTTGGTAAACAATACGCCGTTCGCGCAGCAAGACTTGATGAATACAAGGGACAAAAAAACTTAAATGATCCGAAAGAATTGAGAAAGCTAAATAATGAGATTGAAGCCTATCTGAATCAACAAACAAAGGATCTGTTTAAAAAAATGCAACAGTTGAAAGTGGACCCTCTTCAAGTTGGAACCCGCTCGCTTACCCCCTTTACGAAGCCAATGAATGATAAAGAATGGATGAGTTATTGGAGGAAAATGCTATCGTCTGAATCATGCGAAAAAGAATGGACTTGACGGAAATAACTTATAAATGTAAACTAACTTACATAAAGTAACTAAAAGTTGCGGGATATTTGATGTTGGTTTCCGCCGTGTTTCCCATACCTAAAGATGAAAAGAGGTAAATTAATGATGATTTTTCATCGGCCGCCTCATACTTATGTTGGTCAGGTCCATCTGTTAGTGGAAGATATAAAACGGTCGCTCGTATTTTATCAAGAAACGATTGGATTACAAGTACTGCAGCAATCCGAGCATAAGGTTGTATTGACTGCGGATCGAAGCACACCGCTTTTAACGATTGAACAGCCTGAAAACGCAGCTGTAAAACAGCGGAATCGAACGGGCTTATACCATTTTGCGATATTACTGCCGAACCGCTCTGATCTAGCGAAGGTATTACTTCATCTACTCCAAACCGGCTATCCTTTGCAAGGGGCCTCAGATCACCTTGTCAGTGAAGCGGTCTATTTAGCAGATCCCGATGGAAATGGAATCGAAATCTATTCGGATCGCCCATCGGAAACATGGACGTGGGACGGCCGGGAAATCGTTATGACAACAGAACCACTGGATGCCGAAAATTTGCTGTCATTAGCCAAAGGAGAAAATTGGCAAGGCCTTCCAGCCGGAACAGTAATGGGGCATATTCATTTACAAGTAGCGGATTTAGACAAAGCCGAGCAATTTTATTGCAAGGGGCTCGGCTTTGACCTTGTGAATAGTAAATATGGACAGTCTGCCCGTTTTGTTTCCTCGGGCGGCTACCACCATCATATCGGATTAAATACCTGGCATAGCGCGGGAGCATCCGCACCAACGCCAAACAGCGCTGGTCTTAAATCGTTTTCGCTGGTGCTGCCAAACGAAGAAGCAAGGAAAAAGGCAATTCATAGCCTTCACCAATTGGGTGAATCAGTAACCGAAGAAAATGGTACCGTTCTTACAAAGGACCCTTCAGGGAATCAAATTCAATTGTTGGTTTATGGCAATAGTTAATTTAGATATGAATCCACAGGATGTTAATGAACGATTTACGGTTAGCTCAGAAAATTAATAAAATGAATTCATTTTATGCATTTTAAAATAGGGCCTTGACCAAAAGGTATGGTATTGATACCTTAGGTCAAGGCCCTTTTTATCCCCTCTAATCCATGGAATGAACTACATGGTTTTTATCTGTTCGGGCATAATATGTGCGTATCTTCAATAATGATGAAACCTAATACACAAAGGGGGAACACATATGCCAGAACAAAATGAATTCACTAAATCCACTCCCAACTCTTCTATATTGGAAGCGATGGAAGAGATTTGGCGTACGACTTGTGGCACATGGCAGAACTGTAATGAAACAACGGTTCAGTCTTTTTTATCGAAATGCGAGGAGAGTAATTTTGATCCACAGTTTTGCATGACTTGGATTCAGCATCATAGTGATAAGATTCCCAACTGGTCCGCTGTTGCAGATACCACCCAAGAATGGGTGAATCAGCATACTTCCACCGGCTCTCCCATTTCAGTCTCAGAAGATAACATTCACTAGCTACAACGGGGAGCCACCTTGGCACCCCGTTGTTTTTTTTCTGTCCATCCGATTCGCAATTATTAACACCTTTCTTTAATGCAAGCGATCGAAAGAACAGGTGCTTTTGGAACTATAATAGAAAGCCGTATACGCTATTAAATGACAATAAAATAAAATTAGCACATAAAATTACAGTTAAGAAAGGTATTTGTATATTTATGTCGAATATCTGATTATTACCTTTAACTATAGGTAGAGGTAGCTTCTAGATTCTTAAAGTTGAACATGGAGGAGAGGCAAGACATGGCTAAAACGAAAAACCGCTGGCTTATTGCAGCAGCGGCAGTTGGTATTCACATCTCGATTGGTTCTGTGTATTCCTGGAGTGTGTTTACAAATCCACTAAGAGAAGAGCATGACTGGGGGTTAAGTGATATTTCATTGACGTTTAGTATTGCGATTTTATTTCTCGGGTTATCCGCTGCTTTTATGGGGCATTTTGTTGAGAAATATGGACCAAGAGCCTCAGGCATCATTTCTTCGATTTGTTTTGGGACAGGTTTACTTGGAGCCGGCTTTGCAGAAAGCATAGGATCCCTTTATCTTTTGTATTTCTTTTATGGAGCATTGGGGGGCATTGGGCTTGGAATCGGCTATATTACCCCGGTATCCTCACTCGTGAAATGGTTTCCTGACCGGCGCGGCCTTGCCACTGGCCTCGCGATTATGGGCTTTGGCTTTGCCTCCCTTATTGCAAGTCCGGTTATCGCAGCTTTAATTAACAATGTTGGAATTGATCGTACCTTTTATCTGCTGGGGGCTGTCTATTTTGTCATCATGTTTTGTTCCTCTCTTTACCTTGCACCGCCCCCTAAGGGATGGTTGCCAGCGGGGATGGAAGCAAAAAATGATACGAAAGAAAAGGTTCCCGCTGACCTTTCCCAGCTAACGGCCAATGAAGCGGTGAAAACCTTTCGTTTCTGGGCGCTCTGGGCTATGCTTTTCATTAATGTGACATGCGGAATTGCAATCATTTCAGTCGCTTCCCCGATGGCCCAGGATATTGCAGGGTTAAGCGCAGCATCCGCAGCTACAATGGTCGGGATTATGGGACTGTTCAACGGATTTGGTCGAATTGGCTGGGCTTCTATTTCCGATTACATCGGCCGTCCTAATGTTTATACTACTTTTTTTGTGTTTCAAACGATTGCGTTTCTCTTATTGCCCAACATCACAAACGCATTTTTGTTCCAGCTCATCATTTTTCTCATCTTAACCTGTTACGGGGGAGGCTTTTCTTCTATTCCTGCGTATATTGGCGATTTATTCGGGACGAAACAGCTTGGCGCCATTCACGGATATATTCTCACTGCATGGGCAGCCGCTGGGCTTGTAGGGCCGATTGTTGCTTCATGGATACGAGAAACAACGAATAGCTACTCATTGACTCTTTATATCTTTGGAGCAGCATTTATTGTCGCACTCGCTATATCGCTTTACATTCGCGTAAACATAAGAAAAATCCGTGAAGAAAACAACCAGGCCGCAAAGGTATTGAGTTAAACAAATTTGCAGCTATTGTTAACTGTAAAAAACGATTCCTCTTGTAAAGAGGAATCGTTTTTCTTATAAAGAACATTATTGTACTTTGTTTGTAGTTACCCCTGGCAATTGATACGTAGCATAATTCGGGGACTCTGTCATTGTTATTTTCGATACTCGCCCTGCATCGACTAACTCCTGTAAACCCTTTTCAATTTCTCCAGGTGACACTCCGAATATATCAGCGACCTTAACAGATGATATCGACATATTCTTCGGAGACTTTGCTGAAGACATAATCATTGTATGTATGCGCTGGAACAATTTCTCCATATCCATAATATAACCTCTTTCTTGTTCTTCTTTAGAAAACCTGCTTATTTTTTAAAATGTCAATCTCTCATTAAATAATTCTCCCCGATGAAGTAAAGATTATACGGAAATCGAAAGAGGAAACTAAACGGGCTATCATCCGCCGTACCGGATTGCTCAAACAGACATAGAGAAGGCATCCGTAATGCTATAGGAGGCAGCGTGTTTGTTTCTTTATTTTATTGGTTAGCCTATTTAAAGGACAATGGTCCGACACTAATCAAATAAGCCACATGAAATTATTAAATGATAGAAGGAGGAATAAGTGATGAGCGAAACAACGTTTTCGGTAGAAATTAACGGAAAAACCTATCCTGCCGAACCTGGTCAAACCATTTTGGATGTAGCCAAATCCCAGGATATGTTCATTCCGAGTATTTGTTATCACCCTAACCTTGGAACAATTCAAACCTGTGATACTTGCTTTGTTAATGCAGGGGGGCAAATGGTCCGTGCTTGTTCAACAAAGGTAGAACCGGGGATGTCTATTGATACTCTCTCTTCAACCGTAAAAGAAGCGCAGTACGAGGCGACGTCCCGCATTCTACAAAACCATGAATTATATTGTACAGTCTGCGATAATAACAACGGAAATTGCACGGTACATAACACAGTGGAATACATGGGGATTGAGCATCAAAAATATCCGTTCGAGGCAAAGCCTTATCCGCCTGATAATTCCCATCCTTTTTACCGTTATGAGCCGGATCAATGTATTCTGTGTGGCAGATGTGTGGAGGCATGTCAGGATTTACAGGTAAATGAAACCCTGACTATTGACTGGAATCGGGAAGTCCCTCGCGTCATCTGGGATAACGATGTGCCGATCGATCAATCATCATGCGTTTCTTGCGGACATTGTGTAAATGTTTGTCCATGCAATGCATTAATGGATAAATCAATGCTTGGAGAAGCAGGCTTTTTAACGGGGATTCCTCCAAAAATTTTAGCGCCGATGATCGATTTAACGAAAGAAGTCGAGCCGGGATATAAGGAGATTTTTACAATTTCAGAGGTAGAGGCTTCGATGAGGAAATCAAAAATAAAGCGTACCAAAACCGTGTGTACTTATTGTGGTGTCGGCTGCAGCTTTGAAGTCTGGACAAAAGACCGTGAAATTTTGAAAATCCAGCCGATGGAAGAAGCACCGGTCAATGGAATTTCCACCTGTGTAAAAGGAAAATGGGGATGGGATTTTGTTAACAGTGAAGAACGCTTGACGAAACCATTAATCCGCCAGGGTGAAGAATTTGTGGAAGCAACGTGGGAAGAAGCTCTTGATTTAATCGCTTTAAGGCTGGGTGGAATCAAAGAAGAACATGGACCGGGTTCCATTGGATACATAGCTTCCTCCAAGTGTTCAAATGAAGAGAACTTCTTATTTCAGAAGTTTGCCCGGAGCATAATGGGATCAAACCATGTTGACAATTGCTCAAGGTATTGCCAATCTCCGGCAACAGCGGGCCTTTTGAGAACAGTAGGTCTCGGTGGGGATTCCGGAACAATAAAGGATATTGCTTCAGCTGAACTTGTGATTGTTGTTGGCGCGAACCCGGCAGAATCCCATCCCGTTTTAGCCACCCGGGTAAAAAGGGCCCATAAATTAC
This sequence comes from Peribacillus cavernae, assembly GCF_003989135.1. Classification (GTDB taxonomy): domain Bacteria; phylum Bacillota; class Bacilli; order Bacillales; family DSM-1321; genus Peribacillus; species Peribacillus cavernae. The sequence goes on from NZ_RYZZ01000006.1 coordinate 257,598, forward strand.
ATGGACAAAAATTAGTCGTAGCAGATATCAGAGAGCATGAACTGGCTCAGCGGGCAGATGTTTTCATTCATCCAAAGCCAAGCTCTGATCTTATTTGGATAAACGCCCTTACAAAGTACATTCTTGATCAAGAGTGGGAGGATCGGCAGTTCATTGAAAGCAGAGTCAACTGTTATGATGAATTCGCAAAGAGCCTTGAAAAGTTCACACTGGAATATGCCGAAGAAAAAACAGATCTCACAAAGGCAGAGTTAATCAAGGTTGCGACGATGATTCACGAATCAAAATCAACCTGCATTTTATGGGCTATGGGTGTAACACAACATACGGGAGCAACAGATACAAGTACCGCTATATCAAATCTATTATTGATTACAGGTAACTATGGACGTACAGGTACAGGTGCCTATCCTCTAAGAGGCCATAATAATGTCCAGGGTGCCTGTGATTTTGGAACGATGCCGTCCTGGTTTCCCGGATATGAACCGGTACAGGATCCTAAAGTCCGTGAACGTTATGAAAAAGCCTGGGGAGTTTCCCTTCCAGAAGAACCCGGCTTCAACAATCATCAGATGGTCGAAGGGATTCATGATGGAAAATTAAAAGCGCTATATCTTTTTGGTGAAGAAATGGCCATAGTCGATTCTAATATGAATCATGTCCATTCTGCATTTGAGAAACTCGATTTCTTTGTTGTTCAGGATATTTTCTTTAGCAGGACGGCTCAGTTCGCTGATGTAGTCTTGCCAGCAGCCCCGAGTCTTGAAAAAGATGGAACGTTTGTAAACACGGAACGCAGGATTCAACGATTCCATAAAGTATTTGAACCGCTTGGCGATTCTAAACCAGATTGGGAGATCTTTCAAGAGTTGGCCAATCGTTTTGGTGCGAATTGGAACTATAAACACCCATCCGAAATAATGGATGAAGCCGCATCACTTGCACCCCTGTTTGCCGGGGTCAGCTATGAACGTCTGGAAGGTTGGAACAGCCTTGTATGGCCTGTTTCAGCTGACGGAAAAGATTCACCATTATTATATACGGACAAATTCGCTTTCGCGGATGGTAAAGCAAAGCTTGTGCCTGTTGACTGGACACCTCCTGTTTTCGCCGGTGAAGAGTATGACTTACATTTGAATAACGGACGCCTGCTTGAGCATTTCCATGAAGGAAATATGACGTACAAGTCGGAAGGACTTACCCATAAGGTTCCAAACCCTTGGTTAGAAGTTTCTTTACAATTGGCGAAAGAACGTAATCTTGAAGACGGGGCATTAGTTGGGCTTACTTCTCCTTATGGCCATGTTGAGGTCCGCGTTCTTGTAACAGACCGCGTTCAAGGAAATGAACTTTACCTACCAATGAATTCCAGAGATGATAACGAGGCTGTTAACATGCTGACGAGCAGCTACCACGACTTAATCACTCATACACCGAGCTACAAAGAGATGGGTGTGAAAATGGAAGTAATCGAAAGTGAAGGTGAGCGGCCACTTCCAAAAGAAAATCACCGTTTTGGAAACCGGATCCCCCAAATAAGCGTCAGGGTTGAAGAAAAATGGAAACGGGAAGATTTCACGCCGATCCAAGAGTTGTTTGAGATAAGGGGAGATGAACATGGCGAGAGCAATCAGGCAAATTAAAAAAGAAGCACCAAGACAAGATGAAGAACAGGCAAAAGCAGTAGCAGAGATCGTAAAAGAACTTGCGGAGAATCGGGAAGCAATTATGAAAACCATCGGTATCTTAAAAGGGCTTCATGATATGAAAGTTCTGGATGCAGCACATGCTCTTCTCGAACAGCGTACGGAGGTTGGGGCGATAGCTCTCCAACAATTTAACCAGCCGGGAATGCATAATATCATTAAAAATGGAATGGGGGCTGTCGGGTTTTTAGGAGCCCTTCAGCCCGACCAACTAAATACAATACTAGACGGTGTCGGGCACGGTCTCAAACGTCTTTCAAAAACAGGTGAAAAAGGCGAAAAACAAACGATTTGGAGAATGCGAAAAAGGCTGCGCAGCCCCGAAATAAGAGCAGCCATGACAACCATGGTCGATTTTATGGAAGGAATGGGCGAAGTATTTTTACAGAACGGGGAGAACAAGAAAGGATGAACAGGAATGAAGAAGCGGTTGTAGTTGTAAAAAGTATGCAAAACCAGGTTGATGCCGACAAAGTTCTTAACGTCCTGCTCGGTGTTTGGGGAATCGAAGGAGCCGAGGTAAACCTGTACAGTAATAAAGCCACGTTTACATATGATAATCGAATGGCCTCTTTACACGACTTCGAGCAAGCACTCCTTGATGCTGGGTATGATGTCACTACTGTATCTTCAGAACGATAACCTACTATCATAATAAAGCGAGGCGGGAACTTATGAGAAAATGTGAAATCTGCGGCATTGAGGAAGAAGGGCGGGGCACTGATGATGCGGTGGGTGTCTCCCATCTGCACTTGTGTGAATCGTGCCAGAATGACAGGAAATTACACTTATTAGTAGATATCTTGAAATAGACTGTAATTTCTGAAAACATAATCTCCCGGAAAGACAAAATTTATTCGTATTGTAACGCCAATGAAAAGAAATTGAAAAGATTTATTGGTAAAATTGCCTGAAAGGCTTTTTATTGAGATACAGATAAAAAAGGGAGATGGATGGTCATGGAGGCGCATGTAAAAAAGTCTTTAGCAGAGTGGAAAGAAGAAATATGTGATTTATTAAACGAGATAGATAAAGAGTATGAAGAAATAAAACGTGAACTTCAGGTTTATTCCTATAAATTCAGTATCACAAAACAGGTTGTTCAATCAACTGTTAATGACGAAATCATTCGAAACATCCGCGAGCTTTACCATAAACCGTTTGAACAAAAATTTAATCAACTAAAAGATGAAATAAGAGATTTGGAAGAAAAAAAGAAAGTTTTTCAGATGTTTGTTGACAAAATTGATAAAGTTGTAAAGGAAAAAGAAGAAGTAAGACCGTATGCTTCCGTTCAATACACGGAACAAGCCCAAGTATAGAGAAATGGCACAACTAATGGCAGCTATTAACAGAATAAGGTAAAAGCATGCAGAGATGCATGCTTTTATTTTTGTAAGTAGGAAATGTACTTACTTTCCCTACTTTCACTTTTCTTGGGTTTAAAAAAGAATCCAAGTGGAAAAGGACTAGAAAGAGAAAGGAGGCGCTTTCAATGAATGTTTTGGTATTTGGAGCGCATGGAAGTGTCGGTGAACATGTATTGAAAAAGCTTAATCAAAAGAATTATAAGACCATGGCAATTGGAAGTAAGGAAAACCAGCTAGAAGATCTCAAAAAAGATGGAGCAACTGATGCTGCAGTTTATGACGAACAGCAAAATGACTCTTTGTTGCAGAATTATGAGGCCGTCATCTTTTTAACAGATATAAATACGAAATCTGATACGGACAAGACCGTTCTCGTCGACCATCGGGCCGTCATAAACGCAGTAGAGAATGCAGAAAAACAGGGAGTGAAGCGTTTTATCTTAATGAGTGCCGTTCGCGCCAATGAATCTTCTGATGGCACGAAGCGAAATATCGGAGCTAAAGAAATACCTGATGAACTTTTACAAAAGGCAGATGTTACATATACAGTTATCCGTCCCAGTAAACTAGTCGATAAACCCGGTCAGGGAACGATACTTCTCGATGCAATGATCAACAACGATTCAGCGGAAATCGCCCGTGAAGACGTGGCAGCTGTCCTAATTGAAGCACTCGAGAATGAAGCTACTTTTAATAAAACATTCGATGTTTCCTCAGGTAATGTATCGATTCAGCAAGCCTTAAGTTCGCTGTGACTTTTTTGAGAGAAGCCAAAGGAACGTTAACGTAATGGAAAAGGAGGGTTTTAATGGGGCTAACAGATTACTTAGTCATCGCTTTGATTATCTTTATCGCTTTACTTGTATTGATACCGATTGCCTTGTTTGTCTATTTATATATCAAAGATGACAGGCAAAAACAGCATGCGATTTTGCGGAACTTTCCCGTTCTCGGAAAAGCCAGGTATATTACGGAAAAGATAGGACCTGAACTTAGACAGTATTTATTTCACAATGATAATGAGGGTAAGCCTTTTTCAAGGAAGGAATACCAGGACATCGTGAAAGCGGGAAAATATAATGAAAGATTAATAGGCTTCGGTTCAACAAGGGATTTTAATGCCGAGGGTTTTTATATCCGGAACACGTTATTTCCAAAGCTGCGGGATGAAATGAAAGTGGATAACATCGAAAAAATCAAAACCCGTGTATATAAAAGCGATGGGGAAAACCTTTTTACCAGAAAGGAACACAGTGAAGAACGTTTGATCGACCCCTATTTTTTAAGGGATGAAGACGCAGTTATTATGGGCGAAAGGACATGCCGACAGCCATTTAAGGTAAAAGGGTTAATAGGGCAGTCAGCGATGAGTTTTGGGGCACTTGGGGAGAATGCAATTACAGCGTTATCGAAAGGGTTAGGGCTTGCAGGCGGAACTTGGATGAACACTGGTGAAGGAGGGTTATCCCAGCACCATTTAGCAGGCAAACCGGATATCATCATGCAAATAGGACCGGACTTATTCGGTGTTCGAAAACCGAATGGGGACTTTTCCTGGGAAGAATTTAAAAAGAAAAGTGAAATGGAGGAAATAAAGGCCTTTGAATTAAAACTCGCCCAGGGCGCAAAGACGCGCGGCGGCCATGTAGAAGGTGAAAAGGTTACCGAAGAAATTGCGAAAATCCGCCTGGTGGAGCCTGGTAAAACGATTAATAGCCCAAATCGGTTTTATGAATTTGACGACGTTCCTTCCATGTTTGATTTTATTGAAAAATTAAGAGACGTAGGCGGGAAGCCAGTTGGTATAAAAATTGTAATAGGGGACTTGGATGCGCTTGAAAATATGGTTTCATACATCAAGGAAAGCGGCAAAGGCCCAGATTTTATCACTATAGATGGCGGCGAAGGTGGAACGGGTGCCACATTCCAGGAGCTTGCTGATTCGGTAGGTTTGCCAATACAATCCGCACTTCCTGTGGTAGATGAAATGCTAAAAAAATATGACGTCAGGGAACGGGTTAAATTAATCGCGTCAGGAAAGCTAATAACGCCTGACAAAATCGCGATTGCCCTTGCCATGGGGGCTGATTTAGTCAATGTTGCACGGGGATTCATGATCAGCGTCGGCTGTATCATGGCACAGGTTTGCCATACAAATAATTGTCCGGCAGGTGTAGCTACGACAAATAAGAAACTTCAGGACGGCCTTAGTATAGAAGAAAAGTATTTCAGGGTCTGCAACTATGTTGTTTCCCAGCGTGAAGGTCTTTATAACCTGGCAGCCGCGGCGGGAATCGATAGTCCCACAAAATTTGAACGGAAACATATTGTCCATAAAGATGAACTAGGCAGGATTTCTCCTTTAGAAGATATTCTGCATGCGGCCAAAAGGACACAGCTGCAAAAAGAAGGATGAATCATATATTTATCACCGTTATCGAGCATACTTGGGGAGTCTCCTTTTCAATTGTAAGGTTGAATCGGAGGCTTCTTTCATTTGCAGATCTCAATTAACGGCTGAAAGAAAAAACTCTCATCCGTTTTTTATTTTAAAAGAGTGATCGTAGAGCTTTTTTTAGACGTTATTCTCTATGAAGATATAAAAAAGCGCTTTATTGATTAAAAGAGAGGTAAAGGCAGGAATCATATAAAAATGAAAAATATGAAAATAGTTTTTTTAAAAAGTGATCTGAAATTTTATTTGTAACGTTATTCTAGTAAATACAAAAAAGAAGGAGTGTTTTCAAATGAAATTAAAAAAGTCTTTAGTAGCTGTTCCTCTTAGTATATCTCTATTACTCCCAACCATGGGTGTGGCAAGTGCCTCTGGGCATGAATCCCATTCCAATAATGGAACAGGAATGGCACATTCAGCTACTGTTAAATCCCCGGCAGCTGATTTAAGAGCCACACTGGATAGTTTATTGTCCGAACACGCGTATCTTGCCATTATCACCATGCAAAAAGGAGCAGATGGAGCCAAAGACTTTAATGCTTCAGCAGACGCCCTTTCCAAAAACACAGATGATTTAAGCAAAGCGGTTGGTTCTGTGTATGGAGAAGAAGCTGGAAACCAATTTAAAGAAATCTGGAGCAGCCATATTGGATACTTTGTTGACTATGTAAAAGCGACCGGTGCCAAAGATGAAGCAGCAAAGGAAAAAGCAAAGGCTGACTTAGATCAATATCGTGTCAAGCAAGCAGACTTCTTAGACAAAGCAACAGGCGGAAAATTAATGGCCGCAGATCTTGAAAAAACGTTGAACGTACACGTAAATGAGCTTATTACGGCATTTGACAGCTATGTAGCTGGAGATTACGATAAAGCTTATGACACCGTGAGAGAGTCGATTGACCATATGTTTATGGTAGGGAAAGGCCTCTCCGGCGCAATCACAGCACAATTCCCTGAAAAGTTCAAAAACACCAAATCAGATACGCCAGCGGCTGATCTGCGTGAACACTTAAATTATTTATTGTCAGAACATGCGGGTCTCGCTATCCTTGCTATGCAAAAAGGAGCAACCGGAGCAAAAGATTTTGACGCTGCTGCAGGTGCGTTAAATGAAAATACAGATGACTTGTCAAAGGCGATTGGCTCCGTTTATGGAGAAGAAGCAGCCAAGCAATTTAAAGATATTTGGAGCAGCCATATCGGCTACTTTGTGGATTATGTAAAAGCCACAGGTGGAAATGATCAAAAAGCAAAAGACATGGCCGTTAACGAACTTGATGAGTACCGTGTCGAACAAGCAAAATTCCTTGAAACTGCCACAGAAGGCCGTTTGAAAGCATCCGATCTCGAAGCAGGCTTAAAAGTACATGTGGATGATTTATTAAAAGCATTTAATACTTACGTAGAAGAAGACTACAATACAACGTATCCGACAGTCCGTACTGCCTATGCTCACATGTTTATGGTTGGAGAAGGGTTATCCGGAGCCATCGTGAACCAATTCCCTGATAAATTCCAGGGCAACATGCCTACTGATATGCCAAAAACAGGTATGGGCGGCATGAGTGAACAAGACCAGTCCAATGACGTGATCATGTGGTCAATCATCGGATTCGCACTGGCATCTATCATTGCAGCGATGATGATCCGCCAAAGAAAAACAAATTAATCTCCATTAGGGAGTAATTAAAAAGAGGAAGGGCTTCCCTTCCTCTTTTTAATGGTCAATTTCAGAATCAATCTATCGGAGTCATACGTGTATTAAAGAACAAATCAAGAGAAGCAGTCCTTGTTCATGCAAGGGCTATTTATTTTTGCGTAGAAGAGCCATTCCAATGTGCTTGGGAATCAGAGAACAAACTTTCACTGATGATTTAGTCCCTTTCACTTGACGCTAAAAAACCGTATAGTTATATTGGCTACGGACTAAAACAACAACATACGAGGGGAACTGATTCTCTCCCTTTTTATGTTGGAGAAAAATATCTCTGTTTTTCGTTTAGCACTGATCATTGCCATTCCTGCCGCTGTTATCGCAGGCCCATTATTTGCTAAGTGGATTAATACACGCGTGATACCTGAAGGAGAGCCAGAGTTAATTCGCATTAATCAGAGGGGAAAAACATTACCTGGCACGGGAATTTCCTTCTTCATTATTTTATTGCCCGTCATATTAATGATTTTATCAGCTATGGCACCGTATATGTCATTGCCGGATGGCTTAATGAAATTTTCCGCATTTATTGGCAGCCCTGCCATCGCCCTTTTAATTACATGTTTCGCTGCTTTCTATTTCCTAGGTATTCGCCAGGGTATGGACGGGACTGTTATTAAAAAGCTAACAGAGGAAAGCTTGCTGCCCGTCGGTTCGATTATTTTAATCATTGGTGCAGGTGGTGGATTTAAACAAATTCTAATTGATAGCGGCGTAGGTGATACCATTGGTCAAATGTCCGAGAATTTATCGCTTTCCCCGCTTGTTTTAGCGTTTATGATAGCGGGTCTTATCCGGATTGCGACAGGTTCAGCGACAGTCGCCTTAACGACAGCCGCCGGAATCGTTTCCCCAATCATTGAACATATGTCAGGTGTAAATCTGGAATTGCTTGTAATTGCAACAGGTGCAGGTTCATTAATGTTCTCACACGTAAACGATGCTGGGTTCTGGATGGTTAAAGAATATTTGGGTTTGACCGTCAAAGAAACTTTTAAAACCTGGACGGTATTGGAGACCCTACTTTCATTTATCGCTTTCGCCGGTGTATTATTGGTTAATATGTTCATTTAATACAACGGCTGCTAGAAAACGGTTAAACAGTGGGTAAAGAAAAGCTGCGAGCAACAGACGTTATCTGTTATTCGCAGCTTTTTTGTTTTCAAGTGATTTTTTATAAAGTTTTCACATACTCCTCAATCATATCAGCCGTAACGTTTCTTCGATTTGGAATAATCCGCAATTTGGGCAGACGGTTCATTTCGTTCGTTATTTCATTTATTTTATCTGTCGTAAATGGACGTCCCTGTTTACATAAGGCAACTGTTTGTTCGATATAATTTTCACGTTCCTGATCCAAGCTTAAAAAGTGATTATAAATTTCGTTTTGTTTCCTTGCATGAATTGCAAGATCTTTATGTACACTCATTTTGTCACTCCTATTTTATTACTGATCTTACTAAACATATTATCATTTTTTATTTATTTCGTTAAGCGAAGCCGATTTTAATCAGCTAAAAGCAGTCAGAAATGCAGACCCTCAGAATATTATTTTCTTGAGAGGTGATTCCAAATGGAAAATGAGACAAACGTTTGTTTTTACTGTAAACGATTAGTGACATTTACCACCGATACTTGTCCCAATTGCCATAAACCGAAGAAGTTTATTTTTGAAAAAGAGATAAAAAAGTGGGAAGTACAAAAAAAGAAGCAGCAAGCCGACTGGAATAAAAACGAACTGGCACGATTAAGAAACCTTAACCTAAGCAAGATCCAATGGGAGTACATCAAAGTAGTCAGTCCAACGGAGCATGAAATGAATAAATTGGGCGCCTATGGCTGGGAGTTAATTGTCACGCATACGCTACAGCAGGATGAAGATAAGTCCAAACAGGAATATATCTTTAAACGGATATATAATAAATAAAGATGCTTTCTATAATATAAGGAAAATAGTTGCAGCGAGAGTTTCCAGTTTACATTTTGATTCTCTATCGCTATGATTAATGAAAAGAATATCAAGCTACTAGGGGTGCCCTGTTTTACGGGCTGAGAGGAAAATGCAAAGTTTTTTAACCCTTCAGACCTGATCTGGATCATGCCAGCGTAGGAAAGTAGTGAATGGAAAAAGCCTTTTTCCTTTACATACTAAACCAGGTCCTTTCACGGATCTGGTTTTTTTACATTCAGGGGGATGATAACGATGAGAATTAATGAGCAAGTAGTACTGGTAACAGGAGGCAGCCGTGGTTTAGGAAGTGAAACGATCAAGGCTTTTGCCAGAGAAGGCGCTAAAGTGGTCATTAACTACTTTAACAGTGAGGAAAAAGCTTTGGAGCTTAAAGAACAAATCGGCACAAACGCAATCGCGCTTCAGGCGGATGTCCGCGATCATGAGCAAGTTCAGGCGATGTTCCGGCAGGCAAACGAATATTTCAATCAACCAGTTACAACCATCGTCAACAATGCCCTTGTGAATTTCCGGTTTGATCCCGTTTCAAAAAAGGACGCTTCAGAAATTTCATGGGCGGATTTCCAAATCCAGCTTGAAAGTTCGATACGCGGTGCCTTAAACACTATCCAGGCCGGGCTGCCTGATTTTAAGGAGATTGGCTTTGGAAGAATCATCAATATTGGCACGAACCTGTTTCAAAATCCGGTTGTAGCCTACCATGATTACACAACAAGTAAAGCTGCTTTGTTAGGCTTTACACGGAATATGGCTAATGAATTGGGGCAATACGGGATAACTGTTAATATGGTTTCGGGCGGGCTGTTAAAAATGACGGATGCAAGTTCGGCGACTTCAGAAGAAGTTTTTGCCTTAATCGAATCCTCGACACCGCTTCGAAAAGCAACGGATCCTAACGAATTAGCAGATGCGATCCTATTTTTTGCTTCACCCTGGGGAAGAGCCGTCACTGGGCAGAACCTGGTGGTAGACGGCGGTTTGGTCATGGATTAAGGTTGGAGGGGAATATAATGGATAAACCAATGATAAGTGCTTCGTTACAAAGAGTACGGGATGTAAATCCACTCATACACAATATTACAAATGTTGTCGTTACTAATTTTACAGCTAATGGACTGCTTTCGCTTGGGGCATCACCTGTAATGGCGTATGCTCCAGAAGAAGTAGCCGATATGGCGAAGATAGCAGGGGCTCTCGTTTTGAATATCGGTACATTAAACCCGGTTGTTGTGGAATCGATGATTATCGCCGGGAAGACGGCAAACGAGTATGGAATCCCTGTTATTTTTGATCCAGTTGGAGCCGGCGCCACAACTTACCGAACAGAAACCGCTCAAAAGATTATGAACGAAATAAACGTGGCAGTCATAAGAGGCAATGCGGCCGAAATTGCAAATGTCGCAGGAAAACAATCCAACATCAAGGGAGTAGAGGCTGGCAATACACAAGGTGATTTTGTTGAACTAGCGATTTCTACAGCTAAAAAACTGAATACCGTGGTGGTCACTACTGGGAAAGAGGATGTGATTACTGATGGAGATACAACTTATCTGGTTGCCAATGGACATCCCATTCTTACAAAAGTCACAGGCACCGGGTGTTTGTTAACTTCTGTGATTGGGGCGTTCGCAGCGGTTGAAAAAGATATACTGCAGGCCTCTGTTTCAGCGTTAACTTATTATGGGGTTACGGCTGAAATCGCGGCAAGAAAAACAGCTGAGCAGGGACCAGGCAGTTTCCAAATCGAATTCTTAAATCAATTGTCTAAAGTTTCTTCCAGTGATATTGATCAATATGGAGATGTTAAAAAGTTGCAAATAGACAAGAAAGGAGGCAAACAACTATGAAAAAGGCATTGACAATTGCGGGCTCTGACAGTGGAGGCGGAGCAGGGATCCAGGCCGATTTAAAGACCTTTCAGGAATTAGAAGTTTTTGGAATGTCTGCTTTGACTGCAGTAACGGCTCAAAATACATTGGGAGTACAAGCAGTATACCCGATGACTGCTGAAGCGGTTATGACACAAATTGACTCGATCGGAGAGGATATCGGCGCAGATGCCGTTAAAACAGGTATGCTTTTTAACGCTGAAATCATTGAGGCAGTTGCAAAAAAAATGTACCATTATCATTGGACTAATGTCGTGGTCGACCCCGTTATGATTGCTAAAGGCGGGGCGTCCTTGCTGCAAAATGAAGCCATATCTGCTTTAATACAATTTTTACTGCCCCTTTCCACTGTGATTACACCCAACATTCCGGAAGCTGAAGTATTGACGAACTTGTCTATCCAAACGGCTGAGGATAAAAAAGAAGCCGCCAAAAAGCTGCTTGCATTAGGTGTCAAAAATGTAGTCATAAAAGGTGGCCATGATGAAGATCCAAATCAAGCGGTGGATCTTTTCTACGACGGCCTTGAATTTGTGTTTATAAAGAGCAAACGAATTAACACAAAGAACACCCATGGCACAGGATGTACCTTTTCCGCGGCTGTTGCGGCCGAGCTGGCCAAAGGGCACCTTGTATATGACGCTGTTGCCAAAGCGAAAAGCTTTATTCAGGCAGCTATCGAAGATCAACTGGATATCGGCCACGGCCATGGCCCTACAAATCATTGGGCTTTCAGAAAAAAAGGAGCAGGAACCGAACATGGCGAGATCCAACAGTGATTCATTAAAAGATTTATTAAAGGTCTATTTTATAATGGGCAGTACGAATTGTACAAAAAACCCTGCGGAGGTCTTAAAAGAAGCGATAGCAGGAGGGATTACCCTCTTTCAATATCGGGAAAAGGGAAAGGGTGCCTTGGCAGGGGATAAAAAATATGAACTTGCCAAGGAGTTGCAGAGTATTTGTATCGAAAATCATATTCCTTTTATTATCAATGATGATATTGACTTGGCTATGGCGCTAAATGCGGACGGTGTTCATATAGGCCAAGAAGATGATCCTGTTGAAATGGTACGAGAGAAGATAGGGGATAAAACCCTTGGCATTTCTGTCCATACTTATGAAGAAGCGATGACTTCGATTCAAGCTGGAGCCGATTATTTTGGGATAGGTCCGATCTATCCTACTAATACAAAGGAAGACGTTCGGTCCGTTCAAGGAACGTATCTTATTGAAGAAATCCGAAAAAAAGGACTGAAAACACCTATCGTTGGAATTGGCGGAATCACTGCCGAAAATGCAAAACCTGTTATCAAAGCAGGCGCTGATGGCGTTTCCGTGATTACGGCGATAAGCCATGCTGAATCGATTAGCGATGCTGCTGCTGAATTACGAAAAAACGTATTTCGTTAATACTGAAATTAAGGGCTGCTGATGCAGCTCTTTTTTAAAAAAGAAACTATACCTTTTTCAGTGTGTACAGCGTCCAGTACAAGCAGCCTAGCCAGTTTTCACCTTTGGAACAACCCCTTTACAATCTTTTGGATAAAAAAGGAGAGATTAGCAACCAAACCGTAAATTTAGCAACAAAATAACACTGATGTTGACTTCCTTTTTTTGGGCGCTTCCGCTCTTCATATTAAAAACGAACAATTCTTGCTAAATCAAAGGAAAATTCAGCAACTTTATCGAAGTTTATTGATAAAGGAGGTTTACTATGAATTGGATAAATGAAAGTTGCGTAACTGTTGATATGTTTCAGCTGCTAAATGAAGGAGGGAAGCTTGTTGGGGAGAAGCCGGATATTCCCGATGATAAGTTGCTCCAGCTTTATAAACAAATGATTTTTTCCAGGGTTTTTGATGAACGGGCGCTAAAATTGCAAAGACAGGGGAGAATTGGAACTTATGCTCCATTTACAGGACAGGAGGCTGCACAGGTAGGCAGCGCCGCGGCTTTGGATAAAGGCGACTGGGTATTCCCATCTTACCGGGAAGTGGCTGTTTCCCTGGTCCGCGGAGTTCCTGCGTCGCAATCATTGCTCTATACAATGGGCCACCATTCAGGAAGCGGAGATCCGGACGCTCATATGTTCCCTGTTCAAATCATCATTGCCAGTCAGACTCTGCATGCTGTCGGAAGTGCATGGGCGAGCAAGTATAAAAAAGAAAAACAGGTAAGTGTGGCCTACCTCGGTGATGGTGCGACGTCTGAAGGTGATTTTCATGAAGCGCTTAATTTTGCCGGAGTGAATTCATTGCCTGTCATTTTTTTCGTGCAAAATAATCAATGGGCCATCAGCGTGCCGCTTTCCAGTCAGACTGCCAGCAAATCGATTGCCCAAAAAGGCATTGCTTATGGCCTAACAAGCATACAGGTTGACGGTAATGATGTCCTCGCTGTTTATGAAACGATGAAAAAAGCGGTTCAGCTTGCCAAGGAAGGAAAGCCGATATTGATTGAAGCTGTTACCTATCGTCAAGGTCCTCATACAACGGCAGATGATCCAACAAAATACCGCACCAAAGAAGAATTATCCGCTTGGAAACAAAAAGATCCTCTGTTACGGATGAAGCACTATTTAATCCATAATCATTTATGGAATGAGACGCAGGAAGAAGAAGAAACGGCTATAGCTGAACAAAAGATGACCGAAGCCTATCAGACTGCCATTCAAACCCCAAGAAGCGGGCTGGATGATATATTTCAAAATGTTTATCATAAAAAAACATCCAATTTAGAAGAGCAACAGAACAGCAGCAAGAGAGGAGAAGTTTCGGTATGACCGTAATGAATATGGTCCAGGCAATAAATGCGGCATTGAAAAGCGAGATGCTCCAGGATGACCGCGTTATTTGTTTAGGAGAAGACGTTGGCAGAAATGGCGGTGTCTTTCGTGTAACGGATGGATTAATGGACATATTTGGAGCAGAACGTGTGGTGGACACACCACTTGCCGAATCTGCGATTATTGGAGCGGCAGTCGGGATGGCTGCAAGAGGACTCAGACCGGTTGCTGAAATTCAGTTTTTAGGATTCATCTATGAGGCAATGGATCAAATGGCTTCACAGGCTGCCAGACTCCGGTTTAAATCAGGCGGTAAATTTAGCGCCCCGATGGTGGTTCGCGCTCCCTATGGCGGCGGAGTCAGGACGCCAGAATTGCATTCAGATAGCTTAGAAGCATTATTTTTACATACGCCTGGATTAAAAGTTGTCATGCCAAGTACTCCATATGATGCAAAAGGGCTTTTGACATCTGCGATACGGGATGAAGACCCGGTATTATTCCTGGAACCAATGAAATTATATCGCGCTTTCAGCGAAGATGTACCCGAAGAAGATTATGAGGTGGAAATCGGAAAAGCAAAGGTCATTCAAGATGGAAACGATTTAACGATTATCAGCTGGGGCCAAAGCATCCATACTGTACAAAAGGCGGTAAAAGAGTGGGAGGAACAAAAGAATCTCTCAATAGAAATAATTGATCTGAGAACGATCGCACCGCTAGATTTGGATACCATTATCCAATCAGCGAAAAAGACGGGAAGGGTCATGATCGTACACGAAGCCGTCAAGTCAGGCGGGGTCGGTGCAGAACTTGCTGCGTTAATCAGTGAAAAAGCTATGTTTTATATGTTTGCACCTATTTTACGGATAGCTGGCTTTGATACGCCTTATCCATTTCCAATGGTCGAGGACGAATGGCTTCCAAATGTTGAAAGGATTAATAAGGCGATTGAAGAAATGCTCTCTTATTCTTAATAGAAAGGAAGACGACCATGAGTTATATGTTTATACTGCCGGATATTGGCGAAGGATTGCATGAAGCAGAAATAGTTACTTGGTTCGTTAAGACAGGCGATTTTGTGAAAGAAAATCAAAATATCGTCGAAGTTCAAACCGACAAGGCTGTTGTGGAACTCCCATCTCCTTATACTGGTATTGTTGAATCTCTTGGTGCCGAGGAGGGAGAAATCGTCAAGGTAGGCGAACCATTGATCCGCTTTCAAATAGAAAACGGATCAAACAGCAAAGCTTCCTGTGGACAAGAAAAGGAAGACTTACATTTTGAAAACTCTGTTTCCTCGATACATACAAGTGCAAAAGTATCAAATCGTGTCATAGCAGCGCCCGGTGTTAGAAAACTTGCGCGAACGCTGGGTGTTGACCTCATAAACGTAACTCCTTCTGCCAAAGGCGGAAGGGTTACAGCCGGGGATGTAACAGCATTCAAAGAACGATTGGATCAAACGAACGAGGCTGTATCTACTATTGAAAAACCGGTCGATAAAAGATTACCAATCGAGTTCCCAGAAACCGAAAAAAGGGTAAGAATAAAGGGAATTCGCAAGAAAATCTTTGAAAATATGAAGCGTTCACAGCTTGCTGCTGCACAATGTACAGGAATGGAAGAGATTAATGTTACAAGATTGGTAGAAGCGAGGAAAAGAATTTTACCTTATGCCGAGAAAAAAGGGATCAAAATGACTTATCTCCCTTTTATCATTAAGGCCGTTGCAAAAACACTCACCCAGATCCCAGTGTTTAATTCTTCAGTTGATGAAGAAAATATGGAGATTATCTATCATCCTTCTATTCATATCGGGATTGCCACAGCAACTCAAGCAGGGCTTATCGTTCCTGTACTTAAAAATGCAGATCAAAAATCAATTTTTGAAATGGCGATGGAGTTGGAGCGGCTTACAAATAAAGCGCATTCAAAGCAATTAACGGCAGAGGAACTGACAGGAAGCACATTTACCATATCAAATACAGGCAGTAAGGGAGGATTTTTTGCCACTCCTATCATTAATTATCCCGAGGCAGCAATTCTAGGGGTTCATAGTATTAAAAAGAAACCGGTCGTGGAAGATGATCAAATTATTATTGGCGAGATGATGGGAATGTCGCTGACATTTGACCACCGAATTATCGATGGAGAGCCTGCGGGAATATTTATATCTACTTTTGCTGAATATTTACAGGTTCCGGAACTACTTATGTAATAGAAGTTATGCAAAAAGAATCTGGCTAAGAATCGAAAAAGCCGTGAATAAAAGACATTGTCTTTTATTCACGGCTTTTTTTAATTTCAAAAAAGGATGTACACTTATTACTTTTTACCAGTTTAGGTACACTACGTTAAATGTGAAAAGACAGGATATCTCTCACCTAACTTGCGATAGATAAGTGTTTTACGTTGTTTCACTCCCTGATCACGAATATTCATCTCAAATTGAGATGGGTATTATCTAAATTATGTATTGTTTGAGATTAATTAAATAACTTACAATAAAACATATATAATCGGCAATGGCCAAGAGTAAAAAACGGGGGGAATAACATGACATATAATCAAATGCCAAAAGCACAAGGTCTCTACCGTCCTGAATTTGAACATGATGCATGTGGAATCGGCTTATATGCACATATTAAAGGGCTCGCTACACACGACATCGTCAAAAAAGGCCTGCAAATGCTTTGTCAATTAGACCATCGAGGCGGTCAGGGGAGTGACCCTCTAACCGGTGACGGAGCCGGTTTAATGGTACAAATTCCTGATGATTTTTTTCGAAAGACATGCTCAGATATGAACTTACCGGAAAAAGGACGCTACGGTGTTGGAATGATCTTTTTTTCAAATAATGATATGGAGCGTAAAGAAATTGAGGCTCGTTTAAATACATTTATTGAGCAAGAGGGACAGATTGTTTTAGGATGGAGAACTGTACCAATAAATGTCGGAACAATCGGAACAGTTGCACAACAAAGCTGTCCGGTCATTCGGCAGGTTTTTATCGGCGCAAATGAAAACATTATAGATGATCTTGCATTCGAAAGAAAATTATATATCATTCGTAAGCAAGCGGAAAATTGGGTGAAAGAGAGTGGCGAACGTTTTTACTTTGCTAGCCTTTCTAGTCGAACAATTGTTTACAAAGGGCTGCTGACACCTGGACAAGTGGATGCCTTTTATTTAGACCTTCAAGATGAGGACTTTGTATCGGCATTCTCTTTAGTGCATTCCCGCTTTAGTACCAATACTTTTCCAAGCTGGGAAAGGGCACATCCTAACCGTTATCTCATCCATAACGGGGAGATCAATACGCTCCGCGGCAATATGAATTGGATGAAAGCACGTGAGCAGCAATTCGTATCTGAAGCTTTTGGAGATGATTTACAGAAGGTGCTTCCTATCTTAGATGCGGATGGCAGCGATTCTTCTGTTCTGGATAATGCTCTGGAGTTTTTTGTCCTGGCAGGGCGTAAACCAGCGCATGCAGCGATGATGTTAATTCCAGAACCATGGACAGAAAATCCTCATATGACTGAGGAAAAACGTTCCTTCTATGAATATCATAGCAGTTTAATGGAGCCATGGGATGGACCTACTGCCATCTCCTTTACGGATGGTAAACAAATTGGAGCTGTCTTGGATCGAAATGGATTACGTCCAGCTCGATACTATGTCACAAAAGATGATTATATTATTTTCTCCTCCGAAGTCGGTGTAATTGATGTGGAGGCAGAAAATGTACTATATAAAGATCGGTTAAGCCCAGGTAAAATGCTGCTTATTGACCTTGAAGAGGGACGAATCCTTTCTGATGAAGAAATTAAAACGGAGATGGCACAAGCTTTTCCTTATCAGGAATGGTTAGATGAAAATTTTGTGAATTTAGAGAATCTAGGAAAAGAAACAGAAGCAGTGACAGGAAAAGATTTATTCCTTCGTCAAAAAGCGTTTGGATATACGTATGAAGATATTCATAAATATTTACTTCCAATCGTGACAGAAGGAAAAGATCCGTTAGGTTCTATGGGCAATGACATGCCGTTGGCAGTTCTATCAGATCGCCCTCAGTCTCTATTTAATTATTTCAAGCAATTATTTGCACAAGTTACAAACCCGCCGATTGATGCGATTCGTGAGCAAATTGTCACTTCGACGATGACTTTATTGGGGCAAGAAGGAAATATCCTTCACCCCGAAAAGGGGAATAGCCGCCGAATTCAGCTTGATACACCAATTCTAACGAATTCCCAATTGAATCAAGTAAAGGCAAATCAGCAACCTGACTTCAAATCCAGGGTAATCGATACGTTATTTTCAGATGATTTAGAAAGTGCGCTTGATTCCATTCGCTCACAGGCTGAAAAAGCGATTGAAGAGGGTGTATGTTTGCTTATCTTATCCGATCGTAACATGAACGAAAAAGAAGCCCCGATTCCAAGCCTGTTAGCAGCGAGTGCGTTACATCAATATCTTATTCGCCAAGGAAATCGCACAAAGGTGAGCATCCTTGTAGAAACGGGAGAGGCGAGGGAAGTACATCACTTTGCAGCCTTAATTGGATATGGTGTTGATGCGATTAATCCATATCTCGCCTTCGCATCATATCAGGAAGCGATCGAAGAAGGCAATTTGTCTGTAACCCTTGAGGAAGCTGTAAGTTTATATGTAAAGGGTGTTACAGAAGGCGTAGTAAAGGCAATGTCAAAAATGGGAATATCAACGGTCCAAAGTTATCGCGGTGCGCAAATTTTTGAAGCAGTTGGGATTAGCGGAGATGTAATCCATCGTTACTTTACCGGTACTGCCTCACAACTGGATGGTATTGGACTTGAGACAATTGCTCAGGAAGCGTTAATGCGCCATCGATCCGCTTATGCCGATTCCTATGATCGTACGTTAGATTCCGGAAGTGACTTCCAGTGGAGAAGCGATGGGGAACACCATGCCTTTAATCCAAAAACGATTCATATGCTGCAGTGGGCTGCCCGTAAAAATGATTATAGCTTATTTAAACAATTTTCTATGGCGGCAAATGAAGAAAGAATCGGCTTTTTACGGAATTTATTCTCATTTGGCGAAAACCGTCAATCCTTATCCATTGATGAGGTTGAATCCGTTGATTCGATCGTTCGCCGTTTTAAAACGGGTGCGATGTCATTTGGTTCTTTAAGTAAGGAAGCTCATGAGGCTCTTGCAATCGCCATGAATCGTCTAGGCGGAAAAAGTAATAGCGGTGAGGGTGGAGAGGATCCTGATCGTTTTATCATCGATGAAAATGGCGACAATCGCCGCAGCGCTATTAAACAAATTGCCTCAGGCCGTTTTGGAGTCAAGAGTCATTATCTTGTTAACGCTAATGAGCTTCAAATTAAAATGGCACAAGGAGCGAAACCCGGTGAAGGCGGCCAGCTGCCAGGAAATAAGGTATATCCATGGGTCGCCGATGTACGCGGTTCAACACCTGGTGTTGGATTAATCTCGCCACCGCCTCATCATGACATTTATTCAATTGAAGATTTAGCACAGCTAATTCATGACTTAAAAAATGCAAATCGTGAGGCAAGGATCAGTGTCAAACTTGTCGCAAAAGCAGGTGTCGGCACGATTGCAGCCGGTGTGGCAAAGGGAGCCGCTGATGTCATTGTCATTAGTGGCTATGATGGAGGCACAGGAGCATCACCTAAAACAAGTATCAAGCATACAGGGCTTCCGTGGGAGCTAGGGCTTGCAGAAGCACATCAAACCTTGATGCTCAACGGGTTGCGTGAGCGTGTCGTCCTGGAAACGGACGGAAAATTGATGACTGGCAAAGATGTTGTCATGGCCGCCCTGCTTGGAGCAGAAGAATTCGGATTCGCCACCGCGCCGCTTGTCGTTTTAGGCTGTGTCTTGATGCGTGCATGCCACTTGGATACCTGTCCTGTAGGTGTGGCCACACAAAATCCGGAGCTTCGCCAGAAATTCATGGGAAATCCTGACCATATCGTTAACTATATGCGCTTTGTTGCCGAGGAAGTTCGTGAAATTATGGCAGAGCTTGGATTTAGAACCGTTGAAGAAATGGTTGGACGAACAGATGTGTTGAGCGTAAGTGAGCGTGCAAAAGCGCACTGGAAGGCAAAACATTTAGATCTGACTACCCTACTTTATCAACCAAAAGGTGTACGGACTTTTAAAACGCCTCAGAATCATAAGATCGATGAGTCTTTAGATATCAAGGAAATTCTGCATGTGGTTCAACCATCGATAGAGTCACAACAGCCGATTGAGCTTGACCTGAAAATTCGAAATACGAACCGTGTTGTGGGAACGATTGTCGGAAGTGAAATTTCAAAACGCTATGGTGAACAAGGATTACCTGAAGATACGATTACTCTTCGTTTCACAGGTTCCTCGGGGCAAAGTTTTGGAGCATTTGTGCCAAAGGGCATGTCTTTATATTTAACGGGTGATGCCAATGACTATGTCGGAAAAGGACTGTCTGGCGGAAAGATTATCGTTTCCGCACCTAAAGAATCAGCGCTAGTTTCAGACGGCAATGTCATCATCGGTAACGTGCCATTTTATGGGGCAACCAGTGGCGAAGCTTATATTAATGGCCGCGCAGGTGAACGTTTTGCTGTCCGTAACAGCGGGGCAAATGTAGTTGTCGAAGGAATTGGAGATCATGGCTGTGAATATATGACTGGTGGAAACGTCGTTATATTAGGTGATGTCGGTAAAAATTTCGGCGCAGGGATGTCTGGCGGTATTGCGTACATCTATACAGAATCTGAAGACGAATTCAAGTCATTATGCAATAAAGAAATGATAGAGTTTGAAACACTACAGGACAATGCAGAGAGTCGCACTGTTAAAGAAATGATCGCAAAACACTACCAATATACCGGAAGTCCTAAAGCTGCTTTTGTACTGGATAACTGGAAGGAAACTTTAAATAAATTTGTCAAAGTCATTCCAAAAGACTATAAGAGAATGCTAAATAGTATCCAGGCTCAAAAAAATGCAGGCTTAACGGATGATCAAGCTGTTATGACGGCTTTTAAAACGAATGCTATTCAAGGGAAGAAAGAAACTGCAGCAACGAAAGTACCAGAAGTTGTAGCACAGTAAGAAAGGGGAAGGAAGATGGGAAAAGCAACAGGATTTATCGACTATAAGCGCGAAAAAGCACCCGAAAGGAAGCCCCTTACACGCTTAAATGACTGGAAAGAATATTCAGCTCCCTTACCTGATCAAACATTGCGTACACAAGGAGCCCGCTGTATGGATTGCGGCACTCCTTTCTGCCATATCGGAACAGAGATTAATGGGGTTACATCTGGATGTCCCATTCATAACGTAATTCCTGAATGGAATGATCTAGTGTATCGGGGTCAATGGAAGGAAGCATTGGACCGCCTATTAAAAACCAATAATTTTCCTGAATTTACGGGGCGTGTCTGCCCCGCACCGTGTGAAGGATCTTGTACGCTTGCGATCACCGATCCGGCTGTGGCCATTAAAAGCATTGAGCGTGCGATTATTGATAAAGGGTTTGAAAACGGCTGGATTACACCGCGAATCCCTGAGAAGCGCACCGGAAAGAAAATCGCGATTGTCGGTTCGGGGCCTGCCGGGTTAGCAAGTGCCGACCAATTAAACCAAGCCGGCCATTCTGTAACCGTATTTGAGCGCTCAGATCGTGCAGGAGGCCTCTTGACATACGGAATTCCAAACATGAAGCTTGAAAAGGACATTGTCGAACGCCGGATTACATTACTCACCCAGGAAGGCATTGACTTTGTTACAAACACTGAGGTAGGAAAAGATATTACGGCAGATGAATTACGCGCACAATTTGATTCGGTCATTCTTTGTATCGGTGCTCAAAAGCAACGTGATTTAGGGCTTGAAGGCCGTGAAGCAAAAGGTGTTCATTTTGCAATGGATTATCTATCAACTTCAACTAAAAGTTTACTAGATTCCAACTTTGAAGATGGCCAGTTTATTGATGCAGAGGGAAAGGATGTTATCGTTATAGGAGGCGGAGATACTGGAGCTGACTGTGTTGCGACAGCACTGCGCCAAAAATGCAATAGTGTTGTTCAATTCGGTAAACATCCCGTATTGCCTATGGCTCGTACTTCAGATAATATGTGGCCTGTACCTCCTAATGTATTTACGCTTGAATATGCATATGAGGAAGCAGAAGCAGCATTTGGTGAAGATCCACGTAAATATTCCATTCAAACCAAAAAACTCGTCGCTGATGACGATGGCAACTTAAAGGAACTACACACCATCCAAATGGAAAAAGTGGAGGATGAGAATGGTCTGTACGTGTTCAAAGAGCTGCCAGGTACTGAAAAAATCTGGCCGGCACAGCTTGTATTTATCGCAATTGGTTTTGAAGGTGCCGAACAGCCGCTATTAAAGCAATTTGGCGTGAACACAACTGCCCGTAATGTAGTAGACGCTATATACGGCCAATATACCACAAATATCGAAGCTGTCTTCGCAGCAGGAGATGCAAGAAGAGGCCAGAGTCTGATTGTCTGGGCCATCAACGAAGGCCGTGAAGCGGCACGAGAGGTAGATCGCTATTTGATGGGGAGCTCGAATTTACCTTAATAACTGTTTCTAAACTAAAAAACTCGAATGATGACATGGAAGGAGTCTATCATTCGAGTTTTTCATACGTAAAATAGTCTATAATATAAGATATGGGATACTTGATTAACGAAACACCCGTTATAGTGGTTATTTAGAAACAATTTCTTTGGCATACTCTTTACCGGCATCCAAAATGGCATCACTTAAACCTGGATCATCAACAGATCGTGCCAATAGAAGGGAGCCAACCATCGTACTAACGATCGCTATGCTTTTTATCTTGTCTTCTCTAACGAGGGTGGAAACAAAGTCGAAGAAACCGTCTATCTCTTCGGTAAACACTTGCCTCACCTCTTGCGAAGACCGAGAAATTTCACTGGATAAAGTAGGAATAATACAGCCTTCTTCTGGCATATTCCGGTGATGTTTACTTAAATAATTATCGATTACGGTTTGAATTTGTTGATTAGCAGGCGCTTGGTCGGCTGCTTTTTGTAAGAAAGCAGTTGTTTCTTCAATAGCGTATTGGCATGCCTCCGCAACTAGTTTGTCTTTACTTTCGAAATGTGCATAAAAACCGCCATGGGTAAGGCCGGCGCCTTTCATAATTTGCGGCACACTTACCTCTTTGATGCCGTTGGTCCGGAAAGCTTGTGATGCGCTTTTTAAAATTTTGCCGCGTACTTTTGTTTTATGTGATTTTGTATATGAAATAAGGACCACTCTCCAGTGTTCTTTGCCATTTACTGTCCTCATTTCCTAATGAATTTCAAACTAAATATGATGTGTATAATATATATTATACACATCATATTTAGAAGATCAATCCATGATTTATTTTAAAGATGAATAAAAAATGCATTATAATCTTGCGAGAAATGACAATGACATGGAATAAAAGCTTGTGGCATAGAAACAAATCCAGTGAAAACTCCCATAAACATCCGCAAGATAAACAACTGCCAAACTAGATGTACTCACTATAAGAAAAAAACGGTAGCGCCATATAATACAGCCGTAATGGCTGCTGCGATCAGCGCAGGCTTCAATTTGAACCTGGCATACTCCATAACTGATAAATTGAGGATTCTGGCGATCGTGTTTGTATCATCGCTTAAGGGGGAGGCAAAAGCGCCGAATGTTCCGCTCGCAAAAACAGCGCCTATTACAAGCGGAAGAGAAATATCGGCGGCAATCGACATTGACACTCCTAAAGGCATCAGAATACCCCATGTACCCCAGGCCGAACCAATAAAATAAGAAACAGCTGCGCCAAAGAGAAACAAAAGAGGAACAACGATAGATGCAGGTATCCAGCCCGCATTCTTCGTAATAAAGTCGGAAAATCCAAGCTGTTCAGTAACGGAAGAAAGTCCCCAAACAACAGCCAGCAAAACAATAACCGACATTAATTCATTTCCACCAAAAATAAAGCTATTAAGCAAATCACCTGTTTTCATTTTCTGAAACCGCAAAAACAGAAAAGTAAAAAGGGTTGTAAATAAAAGGGCAATCAGCATTGCATCCATCACATCCGCTTTTATAAATGCAGAAAAAAATCCATTTACTTTTTTGTATCCGTCCCACCAAGTAAACAAGAGAGTTAAACTGACCACCATAAATAAAGGAATGAGCAGATTCCACGGTTTCGACGGTAAATCCCGGCCGACTGCAGGATCACAGCTATGCCAATCATCATCATCTGTACCCGATTCCTTTCCAACCTTATCAGGATCACTGTCTTGTGTAGATTTCGAATGGTGAAAAAAGCTTAAATATATGCCGAGTAGAATCATAACAAATGAAAAGAAATTAAAAGGAATGCTTTGTAAAAATAAGCTGTACGGGTCAGCATTTATGTGTTCATTCTTAATTGCAATATCGACAATCGAAGTCATATAACCAACGAATGCTGTCGCTATCGGAATCAAGACGATAATAGGTGTAGCTGTAGTTTCGATGACAAACCCTAATTCCTGTGTAGACATGTTTACCTTTTTCAGAAGCGCGCGCATGATTGGTGCGATGGTAACAAAACGAAAACTGGGTGCAGCAAAAGTTCCAATCGTAGAGAGGTATGTAAGAAAAAGAGCTTCTTTTTTAGTTTGAATCCTGGATGAAGCTTCTTCAACGAAGCCACGGATTCCTCCAGCGATTTTGATCATTCCAATTAACCCTGAGAATGCGTATAGAAACAATAGAATTTTTATGTTGTTCGGATCAATAAGCCCTTTGACTAAAAATTGGACCATTTTTTCAAGTCCACCGACGAGAGTGGGCTGAAGCAAATACGAACCAACTAACAATCCTGCAAACAAGCCAGGCAAGACCTGCCTAGTTTTTATGGCAATTGGAATCACGATTAAAAAAGGGATAATGGAAACCCATTCATTTAGCAAATTCTTCACCCTACCTTTTGTGTCCTATCGTTAGATTGTGAATGTTGGGCAGATTTATACTTTTTATTCAAGGAAGTACTCGATAAGGTAGAAGGTCACTTTTCCCTTCACTGCACATTCTCTTACAGAATCGGTGAACTTAGAACCTATTTAAACCACTGCAACGGCCCAATAATCGTAGGCTGGGATACAAACCCGATAATCAAAACTTTAGCTTTTTAATCACTCATACGTTTTGACCCAAGACTATTCTAAGCATCCGTTAACGGATATCGCTAACCAAAAATAAAGCAAAAAAATACAAGCAGTTAGTGGTGTTTTTACATAGAAATAAGATTGAGACAGTATAGTGCCCTAAAATCATTGCTTTAACCTTTTCGAGCGTTTCCACTTTTGGACTCTTGACTAATGTAAAGAAGTTTGATGTTTTTAATGTACTATTTGTCAGGTTAAATATATTGAGTAGGAGGCATTAAAGATTGGAGAAGAATAGTATCGTGTTAAATGGAAAGAAAATATCATATATAGAGGAAGGCAGCGGTCACGCTCCCACTGTTCTTTTGCTGCACGGTGTGCCCGAGTCCAGTTTACTATGGAAAAAGATCATCCCTGTTATTGTGTCCTGCGGGTTTAGCGTTATTGCACCGGACTTGCCCGGATTCGGACAAAGTGACCCATTTGATGAACCCTCAACATGGGAACGCTATGAGCAGTTTATATCGGATTTTACATCTGAAATGAAGATGGACAAGTTCCACCTTGTTGTACATGACTGGGGAGGATTAATCGGATTAAAATGGGCGTGTGATTTTCCAGAGAAGATCTTAAGTCTCGTTATTTCCAATACAACCATATCAGATGGTTATCAGTGGCACAGGCTTGCTCAGATATGGCGAACCCCAGGAGCAGGAGAAGAAATAATGAAGCGCATGTCTGATTGGAGTCAGTTTCAATCCGGGATGAAGAAGTCCATTCCTAACGTAGATGACGAAACGTTGAACGATTTCTTTCAAGTCTTTCGAACGGCCGAATCAAGTAGAGTAGTGCTCGAATTGTATCGTTCAGGAAACTTGGAAAAAGTTAAAACATACAACGCAAAACTGACTCAAATGGATCAACCGGTGACAATTATCTGGGGAGAAAAAGATCCATATGTCCCTTTCGAATTTGCCTTAAAACTTCAAAATGAATGTTTACCTCATGCAAAAGTCCACATTATTCCAAATGCTGGGCACTTTATCCAAATCGAAGTACCTAATGAAGTGAATTTATATATACAGCAGCATTTCAAAAATACATGAAAGAATATTGGAATTTTCATGGTGTGGGGTCTTATCCACACCTTTTGTATTCAATGAGCATTCTATGATGTGTATAAGGATGTGAAAAGAATATGCAAGACATAGTATCCATTAAAGATTGTTATATAGTAAGAATCAGTAACAAATTCTTTATGGTGATAGAAATCATATTGGAAGTTGAGAACGCAATTAAAGAGGAAGTTGTTTTCATTCGACTAAATTCGGATGAGGCTAGAAGATTCATGGATATAGGAGTGTAACTGCATTCATTTGTTAGCAATAATCCCAGATTGATAAAAAGGATTTTTTTAATTATCGTTTATTCTCAATGAACTGTCTTTAACCATGCATAAATAACGTATATTGAGTGATCAGATGCAATGTTTAGAAAAATTTTATCTATAAGAAGTACAAGCCAATTTATCTAAATCGCATACCATGAGTAGAAGGTAAATTAATCAAAGGAGGGAATAACTGATTGAGTGACAAAGCAATCTCGGATCATTCTCCGCAAGGTCCCAAAGGGAAATTATTAACTGGACATTTAAAGGAGTTTCAAAGCGATCCTCTTGAGTTTCTAACACGATTGACAACAGAATACGGAGATGTGGCAAAAATCCGTTTTGGACCATTCCAGAATGTCTATCTCATCTCCGATCCAGATCTGATAAAGCAAGTACTGGTTACGAAGCAAAAACATTTCGTGAAATCTAGAGACTTTCATGCTTTAAAACCAATTATTGGAGAAGGCCTACTTACGAGTGAAAAAGAACTTCACATGCGTCAGAGAAGGCTTATACAACCCGCTTTCAGAAAAACTCATATTGTCAATTACGGCCAGGATATGATTGATATAACGACGAACTATATCTCCACATGGAAAGACGGAGAAGAACGCATGATTACACAGGATATGATGAGCATGGCTCTCGGGATTATCAGCAAGACGATGTTCAGCATGGATTTCGAAGAAGGGTATGACGTGCTCGGGGAGCCGATAGAAACAGCAATGAGGACCGCTGTTAAAAGAATGAGGACACTTCTTCAACCCCCTTTATGGGTTCCGACTAGAAGCAATCGTGAATATAAAAATGCCATACATGAACTCGATAAAGTGCTGTTTGAGATTATCGATAAACGAAGGGAAGACGCAGAGAAGCAAGAAGATATGCTTGGCATTCTAATGGATGCCCGGGATGATGAAGATGGTTTAGGCATGACAGACACTCAGGTCCGGGACGAGTTAATGACTATTTTCCTTGCCGGCCATGAAACCACTGCCAATGCGCTGTCCTGGACACTGTATTTGCTTTCCCAGCATCCTGAAGTAGAAAGTAAACTCTTTCATGAAATAGAAAACGTAATTGGCAACCGTCTTCCTGCTCCTGAAGATTTCAAGAACTTAACATACACACAAAACATTATCTGGGAATCGTTGCGTCTCTACCCGCCTGGATTTGTTACTGGGCGTGAAGTGGATGAAGATGTAGATATCGGTGGTTATCACTTTAAAAAGGGCGATATGATCTTAGTAAGCCAGTATGTCATGCACCACAAGCAGGAGTATTTTGACAATCCAGAGTCTTTCTATCCTGAGCGGTTTGAAAACAACTTCGCAAAAACTATCCCGGCATATGCCTACTTTCCGTTTGGCGGAGGTCCGCGAGTTTGTATAGGCAATCACTTTGCAATGATGGAAGCTGTACTCGTACTAGTGTGCATTTCGCAGCGCTATCGGCTAAGGATTGCGCCGGACCATCATGAAGTGACTCCATATCCATCTATTACACTCAGGCCAAAACGTGGATTGCGCATGATCGTGGAAGAAAGAAATGAAACTGGTTTCCAACCAGAAGCTACTGAAATATAATTGAAAAATGGAACAGATTGGTTTTCATAAAATTACTGCCACTTTTTTTCATCATAGGGAGATGCCGTTACAAGTCAGGACAAGCATGAATAAGATAAAACAAATGGAATGAAAGGAGTGTTGTTTGTGAGCAGAAGGAGAAAACATTTTAGAAAATTCCTTGTTCGTATAGCAGATTTTCAATTAGATGTATTGGATGAGACAAGGGATTTTATTCGTAACGTAAGAGATGAGTTAAGTTAAATAGACAAGATTAGAAATCACGACCAGCTGCCTTTAAATGCTGGTCGTGATTTTTATGGCGAATAAGATCCGTTATTTGATGCCCTTTGGATTTGAGCTGGTTTCTCAAGCCAGGTTGATCCACGATAATAAGGGCTAAAGGGGACAAACGGGTCTTCCCGGAGATTAAGGATAAAGCGAATCTCCTGCAACATGGATTCTTATTATTGTTAATTAAATCCTTAATACTTGAAGTGTATTTTTGGATAACATAGATAGCAATTTAATTTTCGATATACTATAATTTCAGTAAAAACGGTGCAACTTGGAGAATCTTAATTTAGTGCCAATCTTTGAAAAGTTTGAACGAAAATATAACGTTTTTATATAGACCATAAGGTTGAAAACCTAGAAATATAGGATGTGAGAGTAATTAAACATGCATTAGTAGTTGGCGGTACTGGAATGTTAACAAATGTATCATTATGGCTAATGAACAATGGCTATCATGTGACTGTTATTGGCCAAAGTCCTGACCGAATGAAGCATTTATTAAAAAAAATAAAAAATGATGCACTAATAACACCAATATTGGTGGATTATAAAAATGGAAATGAATTGAAAAAGAAAATGGAATTTATCATTAGGAAAAATGGAGATATTCATTTAATTATTGCTTGGATACACTCTGACGCTGAAAATGCACTGGATATAATATCCCAACAAAATTCGAAGAACAATAATAAGTGGACTTTGCTACATATTTTAGGGAGTAGCAGCAATTTAATTGAAACTAAAAGAAATGCTAAAATACCCGACCATTGTTTGTATCGCCAAGTGCAGCTAGGTTTTATAATTGAAGGTGGGTATTCAAGGTGGCTAACAAACGAGGAAATATCCAACGGAGTAATTGAATCTATTATTAATGATAAACTTTTAAGTATTGTTGGAGTTACTCAACCTTGGGAAAAGCGCCCATAATTTTCTTTTTTTTATGCAGAAGAACATATCTTTAAAGCTATACATGAATTATATTTAAAATATATGAATTTAAAAGAGTAATATCTCGCCACATTCCACAATAAGATGGAATATCGATTTGAGGAATGGGGCGATCAGAATGAAAAATGAAATAGACTATTTGATTACAAAAGAGATGTTGGCACAATATATTGAGCTTAATCGCAGGAAAAAAGAAATTGAAACCCAATTGGATGAATTAAAGAAAGTCTTTAACCAATATTTTGATCTGTCGGTCGGCAAAAACTTGAAAGGCGATGTGACAATCAGTGATTACAAATTACAAAGGCAAATACGAAAAACAGAAAAATTCGAACAAGAAATAACTGTAAAAAGACTGGAAGAATTAAATATGATGGACCTTATCCAAAAGAAGCCTGATGAGATAAAGATAAAATCAGCTTTAAATTTAGGTTTGATAAATGAAAAAGATTTAGATGGATGCGTCATTTCGAATACCTCCCAGGCGATCTATGTAAAACAAATACAAGCAAAATAAGACTGTTTTTTATAAATGTATCTAACGATCTTAAATGAGCCTACAAGGGCTCTTTTTTATGTTAAAAAACCATCCTTTCTTTTATCCTGTCCCTGATATATATGGATATAGACTATAATAGGGATGTACTAACTGTATGAAGATATGGTTATAATGATGGCGACTAAACACAGATATTTGGAGGATTTAGAAAATGTTAAAGAATCAAGTGAAGCAACATCTAGCAGAAGAAATGAAGAAGAGTGGAGAACAGCAACTTAAAACGATTGAAATATATAAAGAAGAGAAGGAATACGCGGAGAAATATCATCTAATTCCAGAAAATATGATCCTTGTAGAGAAAAACTCTACTTCCCGCTTTTCCAATGCTTATATAGAACGATGTGATAAAGAATCCGAAGAAGTGCTTGCTGAAGAAACACCAGCCTTTTTAAATCAGCCCATTGCCTACTTTAAAAAACATATGAATGAATTTATGTACCTGGAGTCTAGCTGTCTTGCAATGATTGGGATAGATGCGATTTCTTTAGAAACCGATAATGTATTTGGTATCTACGATGTCATGTTAGGTCTTAAGCTGCAAAAGAAATTTGAAGCTCCTATAAAGGACTATCTGGAAAAAGAATTGCATGGGGATGAGGCTGCATATGAGCTGCTTTTCATCCAAGACGACGGATTATGGGATTTGAATTTCACTTTGAACTACGCCGATGGATTCAAAGAAGATATATCTATTGGTGATGCATATCGTTTAATTTACCGTTTTTTATTTAAGCTGGTTGAATCGGTTGAAGAAGGAAACTAAATAGTTAGGCCTGAATATCTGATGCCGAAATATATGCAGCCGCAGAAAAAGCAAAAGGATGATGGATTTGAGATATACCTGTTCCTGTTGTGGTTTAAAAACATTAGCCGAGTCTTTTAGCTACCATATATGTAAAATTTGTAATTGGGAGAAGATCCTACCCAACTCGAATATCCAGCATTAGGATTAGAGTTGGGTCTAAATGATGGTAGTTTATGTGAAGAGCAAGCTAAAATTTTAGACAACATACCAGTAGCAATTAAAGTTTAAACGGTTTACAAAGAGATGAAGAATTGAGACCACTGTATTCAGACGAATGTGTTGCATTTAATATTGCAATTTAGGGCTTTTTTCATTTAACGGAGAATAATTAAAAAGAGAAATGCTATAATGAGAATATCAAATATCAAGAAAATGGCGGTGATAATATGTTATCACAACAAGAAATCCTTGATGAATTGAACAAAAATATGCATACATGGAATGAAAAGTATGGAGTGAAACGGATTGGTCTCTTTGGTTCGTATAGCCGAGGAGAGCAAAAAGATTCCAGCGATATTGATGTGTTAGTGGAATTTATAGACACTAAAATGACATTTGATAACTATATGGATTTAAAGTTCTATCTCGAAGATCACTTTCAAAAGCCGGTAGATTTAGTCATTTTAGATGATATCAAACCAGCACTAATACCAAGTATTTTAAGGAGTACCAAGTATGCAGAGGGAGCCTAAAGTCTTTTTAGAGGAAATTTTCATCGCTGCTGAAAAAGTTGAGAAATATACAAAAGGTCTATCTTATGACGACTTCTTAGACAATGATTTAGTTTCAGATGCGGTGATTAAAAACGTTTTAGTAATCGGAGAAGCTAGTAAAAACATTCCAGAAGAAGTCAGACAGGCAAATCCACATATCGAATGGAGAAAGATGGCTGGCATGAGAGATATGATGATTCATGGCTACTTTTCCATTAATTATCGGATTGTTTGGGATGTAGTGACGAATAAAATCCCTTCGATAAAACAACAAGTCGAGCAGCTTCTAAAAGAGAACAATCAAAATAATTAAAACTCAGGAAGTCTTGCTGCCCCTGTATAATCATCCCATAGTAGGAATTTTGACGGGATGGGGTTTTGCTTCTCTTATTTCATTTTTTGCCGGTTGACCTTCGCTAATCTCATGGCAGGTTGTAGCAGGTGGTATGCCTCGTTGCTTAATTTATCTAGAATTGGAAGGCAAAGTCTTGCCCCATTAGAAGAACAAATTGATTCAGAAAACAAAAGAAGTGCTTTTTGGGCTAGTTGGGCAAGTACAATGATCGACCCGAGAGAATCAAATGAAAAGTCACAACGACTTAAAATTTCTCATAATCCACTTCTAACGTATACTTCTTTATAATTCCAAATGACTCCATTTGCCTTACCCGTTCTGTTACAGAAGGAGAAGACAAATTAATTCTTCTTCCAAGTTCACTCATCGATAATCGACTATTTTTACTTAATTCATCTATTATTTTTTTTTATCAATTGAATCAATTTTCATTTTCAAGGAAAGACCTCCTATTTCGTTAAGTTATTAAATGTTTTGTGGGAAACTTGTTTTGTATTTAATGTGATACAACGGATAATTTCGATATTATCAATATTACAAGGAGGTATTAGTTATGGCAAGAATTAATGAATCAAAATTCGGGGAGACCTCTTTTCAAAAGCTTTTAGGGCACAACAAAGATGTAATGGATGGGTGGACGAAATTGGGAGAAGTGTTAGAAAAAAATGGGAAGCCTTCTTCTCAGTTAAAAGAACAAGTAAGGAGAACGTTAGCTCAAAGTAATGGTTGTGAGTATTGTAAAGCAAAAGGAAAACCTGAACCCCATTTATTCAATGAAAAAATGTCTATTGCAGTAGGCTTTACTGAAGTATTTGCAAAACAAAAAGGGGATATTTCAGATGCTACGTTTAATGTTTTGAAAGATTCTGACGTAGAAATTAGTGAGCTTTGTGCGTTTATTACGTTTACTACTGCTTCACAGTATTTTGGTGCGATATTAGCTTTAGAGCCGGCTTTGGAGGGGGTTTAGAGATGGAGAATTACCCAAGAACATGGAAAGAATATTTTTATGAAATAGTTAGAGCTGTTATATTATATAAGTGAAATTAAATTATTTACTTGAGTCTTGCAAAAAATCTGTCGAGTAAAAATTGTTGAACTCTGTCGGGTTCAAGGATTGTTTGTTATTTTTCCTGAAATAGGAATGGCACCTCTTTTTTGTGGAATGTAAAGGTTACCCAAACCAATACCTAAAAAAGGAGATGCCGTATAAAAATGGTAACTTTTTATTCCTATATAGTCAATTTTATTGCTGCTCTGGGACTTGGATTTTCGAAACCGCAAACTCATCATGTGCTCACGTTTATTCACGGAATCATCTTGACTGATGGTGTAAAAACGGTCTCCAATATCCGGAGATTCACCCATGAATCACGTGACTTGAGCTGTATGACCCGGTTCCTAAACGAATCTCCATGGTGCCCTAACCGAGCCAATCGGCGACGAATCCAGTTCATGATGAATAAGATCAAGAACATCCGGGCTAAGCAAGGAGATACAAGACCCCTCAGTTTCTTGATTGTGGACGATACCCAAGCTAAAAAGGATCAAACCACACGCAAGATGGAAGGATTGGATTATCACTTTTCCCACTCCGACGGGAAAAGCGTATGGTCACATTGTATGGTAACCGCCCATGTTGTAAGCGAAGGCTATTCTTTTGCCCTTGACTACCGCTCTTACTTCAGGGAGTCTTACTGCAGTGAAAATAGTCTGGTGTTTAAAAGCAAGAATGACCTGGCAATTGAATTAATTAACGACTACGAATCTCCTTCTGACGAACAGGTTTATGTCCTGGTCGACAGTTGGTATACAAGCAAAAAGTTGATTGACGCATGCAGCGCAAAAGGCTACCACTTGATTGGCGGATTGCGAACAAACAGAAAGATCTATCCTGGAGGGATTGGTATCAAACTCTCCAAGTTCATCTCTGATTTTATCGGGCCTGATGATCTCCTCCCCGTTACGGTGGGGTATCAACGGTATAAAATATACTCGTATGAAGGAAATCTCAGTGACACGGAGAATGCCACTGTCCTGGTTTCCTGGCAAGACAAATACAATTCAAAAGCAAAACCATTCTGTCTCCTCTGCACTGATTGCAGCCTGGATCTCGTTACAATCCTGCGCTACTATGAAGTGCGTTGGCACATCGAGACAGGATACCGGTATTTTAAGGAGTTACTCGGTTTTGACCACTATCAGTTGCTTTCGCACAACGGAAAAGAACGTTACTGGTGCCTTCAATTTCTCACGTATAACTTTCTCGAAAACCATAGGAAAGAGTGGAAAAAGGAAGGCGTTGTCACCATCGGAGACACAGTCCGCCAGATCCGAAAGGAACATCTAGGCCAGCTGATTCTCTATGCCTATGAGCAAGGACTGACTCAAAAGCCTCTGGCCGAAGTGCTGAAATGTCTAAAATTGTCGGCTTGAAAATCGAAACTTTTAGCCCTTTGTTTAATATGGCCTTTTTTAGGATTAATTTCAAAAGATGCAAGACTCAAGTTATTTATTGTAACAAACCGTGGCTATAGTTGAAAGGGGGAGTTATATGGTGAAGAAGAATAAAGCTTTAATTATTGTAGACGTACAAAAGGCTTTTGAAGATAAAAAATGGGGAGAACGAAATAATTTTCATGCCGAAGAAAACATTAAGAAAGTGTTAGATATATGGCGTGATAAGGGTTGGGAGGTTATTCATATTCAGCATATGTCTGAAAAACCAGGTTCAGTTTTTTATTATAAAGGTGAAGGTTTTACTATAAAAGACATTGTTGCTCCCCTCAATCATGAAAAAGTAATAACAAAGACGGTTAATAGTGCTTTTATTGGAACTAATCTTAACGAATATTTAAAAAGCATTAATACGGACAAAGTAGTAGTTACTGGCTTGACGACACCGCATTGCGTTTCAACCACTACAAGAATGAGTGGGAATTTAGGTTATGATACTTATCTGCTTTCAGATGCAACAGCAGCTTTTGGAATGAAGGATCACAACGATGAATATATAGATGCAGAAACGATTCATAATCTTTCTCTTGCGACTGTTCACAATGAATTTGCCACCGTGTTAAATACCCAGCAATTTATTAAATCTATTTTGTGAATTATTAAAATTAAAACTGAAATAGATAAAGCCACTATTCCGCAATCTGGCCATTATATGTAGTATGATTTTTGGCCGTATTCATCGTAATTAACGAAACAAAAACAGCCTCTTTTCTAACGCTTATCTATGGTTACATGTAAAAAATGATAAAGGGTGCACCATATCTATGTTTTGAAACGGATACTACATATAACTTACCTTTTGTTGAAGTTGAATGGTAGACGGTGGGAAATAAAATTTATTCTTACAGGAAGGTGTAGTCTTGATGGTAATACTTGATCAATCTGAATTTGATAACGTGAAAGGTAAAATAAAGGAAAAAAAGGAAAATTGCCCTACATTTGCATATTCAGTCTTAGATGGTTATATTCGAGGAAAAGTTTATGCTGACTCTAATTTTCTTAAAACAGTTTTGATTGGAACCAATTCAGGCATTTATTTTGTGGCAGGAGAAATAAATAACTTGGATTTCAATAATTTCCTTTTTGAGTTGCATAGGCAAAGTAAGGTTGAGAAATCGCGTTTCACTTTATTTTCTTCATCAGAAAATTGGAATTTTATAATTAAAAATATGTTTAAAGATGAAATAAAGGAAATAAGGAGATTATCCTATAAATATTGTCACAGTAATGATTCAATTGAGAAAAAAAGATTACTAGGTAATTATTTTATTGAGAAGATAAATGCTGAAATGATAAAGAACAGCTTAGAATTTAATGAGAAATACTATAAAGATTACTGGGGATCTATTTCAAACTTTATTGAAAATGGCTTTGGTTTCAACATTCTACATAACGGAAAAATTATAATGGACCCAAGAAACTAGACACGAAATGAGGAGATGTTAAAGTAGATTTATGAAACAACGAAAAAGTTATACATCAGAATATAAATCTCAAATTGTGCTAGAAATCTTGAGAGAGGAAAAAACCCTTAATGAAATCGCGTCTGACCACGGGATTCATGTGAATCAACTAAGACAGTGGAAGAAAGCCGCAATTGATCAGATGCCGCAATTATTCGCTAATGAAAATAATAAAATAGATCAGATGAAAGCGAATTATGAGGATCAAATTGAATCTCTATATGTTGAAGTCGGAAAACTAACCACGCAATTGTCGTGGCTTAAAAAAAAATCTGGCATTAAAGACTAGAGATGAACGCTTAACTATGCTTGAATGGGAGGCATCAGAATTACCGATGAAAACGCAGGCTGAACTACTTAGCCTCAATCGCTCTAGCCTATATTACAAACCTGTCGCTCCTTCTCCTGAAGAGGTATTGATCAAACATAAAATTGATGAAATATACACCAAATACCCATTTTTCGGAACAAGGAGAATTACTCATACTTTGAACAATAATGAAGGGGTGTTCATTAATCGAAAGGCTGTACAACGCCATATGAGAGAGATGGGGATTGCTGGGATCGCACCAGGCCCAAATCTAAGTAAACGGAATCATCAGCACCGAATTTATCCGTATTTATTAAGGGGATTAACCATTCAGCACTCGAATCACGTATGGGGAATAGATATCACATACATTCGCCTGAATCGGGGCTGGATGTACCTCGTAGCGATCATAGATTGGTTTTCTCGCTATGTCGTTAGTTGGGAATTAGATCAAACACTCGAAATGGATTTTGTAGTGGATACCGTGAAACGAGCATTATCCAAATACACGCCTACCATCATGAATAGTGATCAGGGCAGCCATTTCACAAGTCCCCAGTATACCGACTTACTCAAGGAGAAAGATGTGAATATTAGTATGGACGGAAAAGGACGGGCTCTGGATAACATTATCACGGAAAGGCTCTGGCGTACTGTGAAATATGAAGAAGTGTACCTGAAAGACTACGTGAGCCCTAGAGAAGCTAGAACAGAGATCAATAACTTTTTAACATTTTATAATGATAAACGGCCACATCAATCATTGGGCTATCAAACCCCTGCTTCTCTTTTTCTCGTATAATTGTTCGCAAGCCATCCTCATGAAAAGAGTACTTCTTAGGGGCTAACCAGTCAAGAGTAAAGGCAAGCCCTCACTCGTTCGCTCTTGACAAGTTAGCCCCTAAGAAGCAAAATACCGGTGAGGATGGCTCACAAACAAAAAAACAATGGTGGGTAATCCAACCCCTAAAGCCAAGTGAATTCCTCTGGCTGCACTAAAGTAGACGATCCTCGTTCTACCCCCACCTTAAAATTTAAAAATCCGTGTCTTGACAATGGGGTCCACAATAAATAGTGAGTGAATGTACTTCGATTTTCTCTTCTAAACAATTTGCAGAAATTGATATTGCTACTCACAAAGATTATAGAGGACAAGGATTAGCATCTGTAATTGCTAAAGCATTTATAGGGTATAGCCTTGAAAATAAAATAGTTCCAACATGGGATTGTGATGTATCAAATAAGCCCTCTATAAAATTAGCAGAAAAGTTAGGGTTTGTTAATCCTGTTGAATATTCCATTTTTGTTAAGAGTGAGTAATTCTTTATTCCCCAATCGGGCGCAATTAATGAACAAAGATGTGCTAGAATAGGGCCAGATTGTTTAAGAACATAGAACTGTTTTTATTATTGAAGGAGAGGGTTCCTTGAAAGCTAAATGTCTCAAATTCACTGAATTTGGCAACCCCCAAGAAGTACTTAAAGTTGAATATAAAGACATTCAACCCCCAAAAGAAAATGAGGTACTTGTACGGATGGTAGCCAGACCAATTAACCCATCTGATTTAATACCGATAAGAGGTGCTTACTCTCATAGAATTTCTTTACCAAATATTCCAGGTTATGAGGGAGTTGGAATTGTAGAAGATGTAGGTTGCTTAGCGTCTCAAAGTCTTATAGGCAAGCGTGTTTTGCCTTTGAGGGGAGAAGGTACTTGGCAAGATTTTGTTAAAACATCTGCAGAATTGGCAGTATTAATTCCAGATTCTATTGATGATTTTACAGCTGCGCAAATGTACATAAATCCGATTACAGCATGGGTCATCTGTACGGAAGAGTTAGGATTAAGCACAGGTGACGTCCTCTTGGTCAATGCCTGTGGCTCAGCTATCGGGCATATTTTCGCCCAATTATCTAAGGTTCTAGGCTTCCGACTAATTGCGATAACCCGGTATGATAAATATTCAAAGGAGTTACTAAGGCTTGGTGCTTCTTGTGTAATTAACACCTCTAAAGATCCATTACGTGAAACAGTTATGGGGTTGACTGGTGGGTATGGGGCCGATGTAGCTATTGATTCAATTGGAGGCTCGTCTGGTAATGACCTAGCTTTTTGTGTTCGTCCCGAAGGTACTTTTTTGACATTAGGTCTTTTATCGGGAATCCAAGTAGACTGGGCGAGAATGACCCAAATTTAAATTTCCTCTACATATTTTCTTCAATATTAATACTCTATATCTTTTGTCTAGATAAAACATCAAGTGTATCTTTAGGGAAATCATTCATTTATTTACTGATTTATGAGGTTAATGCTATGATAAATAGAATAGAACTTACCTTATAATATATAGGAAAAATAGGGAGGTACATGCAATGCAGTGGGAAGAAGTTAGACAAGCTTATCCAGAGAAATGGGTAGTGTTAGAAGCAATTGAGTCATACTCCCAAGATAATATCAGAGTTGTAAAAGATATGGCTGTACTTGATTGTTTTGATGATTCCATGCAAGCGTTACGAAGACACGCTGAACTTCATAAACAAAAGCCAGATCGTGAATTTTATTTTTTTCATACATCTCGAGAGAATCTCGATATTCACGAAAAAAAATGGACTGGATTAAGAAAAGTATGATCAACCTTAGTGAAGTACATGGCCTACCATTTGTAGAAGCAACCGTTATTTTCAGAGGGAAATCCATACAATTAAATCGTATATTAATTGATACTGGCTCAGCTGGAACAATTTTTAATGTGAATAGTATGGAAAAAATTGGTGTTAAACCAGAAGCAAATGATGTTACACATACCATATACGGAGTGGGTGGAGCCGAATTTGTTTATACCAAACAGATGGATCAAATATATCTTTCCCAAGATATTAGCACAAGTAATTTTCTAATCGAATTAGGTTCTATGGATTATGGTCTTGAAATAGATGGAATTATTGGGTACGACTTTATGAGAAAAACTGGTATTGTTATAGATCTTAATAAAATGAATATACACATATAAGTTTAGAAATTTACAATGAATACAATAGCCAACTTTCCTTGTTGGCTATTGTATTGGAGCATAACCTCTTTCTTTTAAAATAACTTCATTTGTTCAGCGTTAGTCTGCACAATCGATTCTTTATCTATTATTTTATATCCCATTGAATTGTAGCCTTTCATTCTTTTTTCAAACATTACTTTTAACATCGGTTCTTTATGATCAACATAATCAAACACTTTAACTTTTGATTTATGATCATGTAAGCGATGCAGTCTTCCAACATATTGCTGCAACGTGCCTTTCCAAGAGAAGGGCATGACTAAGAATAAAGTATCTAATCGTGCATGATCAAAACCTTCTCCAATATATCTTCCTGTTGCAATAATTAATCTTTCTTCGTCATCCGGTAGCTCTTCTAGTCTCTTTATTTTTTCTTTTTCTTCTTGTTTACTCATTCCGCCTGTTAATACAATAATATTTTTGGCGAACTTTTTAAATTTTAATTCTAAATGATGAACATGTTCTACTCTTTCCGTTAAAATAAGGGGGGCAGCGCCTTGGTCTAGCTCTTTGAGAACATCATCAAAAATCATTTGATTGCGATTTTTATCTTTTATGAGTTCTTTATACAATGATTGTATATCTTTTTTATCAGCCTTATGTACACTCTTGAAGTCGGTGTATCGGGGCAATAGTATATGTTCAAAAGGTCGAACCTTTGCTTGATGTTTTGCATTTACCTTATAGAGAATAGGTCCTAACTGCATGGTCATAATGGGTTGTAAACCATCTTTTCTAGTAGGAGTGGCGGTTAATCCATGAATATATTTTGCATCCGCTTTTTTTAAAACCCGCTCAAAACTAAAGGCAGAAATATGATGGCATTCATCTACAATGATTTGACCATATTGAGTGACTTGATCTTTAATTTCCCCTTTATAATTAAGACTCTGAATGGTTGCAATATCAATGATCCTTGACTGTTTATTTTTACCTCCACCAATTTGACCGATTTGATAATCTTCTAAATTTAAAAACGTGGATAATCGTTCTTTCCACTGTTCAATTAATTGTTTCCTGTGAACGATGACTAGTGTATTTACATTTCTCTTTGCAATGAGTGCAGCAGCTACAACTGTTTTTCCAAATCCAGTTGTAGCCGATAAAATTCCTATAGGTTTTTCTAATAACTTTCTTAGCGCTTGTTCTTGTTCTGTTCTTAACGCCCCTTTAATATTTACTGATATGTTGGTTCCTAAATTGGAATGTTCTTCAAATTCATGATCAATAGAGTACTCATTAAGTAACGCTATTAAATCATCTTTACACCCACGGGGTAAAATGAAAAATCGATCTGTTTCGTCGCTACAAGTAATATTTCTTGGAATTCCATAAGTGGATAACCGTTTTGCTTGTGCTTTAAAAAACTCTGGATTTTTAAACGTTGCTAACTGAATAAGTTTATGAATAAAGGATGAAGGAAGACCTTCTTTTTCAAAATATAAGCCATTCTTTTCAATCACTTTCAGTTTAGTAGGGATTTTAATTTGAACCTTGTTATTGGAGACATATTGATTGTTTTCTTTAATAAACATAGATGACTCATCACTTTGATGAAATGTTTTAATCATTTCTTTAACGTCTTCTATCTTCATTTTTTTAACATTAGCTAAATAGAGCCATTGATCCGTGTATGGTACAAAGTTTTCATCAATGAAGCTGCTATTACCATTCTTTCTTGGACCATGTTGCAAAGGAAGAGCGATTAAATTTCCAAACCCTCCTTTGGGCAGGGTATCCTGATTCGGGAATAATCGGTCAAATGAATCTATTCCTACTTCATATCTTTTTTCAAGTGTACGTGACAATAACATATTGCCGAGTTTTCGAGCTAGGGAAGCGGGAATTACTTGATAGAAAAAGATCCAAACATGACACCCATTTCCTGATCGAGAACGCTCAACGCTTGCTGGGACATTCAACTCTTTACAAGTATCTACAAAAGCTTGAACATCTTTTTGCCAATTTTTCTTATCAAAATCAATCGCTAAAAACCAGCATGTTTCATCTTGTAAAAGGGGGTAGAGACCTATTATATGTTTACCTGTAAGATGATCATAAATGACTTGTTCTGTTAAAGGGAGTAGTATTCGATGCTGACATTCAGAACATTTTATGGTTGGTTTTTGACATATAGGTGGTTGCCACTCATATTTACAAGCAGGGGAATAACCGGATTTTCCACTTTTAGATTCCCATCTTACTGCATATACATCCATTCTACCTATGAAAAGCTCTCTAAATATTTTAATTCTTTCATTTATCTTCTGTTTTTTAGATATAGGAACGTCATTCTTTGTATTCGGTAAAGAGTCATTTCTATTTAGCTGAATGTTATGATATTTCAATAGGGCCTTTAATTTTTGGTTTTCTTGCCTCAACTGTTCACATTCTGTTAATGCTTGCTGAAGCTGTTGTTCAAGATTTTGCATTATATCCCTCGATTTATACTGTAATTTTATTAGTAAAAATAGCACGATATACTGTTATTATACATAGAAAAATTACTAGGTAAAAACGATCTTATTATTCAAAGAAAAAAGGATATCTAATTTAGATTTTTATGAATAATGTAAATATGATTTCAGTTTGTTTATATCTATTTTTAAGGGAGGATAGGGTATGAGGAGAGTAAACAATTTTTTTCGTGGTTCAATTACCGCTGATGAACGAGAACAACTTTATAACGAGATATGGACCGAACCTGTAAAGATTGTTGCTAAAAAATATGAAATTTCTGATGTTGCTTTGAGAAAGCACTGCTCCAAATTTGGTATTCCGTTACCGCCGAGAGATTACTGGGAAAAGGTTAAGAATGGGAAGAGCGTATATAAACCTCCTTTACCTAAAGTAACAGGTGAATTAAAGAAATACATACGCAACTATTTCATAAAATACAGGTGTGACCTTAAAGAATTTTCGGATGAAGAACTACAGCATCGCACGTCATAGAAGCACAGAATCGTCACGAGATCCAGGCTGCTATCTGTGCATAGGAGACAAAATGGCTTCGTCTTTGAATCGAATTTGTCTTCCCAGGACACAAGGATCGTGGCATTTTCCGTGTCACTGAGATTTCCTTCATACGAGTATATTTTATAATGGTGATGTCCCACGGTAACGGGGCGGAGATCATCAGCCTGGATATAGTCCGAAATAAATGTGGACAGTTTGATTCCGATACCTGCCGGATAGATTTTTCAGTTTGACCGCAAACCGCCAATCAGGTGGTAGCCTTTTGTGCTGCACGCATCGATCAATTTTTTGCTTGTATACCAGCTATCCACCAGAACATACACCTGTTCGTCTGATGGCGATTCGTACTCGTCAATTAACTCAATGGCCAGGTCATTTTTACTTTTACACACAAGGCCATTTTCGCTACAGTAGGAATCCCTGAAGTAGGAGCGATAATCAAAGGCAAATGAATAGCCTTCGCTCACCACATGGGCGGTCACAATGCAATGGGACCAGATACTTTTCCCATCGGAGTGAGAAAAATGATAATCCAATCCTTCCATCTTGCGGGTGGTTTGATCCTTTTTAGATTGGGTGTCATCAATGATCAAAAAAGTAATCGGTCTGGTATCACCTTGCTTGGCACGAACTTTTTTGATTCTATTCATCATAAACTGAATGCGCCGACGATTAGCGCGGTTAGGGCACCAAGGAGACTCGTTCAGGAACCGGGTCATACAACTCAAGTGACGGGTTTCATGGGTTGACCTCCGGATAGTAGAGACTGTTTTTTCTCCATCTGTCAAAATGATTCCATGAATAAAAGTCAACACATGACGGGTTTGGGGCTTTGAAAATCCAAGGCCTAAAGCAGCAATAAAATGGACTATATAAGAATAGAAGGTTACCATAGAATTGGACATTATCCTTTTTATGGGATTTGGGATTGGTAACCACAAATTTCTCCATAAAGGTTGCAATGTCCTTTTTTTATTTTCTCCATTCGACAAAGGTTCTTAGGACTAGATCACCTTTGACAAAATTCTAGTCGACAATTTTTTTGCAAGACCCAAGTTATTAAAATGATAATTTCATAAAGTGTCGCCTTTGAATTAAATTCGCTCTTTTTTAAGTAAACCATTAATTTTCCAGCAGGCGCTTGCTATAATCAATGGGAAGGACAATGAACCTTTAACATTCAACGGGAAGCGAGGTAGTATGATTTGGGGGGAAGTTTACATAAAAGAGAACTTGCGTTAGAAAATTTGGAAGCAGCCTCGGAAAAATTGGATCCTTACATAAAATCGATCAGAGAAGCCGCACCAAAGGCAAGTGATAATGCGGACCACTTTCAAAAAGACTTAAGGCGAAAGAAATGGAAAAAGGGATATGCAGAGGCGAAAGAATGGTTTAGTTGGAGGGCGATAATTTATGTTATTCCCGCTGGAATTATTGGATGGTGCTTCAAACTCGACACTGTCTTTGGGTTTTTCACAATGATAACGGTCTTGCTGTTTTTATT
Source organism: Peribacillus cavernae (assembly GCF_003989135.1). GTDB lineage: Bacteria > Bacillota > Bacilli > Bacillales > DSM-1321 > Peribacillus > Peribacillus cavernae. Next base: position 301,147 of record NZ_RYZZ01000006.1, read on the forward strand.
CGGTCTTTTGATTAACTATACCATGGGGATAAAAACCCTTCACGACATGACCGATGAAAGCAAGAAGGACTACTTTCACTATTATGCGTATACCAACCATCGGCGGGAATATGAAATCTTTTCCCTATACTTGTTGAAAGGGAACGGCTTCAAATTCAAACAAGCGGTGGAATTGTTCAAAGAATGGGACAAAGACATCGAAACCAAGGATGACATGATATTGAAGCTTAAAAAGGATTTGGAAAGAGCGGCAAACGATTCAGCCAATTTACCAATATACGCACAGCAAGAAGTGGATTTTGCGAACGCACTGTCTGCGAAGCTTTTGGACAAGATTGAGAGAAAGGACGCGGGAAACCTGTCCTTCAGGTCAATGGAATTCTTCGGTCACTACGCCATCTACCGTTTGGAAGAGGACCGATTAGTCAGGGAACATTGCTCCAGACCGAATCCGAACGTTCCCGAAATTGTCGATTTCGATGATAGGAAGCTAAAGAACATGTCTTATATAAAGATCCTGAATTCAAGCTTTGCCTGGGAAGCTGATAAGAAGTCAACCATATCACTTGTCGTGGAAGTGGCGGATACGGTTTACGTGTATACCGTCATTGTCGAAAACCGCAACCAGTATGAGTAAAATGTTTGTAGGAGAATTAAATACCTTTATTTCCAGAATGTAGTCGAAGACTGCGTTCTGGAAATAAGGGATAGTAAGCGGAAGCGCGGTAGGGGTAAGCAAAATACATGAAAAAGAGGGCCTCTTCTTGGTAGAATCATAGTCGACTAAAACCCGATTCAAAGGAGAGTGCCCTCATGCAAAAGAATACCACAGATTATCTTAATTTAAAACAGATTGAGCAATTAGTGTGGAGGAAATTACAGGAGACTTTTTCAACTGTCATGGCCACATTTGAAAATCTATGTGAGGGCAATCCAGCCCGATCCAAGGTTTCCTTGAATATTTTATGAAGTCCACGTGGGTTCAGTTGCTTATTATTATTCTTATTATAAAATATCGGTTCACTATAATGGTTTTGCTGTTCTGAAAGTCGTTGTCTATACTCTTGAAACAATGGTAACACAATCGGGTGAAGGGGGAGGAGGCGTTCTTTTTTTCCTTTCCCTCGAACTAAAATCGTTTGGTTATCTAAATCGACTTGCTCCCATATTAAATCCCCCAATTCTTGTCGTCTCATTCCTGTTGTCGCTAATAATTTAAACATCAATTCATTTCTAATTGCCTGCGGTCGCGGGTCTTGTTCCAAATAAGCAAATAATTTGTTTAGCTCCTGCAAGTTCATGTATTTAGGTAACTTTTTATCGGATTTAGGCGCCTGGATGCCTGCTGTGAAGTCAGACTTCATGTAGTTTTCCTTTAAACAGTATTGGCTGAACGATTTCAGGCACGATATACGCCTTTGCAGGGTTCTTGGCTTGATGGCATGTTTGATGACCTGGTCTTGAACAAAACGGCGCACACTGGACGACGTGAGTTCATCTAAGTTCAATGAACGGTCGTTAGCCGTTAAAAAGTCGCCACAGAGCTTTAAATCAAATGCGTAACTGGTTAAGGTGTTAACGAAGTAATTTTTCTCGACTTCCAAATACATGAGATAATCATCCGCAGCTTGAACGTAATTCATAATTATCGGACCTCCTGGTAGTTATGCGGTCGATCCCTGAGAATTATGTTCGAAACCATTAATTATGAGAACTAGCCGTCTTATAGGAAGAACCCTGAGAGTTATCAGAAGCAACATTGAATATTATAGTCAACTTGAGCAAAGTTAGGGGACAATAATGAATCTTATGGGAACTTGAGAGCGTGACCCCTTGATAATCTTATCTTTGTTTCTAGTTGACATAATATATATTATAGGAAGTTATAAAAAATAAAGCTATTTTATCTCATAACATAAGATTACTTAAAATAGTGAGACGAAGAGAAAATTTTCATTCCATTTAAACAATTTTATCTTCTATATAAGTGCTTATTCATTCTGGCTTCTATTAAAATTATTAGGATCGCTATTTAACAGCTCTCAGAACCCTAAAAAAATTTGCGCGCATCTCTCTAAGACCTACCTCGAAAAATGCGCACAGTTAACATAACATTATTATTATTCGCTATTACTCTTTGTACATCTCATCTATTTCCGGCATTTTCTTAATTAACCCTGTTTCTTTCATCCAACTGGAAGTCTCTTTCCAGGATGCTTCTTCCTGGGAGCCGAATCCATCTTTCGCCTTCATTTTTGGCAGCAAAATTTCAAGACTTTGCTGCTCGACTGATTTTACCAATGGGAAATTGGCTTCATCCTGGTTATTGAGCAGTATTTCAAGAGCTTCATCCGGATTGTTTTCCATGTATTTATATCCTTTTACGGCAGCACGCCAAAAAGCATCTATGCTCTTTTGATCGTCGGAAAGCGTTTGATCGCTTGTTACAGCCACCAATTCATAATAATCGGGAACTCCGTATTTGGTCGGATCAAAGTTCCTCGTTTCAAATCCTTTTTGCTTTAAGACTGGAACTTCATGGTTAATATAGGCCCCAATTATCGCATCTACTTTTTTGCTGACAAGCGAAGATTCCAGTTCAAAGCCGACATCGACTAATTTTACTTTATCGGGATTGCCTCCATCGTTACTAACCATGGTTTTAAGGATCGCTTCATTTAATGGTGTACCGGGGAAACCTATCGTTTTCCCTTCTAAATCCTTTGGTCTTTTAATTGGGCTATCTTCTAGAAACACGACCCGGTTTAATGGAGAGTGGACGATTGCTCCCACAGACTTAATCGGAACATCCTGATTTGCATGTGCCAATACAACATCCGGCTGATAAGTTAATCCAAGGGTGACCTTCCCTGCAGCGGCCAGATTAATTGGATCGGTCGGATTGGCGGGAAATTGAAAGGCTACATCTAACCCTTCTTCTTTAAAATAACCTTTTTCGTTTGCAACATACAAGAAGGTATGTACAGCATTTGGATACCAATCGAGCATGATATTTATTTTAGTAAGCTCTTTTTCCTCCCTTTCTGTACCTGTTTTTTGATCGTTACTACAGGCGCTGAGCATAAAAAACAGAAAACAGGCTGCAAGAAGATATAGGTTCCGTTTCATTGTGATTGCCTCCATTTCAATGATTTGTTTTCAATCCATTTAACGAGTAAAAATAATAAAATTCCGACAACTGATAAAAGAATGATCGGCGCAAAGACACCCGCCCCGTCAAACTGAGTCATCATCCGTCTGCTGAAATACCCCAATCCCGCCTGTGCCCCAAGCCATTCCCCAATCGCTGCCCCGATCACACTGAAAGTGACCGCAACCTTTAAACCTGAGAAAAAATGCGGTAATGCAGTTGGTACATTAACAATGAAGAAAATGTCTTTTTTTCTTGCCCCCATCGTCAACAGCAATTCCTTTAATTCTTTACTGCCTGAACGCAAACCGTCATATGTATTAATCGTAATCGGGAAAAAGGTGATTAAGACTGTAACAAGCACCTTGCTCCAAATGGAATATCCAAACCAGAGAATGAATATTGGCGCCAAAGCAACTGTCGGGACCATTTGCGAAAAAATTATCAAAGGGTAAAATGCTTTCTCGATAATCTTGCTTTGATTCATGGAGACTGCCAGCCCGACACCTAAAAGGATGGAGATTGCCAGACCAATAAAAATGATAAGTAACGTTGCAGGCAGGTGTTCAGCGATTAATACCACCTTTAGCTCCCATAACTTAACAAGTATGGCAGTGGGAGAAGGTAAAATAAAGGCCATATTAATAATCCGGGCAGTCACCTCCCAAAAAAACACAAGAATAAAAAGCAGACTAATAGTTAGCGTATACTCCCTCCATATTTTCATGGTTTCACCTTCAAACGGAGCTGATCAAGTAATCGATCTTTTAAAGCAATCATTTCAGGTCTATTCAGATCTTTTAGGTTTCTCGGCCTTTTCATTGGTATCTTGATTTCTTCCAATGCATGAACCGGAGTCTGGTTAAACACGAAAATCCGATCTGACAGATAAAGAGCTTCATTGACATCATGCGTGATAAATAAAATTGTTTTCTTTCGCTTCTCCCATTGCTCCATTAACCACTCCTGCATCGATAGCCTGGTGATGGCATCAAGAGCACTAAAGGGTTCATCCAACAGCAGAACCGGCGCTCCAGTTAAAATCGTTCTTAAAAAGGAAACCCTCTGTTTCATCCCTCCGGACAAATCACCAGGATAACGGTTTTCGTACCCGCTTAAGCCGAATTCATCTAATAGCGCGGTTACCTGTTTCCTCGCCTCATCCTTCCGGTAACTATTGATTTGTAGAGGCAAAGCAGCATTCTCGACAATCGTCCTCCATGGCATGAGCAAGTCTTGCTGCGGCATATAGCCTACATGGCCGAGCCGATTAGTGAGGTAGTTTCCATTGATCAGTATTTCACCGATTGACGGCTGTTCTAACCCGGAGATAAGACGAAACAAGGTGCTTTTTCCCGAGCCACTTGCGCCTATGATGCTGACAAACTCTCTTTCTTGTACCCTGAAATCCAAAGAATCCAAAATCTTTGTATCGTTATCTGGCCCTGAATAACTAAACGTTACAGAATTGAATTCCAATACGGTATTATCCATGGCAACTACGGCTCCTATCCCATTTGTTGATATATTAGCAGTTAAATCATTACTAAAATAATTGAAAATATTTCAAGCTCCCTTCTTAGTATGTACCCACTCATAGATGAACCTTAGAACTACCTTTGTAAACTCTATTAATTGTTGGATTGAAACTTGTTCGTTGACTGAATGCGCATGTTCCAACTGTCCCGGCCCATAAAGGGCTGAGGGTATCCCAGCATCAGCGAGCCAACCGCCATCAGTCACGGTTGGCGAGACATCGATAACTGGATTCTTGCCGGTTACTTCGTTATGTGAATTGGCGAGCAACCGAATTGCCGGATGATTGGTCTCAATTTCGAAGGCTGGGAATACTTCGCCCCGATCTTCAATCATCGAAGTTCCGCCCCATTCAAAGCAAGGCAAATGTTCTTTCAGCCATGGATCCCCCTTGGCCACATTGATGATATGCTCCTCTATTTCTTTTATTATCTGCTCGTAGGATTCATTCGGATAGAAATGGACGGTAACCCACAACCTGCATTCATCTGCAATAAACGCAGCATTCCTGCCTCCTTCAATTACAGCAGGATTAATCGTATTGGCCCCTGGAGGAAATCCTGGATATCCCTTTGTCACTGCCCAGTGGCGCTCCAGCTCCTGCAACCCATTCATGATCTTCATCATTTTCTCGATTGCATTAGCACCAAAAATATTTCCGCCTGCATGGATCATATTTTTTCTGGTAGCATCATGGAATGTCTGGCTGCTTTTAACAGTAATCCAGCCAGTTATTACACCTCCCTGCCCTTGAATATGAAGATTGCTCGTATCGGCAATTAACGCAAAATCAGCGGTGTATCCACGCTCACAACATTGCAATGTTCCCGCTTCGCCAACTTCTTCGCCGATCACTGACTCAAAGATTACATCTCCCGGTAAATCCAGTCCTGCTTCTCTAAGCAATTGTATAGCAAAAAGGGAAGCCGCCAATCCTCCTTTCATGTCGGCTGTTCCACGGCCAATGATAACATCTCCTTTTATCTCGGCCTGAAAGGGAGATATTCCCCAATTCTCGTCTGCGTTTACCTCGGCAACATCCATATGTCCGTTAATGATCAAGCTATTGTAGCTATTGGAATCCGTACCCTTTAGAACCCCTACGACATTTGGATCACCGGGATAAACATCCCACATATCGATGTGAAACCCATGTTTTTTTAGAAAAGATGCTACAAAAAGCTGTGCGTCTGCTGTATTCCTTGCGGGGGGTGCCGGTGTCTGGAAAGCGATTAATTCTTTAACCAGTTCAATCAATTCTTCCTCCCGTTGTTCCACATCTTCCATAAGTGATTGAAACTCTCGATTCATGCATGGCTCCTCCCTTTTTAAATAATAAAAAACCGCTCCTAGTGAAAAGAAGCGGTTGGTGGCATCAAGATATGTATTGTATAAGTAATGCAATAAAATACATACAACAGCACCGCTTTCCTACGCTAGTATTACCTAGTTCAGGTGTTAAGGGTTAAGACACGCCCGTCTCTCTCAGCTTTTACAAGCACCCCTAGTGGTGAAAGAATATTTAGTTGGCAGATCAATATTTATTCGTTCCTCTTAATTATTAGCATAGAATATTTCTAATTTCAATAGCCTTTAATCCCTGTCTTCATATAAAGCCGACTTTGCAAGCAATTGAATCGTCGAATCATCCATTGGAGGATTGTGAAGACCTGCACGTACATCGCGATAATAGCGCTGCAGCGGGTTTGTTCTTTGAAGGCTTTTGGCACCGACTACCCTCATTGCCTTATCAACAATGGAAATGGCATTATTGGTAACCCGGAATTTGACAGCAGCCAGATCCCTGGAAAGCTCGTCGTGGTAATCGGGTTTTGTTTGCCACTTTTCAGCAACAGAATAAAGAAAGTGCCGCGCCTCGGTCATTTCAAGTTCGATTTCACCGATCACCCTTTGTACGTTGGGCAGTTCGCTTATAGGGCCATTAAGGCTGTTTGGCGAATAAGTCTTCGCGAATTCGACAGCATAATCCCGTGCTGCCATCGCAATCCCAAGATAGCATGCCGGGATATGGAGCAGCCATGCAGATTTTCCCCTTGGCCTGTCTTCTTGTTTTTCAACATAATATTTTTCGGGAATTTCTACATTTTCAAGTACCAGATCATGGCTTCCGGTACCCTGCATCGAGATCACATCCCATGTTTCTTCGATGCGAAGCCCTTTTGTATCCTTATGGATCAAGAACGAGCCGATTGTTTCCTCTTCGGGGATCCATGCACTCACAATAAAAAGATCCAAAACAGGGGCAAGCGTTGTAAATGTCTTTCTTCCATTTATCAGCCACTTATTCCCTTTTTTTACTGCCGTGGTTTCCGGTCGTCCCCCTCGTGTAGGGCTGCCGGTCTGCGGTTCAGTAGCTGCCCGGTTTACTAAAGCTCCATTTGCAATTTCTCGAAAAAATTCATCTAATACCTCTTCATCCCAATTTTGATTTTCGACTAATTCTAAAACGACTCCTGCATGCCAGCCGATTGCCAAAGCAGTAGGACCCGATTCCCGTGCAATCCGTTCCTGGGAAAGAAGATAATCGTAAAGTGAACCGCCCTTCCCGCCATATTTTTTAGCCAGTGTTAACGTGTTATAGCCAAATTGTTTCAATTCGTTGATGTTTGTAAAAGGAAAACCACCAGATTCATCAAGTTCCTGCTCGCGCTTTGAGAATCTTTCAATTGCTTTGCCCAAATTCTCTATATATTCTTTTTGTTCTTCTGATTGATAAAAAGGCACCTATGTTCATCCTTTCAGGACTTACCTGAGTATGTAAATAAATATATCACTATTGCTTGATATGTATAAATGATATGTTTCGATATGGCAGTATCCAGTCTATCCATATTCGCCCATAAAAAAATCTAAAGCCACAATGTTTCGCCGATTTTCAATGTTTTCAGCTGTTCATCTGGCAGTTTAAGCCCCTTCCATTCTTTCATCAATCTTTCCAATGCTTCCGGTCCTGTATCATCAGCCAGCCGATAGGCGCCGTAGTGCATTGGGATAAAAAGGACTCCATTCAATTCAAGGAATGCTTTAATCGCATCTTCGGGATTGATATGGGATACTTCCATAAACCATTCCGGCTCATAAGCCCCAATCGGCATGAGAATATACTTTGGCTTAAACTTCTCAGAAATATCTTGAAAGCCCTGGAAATAGCCAGTATCGCCGACAAAATAAACAGACTCCTCGCCATGGTTATTCTCTAACACCCAGCCGCCCCAATGAGAACTATTTGTATCGAAAAGGCCACGCCTTGTCCAATGCTGGGCAGGAACAAACGAAAGCTTCAGTTCCTCATGAGCAAATGATTCCCACCAGCAGGCTTCGATTACATGGGAGTATCCCTTGCGTTTAAAAAGGGAGTCCAAGCCTTCGGGAACATAAAAGACGGGGTTCCCCTTCAATTGTTTGATGGATGGAAAATCAAGATGGTCGTAGTGTCCATGGGAAATACAAACAATATCGACCTCCGGAAGTTCCTTGAGCGGAATACCAGGGTCTGTCAACCTTCTTTGCATTCCCATCCTCGCAGCCCATACAGGATCAGTTAGAATATTCAAGCCACCCATCTGGATAAGAAACGTTGAATGACCAATCCATGTGATGGAACTCCTTGTCTTGTTTTCCCGGAGAGAATGAACCTCTGTTGCACTTACAAAGGGAATCTGTGTAGACAAATCCTTCGTCTTCGCGCGTCTCTCCTTATTCCATTTCAGCATTTCCTAGGCCGTTTTGATATTCGATATTCCATCAAGGTTTTCATATTTTTTCTTCATGCTGGTTTCATCCCTTTAACCGTTGATGCTATGTTCCTTCTTCTAGAAAAGATAACACATCATGTAAGTATTTTTGTATCTCCCGCACCCTGTAAGCGGCAGAGTCGGCAATCTGTTTATAATGATATCTGCCTTCATCGGTAATCCGCAAAAAGCGCTTCGTCCTTTTCTCACCTTCCCACCTGCCGATGAGCAAGCCGGTTTCTTCCATCTCATGGGCCAGATCATATAAATATCCATTGCTCGCGATCCAGCCGAAATGGGCCTTCAATATATCAGCGACTTCACCCATATAAAGCTTGGTCCTACTCTGAGCCGTCTCTAACGTGATATAGCGTACAAGATCCTTCACTGAAATAAGTTTTGAAAAATAAGAGCGATACTCATCTGGAAGGTCATGGGTTACCAACGGATGGCTGCCCGATCCGGTCAGATCAAACATAAAACGGTCAATGACTAGCTTCACTTCTGTCAATCTTTCCTTAAAATTTGATTTATACCATGTAAATAATTCTTTTCCTTTTTCGGTAATTTTATAATAATTTCTTCCTTTGTTCGTGTATAATTCTAAATGACATGATTCGACAAGTCGATTGCAGATTTTACATAAATAGTCATAGCTATGAACTTTCCCGGAAAACTGGTTCTTTAAGCCCTGATGGATTGCCCTTGGATAGTTGGCCTTTTTCCGAAGCGTATGCAGCAAATATAACGTCAAAAATTCCCGCTGGCTCATTCCAACTGATTCGATCGTAACCGTCTGTTCACCGCTTTTCTGCACGAATAAGTCCCCCTTCAACTGTCCAAAAAGGAATAGGAAAAAATTATTTCACCGTCTAGCACGATAAAATAACTATTCATCACTCATCACCCTAACTCCTGCAAAAATTCCACATATTCATAGTTATTAGGTATTTCTACCTTTTACTTCTTGCGTATAAATTCTTTCATCTGTCTTAAGATTGATAGTCGATTAATATATTCTATCGAGGTTATCTTTGAAATAACAAATAGATTCTATGAATAAAGGATGCCACCAACTTTTCTTCATGAATATCAATGTCCATAGTCATTTTCCTTTATAGACTGATAGGCAAAAAGAATATATTCTATCGAGGTTATTGTTGAAATAAGGAAACCGCATTAATTATTCCTCGGCCTTGTTTTGGATTTCCAAATTTATCCCGGTTTAACAGTCTGTAATAACCCTTCCTCAATTTTGCGGAAAAATCGAGAAAAATAGGCGGGGGATAAACAGCCTGTAAATCCGCGATTGGTGAAATAAGATTTTTCTTTGGGCTTCAGCCCTTAGAAAAATCAATCAGGCTCTGCGTGACTAGCCATCAGTGGGGGATAAAGAAAACCCCCACTGATGGAAGTTTCACTTTATGCTATGATACATACTAAAAGAGTTGGGGGATGGTGTTTTGCAGTTTGAAAATGAAGTGAATAGCGTAGATGAGCTCCGTTCTTTGTTGGGACTTCCAGGTGCGCTTGCAGAAAATAAGGTGATTGATTATCTAGATGAAGATTGTGTTGATTTTCTTAGTAAATCTCCTTTTCTGATTTTGTCATCCGCAAATTCGGCTGGCCGCTGTGATAGCTCGCCACGCGGAGATGCCCCTGGTTTTATCCATATCATCGATCAAAACCATTTGGTCATTCCTGAAAGACCAGGGAACCGCCGTCTTGATTCCATTCGCAATATCATGGAAAACCGGCAAATTGGGCTGTTATTCCTCATCCCTGGCCTGGATGAGACACTTAGAATTAATGGTGCCGCAACGATTATCCGTGATGAAAAAATCCTGGCCAAGATGCAGGCAAATGGGAAAACCCCATTAATTGGGATTGCGGTTCAAGTCGAGGAGTGCTTTATTCATTGCGGGAAAGCCTTCAAACGCTCAGCCTTATGGAATGAAGACGCATGGCTGGAAAATGCTTCGCTGCCATCCGCGGCAAAAATGCTTGCAGCCCATGCCAAGCTGCCGCATATGAATGAGCAGGTCGTGGCAACCTCACTTGAAGACACTTATACAAAGAGACTTTATTAATCGATAGTATTGTTAAGGTGGTATAAAAAATAGCATGCTTTGCAGCATGCTATTTCTAAATACATTAATGTTCTGTTAAAATAATCGGAGCATCTTTTGTGATAACAATGGTATGTTCATATTGGGCAGAAAGTTTTCCGTCCACGGTTCTCGCAGTCCAGCTGTTATCATCCATCTTAGAATACCAAGAGCCTGCATTGACCATCGGCTCAATTGTGATGACCATACCTTCTTTAAGGCGCAGTCCCTTGCCAGGCTTGCCGTAGTGAAGCACCGTCGGCTCTTCATGCATTTTTTTGCCAATTCCATGTCCGGTGAAATCACGGACAACTGAATATTGTTCACCTTCTACATAAGACTGAATCGCATGGCCGATATCCCCGAGTCTGTTTCCGGCCCGGGCCTGTTCAATTGCTTTGTAAAGAGCGTTTTTTGTTACTGCCAGTAAATGTTTTGTCTCTTCTGAAACCTCCCCGACTGCGTAGGTCCATGCAGAATCGGCCAGGCCCCCGTTTAGATTAACAACCATATCAATGGTAACAATATCACCCTCTTTTAAGGGCTTATCAGAAGGAAAACCGTGGCAGATTTCATCATTCACCGAAGCACAAGTAGCATACTTGTAACCCTGATAGCCTTTTTGTTCAGGTGTGGCACCATGCTTAGCCAGATATTTCTCGACGAAATGTTCAATTTCATTTGATGTGATTCCGGGTTTGATCAATTTGGCTATTTCTCTATGACAGGCAGCAAGAAGCTTGCCGGCTTCATGCATTAATTCAATTTCACGCTCACTTTTTATCGTTATCATGGCAAATCCTCTTTCTTTATCTAAAAATCTGTTTATAAACAGTACTCTAATTTTAGACCTTTTCCTTAAGAAAATGCAACAAAAAGCCCGGCAATATCACCGGGACAATAAATCGATCGCTTCATTTTGATCTGTCAGCGGGGTGTTGCAGACAAAATTCTCACAAACATAGATGGTAGTCTTTCCTACCTGTTTTTTATAATCGGCTGTAAACGGTGCCAACTCTGAAAGCTTTTTACTGTCGTGGCTTACGAGATAGGTGATTTCGGGATGAAATTCTTGCTGGAGATACTGGGCAGCAAAGGTGGTAGGGGATAGATTTTTTAATATGAGGAAGCTTAATAGTTATTTTAAAGATATAAAAGAAATAAAACCACTATCTTGTTAACAGTAAAAGTCTTAAGGTGGGTTATACGTCAAATGTGGTTAGGGGGTATCGCCTCCACTTCGCAATTCCTAACGATACCCCTTTTTGCTCTGATCTCTATAAATTACGTTTGCACTTGCAGGTATACCAATGCACTCAAAAACTAATTTGTTTCAAAAATTACCGTACCTGTTTTCGAAATATCGTAGCCATCTATTGTATTGATTTTTTTCTTAAATTCCGATGAGTTTAAAATCTTAAGTAAGGACTGGATTAAATCACTTTGCTCTTCCGATTTAATTATTACCAAGTCATAACTTTCTTTGATCAAAGGGATAAAATCAACATCAACAATTTTCGAAGCCTTTTCAATTCCAATTCCTACATCGGCTATTCCTTGAGCAACAGCAGTTGCAATACTAAAGTGATTAGTTTCTTCGTTATAATAGCCCTTCAGCTCTTTTGGGCTAATATTGCGGATACGTATTTGTTCGTCTAATAAAACTCGTGCGCCTGAGCCTTTTTCACGATTAATTATCGTTACATTTAGATTAGTCAAGTCTTCCCAAGTTTTTATTTTCTTGGGATTTCCTGGTTTAACATAAAAACCTGCCCACCGTGATACTAAGTTAATGACCATATAAGAATGACCTGTTAGAATCCGTTTAATAAAAGGAATATTGTACTCTTTTGTATCTCCATCAAATAAGTGGGTACTTACAATTGTGCATTTTCCATTGTACATGGAAATTAAACTATTTAAGCTTCCGTTATAATCACGTAATGATTTAAATCCTTCTAACTTAATGCTATCAGCTAGGATATCTAATGTTATATCTTGTCCACTTATAATCACTGCATCCTTTATGGACCTTACTACGTCGCTTGGAGTATCATTTGTGTTCGATCGTTTGTTCATACTTTTATTTTTAGAACTGTTAATATAATTTTCTAAATCAATTGAATCAATTCGATTTTGTCTACCAACACGATAGGCAGGTAATTCTCCTTTATTGATTAAGTCGTAAACGGTTAATTTAGATACTTTTAATAGTCTAGCAATTTCTTCAGTTGTATACGATCGTTCATCCTTCAAAATCATGTCACTCCTTTCCTTTATTTTATCTCTTTATATACTAAATTTCATACGATTTTATAATTATTAAAAAATAATTTTTGAAATTTTCTGTTTTATAATTACTTATAATTAGTTATAATCTATTATGTTTAAATATAAAATATGTGGGGAGTCATGATGTTGAAAAGGTTTAATATTTTATTCAGTATGTTTGTATTAGTATTGTTGTTTGGGTGTTCGAATCCAAATTCTTCAAGTGAAGAAGAAAATTATGAAAATACAGAGTCTAAAGAAAAAGTTGAACTAACGGTCTCAGCTGCAGCTAGCTTGCAAGATGCTTTAACAGAAATTAAAGAAAATTATGAAAAGAAGCATACAAATATTGATCTGACGTTTAACTTTGGGAGTTCAGGTGCTTTGAAACAGCAGATTGAACAAGGAGCTCCGGTAGATTTATTCTTTTCAGCAGCAGAAGACAAATTCGATGAACTTGTTCAAAAAGATGAGATTGATACGAATCAAGGCGTTGATCTGGTTGGTAATGAATTAGTGCTTATTGTTCCAAAGGATTCTGAAAATACAATTGCAGATTTCACAGACTTGACAACTCAAGCAGATAAACTTGCTATGGGAACTCCAGAGTCTGTTCCAGCTGGTAAATATGCAAAACAAACATTAGAAAACTTAAAACTTTGGGATTCCTTACATAACAAAGTTGTTTATGCAAAAGATGTACGTCAAGTTCTTTCTTATGTTGAAACTGGTAATGTGAATGCGGGAATCGTATATAAGACAGATGCTCTGATTTCAGATAAAGTGAAAATAGTTGCTACAGCTGATAAAAGCACTCACGATCCAATTATTTATCCGGTTGGCGTTATTAAAGATACGAAACATTCAGAAGAAGCAACAGAGTTTTATGAATACTTACAAGGAAAAGAAGCTTTGGATTTGTTGAAACAATATGGATTTACAGCGAAATAATGAGGGCCTATGTTAAATGATTTTTTAGAGCCGGTACTGTTATCATTAGAAATTTCGTCTGTAGCTGGACTCATTGTGATCATTTTAGGTACGATTATCGCTTGGCTTATGGTCAACAAGTCTTTTAAAGGTAAAATATTTGTTGAAACGATCATCTTATTGCCCCTGGTCCTATCACCAACAGTCATTGGTTTGAATATTGTCATGGGATAGCCCCGGCGTTGCC
>NZ_RYZZ01000060.1 GCF_003989135.1 Peribacillus cavernae
TTCTGGCATCGATATCTGTTCACATAAAGATTTAAATATAAAGGTTTATTAAGTATAGGTAAATCCCTTACTTTTCGTGTCCTTTTGTCATGGACAACCGAAGAGTGAAAACCACAATAGGTACAGCGTTCCTCTTCTGCTTTTTTCTCCACATGAACAAAATAATGAGTAAGGAAAATTTCTTGATTAACAACTTCAATCTGGCAATTCTAGTAACACGGAAAACACGTGAAAACCTCCTAATGTTTGTTGGTTACCTAACATTATTGCCAGGAATTCAAAAGTGTTTTCCTTTTTTTTGTGCTAAATCACAAAAAGTGATGATGAATCCGAATTAATTGGTTCTGTTGGGATTAAAAGCAGCCCGTCTTGTGACTAGACGAGAGGTGTGTTTATGGAAGAATTCAACAAGCTTCTCATTGAAAATCATATTAAATTGTCAACCAGATGGTTTTTACCTGACGTATCAGATCCTAAATTTGATCCAACTATTCATAAAACGAAGCTCCATTGAACTCCCCACCACTTAATACTCTTTCAGGATGTTTGAAGTGGGGAATTCTGAAAGACAGACCTATTATACTATGACCACCGTCCGTTCAACTAGGCGGTGGATTTTCTGCTTTTCATTAAATAAACGTTTTTCTCCGAGAACAAGTTGTGCAATTTGGCAATTCAGAAAGAGCCGCCATATACGGAAGTTAATTGATTTATTTTCTATTCATAGACATTGATAAATCAACAAAAAGAAGCAGTTCAATTATTTGCTAATTGACTGCTTCTTTGCGTGTTATTTAAGGTTTTGTACTCTTAAAATGAACCGGTTACCTTTAACATCCAGTGTGTTTACTTTTGCTTTTCTTCACGTTGTGAATACCCGAGCTCCCCTTATCTTTGGTACTTAGATAACTTAGATGATACTGAGTTTGCCTGTTTCTCAGGTTTTTTAATTCTCAGGTTTGATGCCCAGGATATTCGGGACTCATACATCTGGGTATGTTCCTTGTTTACTAGGTTCTGTAAACGATCTTTATTCTTCTCAATGGATTCCTCTAGGGCAAGCAGTCTACGGGTAGGGTATGGCAGACCCGCTAAAATGGTGGTTATAG
Organism: Peribacillus cavernae; assembly: GCF_003989135.1. Taxonomy (GTDB): domain Bacteria; phylum Bacillota; class Bacilli; order Bacillales; family DSM-1321; genus Peribacillus; species Peribacillus cavernae. Next base: position 1,110 of record NZ_RYZZ01000060.1, read on the forward strand.
TTGGGTCTGATTCTGAGATATAGGTCCCTTCGAATAGTTGTATAGGTTCTCCGACCCTTTCAAAGATCGATGGCATATTAATTAACTTAGACATATTCTCTGGTCCGTCATAGATAAGACCAGCACGAATTACGCCTGTTGCTTCAACAGGACAAAATATAGAATTAGCCCAGGAACTGTGAATTTTGCTAGATACGTCTGACGTTGACTTAGCGTCTGTGATTGTGGTTGAAGATATGATTGTTACTCCTCTTGTGTTAAGAATATTCATAAGATCCGTCTCATCGAAGTTACCGTAAAAAGAACTCTTTTGCGTAACTTGCAGTATACTGTTAATTGCCTCCATGACTCGATAATTGGAAGCAAGGTAGATCTGTTGTTTGCTGGATTGTGGGTTAATCTTACGCATTTGATCGTTGTCTACCAGGAATACAGAAGAGATACCCTCTATTTTAGAAATCTCTTGGATACACTCAGCAGAATTGATTCGGTTACCCGCTAACACGTTTCGTTCGGGTACAATAGCAATAGCACCTATGTTGATGCCAGGTAGTTGGTCTAATAACAGATCGATTAATAAGGGGCTCATACCAGAACCAGTACCACCATCAGTAGAAAAGGCCACCAATAACAGCTTTATGTCCTTAAAGGACTGCTTTACAAAGTCGATCATTTCTCGATAGTTATCATTAGCAGCTCTTAATCCTATTGATCTATCTTGACCTGCTCCATTAAACCCAGGGACAAAATACTTCTTTTCAACCCTCGTGTTAACTAACCCATCATGTTGGTTCGTGTTGATGAGGGCGGTTTGAAAGCCCAAGGTGGATGCTATTTGAGCTATATTCCCACCTGCTTGACCTATGCCCAAGATTCCTATTGGTTTCATAAGATCGCCTCCTTATCTTACTATGATAATACTCAAGTTTTATGTTTTTAGACTTGTTCATTTTAAAAATGAATGAAATAGTTGGAGAAAAACATTCCTAAAAAATGGAATCCCTGGACAGGAGCGAGATAGTTGAGACTTCCGTTATATCTTCTGTGGTTATAAAACCATTCCTTTTCTGGGGCATGATACTGCTCACTTGTACATACGGATCTGCCACTAGAAATGAGCCAAACTCCCTTCTAACCTGCTGTAAAAAGTCTTGAATCCATCTGCCAGTATTGGCCACGATGGCTTTGGAGGTTTCAAGGAGATAATGTGCACCCAATAGAATCATGTGGAGGATCCCTAAACAAAAAAAGAACTCGAATAACGAGCACTCTTCCTGAGAGTGGCCGTTATTCGAGTTATCGTTCAAAAGGAATAGTGTTTAAAGACATTAGATTTTAATGTCAACCTCAGCATTTTTCTTAAGCTTTTCTACTTGTTGAGCGAGCTTTTCTTGTTGCTTTTGTTGCACAAGTTGTTGCATGATTTGAGGTTTTACTTCTTCAAGCTTTGGAATTTCTTGACCACCGGCACTTCCTTGCTGGACCATTTGATCATAATACGCTTGAATTTCTTTATCTGACACTTCCTCTACCGGTATTTCTTTCTCAATGTACTTCGTATATTGAACATTTTCAGCTGTTTGGATTTTTAATGTCTCCATATCTAAATCAGCTTGTTTCAAAGCTGCTTCTAGTTTTTTATCATCTTTAAATTGTTCTTTCATTTTGGCTACTTGTTTTTCAACTTCCTCTTCCGATGCTTGATACCCTTTTTTATCAGCCTCTTGAAGAATCAGCGTTTGCCCCACTAAGTTATTGATGGTTTGTTCTTTCACTTGCTTTGCTGCTTCTTTGGAAGTGGGATCTTGTCCCATTTGTTGCATCTGCATTTGTAAAGAAGACAAAGCCATATTATAGTCACGACCCATAAGCTTCTTATCGTTGACGATAGCAACCGTTTCCTTGTCATCTACTTTTTGCTTATTCAGCTTTTTCTGCATTTCTTCCAGGAAATCCTTTTGGAATTGCATAGCCTTTTAATTCTGATAAGCGTCATTTATGTTAAAATTTTAGATTGATACGTAGGAGACAAAAAGGAGTTTTATCGTGCTTTCTAGGCATCTCCCATCTCAGCTAGTAGCCTTCCATAAAAATAGGCTTGAATACTTCTTTTGCTGCTGACACTTTATCAAAAAGGGATCTATCAGAGGCTTTTAATCTAGAATGAAAGCGTTTTCTTTGATAGTGTCCTGTAAGAGGAATATACTTTGAATGAACAAAGAATACTGAAAGGGGAAATGAAACATATGGCTAATTTAGATGGAAAAGTTGCAGTTATTACGGGTGGTGCAGGCGGTATAGGAATAAAGACAGCCGAGTATTTCTTAAAAGCAGGGGCTAACGTCGTTGTAGTTGATTTAATCGAAGAAACACTTGATAAAGCAAAATCAGCACTTAACACATTTGGTGATATAATCACGATCAAAGCCGATGTATCACAAGAATCTGACGTAAAAAATTATGTAAAAAAAGCAGTGGACCATTTCGGGAAAATTGATATTTTCTTTAATAATGCAGGAATCGAAGGAAAAATTGCCCCACTTGTAGATCAATCAGTTGAGGACTTTGATAAAGTAATAAATGTCAATGTACGTGGTGTCTTTTTAGGATTAAAATACGTGTTGCCAGTCATGATGGAACAAGGACACGGCAGTATTATCAATACTTCATCTGTAGCAGGGCTCGAGGGCAGTCCGAATCTATCACCCTATATTACTTCAAAACATGCTGTAGTAGGACTAACAAAAGCAGCAGCAATAGAAGCGGCAAGCGCAAATGTACGTGTGAATTCCATTCATCCCTCTCCTATTAACACAAGAATGATGCGATCCATAGAAGAAGGATTCAATCCCGGACAAGCAGAAAGTGCCCAGCAAGCATTTTCTCAAGGTATTCCATTAGGCCGTTACGGTGAAGCAAGCGATATAGCCAAATTAGTTCTATTCCTTGCCTCTGATGACAGCGCCTTTATAAGCGGCAGTCAGTACCGAATTGACGGCGGTATGGGCGCACAATAAAATAGAACTACCATTGTATTAAAAAAATCAGTAAATAGCTGTGTTGTCATAAACTTTGAGATTTAAATAGAATTTGAACTCGAAATCGGCAAAATGTCTCCTAAAGACATTTTGCCGATTTTTTATGTAACCAATTTCGAATTCCATTTGAGAGCTTTGTTTCTATGATACGCTAGCTTTACCTGCAATTTAGTTTTTAAAGATTCAGATAAACAATCATTGATCAGCATTTCATGATGTCGCTGCTGCACATAATGCCATGCATATTTTAATGTAAAATAGACTTTTTTCAAAACAATTCCTCCCTTGACCGAATACATAAATCATAGGAGATCGTATTCGATAGCTGGCTGGCTTTGCTAATAGCACTTTTTTAAACTAATGAGTTAATTAGAAACTATGTTTCAACAAATAACTTCATTATTCATTATCATCATAGAAATATATTTTCCCTATTTACATAATGGTAAACAAGTAAATATCAAACAGAGGTGGCCAAAGGATATTAATCACTTGGCAAGTAATAATGGTTCTTACGCTGAATTGGTGAATAGTCACAGGACATTTTAATTAGAAAATTCCTTGTTATAATAAATTTGTTACTCATAGCCGATAAAACTTACTTTCTAAAAAAAGCTAAACTTACTCGGCCATACATAATTCTTTTTACAGCGTTTAAGGGATTGACCTGTCCCTCAAGCACTCCATTACTAAATGGATGTATGAAAGAATGTTTTAAAGCTTGGAGTTCACTCCTTAATCGTACTGTATAAGAATAGAAGGCGTTTTTTCTGTTGCTCACCTCCTTTAGCCAAACCAAAAATAAGGAGTAGTCCTGGTCCTTAATTGCCTGGCGATGCCTCTGGATGAACCTAACTAAAAACTCCAGAACTGTTAGTCAAATTACCAATTCCTTGATATGTAATTTTTTTATTTCCTTTTAGGATGAAGATGTTTTACCATTATACTAAAAAGCAGAATATATTAAATGTGAGGTAACAAATGGATATCGGAAAAAATATACGGAGGTTTAGAGAATTAAAAGGATTATCTCTTACCCAGCTTTCAAATTTGACGGGTTTTTCAATTAGTTTTTTGAGCCAAATTGAAAGAAGCGTAGCTAATCCCTCTATTAACTCCTTAAAAAAAATAAGCGATGCACTTGATACACAGCTTGCATCTTTATTTACTGAAAACGACAGCAATTCTAATGGGGAAAAGGATTTTATCGTTCGTGCAAATGAGAGAAAGAAGCTTTACAATCCTGGTTCCAAAGCAGAGATGTATCTTTTGTCCCCTAGCTTGGACAATGAAATAGAACTAATAATGATTGTGGCACAACCCGGAGGAAAGAGTGGGGATGAGTACTATTCACATCATGGCGAAGAGATTGGAATTGTGATTCAAGGGTCATTACAAGTGGATCTAGATGGGCAGATTTATACATTAAAACAAGGAGATAGCATGCAATTTAATAGCAATACCCCCCATAAATGGATGAATACTGGAAGCCATATATCCCGATAGTGTGTAAAAGATTTGGTTAATGTTGTTTGGCTATTATTGCTAACTTCTACTCTCATAATGCACCCCGCTCTTTTAATCTTCATTTTTTAAAAATTAAAGAGTCCTCTTTTAACCTATCACCTTCTATTCACTAATATTTAAAATATTTCTACAATTTGAATAATATTTGGATGGATTGATTCCGCCTATTTATGGGCATATGCTATTATGCAAGTACCATGGGCATATATAAGTGAACGATGGCTCGGCGCAAAATGGACTGTAACGGTTGGAACCGCTTTAATTGCTGTATCCAGTATTGTATACGCTTTCAATGTTGAAAGTGTTGCCCTTAGCATCATTGCCCGTGCACTGATTGGAGTAGGTGCCGCCGCTATTTGGGTACCTGTCACCCCAGTTTTGGCTCGATGGTTTGCCCCTCAAAAAAAGGGTTTAGCAATGGGAATTACGGCTACTGGCGGAGCAGTTGGACAATTTTTAGGCGGAGCATTAATGCCTATACTAATTACTGGTCCGTTTATAATCTTTGGCTTATCAACGATACAAAGTGGGTTTTTATGGTCAGCCATTCCAGGTATTATCATGACTCTCATTATCCCTTTTTTCTTGAAGAACGAACCAGAAGAAATGGGCTTGACCTCATTGGATACAAGTCAGGAAGAAATGGATAAACAATCTCAAGACGAACCAACTTTCACTTACATTTTAAAGCATTCCTTCTATCCATATTTACTTTGCATTGTATACGCTGGATACTTGGGAGCCCTTTATTACGTCTGGACATGGTTTGCTGCATATCTTCAGCAGGAATACGGAATCGATGTAAGGGCAGCAGGCATGCTTTGGGCAATCTCCTCAACCTTGCCAGCTTTATTAAGCCAACCTTTAGGAGGATATTTATCCGATCGGCTAGGCAGGAAAAGAGTAGCTTCTGGAGCTTTATTATTAACGACTCTATTAGCCAGTACTTTTGCCATTTTTGCTGCTATAACTGTTCCTCTCTGGATCACAATAACCTTGGTTTTCGTATTTGCCATCTTTGTAAACATGTGGGTTGTGATATGGCCTTTTACGAATACCATGTTCCCGACAAAAGCTGGCGCACCAATTGGTGGTTTAATGAATACAGCTGCACAATTAGTAGGCGCATCAGCCCCTATTATTTCTGGTTACTTTATTGATGCTACATCGTCTTATATTCCAGTATTTTTACTAGGTGCCTTATGTGCATTTATTGGATTCATTGCATCCTTATTTTTAAAGGAAGAAAGAGTTATCTAATCGTTTAATAGATTTGCATCATCTAATAGGAGGATTTTTATAATGGATTATTTAAAAAGAAGAATTGAACTGAGAGCATTATTAGAAAAAGAGCAAAGTATCCCTGTTCCAGGAGCATATGATGCAATTAGTGCTAAATTAATAGAAAAAGAAGGATTTCCTGTTGCCTATATTGGAAGTTACGCTACAGCTTCCAGTACCTATGGATATCCTGATGTAGGACTGTTAGGTTTACACGAAATGGTAAGTCATGCCGAGAAAATCGTAAATGCTGTTTCAATTCCAGTCATCGCCGATGCCGAAAATGGTTTCACTCATGCTGCTAACATATGGCGCACCATCCAGGCATTTGAAAACGCCGGGGTATCAGGAATTCATATTGAAGACCATGAATTCGGGAAACATTCCGATGTTCCAAGCGTACTACTGCCACTAGATCAGATGGTTTCTAAAATTAAAGCAGCGATTGATGCAAGAAAAGATCCGAATTTCATAATAATTGCCCGGACGGATATGATTTATGCCCTAAATAATCTCGAAGGAGCCATTGAAAGGGCCAATGCCTTTATTGAAGCTGGAGCGGATATGGTATTTTTAACAGGAATCCGTCCTGATGTCCTAAAAGAAGTTCGGAATCAGATTAAAGGAAAAGTAGTGACAGTGGATTCACCTGGTTTTACCGTTGCAGATGAAAAAGATGCCCAGGCAAATATCGTCATATACTACGGTTTATGCACCTATGCAGCATATGCAGGAGTACAAAAAGCACTTAAGTCATTTAAAGTCACTCAAAATCAATCGTTGGTAAAGGAACATCTTGCTGATGTAGAAGAATTCGAAGATTTTATGGACTATAAGAATTTTGCTGATACATCGAAAAAATATAACTTGGTTTAATTTCATATAAAGGAATACAAATAAGGTGCCAGTTCCCGATCTCTTTGCAAAGTGGTGGGACCAGTACCTTTATGTAATTGAAGAGCTCAAGTATCCTGTTATGTTATCCCGTGGAACAACGTTGTGAAACAAGATTATTCGGGTGGGTCGAGTAGGAGGGAACCTTTCTGCCTTACGGCAAATTGTGTTCCGGCCCCCCTCTCAGAACCGTGCGGGCGCAATTAACGCACACGGCTCCTCTCTATCATCTTTCACAGAATATAGGTAATCTCACTTTTAAGTTGGAATATGCTGACTTTCGTTCTTGGTACCGGAAACGGGAATCTCTTTAGAAAAAGAGCGAATTTCTCCCAGTTAAACGACTTCTTTTGACTACGTCTGTTCATCCATTTAAAGAATAGACTCCTTACTTTGTCTTTGAAGTTGTTCACATGTTTTATGTTGTCCGTTACACAATAGTAGTTGTAATATCCTACTAATGAGCGGTCTAACCTTCTCTTTATCTCATGAATATCAGTTGTTCGATTAGCTTTCAGCCATTCTTTACACTCTTTGAGCTTCGCTCGCATTCCCTTACTGCTTGACTTGAGTTTCACTCGAAATTTCCCCGTTTGACTTTTACTACAATAATGAGTAAAGCCTAGAAAATCAAATGTTTGGGGCTTACCTTCCCCGTTTCTTTTGCAGTTTGACTCCGCAAATCGACCAAATGGGATGATTTTCGTTTTATCTTCTGCTATCTCGAGATTGAACTTCTTCAAGCGTTGAATTAGGGCTAGATAGAATGCTTTTGCGTCATCTTTGTATTGAAAACAACATACAGAGTCGTCGGCGTATCTAACGATGTGCGCTTGTCCCTTACATTGTTTCCTTACAACTTTCTCAAACCACAGGTCAAGCACATAATGGAGATAGATATTCGCTAAAATCGGGGAAATAATTCCTCCTTATGCAAAGTAAAATATTATGCAAAGTAAAC
>NZ_RYZZ01000061.1 GCF_003989135.1 Peribacillus cavernae
AGGCTAGTTGTATAATCAAATGCAACAGCCTAAAACGTGAAAAGCCATAGTAAACCGTGTATGATTAAGTCGTCTAAAACACAATCAATACGGAGGGTTTACCAATGGCTCAAACAAATTCTACCACAACTAGGCGTACTTTCAAGCATCTTACCGCTTTTGACCGAGGAAAGATTGCTGCCTTGTATGCCGAAGGGAAATCCATGCAGGTAATTGCCGACATCGTGGGCTGTCATAAAAGTACCATCTCACGGGAGTTAACACGTGGTACCGTGACACAAATGAAAACAGGTAAAACGATGTTTAAATCCTATTTCCCTGATACAGGCCAAATCAAGTACGAACAGAATCGTCAGGCTTGCGGTTCCAAGCTCAAACTGGATGATACCATTGATTTCATCCAATTCGCGGAAAAAAAGATCTTGGAAGACAATTGGTCCCCCTGATGCGGTCTGTGGATATGCTAAACTCCACGGTCTCTTTGACGATGCCATGGTTTGTACCAAGACGCTTTATACCTATATTGACATGGGCCTTCTCGGCGTGAAAAATATCGATTTGCCCCTGAAAGTCCGCCTGAACACAAAGAAAAAACGAATTCGTCAAAATAAACGTGTCCTTGGCCGCAGTATCGAAGAACGCCCAGCTGAAGTGGCACAGCGTGAAGAATTCGGCCATTGGGAAATCGACACAGTCATCGGGAAAAAGAGCCAGGATGATGCATTGATGACGCTTACTGAACGGAAAACACGCAAGGAAATTATTGTAAGGGTCGCCGCCAAGAACAGCGAAGCAGTGAGCGCTTCTATCGCTGATTTACGCAACAACTATGGTTCCCTCTTCTCACACGTTTTCAAAACCATCACCGCCGACAATGGATCCGAATTTGCCGACCTCGGCCTCTCTGTTAAAAACGTGGAGACGGAAGTCTATGTTACCCACCCGTACACCTCTAGCGAACGGGGAACGAACGAACGCCACAACGGGCTCATACGGCGTTTTATCCCCAAAGGAAAGGCCATTGCTTCGGTGTCTGATGTAACAATTTCATATGCCGAGAATTGGTGTAACCAACTTCCACGAAAGATCCTGGGATACAGAACACCTGAAGAGTGCTTTCAAGAAGAGCTGGCTCTTCTGGCGTGATGTT
>NZ_RYZZ01000062.1 GCF_003989135.1 Peribacillus cavernae
CTTCATTGTCTGCGTTAGCATCAGCCTGAGCATCATTTTCGGCAGTAGCTTCATTGTCGGCCTGTACATCGGCTTGCGCATCGTTTTCAGCAGTAGCTTCATTGTCGGCATTGGCATCAGCCTGGGCATCATTTTCAGCATTAGCGTCAGCCTGTGCATCCGCATTACTCTCGGCATTAGCATCAGCCTGTGCATCGGCATTACTCTCAGCATTGGCATCGGCCTGAGCGTCAGCATTATTCTCGGCATTGCCATCGCTGTAAGATGATTCATCCTGATCCCGTTCTATATTATAAAGGTCACCCTGTTCTCTCTGTCTTTTCTTTCTTTTTTTCTTTTTCTGTTTAGAATCCTCATTACCCGACTTGCTATCTTCCATCTTATTAACGGCATTGAGACCATTTCGTTTTCTCTTTTTTTCTTCCTTTTTTTTGCGATTCAAATCATCGTTTTTATCCAAGATATCTTCTCCTTTCGGTTATCTATTGTCATTATAGTAAGGACTGTCCAAAGTTGTTCGGGCCAATTAATCTAAAAAAAGCGGAAATTATAAAACATTTTTGTTTTTTAGTGTAATGAACTATGGGAATTCTATATTTAATGGGAAGGCGATAGGAAAATATGGATTCGGAGTCTCAAGGCCGCCTGCTTTTTCATATATTGAAGTAAAAAAAGGAGTAGGATCCCATATGAGAAATATAACAATCATTCTGTCTGTACTTCTATTATTCGGTTTATTGATATATTGGTTATTCCCCAAAAAAGAAGCATTGCCCGTTTTAAAAAATATCTCTTCTTTTGAAATGGAAAATGTCCACGACGGTACTTATCGTTTCGATAAAGGAAAAGTGAGACTGGTGACTTTTTTTTATACGAACTGCCCGGATGTATGTCCATCGACAATGACTGACCTGAAACAGTTGCAGGAGCAATTTAAGAATCAAGAAATATTTGCTTCAGAAGCTGAGCTAATTTCGATTACCCTTGATCCGGAATTTGATAATAAAGAAATAATCCAAAAATACGCATCGGCTTTTCAGGCAGATCCTGACGGCTGGAAATGGCTAAGGGATACACCTGCCGAAACGAAATCAATCGCCGCCAAGTTCCAAATGAATTATAAAAAAACAGAAGATGGATTTGTCGCACACAATACGACAATGTATTTAGTCGATGAAAACAACCAGATCCGGGCAACTTACGATATGGCCAATCCCTCCAAGCCTGTAGATCGAGAAAAGATTCTGAAAGACATTCATCAGCTGTTAAAATAAGCTAGCGAGATAAAAGAATCTAATTTAGCAGTAGACACTTTTGCATAAAAGAAATGAAATGGGGAATATTATACGTAAAAATTTCGATAAAGGTGTGGACATAATGCCATATATTCTTTCCACCTCCCATATCAAACTGCCTCATCAAGTTTCTCAGGAATCTGCGATGGATTTTGCGAGGGAAATGTTCGGATCGTCTTTTAAAGATATCGAAAGGCTGCTCAGGGCCTTTAAAAACGGTCAGGTTGATACCCGTTACTTTTCAAATGATCTTGAATGGTTTAAAGAACGGCATAGCTTTGAAGAAAAGAATGAGATATATATTGACCAGGCGGTTAAGTATGGCTGCATGGCGATTAGCGGGTGCCTGGATCATCCGGACTTTTTAAAGAAAAAAATGGAACCTGAAGAGATTGATGCTTTTTTCTATATTTCGAGTACAGGACTCTCAACTCCTACGATTGATGCAAGAATCATGAATGTACTTGCCTTTAATCAGCATACAAAAAGAATCCCGATCTGGGGCCTTGGTTGTGCCGGGGGCGCGGCCGGGCTTTCGCGGGCTTATGAATATTGCAAAGCATTTCCAAAATCCAAGGTTGTTGTTCTCTGTGTTGAGCTTTGCAGCTTAACCTTTCAAAAGAATGATAGTTCAAAAAGTAATTTGATCGGCACATCCTTGTTTTCAGATGGCGTCAGCTGCGCGCTTGTCTGCGGTGATGACGTTGACCGTAAGGGTGTAAGCAAATTGGCTTTCAGTCCAAACGTAGTATCCACCCAGTCGACACTTATGCCGGATTCCCTAGACGTCATGGGTTGGGAAGTGAAGAATGAAGGCTTGCATGTGATTTTTTCAAAGGATATCCCGACAATCGTTAAGAATTGGTTAAAGCCCAATGTAGAAGCACTTTTAACAGCAAATCAGATATCTTTGGAGGATATAAGACAGTTTATTGCACATCCTGGCGGTAAAAAAGTGATCAAGGCCTATGAAGAAGCACTTGGATTCGATGAAAAGATGACGGAAATATCGATGAATGTTCTGAAGGAATACGGGAATATGTCTTCAGCGACTATTTTATACGTGCTCGAACGATTCATGCAAAAGGAAGCGGGCGCTGGCGATTTAGGTCTTGCTGCTGCACTGGGGCCAGGGTTTTCTTCAGAGCTTTTATTATTGAGGTGGGAATAATGGCTTTCTGGCTGTTTATATCGCTCGTCGTTCTGCAGCGGATCATCGAGTTAATCATTGCCCGAAAGAACGAAGGCTGGATGAAAAAGCAGGGGGCGATTGAATTTGGACTGGCCCACTACCCGTGGATGGTAATGATGCATATCAGCTTTTTCAGCAGTTTGATACTTGAAGTCATTTTAATGGACCGGAGCAGCACATCTTTGTGGCCGTTCTGGCTGTCGCTCTTTCTCGTAGCACAGGCAGGAAGAGTATGGGTGATCACTTCCCTGGGGAGATTCTGGAATACAAAAATTATCGTCATGCCCGAAGCGGCAGTGACCGCAAAAGGTCCGTATAAATACCTGAAGCACCCCAATTACCTGGTGGTTGCCGTTGAAATCATTGTCATTTCACTGCTGTTTAATGCCTATGTGACCGGAATTTTATTCTCGTTATTGAACGCATGGATGATGACCGTCCGGATACCGGAAGAAGAGCGGGCCTTAAAAAGCCTGACCCAATATGGGACGATTTTCACACAGAAAAACGGAGATTGAAGAAATATTCGAAATTTTTTGCTGTAAATCTGCAAAATTCTTATTGAAAATGATTATCGTTCGTGATACCATCATAAATGAAGATGAAAGTTATTCTCAAGTAGAAAAAGATCCAAAAAATAAAAGGACGGTGTTCTTCATGGTATGGTTTTTTGTCCTAGTGACTGTCATTACATATTTATCCGTGATGAAATACGTTTTGAAAAACATTCAACAACCTGTAAAAGCAGCTGACAGTCATGCGAATCACTTAGAAAAAGGCCGTAAAAAATTAGTTCCCGCACACACAACCAGGTAAAGCACCTGGTTTTTGTGCGACGGGCAGTCGCATAGAGTGTGGAAG
>NZ_RYZZ01000063.1 GCF_003989135.1 Peribacillus cavernae
CACTTTATATTTATTGTATATCTGTTGCAGTTCATAAATAAAACTGATACAATGTGCATATGAACGAATACAGAAAAACAAACACAACCGTATCATTAATCAACTATCATTTCGTTTTCTGCCCTCGATACAGAAGGAAAATATTCCTTCGTGCTGATGTAGAGAAACGATTCAAACAATTAGTCCCAGAAATATGTGAAGAATTAAAAATCGTTATTGTCGCTTTAGAATGTGACAAAGACCATACGCATATGTTTCTCAACGCACTGCCAACACTCAGTCCTGCAGATATTATGGCAAAAATCAAAGGGGTGACTTCTAAAAAATTGAGAGAGGAGTTTCCGCACCTTCAACACTTGCCAAGCCTGTGGACACGTTCCTACTTCGTTTCCACCGCAGGAAATGTATCAAGCGAAACGATAAAACGAACGCTATGTCGAACAACAAAAAACAAGGGGGTGAATGCTATGTCGCAGACCATCACAGTCAAGGTTAAATTGCTTCCGACAAAAGAGCAGGCAAACATCTTGCAGGAGATGAGCAGGGCATACATTTCGACTATCAACATGCTTGTGTCTGAAATGGTCGCTGAAAAGAAAAGCACAAAGAAATCGAGCAAAGATATTTCCGCTCCCCTGCCGAGCGCTGTAAAAAACCAAGCCATCAAGGATGCGAAGAGTGTGTTTAAGAAAGCGAAGAAAAGCAAATTCGCTACCGTTCCTGTCTTGAAGAAGCCTTTCTGCATCTGGAATAACCAAAACTATTCGTTTGACTTCTCGCACATATCAATGCCAATCATGATGGATAGAAAGGCAACTAAGACACCTATTCGTGCTTTGTTGATTGATAAAGAAAATCGCAATTTTGATTTGCTGAAACACAAATTAGGTACGCTTCGAATAACGCAAAAGTCAGGTAAATGGATTGCCCAAATTTCTGTCACCATTCCCACTATTGAAGGACCAGGCTTAAAAGTCATGGGTGTCGATTTGGGTTTAAAAGTGCCCGCTGTCGCTGTAACGGACGACGAAAAGGCACATTTCTTTGGCAATGGCAGGCAAAACAAGTACAAGAAGCGCAAGTTCCGCTCTGTCCGTAAAGCGTTAGGTAAGAAAAAGAAATGGAATGCCATTCGCAAGTTGGACGATAAGGAACAACGCTGGATGAAGGACCAAGACCATAAGGTTAGTCGTGCAATCGTAAATTTTGCAAAAGACAATAAAGTTTCCGTCATTCGCTTGGAGCAATTGGCGAACATCAGACGGACGGCAAGAACGAGCCGTAAAAACGAAAAGAATCTGCACACTTGGTCATTTTATCGCCTGTCTCAATTCATTGAATACAAAGCGGGTTTGGAAGGTATTAAAGTTGAACATGTGAATCCTGCTTATACAAGCCAAACATGCCCGAAATGTTCTGAAAAGAACAAGGCGCAAGACAGAAAATACAAGTGTAAATGCGGCTTCGAAAAACATCGTGATTTAGTCGGTGCTATGAATATTCGATACGCACCTGTGGTTGGCGGTAACAGTCAATCAGCCTAAGATGCTATACGCACTGTCTTGGGAGGGGTAATGAGATGCCCTTATCTTGAAGGCTGTTCAAAACAGAAATGGACTGCGAACGCTTAGTC
>NZ_RYZZ01000064.1 GCF_003989135.1 Peribacillus cavernae
GATAAGTCTGAAAAAAACTACGTTTGACCACTATTACAAAAAAGCGCACGACAAATAAGCCATTGGATCATGACTTTTAAAAAAATTGTTTAGATCAATATTTAACTTTAAGAGGCTTCTAACACACGATAACCGTGGTTTCTAGCTAGTAAAACAGCCTGTTCTACCGTGATTTCACGGGTTACTGGAAGAACATCCGATTTTATATATAGTTCAGCGTTATATGCTTCTTTCTTTTTGAGAATATTGTAAATAGCTATTAAAAGCATTCGCGCAATTGCAATAATTGCCCGTTTGTGACCACGACGCTTTTTAAGTCTTAAGTAGCGGTTTCGAATTTCGGGATGTTTTTCACTTTTGACTACAGCTGTAGCACACTGTACTAAAAGAGGTTTTATATAACAGCCTGCTCTCGAAATTCTTACTGACTTTTTCTTGCCGGCACTCTCGTTATTTGTGGGTGTAAGTCCTGCCCAGGAACATAATTGCTTAGCTGTCGGGAACACGTCCATATTAACACCTATTTCCGAAACCACGGCAATGGCGGAAAAAATGTTTTTAAAGGACGGAACAGTTAAGATTAAGTTGATTTCTTCTGTGTAGGATTCGGCAAGGGAAAGAATAATTTTCTCCAGATCAGTTTTACGGGTTTCAAGGTCTTCACAATGTTTTTTAATGACCTTTAATTTTCCGGCCTGTTGGGGTGTTATAAATCCGTCAATGGCTAGTTCTAGTTCAGGAAGTTTATTCTTCATAGAACCGTGGATTAAAGGTTCAATTTCAAAAGATGTGTCTAAAGGATTTTCAAGTAGCTTGTCAATAATGTTCAAGGAACTTTTGCCGAAGGTATCCGAAACAATATTTCCAAGCTGAATATTAGACACGGTTAAACTGTTTTGAAGCCGATTCTTTTCACTCGACATAAAGTTAGTCAGTTTGAAGCGGTATCGCATAAGGTCGCGAAGTTGCCTGATCTCAAGTGGAGGCATAAAACTCCCAGCTACAAGATCATGCTTAAATAAATCAGCAATCCATTTGGCATCTTTCTTATCCGTCTTTTTACCACGGATTGCCTTGACGTATTTAGGATGTGCCAAAGTGATGTTGCAGGTATTTTCTAGTACATTGAACACGGGAATCCAATATTTCCCTGTAGATTCCATACAAACATCTTTACAGTTATTTTCACAAAGCCATTGTGACAGCTCTCTTAAACCTTTCGTATAGGTAGAAAAGCGATGGCGTTTGTAAGAAGTTACTCCTTTGCCGTTGGTCGAAGCAATACAAGCAACCACAAAGGTTTTGTGGACGTCAATACCACAACAAATTTGATAAACAATTTTTAAAGCCATAGGGATATCTCCTTTACAAGAATTATAGGGATAGACAACATTGACTGATTGCCCAGCAATAAACGAGTAATGTTTATACAAAGATAAGTCTGCGTGCTCGAAGTCACACTTATTTGTGCTTGGAAAGGCAATCTACACATATAACCATGCGGTCACTCCACATCTGGAGTGGCCCACTCACCTCCGCGTGATTTGTAGTTTATTGGTATCCCTATGGCTATAGATTCGCCAAAATACTGCTTAAGGAAACTTGTTTCATAACGTTTTGTGCCTTGAGCGAAGCGAAAGGAATGAATATAACCATG
>NZ_RYZZ01000065.1 GCF_003989135.1 Peribacillus cavernae
AAGGTTTTAATGTAGTCGTTAATCAATGTAAGATCTCATTAGCCCCAAAATGAACTTGGACAGTAAGAGTAATCTATATTATACTGCTTAATGTACCAAGGAGGTCAACACCATGAAGCGAACAAAACACTCAAAAGATTTCAAACTACAAGTTGTGAAAGAAGCCACAGAAACTGGAAACAAGAGCTTAGTAGCCCGTCGATATGAACTGAACCCAAACATGGTAAGTCGTTGGTGTACGGAATATAAAAATGGTAAATTTGGTGATGTGGATGTCGCTGTTCTGCCTGATCTGGATTCCAAACAATTATCAAAAGAAAATGAAAAGCTTAAAGTGATACTATGCGAAAAAGACCTTGAAATAGCCATCCTACGAGATCTTATAAAAAAGAAAAACCCTCACTTGCTGAAAAACTTGAAGTAGCTGATCAATGGATTCAGAAAGGCTACTCCATCGCAAAGGTGCTAAAAATCATAGGTATAGCTCGTTCCACCTACTATTATCAAAAAAACTACCGTGTGGAAGAGAAAAAAGTAAGTGAGGGACGTCCAGCACCCGGTTATTCTTACACAGAGGACGGCAATAAAATATCTGATGAACAAATAAAAGAGCTTCTTCTAGAAGAGATTGCGGGCGATGCGTATAACTATGGATACCGCAAACTGACCAAAGTGCTTCGTCGGAATCATAAATTGATCATCAATAAGAAAAAAGTGTATCGATTATGCAAAGAACTAGGTATTTTACGCCCACAACGGCAAAAGAAGAGCTCGTATCCTAGAAAACTGGCGCGAAATCGCACCATTACCGGTTCAAATCAACTGTGGGAGGCTGATATTAAGTACGGGTATATCGAAGGTGAAGACCGTTTCTTCTTCGTATTATCGGTCATAGATGTCTATGATCGCGGCATTGTAGACTATCATATGGGACTAAGCTGCACAGCTAAGGATACCATTCAAGCCCTGCATCGAGCGTTATTCAATCGCCAGCAATTTGATCAATTGGAAAAACTTGTGATCCGAACAGACAATGGGCCACAGTTTATTTCCCATACCTTCGAGGAGTTTTGTGAAAATTACAAAGTAGAGCATGAAAGAATACCACCTAAAACGCCTAATATGAATGCACATATTGAATCATTTCACCGGATATTCGAGGATGATTGCCTATCAAGATGGCAGTTTGAAACCTATGCAGAGGCCTATGAAGCAGTCACAGAATTTATGGTGTTTTATAACGAAAGACGCATACACTCTAGCATTTTGGACTTGTCACCAAAAGAATTTTATGAAAAGCAAATGCGAGAAAACATAAAAATCAAAGAGATCCGGCTATAACCATCCCTTCCATTTTTTCTTCCTTTTGTCCCAAAAATCACTTCAGCCATTTCTGGAGTGGAATCAAGGGCGACGATAGGAGGGCGCAGCCTTTACCCTTGATGGAATGGAAGAAATGGCTAGCATCTACAAAGGACAAAAGGAAACGAAAAAGAAAGTAATTTTAAGAAAAAGCTAGATTAAGAGAGATACTGTCCAATATACGGGGGTTAATCCGAGATTGATTTCTTTACAATCCTTAACTTTCTGTG
>NZ_RYZZ01000066.1 GCF_003989135.1 Peribacillus cavernae
TGATCTAGTGATGTACCGATTTTCTTCAAATGAGCTGCTGACTTTAGCGAGTGATTTTGTTAGGAGAAATACCATTGATAAAATGCCTGGTGTTCGGAAAATTAAAGAGTTTGACTATGCGAGAGCTGATTGGATGGGCAAAAAGTTAAAGGGAAAAGATTTAAGAGCAACTGATTTTAGGGGAGCCTATTTGATTGCCGCGGACATGAGAAATACGGATTTAAGGGCAGTCAATTTTATCGGTGCGGATTTGCGAGATGTTAATTTCAGTGGTGCTGATCTGTCCACCAGTATGTTTTTGACCCAAATGCAAATTAATTCAGCTAAAGGTAATGTAAAGACAACATTACCCTCTCATATACATCGACCTTCTCATTGGATTAACTAATTTTTTTCATGCTTATTCAAGAATAGGGCCATTTTGCTTGAAATTTAGGAGTGAAGAAATGAATAACTTTTTTACAGCATTAACTTATGTAAATAAAATGATTTATGAGTCGAATCACTTAACTGTAAAGTCAGTTCAAGAAGAAAAGCAAAATTCTAAGTATGGTGCTGGTACATTTCAATTATCTTCTAAAACAGTTCGATTCAGAGTTGCGAATATAACTCCTACCAAAGTAGGGCAGTTTGTTGCATTTTGGGAAAAAGACGAAAATAATAAAAATCAACCCTACTCATATGAGGAAGCCCCTGATTTATTAGTTATAACTACCTTTAAAAATGAAAATGAGTTTGGGCAATTTATTTTTCCAAAAGAAATTCTTTTAAAACAGAATATTCTTAGGTCTACTTCAACAAAGGGGAAAATGGCAATAAGAGTTTATCCTAGCTGGGATAGTCCGAGTAGTAAACAAGCGATGAAAACTCAAAAATGGCAGTTTCCCTATTTTGTTGATATGTGTAATCCGAATAAATTACCCTTAGAAAAAATAATAGAACTATATTCTCTTTAATCCTCTGCAATCGGGCCAGATTGTTGAAAGGGATAGGGTCGGGACATAGCTAAAACAAAACCAAAAAACAATTGTAAACACAAATTGATTTTTGGTTTTCTTGGGTCATGACTTTATAGATTTTAAGGATTAATCGTATATTACATTTTTTCCTTGTTCACTTAACTTTTTTAAAGATGTAAGCATATGATTTATTTCTTCGTCGGAATGTCTTTCCCATGAACTTAATTCGGCTATTATTTTCAAAGGAGATTTAGACCTATAAGAACGTGTTGGGTTTCCAGGAAATCTTTTGTCAGTTAAGTTCGGATCATTTTCAAAATCACCTAATGGTTCTACAATATAAATTCTTTCCTTTGATTTGGATCTTGCTAATTCAGCACCCCATTTAGCAGCATTTAATGTCGCAGTAAAATATATATAGTTGGATTTTTTATCCTGGTAATTTGATAAGTGTTGTGGTACTAATAAATCTCCAATTTTCAGTTCTGCTTTAGTGCCATGAAAAAAAGGACCATTATCTAAGACATCTTTTTTGTCGTTCATACTAATACACCTCTTATATTTTTAGATTTGTATATATGAGCATAATATCGAAATTACAAAAAGAACAGTCTATAAATAACT
>NZ_RYZZ01000067.1 GCF_003989135.1 Peribacillus cavernae
TTGCAACCTAGGCTCGGTCGCTCTGACAGGCACCAAAAATATTTTAAAACTGTGGATTTCTACTTGACGGTTACTGGTGGCTCAATTTTTCCGAAGCAGTGGCTCAAAACGTCCGTGAAGATGGTTCTTTTGGACTGAAATATTCATGTTGTAACTGCTAAACTATAATCAACAGTTTTCCACAAATAAGGGTGGTTCTTACGCAATTTTGGGGAATGGATCGATTCATTGCTTCTAAATTGTTTATTTAATTATTTTGAAATAATTAAATCACCATTGATATAACACCCTATTTTTCAATACTTGGAATCCCGCACGTCCATACATCATCCTTTTAATGGTCTTTAAACGATTCACATGGCCTTCCACTATTCCGTTACTCCACGGTTCTTTAATACTTGAAGAAACAGCTTTCTGATCTTTTTTTATTCCTCGTATAAAGGATTGTATAAAAGAAGAACGGTTATTCTCATATTCATTTATCCATTCCTTTAAGCCATCCAAATCTTTGTTTCTAAAAAGATCGCGAAACGCTGATACTAATTCGTCCAGTTTACTGACTTCTGGATACGTTCCTAATAATTGGTGGTGTAATTTTTCAAAACGACTTTGATGGTCCATATTTTTAAAATCCCAAATAATTTTTAAAATCTTTTGACGAAGATGTAATCTTTCTGTGTTAACATTCTTGTTCTTCCTTTCCTCAGCTATCATTTTATTCAATGTTGAACGAGATCCATTGTAACCACTGGAACGGCAGGCTTTTTCTATTTGATCCCCCGTCTGGTTTTGTTGCAATAGTATACGAATGAATGGATGGAAGCGATCGAAAGATGAGGAACGTTTGTGACTAGGTTTTTGGCTTTGTTCTAAGTCAGCGTATATTGTTCCTCGTGAGAGATGAAGTTGCTTAGCAATCGCTGAAATTGAATACCCTTCTGATTGTAAAGAATGTACTTTTTGGATGCGCATCCACCGTTTCTCTTCATTTTCTACTCGAAAACGCTCGGCTTTTCTAGTGACAGGGCTTTCTTCTTTTTCGG
>NZ_RYZZ01000007.1 GCF_003989135.1 Peribacillus cavernae
TTAAACAAATACTATTTAGCGAGGAAGCCTTTTTCTTTTGCTCGTTTTATTAAGGTTATTAATATCTATTTAAGCAAACTTTATTTCAAAGCTACAATAAAAGAATAAGAGAAATCATACTTAAAGAACAAGAGTCCCAGGTTTAACATCAAGCAAAAGAGGAAAAAATGACCAATAGCGAGCAATTACTTAAAATATAAGAGGAGGGTGGCATTCCATGCTATTTGTGAGGAGAGAAACCTTCAGAGAATTCTTGTCTTTATATCCAATCACAAGCTTGATTGTTTTTCTAAACACCATCATGATGATTGTGACAATCCTGTTTGGGTGGTTTTCGAATGATGAATGGATTTATAGTTGGGGAGGATTAACCAAGGAGAGTGTAATCGATGGCGAACTCTATCGGCTGTTGACCTATTCTTTCTTGCACAGCGGTATGATGCATTTTCTGTCAAATATGGTATTTACAATCATTGCTGCACCGGCTATAGAAAAATTGATCGGTAAAATGAAATTCATTACACTGTTTTTCTTTTCCATATTCATGGCTGCACTTGCGGTCATTCTGATTCCAACTGCCCCTTACTATCTTAATGTCGGAGAATCTGGTTTTGGTTATAGCTTATTTGGTTTTTACTTTTACCTTGTGCTTTTTAAAAAGAACGTCATTGATAAGGAATCAAGTAAAACGATCATGGTGTTCATAGCGGTTAGCTGGATTACGACCCTTATCATTCCTAATATTAGCATCTCTGCACATATAGGCGGGTTTATCGCCGGTTGGTTATATGCTTTCTTTATCAACAAATCCCTGACACGCTTAAAGGCTATGAATAGTAATTCCTATTATCGCTGATGACGAAGGCACTTTTTTATTTGATTAATGAGAAAACCGCTTTAGACAAAGCGGTTTTCTTTTCAAGTGTGATTATAGCTGTACCTTAACTCTGCTTTTTTCAAGTGCTTGGGCAAAGTCATTGATCAAGTCATCCGGATTTTCCAGGCCGGCTGATAGACGGAGCAGACCGCCGCTGATTCCACGTTTTTCTCTCTCGTCTGCCGGCATGGCGGCGTGTGACATTTTTGCTGGATAGGATAAAATCGACTCCACGGCACCGAGGCTGACAGCGAAGACAGGCAGTTGTGCATTCGCAACAAACGAATTCAGTACCGTTTCGCTTTCCAGTTCAAAGGAAAGGACAGCACCTGCCCCGCGTGCTTGCTCCTGTTGGATGCTGTATTCAGGATGATCTTCCAGGCCTGGATAATGCACGGCTTTTACAAGAGGATGGGTTTGCAGATATTCCGCCATCTTTTGGGCCGATTTCATGGAATGCTCCATTCTGACATGCAAGGTTTTCAGGCCGCGCATTACAAGCCAGGCATCCTGGACCCCAAGCACAGCGCCGAAAGAATTCTGTAAAGTGTAAAGCCGTTCGCCAAGCTCCGGATCCTTCACGACAGCAAGGCCGGCGACTACATCACTATGGCCAGATAGAAACTTTGTAGCACTGTGAAGGACGATATCCGCTCCAAGGTTCAACGGTTTTTGCAGGGCAGGTGTCAGAAAGGTGTTGTCCACATAGGTTAAAGCACCGATTTCCTTTGCTATTGAGCAGACGGCTTTAATGTCGGTCACTTTGAGCAGTGGATTGGAAGGAGTCTCCATATATATGGCCTTCGTATTCGGGCGGATTGCAGCCCTTATACTGTCAAGATCAGTCATATCAACAAAGGTATGCTCGATTCCAAACCGGCTTAGCACACTTGTGACCATCCGGTACGTTCCGCCGTATACATCCTCTGTAATGATGATATGATCCCCGGAAGAAAGCAGCAGGAACGCGGTCGAAATCGCCGCCATTCCTGAGGAGAAAGCAAAGCCTCTTGTACCCTCCTCTAATTCAGCAATGATGTCCTCAAGCGCCTCCCGGGTCGGATTGGCGCTACGGCTGTAATCGTACTTGCCGAATTGTTCCGGATTGGCCTGGTGGAACGTTGAAGCATGCTGAATCGGAACACTTACTGCTCCATTGGAACTGTCAAACTTATGCTGATTATGCAAAAGAAGTGTTTCAAACGATAAATCTTTATTTTCACTCATACTCTTGCCTCCTTATTCAGGGCTGCCAATGCATGTCCTAAGTCTTCAATTAAATCTTCTCCATCCTCAATCCCTACAGAAAAGCGTAATAGACGGTTGCAGACACCGTTGGCAGTCCTAATCTCCTCAGGAATGTCAGCATGTGTCTGAGTTGCCGGATAGGTGATGAAGCTTTCGGTTCCGCCAAGGCTTTCAGCAAAAGTGATCAATGACAGCTTCTGTAAAAACGGATTGACCCATGCTTCTTCTTGTAACCGAAAGGACACC
The DNA here is from genome assembly GCF_003989135.1 of Peribacillus cavernae. Lineage (GTDB taxonomy): Bacteria > Bacillota > Bacilli > Bacillales > DSM-1321 > Peribacillus > Peribacillus cavernae. Next base: position 2,372 of record NZ_RYZZ01000007.1, read on the forward strand.
ATTCCTCCGTTGCCGGGATAAAGTACATCCGTAATACATTCTTGATCTTGCAGATAATCGACAACTTTTTTTGCGTTTTTTTCATGCCTTTCCATGCGAAGGGAGAGGGTTTTCATGCCGCGCATCAGCAACCATGAATCGAACGGGCTGAGAACGGCCCCGGCACCGTTATGGTAGAGGGCGATCGATTCGCATAATTCAGTGCCTTTTGCGACTATCAACCCTGCGAGCACATCATTATGGCCGCCTAAATATTTTGTGGCGCTGTGAATTACGATATCTGCGCCAAGCTTGATCGGCTGTTGCAGGATCGGGGTATAAAACGTATTATCGACGATCAAAAGCACATCATGTTTCCTGGCGATTTCCGCCACGGCTGCAATATCAGTTTGTTCCATCAGGGGATTAGTCGGGGTTTCGATAAAAATCGCCTTCGTTTGCGGGGTGATGCCATCCTCGATTTCCTCCAGACTGCTTGTGTTTACGTATCGACAGCCTAATCCCCACTTTTTAAATCCCTGCTCTAACAAACGATAGGTTCCGCCGTATAAATCTTTCGAGATGATCCATTCATCACCTGATTGAAATAAGGAAAGTACAGTAAAGATGGCTGCCATGCCTGAACTGCAGGCAAAGCCCTGTTCACCCTCTTCAAGATCGGCAATTGCCTGCTCGAGGAGCTGGCGCGTCGGATTGCCGGTCCTTACATAATCGAATCCTGAGGATTGGCCAATGCCTTCGTGGCGGTAGGCTGTGGAAAAATAAACAGGGGGGTTCACGGTCCCTGTTGCTGAGTCGCTTCGGTTCCCGATTTGTGCTAAAAATGTGTCAATTTTATACATGGCTCACTGCTCCTTTAGCTATGATAGAAATAAAAAAAGCCTTCAAATAAGAAGAAGACTTTTAAAATACATGTATGAAGTCGTTCTTCCTATCTTTCAAGTTCAAAAATAACTTGATGGACTTAGCACCTTTCCAATGCCGATAACACATTGAAGGTTGCTGAGGCGTCTTAGGGCCATTCCCTCGACCTCTCAGGATAAGAAATATAGAATATTCAGCTTTCTATGAATTTACTATATAATCACACCAGTGTCAACAGCGAACCTCTCTCTACATATTTCGATGAAGCGTCTTTTAAAAAACTATCTTTACAAAAATGAGGAGATGAATTATTCTGTATATTAATTCTGACTAAATCAATGGAAAAACTTTATTGATCAGTGTAAGACGATTGAGTCGCTATGAAGAGTGGCCGAGAGGCGGACTGTTGATGTCAGGTACAACTTGCAAAGGCAGGCGCTTACGCTTTTCAAAAAAAGGGGGATGCTAATTTGGCGGAAATCGGTCAGATAGCAAAAATTGCCGATCAGCTTCAGGAAATGCTGGATTCCATTAAATTTGGTTCGATCACACTCGTTATCCAGGACGGCAAGATCATTCAAGTCGAAAAGCATGAAAAGGTAAGAATTAAATAGAGCAAACGGCGGTCCGCAAAAGATAAAATTCTTTCGGACCGCCGTTTGCATTTACACATGGATGGATGGATTTACTTCAATCTATCCAGGTTGTCAGCTCTTTGAAATTTGTTTTCTTCACTTTCGGGGCCTCCATATTAGCGTAGCCAATGTAAACAAAAGCGACTATTTCACCAGCTTCAGATAGGCCGAAAAAGTTCTTCACTTTTTCATGATAACAAATGTCACCTGTACGCCAGATTGCCCCTAACCCTAGTGAATGCGAGGCTAATAGCATATTTTGAATAGCACTATTGACAGCAGCATATTCCTCTTTTTTAATCACATTCTTTCTTTCGCTTGGTTCTACACCTACCGCAATGATAACGGGTGCCCTAAGCGGATTCTTTTTTGCTTTTTCGATCTTCTTTTGATTGTCCTCTGAGTTGGGATCTTCAAATTTAGCTGCAGTGATTTCTTCAAAAACATTCCCGAGCTTATTCCTGCCTTCACCGGTCAGTACAAAAAATCTCCAGGGTTCGGTTCGAAAATGATTTGGTGCATAAGTGCCTGCTTCTAAAATTTGCTCGATTAATTCCTGCGGTACTGGATCCGGTTTCACGAGCCCAATGCTTCTTCTTGTTTTTATTCCCTCAACGATTTCCATAAGATCACCCTTTTTTTAAAAAATTGAGCAGGTTTTGCATAACCTACATTTAATCCTTGTGAAAATATTGGTTCCTCTGTTCTGCCAACCTCTCCATAAAAAGAGATGGCTAAAGGTATCGTATCCTTCTCCGCAATTATCGTCAATTATTGCTTGTACTTATTTGCCTCCTGCAGATCCAACTGTATTATAATGGGGAATAATAAGTCGGAAGTTTCAAATTTTTCATCTAAACGGGGGTGTAAGAATGAGTTGCGATATGTACCCATTAGGGGATCATGCAGTCTTGATCGAACTCGGGGAAGGAATAAACAAGGAAACTCAAGCATGCGTTCAAGTAATCGCTGCTTTTTTGGAAGGACATCCCCCCATTTGGATGATCGAATATATACCCGCTTTTACAACGATAACTGTTTTTTACGATCCTGTAAGAGTACTGCAAAGTAACCAAAAAGCCATTTCCCCATATGATTATGTCTGTGCATTTCTTGCGGGATTGTTATCAGGACTGGTTACAGGTACCCCATCGGAATCCCGGGTAGTTGACATCCCCGTATGCTATGGAGGAAAGTTCGGTCCTGATTTAGAACATGTGGCAATGATCAATGGATTAACAATGGAAGAAGTAGTTCGCATCCATTCATCCGGCGGCTATTTGGTTTATATGATTGGATTTGCCCCGGGATTCCCTTATGTTGGTGGGATGTCTGAAAGAATTGCAGCTCCAAGAAGAGAATCGCCCCGCTTAAAAATCCCTGCAAGAACCGTCGGAATCGCAGGAAAACAAACAGGGATTTATCCCATCGAAACACCTGGAGGCTGGCAATTAATTGGCCGGACGCCTTTGGAGTTATTTCGTCCTGGGGATGAATCACCAAGTCTATTAAGAGCGGGAGACAGGATTCAATTTATACCGATCAGCGAGAAGGAGTACATCGAATGGGAGCAAGACAAACGATGATGACTATCACCAAGCCCGGCATGCTTACGACGATTCAAGATTTAGGAAGGAACGGCTATCAAAAATATGGTGTGATTACGAGCGGTGTCATGGATCCGTCTGCAAGTCGCATCGCCAATATCTTAGTAGGAAATCAAGAAAAAGAAGCTACCTTAGAAATCACTTTGCTTGGCCCTGTGATTGAATTCAGTGAAAATGCACTTATATCGATTTGCGGTGGGGACTTATCACCTTCTATTGATGGGAGGACGGCTCGATTATGGCGACCGCTTCTTGTTAAAAAAGGCAGCCGGCTCCAATTTGGTCAATGCAAGTCTGGATGCCGATGTTATCTTGCGGTTGCAGGCGGTTTTTCAGTACGGAGCGTGATGGGAAGTAAATCAACGTATTTGAGGGCGGGAATTGGAGGGGTTAACGGCAGGGCACTTAAATCGGGGGATAGAATTCCAATTGATACCCCCAGAGAGCTATCAACCAGACTTATTCAACATTTGGACAGAGGCAAAACTAACCGAACTTTTGTTGAAAGTGATTGGTCAGTGGTTTCATCTTTGTATCATACCAATGAAAAAGATGGCATTGTCCATGTTATCAAGGGGCGGCAATTCAATCTATTCTCAATAGAAAGCCAGAAACTACTCTTCACAGAGCCATTTGAAGTGACATCCCAATCAGACCGGATGGGTTATCGCTTAAAAGGACCAACTCTTGCCCTGGAAAAACCAAAAGAAATGATTTCAGAAGCTGTTGATTTTGGTACGATTCAGGTCCCATCGGAAGGAAACCCCATTGTCCTGTTAGCTGACAGGCAAACGACAGGCGGGTATCCAAAAATCGGGCAAATTGCAACAGTCGATTTGTCTTTATTAGCCCAGACAAAACCGGGTGATTCGCTTCGTTTTATCGAAATAACACATGCGGAGGCCGAGCATCTCTATCTTAAAAAAGAAAGCAATATACAGCTATTAAAAAATGGCGTTTTACTTAAATGCAGATAAGGGGCGGTAACCAGTGCATTTTGTGGACATTAATTGTGATATGGGGGAAAGCTTTGGAGCTTATCAGCTGGGCAGGGATGAAGAAATCCTTGATTTTGTCACCTCCGCAAATATTGCCTGTGGTTTTCATGCAGGTGATGCAGCGACAATGCGAAAAACGGTTACATTAGCGCTTGAAAAAAAAGTGGGAATCGGAGCTCACCCTGGGCTTCAAGATTTAGCCGGCTTTGGCAGAAGAAACATGCAAATATCAGCACAAGAGGCTTATGACCTTGTTATCTACCAAATTGGAGCTCTGTATGGTTTTGTCAAATCAGAAGGCGGTAAGCTTCAGCATGTCAAGCCGCACGGTGCCCTTTATAACATGGCTGCTAAAAGTGCACCTTTATCTGAAGCAATTGCTGAAGCCATTTATAAGGTGGACCCTGAATTGATTCTCTTCGGTTTGGCTGGAGGAGAACTAGTCAAAGCAGGAAAGAAAATCGGGCTTCGTTCTGCCAATGAAGTATTTGCGGACCGCACCTATCAAAAAAATGGTTCATTGACACCGAGACAAGAGGTTGATGCGCTTATCATAAATAATGAAACTGCAGTCAGCCAGGTTATCACGATGGTGAAGGAAGGAAAAGTAACTTCCCTGCAAGGAGCCGATGTATTGATTCAGGCAGACACTGTTTGCATTCATGGTGATGGAGAACATGCGCTTGATTTTGTGAAGTATATTTCTTCCGCTTTAAAAGATGCAGACATTACAATCGCTAAAATTAATGAGTTTTTAGATTGAAAACTTAAAGATAGAAAAGGCATATAGAAATTTTGAAGTCAGTTATAAGGAAGGAGTCCCGAGGGACTCCTTCAAAATTATATCGTCAATAATTCATAAACTTCATTCAGCTGCCGGACTCTTTCATAATCTTGTTCTTGATTCGAGTAGTCAATTGCTTCTGTTAATATCTTGTCGAGGTAATCCATCTCTTCGGCAGTTAAATTTCTAACAAACAAACCCTCAGTAGAATAATGTTTATTCGAAATTTTATCGTATAACTTTTTCCCAATTGCTTCATTGTCCGTATGAGCTGAAAGGATTTCCAGTAAATATCCTAAAGGCTGATTCATTTGCAGTCCCCTTCACCATTTTTTAAGCCCGGATTTATTATGTCCTTTAAAATATTTCTAAAACTCTTGCGATTACGTGCATAAATCTTGGTCTAAAAAGGATAATAAATGAGAATGCATTGAAACAAATAGGAGGGAAAATGAATGGAAAATCAACAAGGGCAAATGCACGAAAATATGCACACAGGTAATGTACCACCGCAGATGAATCACGGAGCGCATGAAATGCTTGATGTCCATGAAGTACTCAGCGGTTCGATAGGCGCAATGAATCAATATACATTAGGGCGGCAGTTTGTAAAGGATCCCGAGCTGCTTGACATCCTTGACAGACAATATAACTTCATGAAAGAAGAGTACAACATAACATTAGAGTGCTTTCAAACAGGGCAAAACCCTTCAAAACCAACACAAAGCTATAAAATGAAACAAGGCAACGACTTTGTTTATGGATTAACTCCTACCCAACCGAGTAAACCAATCCAGTCTCCAACAGAAATGAATGATCAAACAGTGTCCGGCTGTATGCTTGGGGCTGCAAAATCGAACGCGTCCATGAAAACGATGGCGGCTTTGGAAGTAACAAATCCGGTTGTCCGCCGTGTCTTGGCTGATTCTGTGCCAAACTGCATTGAAATGGCATATGAGATTTCTGTATATCAAAACAAACATCACTATTATCAGGTTCCTCAATTTGCCGAGCAGGATATGCAGCAAATGATGAATTGTTATGCACCGGCTCAGGGAATGCAAATGCCGAATAACGGTATGAGTCATTAATGCAAAGATAATGTTATCATCCTTAAAGCCAATTTTCTTGAAACAGAGAAAATTGGCTTTTTTGCGAGTGTATTGCCAATTACAAAATCATCATCTGATAATGCCCCAATGAAATTGAAAAATTATTTTTTTTGGATTGGCGAATAATGTTAGTAAAATGTTCAATAGGGAAAATATAATAAAAAAGGAGGAGAGACCAACCAATGAAATACAGAATCGAGAAAGATACAATGGGCGAAGTTCAGGTACCCTATGATAAATATTGGGGCGCCCAGACTGAAAGAAGCCGAATGAATTTCAAAATCGGAAAGGAAAAAATGCCGATCGAGCTGATCAGCGCGTTCGCCCATGTAAAACAGGCAGCGGCAAGGGTGAACAGCGAGTTGGGCAGCCTTCCGGAAATAAAAGTGAAAGCTATTGAAAAAATAACCGCTGAAATCCTTGAGGGAACCCTGGATGAGCATTTCCCGCTTGTTGTCTGGCAGACCGGGAGCGGAACCCAGAGCAATATGAATGTTAATGAAGTGATTGCGAACAAAGGAAACGAATGGCTGAAGGAACAGGGAAGCGAGGAGATACTGCATCCGAATGATGATGTGAATAAAGCGCAGAGCTCGAATGACTCATTTCCGACTGCGATGCATGTCGCAGCGTATATTGCCGTTTCGGAAACATTACAGCCTGCAATCAAAGCGCTGCGTGAGACATTTGCCGAGAAAGAAAAACAATTTGCGGATCTGGTGAAAATCGGGCGTACACACCTCCAGGATGCCACACCGTTAACGCTCGGGCAGGAAATCAGCGGCTGGAAGGCGATGCTTGCAAAAAGCCAGATTATGATCGAAGAAAGCAGCAAGCATTTATTGAATCTGGCCATCGGTGGTACAGCTGTGGGTACTGGGATTAACGCCCATAAGGAATTTGGCGAGAGAGCTGCGAAAGAAATCAGCCGTTCAACAGGCCATGACTTTGAGGCTTCGGATAATACATTCCATGCGCTGACAAGCCATGATGAAATCGTCCACGTGCATGGAGCACTGAAGGCACTCGCTGCCGATTTAATGAAGATCGCCAATGATGTTAGATGGCTGGCAAGCGGACCTCGAAGCGGGATCGGTGAAATAACCATCCCGGCAAATGAACCGGGAAGCAGTATCATGCCAGGTAAAGTGAATCCGACCCAAAGTGAAGCCTTAACCATGATTGCTGCACAGGTTTTTGGCAATGATGCTACCATTGCTTTCGCAGCAAGCCAGGGAAACTTTGAACTTAATGTATTTAAGCCAGTAATCATTTACAATTTCCTGCAATCCGCCAAAATACTCAGTGAAGGAATACAATCGTTCAATGAAAATTGTGCTAAAGGCATTGAAGCGAATGAAGAGAAAATTACAGAAAATGTTCAGCGTTCGTTAATGCTGGTAACAGCATTGAATCCTCATATTGGCTATGAAAAGGCAGCAGAAATTGCAAAATTAGCGTTTAAAGAAGACGCTACATTGAAGGAAACAGCCGTAAAACTTGGATATTTGAATGAACAACAGTTTGATGAATGGGTAAACCCGCAAAATATGGTAAATAAAAAGTAATCGTTTTTCCTCCTGAATTTATTGAGATGGTACACAACAAAAATGTGTAAGGATGGATGCTATGACTTTATGTCCACTTTGCAACGGGCTACACAACATCCACATAACATGCCCGAACTGCAACAATGAAATGGAAGACACCGGAAAAGTGATGGATTATTACGATGATTACAGCCCGTACGAAGACACTAATACTTTAAAGAAGGTTGATGGATTCCCTAATTCTTTGAAAAATGGCGGGTGTCCCCATTTATTGCGCTGTCCATCGTGTGGCCATGATGAAGTGGTGCTTATTAAGGAATGATAAAAATTTCTAATTTTGCTTCATGCTGTCTATTAATTAGGAGGGATAATATATGGGAACCGATAAATTTAACGGAATAGGCCGAATTCCTTTTGAGGATGCAAAAACAGAAATTTTGGAAGGGGACATGCTTTTTTGCAGTGGTAACTATCTGGTTAGTGAGCTGATAAAAAAAGCTTCCGGTTCTCTATTCAGCCATGTAGCTTTGTTATTTTATTGGAATGGGCATGTATTTGTTTTAGAAAGCGTAGAAGACGACGGAGTCAGGGCTGTCCCTCTTTCTCATTACCTTTATAATTATGAAAACAGCAAGGGCAAATATGACGGTGAAGTCTATATTGCCCGACACGAAGGAATTGCGAGCCCTGCTTTTGAGAAGGAGAAATTAAAGAGCATGTTTGGAAAGGCCATAGGATTGCTTAATCGCAACTATGATAAGGAAGAGATAGCCAGGATTGTCGCGCGGATAGGGTTAGGTATCGGGAAACATCAGGACGATGAAGCGTATACATGCTCCGAATTCATTGATGAATGCTTTAAGGAAATAGACATAAAACTTTCACGAGACCCGGGGGGATTTATCTATCCTGAACATATTGCTGCAGACCCAGATGTCAAACCATTATTTGAAATCTCTGGTTAAGGCTCGGAAAGATAATTTGTATTTTTTTATTATCTTTTGATTTAAAGATACATGTAAAGGGTAAATGATAATTTGTGGTAAATTAGCAGACGACATATTTGCAAAGGAGAAAAATTAAAATGAAATCATTAGAAGGAAAAGTAGCCATTGTTACAGGGGCAAGCAGTGGAATCGGTGAGGCTATCGCTTCAGATTTAGCTGGCAAAGGGGCTAATCTTGTGCTTGTAGCACGAAGAGAAGAACGATTAAAGGAATTGGCCGATAAAATTGGCGGAAGTTCATCTCAAAAGGTAGTAGTTGTACAAGGGGATGTGACGAAAAAAGAAGATCTGGAAACAGCGGTTCAAAAAGCAAAAGAGGAATTTGGCAAAGTAGACTTTTTAATTAATAATGCAGGCGTCATGCTTCTGTCTTTCTTGAAAAATGACAAAATCGAGGAATGGGAGCAAATGGTCGATGTGAATATCAAAGGAGTTCTTTTTGGCATCCATGCCGTCCTTCCCGAGATGCTGAAGCAGGGAAGCGGCCATATTGTTAACGTTTCTTCTGTGGCAGGCCATGAAGTATTCCCATCAAGTACTGTTTATAGCGCAACCAAATATGCCGTCCGTGCATTATCAATAGGGTTGGAAAAAGAATTGTCCAAAACAGGAGTAAGGGTGACAAATATTTCACCGGGTGCCGTTTCAACAGAGCTTACAGAGCATATATCAGATAAAGAAGTCTTGCAAATGTTCGAAAGCAGTGGAAGTACGACAGGTTTTCTCCAGGCAAACGACATTGCGCATGCTGTAACATATGCAGTATCCCAACCAGATTATGTGAATGTAAATGAAATGATTGTAAGACCTATGCAGAAAAAAGAATAATATTGAACTACCCCCACTTACCGGCTTTGCCGCTTGAAGTGGGGGATTCCACCCTGATTTCCTTTGGGTTGCAAGGTTTAGAACCCCATTCAACTAGCGAGGTCAGTAATCCAGCTCAAAAGAAGTAATTCCTTATGGAATGACCCATCTATACCCTAAACATGCTAGAAAAGTAGTTCTTCATCATTTGTTCCGGAATAACCATGAACACCTTGTTATGCATCCGACCTCTTAGAATCTCCATCTGTTCTGGCAAAGACAGTGAAAGACCGGCAAGGTGTTCTTTTATTTGATTGGAGTCATGTTCTACAAAACTGGAGGTGAAGTTATGGTAAGAAAGAAGATAGATAGCCTCCTAAATCGACGTGTTTTAATTTTAGGAGGCTATTTTAGAATATAGGAGATGTATATCTGATGAAACAAAACAAATATGATGATTCAAATTTCTTTTCTGCATATAAACAATTGCCACGTTCAATCAAAGGACTTGAAGGTGCGGGAGAATGGCATGTATTCAAATCATTAATACCAGAATTACGAAATAAAAATGTGCTTGATTTAGGATGCGGTTTCGGTTGGCATTGTCGATTTGCTCGTGAACAACAAGCAGTTTCAGTAGTAGGTGTAGATATATCTGAAAAAATGCTTCGACAGGCTCGTGAACAAACAGATGATCCTGCCATTTCATATTTACAAATGCCAATTGAAGACATCGAGTTTTCAAACTCACAATTTGATGTGGTTATCAGTTCGTTGTCTTTCCACTACATTAAATCATTTGAAGTCATTTGCAAAAAGGTGCATGATTGTCTAAAGCTAGGAGGTACTTTCATTTTTTCAGTTGAACATCCCATATTTACTGCTCGAAATGAACAAGATTGGTATCTTGATGATCAAGGAAATCGTTTGCATTGGCCAGTAGATAATTATCAGTCAGAGGGAGTACGTGAAACTACATTCTTAATAGAAAATGTTATTAAATATCATCGTACAATCTCAACATACATAAATGACTTAATTGGGGCTGGATTTAACTTAAAAGCCATTAAGGAACCCATGCCTTCAGATGAAATGTTGAAGAATGATTCACTGATGAAAGATGAGAAACGAAGACCTATGTTCTTGATTATTTCAGTAGAAAAAGAAAGTGCTTCAAACTGACAGAGATATAATGAATTCTTTAATAGACAAATTCGGCTTTATTTGATGATTGAATAGTTTGCACTTAAATAATTATACTATAATGAGAAATTAGTTAATGAACAGTTGTTTATTAAAATTACCTTGAAAACGCATTCGATAAAATTGGAGGAATATGAAATGAGACTTTAAAATAATGTGGCAGTAGTTACTGGAGCAGCGTCAGGAATGGGGAAAGCAATTGCTACTCTTTATGCGAAAGAAGGAGCTAAGGTAGTAGTTTCTGATATTAATGTAGATGCAGCTAATTCAACAGTAGAAGAAATCAAATCAAATGGCGGGGAAGCAATTGCTGTAATGGCAAATGTTGCACATGAGGAAGATATTCAGAATTTAATCGATACGGCTGTCAATACGTATGGCACTTTAGATATCTTAGTAAACAACGCTGGAGTTATGGATAATTTTGAGCCTGCTGGTGATATAGAAGATGGTAATTGGGAGCGAATCTTTGCTATAAATACAACGAGCGTTATGCGTGCTACACGTAAAGCATTACCAATCTTCCTGGAAAAACAAAAAGGAGTAATTATTAATGTTGCTTCAGCTGGAGGATTAAATGGAGCTCGTGCAGGTGCAACTTACACAGCTTCTAAGCACGCAGTTGTTGGTTTCACAAAAAATACAGGTTTTATGTATGCTCAAAATGGTATTCGTTGTAATGCAATTGCCCCTGGTGGGGTTGAGACGAATATTAGTTCTACTATGACAAACATTATTGCATTCGGTATAGGACGCACACAATCAGGAATGGGTCATAACCCACGTACGGGTAAGCCAGAAGAAATTGCAAAAGTTGCCCTGTTCTTGGCTTCAGATGAAGCAAGCTTTGTTAACGGAACAGTCATTACAGCAGATGCTGGTTGGACTGCATATTAAATTAACGACCAAATTTCTTTATAAAGAAATAAATTTAATGCTGCTGAAAATGTAAATTTATCACCGAAGTCTTACCGTAAATGTATTTGAAAAAAAGCAACAGCCCAAGACTGTTGCTTTCTAACTTATTCAGCAGGACGAACCCTCAATTCAGTTTCATTGTCAAAGAAGTGGGCTTTATCCATATCCAGTGCAAGCTGGATTGTTTCGCCAGGCTTTACGATTGTTTTTGCATCGACGCGTGCGATGAATTCCTGTCCGCCTATGGATGAGTAGAGCATGAATTCAGCGCCCATCAATTCAGCTACTTCAATATGGGCATCGAATTTTGTATCAGCTGAAGATTCGACGAAACCAGGTTCATCATGAAAATCTTCCGGACGAATGCCCAGGATCACTTCTTTGCCAACATAGCCTTGCTCACTAAGCATCTTCATTTTTCCTTCAGGAACGGCAATCGATTGTTGGCCGATCTTCACCGTGCCATTTTCAAGTGTCCCTGTCAGGAAGTTCATTGCCGGTGAGCCGATAAAGCCGCCGACGAAAACATTGTCAGGCTTCTCATAAACATCCTTTGGGGCACCGACCTGCTGGATGATCCCATCCTTCATGACAACAAGGCGTGTCGCCATCGTCATGGCTTCAGTCTGGTCGTGTGTTACATAGATGGTAGTAGTGTTTAAGCGTTTATGGAGCTTGGCAATTTCCGCACGCATTTGCACACGCAGTTTGGCATCAAGGTTGGATAAAGGTTCGTCCATTAAGAATACCTTTGCGTCACGAACGATCGCGCGGCCCAATGCAACCCGCTGGCGCTGTCCACCGGAAAGAGCTTTAGGTTTACGATCAAGATACGCTTCCAGGCCAAGGATTTTGGCAGCATCCTGGACACGGCGTTTGATTTCGTCTTTCGGCATTTTTCTAAGCTTAAGGCCAAATGCCATATTGTCATATACAGACATATGCGGATAAAGTGCGTAGTTTTGGAATACCATTGCGATATCGCGATCTTTCGGAGGGACATCATTTACGCGCCTGCCATCAATGTAGAAATCCCCATCAGAAATCTCTTCAAGTCCGGCAATCATCCGCAATGTCGTTGATTTTCCGCACCCGGAAGGACCGACGAAAACGACGAACTCTTTATCTTCAATTTTAAGGTTAAAATCTTCAACAGCCGTTACTTTGTTATCGTAAACTTTAAAAATGTGGTCTAACATCAGCTCTGCCATTTCTGAAAACCCCCGCTCAATAGGTTAATGTCTTATAAACCTATTTTATAAAAGAAGCCTCTTGAAAGGTATGTACATAGTGCACAAAAGTGAACGGTTGTCCTGTGCAGATTGCAAAAAAGCTAGTTATTCATAAGGATGGCGAGGTAAGTTGTAAAGCAATGCTGGAAAGAGCGGATGTCAAGCCCGGTTTTTTCGATGAATTTATCAATTCTATACTGCAGGCTGTTTCGATGGATAAATAGGCGCTTGGCTGCGAGGCTTGCATTCGAGCTGCACTCAATGTACATCTTCACTGAACTGATTAATTCATCATCATCTTTCGTATCTCGAAGTAATTGCTCGATGTACCAGCCTGAATCACTTTTTTCAAGTCCGGCCATTACAGCATGTGGGAACACCATCGGTAAATTGGCTGCTTTCATGTTGGAAAGATGCTCTTTTGATAGCTTAAAACCTTTTTGTTCCATAAGAAAATGATCTAGAATCTTATTATTTACTGAATGAAAACCACCCATGAAGGTCCTGATTTTTAAATAAAAGTCACTTTCCAGCGTGTTAAGAACGGCTGAAAAGCCATTTATATCGTAATTTTCACTATTTTCTCCCTCGATTAAGACACCTGACAGATCATTTTCCCAAATAATAAGTGCTCCGCCATCCATAAAGGCTAAAAATGCTTCTTCAAAATCCAGGTAGGAATGATCATTATTAGAAACCGTAAACTGTGTATACCTGACAGCATCCCAACTGGTCAGCGGCAGGATGCTGCTGTTTTTATACAGAAAATCACTCCACTGTTTCTTCGGTAGATTTGCATTTCGTTCAGTAACATCCATTGTCTTGAATGGGAAAAGAAGCCGCAGCAAGCCAACTTCTTCTTTTGACATATCTGATTTAGGAATGCCAAGCTGGTCTCCAGTTTCATCCTGAAACCATTCGTATCGTTCAGGTTCGCTGCATGAGCTGAAGTCTTTGATGGCACCTGGAAATTTCAGTTTTAATTTTTCAATCATTGTCTATTCCTTCTTACTTGAATATTTATCTTTTATGTGATCCTTGCCAATATTTTTATTGTATAGGTAAACCCAAATAATGTACATTTAATACAACCAAATATTAGCAAAGTAAGGGCTATGCACAAAGGAAACGTTCCGTATGGATAGGCGAGCTTATTTTGTTAACCACCGTCATACACAAAATTGATACCCTCACATATTCAGTAAGGCTGAATTCGGTGAAAAGCGGCAAATTTGCGCTGTCATTTCGTTATTCTGTTAGTAGCATTACTAAGCGATGAGTTTCAGTTGCCCTGTTCCTAATAAAGGCGGCGCGGATTCTAACATCTGAATCCGCGCCGGGCCGTTGCATATCATATATTACTCATTTTCCTGAGGTGGCGCTTCATCCGCGAATTCGTGTGCTTCCTCAATGTTTAGCCGGTCATTGGCTGCCTGATAGACATTACCGCCAGCCATTCCTTCATTTATGATCCGGTCAACATCAAGGAAGACCGAATCTTTGCCTTCATATACGGTATCCTTTAAAAACTTGTCTTTTTCTTTCATGAAATTTCCCTCCTTGCTTATTGCTTTTCTTAGTGTAAACAAGAAAGGGGAAATTATCATTCATACACATGATACAGCATTAACTCATGAATCATGCTTTTCACGCTTGTTTCATCATCGGCCTCTGGATGGATTCCAGTCCACTCAATTTCACCGTTTTTATGATAAATTGCCTGGAAAGACTGTTTTTTAAAGTAAAAAGAGATCCTCCATCCCGGCAGATTTCTGTCTTCAAATAATGGTTTCCATTGAAAGTGTGTGATCAAATCAAATACCCCCATTCACTCTATATCAGTAAGTATAAAGGAAAAGGGATCCTCTTTGAAAATGAAACATCCGAAAGCGAGGCTGTTACATATGCTTAGCCGGCATTGCTAACTCGATAAACAGGTTTTTTAAGTTCTGCCTTCTTTGTCTTTCAATAATTTCTTCGTCAAATTGCATCGGTTTTGAATTGATTTCAAATAAGTGGAGCATGCCGTTTTCATCTTCACCGAGGTCGATTGAAAATTCACCAAACAAACCAAATGTGTTTGATAATACAAGTCCGCTTTTTTCGGCAATCTTGTTTAATAAATCGTCCATTTCTTCAGTTTGGACTGTTTCATAGGGGATTAGTTTGCCGCCCCTTGGAATATGGGTGGTAATTTCCTGGTTCTGGGACATTCTGACGGCCTTCCCGCTTAATCTATAGCCTCCTTTTTTAAAGTGTACAAGAAGGCGGTAATCATAGCGATGTCCATCGATTTTTTTAGGAACGATCGCTTTTTGGATAATGTATCTATTACGGAGGAGCTTTTTTGATTCCTGTTCCCAAAAGCTGGTGAAGCTACTGAACTCTTTCTGTTTACCTGGAGTTATTGCTTCCAGCGTTTCATCTTCATTAAGCCTGAGAATATAAATGCCGCTCCCGCGGTTACCGGTTACCGGTTTTACATATACGGTCCTGTGCCTATCCAGAAAAGAATAAAGGACCGTACTGGATGACAGCAATATGGTTTTCGGCAATAGCTTTCTCAGGTAGTCGTCTTCTTTAAAGGCTTCATATATTTCATATTTATGAACGAACCGCGGATTAAAGAGAGGAATGCTATAACGGTTCAGAAGGCTTTTCAGCTGGCGGAATCCCGAGGATGCTTCATGGCTGCGGAAGGGAATCCGATTGTACACGACATCCGGAAACGGAACGGCTACCTTGATCCATTTGGCAAGCTCGGAAGAAAAAATAAATCCACTGAAATCTTCGTCTTTTGCATCCTCCAGGGTAAAAATATAAGAGAAGATCCCATGCTTTGCAAGATAAAGATGCAGTTCCTGAAATAATGAAAGATTTCCGCCTATTCCAAACTCATTTTTATCGGTACGGCAGGTAAGCATGCCGACCGCTATTCCTCTCGATTTTCGCCACTTTTTAATGTGAAACGAATGCTCTGGCATTGTTCGTGCTTGCTCGCAATAGGCAATTTCAGTTTGTTTGCCTCCGATATAAAGCTGCTTGGTTTTGGCTGTATGATACCAGGTCTGAAATACACTGTCATAATAAATATTCATTCATGTATCCCGCCGGAGCTCACGATCGATTGTTCGGCAAGGAAAACAGCATATTCCAGACAAAGCTTGCGTGTGAGTATTTCAAACTCTTTGAGTTTTGGGTGGGAAAATATGGATCTTCCCGGTTTGGAGTTGGCTTCGAACATCCACACATGTCCGTGTTTATCAATTCCTAAATCAAAGCCAATTTCGGCGATTACTCCATCCATCGTTCTTTCAATGCTTTCACTTAAGGTAAGTGCCGCTGAAGAAAGCTGTTCCTGTACATGGAAGGCAATGTCTTTATCTTCGAACAACTCATCGACCGTTCTGATGGCCCCTCCGCTTTTCACATGAGTTGTCACGCTTCCTTCGCCAGCGATTTTAGCGGCAATCGCTGTAACCTGCCATCTGCCATTTTGGTCTTTATTTGTATGGACTCTGAAATCAATCGGACGCTTATTGGTCTTAATTAAGGAAATACCCTGTTGAATTATCATATTTTGAAGCTTCTTATGCTTGAAAATATGGTTGAACATCGTTTCCAGGGAAGGAAACCTGGTTAATTTATTGAGCTTCTGGTCGTCCTTGTATCTACAATAATAAATATTCTCATTCTTATCATAGATGATCTGGTGGATCCCGAGGCCAAGGCTCCCGTGAATCGGTTTAATGTAAACCTGCCGGTACTGGGAAAGCAAAGTTTCGATGGCTGATAATGACTGGAAGGGATAGGTCTCGGGAAGGTAGGGAATGGCATTGATATCATCAGTCAAACGTTCATGAATGTCCCATTTATTAAAGAAACCGGGATTGTACCATGGGATTGCACATTCCTCTTGAAATTTCCGTTTCACTTCTTTCGGTCCTGCGCGGTTTTCCGTTTTCCGGTTTGGAAGCCGGTCATAGACAACATTGGGAAATGGGAAATCGCGGACGTCCCATTGATTGTTTCGATAAATATAGCCTCTTATTGTACTCGAATCCCAATTGATCTGATGCTCACTGAATATAAAAGGAATGCAGCCCGTTGTTTTATTAAGCGATAACAATTTGGAAAAAAACCCAGAGCGCTCGCCAACTGGTTTGTGCAGAAAGGGGGTGATCCCTGAAGTAAATATTCCGACAAGCGGGCCGATATGGATGCTGTCTTGATAGATAAACAGATGCATCGGGAGGTTGCTTTCTTTAAATGCAAGCGATTCGGCGAGCGCTTTTGAAATGATCGCTGTTTGGCTGCCAGAAGGATTTTTTTTAACAGAAGCGCTGCACGAACGGTGTCCATACCAAATATTATTGATATTTTCAAGTGGTCCAAGTTCAGAAGGGTAGTAGAAGATGTTATCCTTTATATCAGCAATTTCGACACGATAGACTTTTTTCATATACTCACCTGCTTTCGAGTAATTCTCCTGCGAGGCAGCGGCAGTATAAAGCCGGCGCTTTGTACAGCTGATGCATTTTGTCTGGGTGAAGCAGTTCGATTACTTTTCTTCCCGGTTTTGAATTGATATCAAGGATCCATACGCCACCTTTTTTATCAATCCCTAAGTCTAAGCCGATTTCGAAAAGCCGGTTAAACTTGTCTTCCAATTCTATAGGAAGCTGATGGATAATATCCTGGATTTCCATTTCTATTTTTGGCTGAAGGAGGGGTGGAAAAGTTTGCAATAGGCTTTCAAAGCGGACAGCGCGGGCGCCAGCTGCCAGGTTTGCTGTAATACAGTGCTTTCGGCCGACCCTAACCCCCCGGCCGCGCTCAATCCAGTTGTTTTTGCTGTCTTTTTGAAGCATAATACGCACATCATATGGCTCATCCTCACTATTGGAAAGCTCAATGTAAGGCTGTGATACGTAAGGGCATTCCTGAAGCAATTGCAGAAACCACCTTTCCAGTGCTGCCTTTTTATCAAAAAACCGTTCATATCCGTTCTCCCTTTTTGTCATTCGGACGAGCCATCCATCAGCTTCCATGCAAAGAAGATAAATTCCTATTCCCCTGGAGCCAAATTCAGGTTTCAGTATGATTTTTTTGTGGCTGGATAATTCCCTCCAGATATCGCCTGTTTTATTCATTCTTTTTACTGGAGGCAGAAAACGGCTCAGTCTATCCATTTGTGCAAGAGACTGAAATACTGTATGTTTTCCGGGCAGACCGAATCCAAGAAAAGCAGAATGATTTTTAAGCCATTCAATTTTAAAGCGTACCTTCTCAGATTGCCGGATTAAACCATGAAAACTCCGATCATAAATGAAATCAGGAATCGAAAACTGCGAAGCAATCCATTCCTTAGTTGGATAATCGTATTTTTCACCATGGATAGTTTCTGCACCGGTATCGATTTTTGCCGGACAAAATCGATAGACAAAAAGGTTTTCTTTTTCGGAAGCGAGCGCGACTTCAGTGAAATACATTTCCTCGCTTCGTAATTGGGAGGACATAATTCCTAATGAAAGCATTCGGTTCCCCTTTCCGGCCCAGAGAGTCAAGGCCTTGTCGGCTTTCCACCATCATAGAGGGAATGCATATATTCAATGATTGATTTTACGGATGGCCGAAATTTCTCATAACTGCCCTGAAAGGCTTTAGAAGGTTTGGAATTTACTTCAATGATCCAGGGTTGTTTATTTGTATCAAGGGCGATATCGATTCCAAGTTCACCGAATAAGTCGGCACGCTGCTCGATTACACAATTGGCTGTTTGCAGGGCAAGTTTGGAGATTTCTTTATACAATGTTAGAGCTTCATTTTCTGTAAATGCCGATTTTAAGAAGTCCGCAGCGTTTTTCATTTCTCCGCCTCTGGATAGATTGGAAACAATATGTCCGGCATTGCCAATCCTGGCAACAAGAGACGTTATTTTCCAGGATTGGTTTTTGCTTTTATTCAACAGTATTCGGAAATCGATTTTTTTATGGTCAAATTCCAATAACGGAATCCCTTTTTGAACAATAAACGATCGATGTTTTATCGTTCTTTTCAATACGGCAAAAAGCTCGGTAACCGTCGCAAACAAATAGGTATCCTTTATATCCTTTGAATGTTCCAGGACCCAGCCTTCTGCTGTTTCTGTGAGCTTGCAAATATTTTTCCCCTGGCTTCCGAAAGAAGGTTTGACGTATACTACATGATGCTTTTCGATGAATGCTGAGAAATCCTCTTCCTTGTTCAGGGGAATTGTATCAGGCAAAAAGGGGAGGAGTTCTTCCTTGTCAGCGAGGATTTCGTGTACTTCCTTCTTAGAAAGGAAGCCTCCATTAAAAATTGGGATATTCAGAGCATGCAATTCGTTAAGATAGTCCTGGAAAGCGGCCGACTTTTCTTGAGCCCGTGAATGAATCCTGTTATAAACAACATCCGGTAATGGGAGAGAGCGATGTTCCCAGCCTTCATTAACATTCCAATAGCCTTCTACATGCCCGGCATCTTTGGCTGCCTGCAGCTTATGCACATAGAAAGGAAATCCTTTTTGCTCACAAAGAGTCTTCATTTCCTGTAAGAAAGTCTCCATCGTACCAAAGGTTCCATTCATTTTCTCAATTGGATGATCGGTCAAGACAGACAAAAAGGGTCCGATCCTCAATTCTCTTTTTTCTTTGTTATAGGTGATTTGGACAGGAAAAGGCAAAATGGGCAGCGATAGTTGATGGCTTATATGCCGGGAAATTTGGATCATCGGTTTTTTTGCCGAAAAGGGACGGACAAGTAAAGAAGCTTGATTGGATCCCGCAATCAAGGTAATCCGTTCATTGATAGTTACATCCCATCTCGCAAACAGTGATTGTTCTATTTGAATAACATGAGTTTTTTCAGGGTCAAAGCCTTTAAAGGTGATCATTACCTTGTCATATAATACTTTCATCGTCATTCCCCGTTTGCACTGGTTTATCCTTCTCAAATTGAATAAGAAAGTATGATCTTCTAAAGCACGACTGGGTTCGCTTTTTCTTCATTATGAGATGGGCAAAAGCGGATATGTTATCTTATGTATGATAGGTTTGGAACGTGTCTCGGCCAATTAGAAATTCGGTAATTGGCGAAATATAATCAAGAATTTTCTGAAGGAGCAGGGAATACAGTGATTAATAAGGAAAGAATTTATCGCAAAGCCCCTAAACGAAGTTTTCATTTTGTGATTGGTTTTGTTATAGTTGAAAGGAAAATCGGAAAGAGTTAAGGAGGAGTATGATGAGCGCGAACCTATACGATGCTGCATATGAAATGGAAAGAACTATTCGCGGAAGCAGTGAATATACAGAACTAAAAAGTTTGTATGATCAGGTAAATGCAGATCAATCGGCACGGGGCATGTTTGAAAACTTTCGCCAAATCCAGATGATGCTTCAACAAAAACAAATGGCAGGCCAAGAAATAACTCCTGAAGAAGTTGAGCAGGCACAGAAAACGGTAGCTTTAGTACAACAGCACCCAACCATTTCAAAATTGATGGAAGCGGAACAGAGAATGAGCACGGTCATCGCGGATCTCAATAAAATCATCATGAAGCCGCTTGAGGAATTATACGGCTTGCCGGAACAGGGCTAATTTTTTTAGAGGGCGACTGCACAAAGTGCAGCGCCTTTTTTGCTAAAATAAGAAAATATTGCTTTTATCAACATGAAATGGTGTCTATCTCCTGCGCCTAGCCTCTCGAGCCCTACAGAAGGCGAACAGCGCCTTCTTTCGGGATCTGTCTTATGCTTGTCAAGTCTCTTCCGCTTTTTTTATCTGTTCTATCGAAAGTCTCTGATTCATAAAAATGGAATAGGACACTACAGATAGGGGAGATCAGCATGGTATATCGTTTACTTGCGGTTAATATTGACGGGACATTGCTTCAATCAAATGGCCGTTTAAATAAATCAACAAAAGAAGCGATAGAATATGTCCATCATAAAGGCGTGCATGTCACGCTAGTTACTTCACGGAACTTTCATTCAGCTAAAAAGGCAGCAAAGGCTTTAAAAATAAATCCAATGCTTGTAGCCCTTCAAGGAGCGTTTGTCGGCTCGACGGTTGAGAAGCCGCTTTTTGTAAGAAGGATTTCAGAAAAACTGACACTTGAAATTGTACAGCTGCTGGAAAAGGCAAACTGCCAAATTCAACTTGTAACCGAGAAATATATGCTTGGAAACAGAGTGAACGTTCCGGAAAATTTACTCGGCAAAGCGGTCATGTATATGAATGAGCAAAACGTCTACTCCCAGAACTATGTCGACTTGCTCAGTGAAGAATTGGCAAAGCAGCCGATAGCACCGCCGAAAATCGATGTCATATTCAATAATCACAGTGACAGAGAAGATATTTTCAAACTGATCACCGGCATGTACCCTGAGGTGCAAACGATACTGCAGCCAGGCAATAATCTCTCTATCGTTTCCAGGGGAGTCTCCAAATGGAACGGCGTGCTTCATCTTGCCGACCATTTAAAAATGAAACGCAGTGAAATTGTTGCGATCGGCGATGGTCTCGATGATATTGAAATGATCAAGGAATGCGGACTTGGAGTGGCAATGGGCAATGCCCCATTTGAAGTGAAAAAAGCTGCTAAGTGGATAACCCGTACAAACGATGATCATGGTGTCGCTTATATGCTAAAGGAATTTTTCCGAAAACAGCATCCAATCGAATTCTTGGAAAAAATGAATATTCTCAAATGATGAGAATTCTTTAGATATTCACCAAATCGGTAGGAAACTCAAACTAATCAGGAATAATTCAACCAAAACAAGAAAGAATTCAATCAAACTCTAACATAATTCAACCAGACTAAGCTGAAAATAAAAAAACAGGCCTAGGTATCCGGGCCTGTTTCGTTCATATTAATTCTTTTTACTAATAAACCGGTTCATTGCATGAATCTGGCCAAGGTGATAAGCCTCATGAAAGACGGTCATATTGGCAATTTCACCGAAAGTCGTCAGCCCTAAAAATGGCTCTTTTAATTCTACTTGTAAACGATCTGCATCGATTTGCTGCAGTCGGACAGCCTGCTCTTTTAACTGCTCAACCAACTGTTCCACAGCCGGTACCTCTCCCTGCCAGTCAGAGGGCTTCGTACCGTACCCAAATAAGCCAACATAATTTTCAGGCAAATTGTTTGACTCCTTAGGAAATCCAAACACTAACTGTTCCGCCATGGTCAGAACATGACCGATATGCCAGTGAATGGTATTATTAAATCCCTCCGGCTGAATATCAAAGATTGCTGGATTTAAGGCCGATACTTCGTCTAGTAAATTATTTCTGGTCAATTCAAATTGCTTAAATAAAAGTTCACTCATCGTTTTATCCCCTTTCAAATAATAACCGTATCTTTGTAAGCATACCAAAGAAGTAATTCGATGAAAACTGATAAGATTACATATTATTTCGGAAAACAGGCATTGTACAGCATCGGAACGAGCCGCCTGATTTGATGATTTCTGTTATATCGACTTCAATCACATCGTAGCCTCGGTCGCGCAGTTTTTCATTGACATTTTTATTTACTGGGAGACTGATTATCTTTTTATTGCCAATGGAAAGCACATTGGTGCCAAGCGTAAACTGTTCCTCCTCTGTCACTTCAATCAGATTATATCGCCCGGACAGAAATTCTCTCTCTTTTTCGCTAATAACCTCTGGAAAAATCAACGCATCCTCCGGGGACAAAATGTTAAAGACACAATCCAGATGCAGATATTTTGCTTCAAAGGGAACAGGAATGACCTCGAAATCCGGCAGCAACGTTTGCAGACGTTTAATCGAGTTAATATGAGTCCGGTTGCTGATGCCGACAAAAATCGTATTTCGATCGATGATAACATCTCCGCCCTCTATCTGGTCTTTAACGAGATTATGGAACGGAAGTCTGTTTTCCTTCAGCCACTTCTTCAGGATTTCTTCCTCCCCCTGACGGATACCACTTGCCATTTCAGCTACAAAGACAGTTTGTCCAAGGGTAAAACCGATATCGCGGGTGAAAACCTGCTCGGGATATTGGCTAAAGGAAGGAAGAAGGAATACCTCAACTCCATGCTGCCGCAGAACATTCACGAATTCTCCGTGCTGCTTCATAGCCGTTTTGATATCGATTCCTTCCTTCTTAAAATGCTTCTGGGTATCGTTGATTACTTCACGTATCGTCATATATTGAGGCTGGCACAATACGACACGTCTCAATTCATCGTATTCACTGTAGCAAAAAGCCTGGATTTCGTTTTCCTGATGCAATGACATGGGTTTCCTCCTGAATGATAACTTTACCTATACTATTTCCTTATTATTGAGAGAAAAAACTTCATTCATCGAAATTGCTGCTGGTTCAAACAGACTCATGTTGTTTTGGGGCATTTTTAAAAATTAAAAATAATAAAAAGGATAAATCGAAAATGAAGAGAATTTTACATGTATTCAGAAAAAATATGCAGGCGCTTGCTGTGAGGAGGAAAAAAAATGATGAATACCCCCTTGATTATGACGCAAATGATTGAAAGAGCCGAAAAGTACTATCCGAAAAAAAAGGTGATATCACGAACGGAAGGCGGCATCCGCCAGTTCACTTATCGTGAAATCGCTGAACGGACAAGGAGGCTGGCAAGCAGCCTTGAGAAACTGGGAATGAAAAAAGGGGACCGCATCGGAACCCTTGCCTGGAACCATCACCGGCATCTGGAAGCCTATTTTGCGATTCCTTGCTCTGGAGCGGTTTTGCATACAATCAATATGAGGCTTTCACCACAGCATGTTTCTTATATCGTGAATCATTCCGAGGATAAATTGTTATTGATCGATGCTGATGTTGTACCGCTTATCGAAAGCATCCATAAAGAGATAGGCCATGTGGAAGGATATATCATTATGACCGATTCTGAGGAGCTGCCGGAAACAACGCTGTCTCCCGTGTATCATTATGAAAAGCTGATCGCTGAGGGAAACCCATCCCATCCGTTCATTCAGGATCTCGATGAAAATGCGCCGGCAGGAATGTGCTATACATCAGCCACAACCGGTAATCCGAAAGGTGTGGTTTATTCGCATAGAGGAATCGTGCTTCACAGTTTAGCACTTGGCTTAGCAGATAATATGGGCGTCAAAGAAAGGGATATTGCCATGCCTGTTGTGCCGATGTTTCACGTCAATGCCTGGGGCTTTCCTTTTGCGGCGGTGTGGTTCGGCAGTGATCTGGTTTTGCCAGGACCCTATTTCACTCCGAAAATTCTTGCCGAGCTTATTCAATCTGAGAAAATAACAATCACAGCCGGCGTGCCGACAATTTGGCTTGGCCTTTTAAAGGAACTCGATGAAAATGAATACGATACAAGCAGCTTGAGGGCAGTGATTTGTGGAGGTTCCGCAGCTCCTAAAAGCATGATCAAGGCTTATGAACAAAAGCACAATATCCCTTTTATTCACGCATACGGCATGACGGAAACGAGTCCGATTGTTTTTGCCTCGACCATGAAAAGCTATCACGATGATTTGGATGAGGAAGAAAAGTACGAGCTAAAAGCTAAACAGGGAATGACGGTTCCTGGCATTGAAATTAAGGTAGTGGGTAGGGAAGGAGAAGTGGTAAACGATGGAAAAGAAATGGGCGAACTGCTCATTAGAGGGCCTTGGATTGCTGATGAGTACTACCGGGATGACAGAACAGAAGGTGCCTTTAAGGATGGCTGGCTGTACACAGGGGATGTTGTAACCGTAGATGAAGACGGATTCGTGAAAATTGTCGACAGGACAAAGGATTTAATCAAAAGCGGAGGTGAATGGATTTCTTCAGTGGACCTGGAAAACGCATTAATGGCCCACGAAGCCATATTCGAGGCAGCAGTCGTCGCAATTCCTCATGAAAGATGGCAGGAACGTCCTGTTGCGTGTGTGGTCCTTAAAGATCTCTATAAAGGAAAGGTTAGCAAGGAAGAGATCATCGAATTTTTACAGCCACAGTTTGCCAAATGGTGGCTTCCGGATGACGTCCTTTTTCTTGATGAAATTCCAAAAACAGGTGTCGGCAAATTTCTAAAAATGGCTCTTCGCGAACAGATTAAGGACAAATACGCTAAACAATAATTGTAAGGAGGGGATGAGACGCTCATCTCCTTTTTTGCATCGAATGCAAGCTCTTTCATTTATATCACACGAAAGGGAATAATAGCTTGTGGCAGAAGTGTGTCAAGATTATTAAAATATTCACTTTTTTCTTTTTATTTAATTAAAAGAAACGCTATAATATGTAAAGAACGAACTTTTTTGAGGAGGAAGACTAAGTGGGAATTGAATCGGCTTCTGCCCAAGCGAGCGTCATAGTTACCTATTCCGGGAGAACGGCTACTGTCGAAATGAACCGTCCTGAAGCAATGAATGCAATGAATGAAGAAATGCTTCGTGAATTGGTGAACGCACTTAAGGAAATAACAGACAATGAAGATGTTCATGCAGTTATTTTAAAAGGAAAAGGGAAAGCGTTTTCCGCAGGCGGAGACATCAAAATGATGCTATCATCAGAAGGTGAAGAGGGAGAAGCTGCCTTTAACTCGTTGATGGATTGCATCAGTGAATTGGTGACGACTCTTTACTTCATGCCGAAGCTCACAATTTGCGGCATCCATGGTGCTGCAGCAGGTCTTGGTTTGAGCGTAGCGCTGGCTGCGGATTACATTATTGCGGAACCTGAAAGTAAAATTGCGATGAATTTCATCGGGATTGGCCTGATACCCGATGGCGGCGGCCATTTCTTCCTCGAAAGAAAACTGGGTGAGGTCCGTGCGAAGGAACTCATTTGGGAAGGTAAAGTAATGAGGGCGCAGGAAGCATTCGAAAAAGGGCTGATTCATGAAGTTGCTGCGGAAACCCTTGAGCAATCGATTGAAACAAAACTTCAAAAATGGTTGAACAGCCCAATCCAGGCCATGATCAAGACGAAAAAGATCCTCGGGGAGAAAAATCGCCCGCTTTTATTGAAAATGCTTGAGCTTGAAAAAAATGCGCAAATGAAAATGCGCAAGACAAGCGATCACCAGGAAGGCGTCAAGGCGTTTGTCGAGAAAAGGAATCCAAATTTCACAGGGAACTAATAAAGGTAGCCGACACATAAAGTGTCGGCTCTTTTGAGTACGCTTAACATAAAAGTCCCGCTATTTATGAAATAGGCCAGACCAAGGCGCATCCGCTTTTCTGATTGTAAGCCCTTCGAGTCATAAGTCATCTCCCTGCAGAAGGCAAAGAGCGCCTCGTCTTATGCTTGTCAGGGCAGATCAAGGCGTGTCCGCTTCTCTGGTCAACGGTGAAAAAGGACCAATTTTCCCGCTGGTGAGGTGCAGCGGTGTGTTTTTTCTCCGTAATCTTTTTCCTTTAGCAGATTTCCTCCTAATTCTTTGGCCTGATCGTCATTTTCCGCCTCGAAGGACTCGTCCAAAAGCTTCTCCCCGGTCGGCTCGAATACAGTTAGCTTATATACTCTGCTCATGTTTATTTGCCCCTTTTTTTAAATGTTTTTTCATATTTTGATGTACTGCTATTTTTGCATAATATTCATTATGTTGCAAAGATTTTATATTCTCTGTATTGCTTTGTGGAATATGAATGTATGATTTTTACTAAAATAGAAGTATTTAAATAAAAAATTAATATATTGAAACCATTTGCTTGTTATACACGTATAGAGCTTAAGAAGGGGGAATACAAATTGGTGCTGCAACTTAACAATGTCACAAAAAAATTCGGCGATTTTACAGCGGTCGATTCTTTGAATTTTACTATTCCTGAGAGAGAAATGTTCGGTTTATTAGGGGCAAATGGTGCGGGGAAAACGACGACCTTCCGGATGATTCTTGGGCTTTTGGATCCGACGGCAGGAGAAATCAGTTGGAATGGGAAGCCTATCGATTATTCCACCAGTCCGATCATTGGCTATTTGCCAGAGGAACGCGGTCTTTATCCAAAATTGAAGGTGCGGGATCAAATTGTATATCTAGCTCGATTAAGAGGAATGAATAAAGCCTCCGCCATAAAGGAGCTCCAGGCTTGGCTGGAGCGATTCAAGGTGCCTGATTATTTGGATAAGCGTGTCGAAGAGCTTTCAAAAGGGAATCAACAGAAAATCCAGTTCATCGCGTCCATCATCCATAAGCCGAAGCTGTTAATTCTTGATGAACCGTTCAGCGGGCTTGATCCGGTGAATGTGGAGATCCTTAAGGATGCTGTCATCGATTTACGGGAAAATGGAACAACCATCGTCTTTTCCAGCCACCGGATGGAGCACGTCGAGGAGCTTTGCGAGCATTTGTGCATTATGCACAGGGGAAGTCCTGTAGTTGCTGGGAAATTGAAGGATATTAAACGCAGCTTTGGCAAGAAGAATGTAGTGGTTCATGCCGATTTTGATCTAGCCTTCCTGGACGAATTTCCGGGCGTTATGAAATCGAAAACGACGACTGAGGGTAAAGTTCTTCAGATAACCGGCGAGGATGTTGCCGAAAGTATCCTGCGTGAATTGGTACCCAAAGGCTTCGTTAGGAGATTCGAGCTGGAGGAGCCTTCCCTGAATGATATTTTCATAGAAAAAGTGGGTGCCGCATATGAATAAGTTTTTTATTGTATTATTTCATACATACCTTTCCAAGTTGAAAACGAAATCATTTATTGTATCAACGATCATTATGGTGCTGCTAGTCATTGGTTTAGCCAGCCTGCCGAAAGTCATCGATTATTTTGATAAGGATGAAAAAGTCACGATAGGCGTCCTTGATAAAACTGGATCCACCTATGAAACATTGAATGGCCGGATCAATACAATCAACAGGAATGTTAAATTAAAGACCATTGAGAATGAAGCCGCAGCTAAAAAGCTTATCAACTCTGAAAAGCTAACAGGCTATCTAATTATCGAAAAAGATTCAGGGAAAAGTTTAAAAGGTACATACAAAGCAAAGATAATCTCGGACTCTTCCATAAGTGATGACCTGCTGTTGGCATTGACCCAGGTTAAGAGCAGTCTTGCAGCAGGCGAATTAAAGCTCTCGCCCGAGCAGCTTGCCCAATTGAGCACACCTGCTGCTTTTGAAAAAGTCGCGCTTGAGAAAAATGCAAAAACAGAGGATGAACTGAATCAAGCCCGCGGGCTGGTTTATATCCTTTTGTTTGTCATCTATCTGAACGTCATCATGTACGCAAGCATGATCGCGATGGAGATAGCAACGGAAAAAACGTCAAGAGTGATGGAAATCCTCGTATCCAGCGTTTCACCCGTACAGCAAATGTTTGCAAAAATCTGTGGTATCGCTTTGTTAAGCATCACCCAAATACTATTATTCTTGAGTGCAGGCTATGTTTCTATAAAACCAAATCTGGATGAAATGAATGGCGGAATTTTTTCATTCCTGGGTTTTGACGGTATTAGCATCTCCACCATTATATACGCAATCATTTTTTGCTTGCTGGGATACTTCCTGTATGCAACCCTGGCCGCTTTCCTTGGATCATTGGTCAGCAGAGTAGAGGACGTGCAGCAGATGATTTTACCAGTGACCATGCTTATCATGATTGCCTTTTTCATTGCAATGTACGGTTTGACTAATCCGACCGCAGGCTTCATCACTGGAATTTCATTCATTCCATTTTTCAGCCCGATGATCATGTTCCTGCGGGTCGGGATGATTTCAGTACCGTTCTGGGAAGTCGCTCTCAGCATCGGTCTACTGGTCGTCACGATTGTCCTGCTGGGTATTTTCGGCGGAAAAGTGTACCGCGGCGGGGTGCTGATGTATGGAAGCTCTAAATCATACAAGGATATAAAAAAAGCTTTGCAGATTTCCAAAAATGGATAAGAACAAAAAATGGATGGTGCGCGGCATCATCCATTTTTTGTTGTATAGGATACTATAGATTGAATGTGGATCACTTAATTTTGGTTCTTTGCATCCAGCTCCGACGTACAAGGATGTACTAGTGCCGACGTCGCCACAGGACGTGCGGTTCTTAGCTGACGTTCCTTTGAACAAGGCGCTTGCGCATTTGGTCTTGAAGTCGCCTTCCATTTCAAAAGAATAAGAAAGTATGTTCTATTTGTGGTAAGATATATACGATCAAACCTTATTTTAGGGAGTGAAACGGAAAATGAGCAAAATTGTCTTTATACATGCGGCCGATTTGCATTTGGACAGTCCTTTTGCGGGATTGAAGAATCTTCCTGCCTTTTTAATCGAACGGCTGAGGGAAAGTTCATTTCTGGCATTTCAGAAAGTTATTGACACAGCGATTTTTCATCGCGTTGACTTTTTGCTGCTGGCCGGAGACCTTTATGATGGGGAAAACCGCAGCCTTCGTACCCAGGTGCGTTTTCGAAAAGAAATGGAGAGGTTAAGGGAACACAACATACCGGTTTATATCATCCATGGAAACCATGACCATCTGGACGGTTCATGGATACATG
The DNA here is from genome assembly GCF_003989135.1 of Peribacillus cavernae. GTDB lineage: Bacteria > Bacillota > Bacilli > Bacillales > DSM-1321 > Peribacillus > Peribacillus cavernae. Next base: position 31,580 of record NZ_RYZZ01000007.1, read on the forward strand.
TCGATTTACCGGAAAATGTCCATGTTTTTCAAGCAAAACCCGAAGTGAAGCAATTCCAGAAGCAGGACGGGACCACCGTCAATATTTATGGCTATAGTTATCCGAAAAGGCATGTTTCCGAGCGGATCATTACCATGTTCACAAAGCAGGATGATGCTGATTATCATATCGGTATGCTGCATGGAAATCTGGAAGGCTATACAGATCACAGCCCCTATGCTCCATTTTCACAGAGGGAGCTAGTAGAAAAGAACTTTGACTATTGGGCACTGGGCCATATCCATAAAAGACAAATTGTTTTAAAGCAGCCGCCAGCGATTTATCCTGGAAATATCCAAGGAAGAAACAGAAAGGAAACCGGAGAAAAAGGCTGCTATTTAGTTGAGATCAATAACGGTGCAACAGATTATCAGTTTATCGAAACAGGATCGATTGGTTGGGATTCAATGCAAATCAAGCTAGCGGGTGATGGACAATTTGATGACATTCTGAAAAAATGCCGTAATTATTTGCAGGAAGTCCAAAACAATGAAAAGGAGTTATTGCTGGAGTTAGTTCTGGAGATAGCCGATCACGCTAATCCTTCTTTATTTACCGAAGAATTTATCGAGGGAATTCTCGAAAGCCTACAGGATGAAGAAGATGAAACAGAAGGTTTTGTTTGGCCGTACCGGGTGATAATTGAAAACGACTCGTTGCTGGATGAACCACTCATTTCAGAGAATCCTTTTTTTGGGGAATTATTCACTAACGCAGCTGACTCCAATGAGATAGACAGTGCATTGGGCCAGCTTTATAATCACCGGGAGGCGCGGAGGTTTCTTGATCCGCTTGATAAAGAGGAAAGAGCAGAGTTGGCCAGTCAATCGCAAACTGTTCTCATGCGATTATTTCAGCGAAATTAACAGGAAGGGAGGTATATAGCAATGAAAATCAAAGAATTGCATGTATATGGATATGGCAAGCTTGAAAACAAGACATTCAGTGATCTTGGGCAGCTGCAGATTTTCTTCGGAGAAAATGAATCAGGAAAGACCACTATCATGTCATTCATCCATAGTATCTTATTTGGTTTTCCGACCAAAAGCCAAAACGAGAGGCGTTATGAACCTAAACTGAATGCGAAATACGGCGGAAGTGTTTTACTGGTTTCGGAACGATTTGGTGAAGTGGGCATTGAAAGGGTCAAAGGAAAAGCAGTCGGGGATGTGAACGTAGCTTTTGAAAATGGAAAGGTTGGAAATGAAAACGACTTAAAGGAACTGCTGCAGGGGATCGATAAAAACTACTTTCAGTCCGTTTTCTCTTTTGATCTGCAAGGTCTTCATGGAGTGCAGGACATAAGTGAAGCAGCACTCGGAAAATATTTGCTGTCCGCAGGAATGATTGGCAGCGATAAGCTTCTGGAAGTCGAAACAAAACTGCAGAAGCAACTGGATGCCCGCTTTAAGCCTTCCGGACAGAAACCAGAATTAAATGTAAAGCTGAGACAGTTGAAGGACTTGCAGTCAGGGGTGAAAAAAGCCGATGAAGAACAACGTACATACATAGAGCTTCAATTAAAGCAAAAGCAAACGGAGGCGGAACTTCTCGCGTTAAAAGAAACAATCAACAGGAATGAAGGTACATTATTTTACTATCAGGAATTCCTGAGAGTTCAGCCGCTTTTCGAAGAAAAACAAACGGTGCAGAACGAGCTTGCTAAACTAGGGGACGTCCCTTTTCCAGTTGATGGATTAAAAAGGCTTGAACAGCTTGTTGCTCTAAAGATACCGAACAACGCTCAGCTTTCCGCAATGCAGCAGAAACAGCAGGAGAACGATACGAGTATAGAACAGCTGAATATTTCCCCGTATCTAACCGCCAACAAAGAGAAATGGACAGCCGTTCTTGACAATGCCCCTTTGCTTGAAAAATGGGAAGAGGAAAAAAGTCAGCTTGAACAAACCCTTCGTACAAAAGAAAGGGAGAAGGAGAACTATAAAAACAATTTATTGATTGAATTGCATGACGACGAAATCAGCAAACTGGACACGAGCATCTTTATGACAGAAAAGATAAAAGGGCTTGAACGAGAAAAGCATCGATTGGAAAGTGAAAGAACTCGGCTGGATGAAAAATATAAGCTGGAAAAAAATAGTCTCGAGGCCACTGAAGCAAGGATAGACGAACTAAAGCAAAACCAGCTTCCCAATGAAGAGAGACGACGGCTGGAACGTGTATATAGCCCTCACAGTAACGGAAACTATGCCACACTTAAAAAGGAAATCCTCGAAGAACAGATTGCTGAATTGACGCAAAAATATTCGCAGCTGTCGGCAAAAGCGAAAAGGAACCGGAAGCGGTCAGCCATTACGGCCACCCTGCTTGCGGTGATTTCTCTGGTTACTTCTGGTTATTTCCTCATTGGCGAACAGTTCCTTCTAGGTGGAATTACTGCTTTATTTGCGGCAATCGCGATTTCATTCCATTTCTTTATCAATCAAACTGATGTGCTGGCCGATCTGAAGCAACAATTAGCACATGCTGAAAAGAAGAAAAGAAATGATCAACAGCAAACAGAGGAGGAACCGTCGTTGGAGTCAGTTTCTATACGCCATCTGCTGCAAAAAGAGGAAGAAATCCAGCAGCAGCTGCGTGCCGAAGCTGTTAAACACAAAGAGAGAACAGCTGCCTTTCATTTGGTCATAGAGGAATCGGAAAGGTGGGAAGCAAGCTGGAATAAAACCAATGAAGAATTAGCTTCAATCATGCAAAAGTGGCAAATCCCTTTTAATTCAAAGGACTACCATGCCGGAGCGGCTCTGGAGCTACTGATGAACGTAAAGCATGCCATTGATGAATCTTTGGAGCTAAAGAAAAAACTTGCACGAATTGAAAGGAATTTCACACAAAAAAAACAAGAATTGTTTACTATCTGTGATGAATTGGGTATATTCGCCGCGAATTGGCGCGAAGCAGTGATAATAGTGAAGCGGGCCCTCAACCAGCATCTGGAACAATCCATGCTGCTAAACAAATATAAACAGGAAAAAAGACCATTGGAAATGGAAATCGAACGATTACAGTCAGAGTCCGCTTTCTTATCAGATGAGATGAACCAGCTTTTCAAAGCTGCCCTGGTGGAAGCTGAAGAAGAATTCAGAAAGCAAGCAAGACTTGCTGAGGAAAAAGAAAGGCTAACAACCAGCTTACAGATGATTTCCGTTCAGCTTGAAAAAACAACCTTCCATTCAGAAGACTTTGATGCTCTTTCCGTTTCAAAAGTAAGCAGATATAGTGTAGAGGCACTTGAAGCGGAAAGAAAGGACTTGTTTGGGCGGCAATCTGTATTGTTAGAACAATTATCAGATATGAAGCATAGAATCAGGCATCTGGAAGAAGGAGGGACATACAGCGATCTTCTGCACCAATATAATGAAACAAAAGCAGCCTTTAATACGGAGGCAAAAGAATGGGCTAAATATGCTCTTGCAAAAAGCATGTTGGATAAGACTATTACCACTTTTAAGCGCGAGCGGCTGCCAAAGGTCATCGTCCTGGCAGAAGAATATTTATCTTTTTTAACATCTGGGGAATATAAAAGAATCTTGCTTGGAGAAACTGTTGATGGTTTGTATCTGGAAAGATATGATGGGCTCCGTTTCGAGGCCGGGGAAGTCAGCCGCGGAACGGCAGAGCAGGTATATGTGTCGTTGAGACTTGCCCTCGCCCAGAATATCTTTGGGAGTGACGGCTTCCCCATTATTATCGATGACAGCTTTGTAAACTTCGACAGAAATCGTACCGCTAATATGATTCGGCTGATTCAAAAGATTTCAGAATCCCGGCAGGTTATTTTTTTCACCTGCCATGAACATTTACTGTCATATTTCGAGAACGCACCGATCATAAGATTAGGAAAAGAAAAAGCCGGCATACGTAAATAAAATCCAGAGCTAAAGGAGCTTTGGATTTTATTTCACAACGGACATGAACTGACAACATTGATATGGTATAATATTTTTACTTACGTAAACGGAGGTATCATCATGCAAAAAGGGATTGTTCATTATGGGATTGGCGATTCAATAGATACATATATGTACATAAAAAGCAGTACAAAGGCTGTCGCCAGCAATGGGAAGCCTTTTTTGACCTTGATTCTTTCCGATAAGACCGGTGAAATTGAAGCCAAGCTGTGGGATGTAACAGAAGCGGATGAAAGGAACTATGTTGGAGAAAAAGCGGTGAAAATTCAGGGAGAGATCCAGAATTATCGCGGCAGAAGCCAGCTGAAAATCCGAAATATCCGTCTAACTACAGATTTGGATTCTATTAGTATATCGGATTTAATCCAGACGGCCCCATTAAGTCAGGAAGAAATGCTTGGGAGTATTACCCAGTTCATCTTCGAAATGAGAAACCCGAATATCCAGCGGATTACCCGTCACTTGCTGAAGAAATATCAAGCTGATTTCCTGACCTTCCCGGCAGCAACGAAGAATCATCATGAATTTATGTCAGGCCTTGCCTATCACGTTGTTTCCATGCTTGACCTGGCAAAAGCGATTGGGGGTTTGTATCCTAAACTGGATAAAGATTTGCTGTATGCAGGGGTCATTCTTCATGATCTTGGAAAGGTAATGGAATTGTCAGGCCCGGTTTCCACAGTGTATACAGTAGAGGGGAATCTGATTGGACATATTTCGATCATGGTCAACGAAATCGGTAAAACAGCTGATGAACTCGGCATCAGCGGAGAAGAAAGCATGATCCTCCAGCATCTGGTGCTGTCCCATCACGGCAAAGCTGAGTGGGGCAGCCCCAAACCTCCGCTTGTCAGGGAAGCGGAGGTGCTTCATTATATTGATAACATCGACGCAAAGATTAACATGATGGACCGGGCCCTTGAGAAAGCAAAACCAGGGGAGTTCACAGAGCGGGTATTTGCTCTTGAAAACCGTTCATTCTACAAACCTCAATTCTAACAAACATGCTTCTTCTCTATACAAGAGAGGGAGCATATTTCTTTTGATTACGGCATATTCTCTACTAATGATACGGGACAAACTTCCCGAAAGGAGAGAGTATATGCCGATTTGGATTTGGTTTGTATTGGCCGGTATAATGATCAGTGCTATTATGACCGTACGAACAGCGAAGCAGGAAAGAAAAGAGGACACTCAATTTATCGAACAAGAGGGGCAGAAATATATGGATAGAATGAAGGAGGAAAAAGAAAGAAAAGAGAATAAGATAGAGCAAGGGGCATAATGGGAACGGAAGTACTCCTGCAGGAGCCAATAAGAAAAGGACTGTCATCAGACAGTCCTTTTTGCTAGCATAATTTTTATTGCTGAGGTGCCGGTGCCGCCGGAGGAGCTTCAGGCGGCTTCAACGCATCCTTTAAGTCTTTATCCTCAATTGTAACGTCAGCATTTTTTAATTCGTCATCCATTGCTTTTTGAACTTTTGCTTCATCAAGCTTGGAAGATTTTAAATCTTTTTCAATTTGTTTTTTCATATCATTATATGGTTTCTTTTCTTTCTTATCGAGAAGCTGGATAATGTGAAAGCCGTTTTCTGATTTAACAGGGCCGCTGATTTCATCTTTCTTCAATGCATAAGTGGCGTTTTCAAACTCCGGAACCATTTGTCCGGCACCAAACCAGCCCAAATCTCCACCTTTTTCAGCAGATCCAGGATCTTGGGAGTATTCTTTGGCAAGGTCTTCGAATTTTGCTCCCTGGTCGAGCTTTTGTTTAACTTCCTTCGCGGTCTTTTCATCATTCACCAGGATGTGTCTGGCCTGCACTTCAGGCTTAAGGGTATCATAATATTCTTTCATCTCATTCTCTGAAACCTTTACGTCCTTAAGCGCCGCTTGTTCTTGAAGCATGCCTACTTTCATCGACCGTTTAAGAGCAGCCTCGTCTTTATAGCCCGCTTGAGTAAGGGCAGAATTAAAGTTTTCACCCATCTGTGCTTTCAGCTCGTCCACTTGATCATTGACTTGTTTATCAGTTACCTTATATTTTTCCGAAAGAACTTCTTCATAGACAAGCTCTTGAACGACCTGGTTTCCGTACCTGTCTTTCATTGCGTTATAAAGTTCATCCTTTGTAACATCTCCAGCTTTCGTTTTTACAACAGCTGCTGAGTCCCCTCCTCCGCTGCAAGCAGTAAGTCCAATCAGACCGGCCGTTACCGCAATCGATAATGCCCATTTCTTCATTCAAAACAACTCCTGTATATATATTCGTGTACGTTACTGAATCTACAAGTTTTACTATAACATAAAGTGTTGCGTTTACAAAAAATATATTGTTGCATTACATTCGATGAAAATTGAAAAAAGTGGGTAAGTGACCTACCCAAATCGATGGCTCTTACATATGATGTAACGAAAATAACTAAGGAGGTATGAAAAAAATGGGTGATGGCTATAGCAACGGCTTCGCATTGTTAGTCGTACTTTTCATTTTATTGATAATTGTGGGAGCAGCTTACTGCTAATAAAAAAAGTTTTTTGTATGCAGTGGAGAAACCCACTCTCTTTAGCAGCATGGAGAATAGGATAAGGTAGCAGCAATTGTTTCTGCAAAGACTTTTCAACTAACATGAATACAGCTGCTTTATTACCCCCGATTTCTTAACAGAAGAATTGCTGTTCATTTTCGATAAGAAAGGAGGAAAATGAATGTCTGGAGGATACGGATACGGCGGAGGATTTGCCCTGATTGTGGTACTTTTCATCCTTTTAATCATCATTGGAGCTTCCTGGGGTTATTAATAAATAGGTTCTCCCTTGATAACAAAGAAAGAGAAGCGGTTCCGCTTCTCTTTTTGCTTGGTACGGTGCTGCCATTTTTCCTATGTAAAGGATATTTCGATGTAAGAAGATAAGAGCAGGATTGTAATTAAAATATTGATCGTACGGAACACCCTGGGCTGTCGGTCTTCAGGAATTTCTTTTTGAAGACATAAAGAGTTTGTCAGCTTATTTATATTGTATAAAATTACGGCGGAGAAGAGAATAAAAAACAATGAAATCACTTCCTGAATCCCTCCTTACAACATTCATGTATAATTACGATACCAAATATTATTAGAAAAAGATAGACTAAAAGTTTTAGTGATTTAGTGTCTATAGGGGTCCTACCAGCAAAACGCGTAAAACCCACGCTAATACATTTTAAAACACACCATGAATCCCTATAAGTAATTTACCTATTTTTACATTTATTTAAAATACTTGTTTTAGGCTTAGTCACAGGGTTGCTGCTCTAGTCCGTCAGATAATTTATATAAAATGTTAAAATACTCATTAAAGCAACCCTACTTTCCCTTGTCTATATACCTATACAGTGTGGTTTTGCGAGAAAAATACAATGTATTTTGTGCCAATCAGGAATAGCCCCATAAATGTCCGTTTATGGGGCTATTATTATTGACTTTTTGTTCCGCAATTGGGCCATATACTAGAATAAGTACTTTTGTAAATCATCACCATTTGTATCAATTGATATTAAGCTAACTTTAAAATTTACTTCCACATTAATAGGTGATAAATTCACTGAAATAAAACCATACGTAGTTATGCTTAAAAGTGTCATCGGATATAATGAGGTTTGAAAGGAAAAGAAGTTGTCAGGAGATAAAATGATTTAATTGGCGATCATTGGTGATTATTTACTCTGTTGTCGCAATCCAAAAGTGTGTCCATCTTCATCTGTAAATTGAGCAAAATAACCAAATTGCATCTTTTCAGGGCTCATTGGAAAGGAAACGCCTTTTTCGCTCATTTCTTTATACGTAGCTTGAATGTCTATGCAGTCAAAGACAATCGAAGGCTGTAATTCTGCCCAATTGCTCATCATAGTTTTGGGATAGATGACAAGCGCAGTTCCTGCATCAACAGGTCCGACTTCTAACCAGTGAGCGTTGGGACCATTTCATGTTCGGCTTTTATTTCAAATCCAACCTTTTTTGTCCAGAAATTTTTGGTTTGCTCTTGATTGTCTACGTAGAGTGCAACTGTAGCAAGATTCTTTATCATAATAATTACTCCTTTCCTTTAACTGATACTAACTCTAACTATTCTTTCCAAAGATGTATTGTAAAAATGCGACAGATTCATTTAACTTGTCATTATCTAAGGCACTTCCTACAGATTAATGCGTCCTACCAGCAAAAAGACGAAAAAATCTGCTAAGGCTGGAAATCCTGAGTTATCATATTTCCTTTAAAGCTTTTAGTATTTCTAGAACATATTGTACAACTCAATAGCTATGTATAAAGCTACTCCCCATATAATTATTGCTGATACTTTGTTTAGCACTTTTAATAGTTTTCCTTCTGTATCAAAGTTACCTACTACCTTTCCGGCTATTGCAAGACCTAGAAACCAAAGCCAAGAGATGACAATACAGGCGGCAGTAAATCCTACTTTTTCTGAACCCGTGTAGCTAAGTGAACTCGTTCCAATCACACCAATCGTATCAAGGATTGCATGAGGATTGAGGAGAGATACTGACATAGCAAACAAAATCTGTTTCTTAGGCGAAATGGCTGCTTCCTTTTGACTCAGGTTTGCAGGGTCGCTATTCCAAATAGACCACCCCATATAAAGAAGAAATAATAGTCCTATAGAAAAGATTACTGTTTGCAGCACAGGAACAGATAATACTATAACAGAAACCCCTAGTACTGCTAATAAAATAAGTAAAGTATCACAAAGTGAAGCTGTAATGACAACTGGGATTGCTCCCTTAAACTTTGGTTGTGAAGCTCCCTGATTAAAGACAAATACATTCTGTGCACCAAGGGGAAGGATTAACCCGAAGGCTAATACGATTCCGTGAAGTAGTGCTGCTAACATAATATTTCCCCCTTGCTTAAACTCTTAGCTTATTTTCTTTTTATGTCTATCTAGATAACGGCCGCATATATCTTCGACAACGCTATAAAATCCAGGTAAAAATGATTTAAAGAATCCTGTACAATGGTGAGCTCCCTTATATGCTGGATCCTCCATTAAGACTAAATGAGCTTTTTTCAAGTTATAATGTGGAATCGCTGGAAACAAATGATGGACCAGGTGGTAGTTGTCGTGATGTGGATGTAAAAAGAATTTTTCAACTGGATTACCGAAAGTATTTCTGCTAGCATATAATTCATTTTCATTTTTTAAACCTGAGTGCTCAGCCATTTCTGCCCAATATCTTATAATTTGAAATGTAGTAAGTAGGGGAACGAACCAGAATAAAATTAGTTCCTGCCAAAAATCGAAAGTAATACTTACTGTAATAATTGACAACCAAAAAAAAACTTTAGCAATTCTTTCAGACCAAGGCTCTTCTTTTGAAAAAATATTAACTTTAATTGTACCATAAATATACATTGGAACGTGTGTTAGTGTAAGTGGCTTTATAATATGTTTCCCTATAGGGAAAGAAGCTTTCAGTTATGGGAACAGTCAGTATCACAGCTCATTTCGGACCCGGATTATTTCCTCTGTTGAGAACAGCATGAATTCTAAAAGAATGTGAATATATGAGCAAAAGTATGGAACAAGGAAAAGCGGAAAGGGTTGTGCATATTTATCCGCTTTTTAATAAAGTGAAACCAAAGAGTACATAAAAAAGATGCATCGAGCCTGCAGGATTCAAGATATATTTGCTAATCGTTACACAGGCTCAGCTTCTATCTCTATCTTTTTTTTTAAAACCTTGCCGTCCTCGTCAACAAACAGGTTATCAATATTGACAAATGAACGTTCAAAAATCTCCATGAAATCTTCACCGTAAATATTTCTGATTATCGCCATCATCTCAACCATATCAGGGAATTTCCCATAAAGATCACGGAGAGGAAGCGCACCGGAGAACACAGCATTGTTGCCTGGATCATATGTTTCCATCATCCTAAGCAGGAGATTTTCTCCCTCAGCGGTAATTTCGATGTAGGTATTTCTTTTGTCGTTTTCTTTTTTGGAAAACTTCAAAAGACCTCTTTCCTCTAATTTTTTCGAGAAGTTAAATGCTGTGGAAACATGCATTACCCCGAACTTTGCGACATCGGAAATAGATGCTCCGTTTAAATGATAGGCTATCCATAAAATATGGTGTTCATTGATATTCAGGTCGAACGGTTTAATCCATTGCTGCCAATCCTTTTCAATGGATTTCCACAAGGCTTTACTTAATTGGGCGACTCTTTGGCTAAAAAGCATCGCTTCTTTCATAGAATAATTTTTTTCCTGCATGAAACAGCTCACCTACTTTTAAAAAGTCTATCTATTTATTATGACAATAAAATAAAAATTAATAAAGATAAAAATTTGCGAAATTTTTAGAAACTTCAAGAAATAATATCACTTTTTGGCTATTTTTTTAGAATCACTCTTAATATTAGTTTTTTAGGCATATTTCATGGATGCCATAAAATAAAAGGAAGAGAAATCCGGGCAGTTAGGTGGGAATCATCCGCCTGCACCGGATCTTGTTAATGGGAGTTTGCTTGTTTATTCAAGATCGGGGAAGAGGCCGCGACTGTTTCCAATTCGCCGATGGCTGTTTCGATGTCAGTAATGCTGCTTGTTAGTTCCTGTTTGTTGGGTTCTATGTCCAGCTTCCAACTTTCAATAAGATTCTTGACATCCGAAATAAACACATTAATCGATTCTTTGCTTACCGTTGTGGCACTCAGCGTTGCCTTTTTGATATCGACAAGACGTTCCTTTACTTCTGTGAGTGTTGCGGTTATTTCTTCTTTATTATCTTTCATTCTTGTTCTCAGCTGTTTTCCGGAAGCAGGTGTTGCGAGCATGGTTGCTGCGCCAGCGACGACTGTTCCGGTCAGGAATCCAATAATTAACGACTTTGCCTTCATCTTGATCACCTCAGGTTAAAGTTTTTTGGTTTGATTCGGGTATAAATAGGAAAAAATTGTTAAGTAGAGAAAACATCGATGCTATCTTAGAAATCCTATTTATTCATTGCTCCTTTTTCTAAAAGTACCATAATATTCTTGTGAAGGAAAGCAAATCATTCCTTATATCTTTATATCACAAAAACTTTTTCTTAAACGTAAAAATGACATATTTAGTATTCAACAATAGTGTGCCTGTAATACGGGTTTTTTTAAGCGAACTGGCTCATAAGTGAAGAAATAGAGCATATAATCTTAAGCATGAAGATCGTTTCTTAAGGAGGGGAACTTCTTGGTGAAAATGATGTATGTATGTTTTACATTAGGCGCCATCTGTCTGGGAGGAATGCTATACTATCTTGGACATTCACGGCAGCCAGGGATTTATCCTCCTAAAAAACAATTACAGCAGAGGGCTAGCATGTTTGGGCTTGCTGGGGCGGTTTTATTACTTATCGGGTTTATCATCTATCTATTCTAAAGATAAAAAAACACCGGAAAATCTCCGGTGTTTTTAGTGGTATATTAAACATGTGCAGCAGTATTCGATTTTTTCATTATTCTGGTGACGATTGGATATAGGATGATCACTGCAACTGTATTTAAAACCGTAGCTGGCAATACAGCTCCTGCAAACATGCCTACAAATGCTCCAGGCAAGCCTACAATGAAATAAGCGGATGTCAGGAAGACAACTCCGGAAATAAGGGTGCCGACCGCAGTTAAGATTCCAGCTGTTACAATGGATCCTGCATGCTTTTTGAATGCCATCACTAAGAAATAAAAAACAAATGCCGTCACAAATTTATCGATGATATTTGGGATGAATCCGCCTGGAAAGGAGGAAGTCAGTCCGGAAATAATTCCACTTGCTATTGCTACTAGGAAAACATTCTTTTTCTCGGGAAACAAAATAATCGCTAAAAACGCCATTGTAAGCATCATATCTGGTTTCATTCCAAGGATAAATCCTGGAATTGCCAGATGCAGTGCAGCTCCTATCCCCACCAAAAGGGACAGCGATACCAGTACTTTCGTATTCATTTCTCATCTCTCCTATTCTCATCTCGGTCTGAATGTTTGGCTTCCCCAGCAGTGCACTGATTGCCTGAAGCGAGAAGTTTAAATCAGTATATCATGCATTTTTGTTTTTTAGAAGGAATTTATTTAAAAATAGGTGATTAACAGACTATGACTTTACGACTGAAGCAGAGTAGGTTTCTTTGAATTTCTTCATGAATTCTGCAAGTTCAGCGCAATGTGATAAGGGTACGGCATTGTAAATCGAAGCACGGCATCCTCCGATAGAGCGATGGCCGTTCAGACCGACAAAGCCGGCTGCTTTTGCCTGTTCCAGGAACTGCTTTGTTGCATGATCGTCCGGCAGCGTGAAGGTCACATTCATATGTGAGCGGCTGTCAGGAACAGCGTGGCCTTTATAAAAACCTTCGCTGTTATCAATCGCATCATAAATGAGCTTTGCTTTGGCTGTGTTCATTTCTTCAAGTTTTTCCACCCCGCCCTGGTCTTGTACCCATTCCAAGACAAGGGAAAGAAGATAGATGGCCAGGGTAGGCGGTGTATTATAAAGGGAATTGCTTTTTGCATGTGTTTCATACTGTAGCATCGTTGGCAAGTTTGTCAGGGAGCTGTTGATTAAATCCTTGCGAATAATGACCACCGTCACGCCTGATGGACCCAGATTCTTTTGGGCGCCAGCATAAATTAGCCCAAACTTGCTTACATCTATTTTTTTGCTCAATATATCGCTGGACATGTCAGCAATGAGTGGTGCATTTTCTAACTGGGGATAGCCTTTCCATTGAGTGCCATAAATGGTATTATTAGTCGTAATATGCAGATAAGCTGCGTCAGCCGGGTTATAGGCTATCTCTTCCACAGCTGGAATATAAGTATAATTTGATTCCTTTGCAGAGGCTGCTATTTCTGTATTGCCGATTTTCTTTGCTTCCTTGAGGGCCTTTTCGGACCAGGAGCCTGTAAGGACATAATACGCTTTACGGTCCGACTGGAGTAAATTCATCGGCACCATGGTAAACTGTAAGCTGGCGCCTCCTTGGAGGAATAATACTTCATAATTGTCGGGTATATCCATGATTTCTTTCAACAGGGCAATCGATTTACTATGGATCGCATCGAACGTATTGCTGCGATGGCTTAATTCCATCACTGACATACCAGTATCCTCGATATTCAGCCATTCACCCTGGGCTTTTTGTAAAACAGCTTCCGGCAGTGCCGCCGGTCCGGCATTAAAGTTTAGTGCGCGTTTCATTTTGTGTTCCTCCTTCGCAGTAATACATTAAAGTGCAGAAATTTATTTCTATAGTAACAGAAATAGAAGCTGTAATGGAGGATAATTTCGAATTTTCATTACAGCCATGTTTTGGAATAGGGGAAAATAAGCATTTTTCAGGTGAAAAGTAAAATAAAACCAGGGCAGATGTATCCCTGGTTGACCGAATGGCTTACTTGAGATGATTTGAAATAGCGCCGGACATTTTTTGCAGGTCTTCGGAAGTATAGTCGCTTGTATGTGCTTTCCATACGGCGCCGAATCCGTCGCCTTCTCCGTAGCGCGGAAGAATATGCATGTGATAATGAAATACCGTTTGGCCGGCAGCTTCCCCGTTGTTGTTAACGATGTTTAGGCCAATCGGGTTACATTCCTGTTTGATGGCACGGGCGATTTCGGGAACGGCCGCGAATAGATTCTTTGCGATTTCCGGGGTTAATTCGTAGATGTTTTCTTTATGTACCTTTGGGATAACAAGAGTATGTCCTTTTGTCACCTGGCTAATATCAAGAAAAGCAAGGACATGTTCATTTTCAAATACTTTTGCTCCGGGGATATCTCCATTTACGATACTGCAGAAAATACATTCTCTCATGATAAACGTCCTTTCATAGCGTATATATATTGGGATGTTTTTACTATTGTATCATATCTGGCAATGGAACGTCGACTAATGCCAGCCATGTGCGGTAAGCAAAAAAAACAGGATGCAACCAATGTTGCATCCTGTTTCGAACAAAGGGTTCAGCTTCTTATTTTACGTTTATTACAGGTAGAATTTCTTTGATCAACACCTCATTTACAAATGTAAAATTGGGTTATGATATTCGAAATTTTCCATCCAACGCGACCATCCCCTATATCTTTAAAGTCTCATCAACTTAGAAAGCATATTCGACAGTGTTTCTGAATGAATGTTCTGACAAGTAACGTGCAAAGCGATCATCCCCTTGCATTCAAACGTTTTTTGAAGCTTCTAGGTTGTTTCAGCTAGTATGTCTTTAACTGACACCCCATTCACGTATGATGTTTTAAATCACTTGTAATGAAGAACCCCTTCTTCACTAATTATCATGACCAAGGTCATTTGATTTTATTAATGGTTATTATTGGTATGTACAATTAACTTTTAATGCATATCTAGGCTTATTTTTGTTAAAATGTAAGGAACGTATATAAAGAAAGGTTTGATGGCATGTCCTTGTTAGAAATAAACAAGCTTATAGGAGGATATACGAAGACTCCAGTTTTAAAAGGCATCAGTTTTGAGATACAGCCCCAGGAACTGGTGGGACTTATCGGGCTAAATGGTGCCGGGAAAAGTACAACCATTAAACATATCATTGGCCTGATGGAACCGAAATCCGGCACTATTGCCATTGACGGGAAGTCGTTTGCCGACCATCCGGATGAATACAGAAAACAATTTACATATATTCCTGAGACACCGATCTTGTATGATGAATTGACGCTTGAAGAGCATTTGAAGCTGACTGCTATGGCTTACGGTCTTGAAGAAAAGGCCTATAAGAATCGGATGGAACAGCTTCTTAAGGAGTTTCGGATGGAAAAGAGGCTGTCGTGGTTTCCGGCCCATTTTTCAAAAGGAATGAAGCAGAAGGTGATGATTATGTGTGCTTTTTTAGTGCAGCCTTCCTTATATATTATAGATGAACCGTTTCTTGGATTGGATCCTCTGGGAATCCAATCGCTGTTGGATTTAATGAACAAAATGAAAGACGGAGGCGCCGGCATCCTCATGTCTACGCACATCCTCGCAACAGCGGAACGATATTGTGATTCCTTCATCATTTTGCATAATGGTGAAATCCGTGCCAAAGGAAACCTTGAGCAGTTACGAGAGCAATTTTCCATGCCCGGGGCAACACTTGACGATTTATATATCCAGCTGACGAAGGAAGATCATAATGAATAGCCAGGAGCTGTGGATCGATCGGTTTAAAGGCTTTAGCAAGGAACTGCAAAAATATCTCCGCTATATCTTTAACGGGCATCTTTTGTTTGTACTGGTTTTTGCAGTTGGGGGGCTGTCTTTTTATTACAGCGAATGGGTAAAAACGGTAGATGGCGATTTTCCTGCAGAAATGATCATGGCGGTGGTGATAGGCTTCCTTGTCGCTAAAAGTCCGATTAATACATTTTTAAAAGAAGCAGATATAGTCTTTCTGCTTCCGCTTGAGACGAAGCTGAAAGACTATTTTTCCAGATCGATCGTTTTGAGCTTTGTGATTCAAGGCTACCTTCTGCTTATGGTATTTGCGGCTTCTATGCCGATGTTTTCGAAGGTAACCGGGGCGGGCCTGGGTGAATTTATCTGGATGTTCGTTGTAATTTTACTGACCAAATATATAAACCTGCAAATCCGCTGGAACGTATTGAAATTTCAAGAAAAATCCGCTCTCTGGATGGATGGACTTTTGCGGCTCATCATTGATATCCTCCTGCTCTATTTCGTCTTTATTTATTCAGCTGCGGTCTTTCCGATTGTAATGGGCATTTTGTTGGTCCTGTTATGGTTGTACTATCGTAACGCAACGCAGAAAAAGGGATTGAAATGGGAGCGGTTAGTCGAGTTAGAAGAAAAACGGCTAATGTCTTTCTACCGGCTTGCCAATTTATTCACGGATGTTCCTAGACTGAGGGATAAAGTCTCAAGAAGGAAATGGCTTGACCCGCTGCTGCGTTTTATTCCCTATCACCAACAGGCAACATATCAATTCCTGTATGCCCGTACAATGCTCCGGGCGAATGATTATATTGGCTTGTTAATCCGCTTGACGGTGATTGGTTCTTTCGTGCTGGCTGCTTTGCCGGGATTATGGGTGAAGCTGCTGGTTACCCTGCTGTTCTTATATATCACCGGCTTACAACTGCTTCCCGTCTGGAGGCAGCATGAAATGAAAATATGGGTATCATTATATCCGTTGCCTCTGGACCTGCGTAGAAAAGCAGTTATACAATTAATTTCGGTCTTTTTGCTGATTGAAAACATTGTGTTTTTTGTGGTTGCGCTTTTTTGGGGCGGCTTGCTTACCGGAGTCGCTTCCTTGGCTGTTGGTATTGTTTTTATCATTCTGTTTCAGATATACGCTAAGAATAGAATGGAGAAATTTTAATGAGTTCCTTGTTAATACACCGGCAAAAGAAATTATAAATCAAAAAAGCAGTGGATTTCGTCAGTCGAATATCGCTGCTTTTTGTTTTTGGTTGACGAAAATTATGTTTAAAACTGATCTGGATGATTGCGCTGCTTTATTTATTGTTATAGTGTGCGGATCAATTTATCGTCGGTTCATTTACCACTGTTGACGCCGCTGGTGATTCCGAGTCCTGTTTTTGGTAGGTAATTGCCGCTGTTCCTAATGTTTTTGCAGCAATCAGCATTGCTTTTTCGTCAATGTCAAATTTGGGGTGATGATGCGGATAGATAATTTCGGTACCTTCTGCCAGTGCCCCGGTAAAGAAAAAGGTTCCTTTGACATTCTGCAGATAATAAGCGAAATCTTCACCGCTCATATCAGGCACAGTTTCTTCAATGGCAGTAACTTCCTCGACCAATCTGGCGCTCTGGATTACCTGCTTCGTTTCATCGTCGTGGGGCACGACGGCAGGATAGCCACGGTGATATACATATTCGTAAGAACAACCGGCAGCCATGCAGATACCGTTGACTATTTTTTCAATTTCCGATTCAATAAAATCCTGTACATCTTCTTTGAAGGTCCGTACTGTACCGATTAATTTTGCTTTGTCTGCGATGATGTTAAAGGCATTGTCCGCCACAAGCGATCCCACCGTTACGACTGCAGAATCGATCGGGCTTACCCTCCGGCTGACAATTTGCTGGAGGGCGATTACCAGCTGTGATGCGGTTACAATGGCATCGTTCGTTTTATGAGGTTGCGCCCCGTGACCGCCGCGGCCCTGAATTTGTATTTCAAACCGGTCAGCTGCAGCCATGATTGGTCCAAAGCGGTATTGGATCGTGCCTGTCGGAACAGTTGCCCATAAATGGGTACCAAAGATTGCGTCAACTCCATCGAGGCATCCATCCTTAATCATCGGTTTAGCTCCGCCTGGCGCGTATTCCTCGGCATGCTGATGGATAAATACGTATTCACCCTCCAGCTCATCCTTTAACTCATGAAAGGCCCTTGCAAGCATGAGAAGGAGAGCCGTATGGCCATCATGTCCGCAGGCGTGCATGACCCCGGGAACTGCCGACTTATACGGTACATCCTTTTCATCCTGGATCGGCAGAGCATCAAAATCCGCTCTTAATGCAACGGTTTTCCCCGGCTTTAATCCGGATATTTTAGCCACGACACCATTCCCGCCTACCCCGGTGTGCACTTCGATCCCGAGTTGATGATAGAAATCGGCTATATAAGCAGCTGTCTTTGTTTCTTTAAAAGATAATTCCGGATGCTGATGAAGGTATCTGCGAATGGAAACCATTTCTCCAAATGATTCCTCAAGAAGCCGATGTAATTGATTAATCATGACAGAACATCCCCCTTACTATAATTGTAGAAATATTGAAACAATTATATCATATTAGATAAGTGAAATTTACTAGGCTAAACCGATTTCATTTAGCACGTTTATACTTACTTAAAGCCATCCGTATGAATGGACAGGAAAGATAAACCTGTACGAATCAATCTTGTCGAATGGCCAGTTATTTTTTTGTCATAAAATCAACTAGATGAGGAACATAGCCACGATGGTCGTGATAACTAATCCGATTGTCACAGGGAGGAGATTCCTTCTGGCCAGTTCAAACGGGTCGACATTACAGATGGCAGCAGCCGGAATGAGTGCCCAAGGAACGAGTGTGCCGCCGCCAATCCAAATCGCTGAAATCTGTCCTAATGCCGTTAACGTAGCTGCTCCGCCGTCAATGGCCGATGAGAACAGATGCGCTACAGAACCCGCAAGAGAAATTCCGGAAAAGCCAGACCCATCCAGTCCTGTAATCGCTCCAATCGAAGTCAGGGTAATTGCGGCGATTTCCTTTGTTAAAGGTACGGATTGGGCGAGAGCAATACCCAAGTCGTTAACGATACCTTGCGAAGCTTTTGGCAAATAATCACCGATTATTTTTGTAAAACCTGCATCCCCTAAATAAAAGAAAGCCGCAATCGGGATAACCGGCCCGAAAACTTTAAAGCCAAATTGAAATCCTTCGATCAAATAACTCGTGGTTTTCTCCAAGCCGTGATGGCCATGGGCTGTGAGTGAGAGAATCAACAAAATAAAGACAGAAGTGCCGCCGATCAGTGCCGTAGCATCTCCTCCCTGCAGATTGAGTGTGTACATTGCTACAACATCAAGCACAAAAGCGATTGGAATGAATAAGGCAAAGAATTTCCTTTTTCCTGCTGATAGGAGACTGTTATCAATCTCTAGTTCTGTTTCCTTTATCTCTGATAAATCTTGATTCTGTAATTTCCCGCGCTTCATGTCCCGTTTTAAGAAGAAGAAGGCTGTTACCGTAGTGACAAGTCCCATTGTGATAACAAGCGGAATACTCGCAGCTATTACATCACCCACCGGAAGGGAAGCAGCGTCTGCTGTTAACTTCGGTGCAGCTTGAATAATAAAATCCCCTGATAAGGCAATGCCATGGCCGAACAGGTTCATCGCCATCGCTACCCCCAAAGCCGGAAGGCCAACTCTCATCGCAACCGGGAGCAGCACGGCACCTATGAGAGCAACTGCGGGTGACGGCCAAAAAAACCACGAAATGACCATCATTAATATTCCGATGATCCAATAAGCAAGAGCTGGTGTTCGAATGAATGTAACGAAAGGAGAAATCATTGCATCATTGATCCCGGTTTTGGACAAAACCCGGCTCATCGCCACAATGATGGAGATGACCAGTATCGTAGGAAGCAGTTCGGTAGTCGCATAGATAAAACTGTTAAAGATGCCGCTGATTGAACCGGAAACACTGCCGGTAGCGGTCATTGCCAGGATGAAAATCCCGATAATACAGACCAGTGTCGTATCGCGGCGCTTCACCATGAACCCGATGATTAGCACTATAAACAATACATAAATCCAATGGAGAGCCAATAAATCGACGCCCATCTTACTTCCTCCTCTCAGGTGAAAGATAAGGCAAATGCCTAACCTTATTACAGAGTATGAAGGGCGTTGATTTTGGTGAAAGAAAGGAAGTGAAGAATGTTTCTTGCTCGAAGCTCAAATTCTAAAAAGGCCCATTCCGTTCAAAGTGAATGAGCCTTTCTAGATTAAGTTATTTCTTCGTAGTCAATGAATACTGAGTAACATAAGAAGACCCAGAAAAGATTTTTTTCGTCGTATCAACGGTTTCCATGTTCGGTTTTTTGTGGGCCTGCTGAAAGGAAGTGGACGTCTGCCAGTTTTTAAAGTCGGATTGGCTTTCCCATTCCGTGAAAATGACATAAGTGTCAGAGTTTACGGGGCGAAGTACGCGGATGGCAATGAAGCCCGGTTCCTTTTCAATCATGCCTGCCCTGTTTTTGAAACGGTATTCAAATAGGGGACGCCCTTCTTCCGTCACGGGAATGTTATTCATGACGACAAACCCGTCATTCTTTATCTCTCCTTTGGAATCAATCACTTCAAATGAACGCGGAGAATTAAAGACGGTTTTCCCGTTTGTCTCGTGAAGCAGAAGCGAATTCTCCGCATTTTGCATCAAAAACATATTTTCTTCCTGATGTTTTTCTTTTTTGGGTTTTAAAAATTCATATGTTCCGGTTGTCATATAAATATTCATAATTTTCACCTCTTGGTTCATTCTATAATTATATCTTACCCTAAATTGCCCTGAATTTTCCTGCGAAAAGCGACGATTTTTTGACAATTGACGCAGTTATCTATACTTACATAGCTGAAAGAGCTATAGTGAAGGGAAAATACATTTTAATAAATATTTCCCTCATGCTATTCTATGTAAGGATATAATTTAAATATAGGATTTTTTTGCCCGAAAGGTGGATATGAATGTCTAGGGGATTTAACGATACATTTATAAAGGCTGCGAGAGGAGAAAAAACAGACCATATTCCGGTTTGGTATATGCGCCAGGCAGGAAGATCACAGCCGGAATATCGCGCTTTAAAAGAAAAGTATTCTTTATTTGAAATCACACACCAGCCCGAATTATGTGCTTATGTTACACGGTTGCCGGTGGAACAATATGACGTGGATGCGGCGGTACTGTATAAGGATATCATGACTCCGCTGCCAGCGATCGGAGTTGATGTCGAAATTAAATCGGGAATCGGTCCTGTCATTTCCAATCCAATCCGTTCTCTAGGTGATGTGGAGAAATTAGGCGAACTATCCCCTGAAGAGGATGTTCCTTACGTACTTGAGACGATTAAATTGTTAACCACAGAACAATTATCTGTGCCTTTAATCGGTTTTTCCGGTGCCCCATTTACGATTGCTTCCTATATGATCGAAGGCGGCCCATCTAAAAACTACAATAAAACAAAAGCGTTTATGTATACAGAACCAAAGACATGGTTTGTGTTGGCGGACAAGCTTGGAGATATGATTATTACGTATGTGAAAGCGCAAATCAAAGCAGGTGCCAAAGCAATCCAGATCTTTGATTCCTGGGTGGGTGCCTTGAACGTGGAAGATTACCGTACCTTCATCAAGCCTGTGATGAATCGAATTTTTTCTTCCTTACGGGAAGAGAATGTTCCATTAATCATGTTCGGGGTAGGGGCAAGTCATCTGGCGCTTGAGTGGAATGACCTGCCGCTTGATGTCGTCGGCCTTGACTGGAGACTGCCGATTTCTGAAGCGCGCAAAATCGGAATCAATAAAACGGTCCAGGGAAATCTCGATCCCGCTATCCTGCTGTCTTCATGGGATGTCATTGAAGAAAGAACGAAAAAGATCCTTGATATGGGCATGGAACAACCGGGTTATATTTTCAATCTCGGCCACGGGGTATTTCCTCAGGTTAAACCAGAGACATTGAAGCAGTTGACAGCATTTATCCATGAATATTCAGCCGGCAGACATTGATTTTGTAGTTAAATCTTTGAGCGGACTGTTTGCAGTAAAACGGCTTTTTTTTTGCACAATAAGATAGAGGAATACGTTAAATGAGGTGCAGATTTCATGTCAAAAAAGAAAATGG
This sequence comes from Peribacillus cavernae, assembly GCF_003989135.1. Lineage (GTDB taxonomy): Bacteria > Bacillota > Bacilli > Bacillales > DSM-1321 > Peribacillus > Peribacillus cavernae. The sequence goes on from NZ_RYZZ01000007.1 coordinate 52,990, forward strand.
GCTTACTTGTAATGGCTTATGGTACGCCCTATAAAGAAGAAGATATCGAACGTTATTATACACATATCCGCCATGGGAGAAGGCCTTCCGACGAGCTGATTCAAGATCTGAAAAACAGATATAAGGCGATTGGCGGCATTTCCCCTTTAGCTGAAATTACCAGGGCCCAGGCGCAAAGCCTGGAAAAGCACTTGAATGAAGTACAGGACGAGATTGAGTTCAAGGCCTATCTTGGCCTGAAACATATCGAACCGTTCGTCGAGGATGGAGTAAAACAAATGCACGATGATGGAATTACCGAAGCGGTAAGTATCGTTTTGGCGCCCCATTTCTCCACATTCAGTGTAAAGTCGTATAATGGACGGGCAAAGGAAGAAGCGGAGAAATTAGGCGGTCTGAAGATCACTTCCGTGGAGAGCTGGTATGATGAACCAAAGTTCATTCAATATTGGGTAGACGAGCTGAAGGAAACCTATGCAAAGATGCCGGAAACAGAACGGGAAGAATTCGTGTTAATTGTTTCTGCACACAGCCTTCCGGAAAAGATCCTGCAATCGGGGGATCCTTATCCGAACCAACTGAAGGAAACAGCCGAGTTGATTGTCGAAGGAGCCGGAGTGAAAGATTATGCAATTGGCTGGCAAAGTGCCGGGCAAACACCGGAGCCATGGCTCGGACCCGACGTCCAGGATTTAACGCGAGAGCTTCATAAGGAAAAGGGCTACAAGGCGTTTATATATATTCCGGCGGGTTTTGTTGCCGAGCATTTGGAAGTGCTTTACGATAATGATTATGAATGCAAAGTGGTAACAGAAGAGGTAGGTGCTTCCTATTACCGTCCTGACATGCCGAATGTACACCCGGCATTTATTGACGCGCTCTCCACGATTATTTTGAAAAAAATGAATCAATAATCAGTCGACATCTTTAATGGAGATGTCCGGAACTATTAAATAAAAGAAGGCGATGAACCGTGAATCAATCCAGACAGAAGATAGCCGTAATCGGAGGAGGAATTACCGGGTTAGCTACTGTTTTTTACCTCCAAAAAAAAGCAAAGGAAGAAAATCTGCCGTATGATGTATTGCTAATCGAAGCATCTACCCGTTTAGGGGGAAAAGTGCAGACAGCTGTCCGAGATGGTTTTGTGATTGAAAAGGGACCGGATTCTTTCGTTGCCCGAAAGGAAAGTGCATCCCGGCTTGCAAAGGAAGTCGGGATGGAAGACAAGCTGGTGTACAACACGGCCGGCAAATCATATGTTCTCGTTAAAGGCCGCCTTCATCCAATGCCGAGTGGTTCGATTATGGGGATTCCGACAGAAATTGGCCCCTTTGTCGCAACAGGCCTGTTTAGTCCGCTGGGAAAATTAAGGGCAGCTGCTGATTTCGTCCTTCCGCGGTCTGACAAAAAGGGAGACCAGTCCCTGGGAGAGTTTTTCCGCCGCCGCCTTGGTGATGAAGTGCTGGAAAATTTAATTGAACCACTGTTGTCAGGAATTTATGCTGGCGATATCGATCAATTAAGCCTGATGGCTACGTTCCCGCAATTTTATCATGTGGAACAGGAGCACCGCAGCTTGATTGTCGGCATGAAAAAGACAACTCCGGATGCTCAAAAAAACGCAGAGAAAAATGCGCCCAAAAAAGGCAAATTCCTGACGATGACAACCGGTCTGCAATCTTTCATAGATGCTATCGAAAACCACCTTACACCCCGTTCTGTCATAAAGGGAGTAAGGGTGGAAGATATCAGGCAAAAAGATAAACAGTATCAGCTAAACTTAAATAACCAGGAAGTCATCTTTGCAGATGCTGTCATCACCGCTGCCCCCCATCATGCACTCACCGCGATTTTCTCTAGCTACCCATTTTTTTCGCCGCTTAAAGAAATGCAGGCAACCAGCGTAGCTACTGTCGCGATGGCATTTGAAGAGTCAGCGATAAAGCAGGATATTGATGGTACAGGATTTGTCGTTTCGCGCAACAGCGACTATACGATTACAGCCTGTACATGGACCCATCGAAAATGGGCGCACTCGACACCTGATGGGAAAGTATTGATCCGCTGCTATGTTGGCCGCGCCGGTGATGAGGCGGTCGTTGATTTACCTGATGAAGAAATCATCAAAATTGTTCTTGAAGACTTAAATAAGACAATGTCGATTAGCGATAAGCCCGATTTCTCGATTGTGACCCGCTGGAAGGATGCGATGCCGCAATATACTGTGGGGCATAAGCAGCGAATCGAGAAGGTAAGAAATGAGGTAAGAGAAGAATTGCCAGGTGTATTCCTCGCCGGCAGTTCCTTTGAAGGGCTTGGTTTGCCGGACTGCATCGATCAAGCTGAGAAAGCTGTAGAAGATGTCGTTCAATATTTAAAGGAAAATCGGGGATCACCTGAAAAAAAAGCAGCTGTCCATTGAACTACCCCCACTTACCGGCTTGGTCCGCTTGAAGTGGGGGATTCCAACCTGAATTCCATTGGAATGCAAGGTCTTGCTGACCTCGCCAGTTGAACGACGTAAGGATTCTAATTGAATAGTAGGTTCTTCATCATTTGTTTTGGAATACCTAAGTAGAACACCTTGTAATGCACCCAGACCCTTAGAATCTTCATCTGCTCTGGCGAAGACAGTGAAAGACTGTACAAGGTGTTTTTTTATTTGATTTGAGTCCTTTGGCACTTTTCCTTTAATCCTCCCCCTGCGGCCAATGGTAAAGGCAGTAGAGGAAGCAGGCGGTTATTGTATAATTAGAGTGTTGCAAGCAAAACAGGGGGAATTAGATGTTTATCACTAAAATCGAACCGCGGATTTCGGAAACCGACGGCGCAGGACATATCAATAATACGACCATTCCTATCTGGTTTGAGGCGGGGCGAATTGGAATCTTTAAATTGTTTACTCCAAGTTCACTTTTTAAAGATTGGAAGCTTGTCATTGTGAATATGAATGTAGATTTCGTACATGAAATCTACTATGGCAGGGAAGTTATCATTAAAACGTGGATTGACCGACTTGGAAATTCAAGCTTTACGATCAAAGAAGAGATATATCAGGATGAGGTTTTATGTGCGAAAGGAACATCAGCCTATGTCAATTATAACTTTCAACAAAAAAAATCCGAACCCATTTCGGAGTCAATCCGTGAACAGTTGAAAGGGCACATGGAGTCACTTTGATACGCACGATAATGATTGTTAAAAAGAGGGCTTGAAATAACCAAGCTCTTTTTGCCGTATCCGATAAATTTATTGTTTGCTTAACCGTTGAAGGTCTGTTTCTACTTGGTAGACACGCTTGTTCAATGCTTCGGTTTTATCATCAACATAGTCGACAATTTTTTCTGTGTATTCACTGATACTGACGACAATATTTTTTTGTAATCGTTCAAGCCCAGCTTCTAATCGTTTTTGACCATGTTTTAGATCGTTGATATCAGAGCGCATTTTTTTTTGCCCCTGAGTCAGATCGGTGATATCAGAGCGCATTTCTTTTTGCCCCTGAGTCAGATCGGTGATATCAGAGCGCATTTCTTTTTGACTCTGAGCGAGGTCGATGATATCAGAGCGCATTTCCTTTTGTCCTTGAGTCAGATCGTTGATATCAGAACGCATTTCCTTTTGTCCTTGAGTCAACCCGTTGACATTTGACCGCACCTCTTTTAGCTCAACAAGGATTTGTTTTAATGTTTCTTCCATTTGTTCTACCCTCCCATCTTTTTTAATATTATACCATTAATTTATTTCACTTCTAGAAAAATGAACATGTATTTCTGAACGATTTTCTCTTAGAGAACAAACCCGAAAGTAGCAATCTAACTATTGCCGCAACAAAAAAACGCCCAGGATAGTAAAACCTGTACGTTTTCCTATTAGTTTTATAAAGGCCCCATTACTAGATACGGAGACTGGTTTTAAGGAGGATGCGCCAGTGAGATATGTGGCGCATCTTATGGAAGTAACCTGCTTTTAGAAAAAAGCAGAAGGTGAAACCTAAGGGATTAATTTACAGAAACATGAAGGCAATGATCGCACTTGCTACCATAACATTCGTGCTGTTCCTCGATCTTTTCGCCGCATTCTGAACATTGCTTGGCCGGCAGGTTCTTAAAAAACTCCACGCTGCTTTGAATCATGTTAATCACCCTCCATTAATTTTGAGTTCGCAAAATGTAGTAGACAATTTTCTGAATATTTAGCTTACCACTATTGTATTATAACAGACTAATCATGTCAACAAATGTTTTATAACAAAATTCAAAAACGTGTAAAAATGGGCATAATGATTTATATTATGAGAGGATACCAATTGAAACGTACGAGGAGAGTGCGAGGCATGAAGATAACTGTGATTGGATGCTGGGGAGGATATCCGGCAAAGAACGAGGCAAGCTCAGGTTATTTACTGGAATATGAGAATTATCGTATCTTGCTTGATTGTGGCAGCGGAGTGCTTTCACAGCTCCAAAACCATATGGAACCCGAGGAATTGGATGCAGTAGTACTGACTCATTATCATTCTGATCATGTAGCAGATATCGGAGTGCTGCAGCACGCTGTTTTAATACAGCAAATATTCGGCGTTGCCAAGAAAACAATTCCGATCTACGGGCATGCCTTAGATGAAGCTGAATTTAATCGGCTAACATATAAAGACATTACCAAGGGGATTGCTTATTCGGAAGACAAGCCGCTGCAAATTGGGCCGCTTACCTTCACTTTTTTACGCACGAACCATCCTGTTCCGTGTTTTGCGATGAGGATTGAAGCAAAGGGACAAGCTATTGTATATACCGGTGACAGTGCCTATATGGACCAGCTTGCGGAATTTGCCATGGATGCTAATGTCTTGCTGTGCGAGAGCAATCTTTATGGCGATACGGATGGCTCAGAACCGGGCCATATGACCGCAAGAGAAGCGGGAAAATTGGCGGATAAAGCAGACGTGCAGCTTTTGCTTTTGACCCATCTTCCTCACTTTGGCGACCTTAACCAGTTGAAGAAGGAAGCCGGGGAAAACTTCAAGCGGGAAATTGCGGTAGCAAGGAACGCACTGGAATTTCAGTTGTAATGCTTTAGCTTTATAAGACTGGAGCAGCGATTTTTAGGAGGACTTTATGTATGTTATTTATTGATAATAAAGGAATTACCGATGCGCAGATTAATTTGGCTATAGAGGAATATGCCTTGAAGAGCCTAGATATCAATGAAACCTTTCTATTATTTTATATAAATGAACCGTCGATTATCATCGGGAAAAACCAGAATACGATTGAAGAAATCAATACCGATTATGTAGATAAGAACGGCATCAAGGTGGTCCGCCGCTTGTCCGGAGGCGGAGCAGTATACCACGATCTCGAAAACTTGAATTTCAGCTTTATCACCAAGGATGATGGAGAAAGCTTTCATAACTTCCAAAAGTTCACCGAGCCGGTCATCAAGGCACTCAAAAAGCTAGATATCAACGCGGAACTGAGCGGCCGCAATGATATCCTTGCAGAAGGAAAGAAAATATCCGGCAATGCCCAGTTTTCGACAAGAGGCCGGATGTTCAGCCACGGTACGTTGCTGTTTAACTCAGAGATGGAACATGTGGTCTCGGCCTTAAAAGTCAAAAAGGATAAAATTGAATCCAAGGGGATTAAATCAATCAGAAGCCGTGTGACCAACATTTCTGATTTCCTCAAGGAACCACTGACAATCAAGCAGTTTAGAATGCTACTCTTGAAAAATATTTTTGAAGATAATGATGAAATTCCTGAGTATGTCTTGACATCGCAGGATTGGGAGAACATTCATAAGCTTTCAAAAGAAAGATATCAAAGTTGGGACTGGAACTACGGAAAATCGCCGAAGTTCAACCTTCAACACTCTCACCGCTTCCCTGTTGGCTCAATTGATATCCGTCTAGATGTAACCAAAGGAGTCATCGGAAACTGTAAAATCTACGGTGACTTTTTCGGCGTGGGAGACGTGGATGATATTGAAGAAAAGCTGAAGGGCTTGCGTTATGAGAAAGAAGTGATTGAAAAGGCCCTGGCCGATGTTGACGTAAAGCATTATTTTGGCAATGTAACGAAAGAAGAAATTATAGAATTGATTTATTAAGGTGCACTAATATATTTTTGCGCCTTTCTACACCTGTCGAAATTCCCACCATATTCCACTATTATTTTCATAATTTACAAGAGTAATATATATTATGTTGAAATAGAAAAAATAGGGGGAAATGGAGAGAGTGAAAAAGGCATTTAGCTTTTTTATTATTTTGTTACTATCTATAAGCATCGTTCCGGGGAAAGGGGAAGCAGTATCGAATTCACTTTCGATTGGTTCTGTTAAAGTGACGCAAGCCAATGTATACAGTTCACCGAAATTAAGTTCATCGGTGTTAACCGTACTGAAAAAGGGTGAAGAATATCCCATTATCTCTTCGGTAGTAGGGGATTCCGCCAGTATGATCACTCATACGGTTGTGGCCGGCAATACATTATGGATTATTGCCAATCAATACGGAACAACAGCAAGTGAAATACAAAAAGCAAACAAATTATCAACTAATACCATTAAAATTGGTCAAAAGTTAAAAATACCACAGAAATTTATTATTCATACCGTTATTTCGGGGGATACATTATGGAAAATCTCCAACAAATACGGAGTAACGGTAAATGAATTAACTAAAGTAAACTATTTGCCTACCACCCAGCTTAAAATTGGGCAAAAGCTGAATATTCCTATCTATTATTCCCAGGTTCAATTGCTTGGCGGACAAAAAGGATACATCAAAAAGTCCCACACCCAAGCTAAAACACAAAGTCGTATCGTGATGGGATGGAATTCGAATGGAACTACGGATACATACATCAAACAAATGAATGGCCAAAAGAGTCTGAATGTTGTATCACCTCGTTGGTTTACATTAAGTAATTCTGAAAATGTCGTAACGGTTCCAACTGACACAAAGTATGTTCTGGATGTACATACTTCTGGTAAACAAATATGGCCGCTTCTGGGAAACAAGTTTGATCCGGTCCTTACAGACTCAATCTTAAGCAACCCGCAAAAGCGCCAAAAACTTGTTACTACATTAAGCAACACCTTAATCAAAAGCGACAGCGACGGAATTAATGTCGATTTTGAAAATATCGATATGAAAAACAAACAGGATTTCGTATCATTCATCAGTGAATTAAAAACTGCTCTTAAACCTCATGGGATTTTAGTTTCTGTAGATGTTACCCGGACGAGCGCTGATCCGTTCTGGTCTGGAAGCTTAGACCGCAGAGAACTCGGAAAAATAGCGGATTACATTATTATGATGGGGTATGATGAGCACTGGGGCAATGGACCTACAGCAGGCTCAGTTGCTTCCCTGCCGTGGGTCCAGGAAGGCATTCAGCTCTTGATGAATGACGTACCATCCCACAAAATAATTCTCGCAGTTCCATTTTACACAAGAGAATGGGTTACCAATCTATCGACGAATAAGATGAAAACCATTGATCGCACTATGGCTGAAGTAAACCAAATTATTTCGACAAAAGGACTCCAAAAGGTTTGGGATGAAAAAGCATCGCAAAATTATGTGGAATACACTGCCAATGGAGAAAGACATCAAATATGGGTTGAAGATAAAAAATCAATGGAACTTCGCCTTAATGTTGTAAAACAGAACCATTTAGGTGGCGCTTCCGCCTGGTACATTGGCGCTGAAACCCCGGATATCTGGGACATTTACCATTTTAATTAATAGATAATCTTAGGTGAACAATCAAAAACACATGGCTTTTCAATGAAAATTGCCATGTGTTTTTTTAATATGAACTTTCAAATCAATATACTTAAGGTGATTTCAGCCTTTCGCTTAAATAAGAGCACTTTTCGCTTAATTACCAACTTTTTCGCTTAAATTAACGTTGTTTTCGCTCATTTATCTGTTTTTTCGCTTGATTATCCCGCTTGAATTCGAATTAGAAAAGTTATAGAAAGGGTGAAGATTCTAAAATGAGAAAACTATAAAAAACAAGGTAACAATTCCAAGAAGAAATAAAATTGTTGCTAGTTTTATTTTCTTTTAATATAATATATTTTGAATATTGTTAATCAAAAAAATGAATGACTGTTCATTCACCAAACTGCTAAGAGGGAGGCAGAAAGTTATGAATTTGACAGCACAGCTTCATGAAACAGCAGTAAAAATGGCTAGTAAACCTGCTTATTATTTCATGGACCAGGCAACAAGCTATGGGGAATTGGACGTGGCGGTAACGAAGTTTGCAGATGGATTACATAAGCTAGGTGTTTCTAAAGGGGATCATGTAGCATTGCTTTTGGGAAATTCACCGCATTTTATCATTGGAATGTACGGTGCTCTAGAAACAGGGGCTACAGTAATACCGGTCAACCCGATTTATACTCCTGACGAAATTGGCTATATCTTGAACAACGGGGATGTAAAGGTCGTTATTGCGCTGGACCTTTTAGTTCCACTTTTAGAAAAAATGAGTCCGCTTCTAACAAGTATCGAACATATGGTTATTTGTGAAACAGGGCAGGATAACAGTGAAGAGAACGCCAGCAGACTTTCTATTTATCCCAAAATGAAATCGTTTACAGAGCTAATGAAAATGGGAGATTCAAGCTTCGCGGGGCCGAACCTTGATGAGGATGATACTGCTTTAATCCTATATACTTCTGGAACAACCGGTAAACCAAAGGGTGCTGTGCTTACCCATAAGAATCTTTATTCCAACGCGAAAGATGTCGGCGATTACTTAAAGATCTCTGAAAATGACCGGGTGGTTACCGCACTTCCAATGTTCCATGTATTTTGTCTGACAGTTGTCCTAAATGCGCCTTTGATAAACGGCGGCACTCTCCTTATTGTTCCGAAGTTCAGTCCGAAAGAGGTTTTCAGGCTGGTGAAAAAATATGAAGCAACCGTATTTGCCGGTGTACCGACGATGTATAATTTCCTTCAGCAGTATCCGGATGGAAATCCAGAAGATTTTAAATCGCTCAGATTAAGTATTTCCGGGGGAGCAACGATGCCTGTTGCGCTTTTAAAAGAATTCGAGAAAAAGTTCAATGTATTCGTTTCCGAGGGTTACGGCTTATCTGAAGCTTCTCCTGTTACATGTTTTAATCCGCTTGATCGTCCAAGAAAACCTGGTTCAATCGGGACCAATATCAAGAATGTCGTAAATAAAGTCGTAAATGAACTAGGTGACGAGGTGCCCGTCGGCCAGGTTGGCGAGTTAATTGTCAGAGGGCCAAACGTGATGAAGGGTTACTACAAAATGCCGGAAGAGACGGCTGCCGTTTTGAAAGGCGGCTGGCTTTACACAGGGGATTTAGCGCGAATGGATGAAGAAGGCTATTTCTACATTGTCGACCGTAAGAAGGAAATGATTATCGTAGGCGGCTATAATGTATATCCGCGTGAAGTGGAGGAAGTATTATTTGCCCATCCTAATATAGTGGAAGCGGCTGTAATTGGGATTCCGGATCCTAACCAGGGAGAAGTGGTGCAAGCCTTTGTCGTGAAGAAAAACGATTCACTCACAGAAGAGGAATTACTCGCTTATTGCGCCGATCATCTTGCCAAATACAAAGTACCACAAGTGATCGAGTTCATCGGCGAACTACCGAAAAATACAACAGGAAAAATCTTAAGACGGTCATTAAAAGATCAAGTGCTGCAAAAATAAAGAAGCGGCGGTTGAAAGCAAAGATAAAATGAAGCGTTGACAAACACCTGACACATCCTTAAAAAAACTAACTCTTCATTCCTGGACGTGTCAGACTGATATTTCGTTATCATCTAGTTCGGGGCGGGAGTTATTTTTCTCTCGCCTTTTTTTCTTCCAACAGGTCTTCATCTTTTTGGGGTTTCCACTGCTTGACTCCATCATCTTCATCGAACTCAATCGATACTTCGGCAATGCCTTTTTCAGCTATAATTTTATCCTCTAGCCTTATATCATCAGCCTCGGCAATGGCCAACGAAGGTTCAATCTCAATTTCCAATCTTCGACAATCGTTTCATAGGACATAATTCCGATAATCAATGCGGCACTGAGGAGAACCAGAGGCACCAAACATAGTTAATTATCATTTTTCGGCTTACGCTTTACCGGAAAAGGGAATATAAAAACGAGTAGTGACAGCGTGAAAAAACTGAAGGAGGTATTATCCTATGCCCTCGATTTTGTATGAAGTACACTCGAAAATTGCCCATATTACATTAAATGGTGGGGGAACATTAAACTTACTGAACACCGCAACCGTTCAAAAACTGCATGACGTTATGAAGGATATTTCAAACAATCCACAAGTAAGTGTGGTAATTATAAGCGGAGCTGGTCATAGGGCGTTTTGTGCTGGTGCTGATGTAAAGGATGTGACTTTTCAATCACCCGCAACGCTTGTACAACTGACACAGCAGCTTGGTGAGCTGTTTGATGTTATTGAGGATCTGCCTCAGCCAACAATTGCAGCTATTAATGGGTTTGCGTTCGGAGCCGGGTTTGAACTTTCATTAGCTTGTGACCTTCGCATAGCCGTGGATCAAACGTTGCTCGGTCTCACTGAAACAAGGATAGGTTTAATACCAGGAGCGGGAGGGACCCAGAGGCTGCCTCGTCTGATCGGTGAGTCCAGGGCCCTTGAATTGATTTTAACAGCAAAAAGAATTACTTCATTAGAGGCATATCAATACGGTATTCTGACAAAAGTCGTTCCTAACAATAAGCTTGAGGAAGAAGCTTATGATCTTGCTCACTTGATTTTAAATAATGCTCCCATCGCTGTTCAACAAGCAAAGCTGGCTGTAAAAAATGGAATGAAAACAGACCTTGGTACAGGTTTGGAACTCGAAAAGGCTGGCTTTTTAAAAACCGTTTCTACGGAAGACAGGGACGAAGGATTAGCAGCATTCTTAGAAAAAAAACAGCCGGACTTTACTGGTAAATAACAAACGACTCTGAAAAACCACTTGATAAAACAAAACCACTAACAAAAAAACTCCTGGATAGGAGTCTTTTTGTTGAAATCGGAACACATTAAAGGTAAGATAATTGATAAAAAATTTTTAGAGATGAGGAGGGGGAGGATGAGAGATGTTAGCTTGACAGTTATTTTCGAACATCGCATCACTCAAAAGTATTTATACCGATCCGGAATCGCTCATGCCCTCGCCGTATCTTATCACGCTTTTAACCTGGCAAAGGAGAAGGGTGAGGACGTCGATATAGCCGCAAAAGCCGGACTGCTTCATGATATGGGGCATTTCACATGGTACCGGAATGGAAAATGGGATTATGAGCTTTATAAACAAAATGATATCCACGCCATCAAGGGGGCTGAACGAGCCCACAAGCTGCTGATCCGCCTTGGGGAAAATCCAATTAAAGCCAAAACCATTTCCCTTGCGATTTTATTCCATACCGATTCTTTTCTTCCGACCAACGATATTATCCGGAGCCCCTTGCAGCAAATTGTCAAATCAGCCGATGAGAAGGACGAAGAAAAAGGTGGTTTGCATCACTATCGCAAGATCAAGTTTGAAAGGGCTAAGCAAAGTATTATCCGCCTCGATCAAATGATCGAAAAGCATGAGCTATCATACATGAATGAGGAAAAAGTGAGGCCATCATCATAGAGTGATGGCTTCGTTTTTTGTTATCCTCACTTCATTCTGCTTATCTTGAACATACACATTCACCTCATTACTGCCTGTTAATATTTTTCGAGGTTCAAAAAATAGGGTTGAAAAAGTAACAGTATTTTAAGAAAATAAGAAGAACAAACATAAAGGGGGGAAGTAGTGGTGGCAGTCACAGCATTGGAGGGGGAGGCCCCGCAATTCAGGCAGGGCCTTCAGTCGGGAGTCAGCATTGCCATCGGGTATGCCCCTGTCGCCTTGACCTATGGGCTTCTAGCGAAAACAACCGGCCTGACGATGACGGAAACAGTATTGATGAGCCTCATCGTATTCGCCGGTGCTTCACAATATATAGCACTGAATCTATTGGCATTAGGAACAGGTGCGTTCGAAATAATCCTGACCACGTTTATTGTGAATATCCGCCATTTCTTAATGTCTACGGCTCTTAATGAAAAGAGTTATGAAGAAGACGGTCTTTTGAAAAAAGCTACATATTCATTCGGATTAACCGATGAAACGTTTTCGGTCGCCGCAACAAAGCCGGGAACTGTGACCGCAGGATACATGTTCGGCTTGATTTTAATGGCGTACTCGAGCTGGGTGATCTGCTCCGGACTAGGGCATCTTTTTGGGGCGAGTTTGCCGAAGACCTTGCAGGAAAGCATGTCCGTCGCCTTATATGCTATGTTTATCGGATTGCTGGCCCCGTCGATGAAGGGTGCGAAAAAAGTCATATATCTGGCTGTGGTCGCAGCTTGCTTTAACAGTGTTTTTACGGTTACAGAAGCGATGAGCAGCGGCTGGTCGATTGTACTGTCCACACTGATTTCATCATTCATCATTGAATTTATTGAATATACGAAGCGGAAGAAAGGCGGGAGCAGCGGTGAATAGTACAGTAATAGGGATGATTATCGGAATGGCTGTAGTTACCTATATTCCGCGGCTGCTGCCTTTTGTCTTGTTCAAAGGGAAGGAAATGCCTTTTTTTTTGCAGGGGGTGTTAAAGAACATCCCTTACGCAACTTTAGGTGCTTTGATTTTCCCCGGCGTTTTACTGATCCAGGATGATATCACTTATGGATTATTAGGAGCAGCCGCGGCAATCTTGATTGCCTATTTCGGTGCAAATGTAATCGTTGTTGTGCTTGGTGCCATAGCTGTTTTGAGCGTTTATTCGATTTTTATTCCGCTATAGGAGATAGTCCTGATACAAGAAAGCGTCTTATAAAATGGACGCTTTTTTATTTCGCTTCCTTCACGATTTTGCTGGCGTCACATGGTTAAAGGCGAATAAAAAATTCAACAGACCCTGATTATAAGTTGAATGCTTTTTTATAGTATCCCTTTTCATTTTTCCCTGATTGGGGTTCTAACTTGTCTCTTCCTAACTACAATAAATAAGGAAGGTTTGTCTAGAGGGGGATAGAAATGGCCAGAAAATGGGCAAGTGCTGCGGTTATGTTGTATCTGGTGATTGCTGCTTTCATGTATTGGTATATCTTTAACGGTGCAGATCCGCAGGTTCCAACCGTATTGAAGGGGACAGCGGCTGACCCGGCAACTTTTTTAAACGCGAGGGAATTGATGTTAAGCGAGAAATACTCGGGCATCCGCAACTTTTTATACTTTATCTCTACACCATATGAATGGTTGTTTTATTTTTTGATTTTGCTGGTCGGACTTTCGAGAGCGATTGAAAGATGGGCGAATTCTGTGTCAAGGTGGAGAGTGCTCCAAACGGCCGTTTATCTATTTTGGCTGTCTCTTCTTTCCTACATTGTCTTATTTCCGTTTAACTATATCGGCTATGCCCTTGGTAAAAGTTATAATATAACCACCCAGACATTCACTTCATGGATGAAGGACGAAGTGATCGCTTTTTGGATTAACTTCGGCACCATGGTTGTTATCGTCTCGGTTTTGTACTGGCTGATGAAAAAAAGTTCAAAGAACTGGTGGCTGCATGCGTGGCTGCTGTCAATCCCGTTTACCTTGTTCATGATGTTTGTTCAGCCGGTATTGATTGATCCGTTATATAACGATTTTTATCCGCTTAAAAACAAGGAGCTTGAAGCGAAAATCCTGGAGATGGCCAACAGGGCGGATATTTCTGCCGAACATGTCTATGAAGTGAATATGGCGGAAAAGACCAACTCGTTAAATGCGTACGTAACCGGAATTGGTTCCAATTCACGGATCGTGTTATGGGATACGACGCTGAACAGGCTGAAAGACAATGAAATCTTGTTCATTATGGCCCATGAAATGGCTCATTATGTTGAAAAGCATATTTACTTTGGCATGGCTGCATATCTGTTGTTGACCTTTATCGGCCTTTGGATTACGGCAAGGTCAATGGACTATATCGTCAGGTGCTGGGGGGATGTGCTGAAAATCCCATCCGTCAGCAGTATCGGCTCACTGCCGCTGTTCCTGCTAATAACCGCTGTACTTTTATTTGCCTCAGAACCGCTCTCCAACTCTCTATCGCGCTATCAGGAAACCCGCGCTGACAAATATGCGATTGAGATGACCGGAGACAGTAAGGCCGCAGTCAGAACATTCCAGGAGCTGACAAGATCCGGACTGAGCCAGGTGAATCCACCGTCATTGGTCAAGTGGTTCAGGTATTCCCATCCGACCATGCTGGAGCGGATTTCGATGGTCGAGAATTATAGACCTGGTACGATAGGAAAATCTGAATAAACTTTTTTATTTTAACTTCCATTATTCTCTACTATAATGAATGCAATCTAAGTAGTTTCGAGGAGTTAGGCAATGTACAGATTACTTACAATCTTCATAAGCTCTGTCATCGTAGGCGCGGCATACAACTTATTTCTTATCCCCCATCATATTCTAAGCAGCGGGTTAAGCGGGATAGCCATCATGCTCGGGATACTTACGCCGTTTAATACAGGTTTGTTGAATTTCCTGCTGAACCTGCCGCTATTAATTGTTGGTGTTCTTAAACTGGGAAAAAGATTTATCGGATACACGATCATGTCTGTCGTTGTACTTTCGATTAGTTTATATGTAATCCCGATCCATGCCATAAGTTCAGAGCCGATTTTGTCGTCTTTGTTTGGCGGTGTGATAACTGGTATTGGAATCGGCTTGATATTCCGGGCAGCGGGTTCATCGGGCGGCTTCGATATCATTGCCATGTTGCTGACCAAAAAAAAGGACTTTCCGCTCGGTTCACTCATTTCGGCGATGAACGCAGTCGTCGTCATTCTGTCAGGCTTTGTATTTAACTGGGATGCGGCTTTGAATACGCTTGTTGCCATTTATGCAACAGGAAAAGTCATTGATACCATCCATACAAACCACATTAAGCTGACATTGATGATTGTTACGAAAAATGGGGAAGATATGAAGGCGAAGCTGCTTGCGAATTTATACAGGGGAGTTACCGTGATCGACGGGGAAGGGGCTTATACAGGTGAAGGACAGAAAATATTGTTGACAGTCATCACACGTTATCAGCTGACCGAAGTAAAAACAATGATCAATGAAATTGATCCGAATGCATTTGTGAACATTACCGAAACGACTGAGGTAATGGGCTCGTTTCATAGAAATTAGCCTGCTATAAATTTTGCTAAGAAGGGCATCTTTTTAAAATAAAAAAGAAGAGCAGCCGTAAAGGCTGCTTTTAGTTGTTGTGGATTGCTATGCAGGAACCGTTTTTCATGTGCCGAACATTTTGTTCAGTTCTTTCCATTCGTTGCTTAAAAGGACGAATAGCTGTTTATTTTTCGTGTCCAAGGCCTCGTTAATCCGCTGTTGAAGCTGTCTTTTTTTATAGGTGAGAATCGACTCATGGATGATCATGTCAATAAGCAAGTCCTTCAGGTAGACATCCTTCTTTTTCTTGTTCATTGCGTAAGACTTAACCAGTTCTGAATATGATTTTTCATTGTTCATGAAGAACCACCCCTGTCGCCTTTTTATTAGTATATGGAATTTTCTTATAGAAAATCAATAGAAAATTCAAAATATTTTATAAACTAATTTTCAAGACACGAAATGACAAGCTTAGATAAGAAGTGACGAAATAGTATAAATTTACTATAAATTTTCAAAAATTATGTTTATTTGTGGATTCTTATGGTATAATGAGGAATAAATTGGAAGACATAATCAATTATTAGAAAGGAGAATCTGTTTATGAATGATGTAACAGAAAATTTAGTAGAGGAGTATGAAATTACTCCTTATACATTGATGGTTAAGCCTGTCACGTATGGAGGCAAAACCCATTCCCACATTTTTGAGATGGATGATGAATACATCTCTCCCTTCAGACCTATCGACATTATTAAAAAGAGCTGCAACTATTTTGGAACTAGTTATGAAGGCAGGAAGGAGGGAACCCGGCAGCTGATCGGAATTACCCATAAAGCGCCGATTGCGATTAACCCGACAAGCTCCATGTTTTTCTTTCCAACAACATCTCCTTTGCGTCCTCAATGTATATGGGTTTCGCTTGAACACATTGATACGTTTAACCGAGCGGATAATTCCCATACATCGGTTCTATTTAAAAACCATCTGCAAGAGCTGCTGCCCATTTCAACAAGTTCGTTTGAAAATCAGTATATGAGGACGGTTATCCTTAAAGATAAGCTGATTCAAAGGATTGAAGAAACAGATCGCAAATATTTTTATCTGCATTCCAGCACACGTCCATCAAAAGCGTCCGAAAGGCATTCCAATTACACAAGATACAAAAAGTTTAACAGTGAAGAGTAAGGGATTTGTAGGAGAAACAAAAGAGTTATATTTATATAGCGAAAATTAGAAAAAGCGTGAATGCCCTTCTCATCAGAGAGGGGCATTCTTAGGTGCAGGCCCGCTATAGCGGGGAAAAGAAGTTCCTTCGATAAAAAAGATTATCAATTCTTGTAAAAGGGAGAGGATTGCATATATATTATATGTAACAAACGGATAATACTTGCAATTTCAATATAGCGTGATAGTTCGTATGCGGGATAAATTCGATCAAGAGCACATACCGAATTGCTACGGAAGTTTAAGACGCTGTGCCTAAGGAGATTAATATGGATTTTGATGTAATTCGAGAATGGCTTACTCTTGAGAATATATTGGAGCTTATTCAGAAGTACCGGTCTTTCGGGCCGATCCCGGGTCTATTATTGCCCATGCTTGAAGCGTTTCTGCCTTTCTTGCCACTCGTGGTTTTTGTATTGGCGAATGCCAGTGCTTTTGGATTGTGGTTTGGTTTTCTATTCTCCTGGATTGGTTCTGTAACCGGTGCAATGCTGGTTTTCTTCATTTTTCGCAAATATGGACAAAAGCGCCTGTTGCGATTCCTGCAAAAATATAAGCAGGTTCAGAAGCTGATGAATTGGGTCGACCGTCATGGCTTTGGACCGATATTTCTATTGTTGTGCTTTCCATTCACTCCGTCGGCAATCGTTAATATTGTGGCCGGACTTTCGAAAATAAGTCCGTTCCAATATGGACTTGCTGTATTGGCAGGGAAAATGATCATGATCTTTTTCATCAGCTTTGTCGGGTATGACATTGTGTCTCTTATTCAACAACCTATTAGAACCGTAATCGTTTTAGTAATTATTTTTATTCTTTGGTATGTGGGAAAACGGATTGAGATAAGATTAAATAAGGGGATTAAAAGAGAGAATGGATAATGTGCAGTTAATCAAACAAGCTCTTTAGCTACTGGGGGCAATAGAATGGCAGCAAATCGCAAAGACTCGTTTATGGACTGGTTTAAAGCTGGTGTGATTGCTTTTGTGTTATTCCTCTTTATCCGGATTTTTTTCTTTTCCAGCTATGAAGTAGAAGGAGAATCGATGCAGCCCACACTGCAGGATGGAAATAGACTAGTGGTGAATAAGATCGGCTATCAGATTCAGGATATCCATCGTTTTGATGTAATCGTTTTTCATGCTAACGACAGAGATGATTATGTCAAAAGGGTGATAGGGCTGCCGGGGGATAAAATTACCTACAAAGATGATTGGCTTTATGTAAACGGCGTTAAATACCAGGAGCCTTATTTGCAGCAATTCAAGCATCCGTTTCCAGGACTGAATCTCACCGGGGATTTTACTCTCAATGAATTGACGAATTCTGAGAATGTGCCAAACGGCAAGCTGTTCGTCATGGGCGACAACCGGCTTGGAAGCATGGACAGCAGGCATTTTGGGTACGTTTCAATCGATAAAGTGGTAGGCAAGGTAGATGTACGATATTGGCCTTTGGATAAATTCAATATAAACTTTAGGGGCAATTGACACAGTTTGCCTGTTCCCTTTTCTCGTCCGTTCTAGAGGGAATTTTTTTGGCAGATAAGAAAGTATATACTTTCTTATCTGCATGAGTGCAACTACACCTCTGTCATCGCTTTTACAGGCTCGCCAATCGGCGAGTTTTCTTTATTAATGATTCATAATATTTTATGAAACGGGAACATACGATTGTACTTTATGCCAAAAAAACAGTAAAATAGGATGTGAGATATCAAAAGAAACATCAAACAATGCTATGTATAACTTGGATTAACTATTTGCAACGGTCTTCTATTTTTATTAAAACCTCTAAAGAATTCCATCAATTTAAGAACACGCTTCTGGTATGATTATATCTGGGAGATTCACCTGCTCGAATAGGCTTCATTACGGAAAACGCATGAAGAGAGCGGGTTGAAGGAGGGAAAAGTATGCCACTCCGTTTTTTACTTGGAAGATCCGGGACAGGAAAAACGACAACAATTCTTAATGAAATCCGCGGCAAGCTGCACGATAGCCCGGACGGAAATCCAATCATCTATCTTGTCCCTGAACAAATGACTTTTTTATCTGAATATAAATTGATTGCGACACCGGGCCTTGCGGGCATGATCCGTTCCCAGGTTTACAGCTTTACACGGCTTGCCTGGCGTGTTCTCCAGGAAACCGGCGGCATGAGCAGGATCCACCTGGACAGTGTGGGTGTAAACATGCTGATCCGCAAGATTATTGAAAATAAGAAAGATGACTTAAAAATGTTCAGCCGTTCTGCTGAGAAGCAGGGCTTTATTGTCCAACTTGAGGAAATGCTGGCGGAATTCAAAAGATATTGCGTCAATCCGGAGGAAATCAGAGACTTCATCGGAAAACAACCCGGAGATCAGGGGCTGGAAAATAAACTGCATGACCTTGAAGTCATTTATCAGGCCTTTGAAGATGAATTAATTGGGAAGTACTTGGATTCGGAAGATTACTTTAATCTGCTGCTTGAGAAAATGGCGAATTCACCATATATCTTGGCTGCAGAGATATATATCGATGGTTTTTACAGCTTAACGCCTCAGGAATTGCTGATTGTCGAAGAGCTGGTAAGCCTGAGCAAGGGTGTTACTGTGGGGTTGACACTGGATCAGCCATATAAACAGAATGAGCCTGATATTCTTAATCTTTTTCGGCAGACAGGTTCCCTTTATCACAGCATTTTTACAGCAGCTGAACGGCTTGGTGTTTCTTGTGAACAAGACGTTATTTTGTCTGAGCAGGAGCGTTTTGCCGGAAGCCCTGCTTTGCAGCACCTTGAAGCCAACTTTAACATCCGTCCAGCCCGGCCGTTTTTGCAGGAATCAGCTGTCACTGTCTCACCAGCAGTTAACCGCAGGGCAGAAGTGGAGGGAATCGCGCGTTCGATTTTACGGCTTGTCCGTGAAGAAAATTACCGCTGGAAAGACATTGCGGTTTTAGTCCGCAACGGCGATTCATACCATGATATGATCCAGACCGTTTTCCGTGATTACCAGATTCCGGTTTTCATTGATGCCAAGCGATCGATGCTGAACCATCCACTAATAGAACTCATTCGTTCAACACTTGAGACCCTGCTTACGAACTGGCGGTATGAACCAGTTTTCCGGTCGATTAAAACTGAACTGCTGTATCCGATCGACCGTAACGTGAGCAGGATGAGGGAACGAGTGGACAGCCTCGAAAACTTTGTGCTTTCGCGGGGGATCAAGGGTGGAAAATGGACTTCAAAGGAACGTTGGACATACCGTAGATTGCGCGGCCTTGAGCTTGAGGAGCGTGCGCAGACGGACAAGGAAAGGCGAATAGAGGACGAATTGAATGAGCTAAAGCAGATGTTTACTGAGCCGATTCTCGGCTTTTCCAGACGGTTGAAGCGGGCCGCAAGCGGAAGGGAATATTGTGAAGCTCTTTATCTGTATCTTGAGGAACTGCAAATTCCTGGAAAACTGGATAAATGGAAGCTTGAAGCGGAAGACGAAGGTGACTTGATTTCAGCCCGCGAATATGAGCAGGTTTGGAATGCGTTCGTCGGGCTGTTAGATCAATACGTTGAAATACTGGGCGATGAGAAAACCAGCTTAAAGCAGTTTTCTACAATAATCGAGACTGGTATGGAATCGATGAAATTCTCGCTTGTTCCTCCTGCCATTGATCAGGTGCTGGTTGCGAATCTCGATTTATCGCGATTAGATGATGTAAAGGCAGCATTTCTCATCGGGCTGACGGAAGGAGTACTGCCGGGAAAAGCAGGGGCAGATGGCATCTTTTCCGATAACGACAGGGACGCCTTATTACAAAGAGGCCTGGAGGTTGCTCCGGGATCGAAAATCCGCCTGATGGATGAGGAATTTACAGCCTACAAGGCGTTTATGACGCCATCAGAGAAACTTTACCTCTCTTATCCGCTCGCTGATGAGGAAGGAAAATCCCTTTTGCCATCTTCTTATATTAAGAGAATAAGAGAAGTGCTGCCAAACCTCACCGAAAATGCCTATATGAATGACCCATCAGATCTACCGGGATCCGGACAGGCTGAGTACGCTGCTAATTATGATGTGGCTTTATCCTATCTAACGGCTCAGCTGCAGCTGAGAAAAAGAAATTATCCAATCCATCCGCTCTGGTGGGATGTATACAATGCGTATATGGCTAACGAGATAGTTAAGCCGGAAGCTGTTCGTGTGCTCTCAAGTTTGTTTTATCAAAATAAGGCGAAGAAATTATCGGAAGACACGAGCCAAAAAATCTACGGGGAAAATATCACGGCCAGTGTTTCGCGCATGGAAATGTTCAACAGCTGTCATTTTTTACATTATGCAGCTCATGGATTAAAGCTCCGGGAACGGAAAATATTCCGGCTTGATGCGCCTGATATCGGAGAGATGTTCCATGGTGCGCTTAAACTGATTTCTGATTATTTAAGGGATCATAACATTTTATGGGCGTCACTGACGAAAAAGCAGTGCCAACTCCTGGCAAAAGAGGCAGTGGACAGTCTTGCCCCGAAGCTTCAAAATGAAATTCTGCTAAGCACAAACCGTCATCATTATCTGAGGAGCAAGCTTGAAAATATAATCAGCCGGGCTTCTATGGTATTAAGCGAGCATGCAAAAGTGAGCGGGTTTTCACCGATCGGACTTGAACTTGGCTTCGGGAAGGATGGACAGCTTCCACCACTTTCTTTTACTTTGAAAAACGGTACAAAAATGGAACTGGTCGGCCGGATCGACCGCGTCGATAAAGCAGAGGAAAACGACGGCGTTTACCTGAGGGTGCTTGATTATAAGTCCAGCGAGAAAGATTTAAACTTCAGTGAAGTTTATTACGGGCTTGCGTTGCAGATGCTCACCTATCTCGATATCGTCGTTACCCATTCCCGTTCGTTAATTGGGAAAGAAGCATTTCCGGCAGGCGTCCTTTATTTTCATGTCCATAATCCGGTCGTGAAGGCTGGCGGGATGCTTGGCCTTGATGAAATCGAACAGGCGCTATATAAGAGCTTCAAGATGAAGGGCCTTTTACTTGGGGATTCAGATGTTATCCAACTTATGGACCAATCCCTTGAAACAGGCCAGTCAGAGATCATTCCGGCCGGCTTTAAAAAGGACGGAACATTGCAATCGAAATCAAGAGTTGCCAGCAAAGAAGAATTCTCGCTTCTGAATAAACACGTCAGGAATATGTATCAGCAAGCTGGCGATTCAATCATCGATGGAAAGGTGGACATTGCACCTTATAAATTAAAAGATAAGACACCCTGCAAGTTTTGTTCTTTTAAATCGGTCTGCCAATTTGATCAATCACTCGAAGATAACGAGTTTAGAATTCTAACGCCAAAAATGCAGGAAGATGTTTTGGCGATGTTACGGAAGGAGGCTGCTGATCAATGAGTAAAACAATGATTCCGCCAAGGCCGGCAGATGTAACCTGGACAGATGACCAATGGAAAGCCATTTGGGCAAAGGACCAGGATATTCTCGTAGCAGCAGCTGCAGGATCCGGTAAGACAGCTGTACTGGTAAATCGGATTATCCAAAAAGTCGTTGCAGAAGAGGAACCGATTGATGTTGATGAATTGCTCGTCGTTACCTTTACCAATGCTTCGGCAGCAGAAATGAAACACCGTATTGGGGAAGCACTTGAAAAGTCCATCAATGAAAACCCGGGTTCCCAGCATTTGCGGAAACAAGTGAGTTTGATCAACCGGGCCTCGATTTCGACGCTTCACTCCTTTTGTCTTGAGGTTATCAGGAAGTATTATTATCTGAGTGAAATTGATCCGGGTTTTAGGATTGCTGATACGACTGAAGCGGAACTGATCCGGGATGAAGTGATGGAGGAGCTGTTTGAGGAACATTACGGCCAGGCTGATAATGAAAGCTTTTTTAAGCTTGTTGATGTGTTTACCAGCGACAGGAACGATGCGGCATTGCAAAGCATGGTCCGCTCGCTTCATGACTTTTCGAGATCTCATCCCAACCCGGAACAATGGCTCGATCAACTGCTTGAGATGTATGATGTGGACGAGGGCACGCAAATTGAGGATTTACCTTTTATCAGTACGTTAAGATTCGATATTGAACTGCAGCTTGAGACTGCTAAAGCTTTATTGCAGCAGGCAATGGATCTAACGAAAGTTCCAGGCGGGCCTGCGCCAAGGGCTGAAAACTTCCTTGATGACTTGGCGATTGTCGAGCGCCTTTTTCAAGCAAATCAGCAGTCTTGGTATCAAACGTACGAGGAAATGCAGTCATGGAAATTCTCCACTGCCAAACGATGCTCCGGCAATGATTATCATAAAGATCTGGTGGATTTGGCGACGAAATACCGCAACAAGGCAAAAAAAACACTTGAAACCCTAAGAAATGAGCTGTTCTCAAGAAAGCCGGAAAGCTATATCCGCGACATCGGCGAGCTCAAACGATATGCGGAAACGCTTGTCACTCTTGTGAAGCAGTTTGATCAACGTTTTTTTGCTGTTAAAGCTGAAAAGAACCTCGTCGACTTCTCAGATCTGGAACATTATTGCCTTGACATTCTCACCGGTGAAATGGATGGAACTGAAATGGTTCCGTCACAGGCTGCACAGGACTACCGAAAACAATTTAAAGAAGTGCTCGTCGATGAATATCAGGATACGAATCTTGTTCAGGAGTCGATCCTCAAACTGGTAACAGCAGATAGTGAACATAGCGGAAACTTGTTTATGGTTGGCGATGTGAAACAATCCATATACCGTTTTCGTCTCGCGGAACCTAATCTATTCCTTGGCAAATATACACGTTTTACCCATGATGGCAGTGAAATAGGTTTACGGATAGATCTGAACCAAAACTTCCGGAGCCGTAAGGAAGTTTTGGATGGCACGAACTATTTGTTTAAACAGCTTATGGGTGTTACTGTTGGCGAGATTGAATACGATGAGGATGCCGAACTGAAAAAAGGAGCACCGTATCCAGAGGACCGGCCTTACCCCATCGAACTGTACGTAATCGATAACAGCAGCAATGAGGAAGAGGAAACATCTATTTCCCCACCAGATCCAGAGACTGACTTAGCGGAAGTCGTGTTTGATGTTGAAGAATTGGAGAACGCCCAGTTGGAAGCAAGGATGATGGCAAAAATCATCAAACAAGCGATTTCTGAAAAACAGCCGATATACGATACCAAAATAGGAACATACCGTTCAATCACATACCGGGACATCGTGATCCTGCTTCGGTCGATGCCGTGGGCTCCGCAGATTATCGAAGAATTTAAGAAACAGGGTATCCCGGTTTATGCCAATCTATCGACAGGATATTTTGAAGCGACTGAAGTGGCGATCATGATTTCCTTGCTTAAAGTGATCGATAACCCGCAGCAGGATATTCCGCTCGTTTCCGTGCTGCGCTCGCCGATTGTCGGCCTGAATGAAGAGGAATTAGCACAAATTCGTTTATTTCATACTGGAAACTATTATGATGCCATGTCGGAGTTTTACAGGAAAGCAGATCGGGCGGAATATATTGACCTATCTGATAAAGTTTCATTGTTTACCAGAAAACTTGCCAAATGGAGGAAGCTGGCGACGCAAGAAGCACTTTCGGACTTGATCTGGCTGTTGTTCCGTGAGACTAAGATTTACGATTTTGCAGGCGGTATGCCGGGAGGAAAACAGCGCCAGGCAAACCTGAGGTCTTTATACGACCGGGCAAGGCAGTATGAATCCAGTTCCTTTCGCGGTTTGTTCCGCTTCTTGCGTTTCATTGAAAGAATGCAGGAACGTGGCGATGACCTGGGGACTGCAAGGGCTCTTGGCGAGCAGGAAGATGTCGTCCGGCTGATGACGATCCACTCGTCTAAGGGGCTGGAGTTTCCGATTGTTTTCATCGCCGGGCTTTCGAAGCAATTTAACATGATGGATCTCAGGAAATCATATCTGCTCGATAAAGACTTCGGCTTTGCATCGAAATATGTAAATCCTGAACTGCGTATCACCTATCCTTCGCTGCCGCAACTAGCGTTTAAAAAGAAAAAACAGCTGGAAATGATCGCAGAGGAAATGCGGGTACTCTATGTTGCCTTAACAAGGGCAAAGGAAAAGTTGTACTTAATCGGGACTGTGAAAGATGCTGAAAAAAGCCTCAAAGACTGGGCAGCCAATTCTTCGCATGGCGATTGGCTTTTAAAGGATTATGTTAGGGCAGGTGCCAAAAGCTATTTGGATTGGATTGGCCCGTCGATTATTCGGCACAGTGATGGAAAGTCAATGATCGATGAAATGGATACTAGAGGAAACAGCAATGAAGACATTGCCTTCCATCCGTCCAACTGGTATTTAGAAGTAGTACCGAATGACCAATTACAGGTGCTTGATGATGAAGAAGCAGTTGAGCAGGAAAAATCGCTGGACGCTGTAAGGGAATTCCGGAATGTGGATATTGAATCGGAGTATAAAGGGAAGATTCTCGACCAGTTAAGTTGGAACTACCCATTTTCTGATGCTTCCGTTCATCGTTCGAAACAGTCAGTGTCTGAATTAAAGCGGCAAGCGGAACTGAGGGATGAAGAAAGTTCGACTGAGCTGCTGCGAAAATTCAAGCGGCCGATCCTGACACGCCCTGCCTTTATGCAGGAAAAGTCATTAACCCCTGCCGAAAAAGGAACGATCACGCATTTGATTATGCAACATATCAATATGAAAAAGCCTGTTACGGAAGATACCGTAGATGATTTGGTTACAAGCTTGATAAATCACGAGCTTATGACAAAGGAACAAAAAGCAGCTGTTAATCCAGCAGTGGTTATAGAATTCTTTGACAGCGAAATCGGCCGGCGTCTGCAACAGGCTGCTTTGATTAGAAGAGAAGTACCGTTTTCAATGGCATTGCCTGCAAATGAAGCTTATAATGACTGGAAAAAAGGCGATGAGCTTATTTTGGTCCAGGGAATCATCGATTGTATTTTCGAAGATGAGCAGGGGGTTGTACTCTTGGATTATAAAACGGATGCCATCACTGAGCGATTTGCCAATGGATTCAAAGGAGCAAAGGATATATTGGCGGAAAGATACCGTATCCAGCTTCAGCTGTATACCCGTGCCATTGAAAGCATATGGAAGAAAAAAGTGAACGAGCGGTATTTATTTTTCTTCGATGGTGCCCATTTGCTTGATATGAATAATTAAGATACAAGAGCTGATGTGAACAAGACCTCTTACCAAAAGTGCCAAAACTAGAAATCCAAAAATAGTTGCGACTTCACCGTTGAAGTACCAGTAAAGTCAACTGCCAGCTATCCTAATTGGAGCGATGGTTATTTTGCTTGCTCTGTTGGAAATGCGTGCAAAGAAACAATCGAAAAATATATACAAAACCAAGGTTAAATACAAAGAGCTTACATCCACGAGCCTAAAGGCATCGTGGTTTTACGCTCTATTATATAAAAAAAACAGCTGCAAAATTGCAGCCCTTCTTCCAAGTAATTTGTCTCACTTTTTATATTAATATTTAATTATTTCCGGCAATTGGCTGGTCAACTCCATTTAGATCCAGCACGTTATTCCCGCTTACTCCGTTAGCTGTAAAAATGATTGCCCCGGTATTGCTTGCACCGCTGCCAAGGAACGTTTTTGAGGCACTTTTTGGTGATAGAGCGAGAGAATCACCAAATTGCACTACTCCTCCGCTGACTTGCATGACTTGAACCGGACCGACTATAGCTGGCATGTTAAAACATCCTTTAATATAGATTTAAAAGACTAATACTCCCGGAACTTTGAAGTTTGGCCTACGGTCTTATTCCCTTTTCCCGTTTGAAGATACGGTTTTAGAATTATTATCGACTTGTCTGTCCAGGAGCTGACGGATGTGCTTTACTCTTGAACGCATTCTTGCATGACGTATATTCCCAACTGCAATTACCGATGAAGCAGAGATACCTACGATATTTACATTTCCTGTTTCAATAAAAGGGTGGTTATTGATAAATGTAGTTTTTACATCTTCAGCAACCGGCAAAAAGACAGAAGGGGAGTAAAAGATTGGATACGGTAATACGTCCGCCTCATTTCCCCAAAAAAGCTCTGCCTCTCGCTGAACGGCAAATGTTTCTGAATGGCCGTCAATGTATGTGCAGTCGCCTATTTGCAGGGTGGAACTAAAGGATAATGTTTGGGAAGAGAAGGATTTAACTCTCGATATTCGAGAAAACATCATTTAACCTTGTGGTGTGAAAGGAACCAGAGCCCCGATAATCAAGGATTCAGCAGGAGTGTCAAAGGCAGATGAAAGTTGGATAGTATCTGCATCCCCGATTAAAAATAAGGATGCGCTTGCCACCCCGAGTACTTCTATATTGCCGACATGAAGGCCACAATTTGTTACATTAAATTCCATTACTTTTTTTCTCTCCTTTCTGTTTATGTGAATAAGCGATAAAGTTATCAATGGCAAGCCGGATATCCGTTTTGATTTTTTCGATGGTTTTTTCTTTAAGGCTGTCATGCCGCCCTGACGTGCGTTCTGCATGTGAAGTATCGTTAAGGTACATCTCAATTCTTTGCTGAAGCTGTCTGGCAACGTCGCTTTTGATAAATTCCTGGTAGGATGGGTCCAGGCGGTTTCCTGAATTTCTTTCAGATTCGGCTATCATTTCATCCATATTTTCATGAATAGTAGACGATATTTCCTTGATCATGATATCCCTCTCCGGGAATAGATATGGTCCGCCTGGTGAGGCTCCATTTACGGTGAATTCATCCAGTTGCCCGAGATCATTTGGATTCAGTCCAATATTTAATGTGCCATCCAATGTTTCTACCTTCAACTGGTCAAATTTATATTCAATTTTTTCTACATTTACTGCTCGCCTATTCTTCAGTTCTTCCATTTCCTTGAGCAAATCTTGAATTGCACTTTCCAACTGGGCAATCCGGTTATCCTGGGCAGCTAAATACCTCTGCATTTGGTAAGTGTAGGAATAAAATTCATTTTGCATCGATTCATTCACCTCACCTTTGTGATCATCGAGCGGCCTCCTATTCTGATACGTAAATAGTATATGCAGCTATTTTCAGTGGGTGAATGCCTATGCGCAGTTGATTATTGCCCGGTTGATCCCCTAAATGGGGTAGAAGTGCCTGCATCCGCGCCTATTTGCGGTGCAGATTCTGTAAATTGTCCTGTATTTGCCTGTGTAGAAAGCGGCTTGATTACACCGGCACTGCCGATTTGGAAGACTGAGGAATTTGATATGTTGGTTATCTTGATCATATTGATTTGAATGGACTGCTGTATATGGAAAACCATGTGGGGTCCTTCCTTTCCTTGATGTACATAAAATGGATTTATAGGTTCAACAAAGTTGGCTGATCCGATACATCACTATCAAACGTATTGGTAGAGCTTTGGTTGTTATAAAGTGAAATTTGTTCTCCAGTATTGAATGATCCGGCTCCTGCAAAGGTTTTCGAAGTGGAAGCAGGGGAGATTTTAAATACATCCCCAATATTAAAAACGCCGCTGCTGCCAATGCTCATTACTTGAACGGCTCCGACTATTGCGGGCATATACGAAATCCCCCTTATTGTCATTAAGTTCTATATCCTATGTAACTTCTCGGTTATGTGATACCCCGGCATGATACATAAAACAAAACAGAAGGGCCCCTTCTGAAATGTTATATAACAATGATAAGTTACTGTTTATTTAGATACAGTCGTGTTATATAATTAATTTAGAGTATTCCAATTTCTATTTGAGGTGAGGATGATGAATGTACCTTTAGTGTTAACGGAGTTTTTGGACAGGGCTGTTTCCTTATACGGAGATAAGCAAGCAGTTTATTGTGATAGCCGAGTTTTTACATACCGCGAATTAAACGGAAGGGTCAATCAGCTTTCACATGGTTTAAGCGACTTGGGGGTTGTAAAAGGGGACCGGGTAGCTTATTTGGCACCAAATACTGTTGAAATGCTCGAAGGGTTTTATGGGGTTTTTCAACTTGGGGCAATCATGGTGCCGATCAATATTCGTTTAACGCCTCAAGATTACTTGTTTATCCTGAACCATAGTGAATCAAAGGTGCTTTTCGTTGACCAGGATTTTTATCACTTGATCCAGCCCATTAAAGACAAACTGGAAACCGTCGAGCATATTATCGTCCATTACAAAGAGGCTGAAACAAATGAAACCGTTTACGATGAATGGCTGGCAAGGCATTCCACAGCATCCTTTGACCGTGCCGGGCTGGATGAAAATGATGTTTGCAGCCTGCTTTACACAAGCGGTACGACGGGCAATCCAAAGGGAGTCATGCTTACACACAGAAATAACTATCTGCATGCCTTAAGTACGATGCATCATTTACGAGTTAGCGACAGTGATGTGTACTTGCATGTCCTGCCAATGTTCCATGTGAATGGATGGGGAGCCCCTTTTTACTATACGGCGAATGGTGCGACTCATATTTGTTTAAGAAAAGCTACACCTGAATCTATTTTTAAAGCGTTGGAAGTCCATAAAGTATCAGTTCTGGCTATGGCTCCAACCGTTTTGAATTCTCTGCTGCAGTTTTACGAGAAAAATGTGCCTGTCATCGACCAGGATGTACGTGTGGTGATTGCGGGCTCTGCACCACCGCCGGCTTTCGTGACAAGAGTGGAAAAAGAATTAGGCTGGGAATTCATCCAGGTGTATGGAATGACTGAAGCTACCCCGCTTAGCCTGATTTCCAGGATCCGCTCACAGCTATCCCACCTTTCTCTTAAGGAGCAGTACGGATTGAAAGCGAAAGCTGGAAACCCAATGATTGGCAGTGATGTAAGAGTTATCAATGAGAATGGAATAGAAGTTACCCATGACGGAAAAGAGATTGGTGAAGTTGTTGTAAGAAGCCATGGTGTTATGAAGGGATATTGGAAAAATGAAGCAGCGACAATGGAAGCAATTAGAAACGGCTGGCTTCACACAGGAGACATGGGGACAGTGAATGAACATGAATATATCGATATTGTTGACCGCAAAAAGGATATTATTATTAGCGGCGGAGAAAACATATCTTCCATTGAAGTGGAAGGGGCATTATACGAACATCCGGGCATCATGGAAGCAGCTGTCATCGCAGTTCCTCACGAAAAGTGGGGAGAAACGCCGCACGCATTCGTCGTTTTAAGAGAAAACCAAAAAGTTAGCGAAGAGGAAATCATTGCATTTTCAAGAGAAAAATTAGCACATTTTAAAGCGGTCACGAGTGTGACATTTGTTAATGAACTACCAAAAACAGGATCAGGAAAAATCCAAAAAGTTCATCTCCGCAATGAATACTGGAACGCTCGGGGGAATTCAGAGCGATTTGTAAATTAAAAGCAACATCAACTAACACACTGACCTGCCCTTTTCCATAAAGGGCAGGTTTTTCGAAAAAAAAAGTGATATTATCAAGTAACTAGAAAGGAATTGCCGATTATTATGTCGAAATAGGGAAATAGCTATACTCTAAGATTAATACCAGCAAAACTGAAAAAGACCGGGAGTTATTACAATGAATGATGTGAACCAGCCGTTGCAGGAGCATGTTAGGATTGCCAGCATTGATATACTAAGAGGATTTTCAATCCTTGGGATACTTCTTGTTAATATGCCATCCTTCCATACGCCTTTGCTGTATATTAATCCATTAACTTGGTGGGATCAAAATCCCGATCATTTCATGTACATCCTAATCGATGTCCTGGCCCAGGCAAGCTTTTACCCTTTATTCGCATTTCTCTTTGGCTTTGGGGCGATTCTGCTGGCGAACAGGATAAACGACCGGGGCCAATCTTTTCCACTTATCTTTTCGAGAAGGTTACTTGCTTTGTTGTTATTTGGCTGTATTCATGCCTATTTGATCTGGCATGGAGATATCTTGATAAATTATGCGCTTTTTGGTTTTGTTTTTATCCTGTTTTATAAAATGAGCGGCAGACTTTTGCTCGTTTTAGGGACCCTTTTGTATTTTGTTCCCTACCTTTTGTTAGCTTTGCTTTTGGGCACTGCAGAGGATCTGATGATTCCCGCAGACATGGAGGCAGTCCGGCAGTCGATAGCAGTATATCGAAATGGTACCTTCACGGAAATTATGCATCAGAGATTCCTTGATTGGTATGCAGTCAATAACCTGTCAAATGGCATTCTATTGTTTTTATCTATTTTTCCGTTGTTTTTGGTCGGAGCAGGTTTTGCGAAATTAGGTTTTCTTGAGCGGCCGGACACTTATAGAACCCAGTTACGGTTTGTTATGGCTGTATCTCTTACTATGGGTTTGTTGTTTAAATTACTTCCTTACTATACAGTTTCTAATTACCTGGCCGGTTTTTTACAGGACACATTCGGGGGGCCATTGCTGTCTTTATTTTATATAACCTTGATTGCCCTGCTGCTTCAAAAGAAATCGGTTTATTCCATGTTGATGCCGCTTTCTTATGTGGGCAGGCTTTCTCTAAGTAATTATTTGTTCCAATCTCTGCTGGGTACATGCCTTTTTTACTCCTACGGTTTCGGATTCTATGGTCAAATATCTTTTGCTGCGGGGGTGCTGCTGGTATTTGTCATTTGTATTATTCAAGTACTGACAAGCCGTATTTGGCTCAGATTCTACCGAATGGGACCTGTTGAATACATATGGAGACTGTTGACGTATTGGAGGTGCCCTTCCATGAAAAGAAATAAGTAAGTGAAAGGGGACAAGCGGTGAAGAAAGTTTATTTTTTCTGAAAAAGTAAGATTTTAAGCAAGAAGGCAGACTGAAACGTTTTGGCATCGATACAAACATCAAAGGAGTGAAGATACTATGAAATTTGCGACAGTTAAA
Organism: Peribacillus cavernae; assembly: GCF_003989135.1. Classification (GTDB taxonomy): domain Bacteria; phylum Bacillota; class Bacilli; order Bacillales; family DSM-1321; genus Peribacillus; species Peribacillus cavernae. Next base: position 84,310 of record NZ_RYZZ01000007.1, read on the forward strand.
GTAAACAATGAAAGCAAATTCGTAATGACAGATGAAAAGGGGGCGGCCTTTTTATTGCTCGAAGAAGCTGCCAAAAAAATGAATGATTCAGCTGTTTCCATTCCGACAACGCTTATGGAATGCATTCAGGAAGGGGAAAGCTTCGTCGAAAAGGCAGAAAAACTATACCAATGGAGCCTTTCCATCGATGATGCTTCTCTTTTTATCGCGGAGGAAGATTTACAATGGGAGGCGCCAATCCCGCGTCCTGCGAAAAACATTTTCTGTGTAGGGAAAAATTACGCCGAGCATGCGATTGAACTGGGGAGCGAAGCGGATATTCCGGAGAACATCATGCTTTTTTCGAAAGCGCCGACTACAGTGATTGCGCATAAATCGACTATCCCAAACCATCAGGATGTAACCGATGAACTGGATTACGAGGGTGAGCTTGCCGTCGTGATCGGGAAAAAGGGGCGTGTCATCAAGCGTGAAGAAGCACTTGATTATGTGTTTGGCTATACGATTATCAATGATGTGACAGCCCGCGACCTGCAGGCAAGGCACAAGCAATACCTTCTCGGGAAAAGTCTCGATGGCACTTGTCCAATGGGACCTTATATTGTCCATAAATCCGTGGTAGCAAATCCTAACCAACTACAGATCCAAACAAAGGTGAATGATGAGGTCCGCCAAAAGTCCAGTACGGAACAGTTCATTTTTCCTGTGGAAGAAATCATCGCTGTCATTTCGAAAGGGATGACCCTCGAGCCTGGCGATATTATCGCCACCGGAACACCTGCAGGAGTTGGAAAGGGATTTAATCCGCCTAAATTCCTCCATCCAGGAGACACGGTTGAAATAACCGTTGAAAAGGTTGGGACTCTTGTAAACGTCATAGAATAGTCACATTTTAAACTTTGTGATTGCGCAATTGTCTGTGATATGATGTAGGAGATTATTGATAAGGGGAGGATTTCTTTACATGACTCATATGCATATCACGACCTGGGTAGTCGCCCTCATTCTCTTTTTTATAGCGATGTCTATGGATAAGAGTTCAAGGGGCTTTAAAATCTTACATATGATCGTACGCGTTTTTTATGTGCTGATCATCCTTACCGGTTTCGCCTTAATTGGCAGCGCCTTTGATGTATACTGGCTCAAGGCTATTGTTGGGATTATCGTCATCGGCATGATGGAAATGATTTTGGTTCGCGCAAAAAAAGGAAAAAGTACAGGCGCTTTATGGATAGTGTTTATCATTGCCTTTTTAGTAGTTCTTTATATGGGCTTAGCCCTGCCACAAGGGTTCCAACCATTTGGTTAAGTAATAGAGGCACCGCCAATTTATTGTTGGCAGTGCCTTTATTGTTTTCGTAAGGGCTTTCGCTAGTGCTGGTATAGTCGACGTTCCTTAAGGCTGCTGTGAATTTATTTTTTCAATGACAATCCTTTTGCCCGTATTAAGGGTGAACTCGAACCGGTCATGTTCATTTTCCGAATAATAAAAGTGATGCTGGACAGAACAAAGCACCGTCCCGTTATCGAAAATAAAAAAGTTGACTCCCGATTGTGTCTTTGCTTCCCTGAGAAAGGTAAGCTGGTTATAGCTGTATAGGCAATCATATACGGAAAAGTCGAGCGAGTTTAAGGTCGTTACAAATTGGAAAAAAGAATCATCATTCAATTCGTCGAGCAGTCTTTCAAACGAATAAATCAGCCGCTTCCGGATTCGGATCTGTTCGCTGTCCTGCAGATGGAAAATTTGATTGTTGTGTTTCACGGCACCGTTTTCCTCCACGCATCCTTTGCGCCAACGATTGCCTCTGAAAATTTCGACATTCTGGTGTAAATATTCCTCAAGGGATGAGGCCTCATCCGTTTCTTCATCAAAGAAAACCCATTGATGATTAATCGATTCCACCGTTCCTTCTGAAAATGCCCTGGTTTGGCGGTTAAACAGTTTCTCTCTTTGCTGCCTGCTCATATCATAACACCCCTCCAAAAAGTGGAATACCTCTACGTTTTTGACAAATTCCAAGGAAAATATAACTTTTTATTTTATTACCGGGACAAATAACCATCTATTTGTTTTCGCATAGGTTATTTTATATATTCTTGTTCTTATATAGGTAATTTGCTTAACTGGCGTGTAAGCTACAATTATTTGGTTCAATAACATCAGATTCAGAAAGGGCGATAATGCATGTGTGGAATTACAGGATGGGTCCATTTCCGGAAAGATGTCGGAAAAGAAACGGAAATACTGGGACAAATGACTGAAACGTTAGCCAAACGCGGTCCCGATCAGTCAAATGTATGGGCGGACACCCATGCAGCCTTTGGCCATAAACGTCTGACTGTCGTGGATCCTGAGGGCGGCTGCCAGCCAATGCTCAAAGAACATGAAAACCGCAAATATATACTCTGTTATAATGGCGAACTTTATAACACAGAAGATATCCGAAAAGAATTGCTATTAAAAGGATATTCCTTTAAAGGCCATAGTGATACAGATGTTTTGCTAACTTCTTATATAGAATGGAAAGAAAAATGCGTGGAATTTTTTAATGGCATTTTTGCCTTTGCAGTTTGGGATGTGAATGAGCAAAAGCTATTTATCGCAAGAGACAGATTAGGGGTAAAACCGTTATTTTATACAGAAAAAGACGGTGGTTTTCTATTTGGCTCAGAAATAAAGGCGATTTTGGCCCACCCAGACGTAAAGACGGAAATAAGCAGGGAGGGACTTGCTGAAATTTTTGGCTTAGGGCCTTCACGCACCCCGGGGTCAGGGGTGTTCCGCGGCGTTCAGGAATTGCGTCCCGCGCATGCTTTAACGCTCTCGGCACAGCAAGGATTGCGGATCTGGCGTTACTGGAATGTCAGAAGTGAGGAGCATACAGATTCGTTGGATGAAACCGCGGAAAAAGTCAGGTTCCTCGTGAATGATGCTGTCACAAGGCAGCTTGTTTCGGATGTGCCGCTCTGCACATTTTTATCCGGCGGGGTAGATTCCAGTGCGATAACGGCAATTGCCGCCAATGCTTATGAGTCCGAGGGAAAAGGCAAGCTCCATACGTATTCGATTGATTATCAAGATAACGACTTGTTTTTCCAGGAGAATGAATTTCAGCCAGATTCAGATGGCCCATGGATAAAAATGATGTCAGATGCCTTTGATACCGTCCATCACCGTTCCGTAATATCCCAGGAATCACTTGCAGACTATTTAACAGAAGCCGTCCATGTAAGGGATCTGCCTGGAATGGCTGACATCGATTCCTCCCTGCTCTGGTTTTGCAAGGAAATCAAACGCGATTTCACCGTTGGACTGTCAGGTGAATGTGCCGATGAAATCTTTGGGGGCTATCCATGGTTCCACAGAAAAGATGATTTAAGCCGGAAAGGGTTTCCGTGGATGCGTTCGACAGAAGCACGCGCGTCCCTTTTGAAAGAAAGCTGGCAGCATAAATTAAAGCTTGGGGAATACGTGCAGGATAAATACGCGCAGACAGTTACAGAAACACCGAGGCTTGCAGGGGAAACAGCAGAAGCTGCCAATCGCAGAGAACTATTTTATTTAAATATCCTCTGGTTTATGACGACGCTGTTAGACCGGAAAGACCGGATGAGCATGGGCGCAAGCCTGGAGGTCAGGGTTCCGTTTGCCGATCATCGCTTGGTTGAATATGTTTGGAATGTTCCATGGGAAATGAAAATGGTTGGAAACAGGGAAAAGGGGATCCTGCGAAAAGCATTGGAAGGGACATTGCCGGAAGAGGTCCTTTACCGTAAGAAAAGCCCGTATCCGAAAACGCATAACCCGGCCTATACCGATAAAATTCAATCCTGGTTGAAAGACATCCTTACTGACCGCAATTCGATGCTCCATGAATTTTTTGAAAAGGAGCAACTGCGGAATATCATTGAATCAAAAGGGGAGTCCTTCCAGATTCCGTGGTTTGGCCAGCTTATGTCAGGTCCGCAGCTTCTGGCACACCTTGGACAGATCCATGTCTGGTTTAAAGATTACGACATCCAAATCATCGAATCATAGCAAACCGGGACTGGCCGCCAGTCCCGGTTTTTCATTCATTTGGATAAAGAAAAGTTTTTCTGTGAAAAATACTATGGAACATCCAAAAATGGTATATATTAAATCATTTCCAGATTTCAAGCTACAAAACATCACCCCGGGAGGGTCTTCATCATGAAAAAATCATTCTATGTTTTACAGCTGCTTGTTTTGATGACAGGGGTGCTGATTGGCTGCAATAATGAGCGGGAAGCTAAGACTGAAAATGCTCCGATTAGCAAGAAAACGATAGAAAATAAAACAGAAGAGCCAAAACCGGAGAAGCTTGTGGTTTGGGAAGACGTCGATAATCAGAATGCGCTTATACCAGCGATTGAATCCTTTGAGAAGGAATATGGGATTAAGGTTGAATGGAAAGAAATGCATATGGCTGAAAAGATTCGCCGCCAATTGCGTATCGATGGCCCTTCCGGCAATGCACCGGATGTAGTGACACTTCCGAATGACCAAATCGGACAAGCCGTAACAGAAGGACTAATTCAAGAAATAAATGTAGAAAACAACGTGCTTAATATGTACATAGATCCTTCGATCCATGCAGAGAAATATGATGGAAAACTCTTTGGCCTTCCAAAAGCGATCGAGACTCCGGTATTTGTCTACAACAAAAAGCTAATGCCAAAGGCTCCCAGAAAAATGGATGAGGTTTATGCTCAAGCAAGGGAGTATCGTAAAAGCGACAAATACGGCTTTATCGCTTTATGGGATCATCTTTATTTTGCCCAGGGGGTACTTGGCGGTTTTGGCGGCTATCTATTTAAGGATAACGGCAAAGCTTTTGACCGAAACGATATCGGATTAAACAACAAAGGTACCATCCAGGGTGCCAGGTACATTCAAAAGTGGTATAAAGAAGGTCTTTTTCCTCATGAAATAATCGGAGCAAACGGTAAAACCGGAATGGATCAATTATTCAGTGAAGGCAAAGCTGTTTCTGTAATGACTGATTCTTCAGCATTGAAGGAACTTAAAAAAACTGGCATCGATATAGGCGTTTCTGCCATGCCCAAATTGCCTAATGGCGAACATATGAAACCCTTTTTGGCGGTAAAAGGCTGGCATGTAACTGCCTTCACGAAAAGTCCTGACTGGTCAACGATATTAGTTCAGTATCTTGCCAATGAGGAAAACGCAAAGATCCGTTTTGAAAAAACACAGCAAATTCCGGCGGTAAAATCGTTGCTACAAGATCCGATTCTTACAAAAGATGAAGCGGCCAAAGCTGTCGCTGTTCAATCACGGTATGCTGTTCCATTACCAACTATACCCGAAAAGAAAGCTGTATGGAAACCCGCTGATTTTGCTCTTCATAACATTGCAACCGGAAAAGCAGAGCCGGAAGCCGCCCTGGATGTCGCCGTAAAAGAGATCACAGGTAAGCTGGATTAAAGATGATCGTGCATGCGGAGTGCATGACCAGAAATGATAATGAACCTGAAAGAAGTCGCGAAATTTCACTTTTTGGGTTTGACGATCGAGGGACAAAAGGCTAATCTTAAAGGCGTAGAGAAGTAAGTATAGTAGGAGGACGGACATGAAAACAAGAGTGCTGCCACTCGTTTTGATTCCCTTTCTTCTTTTTTACGCCCTTCCCGCAGGAGCTGTCGAAAAAGAAGAGCGAAAATGGCAAGACGAAGTTATCTATTCTTTAATGGTGGACCGATTTAATGACGGGGATATAAAAAACAATAAAGATGTCGATGTTAATGATCCCGCCGCATATAACGGCGGTGATTTCAAAGGAATTACCGATAAGCTTGATTACATTAAGGATATGGGTTTCACAGCCATCTCGCTGACTCCTGTATTCGATAATGAAGATAAAGGCTATCATGGGTACTGGATCAAGGATTATTACAAGACTGATGAACATTTCGGGACGATTGCCGACTTTAAGAAACTCGTGAAAGAGGCTCACAAACGGGACTTGAAAGTCATCACAGAGTTTGCCGCGAATCAAGTAGGACCGCATCATCCATGGCTGAAGGACCCTGAAAAAAAGGATTGGTTCCATGAGGAAAAAACCATTTCAGATAACAAGAATTCCGGGAATATAGAAACAGGCTGGATAAATGGCTTACCGGACCTGAACCAGGAGAACCCGGAAACAAAAGCCTATTTGCTAGATGCAGCAAAATGGTGGATAAAAGAGACTAATATTGATGGTTACAGCCTTGATATGGTGAACTATGTCCCGAAAGCCTTTTGGGCTGATTTTTCTAAAGCTGTAAATTCAGAGAAACCGGACTTTTATTTACTCGGGGAGGTAGTGGGCGATAATACGGAAGCAATCGCAGACTATAAAAAGACCGGCATAGACGGATTCCTGGATGTTCCTCTGAATGAGGACTTGCGAACCGCTTTTAAAGATACTGATCAAAGCATGGATCCTCTGTTTTCAGATTTTACTAGAAACAAAGACCAGTTCGAAAACCCAGAATTGATGGGGAACTTTATTGACAACCATCAGATGACACGTTTTACGAACGAGGCTGTTTTGCTGAAACATCATCCGGGTACGCGCTGGAAAATGGCGCTTTCATACATATATACAGTTCCCGGGATCCCGATTGTGTATTATGGTTCTGAAATCGCCATGAATGGCGGCAAAGAGCCGGAAAACCGTAAACTAATGGCCTTTAAAGCGGAGAAAGAGTTAATCGATTATATCACCAAGCTTGCGGAACTAAGGCAGCAGCTGCCTTCCCTGACAAGAGGAGACTTCAAGCTTCTTTATGAAAATGGCGGCATGGCAGTCTTTAAACGGACATATAAGGATGAAACGGTGATCGTGGCCATCAATAATACCTCGAAGTCCCAGACGGTTACCCTTAAAAAGGGAGAGATCGAAGAAAACCAAGAGTTAAGAGGACTCCTTACGGATGATCTTGTCCGTAGCAAGGAAGACAAATATACGATCATTCTTGACCGGGAAAAGACAGAAATATATGCTTTAGCTGACAAATCCGGCCTAAATGTCACGTATATGAGTATTATGGGGGTTGTTTATGCAGCATTTATCGCTTTCATAATTTTGATATTTAAGAGAGCAAGACGGAAAAAAACGGATTGATACGATTTCATTTGTACACAGCATGAAATGGCCATTTTGTAAAAAAAACGTTGCAGGAGCGGTCGTCTAACCCGACCATCGCTTGCATGAAACCTTAAAGGTCTCGGGATAAAATCAGCAACCTCCAACAAAATCATGGAAACCCTGCAACAAAAAATTGATATAAAAAACAGTGGATTTCATTGATGAATCCACTGTTTTTGCGTTTATTTCCGATTGATTCTGGTCCGGTCACCGGCAATCTTTTTCCAGCGGGCTTTTTCTGCAAATGCGGCGCGCTGGTCTTCCTTTCTTGCAAGGTAAGCCAGTTCACGCTGGAGTTTCACATAATTGTTGTAACGAGCCTCATCAAGTATGCCTTCGGACAGAACTTGTTGTACGGTGCAGCCAGGCTCTGTCGAATGCTGACAGTCCCTGAATCTGCACTAAGGTCGGCCTTATTTAGAATCACGACCGGATTGGCGCCGCTTTCCCAGACCATGAGCAAATACCGCTCCATTCGGCGCAGATTAAAGTCAGTGTTTACGGCGTTGACAAGGAATACCGTGTCGACGTTGGCGGCGACAATTTGCTCTTCAGTCGCATGTCCCGCCTGCTTTCTAGAGAATTTACTTTTGCGCGGCAGAATGGCATGGATCGTTGCTTTTTGTTCCGCAGGCCTTGCTGTAATTACAACCCAGTCACCTATCGCGGGAAAGTCCTGCCTTTCTGCAGCAAAATGACGCAGCTTGCCAGTAATCTCGGCGAACAGATCGCCATATTCCGTAAATAAACGATACATTCCTTTATGCTCAAGGGCAACTCTGCCAACTGTATAGCTCTTAGGTTACTTGAAAATCCTTTAATGGATTAGCCATTTACAACTTTTCCGCCGTTTATATGGATCATCTGGCCGCTAATGTAAGAAGAATCGTCGCTGCCAAGGAAGACATAAGCCGGTGCGAGTTCTTCTGGCTGTCCAGCCCGTCCCATCGGTGTGTCCTTACCGAAAGTGGATACCTTTTCCTCAGGGAATGTAGACGTTATGAGAGGTGTCCAGATTGGCCCCGGAGCTACACCATTAACGCGGATGCCTTCCTTGGCAATGTTATTAGACAGAGCTCTTGTAAATGAGACAATGGCTCCTTTGGTTGAAGAGTAATCAATAAGCTGCGGGTTGCCCTCGTAAGCTGTAACGGAGGCTGTATTGATTATGCTGCTTCCTTGTTTCATATGCGGAATTGCCGCTTTCGTCAAATAGAACATGCCAAAGATGTTTGTCGAGAACGTCCTTTCAAGCTGCTCTTTTGTGATGTCCAAAATGCTCTTTTGCGGGTGCTGTTCACCAGCATTGTTGACAAGAACATCAACCGTACCGAATTCGCCCACAGTTTTTTCCACTACATTCTTACAGAAGTCTTCATCTCCAATATCGCCGGCCATAAGGAGGCATCTCTGTCCTTCTTGTTCAATCAATTCTTTTGTAGTTTTAGCATCTTCATCTTCATTCAGATAAACGATCGTCACATTGGCCCCTTCTTTGGCATAATAAATGGCAACAGACTTGCCGATCCCACTGTCGCCTCCTGTGATAATCGCTGTTTTGCCTTTTAATTTCTCGCTTCCTTTGTATTCGGATTTAACCGATTTGGGGTTTGGCTGCATTTCCGTTTCAACTCCCGGCTGATCGTCCTGGTGTTGCTTTGGAAATGCTTGTTTATTATTCTCAGGGCTGTTCATAATCAATCCCTCCAATTTTATGATTCTCCCTATTCTTATTCCATTGATTGGGCAGGGGAAAACATGGAAAATATTTCATTGAACTAAAAGCTCGGAGGCATTATCTTTTTAAGAGTGCACATATTCCTGTATCTATAAAAAAGGATCAGCTGCATCGGTAAGAATGCAGCTGATCCTTTTTTTTCAATAAATCAACATGTAGTGTATCCAGCCCCAGCGTACAAGGACGTGCTGGTGATCGACTGTTGGGTGATGTCGAAGATCTTTGAACAGGGAACTGACCCTTTTTTTATCGATAGTTGATATATTGTACGTCTATGGTCAAATCAGCGTCCCGGATTGCTGCGATAATGCCCTGCAGATCATCTCTGTTCTTTCCGGTTACGCGGATTTGATCGTCCTGAATTTGGCTTTTTACCTTCAAGCCGGTGTTTTTAATGATCGTGTTTATTTTCTTTGCTTGTTCTTTATCAATTCCCTGAATAAGCTTGGCACGCTGGCGGATCGTGCCGCCTGAAGCTCCTTCTATTTTCCCATATTCAAGGTTCTTGATCGGAACATCCCGTTTCGCAAGTTTACCGATCAGTACATCCTTTAACTGCTCCAGCTTATATTCATCATCAGAAACTAAAACCAGTTCTTCTTTATCAAGGGAGATGTTACTCTTGCTGCCTTTAAAATCATAGCGGTTTTGGATCTCCTTCAATGCCATGGTCACCGCATTGGTAACCTCTGGGAACTCAACCTTTGAAACGATATCAAATGAACTTTCCTTTGCCATACAATCCCTCCAGCTGCGCTTATTTTTATCTTTATTATAGATAATTGCCGGAGGGATGACAACATTGGCATGGTTTCCTTCAGAGCCGCTTATCTATTTATGGTCAGTTTTCTTGGAAAATGAATGTTTGCCAGCCTGTCTGTTTTTTTCACGGACCATATTCCTTTGTTCATTGATTGACTGATTATCTTTAGGCTTTTTATCGTCATCTGTTGTTTTGGTCATGTTCATGACTCCCTTCTTCAATAGTCTTTATATTGTTCGTCATTTGAAAAGGGAGTATGTATATCTTATTCGTTTGGCGGGAGTTCGTTTAAGAAATAGACGGACATCGTTCCCGGGCCAACGTGTGCGCCGATTGCAGAACCGATGGTATTGATGACAAAATTGGTCACACCAAATTCATCCTGGATTGCCTGCTTCCATTCGAGGGCTGTTTCTTCATCATCTCCGTGGCTTATAGCTAATGTTTGGTTTTTAACATGGACACCGCGTTCGTGCATCAGCTCAATCACGCGTTTAAGCAATTTCTTTTTGCCGCGGATTTTTTCGATTGGAATCAATTTTCCGTCCTCTACATGAAGGAGCGGTTTAATATTTAACAGGCCGCCTACGAAAGCTGAAGCTTTAGAAATCCGTCCTCCTCTAGCAAGATACTCAAGATTATCAACAGTAAACAGATGTTCCATATGCACAGCACGGAAAGCGATATCTTCAAGGATCGATTGCTTCGAAGCACCGGTAGTTGCTAATTCAGCCGCTTTTACGACAACGAGGCCGTATCCAAGGGAAGCGCATTTGGAGTCTATCACTTCTATATCGGAAGTCGGATATTCTTCCTTAACCTGGTTTCGTGCCATGACAGCGGTTTGATATGTACCTGACAATTCAGACGAGAAGGCAATATAAATCGCCTGTTGATTTTGCTGAGCTAATTTTGTGAATAATTCCAGGAAATATTCCGGGGAAACCTGAGAGGTTTTCGGAGCCTTGCCTTCCCTCATTGCACTATATACTTCTTTTGGATCAATTGTTTGCAAATCCTCGTAATTTTTGCCATCCAAAAGTACCTGTAAGGGCATAAAGGAAACATTATTCTCTTTATAAAATGACAACGGAAGATCGCATGCGCTGTCTGCAATGATCTGTACAGTCATTTATCCACCAGCTTTCTTTCATTAAATTTTCTGGTTATTTATCAAAGGGTAAAGTATAAATTTCTGAACTTTGAATGGTGTTTAGCGCAAGCAGCCCAGCCGCTCGATGTATCGCGGCTGACAAGGGTGCTTCCGCTTTATATAAGTAGTGTAGCACTTCATTGGAAAAATACAATCGATTCATGTATAGAATAACATTTTGAGGGTATTACGATACTAGTAGTATTGGGAGGGACAGCCATGTATGTAGCAGAGGTTAAGAAAGTGATCGTTGTCATTATCGGTGCATTTTTAAATGCGATCGCGATGAATTTGTTTTTGATTCCTGCTGACGTCTATGCAAGCGGATTTACAGGCGCAGCACAATTACTTTCTAGATTGATTGGCTCTTATGCACCATTTAATGTTTCTACAGGGGTTCTCTTGTTCTTATTAAACGTTCCTGTAACGATAATCGCCTGGAAACGGGTCGGTAAATCATTTACAATGTACAGTTTTTTGAGTGTTACGCTAATGTCGCTATTTCTGGGAATCATCCCGATCAAGCATATTTCACCGGACATTTTGCTCAATGCGGTTTTTGGCGGGGTCATTGCTGCTGTAGGTGTGGGCATAACGCTTAAGTACGGTGCATCCACAGGCGGGATGGATATTATCGCAATGTTGCTTTCGAGGATGAAGGATAAGCCGGTCGGCACATACTTTTTCATGTTGAATGCTGTCATCATCGTGTCAGCAGGCATTCTATATGGTTGGGAAAAAGCACTCTACACCCTGGTGACGTTGTATACTTCGACGCGGGTCATTGATGCCATCCATACCCGTCATGAAAAGCTTACAGCGATGATTATCACGAAGAGGAGTGAAGAGCTGAAAATAGCAATCCATGCTAAATTAGTACGCGGAATCACGGTGTTGCCCGGGAAAGGTGCATTTACCAACGAAAATAAAGATGTAATGATGATCGTGATCACTAGGTACGAGCTGTATGATTTAGAGCGTACCATTCGCGAGGTAGATCCGAACGCTTTCACAAATATTATCGAAACGGCCGGGATTTTTGGCTCTTTCAGGAAAGATTAAGTTAACATAAAAAAGTATTACAAGATAGTTACACTTTATGGAAACTTGGGTTTTATTGTTTAATTGCCATCAAAAACGGCTAATTCCCTAGTGTACATCATCGTACAAAAATCTTTAAAAGGAGTGATTTTCTATGGCTACCAATAACGATAACAAAATGAGCAGAGAAGAAGCAGGGCGTAAAGGCGGCAAAGCTACTTCAAGAAATCACGACAAGGATTTTTATCAGGAAATTGGTCAAAAAGGCGGCGTAGCAACATCCGCAAACCATGATAAGGATTTCTACCAGGAAATCGGCCAAAAGGGCGGCGAAGCCACTTCAGAGAATCATGACAAAGACTTTTATCAGGAAATCGGCCAAAAGGGCGGCGAAACCACTTCTGAAAACCATGGCAAAGATTTTTACCAGGAAATCGGCAAAAAAGGCGGCGAAACTACTTCTGAAAACCATAATCGCGAGTTTTATGAGGAAATCGGTGAAAAAGGCGGAAAAGCCCGCTCAGAAAATAACGATTAATTAGCTGGGAATGGTCTGAGCCTTCTTTTCCAGATGGCGATATGTTTCCTAACAATGAAGAAAAACCAGATCTCTTTATAGATCTGGTTTTTCTTCTTTAGCTCTTTGATTCCAAAGATGCATCCTCAAGCTGCTGCTGAAATTCAGCCAGTTGGGCTTTCTCAGCAGTTGTTGAATTGGCGTAGGCTGAGGAAAGTGCATTTTTGGCAACTTCCAGCTTTTCCTGCTGATCTGCAGTATCGCCGGCTTGTATAGCTTGTTCGACAAATTCTCTTGCGTGTTGAAATAATTGGTTGCCCATCAAAAGCCACCATAGCTTGCTTCAGACATCGATTGAAGCTTTTGGGCCTCTGCTTCAGCGTACGTTGTGTGATAAGGGATTCTTTCAGCATGCTTTGATACAGTATCTTTTCCCTGCTGTACAAAACGTTTAGACTTATTGCTTTTACCCATTCTTATCCCCTCCGCAATTATGAGCATTGGACACATGTACAATGTGTCATTACATAGTATTACTCATTAAACAGGATTTAAAAGCTTAAAAAAATGGGAAATATATAAACGACTTTAAGCAGTCTTAGTATTGAACTTTTCTTCGAGGAAGGCGGCAATGCCATCCTCTTGATTGCTCAATGTTGTCATATTGGCGACATTTTTCAATTGGGAAATTGCATTTCCCATGGCAACCCCTGTTCCTGCATAATCAAGCATTTCAAGATCATTGTCCTCATCGCCGAATGCAATAATTCTTTCCCGGGGGATCCCGAGGGATTTAGCAACTTTTTGAATGCCTACAGCCTTGTTTAAGCCGGCTTTGATGATTTCAATTACATGAAATGGTGCAGCCCAGCGGCGATGATCGATCACTTCTGCATGGACATCTGATAAATGCTTACGGATATCTGCTACATGCTGCTCTTCCGTGTGAATCAACATGCTTGTAGGGGAATCCTCAAGGAAATTCCGCAAATCACCTGTTGTTATCTTTGGATTTCCCATTTTAAAAATATCGATTAGCTTTTCATCATGATAATGGAAGTAAATGTCGTCACGGACCTCGGCAATGATATTGTGATATTGAAAATGATCACAAGCTTCGACGATTTCTTTCGCGACAGATATATCCAATGGCGAATGAAACGTTTCCCAGCCTATATTAAGGGGGTGATGCACAAACGCCCCATTGAAATTCACGATAGGCGTTTTTAGATCAAGATCATGATAATACATCACGCTGGAACGGTAAGGACGCCCGGTAGCGATCATCACTTCGTGTCCGTCATTTTTCAACTTTGTTAATATCGCTTTGGAGCGCGGCGAGATTTCTTTTTCATCTGTTAGCAATGTTCCATCAAGATCGAGGCAAATCAAATGTTTCTCTGTCATATAGTCACCTTCAGTTAATTATTTAAGTGCGCTTCCGCTTTTCTTAATTATATGTCCTTAATATTACTCTGATTTTAAGATAAAGTTAAATCTTTTTCATTCTTTTCGCTTTAGCGGTATAGTACATCTATAAGGATTATACTACAGTTGGTAAATAATCAGGAGGGTTAGCATTGGTCATTATTGAAAAGGAGCACATTCAAGATATTCCCGTCCTGCATCTCGCAAAACAGGATATTTTCAATGATAAACTTCCGTTAATCATTTTTATTCACGGTTTCACAAGTGCAAAAGAGCACAATTTACATTATGCCTTTTTAATGGCTGAAAAGGGTTTCCGTGTTGTCCTTCCGGATGCCATCTATCATGGGGAAAGGGAGGAAGGCTACAAGGAGCAAAAACTGATGGGGTACTTTTGGAATATCGTTATCTCGCTCATCGAAGAATTGGCAGTGATAAAAGAAAACTTATCAGAACGGGGTCTAATTGATCCGGAAAAGATTGGCGTGGCGGGTACTTCAATGGGTGGGATTGTCACACTTGGTGCGTTAGCTTCTTATGATTGGATTCATACAGGTGTCAGCCTGATGGGAAACCCGGCATACGTGTCATATGCAAAATTGCAAATCGAGACACTTAAAAAGCAAGGTATGGCCATCAATCTGTCCGAAGAAGAAATCCAGAAAACGCTTGAGCTATTGGCAGAGTATGATTTAAGCCTGCAAAGGGAAAAGGTAGCGGGACGGCCGTTACTGTTCTGGCACGGAGCAAAGGATCCGGTTGTCCCTTATCAAAATACTTATGAATTATATGAATTATTGCTTCCTGTTTATGAACATGCTAACGATAGATTATCTTTCATTTTAGATGAGCGGGCAGAACATAAAGTAAGCAGAGAGGGGGTTTTGCTAACTGCCGAGTGGTTTGAAAAGCACTTGAAGCCTGTCGTGCAAAATGCTTAATCGGACAATGGGATTCTGGTATGATGTCAATAAGCCACAAAACAAATAAAGGGGTGTTAGAATTGGATCAGGAACTAAAAGATAATATTATGGGTGCCCTTGAGCAGGTAATTGACCCGGAACTAGGGATTGATATCGTGAACCTGGGTTTGGTATATGATGCAGACATGGATGACGAAGGCCTTACGACAATTACAATGACATTGACGGCAATGGGCTGCCCGCTCGCTGGAACAATTGTTGACCAGGTTAAATCTGTCCTTGAAGACATACCAGAAGTTAAAGATACTGAAGTGAATATTGTTTGGAATCCGCCGTGGTCCAAAGACCGTATGTCACGATATGCGAAGATTGCCCTCGGTATTAAATAAGAGGCGTTGTTGCTATTTTAACGACTTGGCTATTCAAAATATGCTAACTAAATGAAAGAAGAGCTAACCAATTTGTCGGTTAGCTTTTTCATTTTGTCAATCGATTTTAAACAATTTCCTTTCAGTTAAAAGTTGCCACATAAAGTTAAACAGCATCAAAACAGGGTAAAAAGTATATGAATCACGATTCAATCATTGGTGTGGATACTTATCTATGTTATTATTTAAGAATTGATTCAAAAATTTTTTGACCGTTTTCTAAGGGAGTGAAGCAATGAGCATCATCAAAGTCAAAGATACTTTAGACAGGCCCTTGAGAGATTTACGGATTTCTGTTATTGATCGTTGTAATTTCAGGTGTCAATATTGCATGCCTGCGGAAATTTTCAATGAAAGCTTCAAGTTTCTTCCCCGCAGCGAACTTTTATCCTATGAAGAGATTGAGAGGGTTGCGAAAATATTTGCAAGTCTTGGCGTAGAAAAATTGCGGATAACCGGCGGCGAACCGTTGCTTAGAAAAAATCTTCCCCATTTAATTAAGAACCTTTCAAAGATAGAAGGAATACATGACATTGGCTTGACGACAAACGGAGTATTCCTGAAAAGATACGCCTCTGAATTGAAGGAAGCCGGCTTGCACCGTGTAAATGTCAGTCTTGATAGCATGAATGATGAACTTTTTAAAAAAATTAACGATAGAAATGTCGGCACCGGACCTGTAATCGAAGGAATACTAGCTGCAAGGGACGCAGGTCTTGGCGTCAAAGTCAATATGGTTGTTAAAAAAGGGCTGAATGAATCAGAAATTCTGCCGATGGCCATGTTTTGCAAGAAGGAGGGATTACAGCTGAGGTATATTGAATTCATGGATGTCGGCAGCACGAACGGCTGGCAGATGGATAATGTGATCACCAAAAAACAAATTGTGGAAATGCTCGCAGCAGAATTTGAGCTGGAACCGGTAGATCCTGATTATTACGGCGAGGTGGCCAAAAGATACCGTTATAAAGGAACGGACACAGAGGTCGGTTTCATTACTTCAGTATCTGAATCCTTCTGCGGAAGCTGTACTCGCGCGCGCATATCCGCCAAAGGGGATATTTATACCTGTTTATTCAATGGAAATGGGCACGATATTAAATCTCTGCTTCGTTCCGGAATGACTGACGAAGAACTCACACGGCATATCGCTTCCATCTGGAACCATCGCAGCGACCGCTACTCGGATGAAAGGGCGGAAGGCAAAAACAAAGGACAGGAAAAAATCGAGATGTCTTATATAGGCGGCTAAACCTCTGCTTACGGCAGAGGTTTTTTCGATTCAGTATCTCTCCGTATCGTAAGAAAAAAGGTTTTAATGGATGCATAGTTCTCGAAAAGACACGCCAAAACAAAAAAAGAGACGACAAATGTCATATGTTTGCCAGATTCATTGATAAACTGGATGATAATTTAATAAAAATGCATTTGCATTTATTTTTATTCAGTATATAATAAGAGAAATAAAGATTGACAGTGAACTTTTTGAAATGGAGTTGATGACTTGAAAGTTTCTATTGTCGGTGCGACTGGCTATGGAGGATTGGAGCTGATAAGGCTGCTAAAGAACCATCCCCATTTCGAGATTGCATCCCTGCATACTTCTTCAAAATTTGGACGTCAAATCCATGAAGATAATCCTCACTTACGGCATTTAGAATATGCACTAGAGGAAATCGATCCGGAAAAGATTTCGAAAAAGTCAGAAATTGTCTTTCTCGCTACACCCTCTGGAGTCTCTGCTAAGCTTGCCCGAGCGTTTTATCAACTGGGAGTTAAGATAATCGACCTTTCCGGTGACCTGAGGCTTAAGAATCCAGAAGAATATGAAGAATGGTATAAGCATTCCGCCGCACCTGTCGAAGTCTTAGATGAAGCCGTATATGGATTGTCCGAGTGGAATGCCAAACATATAAAACAAGCGAAGATCGTGGCAAATCCAGGCTGTTACCCTACAGCCACCCTGCTTGGCCTCGCTCCTTTATACACGGAACAATGGGCAGAAGGCAAAGATGTGATTGTCGATGCTAAATCAGGCGTTTCCGGAGCGGGAAAATCACCATCTGCGGGAACCCATTATAGCGAAATCAATGAAAATCTCAAGATTTACAAGGTCCATCAACACCAGCACATCCCTGAAATTGAACAACAGCTTGCAAACTGGCTTCAGGATTCAGGGCCTATTTCTTTCAGTACGCATCTGGTGCCGATGACCAGAGGGATCATGTCGACGATGTATGTGAAGCTGCGAAAGCGGACAACCACGAAAGAATTACTAGATTTATATAAGACCGTTTATGAAGGCCATCCTTTTGTGCGAATACAGCCGCAGGATGCATTTCCGTGCACGAAACAGGTATATGGATCTAATTTTTGCGATATTGGTGTAGCCTTCGATGAAAGAACAAATAAAGCTACCATCGTATCGGTTATAGATAATTTAATGAAAGGCGCTGCCGGTCAGGCAGTTCAAAACGCGAATATCTTGCTTGGCGCTGAAGAAACGGCAGGCCTTTTGAATATTCCGTTGTATCCTTAACATACTTGGAGGTTAGTCATGAATACGATAAATCCTGTTGAAGTCATTCAACAAGTTAATGAAGGAAATATCTTATCGCCACAAGGCTTTAAAGCAGCAGGAGTTCACGCAGGATTACGCTACTCAAAAAAAGATATTGGAGTCATATTATCAGATCATCCTGCTGCCTGTGCAGCTGTTTATACACAAAGTGCCGTTCAAGCAGCACCCCTTGATATAACCCGTGAAAGTATTGCCGCTGAACAAAAGCTTCAAGGCGTGATCGTAAACAGTGCATGCGCCAATGCATGCACCGGCGAACAGGGACAGAAGGATGCCTATGAAATGAGGAACCATGCAGCCAGAGAGTTTGGTGTGCCGGATCATTATTTCGCGGTTGCCTCTACAGGCGTTATCGGTGAGTATATGGAAATGGATAAAGTCAAAAATGGCATTTCAACACTAAAGCCTGCGGGATCCGCGCAAGCGGCTGAAGACTTTGGTGCAGCGATATTAACGACTGATATCGTAACGAAGCATTGCGGCTATGAAGCAGTAATCGACGGCAAAAAGGTGACGATGGGCGGTTCCGCGAAAGGATCAGGAATGATTCATCCCAATATGGCCACGATGCTCGGTTTCATCACGACAGACGCCGCGATTGAATCAGCAGAACTGCAAAAGGCACTTTCGGCTGTAACAGATGATACGTTCAATCAGATTACAGTTGATGGAGATACTTCAACCAATGATATGGTCCTTATTCTTGCAAACGGCGAGGCAGGAAATGAAAAGCTTTCGCCTGCCCATCCCGAGTGGAATGTCTTCCTCGAACTATTAAAAAAGACATCTGAAGACATGGCGAAACAGATTGCGAGAGACGGGGAAGGTGCCACAAAACTGATCGAAGTAAATGTTCAGGGCATGGGGACCAAACAAGAAGCACAGGCCATGGCGAAAACGATCATTGGTTCAAGCCTGGTAAAAACGGCAGCATACGGCGCCGATGCCAACTGGGGAAGAGTCATCGCGGCGATGGGCCGAAGCAATCTTGTTTTCAATCCTGAAAAGGTAAGCATTTCATTTGGCGATATCAAACTATTGCATCAAGGCGTGCCGGTCGACTTTTCTGAAGAAGATGCGAAAGCTTACCTGGAACAAAAAAATATTGCCATACATGTTTTTTTGGAGGAAGGCAGTGAACAAGGCACGGCATGGGGCTGTGATTTGACATATGACTACGTCAAAATAAATGCCAGTTACCGAACGTAAGGAGGCTCGTGAATGAAGATATTGGTCATTAAATGTGGCGGTAGTATAATCGAAGAATTGTCACCATCCTTTTTCACAAGCATAAAAGAGCTGCAAAGCCAGGGGTATCAGCTTGTTTTCGTCCATGGCGGCGGCCCGGATATCAATGCCATGCTCAACAAATACGAAATTGAACCAGTGTTTGTAAATGGGCTGCGTAAAACAACGGCTGAGGTTTTGAATATCGTTGAATTAATGCTGTCGGGCAAGTCAAATCGTGACCTTGTGCACAAACTTGAGGGAAACGGGATAAAGGCAGTTGGCTTAAATGGGTCTGATGGGAAGCTGTTGACAGGGGTATTCATTGATGAAGAAGCGCTCGGCGCAGTGGGGGAAATCAAAGAAGTGAATACCGAGCTTCTTAAACTGCTCCTCGAGAATGGGGTTTGCCCGGTGCTGACGCCAATTTCCATTACCGAGTCCGGCAGGAAATTAAATGTAAACGCCGATATGGCGGCAGGGGCAGTCGCTAAGGCACTGAATGCCGAAATGTGTTTATTTGCCACTGACGTAAACGGTGTCCTTAAGGATGGTCAAATCCTTGAGGAACTTACTGAAACACAAATTCAGCATTTGATCAGTGAAGGCAGCATTTATGGCGGGATGATTCCTAAAGTAAATACTGCGCTATCCGTCCTGAATAAAGGCATAAATGAAGTAATGATAGTCAGCGGAAAAGAACGCTTTTTCAACAACGGGCAATTTATCGGAACTAAGTTGGTATCTGAAGAGGAGGTATTGCAATGAGTGCATTATTCCCTACTTATCAAAGATGGGAAATCGAGCCTGAATCTGCAAAAGGGTCCTGGCTGACTGATAAAAATGGAAAAAAGTATCTCGATTTCACCTCGGGAATCGGTGTCTTGAATCTCGGCCATTGCCATGACCTGGTAAAGCAGGCTGTGCAGGAGCAGATGGAGAAGTTCTGGCATACATCCAATATGTTTCAAAATAGCTCCCAGGAAAATACGGCTCAGGCTTTGGCAGATGCATCTGGATTACAGCATGCCTTTTTCTGCAACAGCGGCGCAGAAGCGAATGAAGCGGCTATTAAGCTGGCCAGGAAAGCCACCGGAAAAAGTAAGATCGTTACTTTTAACAAGTCCTTTCATGGCCGGACATTTGCAACGATGGCGGCGACAGGACAGGAGAAAGTAAGAGTCGGATTCGGGCCAATGCTTGAGGCTTTTGAGTATGTAACGTATAACGACAACAAGGAACTGGCTGAAGCAGTCGACGAAAATACAGCTGCAGTCATGCTGGAAATGGTCCAGGGTGAGGGCGGAATTCATGTAGCAAATCAAGAGTTCCTGAATACGATAAAAGAGGTTTGTACGAATTCAGGAGCGTTGATTATCGTCGACGAAATCCAGACCGGGTTAGGCAGAACCGGAAAGCCATTCGCGTTTCAGCATTTTGATTTTCAACCGGATATCGTCACGATTGCCAAAGCGCTCGGAAACGGGCTGCCGATTGGAGCGATGATCGGAAAAGGTGAATTGGCTGCGCATTTTGGGCCGGGAAGCCATGGCTCAACTTTTGGAGGAAATCCTATCAGTATTGCAGCAGCAGAAGCGGTGCTCAAGCAAATCCTCAACGAAGCCTTTTTAGCAGATGTGACTGAAAAAGGGCAGTACTTGCTTAACCAGCTGAAAAAAGAGCTGCAGAATGAGGATACTGTCAAAGAAGTTCGTGGCCTGGGCCTGATGATCGGCATTGAGTTGAAAGAAGAAGCACAATCCGTCCTCGAAACGCTCCAGGAAAAAGGGATGCTGATACTGACTGCAGGTTCGAACATCTTACGTCTGCTTCCGCCGTTGACAGCAGATATTCAGGAAATTGACCTGGCGGTTGAAAAGATCAGTAAAGTAATTCGTACAACCACAACCGTTACAAAAAGTTGAATTCTTATCGAAAGAAATGCATAAAAATACTATTATTTAGTTAAATATTCGTCATCTACAGAGGTGAAATCATGAAGACCTATATACATTTATCAAATGGCGCTTCGTTTGAAGGAAAAATAACTACGAAGCCCCTCAATGGGGAAATCAAAGGAGAAGTCGTTTTTTTTACAGGCATGACAGGGTATCAGGAAGTTCTGACTGATCCTTCATACAAAGACCAAATCATTGTCTTTACCTATCCGCTCGTCGGCAATTACGGAATCAATGAATATGATTTTGAAAGCAAGAAGCCGCATGTCGCAGGAGTGATTGTATACGAAGGAAACATGAGCCATTCCCATTATCAGGCTGACTATTCCTTGAAGGATTACCTCGATAAATGGGATATTCCGCTTCTCTCTGGCATTGACACACGGGCGCTTGTGAAAAATATCCGTAAGGAAGGGTCGATGGAGGCTGCGATTTCAAAGGAAAGATTCTATGACACAACCCTATTGATCCAAAAACCAAACAATGTCGTACAGGAAGTATCTTCACAGAATATCCAAAGTTTTGGAAAAGGGGCCACCCATATCGTACTGCTGGATTTTGGATTTAAAAAATCCATTCTCGATTCCCTGCTTCTGCATAAATGCAGGGTGACCGTCGTCCCATTTAATACAACTTTGGAAAAAGTAAAATCACTAAACCCGGACGGGGTTGTGCTTTCCAACGGACCCGGTGATCCCAAGCAGCTAGATCGCCTGTTGGACAATATAAAAGCCATCCTTTCCGCTTATCCAGCGATGGCAATTTGTCTCGGCCACCAGCTTACCGCACTCGCTTTTGGCGGAAATACAAAGAAAATGCTTTATGGCCACAGAGGGGCGAATCAGCCTGTTGTAGATTTGCTGGACAAAAGCGTTTATATGAGTTCTCAAAACCACAGCTATGAAGTTGATGAAACAAGCTTGAAAAACACATCTTTACGGGTTCGTTTCCGTAACGTCAATGATGGAACAGTAGAGGGATTGATCCATGATACATTACCGATTCTGACAACACAATACCATCCGGAAGCCAATCCCGGGCCAGCCGAAAGCGGCAAGCTGTTCGAGGAATTTTTGCGGATGGTAAATGAACATTGCGGGAGCGTAAAAGCATATGCCTAAGGACATGACCATCCAAACCATCTTAGTTATCGGATCAGGGCCGATTGTAATCGGCCAGGCAGCCGAATTTGATTACGCAGGCACTCAAGCCTGTCTGGCGTTGAAGGAAGAAGGCTATAAAGTTATATTGGTCAATAATAATCCCGCAACGATCATGACGGACACTATGAATGCCGATGTTGTTTATTTTGAGCCGCTTACGAGTGATTTTTTGGCCCGTATCATCGAAAAGGAGCGTCCCGATGGGCTTCTTGCTACATTAGGCGGCCAAACAGGGCTAAACCTCGCCTATCAACTCCATGAGCAGGAAATCCTTCAGAAAAACGGAGTAAAGCTGCTTGGAACCCCAATAGATTCTATCAAGAAAGGGGAAGACCGGGAGCTTTTCCGTGAATTGATGTTTGAAATCAATGAACCAGTACCTGAAAGCCAAATCGTCCATACGATGGAAGAGGCTATTACCTTCGCCGAGAAAATCGGCTTTCCCATTATTATCAGACCCGCCTACACACTCGGCGGCACAGGGGGAGGAATTGCTGAAACAATGGAAAGCTTCAAGGAGCTTGTCCGGGGCGGACTTCAGGAAAGCCCGATCACGCAGTGCTTGATCGAGAAAAGCATTGCCGGCTATAAAGAAATTGAGTACGAAGTGATGCGGGACGGGAATAATACATGCATTACGATTTGTAATATGGAAAACATCGATCCGGTAGGGATCCATACCGGCGACTCCGTGGTAGTCGCTCCGTCACAGACACTTACCGATGAAGAATTCCATATGCTTCGTTCAGCTTCGATTAAAATCATCTCGTCGCTCGGGATCATCGGCGGCTGTAATATCCAATTTGCACTTGATCCAAACAGTAAAAATTATTATTTAATCGAGGTCAACCCGCGTGTCAGCCGTTCTTCTGCACTTGCATCGAAAGCGACTGGCTACCCGATTGCGAGAATTGCCGCTAAACTGTCGGTTGGCTATCAATTAACCGAGCTCATTAATCCCGTTACAAAGAGCACGTATGCAAGCTTCGAGCCGGCCCTTGATTATGTAGCGGTTAAATTCCCGCGCTGGCCATTTGATAAATTCAAAACGGCCAATCGCAAACTGGGTACGCAAATGAAGGCGACCGGCGAAGTCATGGCGCTCCACAGAAATTTAGAAGGGGCCGTACAAAAAGCGGTAGATTCCCTCGAATTAAAAACGATAGGGCTGCAGCTTACCGCTTTAAAAGTACAGTCTGTTCCGGAATTAACGAAGATGCTTTCCGAGTGTTCGGATGAAAGGATTTTCGTCATTTTTGAATTGCTGCGCAAAGGGGTCGCTGCTGAAGAAATTCATGAGGCTACCGGGATTGATTATTTCTTCCTGCATTCATTTGCTTCCATTATTGAAATTGAAAAACACGCTGCTGGAAAAGAGCCGCTTTCCTTTTCAGAAGAGGAGCTGCTATCGATAAAGGAAAAAGGGGTCTCTGACCGATATCTTGCGTCTGTTTGGAAGTTGAAGGAACTCGAGGTGCGAAATTGGCGGAAATCTCTTGGCGTGCTTGCTTCCTATAAAACAGTGGATACATGCGCTGCAGAGTTTGAGTCACACACGAATTATTATTACTCGACGTATTTTGGCGAAAATGAGCAAGAAAAGTCGGATAAGTCAAAAGTGTTGATGATCGGAAGCGGGCCAATCCGAATCGGCCAGGGCATTGAGTTTGATTATTGCTCGGTCCATGGGGTATATGCACTGCAACAAGAGAATGTGGAAACGATCATGATCAACAACAATCCTGAAACTGTCAGTACCGATTTCGCTACGGCAGACCGATTATATTTTGAACCGTTAACTTTAGAATATGTATTGAATGTGATTGAAGCGGAAGACATTTCCGATGTAATTGTCCAATTTGGCGGCCAGACGGCGATAAATCTTGCACAGGGGTTAGAGGATTATGGAGTCAATTTACTCGGCACATCTTTTGATATTGTGGATCAATTGGAAGACAGAGACCGTTTTTATCAATTGCTGCAAAAACTTAATATTCCCCGAGTACCGGGGACAATGGCCAATAATGAAACGGAACTTATCCAAAATGCCGCAGAAATTGGTTTCCCTGTTTTAGTAAGACCATCATACGTTATCGGTGGTCAGGGGATGGAAATTTTTCATGATAAAAACCGCTTAATGAAGCGTCTTGCAAATGGTATTTCCCTGGACTATCCTGTACTAATCGATTCCTATATTCCAGGCAGGGAAGCGGAAATTGATTTGATTGCTGATGGAAAGGAAGTTTTTATTCCAATTATCGCCGAACATATCGAAAAAGCAGGGGTACATTCGGGCGATAGTATGGCGATGCTTCCCGCACAAAACCTGACAGCCCTCGAGAAAGAAACAATGGCCGGCTATGCAAAAGCGATTGTAACGGAACTAGGTTATAAAGGGTTGATGAACATTCAGTTTGTCCTAAGTGACAATAAAATATATGTACTCGAAGTTAATCCGCGGGCAAGCCGAACCATTCCAATCATCAGCAAAATTACCGATGTTCCGCTGGTACATGCTGCGACAAAAGTATTGCTTGGGAAATATACACTAGCGAATTTGTTCGAAAAAACAGGTCTTATGGAAGACATTCCATACAGCGTAGTCAAATACCCAGTATTTTCGACGTTTGCGCTTAACGGGTTGGATTCAAAAGTTGGACCGGAAATGAAATCGACAGGTGAAGGCATTGCAATCGGCGAAGATACTTCAGAAGCTCTTACAAAGGTTTTTCATACCCAAAGGGCAAAGCATGCAAAAGAAGTATACAAGGCTGAGTCTGTTCTTTTGAAAGACAGTATCCTACGGGAAATGGAGCAATTGGGCTATAAGGCTGTAAATACTGACTTTGACTCATGGTTGAAAACCGGAAATGGTGCTGCAGTGCTGGCGTACGGTGTAAGTGAAGAAGATAAGCATCTGAGATTGATGGCCGCCAAATATCGTCTTCAGGTATTTACAGAGGAAGAAAGCTTTAAGGCATATTTGCAGGGTGCATCGAATAAGGAGCCGGGGATTTCCTCCTTGCAGGAGTGGCTGCTAAGACGTTCAGAAGGAGTGACTCATTTATGAGAGCGACACAAATACAAAAGAAAAATGTGCTGCAGCAAAAAGACTTCCTGGCACTTGCAGACATTCCAGGAGAGAGAATTTTGCGGCTTCTTGAACTGGCAAAGAATATTAAAACAAAGCATGCCATGGGCGAAGAATATAAACCCTTAACAGGTAAAACGCTGGGGATGATTTTTGAGAAATCCTCGACACGCACCCGTATTTCTTTTGAAGTTGGGATGCTGCAGCTTGGCGGCCATGCACTGTTTTTGAACAGCAATGATCTTCAATTAGGAAGAGGAGAAACCGTTTCTGACACAGCAAAGGTGATGTCTCAGTATGTAGACGGAATCATGATCCGTACATTTGAACATGATAAGGTGAAAGAACTGGCTTCTGCTGCTTTGATCCCAGTCATTAATGGACTGACCGATACAGCCCATCCGTGCCAGGCCCTTGCAGACTTGTTAACGATCCAAGAAGTGAAGGGACAGCTAAAAGGCTTGAAATTGGCTTATTTAGGAGACGGCAATAATATGGCCCATTCGCTAATGATGGCCTGTGCCAAAACTGGAATTCACTTCTCGATTGCCTGCCCCAAAGAATTTGCACCTGATCAAAAGATTGTCGAGCTTGCCCAAAAGGAAGCGGCTATACATGGTTGTACGATTGAAGTCCATATAGCTCCGGAGGCAGCCATACTCGATGCAGACATTGTTTATTCCGATGTTTGGACATCGATGGGGCAGGAGGAAGAAAATGGGCTGCGCCTCCAGGTTTTCAAGGAATACCAAATAAATGCTGATATTATCAAGCATGCAAAAAAAGATTATACGTTTATGCACTGTCTGCCGGCACACCGCGGGGAAGAGGTCACAGCAGAAATTATTGATGGACCGCAATCGGTCGTTTTCCACCAGGCCGGTAATCGCCTTCACGCGCAAAAGGCGGTTCTTGTGGATCTGATGTCTTAAATATGGTTTAAAAATAGCATTCATGTTAAGAGCTAAAAAGGTAACAATAAGGGAGTAGCCATACAAAAGGAGAGATGACGATGGGACAGAATCATCAATTCAGACCAGGGCAAAAAGCTCCCAATAACGGTTCTTATGTCGAGATTGGCGAAACAGGAAGCACGGTTTTACATCCGAAAAAAATCAAATTGAGTGCAGGAGACCATTTTCCTGAAACAGCTAATCATAATCGTCTTTGGACTTATCAGCGGAAACCTTGACAATCAAGTTTTCCTTTACTGTCAGACCTTTAAAAGGGTCTGGCTTTTTATTTTACATTTTAGAAAATGAAAAGTAGGCATCCAGGTTGAAAACAAAAGCAAATAGGGCACAAAAAAGGACATCCCTGTCGAGGATGTCCTTTTACCTATAAATGTAAAGATGTTAATGATCTGTTTTTTCAACTGGACCATTAGGGAGCAAGGCAGGTACAATCAGAATTAAGATAGTTACTGCAATCCCTAAAATATTGGCTGTTGAAAAATCGTATCCTACTCCGATCATCGAGGAAACGACATATGTGACCATATGAATTAAAATAAAGGTCCAGAAAAACGTCCAAAAGTATCGCATTGAAAATCACCTCGTTCCACTACAATCAACCTTTATTTTAACATAATTCGGATGATTGTAAAATCAATTTTTTATAGATGATTGAAAAAAATCAGACTTTACCCAGTAAGTATAGCTTATTAGGAAGCAAAGAAAGTGTTTTTTTTAATAGAATGAAATGAATTAGGCGTTATATGATAGGCATATAAGCGTTCGGGATTTATCGACAGACATATAGTAATAAAGGCAATTTTCGAAAAAGGAGTAAGCATTGATGGAACAGCGAACATTTCAAAGTGATGGGCAATGGAATATCATCTATTACCCAGTGCAGCCAAGTGGTTTTTCTGTACTGCTTATTGGGGATCGTAACCATTTTGTTGAAGAAGAAAACAGTTACTGGCTGCAGCATCCAGGAAGGTTTGAGATTTTAGAGCATCTTAAGGAATATGGGTATACAGTATTTTCTTCTAACTTTTATGAAAGCGGCTGGGGAAGCGTTAAGACCGCAGAGTTAGCTAAAAAGCTGTATTTTATTATGATGAAGAGCGAGATATTAAACGGCAGGATCCATGTTTTGGCAGAAGGAACAGGGGCCCTTACCGCAATAAGGTTGATGGATGAAATGAGCGAGCAGATCAGATCAGCCGTTTTCATAAATCCTTGCCTGTCCTTGTCAGCATATCTGAAAAAAGAAAAAGAGAATAAACTTTTCTATAAAAGGCAGCTGAAAGAAATCTCGGCAGCTCTTGAATTGGAAGAAAGTAAGTGTGAACAGTTCATTTTATCCTCTCAAGAACGCTTGCCCAATAAAGAAATCCCCCTGAAGATCATCCATATTCTCGAAAGTGTTACTAGAGGGCAAACAGATTTATACCGAAAACTCGAGCAGCAATCTGAACGGGCAAAAACAGATATAACATTTTTGCTTCCGGAAAAGAGATATAAAATTCCTATACAAGTTCAGCAGTTTTTTAAAAAACATGAATTTCCACTATAAAAACCGATATATTTCGATGATTGCCCGCATACGATACAGCAGTCAATATCATAAAGCCGGGGAGGCTGTATCATGGAATTATCGATTGTGATCGGTGCCTATCAATTTATCGGGTTTCACTTGTGTAAATATTTGCTTGAACTGGGGGATGAAGTGCTTGGTGTCGATTGGCTTGAGGATACGGCCCCCGGTAATATGATGGAGGAAAAGCAGCTTGAGATCGGACGCAATTCCAATTTCCAATTTAAACCGCTGGATGGACTTCAGGATTTCAAGCTGTCCAATAAGGCAACCATTTATGTAAGCTGGTATGATGCTGTAAAAGGCAGTACCGGTAAAAGGGATCATCTAAACCGCCGCATTCAAGAAATCATCCGTACGTTTTTTGCTTTCGATCCTCAGGAAAGGCCAAGGATCGTTTTGCTTTATCCCCTGGGCATCAAAGGGGAAGAGATCCTGCAGGATAATCAAAAAGCAGATAAGGTCATTTTTCTGCCAACCATATATGGACCCTGGCAGCATGAGAGCATGGCATTCGAGCAGGGAGTGCGAAACAGGGGAGAAGCAGAAATAAAGGCAGCCCTTGAAAAGGAATATAGGCTTGATGCGATTTATATAACAGACCTACTCGATTATTTTGTAGATATTCTCGATACTTCTGAAAAAAACATAGTTGTAATTAGCTCCAAGAAAAATCAATGGTCCATGGCCGCCAGAGTGTTATTTGGCGACAGTATCACAAACGGGGATGTTCCTGAAAAGATGGTGATAAAAGATGAAGCAGACCATGCATATCATCTGAATAATGCTGTCGCTCCCGAGCAGGGAATCAACCTTCAAAGACAGCATTATAAGCGCCTGAAGCTCCTCGGGAAATGGAAGATACGCTAAAATGTTTTGCGGAAAATGATGTATCTGGGCTAGGCTTTAATCGCTGCTTGTTGGGATGATTGCACTTGGCACCGATGTGGTGTATCCCGCGGGTGACGGCTATAATGTTCCTGTGATCGAAAAGATGAAAAAAGAAGACCGGTAATTGCCCAATGAACAAAATTGATGATATGATCTAAATGATATAGTCAGCGATAAAGGAGCGGATGATATGGAACAGGATAAAAAAATGGAATTCATGGCAATTGCAATGAAATATTTCCCCGAGGCAAAAGCTAAATTGGATGCTTCAGGCGTACCGTTCTCGATGGAGCTTGCAGAACCATTCATGGATCTATTCCAGAAAGTAATGTATGAAGCCTACGAGCTCGGGAAAAAAGATGCTCACGCGAACCAATAAAACAGGAAAAAGGCTGATTTAACATGATTTCCTGATAAATCAGCCTTTTCGCAGCTAACTTTTATTCTTTTTAATCAGTTTTGAAAGCATTGGATTGATTTTGGAAAGTCCAGGTTTGACTTGATTATAGGCATTCATCAGTTTATCGAAATTTCCCATCAACTGTTGATAATCAACGTTTGCTGCAATGCTTTTCCAGTCGGTTTTCTCCTCTTTAGGAGGAGGAGCTGCCTTTCTGCCAAACATGAATTGCGTAAAGTGATCTTCACTTTCTGTTTGCTTGTTCCCCTTGAAAATCCCCATGTACAACACCACCTCAAAGCTTTTAATTTTTTCCTTATTTATTATATGATTGTACAATCATTGGTGAATGGGCGCTTGTCCTTCCTATATTTCTGAAATACAGAAAACTTTCCTTTTTGGATTCATACCTATTGCAACATCATGAAGAATTCTATAGAATTAGTACCAGGTAATAATAATTGATGATAATTAATTAAAGAAAAATATAGATAAAGGGGTTGTCTCTATGAATGCAGGCATTTTAGGAATCGGCCGCTATTTACCCGAAAAAATTCTAACTAACTTCGATTTAGAGAAAATGGTCGATACTTCTGATGAATGGATCCGGACGAGAACGGGAATTGAAGAAAGAAGAATAGCTGCTGATGATATCAATTCTTCTGATATGGCTTATGAAGCGGCATTGCATGCAATCCAAGATTCAGGGGTTTCAGCAGAGGAAATTGACTTGATTTTAGTTGCAACCGTTACGCCTGATTATCCTTTTCCATCTGTTTCATGTATGATTCAGGAAAAGTTGGGTGCCAAAAAGGCTGCAGCGATGGATCTTAGTGCCGCGTGTGCCGGATATATGTACGCGATGGTAACGGCCGCACAATTTATCCAAACAGGTGCCTACAAGCATGTTCTAATCGTAGGAGTCGAAAAACTTTCTAAGATTACGAACTGGGAAGACCGTAATACTGCGGTGCTGTTTGGGGATGGTGCCGGAGCTGCAGTAATTGGCCCTGTTTCCGATGGACGTGGGATTCTCTCTTTCGAATTAGGGGCGGACGGAACAGGCGCGAAACATTTATATCAAGACGAGCACCTTATTATGAACGGCCGAGAAGTGTATAAATTTGCTGTTCGACAAATGGGTGAATCCTCTGTGAATGTCCTGGAAAAGGCTGGTCTTACAAAGGAAGATGTCGATCTGCTCATTCCTCACCAGGCTAACATTCGTATCATGGAAGCGGCGCGTGAAAGATTAAACCTTCCAATTGAAAAAATGACAAAAACAGTTCATAAATACGGGAACACCTCTTCATCCTCGATCCCGATCGCAATGGTCGAGGAATTTGAAGCAGGAAGGATTAAGGACGATGACATAATCGTTATGGTCGGATTTGGCGGCGGCCTCACATGGGGTGCGATCGCGCTGCGCTGGGGACGGTAATATAAATCACAAAGGACGAAGGGCAGCGACGTTCTTTCGTATAGAGGTTTAGAATTGGGAAAGTTATGTGAAGCAAAATGGTAATATCCTGAAAGGAGATGGATTATTAAATGAGTAGTAAACGCCGAGTAGTTGTTACAGGAATCGGAGCAGTAACACCAGTAGGAAATGACGCGGAAACGTCATGGACAAATATCCTCGCAGGAAAATCCGGTATTGGGCCTTTAACACGCTTGAATGCTGATGATTACCCTGCCAAGGTTGCGGCTGAGTTAAAGGATTTTAACATAGAAGAATATGTTGACCGTAAAGATGCCAGAAAGATGGACCGCTTTACCCATTATGCGATTGCGGCATCGATGATGGCGGTCAAGGATGCGAAGCTTGAAATCACGGAGGAAATCGCACCACGGGTAGGGGTGTGGATCGGTTCCGGAATTGGTGGAATGGAAACATTAGAAAACCAGCACGAAATATTTTTGAACAGAGGCTATAAGCGAGTCAGCCCTTTCTTTGTTCCGATGATGATCCCTGATATGGCGGCCGGCCAGGTTTCAATCATGCTTGGGGCAAGAGGTGTGAACTCCTGTACCGTAACAGCCTGTGCTTCCGGGACGAATTCCATTGGAGACGCGTTTAAGGTCATTCAACGTGGCGATGCAGATGTAATGGTAACCGGCGGCACCGAGGCTCCTATCACGAAAATGGCGGTAGCCGGGTTTTGCACCAACACCGCATTATCGACAAATGCCGATCCGCAAACAGCAAGCCGTCCATTCGATATTAGCAGGGATGGTTTTGTAATTGGTGAAGGAGCAGGCATCCTCGTGCTTGAGGACCTTGAATACGCGTTAAACCGCGGTGCAAATATTTATGCGGAAATCATCGGCTATGGAGCAACCGGTGATGCATACCACATCACTGCCCCTGCACCTGGCGGGGAAGGCGGGGCGCGTGCCATGAAAATGGCGATTAACGATGCCGGCCTGAAACCTGAGGATATTCAGTATGTGAACGCGCACGGAACCAGCACTCCTTATAATGACAAATATGAAACAATGGCTGTGAAAGAAGTATTCGGCGAGCATGCATATAAGCTTGCGATGAGTTCGACTAAATCGATGACAGGACATTTGCTTGGGGCAGCCGGAGGGATAGAAGCAGTCTTCACGATACAATCAATCCGCGATGGCATTATGCCGCCAACGATGAATTTGGAAACACCTGATCCGGACTGTGATTTGGATTATGTGGCGAATGAAGCACGCAAAGCTGAAATAAACGCTGCCATGAGCAATTCACTTGGCTTCGGCGGTCACAATGCAACGATTGTGTTTAAAAAATACGAATGAAATCAAATTAAACAACCACCTGCTAAAGCAGGTGGTTGTTTAATTAACAGCAAGTGTTTACAGAATGAAAATTCTATAATCCATTTTTCTTGATACATGATCGAATATAACATCAGGTTCATGCTCACCTCTTTTAGCCGTCTCGCACATGTTTTAGCTGCATACAATATGATAGCTGAAATAATTGGAGTGATTAGATGGCAGTTATCAATACAAAGGAATGGCTGGAGAACGATTTTGCCGAGCCGTTAAAAATAGTAGCGAAATGCAAAGAATTATTTTCCGAATCAAACCCTAAACCACTTTATAAGTATTTGCAGAGCCATGGTATGTACAGCCCGTCATCAAGGGCAAAAAAGGGCCTTGAAAACTTAATCGAAAGAGATATATGGGGAGCAACAGAGGGAATTTATCATAAATACAAAGAATTATGGGCTGGGTCTGAAATTCCGGTTTATATTTTTCCCTTTAGAGAATCGAACGGATTGTCCAGGACCAAGAGTAATAAATCTGGTCTGGCTTTTAAAGATAAATTGTTTCTTTTTGTTCATTCCAGTATAAGCGATAAGGAGCTTGAAGCCGTTTTTGTCCATGAATATCACCATGTTTGCCGCCTGAACAGGCTGAAAAAAAACCCGGAGCAATATACCTTGCTTGATTCAATGATCATGGAAGGCCTTGCTGAGTATGCTGTTTTGAAGCATGTAGGAAAGCAGTATCTGGCAAAGTGGACTTCTTTATACGATGAAAAGGAACTGCTTAAATACTATGATCGCTATCTAAAGACACAGCTTCAGACAAAACGCACAGAGGAGCTTCATGATGAGTTGCTGCTTGGAGCAAAACCTTTTCCATCAATGCTTGGCTATTGTACAGGTTATTATCTGGTAAGCAAGGCTGGGCTGGTTCCCGTTAAAAAGTCTTTTACCATTTTTTCAGAGGAAATTTTGAAAAAAGCGGATTTCAAGGAGTAAGCCTTATCGTTGAAACGATAAGGCTTGTTTTCAGGGTAGCTGAAATTCAATGCTTTACATATTTCGCAATAGCCGTCCATATATTGTAGTAAAAAAGATTA
This sequence comes from Peribacillus cavernae, assembly GCF_003989135.1. Classification (GTDB taxonomy): domain Bacteria; phylum Bacillota; class Bacilli; order Bacillales; family DSM-1321; genus Peribacillus; species Peribacillus cavernae. The sequence goes on from NZ_RYZZ01000007.1 coordinate 117,202, forward strand.
GGACAGGAGCTTTCCAGGATGTCTACCGAAAAAAAACCACCCACCTCATTAATAACTGATACGCTGTTTAGGTTCCTGGCATTGATAATCGGGTTTTCTTTGACTGTTTCGGGCGGTTTAAGCGTGATTGCCTATCTGAATCTTTTGGCAACAGGGCACAGTCTATTGGAGTATACTCTTTTCCTGCTGAAGAGAGTGGAATTTTATCTGCTCCCTATTGGGTTGCTAATGATATACGCAAGCCTTTATGTAAACCGTTCTAGACACAGATGAATTTATATACATTTTTATACCATTCATAGGAAAGACAGGAATAAATTTTCGCCGCTCTGCCTATACTGATGGACAAACAGTATTATGTTAGCGAGGGGTTAAATGATGCTATATCTTCACGATGTATGGGTAAATTGGTTTGAAGGGGAAGAAAACGGTTATAATATTTGCCAGTTCCATGAATGGAGAAAAGATGATGGCATTGAACTTCTGGACCAGGTGCCGCTGTTAAAAGTTTCGGCTCCGCTATTCAGCTACATAGAAAATGATTTATCTGAACTGCCTCAAGCCCTGCTCAATGACGTATATCAAAAAGCATTTTCAAGGAAAAACCATGAACGGGTCCAAATGGATTATTGCTTTGTCGTAACAGATGGTTCCGGGATCCTGGCAATTGATACGATCGGCTATCATATTCCTATCCGCAAAAGCAGGCTCATCCCGCGCCAGGAGACGATTGTATATGATATGTGTGAAAATCACCCGGTGATAGAATATACCTTTTCAGAAGGGGAGTCAACGGCAAAGGAACATCATATTTTATCGCCTGAACCATCTTTCATGAAAGGCTTGACAAGGAAGGAACGCCAGCTTAAACAGCTGCTGTTTATGGCTCTTGACCAGCTCTTTACAGCCGGCAACACGGCTGAAACCCGTTACTGGTACACCGAGTGGGCTCCGGAGAAATATGCATATATCCAGGATTTGAAATTCGAAGATGCCTGGCAAGAACTATATGAAGAAACACAGGAGGGCTGGTCGGACAAGCATTTCCTCCTATGCGAAAATTTAATTAAAGGGCAGCCATTTTTTGAAAAGCTATGGGAAATGGAAGTAGGCGACAGCCAGTCCATGTTATAAGAGAAAAGAAGAAGCGCCCTGTAAAGTGGAACAGGACGCTTCTTCTTTTTTATCGTTTTCTTCCCAGCCCAATGCTGTTATACATTTTGCGCAGCATTTTATTTGCGTCCGCATTCGCTTTTTCGGCTCCGCGGTCCAAGATGTCATCAAGCTCTTTTGATTCTAGTAACTCATAGTATCTTTCCTGGATCGGCTTGATTTCACCTAAGACAACTTCGGCCAAACCAGCTTTAAAATCCCCGTAGCCTTTTCCTTCGTACATCTCCTCGATTTCCTGAACGCTCTTGTTGCTGAAGATGGAATAGATGGATAGGAGGTTGGAGACCCCAGGCTTATTTTCTTTATCATATTTGACAATTCCCTCTGAATCGGTCACGGCGCTTTTGATTTTCTTTTCAATCTGCTTTGGTTCATCAAGCAGGGCGATCGTCGCTTTTTTGTTAGGATCCGATTTGCTCATCTTTTTCTCCGGCTCCTGCAGGGACATAATCCTTGCCCCGACCTTTGGAAGGCTGATTTCAGGGATCGTGAATAGGTCATTATATTTTTTATTGAAACGTTCTGCCAGGTCCCTTGTCAATTCGATATGCTGCTTTTGATCATCGCCGACCGGTACGACATCTGTTCCATAAAGAAGAATATCAGCAGCCATCAGTGGCGGGTATGTAAGAAGCCCTGATGATACTCCTTCTTTTCCTGCCGATTTATCTTTGAACTGGGTCATTCTTTCCAGCTCTCCGATATAAGCATTGCATTGCATGATCCATCCTGCCTGGGCATGGGCCGGGACTTCAGATTGAATGAAAATCGTATTCTTGTCTGGGTCAAGACCGATTGCCAGATACAGTGCGGCAAGGCTCCTGACATTCTTTCGCAGTTCCAGGCGATCCTGGGAAACAGTGATCGCATGCTGGTCGACGATGCAGAAGAAACAATCAAATTCATGCTGCAGGTCGATAAATTGTTTCATGGCCCCGAGATAATTTCCCAATGTAACGGAACCGGTAGGCTGAATGCCTGAAAAAATTCTTTTCACGTACAATGTCACTCCTCTATTAGCATCTTTTAAAAATAGATTCTTTCCATTATTGTAAGGATAAACATGGTGCTATTCCACTGTTTTAGACAAATTAACAAACCTTATAAGCATAAACACTTTTTCTGAAATTCATAAGTAGTAGAAAAATAAGGCAGCTAACATGATAAGCAGCAAAAAAAGGCCGACCATCAGGCAAGAGTTATACCTGAAGGAAATAAGCTCTGACAGCGGAGTTTTTTCCTCTTTTAATTGGCGATCTCTGCTTGACTCAAATACAGTCCGGAAGCTGAAGAAGATTGCGTCAAAAAACCCTTTCTGAATAACCATCGTCAACAAAGAAAGAGTTAACAGTCCTCCGGAAATATAAAATGAAATATCAATAAAATGAAGCAGCGATATCTCCCTGAAAAAAATCAATGAAAACAAAAAAACAAGAATGAGGACAACAGCCATCCAGATAAAGATTCTTTTCAATTAAAAAAACCTCACTCACTTTATTAATATTAGAAGTAGTATACCAAAAATATGAAGCAAAAGTATAATTAGAAAAACAAAGATATTATTTTAATATAATTATTTTTTCTCGACATGCATAATTATAGAAAATATGGCCATTTCAGTCATGATTCCGCAACGTATTTTATTCCTAACTTTCAGGTTTATTTTGCTGGTTTAAAGCGCTAAAATGTAGAAAGATAAAATTTAAACGGGCATTTTCTCTCATTTTCAAAAACTTTATTAAAACTTTGTAAACTTTTTTAAAAAAATATATATACAAAATTCTAAAAACTTGTATAATAATCCTTGTAAGAATTTTTCATAAAAAAAGGGGTGTCACAAATTTGAAAAAGTCAAAATTTTCGTTGCTTTTTATTCTTACACTTGTTTTCAGTTTAATCCTGGCTGCATGTAGCGGCGGTGGAGATGACGAAGCATCAAGTGATAATAATGAAGGCAAAGGCGAGTCTAAATCTGCCGCTAAGCAAGAATTGAAGATCCTGGATTCTTCTGAAATTCCAACAATGGATACTGCACTTGCTGAAGGTTCAACAAGCTTTGATTACATCAACAACGTAGGCGAAGGTCTGTATCGTCTTGACTTGGAAAATAAGCCGGTTCCGGCCATGGCTGAAGGTGAGCCAGAAATCAATGAAGACAAAACTGTCTTTACTTTCAAATTAAGAGACGCAAAGTGGTCTAATGGAGATCCTGTTACTGCCAACGATTTCGTTTTTGCTTGGCGGAGAGCGATCGACCCTAAGACTGCTTCTCCATACGGTCCGTACATGATGGGCGGAAAGATTAAAGGCGCTCAAGAGATTACGGATGCTGCAGCTGCTAAAAAGTCTTACAAACTTGAATCATTAGGCGTAGTAGCTAAAGATGACAAGACATTGGAAGTTACTTTAGATAAGCCTATCCCATATTGGGAAGACTTATTTGCATTTCCAACTTTCTATCCACAACAAGAGAAGTTTGTTACAGAAAAAGGGAAAGATTACGCAAGCAATAAAGACAACATGCTTTACAATGGGCCATTCGTAATGACAAAGTGGGACGGACCTACTGGTACTGAGTGGGTTCTTGAAAAGAACGAAAACTATTGGGATAAAGACAGCGTAAAACTAGATAAACTTACCTTTAACGTAGTTAAAGATTCTAATGCTCAGGCTACTGCTTTTGAAGCTGGTGAAGTAGACAGGACTTGGAAACTTTCTTCCGACCTAGTTCCTCAATATGAAGGCGACGATCGCTTAGTTAACGAGCTTGAGAAAACTACATTCTGGATGAAAATGAACCAACAAAATGAAGCTCTAAAGAATGTAAATATCCGCCGTGCTATTGCACAAGGGTTTAACAAAGAAGATTTTGCTGCTAGCATCCTAAATAACGGTTCCCTTCCTGCTAATGGACAAATGCCTGCAGAATTCGTAACTGATCCGGCATCTGGTAAAGACTGGCGTGAAGTTAACGGTGATTTGATTAAATTTGACGCTGAAGCTGCAAAAGCTTCATGGGAAAAAGGCTTAAAAGAGCTTGGAGAAACAAAACTTACTCTAAGATATCTTGGAGGAGATACTGAAACTGCCAAGAAATCTGCAGAGTACTTCAAAAACCAATTAGAAACCAACCTTCCTGGGTTAGAACTAAAGGTTGAAAGCGTACCGTTTGCCGTACGTTTGGAACGTGATAACAAGCAAGACTATGATTTACAAGAAGCTGGATGGGGCCCGGATTACCGTGACCCAATGTCTTTCTCTGACTTATTCGTGACTGGCGGAGGAAGCAACAGAATGGATTACTCTAACAAAGAATACGATGCATTAATTAAAAAGGCTCGTACTGAGCTTGGTGACAAACCAGAAGAATATTACAAGACTTTAATGGAAGCTGAAAAAATCCTAATTGAAGAAGATGTTGCGGTCGCTCCAATCTATCAACGTAATAGTGCAACCCTAACAGCAACCAAGATTAAGGATATTGCAGTGTATGATTACGGTCCAGACTATTCTTATAAATGGGCTTATGTAGCAGAAGAATAAAAAATATTGGTAGATTTTCTTTTCTAAATATATAATATTTTAGAAGTGAAAAGAGAGTATATTTAACAGATATACTCTCTTTTTCCCTGTAAGAGAATATTTAAACTAAAGGGAATATTTTGATTTATGCAATAGGAGGTGCGCAAAATGGCCAAGTATTTGGTTAAACGGGTTTTTTATATGGTTATTACACTATTTATTATTGCTTCGATGACATTTTTTCTGATGAAGCTTATTCCGGGATCACCATTTGCCAATGCTAATAAATTGGGCCCGGCTCAGTTGGAAATAATGAATGAGAAATACGGTCTAGATCAACCTGTACCAGTTCAATACGTAAAATATCTTGGGAATCTCGTGCAAGGAGATCTCGGTGTTGCCTTTCAATTTGGTAATACTCCGGTGAGTGATTTGCTGGTTAACAGACTTGGGCCATCCTTGCAGCTTGGATTACAAGCGATGATTTTCGGTTCTATTATTGGAATATTATTAGGAGTAATCGCTGCATTAAGGCAGAATACATGGATCGATTACGGATCTACATTTCTTGCTGTAATAGGTAAAGCAATTCCCAACTTTGTTTTTGCAGGTTTATTACAATTCTTTTTCGCTCTGAAATTAGGCTGGTTTCCGGTTCTTTTTTGGAAGGGACCCGAATATACCGTCCTTCCAACTATCGCCCTTTCCATGTTTCCGCTTGCCATAGCAGCCCGTTTTATGAGAACAGAAATGATTGAGATATTGAGTTCTGATTATATTACGTTGGCAAAAGCAAAAGGTGCAAACTTTTTTGAAGTTGCGTTTAAGCATGCTCTAAGAAATGCCTTGATTCCGGTTATAACCGTGCTAGGACCATTAACGGCATCCTTAATGACAGGATCGCTTGTTGTGGAGGAAATTTTTGGTATACCGGGAATCGGGGAACAATTTGTTAAGTCAATTGCGGTTAATGACTATAATGTCATTATGGGAACTAACCTGGTATATGCGGCTTTATTCGTCGTAATTATCTTAATTGTGGATATATTATACGGTGTCATAGATCCACGAATCAGGGTTGCAGGAGGTAAGAAGTAATGGCACAGAACAATGAAAAAATAGCTGCTGAAAAATTTGCTCCGGCCATTATTGATTCTGCAAAAAGCGAAGAAATTAACAAGCCCAGCTTAAGTTTTTGGCAAGATAGTTGGATGCGGGTCCGCAAAAATAAAGCTGCTGTAGCTAGCTTAGTAATAATGATGTTCATGATTATCTTAGCATTCCTTGGCCCTGTGATTAGCGGAAAGGATAGCGAAGCACAAAATGTTACCCAAAATAATCTCCCGCCTAAAGTACAAGGTTTGGAAAACGTCAGCTGGCTTCCTTTTGATGGTACGAAAACTTTGCCAAACGGTAAAGAAGTGGATTACTATAAACAGAAAAATGTTGATGAAGATGAATATTATTGGTTTGGTACAGATGCTCTCGGTCGTGATTTATTTACTCGTGTCTGGGAAGGTACCCAGGTATCGTTGTATATTGCTTTCCTGGCAGCATTAATAGATTTGGTTGTAGGTGTCACATATGGGGCTGTATCGGGTTACTACGGCGGACGTCTTGATAATACTATGCAGCGTATCGCCGAAGTGTTAATGGGAATACCGACCTTGGTGGTCGTAATTTTGATGATTCTCGTTCTTGAGCCAGGGATTGTATCGATTGCTGTTGCTATGAGTGTGACCGGATGGGTAGGAATGTCGCGTGTGATCAGGGCACAAGTACTAAAATTGAAGGAACAAGAATTTATACTGGCCTCCCGGACATTAGGGAATTCCAATACAAAAATTATTTCTAAACATTTATTACCCAACCTGGCAGGGGTTATAATCATAAATACAATGTTTTCAATTCCGAATGCAATCTTTTTTGAAGCATTTTTAAGCTTTATCGGTTTAGGACTTCAGCCGCCAGATGCTTCCCTTGGTACACTTATTGATGATGGGTTCAAAGTATTGCGCCTACATCCACACGAAATGATTATTCCAGCTATAGTTATAAGTATTATCATGGTATCGTTCAATATGCTTGCCGATGGATTAAGGGATGCCCTCGATCCGAAAATGCGAGATTAAGAGGTAGGTGAAGGTAATGGAAAATATATTGGAAGTGAAAGACTTAAATATCTCGTTTCATACTTTTGGCGGGGAGGTGAAAGCGATCCGCGGTGTTGATTTTGAACTAAAAAAAGGCGAAACGCTTGCAATTGTCGGTGAATCTGGTTCTGGCAAGTCAGTAACGACTAAGTCAATCATGAGACTTTTACCACCTGGAAACTCAGAGATTAAGAATGGACAAATATTATTTGGCGGAAAAGATCTGGCAAAGTTATCAGATCGGCAAATGCAAAAAATCCGTGGAAAAGATATTTCGATGATCTTTCAGGATCCGATGACATCCTTAAATCCGACTATTAAAGTTGGGAAACAAATCATGGAACCGATTATCAAGCATCAAGATGCAAGCAGGGCAACTGCAAAGAAAAGAGCTTTGGATTTGCTTCATTTAGTTGGGATTCCACAGCCTGAACAAAGGTTTGAGCAATATCCGCATCAGTTTTCCGGCGGGATGAGACAAAGGGTGGTCATAGCCATCGCACTTGCCTGCAACCCGAAAATTCTGATTGCTGATGAGCCTACGACAGCACTTGATGTAACGATTCAAGCCCAGATTTTGGAATTGATGAAAGAATTGCAGAAAAAGATTGATACATCGATCATCTTCATCACCCATGACCTAGGCGTGGTTGCTAATGTCGCTGATCGTGTCGCGGTTATGTATGGCGGGAAAATTGTTGAAGTCGGAACAGTCGACGAAATTTTCTACAATCCGAAACATCCATATACATGGGGATTAATCAGTTCTATGCCAAGCTTGGATTCCAGGGATGAAGAACTATATGCGATTCCCGGAACTCCTCCTGATCTCCTTAATCCGCCTAAAGGGGATGCGTTTGCACCACGAAATGCTTATGCGATGCAAATTGATTTAGAGGAGCAGCCTCCGATGTTTAAAGTTTCAGACACTCATTATGCAGCTACCTGGCTGTTGCACCCGGATGCTCCGAAGGTAGAGCCTCCCGAAGCTGTTAAGAGACGAATGAAACAGTTTTTTTCAGAGCAGGAGGGTAAATGATGGCACAACGTGAAAAATTGCTGGAAATAAAGAATTTAAAACAATATTTTAATGTTGGCAAGCCAAGCATGGTAAAAGCGGTCGACGATGTCTCTTTTGATATTTATAAAGGGGAAACTCTTGGGCTTGTTGGAGAATCCGGTTGCGGAAAGTCAACAACCGGACGTACAATCATTCGTCTTTACGATGCAACCGATGGCGAAGTCAATTTTAACGGAGTTAATGTACATGGAAAGAAATCCAAAAGTGAACTAAAAGCTTTTAATCGCAAGATGCAAATGATCTTCCAGGATCCTTCTGCCTCTTTAAATCAGCGCATGAAAGTATCTGATATCATCGCGGAAGGCATTGATATTCACGGACTGGCCAAGACGAGACAGGAACGCATGGAAATGGTGTATAACTTATTGGAGACAGTAGGTTTGAATCGTGAACATGCCAACCGTTATCCGCATGAATTTTCCGGCGGACAGCGCCAGCGTATCGGAATTGCGCGTGCCCTGGCCGTTCAGCCTGAATTCATTATTGCGGACGAACCGATTTCAGCATTGGATGTATCGATTCAAGCACAGGTTGTCAATTTGTTGAAAAAACTGCAAAAGGAAAAAGAACTGACCTATTTGTTTATCGCCCATGATCTGTCGATGGTTAAGTATATCAGTGACAGAATCGGTGTTATGTACTTTGGAAAGCTTGTGGAACTGACAACGAGCGATGAACTGTATGCCAATCCGCTGCACCCTTACACACAATCCCTGTTATCGGCGATTCCGCTACCGGATCCGGAAAGTGAAAGAACGAGAAAACGGAAGGTGTACAACCTGAACATTCATAACTATGCAGAAGGTGAAGAAGTGAAAATGCGTGAAGTGAAACCTGGACATTTTGTATATTGTTCAGAAAAGGAATTAAAACAATACCAAGCAGTACTTCCTAAGTAAACCAAAAACGACCTCCATCAGAGGTCGTTTTTCAATGTTAAGACAAACTAACCTTTCTTTTTTTTGAAAAAAACGACTAAAATCGTCGAATTGTGGTAAATGGTTCATGACTGCCTATTTTCCTTCACGTTCGATAAGATTATAATAGAAAATGAGATTCCAATTTGAGAGGAGCGGCAAGATGAATGCAATCAAGCGGATGGCACTTATCGGTATTGCTTTCGCCGGTGTCATATCAACATCCGGAGGTCCGGTACAAGCTGAAGAAACCCCCACTGTATTAAATCATCAAAAAAACCAGCTGGCCCTAACAGCAAAAAGTCTGCCAGATGGGATGGCACGTTTTGTTTATGATTCCGGGTTAACGTTTACTTATCCCGATGCTGTGCGCGGGATTTATGTAACAGGGCATTCTGCAGGAGGAAGCAACTTTAACAAGCTTGTCAATTTACTTGATAGGACTGAATTGAATGCCATGGTCATTGATATTAAGGATGACTGGGGGAATGTGACTTACCAGCCGGAAGATCCAAAATCCGCTTATGCGGGAATCGGTAAAAACTACATAAAAGAACCTGCTGAAATGCTTAAAGAGTTGGAAAAGAAAAAAATCTATCCGGTTGCCAGGATTGTCGTCTTTAAGGATTCAATTTTATCGAAACAAAAGCCGGAACTTTCCTATGTGGATGGCAAAGCAGTTTGGAAGAATGGTAGAGGGGAATCCTTTGTCAATCCTTTTTTGAAAGAAGTATGGGATTATAATGTTGGCATTGCGATTGAAGCAGCAAAGATGGGCTTCCAGGAAATCCAATTCGATTATGTCCGTTTTCCGGAAGGATTTGAAACAAGGGACAGCACGCTGAAATATGATATGGGAGAATATAAGGACCTTAAAATCGATAATAATCAAAAAAGAGTAAAAGCCGTTACCGATTTTGTTAGCTACGCACGGGAAAAATTAAAGCCATACGGCGTTAAAGTTTCTGTTGACATTTTCGGATATTCGGCAACCCTTCCAGAAGCACCTGGCATCGGTCAGAACTTTTCAAAGATATCGGAAAATGTGGATGTAATCTCTTCGATGATCTATCCAAGCCATTGGACATCGTATTTTGGCATCGCAAAACCAGATCTTGAGCCATACAAGTTAGTGCAAGAGTACGCCAAACTAGAAAATAAAAAGTTGGCTGAACTAGAAACTCCTCCAACTTCAAGACCATGGATCCAAGACTTCACTGCTTCTTACCTAGGTGCAGGGAACTATAAAAAATATGGGAAAGCAGAAGTGGAGGCTCAAATAAAGGCGTTGAAGGATAACGGAATCGATGAATACCTGCTCTGGAATGCTGGGAATCATTACACGCCAAATGTTGACTATGCACCATAACTAGCCTTAGAAATTAGTGTGCAAAAAGGATACCCTTTTAGAGTTCAGTGCTGAAACACACCTGACATCTATATTGGGGTATCCTACTTATCTAAAGATAAGCAATCCTTTTTGAAATCGAGAACAGTGCTAGCTTAAGCGGCGAAACAAGGCGTTTCTGGTCCTCTTTTGATTTGACATTTTCCCAAAATGATTTAATATGTAAACTGCAAAGTTTGTTATTTTTGCTTTTTCCCACCGACGTTTTTCCAGCCGGACTGAATTCCTGCTGAATGGTTCGAAATGTCGGAATGCCGTTTTCCGCCAAATATTTTCTCTCCGATACCATTCGTTAACACACCATTGATGGCCGTTATACCGATAATAAGCACAGCTACCACAATAAAATCAAATATATACCCAGCCATGATTAACCTCCTAAAAGATAAGCAGCACACGGCTGCAACCCAGATTTATATCCTTATCTTTATTTTAGTGGAAGCAAAGCCGCTTTAAAAGTAAAATAAATCTTTTTTGAAAAAAATAAAAAGCATATTGCTATTACAACGAGAGGAGCTATTTATTTATGAATTGGTATGAAAAGCTGAATCAATATTTTCCGATCGAAGAAATGAAATCCAAGGAGCATATGGAAACCCTGTTAGAGGAAAAGGGGGATATTTATCATAAAGATGAGGGCCGAAATCATGTATTGATGTATGTGGAAGACGATCGCTTTGTCTTTGTGGATTACTTATTTGTCTCTGGCAATTCAAGGGGACAGGGGCTTGGCAGAAAGCTTCTAGATAAACTGAAACAAAAGGGAAAGCCAATTTTATTGGAGGTAGAGCCAGCTACGGAACAGGATGTTGATACTGAAAAAAGGCTGCGTTTTTACAAACGCGAAGGTTTCAGACACGCGTCATCGATCAGCTACCGTCGTCGTTCCCTCGCGACAAATGAAATTAATGAAATGGAAATACTCTTCTGGGCGAATGATCACGCAGAAGATGAACAGATATATGAGTGTATGAAAAAGACTTATGAACAAATTCACATCTATAAAGACGAGACCCTATACGGGAAGAAATATCAGCTTGTAGAAGAAGTACTAAAGCTTAATGACTGTGAAGAAAAGCGTGATATTCTAAAGGTTGTCTAGCGAAGGTAATCTCTTTGCTCTTTTTTACGTCCTCTATAGTTTAAATCGATTAACCATGGGTAAACAATTAATAGGCGTAATTACATCTTTGCATTAACAATTTCAGTTATCATTGAAAAGGTAATATAACAGTTAATTGAGAAAATTACCCGGACAAAATTTATCGAAAGTGAATGAAACAGTACTCTTAATCCTTGGTTTCAGCTTAAACAGGGCGGGATCTACAAGGGAGATATAAGGATATACTACGAAATTCACATTTTTCGAAAAGGGTGTTCAAATCACTCGATCTGGTGTATAATAATTAATAGAAATTACTTATTTAAAGTTATTTCAAACTAGCGAAGAACATATGAAATTAATATAAGATTTCCCAGCATAGATCGTCGATTCTATATCCAGGGAGTGTGAATGTTTCATGGTTACATTGTATACATCACCAAGTTGTACTTCATGTCGAAAAGCAAAAGCGTGGCTGGAAGAGCATGATATTGAATATTCAGAAAGGAATATTTTCTCTGAGCCATTGTCAATCGATGAAATTAAAGAGATTCTTCGAATGACGGAAGATGGAACGGATGAGATTATTTCTACCAGATCAAAAACATTCCAAAAGCTTAATGTTAATTTAGAGGCATTGCCTCTCCAAGAATTATATAAATTAATTAAAGAAAATCCAGGTATGTTAAGACGGCCGATTATCCTTGATGAAAAGAGGCTGCAGGTAGGCTATAACGAGGATGAAATTCGTCGATTCCTTCCACGCAAAGTGCGAACATTCCAGCTTCGTGAAGCACAGAAAATGGTTAATTAATGAAGATGATTATGCCCTGGCAGGTCTCCTGCCAGGGCTGTTTGTTTTTTATACAATATTTTTAATGAGTTTGAATATAAATAAATAATGAGAATCCGCTGCCTGCAGATTAAAACGGCAAGCAGGTCAATTTCCGCAAGCTTTTTCCCGAGCTTTCAGAGTTGCAGATTTCTGATTTTTTTTGTAAAATGAATAAAATATTAGGCAAACAATTGTTTTTAAAATGGGACATGTTTTTATTTCCCTTATTGTCTGTTTTGTCATAAAATAAAAGAAAAATAGATTATTTTTACCGAGTGGCTGTGATTACAAATACGGCTTCATGGGTAAAGATATTGTAAAGAGCTTATAAAAGCTCGGGGGTTATTATCCCTTCAAAATGTGAACAGAAGGGAGAGGGACTATCATGGAAATAGAACGCATTAATGACGATACCGTAAAATTTTACATTTCTTATATAGATATTGAAGAACGCGGTTTTGACCGTGAAGAAATCTGGTACAGCCGGGAGCGAAGCGAAGAGCTTTTCTGGGAAATGATGGATGAGGTGCACCAGGAAGAAGAATTCATGATTGAAGGTCCTTTGTGGATTCAAGTACAGGCACTTGAGAAAGGCCTGGAGGTTCTCGTAACAAGGGCCCAATTAAGTAAAGACGGCCAAAAACTTGAACTTCCGATTTCCGATGAAAAGCTTAAGAATCTGCCTGTAGATGAAAAGATTGAGTCACTTTTGGATCAGCATTTCCAAGGAAAACAGCTTGACTCCAATATTCTCCAATTTGAGGACGGCATTCTCGAATTCATTACCGAGTTTGAGGATTTCGATGACTTAATTGCTCTTAGCAATCGCTGTGGCCTTGATGAGCTGGTTTCAAAGCTATTTGCGTACGGAAATAAATATTATCTGTGCATTGAGTTTTCTGAGGAAGAGATTGACGAAGAAGAAATCGATAACATACTAAGCCTTCTTTTAGAATACAGTGAGGAATCACCAATTACCGTACACATGCTTGAGGAATATGGAAAAGTAGTCATGGAAAGCGATGTTTTTGAAACAGTAAATAAATACTTTGCATGATGACAGGCCGATTTCATCAAGGAATCGGCTTTTTTATGAATAACAGTCAATCTTCCACTTCTCCACATGCTTAACATAAATATTTGTGTCAGGAGGATAGGATTTCGGATATTAAAGGTACATAATGGAATATATATTGAAGATGCTGGTACGGGCAGGTGGATTTTGTGAAGAATACAGTACGGGTTCTATTGTTGATCGTTCTTTTAGGAAGTCTGTGGTTTTTATTCAGGGATAACCTTAAAGGAGGAGGCTTCCTAGGTTATTTCAGTGTTTTGCTCTCATTTTCGCTTATTGTTATCGGAATTATCATTTTCCTTGAAAACAGGCATCCGGCCCAGACGATAACCTGGCTGGTTGTTTTTGGTGCGTTTCCATTGGTAGGTTTCATTTTTTATTTCCTGTTTGGCAGGAACTACCGGAAAGAGAGAGTGTTCCGTAAGAAATATTTTTTGGATAAGGAAGCGTTTTTAAAGGTCAGTGGCGAACCAGATGTCAGCAGAGAGAGGATTATGGAGATGGGGGGGCATCAGCAGAAGTTGTACAAGCTTGCACAACGGATTGGAAACAGCCCGATATCTTTTGGAACAGAAACACAAATATTGACAAATGGAAACGAAACGTTTTCCCATATCCTCGAAGAGCTTAAAAAGGCAAATCACCATATCCATATGGAATATTATATAGTTCGCCATGACAATATCGGGATGGACATTAAAAACATCTTGATTGACAAGGCAAAGCAGGGAGTAAAAATCCGCTTTTTATATGATTCCGTTGGATCATGGCAACTCTCTAGGCAGTATATTCAGGATTTGAAGAACGCCGGAGTTGAGATGGTCGAATTCGGCCCGGTAAGGCTCCCTTTTTTAAATAATAAATTTAACTTTCGGAATCACCGGAAAATTATCGTCATCGATGGGTCAGTTGCGTTCATGGGCGGTTTGAATATCGGCGATGAGTACTTAGGCCGCGACGAACATTTCGGGTTCTGGCGGGACACACATCTTATGCTGAAAGGGGAAGCGGTGCGTACGCTTCAGCTCATTTTTTTACAAGACTGGTATTACAGCACGGACCATAGTTTCCTGACTGATGAATACTTGTCACCTCTTCCGATTGTACATAATCATGGCGGTGTTCAAATGATAGCCGGCGGTCCAGATAATGAATTTACGGTTATCAAAAATATCTTCTTTTCAATGATTACATCGGCAAAAGAATCTGTTTGGATTGCATCACCGTATTTCATACCTGATGAAGATATATTCCAGGCACTGAAAATTGCTGCACTGAGCGGCCTTGATGTAAGGCTCCTTGTTCCGAAGAATCCCGATAAAAGGATTGTCTTTCATGCATCGCGCTCCTATTTTCCAGAATTGATGGAGGCGGGAGTCAGGATTTTTGAATATAAAAACGGATTCATGCACAGTAAAATTGTCATTGTAGACAACGAACTAGCTTCGATTGGAACTTCCAATATGGATATGCGCAGCTTTCACCTGAATTTTGAGGTAAATGCGTTTTTATATAAAACAGGAAGCACCCAAAAGCTTGTCAATGATTTCCTGCATGACATCCTGGAGTCCAGGGAATTGCATCTTGAAACATTTTCAAAACGAAATATCGGCTTGAAAATGATAGAATCAACATGCCGCCTGCTGTCGCCTCTTTTATAAGCAGCCGCAAAGGACCTGCGATCTATGGACGTTTCCCTCGCAGATCTCAGGTCCTTTTTTTTATTTTTTTGAAAAAGAAGGGATTCAAAGAGGAAATCTCGAATGTAAATAGGCAGAGAGGAGGAGATTCATGCTGACAGCAAAAAATAAACAAGGCTCCTACGTTAGCCTGTATAATATAATGACAAAAGAAAAGCTTCTCGAAATGAAAAAGGAAGAGACCTTTTATTGTCCTTGTTGTGAAACCGAAGTAACCATAAAAGCCGGAAACATAAAAATCCCGCACTTTGCCCACATCCGTAATTTCTCCTGCAATGCATCCTCTGAATCCGAGTCTGAATATCATCTGTTAGGGAAGACGAAACTTTACCAATGGCTGATCTATAAACAGTACCCTGCCTTTTTAGAAGCGTACATTCCGGAGATACGGCAAAGGGCTGATATCCTTTTAATTGCAGATTCCCAGAAATATGCCATTGAATTTCAAAGCTCAACCATTTCTGAGGAAGACTTTATCCGGAGAACCAATGCCTATCGCAGCCAAGGAATCATCCCGATCTGGATTCTTGCTGAACGAAACATCAATAAAATAGGGCAGAATATGTTTTCATTACGAAACTTTGATTGGATGTTTTTATCGGGCACCGAGGACTCACCGGCGATCATTGCCTTCTGCCCGTATAAAAGTCGAATAACAAAGCTTGAGAAAGTTTTCCCTTTTTCTCCGCGGACTGTGTTTGCCTATCAAAGCTTTGCAACCCTGCCTTCTATTCCCTTTGAGTCCTTGTTTCATCAGTCTTCCCATCGGCTTCCCTACCTCTCTTTATGGAGAGACAAAAGAAGATCCTGGTCTTTCCACAGTGCGAAAACCGCAAAGATAACACAACCCTTCTTCCGCTTTCTTTATGTGAATCGAATTTCTCCCGTTACCCTGCCTCCAGAAGTGGGGGTTCCCATTGCCGGAATGCATTTGGTAGAAACTGCATCGATCAAGTGGCAGGCCTATGTATTTATCGATACACTTTATCGAAAGGCTCAGGGCCAGACTCTGTCTATGAATGAATGTATCCATTCCTACAGCAGCAGAATAAAAAATGGTGATATCCGGTTAAGAAAGCTTTCTCTCCTTGATAAGAAAAATTACTTGTATCCGCTGATCAACTATGTGTGGTTTTTCAGAAAAACAGGGTATATAGAAGAGTATAATTCCGGATACTTTAAAGTAATGAAGAAAGTTGTGATTCCAAAAACATATGATCAATGGCTGGAGTTGGAAAAGGAATTTTACTATAGGCATCAAAAGCTGTTGCAGGAGGATAAATAAGGTAAAATAGTATTACGGATATTTCGGGCTTCGAATAACAGCAGGAATTTTTCCGGTAAAGGAGAAATAGTAATAGAAGAATTTTTGGAAATGGAGGATTCATTCATGGCACAGGATACAGGTGTAACAAAGCTGCCTTTAAGAGACGAAATTGCAGCGGAAGATACATGGAGATTGGAAGATATTTTTGCAACCGAAGAGGATTGGGAAAATGAATGGAAAGGTGTAAAGGAAGATCTGGCGAAGGCTGACTCCTTTAAGGGCACACTTGGGGATAGTGCTGAAAAATTGTATACCGCGCTTCAGTTTCAAGATGATGTTTTTGAGAGGCTGGGCAGGGTCTATACATATTCGCATATGCGTTATGATCAGGATACGACAAATTCCTTCTATCAGGGCATGGATGATCGTGCCAAAAGCTTATACTCCCAGGCGGCAAGTGCATTCGCCTTTGTCGTTCCTGAGTTGCTTGGCGTTGAGGAGAGCAGGATCCAACAGTTCCTTCAGGAAAAAGAGGAGCTGAAGCTTTACGAACATTCCTTGGAGGAAATCAACAAGCAAAGGCCTCACGTGCTTACAGCTGACCAAGAAGCGCTGCTTGCACAGGCATCTGAAGTGCTGGATGCGTCAAGCAATACATTCGGGATGTTAAATAATGCCGATCTTGTATTTCCGTCTATTAAGGATGAAAACGGCAATGAAGCGGAAATTACCCACGGCCGTTATATCCGTTTTCTTGAAAGTGAAAACCGCCGCGTTCGGGAGGAAGCATTTAAAGGGGTGTACGCCACTTACGGACAGTTCAAGAATACGTTCTCCAGCACCCTTTCCGGAGCGATTAAGAATCATAATTTTAATGCAAGTGTGCGTAAATATGAATCAGCCCGCCATGCTGCGTTGAGCAACAATAATATCCCCGAGAGCGTCTATGATAATTTAGTGAATACAGTGAATGAAAACCTTCATTTGCTTCATCGATACGTCGATTTGAGAAAGAAAGTGCTCGGGCTTGATGAACTCCATATGTACGACCTTTATACTCCATTGGTGAAGGAAGTCAAGATGGAGATACCCTATGATGAGGCAAAAGAGTATGTATTAAATGGTCTGACGCCACTGGGAGAAGATTATCTGAATGTGTTAAAGGAAGGCTTTGAAAACCGCTGGGTCGATGTCCAGGAAAACAAAGGCAAGCGAAGCGGCGCCTACTCCTCAGGTGCATATGGGACCAATCCGTACGTGTTAATGAACTGGCAGGACAACCTAAATAATTTATTCACGCTGGCGCATGAATTTGGCCACTCTGTGCATAGCTACTATACACGAAAAAACCAGCCGTTCCCATACGGCAACTATTCCATTTTTGTTGCAGAGGTTGCTTCCACCTGTAACGAGAACTTGCTGAATGATTATTTATTACAAACGATTGGTGATGAAAAGAAGCGAATTTATCTGTTGAACCATTACTTGGAAGGTTTCCGGGGAACGTTATTCCGCCAGACCATGTTTGCCGAATTCGAGCATTTGATTCATACAAAAGCACAGAATGGTGAAGCATTAACTGCTGATATGCTTACAAAAGAGTATTATGAATTGAATAAGAAATATTTCGGAAATAATATCGTCATTGATGAAGAAATTGGTCTGGAATGGTCCAGGATTCCGCATTTCTACTACAACTACTATGTATATCAATACGCAACCGGAATCTCCGCTGCTACGGCTTTAAGCAAACAAATCCTCGAAGAAGGGCAGCCTGCAGTGGAACGTTATATCGAATTTCTGAAATCAGGGAACTCCGACTATCCAATCGAGGTTCTCAAAAAAGCCGGAGTCGACATGACAGAGGCAGATCCGATCCGGGAAGCCCTTAAGGTATTTGAACAAAGACTAACAGAGATGGAATCTTTGTTAGGATAATCTGATACAAAAACAGCCTCTCAGGTGCGGAGGCTGTTTTTTGAATAACTATAGTATGTACTGGTATCTTGTTTTGCCGTGCAGGACGTGGTGAATTTTAGTCGACGCTCTTTAATACAAAGCCCTTCGCTTTTCTTAATCAGAAACCTTTAAATCGGTTACGCTGGTTAAAATGATAGAGAAAGAAGAATAAGGTGATAAATAAAAGAGGAGAGCTAATATAAACGGGAATGATTTTCATCAGTCCCAGCAACTGGAGAAATAACATGGCAATTAATAAGAACAGGTAAAAGACGATTTTTGCTTTCATTGGGCATGCCTCCCGGACCGGTCTATATTCCATGTATATGTATAAGGACAAACGCTATTCTAAAAATATGACAATATTGTGAAGAAAAGCACAAACTTCTTGAAATAAGTTTGGCTTGTCTGCTATAGTAAGATAGTAAAGTTGATCACAAGCAAACATACCCCCCTTTGTTTGGATGTGAAAATTCTTCCATCCCCTTTAGTACCTATAAATAGAAAAAGCCTTGCAAATCTGTGATTTGCAAGGCTTTTTCACTTTTAATGGGTCTCGATATACCTCCAGAATGTTCCGTACTTTGCAGGAATCATCTCGACAATTTGCTTGATGACAAGCTTTTTCATTTCCCGTTCCACTTCATTTTTGCTCATATTATAAACGACTTCAATTTCTTTCGTTGCCACTAGCTTGAAGGACTGGATAAAAGACTCGAGGGTAGGGGGACTTTTTGGTTTTGGGAGGCCTTGTAACATATCCTCAAGGATATGTACGTATATCTCATAAGGGTAGGAACCTAAAACTTTTATCCCTTCTTCTTCTATATTTTGATTGAAGAAGACAAGGGTGGGAAACTCATTGACATCCATCTCCGAGGTGATTTTCAAGTCGCATTGGAAACCTTTAGCAGCACTTGCAGAAGTGATGTCATTCATGAATTCGTCCACATCCAGGCCTACTTCGCGGGCGCATTCGATCAGGACTTTTATATCGGAAATGTCTCGCTTTTCAAGAAACAATAATTCCTGAAGCTTTCTCAAAAATAAAATCGCCGGCTTCCGCCCCTGCAATTCAGCCGCTTTTATCGCAATGGAGGCACTGTGAGGGGAAGCGATCGGATTTTCGAACCACAGGCTTCCATCACAGGACATTCCTGAACGGGAAGCGGTTCTTTCCCAAGTCTGGGCAATCGTATCGTAATTTTTATACTTCCCTCTGTTAAGAGATTCTAATTTACCGCTTAAGACGTGCTTTAAACTGAACAATTGGCTATATTCGATCTGCAATTTTTTTATTATTGGTTCCAAAGCCCAGCATTCAGGACATAAAGGATCCACAAATACATAAATTTCAATTGGCTTTTTTCCTGAACCAGGGCAGGCTTGAGAATTAATCCAATCAGTAATATTGAAAATCGGTTTTTGAGAACTCAATTGTCTTCTCCTTTCTCATCTTTTTCAGGTGTATTGATCATGTGCTGTGCTGTCAGATAAAGACGATGATAGAAAAACTCCCTAAATTCTCCTTTCAGGCCAACCTCGTCCATTGCCTCCCTCATGCACGATAGCCATGCTTCAGCACGGCTGGGAGTAACTTCAAAAGGAATATGGCGCGCCCGCAGCATCGGGTGGCCGTGTTCATTCGTATATAGTAAAGGACCACCGAGATATTGCGTCATAAATTGCTTTTGCTTTCTGGCAGTCTCAGTTAAATCGTCTGGAAAAATGGGTATGAGTTCCGGTTGCTTGCTTACCTTGGAGTAAAAGACATCAATTAGCCTGTGTAAAAGTTCCTCTCCAATTACCTCATAAGGTTTAGGGTTTCCTTCTGTCATGGTGATTACTCCTTTAAGATTAATGTATGATTATTTTAACAAGCGCCCTTCAATATCTCAAATTTCCAGCTTGCTGACAGGAGGAAGGAATGGGTTAAAGCTTTGAAAACACTGAATTCATTATTGTTGAAAGCGATTTCATTTTGATGAAAAAAAACTGGCTCGGAGTAGAGAAATTACTGGAATGCCACTTGCGAAAAGCGCTCGGCTTCAAAATCCAAATTCCCCTTCTCGAGACAGCCATATCACTTTAACTGTGATACGTATCCATGACTTTTTTTACATGGTTGCGGGTTTCTTTAAACGGAGGGATACCCCCGTATTTATCAACATTTCCAGGGCCCGCGTTATATGCCGCAAGCGCAAGCTCGATGTTTTCATTGTAGCGGTCAAGCATTTGGCGAAGATATTTGCTTCCTGCCATAACATTTTCATGCGGATCTAGTAAATTCTTTACACCGAGTCCTCTAGCAGTGGAAGGCATTAACTGCATTAATCCCGAAGCCCCGGCTCCACTCATCGCATCTGGGTTGAAATTGGACTCGTGCTGGATTACCGATTTAATGAGCTTTGCCGGTAAATGATACAGGCTGGCTGCTTTTTCAATGAGTTCTTTAAATTCCGCGGGAGTTTCTTTTCCCAAGGACAATGGCGCTGGCGGCAGGGCAGGGGATACGCTTAAGGGAGGCGGGCCAGCAGACGAACTTTCAAGCAAATTCCCGAGGATATTCTTGTCGGCCAGCATATCCACAAGCCCTCCAAGTTTCTGGGAAATGGCATTTCCCCCTTCCTGGCCGATAGCTGCATGGAGCATTTCCTGAAAAAGATTTCCGTCAGGTTGCCCGGCAGGATTTTGTGAATCGGTTAATCCTTGCAGTGACTGGAGATCCATCAACATTTTAACATCCTGTAATTTCAATTCTTTCACCTCAAGAAATTAATTTGGCAAGGCTGCCTTAATAGTTGAATTATTTATTGAATTTTGCCTGATAAAAGCGTCTAGTTTTATTTTCGGTTTTTCTTACAGGTATTTGAAGTTTTTGAAGCAAGTCTCCAAAAATTTCCTGTCCTTCGGTTTTATTTGATACCTCGTATTCTACCTCATAATCCTCCTTTGTTAAATAAGAACTATGATCAAACACTAGTAATCCGCCTTTATATGGAACTTCTGCCCTGCTTGTTTGCAGAGTGCCAAAATAACGAATGTCAGAGGAAGTGATCTTCAATGACTCTATTAACCTGGTAATTTCATTGTCCGGCAGGGATTTCCCGATTAATATATCATTTGCCAGTTCATTTGTCAGGGCTAGGTTCGTCTCAAGCAACCCATCTTCTGCAGGCTGTTTAAGTGTCAGTTCGGAATTTCCGTTTCTTTGGCGTATTCTTAATGCGGATCCTTTCTCCTTCAATTCGAAACTCGGTGTGTCGAAATAATGATTTTCCTGGGTTACAAAATCCAATTCGGCGACGTTGAAATATTCCTTAAGTTTATCGAATTCCTGTTTATTTACTAAGTTCTTGAATTCAATTTCGATGTGCTGATCCACTAGTATCATCTCTCCTATTGTTCTAATCGTGCTTATTTTAAGTAATATGGTATACGCACTCCTCATTTTCATTAACCTATGTGCTCAAGTTGGTCGAGCTGTTCTCTTACAACTATTATCCCTTTAATTTTTGTAACAGCAAACCGGAATTTTTAGGAATCATTGAGCGAATGTGATAAAATATAGTCGTGAAACTGGGAGGTTAAAATATGAGAGAGAAAATTACAATCAAGGAAATTGACATCGACAATCAACAACTGCTACTTAAAACAGAAGGTACCGTGGATTTGGCTGAACTGACACCAAAAGAACAGATGTTAGTGGATTCGGATGGTGCTGCTTTTATCTACATTACGGAAAATAACGATGATTATACATACATTTCACTGCCTGAAACCGTCTGGCCCCATCTTAAAGAGGCCGTGTCAAAAAAACTGCCAGTAGTCCTTATTTCAGATGATGAGAAGCTTGAATTGACAGGTATATCTGAAGAGCTCGCTTATTTAATAGATAATATTCAGGGAAACAGCAATTACGGGGAAGAACTTGTTTCAAGCGTAGAGCGGATTTTTTTGAAGTGATAGAGATAACTTTTGAACCTTGAAGGGTGTATAGCTCCAGCGGACAAGGATGGACTAGTGTGGACCAAGACATAAAGACGCGGCGATCTTAGTCGTTCTTTTTTTAACCACGGAGCTTGCGCTTTTCTTTTCTTAAATGACAGCTGAAAAGCGGAGTTGGGAACAGGTGGTGCAGCAAATGGAACATTGGGATGACTTTTTGGCCCCTTATAAACAGGCCATTGTTGAATTAAAGGTGAAATTAAAGGGTATGAGAACGGAATTTGAACGTGACCATGTCCATTCACCGATTGAGTTCGTCACGGGAAGGGTTAAGCCGATCATTAGTATTTTGGATAAGGCCGCCAAAAAGAATATCCCGCTGGACAAACTGGATACCGAAATGCAGGATATTGCAGGACTGCGGATGATGTGCCAGTTTGTGGACGATATCAAGAAAGTAGTCGAGCTGTTACGGATGAGGAATGATTTTGAAATAGTAGAAGAAAGGGATTATATCTCTCATAAGAAAGCGAGTGGTTATCGATCTTATCATGTGGTCATCCGCTATCCGGTCCAGACCATCCATGGTGAAAAGAAAATTCTTGTGGAGATTCAGATCCGGACGCTTGCGATGAACTTCTGGGCGACGGTCGAGCATTCCTTAAACTATAAATATAAAGGCGACTTTCCTGAAGACATCCAGGTTCGCCTGAAGAGGGCGGCAGAAGCGGCTTTTTCACTCGATGAAGAAATGTCGCAAATACGTCTGGAAATCCAGGAAGCACAGCGGATTTTTTCAAGAAAGAAAGAAACATTGGGAAAAGCGGAACGGGAGTAAAAAATCTATTAACTAGGATGAGATTTATGAAGTTTGCGGTAACCTCAAAAGGAGATGCTAAATCGAATGCGCTGATGCATAAAATGCGCACCTATCTTCAGGACTTTAACCTGGGATATGACGAAGACCAGCCGGATATCGTTGTGTCAATAGGAGGCGATGGTACACTATTGTATGCTTTTCACCGCTATAAAAACCGCCTGGATAAGACTGCCTTTGTCGGTGTACACACCGGCCACCTGGGTTTTTACGCCGATTGGACACCTGAAGAAATCGAAAAGCTTGTCATTGCTCTGGCTAAAACGCCATTTCAGGTCGTGGAATACCCGCTCCTGGAAGTGATCGTCCGTTATCAGCACGGCGGCAGGGAGTCTAGATTCCTTGCTTTGAATGAGTCAACGGTAAAAAGTGTGGAGGGAACCCTCGTTATGGATGTCGAGATAAGCGGACAGCATTTTGAAACATTCCGCGGTGACGGACTTTGCCTGTCAACTCCTTCCGGAAGCACGGCGTATAATAAAGCGCTAGGCGGGGCGATTATCCACCCTTCCTTTGATGCCATCCAGCTTGCTGAAATGGCTTCGATCAACAATCGGGTCTTCCGTACGGTTGGTTCGCCATTATTACTGCCGGCGCACCATACCTGCATGCTGAGACCGGTCAACAATGTAAACTTTCAAATTACGATTGATCATTTGTCCTTGCTTCATGAAGATGTTAAATTGATGCAATTTCGGGTAGCGGATGAGAAAATCCGTTTTGCCAGATTCCGTCGATTTCCTTTTTGGAAAAGGGTTCATGATTCTTTCATCGCAGAGTAAGGAGCTAATGCAAATACATGCCAAACAAAGAATTTCGAAACCCGTTCCGGCTTAAATGGGTGGCTGGCGAAAGCGATGCCGGCAAGTTGTTGAGAGAATTCTTGAGCAAACAACACATTTCCAAACGGACATTGACAGCGATCAAATTCGACGGTGGAAAACTAATCGTAAACGATAGAGAAGTGACAGTTCGATATATGCTGCAAAACGGCGATAAAATCGAGGTTATTTTTCCCCCGGAAGAGACGAGCGAGGGGCTTATTGCTGAAAATATCCCGATCCAGATTAAATATGAAGATGAGTTTGTCCTTGTTGCCGTAAAACCGGCTTACATGAATACAATCCCATCAAGGGAACATCCAACCGGCAGCCTTGCCAACGCTTTGGCAGGCTACTACAGAAAAAAAGGACTAGCATCCACCATCCATATTGTTACGAGGCTCGACCGCGATACTTCAGGGCTTGTGTTGATTGCAAAGCACCGGCATGTGCATCACTTGCTCGGCGAACAGCAGCAACAAGGTTTGGTGAAGCGGAAATACCTAGCGGTTGTTGAAGGCATCATCAAAGAAGAAAAGGGCAATATTGAAGAACCGATTGGCCGAAAACCAACAAGCATCATTGAACGGGAAGTAAGAGCCGATGGCCAATATGCCTGCACGCTTTTTGAGGTAATGGCCCGGTTAAGCGGATACACTTATATTGGACTTCAGCTTTTGACGGGACGAACCCACCAGATTCGTGTCCATTTATCACACTATGGCTTCCCGCTTGCGGGTGATGATTTATATGGAGGACACAGGAATGATATTTCCAGACAAGCCCTGCATTGCTGCAGCGTGATGTTTTTCCATCCATTGATCAAGAAGACCCTTACGTTTGAGGAACCGCTTCCAGCTGATATGCTTCGGCTCATTAATCAATCGCGGTAATCTCTTCGGCTGCATACAATATCAGTACTCGGAAAGGGCTTGATTCCCTGAAAATAGAGGGTATCGATCCCTTTAATTATTGGATAACATGGATGAGAGGCAATGAATCCTTTTCAAATTTATTGGTTACGGTCCAGACAATGCGGAACTAAAATTTAGACTGGTGAGCACCTTAAGAGCGATTTTTCAGACTTATGAGCTATTACTCGGATTTAAGAGCGATTCTTCAGATTTAAGAGCCATTATCCAAATTTATGAGTGCCCCCTCATATTCTTTTTAATCAAACACAGTACGAAACTTTTCAGCAATATACGGCATGGTTGAAGGAACATCAACCAGTTCCATCTCCGGATATCGAAGGCCGCTTAATTTCCCCCCGAACACACAGCCAGTATCAATGTTATATGTGTGGTTTACTTTGCGCGCTTCCGGAACCGGTGTATGTCCGTAGACAATCCATAGCTCACCGGTATAGCTCTTAGCCCAATCAAGCCTTTCCGGAGTGCCGTCAGGGTGTTTCGCACCGGTAATATCCCCATAGAGCACGAAAGTTTTTACCCTATCATTAAATTTCCCAATGTAGTCACCGCGAATGCCGGCGTGGGCGATGATTAACTTTCCATCATCGGTAGTTTGGTAAAGCGGTGCCTGCTCATAGAGGTCAATAAACTTTTTTCTCACTTTCTTTTGCTCGCGGGCCGGCAGGGCTTCATATTCTGCAACAGTTGTCTCCAGTCCGTGCTTGATTTGCACTTTATTTCCTTGAAAATAACGGTATAGTTTGTTACAGTGGTTGCCCGGTGAATATAAGGCTTTTTGTTTCAAAACGAGTTCATATACAGCTTCAATGACTTTTAACGAAGCCGGTCCCCTGTCAGTCAGGTCTCCTACAAATGCGAGGATCCTGTTAGAAGGATGTACAGGTATTCCGCTATCCCAGGAGTAACCGAGTTGTTTTGTCAGCTTTCTGAATTCTTCAAAGCAGCCGTGAATATCGCCAATGATATCTATCTTCATTCTTTTTCACCCTTTAAATATTTTCTTTGTAATATAAGCTAATAGTATATTACCCCAGAGGGAAAATTAAATCATCGTCTTTGTCAACTTTGAAAAGCTTTTTTTTACAGGGGGAGGTGCCATGAAATGCCGGATTCCGTGGAAAACGAAAAGAACTATGTAAATGCCAGTCTGTTAATTGAAGCTTTAATGCTTGAGGATATCGATTCTTTTCGTAAAGAATTTGTTGAACTGCATCCGTACGATCAGGCACAGTTTTACACTGGTTTAGAGGCTGACATTCGTCCTAAGGTATATCTTTACCTTTCACCGGAGGAAATGGCCGGCCTCTTTGAAAATATCGAGATTGAAGAAGAAGAATATGAAAACTTGCTTGCTGAAATGGCCCCTGCATATGTGGCAGAGATGCTCTCGCATATGTATGCCGATGATGCAGCAGATGTTTTAAACGAGCTGGATAAAGAACAGGCCGTCAGCTACTTGACGATCATGGATGATGAAGCAGCCAAGGAAATCAAAGTACTGTTAAGCTAT
The DNA here is from genome assembly GCF_003989135.1 of Peribacillus cavernae. Lineage (GTDB taxonomy): Bacteria > Bacillota > Bacilli > Bacillales > DSM-1321 > Peribacillus > Peribacillus cavernae. The sequence continues at coordinate 143,485 of NZ_RYZZ01000007.1, forward strand.
GAAGAATATACGGCCGGAAGCATCATGACTACGGAGTATATCGCCATTTCGGCCAACCAGACCGTGCGTTCAGCGATGTACATTCTGAAAAAGGAAGCACCCCAGGCTGAAACGATTTATTATGTATACGTGGTGGGTGATGACCGCAAGCTTGTAGGGGTTATCTCGCTTCGTAATTTAATTATTGCCGATGATGAGACGATGATCTCGGAAGTCATGTTTGACCGTGTGGTTGCTGTATCTGTTTCCGAGGACCAGGAAGAAGTCGCACGAAAGATGAGGGACTATAATTTCCTTGCTGTGCCGGTAGTCGATTTTCAGGAACATCTAATCGGGATCATAACGGTTGATGATATCCTCGATGTTATCGATGAAGAGGCATCTGACGACTACTCAAAACTCGCTGGTGTTTCTGACTTGGACCGGGTTGATAAAAACCCGTTTGCCGCGGCTAAAAAAAGGCTGCCCTGGCTAGTCATTCTTTTGTTTTTAGGGATGATGACAGCAAGCCTGATCGGCAGATTCGAAGAAACATTGAGCCAAAAGGCCATTTTGGCAGTGTTTATTCCGCTTATTGCCGGCATGGCAGGAAATACGGGGACTCAGGCACTTGCAGTTGCCGTACGGGGGATTGCCACCGGTGATTTGGAAGAAGAAAGCATGTGGAAGCTCATTATCAGGGAAGCTGGAACCGGCCTGATCACCGGAGCCACCTGCGGGATATTGGTGACCTTTATCGTATTTATCTGGCAGCATGACCTGGTGCTTGGGCTCCTTGTCGGCGTTTCCATTTTCGCGACACTAATCGTAGCAACCCTTGCCGGTTCCCTGGTTCCGCTGTTCATGCATAAAATGAAAATCGACCCTGCCGTGGCATCCGGCCCATTCATTACGACGATCAATGATATTATCAGTATTTTAATCTATTTTGGAATGGCGACCTTGTTCATGAGCTATCTTTCATAGCAAAACATAAGGACAGCCAGAAATACTGGCAAGAACCTTCAGGTATATGATGCTGGGGGTTCTCTTTCGTTCCTAAGGCAATATCAACCATTTAATTCATTAAGCTAACGTAAATGCTAATTAGTCCACTATTCTAAGGCAGACTAATCGTTTACGAAAAACATTTTGATTCCATAACAATATTTGCTATACTCTAATTAGTACTAGGTGCTAATAACTTGTATTCAATAGGAGGCCATCAAGCCATGACTCTATCATTAGATGGGAAAACATACGTAGTAATGGGTGTTGCCAACAAACGGAGTATCGCCTGGGGAATTGCACGTTCCCTGCATGCGGCAGGTGCAAAGTTAATTTTTACATATGCAGGCGATCGTCTTGAAAAAAATGTGAAAGAGCTGGCAGAATCCCTGGGTGCATCATCACCGGTGCTGCCATGTGATGTGACAAATGATGCCGATATCGAAAAATGCTTTACGGCAATCAAGGAAGAAGCAGGAACGATCCATGGTTTCGCCCATTGCATCGCTTTTGCCAATAAGGAAGAGCTTGAAGGCGATTACCTGAATACGACACGCGATGGTTTCCTGCTTGCCCATAACATCAGCTCCTATTCCCTGACTGCAGTCGCCAAGGCAGCAAAGGAGCTAATGACTGAGGGTGGCAGCATCGTGACATTGACATACCTTGGCGGCGAGCGCGTTCTGCCAAATTATAATGTCATGGGTGTAGCAAAAGCCTCATTGGATGCAAGTGTAAGGTATTTAGCGAGCGACCTTGGCAAACAAGGAATCCGGGTAAATTCGATTTCTGCCGGACCAATTCGTACATTGTCAGCAAAAGGAATCAGCGACTTTAACTCGATTTTGCGAAAAATTGAAGAGGAAGCCCCACTCCGCCGTACTACCACTCCTGAAGAAATAGGGGATACAGCTGTTTTCTTATTCAGCGACATGGCCCGCGGCATTACTGGGGAAAACATTCACGTTGATTCCGGTTATCATGTGATTGGTTAATCTCATCTGGACATTTGTGCAAAAATATCAAAAAAGTTAACAAAGCTTGTCCGTTTCGGACAGGCTTTTTTTCATGGATCAGGGTTTTGTAAAGACTGAGATTGATATTTTTAATAAAAAACAGATTTGACAGATAATGAACCACGCCAAATTGAAGAGGAACTTTTTAGTAAAAAAAATGCTAAGAAAAAATTGACAGTCCATATTTTGGGTGATATTATACACTTATGTTCTTTATAACGAATGGTTTGAATGACGTTTAATTCAAGATTCTTTTTATTTGCAGCAGCAATTCGATTACAGAAGATTTACTTTAGATGTTCTTTATTAAGAAAATTCCTTAAGAAAGGCGGTGAAAATATGAAAAAGGCATGGAATAAACCGGTGATAGAGATTCTCGACGTTAGTATGACGATGAAGTTTTTTCCTCCGGGACATGGTCATCCCGGAGAACCTCCCCCTCCCATAGATCCTTTAGACAGTTAATTTATGATCAGGAAATACAATATCATCGTTGCCCTTATACTGGAAAAGAAGTATAGGGGCTTTGAGAATCCTGCGATGGTAAGGAAATGAATGGATCTGAAGTAACAGTATAGGGCGGTTATGAAGCATGTATGAAATCGTTAAAACATATCGACAACAAAAAAAGTTTGAAAATACCTGGGAATATTTTTGTGAAAAATATGGGTGGTACAACGATCCATATGCCAAAAATGGGGTAAGATACAATCTACTATTACCCATGGGAAATTCCATTAGACAAAAAGAGGTAATTGGAACCATTGAGTTCATCCCGTATGATCCAAGAAATCCAAACAGCACGGTAGAAGGGCCATCAAGGTTTGAGTTTTCGAAATATGATGAAATCAGGCTGCATCAAAATCGAATCTGGGAGATTGATAAGCTTTGCATTCATAAAGAGTACCAGCGTCAGGGGTATTTCCAACATTTTATGCACGTATTCTATGACCATGCAAATAGAAATAATCCCAAATATTATTTGGCACTTATTGAGAAAAAGTTATTTCGGATGCTGCGAATATCATTTGGTTTTCGTGTGGAACAAAAAGGGGAAGCATACGTCGGACCGAATACGGTTCTTATACCAGTCGTGTTTGATATAGAGAAAATGATGCAGGATGAAGAAACAGTAAAAACAATATTAGCCACTACACAATCCTTCCAGGAATATAATGTAAGGAAATCCCACTCTAAAATGTCCGTCATCCATCAGGACCAGAGCAACAAGATTAGCTTCTTTAAAAAGCTATTTGGCCGCTAGTACATATAAAGAGGTAACCTTTGGTTTTTATTCAAACCATTTCGCAACGGTAAATGGAACCATAAATACTTTTTACAAGAGAGATGAATTTATTGTTGACATGTTCTTTATAAAGAACTAGTATGAATAAGAGGTCACCGTTTAAAAAAACAAATGCCATTCCATACACAGTTCAAATGAAAGTAAACAAAAGTAAGGTATTAACAAGATTTTTTTTGGTAGTATTGTTCGATATATAGAATAAGAATAAAATAGACATTCAACAAAATTTATTAAAGCAAAGGTGGTTCTAATGGGCGGGGAAAAACAGCAGAACTCCATCGAGAATACGAAGGGAAAAGAAATTAATTTAAAGGAATATTACGAGGTAATAAAGAAACGTCTCTGGATTATTATCCTTGTTACAATCCTGACAACATCAGCAGGGATTTTCTATAATAACCTCAATAATGTCCCACTCTATCAGACGTCTACAAGAATTATTATTGAATCAGACTCTGAGAATATGAAGACTCTAATGGTCATGATCAAAGATCCCATTATTATGGAAAAAGTAAAAGATGAGTTACAACTATCGGGATCTTCTGAAGGAATAGCTGGGCAAATAGTGGTTGAAAGAGTTGATGAATCGAAAGTGGTTAGAATTTCTGCAACTGATGCAGACCCAGAGATGGCGGCTAACATTGTGAATACAACAGCAAAAGTATTTAAAAATGAAATTGTGAATATTTTAGATTTCAAAGGAGTGCGGTTATTATCTGAGGCAAAGGTAAACCCCAACCCTATCAACGAAGCTCAAAATCGCACCATCATCATCGCATTAGTGTTTGGAATCATCGCGGGAATTGGTTTGGTATTCTTGTTGGATTCCTTGGATGGGACCATCAAAAGGGAAAGTGAGGTTGAGGATGTGCTAGGGGTACCAGTTATCGGGGTCATTGCCAATCTGAATAAGAAAAAACTATTTGCTAAAAAAATTAAACAGGCAGAGTTGAAATTAAGGGGTGAGACACTTGATATTCAATAAGAAACATCAAGCATCTGTCTTGAAAAAAAGAAATCTAGTCACTTTTTCCAATCCATATTCCATCATATCTGATCAATTTCGGACGATAAGAACAAACATTCAATTTTTATCAGAGGAGAGAAAGAAACGTACATTCCTAATAACCTCAACTGGAAAGAGTGAAGGGAAATCAACGATAATAGCAAATTTAGCCGTCTCGATGTCCCAACAAAAAGAAAAGGTACTTCTGATTGACGCTAATTTAAGGGAACCGATCATTCATAAGATCTTTAAAATCCCGAATGAAGTTGGATTAACAAATGTGCTGACGAATCGAATCATTTTCGAGGACGCGATTCAACGTCCAGGGATTGGCAAAATGAAGATACTATCGAGTGGGTCAATTACTGCTAATCCTGCAGAGTTACTGGGTTACGAACAGATGACGGATTTATTAAGGATGGCATCGAATTCATATGATATCGTACTAATCGATTCTCCTTCTGTATTAGAATTTACGGAAACGAGAGTATTAGCAAATCAATGTGATGGAGTCGTTTTAGTCTTAAATCGAGGAAAAACTGAGCTGGAAAAGGCAGCAGAAGCCAGAAGAGTATTAGAGCTTGCCCATGCAAAACTAATCGGGGCGATTATCAACGAAAAATAGAACGTTGAAATTTTTTTAGACTACTTGTTCTTTTTTAAGAACGAAATATTCGTTATCCAACTAAAACAATAAAATAATTTGGTGATGCCTACTTTCCATTATCAATGAAGGCACTCGATCATGCTGTGGGTTGAAAGAAACCTTAGACGCAAGTCGTCGAAAGTGTGGTGTGAGGAAGGGTTAGATGCCCATTTTGTTTTTACAAGATAAATATTAGAACTGGTGTCTAGTTCCGACATCGCCACAGAACGTAGCGGTTGTTAGTCGATGTCCCTCTCTGCAATGCGCTTGCGCTTTGCTGATGTAAAGTTCTTATGTATGAGGTTTCGTAAAGACCTTATACATAAGAACTTTACTTTATTTTAAGGAGTCGTTGGGTAAATGGAGATCCTTGATAGCCACCCGAAATCAATCAAAAAAGCGATCAGATACATCAAACAAGATGCTTCGAAAGAGCAGCTTATCGAAATCAAGAAGCTGCTGGATTATGCAATTAAAACTAGAATACGGAATCTTGAAGTAGACAACCACGAAATAATTAGTTAAAGGAAGGAGCCAGGATATGACGTACGGACAGAGGTTGTCCTTATTTATCATGATTGATTCGTGTATTGTATTGAGTGCCATTTTTATTAGTTCGTTTCTCGTAAATGCGAACATCTATGTGTTTACCTTTCCATTAATTATGAGTTCTCTTGCTATCTTGTTTAGTCACCACTTTTTTTCCGTACAGTTCAAGCTTTATAAGAAGGCGTGGGAATATGCAAGTATTGGGGAATTGTTAATAATTATTAAAGTCGTATCTTACTCGATTCTTTTTGCCGTTATCGTCCAGCAAGCCTTGATTCAGGAAATACATTTTAGGCTGCTAGCTGTGACATGGCTGCTTCATATGTTGTTAATAGGGGGATCGAGATTTGTCTGGAGATTTTATCGAGATTCAATCATCAATAAGCAAGAAAACAAGAAAAGGACGTTAATAGTCGGTGCAGGATCGGCAGGGACTATGGTAGCAAGACAGCTGTTTAAGAATAAGGAGGTCGACCTTTTACCGGTTGCGTTCATAGATGATAATATCAAAAAACATCATCTTGATATTTTGGGAATCCCTGTCATTGGCGGGGTTGGAAAAATCGAGAGCGTGGTAAAGGAACTCGACATTGAAAATATCATCATTTCGATTCCCTCACTTAGCAAAAAAGAATTAAACATTATCTTTCAAGAGTGTGCAAAAACAAAGGCGAAAACCAAAATTCTTCCGATGCTGGAGGATTTAGTAACGGGAAAAGTTTCTGTGAATCAATTTCGTGATGTTCAGGTGGAAGATCTCCTGGGAAGGGATCCAGTGGAAATGGACATCGACAGTATATCTGATTACATCACAAACAAAGTGGTGTTAGTCACTGGAGCAGGGGGGTCAATTGGCTCTGAAATATCGCGGCAAATTTCCAAATTCAATCCAAGAAAGTTAATTTTGCTCGGTCACGGTGAAAACAGTATTTATTCAATTGAAATGGAGTTAAAAGTCAATTTTAGAGATACTGAGATTGAATTTATCACAGAAATTGCAGACTTACAGGATGCTAAGAAAATGATGTCGGTTATGAGTACATATAACCCCGATGTTGTTTACCATGCTGCCGCTCATAAACATGTACCGTTAATGGAGAGAAATCCGGAAGAAGCTGTTAAAAATAATGTAATTGGAACAATGAATATTGCTAAAGCGGCAAGCTGGCACAATGTCGAAACGTTTGTAATGATTTCGACTGATAAAGCGGTCAACCCGACAAGTGTAATGGGGGCAACGAAAAAACTTGCAGAAATGATCATTCAGGATATGGATAAACAAAGCAATACCAAGTTTGTTGCTGTCAGATTCGGGAACGTATTAGGAAGCCGCGGAAGTGTGATCCCGCTATTTAAAAAGCAAATCGAAAAGGGAGGTCCGGTGACGGTAACTCATCCGGATATGGTCCGCTATTTTATGACAATCCCGGAAGCATCAAGGCTTGTCATTCAGGCTGGTGCACTGGCAAAAGGCGGCGAAATCTTCGTATTAGATATGGGGGAACCGGTAAAAATAGTCGACCTGGCAAAAAATCTAATCAAGTTATCAGGGAATTCAATTGAAGAAATCGGCTTAGAATTCACAGGAATGAGGCCGGGGGAGAAGCTTTTTGAAGAATTGTTGAAAGCAGATGAAATCCATGATCAGCAAGTGTATCCAAAGATTTATATCGGAAAAACGGCAGAGCTTTTTGTGGAAGAGATTGAGGAAATCATCTCCATCTATTCAAACTTGGATAAAGAAACACTGAGGGAGAAACTAGTAAACCTTGCAAATAATAAGATCCTCTCTCAACCAAGACAAATTATGTCCATATCGGGGTAAAAGGAGGCAATGAAGTGAAAGTTAGGATGCGATAGCTGAACTCAATAAGCATGAAGCGGTTTATGCATACGACTTTGAAGGAACACGCTATGATGTTGGGGAGAAGATGGGATTTATTAAGACAACGATTGAATTTGCTCTACAGCGCGAGGATTTAAGAAAGAATTTACTAGACTATCTTTCATCAATTGTTGAAAAAGAGCTGATTAGATAGTTGAAAAAAATGATTATAAGACAGATGGGTGATATACATGGACAACAAAATACTGTTTTGTGCAACAGTTGATTATCATTTTAAGGCCTTTCATGTACCATATATGAAATGGTTCAAGGAACAGGGATGGGATGTTCATGTAGCGGCGAGTGGGAATATCGCGCTTCCTTATGTCGATCAAAAATATGACATTCCTATTCAACGATCTCCCTTCAATACCAAAAACATCAAGGCTTATAAAGAACTAAAAACGATAATCGATCAAAACCAGTACCAAATGATCCATTGCCATACCCCTATGGGAGGGGTGCTGGCCCGTCTGGCCGCGAGAAATGCAAGAAAAATGGGAACGAAGGTCATTTATACGGCCCACGGTTTCCATTTTTGCAAGGGCGCTCCCTTTTTGAACTGGCTTATCTATTATCCTATCGAAAAAAAAATGGCCCATCACACAGATTGCCTGATAACGATTAATCAAGAAGACTATGAAATAGCGACCCGGCGTTTTAAAGCACAACGTATTGAACATGTCCATGGAGTAGGGATCAACGCAGAGAATTTTAAGCCCGTACATGAGTATAAAAAAATCGAATTGAAAAAGTCATTTGGCTATAAACCAGATGACTTTTTATTATTTTACGCTGCGGAATTTAACAAAAATAAAAATCAGCAATATCTTCTGCAATCATTAGCCTTAATCAAGGATGAAATTCCTAACGCAAGACTTTTGCTTGCCGGGGAAGGACCTTTGCTAGAAGGTTGCCGAGAAAAAGCGAAAAGTCTCGGAATCAGTCATATGGTTGATTTTCTGGGCTATCGAAATGATATCCAACAAATTGTTCCGATGTGTGATATGGCTGTAGCTTCAAGTCTTCGGGAAGGATTGCCAGTAAATATTATGGAAGCAATGGCTTGCGGATTGCCGGTGGTAGCGATTGAGAACAGGGGACATCGAGAGCTCGTTCACAATAACAGAAATGGCTGGATGATCGGCAATAATAATCCTATTGAGTTTTCGAACAAGATTAAGGCCCTCGCAGAAATTGAAGGTATTGGACAAAGGCTTGGAAGAAACGGAAGAAGTATCATTTTAAAGCAATATAGCGTAGATAAAGTGTTATCTGAAAAAAGCAGGATTTATAAATCATATATGTCCGAAATGGAGGATGCTAAGTGGGCAATCCATTAAGAATATTACATGTTGTAGTCAATATGAACCGGGGCGGCGCTGAAACACTCATTATGAATCTATATCGAAATATAGATCGTTCAAAGGTCCAATTTGACTTTTTGACTTGCAAGGAAGGAGTTTTTGATCAAGAAATCATTTCAATGGGCGGAAAGATTCATAGAATTCCATATGTGACTGAAGTAGGGCACACTGGTTATATAAAAAAATTAGATCAATTCTTTCAAACGAACGCTGATTATAAAATCATTCATTCCCACATGGATAAAATGAGTGGATTTATCCTCAGGGCAGCAAAAAAAGTCGGAATTCCAGTCAGGATAGCACATAGTCATAGTACTAAAAGTGAAGGAGGAGCAGTATCAAACCTCTATAAGTGGTTTGCAGGCAATAATATCAAGCACTATGCAACTCATTTATATGCTTGTTCGAATGCTGCAGCTAAATGGCTATTTAAAGATAAAGAGGATAAGGCATTTATCTTAAAAAATGGAATTGAGTGTAATAAATTTCAATTTTCTTTAGATGTACGCAACCAGGTCAGAAATGAACTAAAGCTGGATGAAGAATCAATGCTTATCGGCCATGTTGGAAGGTTTAGCCACCCCAAGAACCATTTATTTTTGCTCGAGGTGTTTGCTCAACTAATTGAAGTTCAGCCAAATGCAACCCTTATTTTGGTCGGGGAGGGAGCGTTAAAGGAAAAAATTGAAGAAAAAATCAAGGGACTGCATTTGGAAGAGAATGTGAAGCTCCTGGGAATCAGAGAAGACATCCATCTCCTTCTCCAGGCGTTTGATGTTTTTGTTTTTCCGTCCTTGTATGAAGGGCTTCCGGTAACTTTAATTGAAGCTCAAGGGGCAGGGCTGCCTTGTCTTATTTCCGATACGATTACTGAAGAAGCTGATATGGGCATTGGATTGGTGAAATCTCTTCCTTTGACCGACAAAATGTTATGGGCAGAAAACATTAGTAACATAGCAATGAGAAATCAGTCTAGAACTATATCAGAAAGTGATTTAAATCAAAAAGGATATAACATCCGAAGAACAGCTGAACTAACACAACAATCATATATATCGTTAGGGGGAGAGGTCGGTTGAAAACGTTAACGGTTTTTACCCCAACCTATAACAGGGTATATTGCATCGATAAATGTTACGAAAGCCTAAAACGGCAAACGTGCAAGGATTTTATTTGGTTAGTCATTGATGATGGTTCAACGGATGGGACCAAAGAGATGATTGAAAGATGGATGAAAGAAAATATTATCCAAATCCAATATCATTGGCAACAGAATCAAGGCATGCATGGGGCCCATAATACAGCCTATGAACTGATGGATACTAAGTTAAATGTTTGTATTGATTCTGATGATTACATGCCAGATGATGCTGTGGAAAAAGTCCTCACTTATTGGAATAAATACGGAAGTGATAAAGTGAGCGGGATGATTGGCCTTGATTCTTACAGTGATAATAGAATAATCGGAACGAAATTACCGGATCATCTGAACCGTTCGACATTGTTTGATCTTTATAACAAACACGGTACAACCGGTGATAAAAAGCTTGTTTATCGAACTGAATTAACTAAACAATACCCTTATCCCCTATTTAAAGATGAGAAATATGTAGGATTAGCGTACAAATACTACATGATCGATAAACAATATGAATTGCTGTTAATGAATGAGGTATTATGCTGTGTGGAATATCTCCCGGATGGATCATCACGTAATATGTTCAAGCAGTACAGTAAAAACCCAAATGGGTTTGCTTTTTACCGAAAAGAATTAATGAAATTGCCATTTGTCAGTCTCCCTTTCAAATTCAGACAGGCGATTCATTACGTATCGAGCAGTTTAATGAGCAAAAATTGGCGGTTTTTAAAAGACACACCCAGTAAAGGTTTGACAATTCTGGCTATGCCTTTAGGGATAACGTTATATTTTTATATAACAACAAAAACGAGGGTTGCTTAACATTTTAGCAATCTCTTTTTTTGTTGGGAAGGATTTATGATATGACTCTTCTTTGGATCAATCTTGCCTTAGTATTTATCTTCGCGTTTTTTGCAAGATACTCGGCAAGTACAGGCATTACAATCATTGCTACAGCCCCTGTGGCCTCCATTAAACCTAATAAAATGCTGATGTTTGCTGCATTACTAACCTTAACTTTAGTGTCGGGTCTTAGATCAAATATTGGGGATACGTTCAACTATAAAAACATATATGTGGATAATGATTTTACCTGGGATTACATTCTTGGCCATAAAGACATCGGATTTGGCATTCTTCAAATGCTATTAAAAAAGTTATCAGCGGATCCGCAACTGATGATTTTTACTGCTGCTTTGATTACGAATGTTCTTATTGTTTTCATCCTATACAAATATTCAAGGCAATTTGAGTTAAGTCTGTATGTCTATATTACAGGCGGATTGTTTTTGGTCTCGATGAATGGGATTAGACAAGTTCTTGCGGCAGCCATAACGTTTACTGCGATAAAATTCTTAATCAATGGGAACTGGAAAAGATACGTATTAGTTGTTCTTCTGGCATCTTTATTTCACCAAAGCGCTCTCATATTAATTCCGATGTATTTCATCGTTAGATTTAAAGCATGGTCTAAGGCTACAATTGCACTTGTCTTATTATCCATTGTCGGTGTTATAGGGTATGATCAATTATCTTCGATTTTCTTTTCCGCAATCGAGGATACACAGTATGGGGATTACAAAGACTTTAATGAAGGAGGGGCAAGCAGCATCAGAGTTTTGGTAAGCGCGGTGCCTCTGCTGATTGCCTACTTAGGAAGAGGTAAATTAAGAAAAATATTTCCTGATAGTGATGTTATCGTCAATATGACGCTACTGGGTTTTGTCTTTATGGTGATTTCCACACAAAGCTGGATTTTTGCAAGAGTATCGATCTACTTTGGACTTTATCAATTAATCCTTATCTCCTGGATTGTAAAGCTATTCAGAGGAAAAGACGAGAAGTTTGTTTACTATGGGATTTTAGTTTTGTACTTTGCTTATTATTATTATGAAAATGTGATTAGTTTGGAAATATTGTATAAAAGTAATTACTTAGTATGGTAGCAAAAGCGGTCATAAAAATAACTTATTTAGAAAAACGGGGGAATATGTAAATGGCGATTCTTGTTACAGGAGGTGCTGGATACATCGGCAGCCACACCTGTGTCGAATTACTAAACGAAGGATTTGAAATCATTATTGTTGACAATTTTTCGAACAGTAAGCCTGAATCATTAAAACGGGTATCGGAAATCACAGGAAAATGGTTCAAGACCTATAACATCGATTTACTGAATGCAGAAGGACTTGAACAGGTGTTTTCTGAAAATGAGATTGAAGCAGTTATTCACTTTGCCGGCCTCAAGGCGGTGGGTGAGTCAGTAATGGTTCCTCTCACTTATTATCAAAACAACCTTATCGGTACGGTCATCCTTTGTGAAACGATGAAGAAATATGGGGTCAAGAACCTTGTATTTAGCTCTTCAGCAACCGTATACGGTTCAACAGCCGAGGTTCCTATTCCCGAAGAAACACCGCTGGAGGCAGTCAATCCATACGGCCGTTCGAAGCAAATGATTGAAGAAATTCTGCAAGATTTATATTTTTCAGACCAGTCCTGGAGTATCAGCCTGTTAAGATATTTTAATCCGATTGGTGCCCACGCGAGCGGCCGGATTGGTGAAGATCCGAATGGGATTCCAAATAATCTGCTGCCTTATATTTCACAAGTCGCGGTTGGCAAGCTGCAGCTGCTGAATATATTTGGAAACGATTATCAAACGAAAGACGGAACCGGAATAAGAGATTATATCCATGTTGTCGACCTGGCAATCGGCCATCTGAGAGCTTTGGAGAAGGTGCAGTCCACACAGGGTGTAGAGGCCTATAATCTTGGAACAGGCAGAGGCTATAGTGTATTAGAGATGGTTCAAGCATTTGAAAGTGCTTCCGGGGAAAGCATTCCTTATACCGTAATCGGTCGCCGGCCAGGTGATGCGGCCGTGTGCTTTGCGGACGTTTCGAAAGCAAGAGACCAGCTCGGTTGGATCGCAGCCAAAGGAATTGATGAAATGTGTAAAGATACATGGAAATGGCAGCAAAGTAATCCCAATGGTTACCGGAAAGAGACTGAAGTTTTAAATGAAAGCAATTCCCCGGTGCGTAAAGAGGCAGCGGGCTTTTTAGTGTCTAATAAGTGAGGGATTATCATGAACAATGACAATAATCTATCTCAAGAACAGTTCCAGGAACTCTTGATAAGCGTGTATACAAAAACGAACGATTCAAATGAAATCAGTGCCATCGATATTGTAAATGAAATTAAGCAAAAACTATTAACCATCTATTCCCCCAACTCACATGCGCAAATTGGGGATAAAGCCAAATGAAGCGAGTTTTGGATGTAGTCATTTCACTGACTCTATTGGTATTGTTTTCTCCAATGATGTGTATCGTTGCGATTATTGTAAGAGCAAAAATGGGTACCCCGATTTTGTTTAAACAGAAACGCCCTGGATTACACGGCAAGCCATTTTACCTGTACAAATTTCGTACGATGACCCATTCACTGGATAACAACGGTCATTTATTGCCAGATCAGTCGCGCTTAACTAATACCGGTAAATTTCTTAGGAAATATAGTCTGGATGAATTACCACAACTCCTTAATTTAATAAAAGGTGAAATGAGCCTTGTTGGGCCGAGACCATTGTTAATGGAATATTTACCATTTTACACGAAAGAACAGGCAAGCAGGCACAATGTAAAACCAGGGATTACCGGCTGGGCTCAGGTGAATGGGAGAAATGCGCTTACATGGGAGGAGAAATTCATACTGGATACCTGGTACGTAAAAAATCATACTATTATTCTGGATTTTAAAATCCTCAGATTAACGCTTAGTAAGGTCGTAAAAAAAGAAGGGATTAACCATCAAGACGATGTACCAATGGAAAAATTCACAGGATCAAAAGAAGTGATCTAGCATGAAAGTAATCATATTAGGAAATGGCGGACACAGCAAAGTCATTCAAGAAATGGTTTTATCGCTAAAGGATCATGAAATTATCGCTGTATTAGATGATAAGTACGTAGATGAACATCAAAAAAAAGGAACGATTTATGCCCCTTTTTCTTCTTTAAAGAAGATGCTTGTACCTGGCACAAGGGTTGTGATTGCTATTGGCAATAACCGAACAAGAAAGAGAATAGCTCGATCATTAGCCCTGAGACAGGATCAATTATTAACAGTCATTCATCCTTCGGCGATTGTCAGCCCCTCCGCTGTTATTGGATATGGAACAGTCGTGATGCCACAAGCTGTCATTAACGCAGAAGCTCAAATTGGAGAGCATTGCATCATTAATACCGCAGCGATTGTGGAACATGAAAATATGATTGGGAATTACACACATCTATCACCGAACGCCACATTAACAGGTGAAGTTTCAGTGGGTGAAGGTGTACATATAGGTGCCTCGGCCACAATTATTCCCGGGATGCACATTGGAAGCTGGTCGATTATTGGTGCAGGTTCAACCGTCATTCATGATATTCCAGCTGCGTGCACAGCGGCAGGTTGCCCCGCGAGAATTCTTAAAAGCGAAAAAGAGCAATAAAGGAAGAAAGGAGGTCTTGAATAATGCAACCTAAAATTTTTCTTTCTCCGCCGCACATGAGCGGAAACGAACACCAATATATAATGGAAGCATTTGAAACAAATTGGATTGCCCCTTTAGGACCAAATGTAGATGCATTTGAAAAAGAGATTGTCTCCTATACAGGAGCCAGGGAAGCGATTGCTGTCAGTTCGGGAACAGCAGCGATTCATTTGGCTCTTTCTTTATTAGGCGTTACAAAAGGAGACAGAGTATTTTGCTCAAGTCTGACGTTTGTCGCAAGTGCAAATCCGATTGTCTATCAGGGGGCTGAGCCAGTATTTATTGACTCAGAGCCGGAGACCTGGAATATGTCCCCGAAGGCACTAGTCAGAGGGTTGAAGGAAGCGGTTATGGCAGGACGACTGCCTAAAGCGGTTATCGTTGTAAATCTGTATGGACAGAGTGCGAAAATGGATGAACTTCTTTCCGTTTGTAATCAGTATGATGTTCCAATGATCGAGGATGCAGCTGAATCTCTTGGTTCCTCATATAAGGGAAAGGCAAGTGGTTCTTTTGGCAAGTTTGGTATCTTCTCCTTTAATGGGAATAAAATCATAACCACATCCGGCGGCGGAATGCTTGTATCGAATGATATAGAAGCGATCCAAAGGGCCCGTTTTCTGGCAACCCAGGCCCGCGATCCGGCACCCCACTATCAGCATAGCATTCTCGGCTACAATTATCGGATGAGTAATATTTTAGCCGGGATTGGCAGGGCACAATTGCAAGTGTTAGAGGACAGGGTTGAAGCCAGAAGACGAATATATAACCATTACTACCGGGAACTAAGCCAGATACCTGGTGTACACTTCATGCCAGAATTAGAAAACACGAGGACAAATCGTTGGCTCACAGCGTTAACCATTAAGGTAGATGAAGCGAATATATTCGTGAAGCAACTGTTAGCATCCCTGAACGAAAACAATATCGAAGCACGTCCTGTATGGAAGCCGCTTCATTTACAACCGCTTTTTCAGGGAGTCAAGTATTACCCTCACGATGAAAATGAGCATGTAGCTGAACGTTTATTCCAAACAGGAATATGTCTTCCTTCAGGTTCGAACATGACGGAAGATGAACAAAACAGAGTCATCGATATTTTTAAAGAGGTATGTGAGGAAGCCCTTACTATCGAAGGAATCGTATGATTTCAATAAATAAGAGGTATAAATGATGATTGGGAAAAACATTCAAAGAATCCGAAAAAAAAAAGGACTTACGCTATCTGAGCTTGCCGAACGAGCAAGCATGTCCAAGTCCTACCTAAGCAATATTGAACGCAACATAAATCAAAATCCCTCGATACAAGTAATGGAAAAAATATCATTGGTTTTGGATGTGGAATTGAACAGTTTACTCGAAATGCCCCCTGAACCACCGGTGCCGTCAGAAAACGATTGGCTCGAATTAGTAACAGAGTTAAAAGAGTCGGGAATGGAGAAAGAACAACTCGAAGAATTTAAAACATTGATTCAATTTATAAAATGGAAGAATAGGGATGCGGAAGAAAAAGAGTAAGACCATAGGATATCTTTTGAATGTATTTACAAAACAAATGGGAGATATAAATGGATAATATAAAGCCAATAAAGATTCTTCATGTTGTTGGGGCGATGAATCGTGCAGGAACTGAAACAATGTTAATGAATCTATACAGAAACATGAATCGTGAAAAAGTTCAGTTTGACTTTATTTCGTATAGTCAAGAAGATGCTGAGTATGATCTTGAAATTAGAAAGCTTGGCGGAAGAGTCATCAAGCTCTCGAAAACACTTTCAATTAAAGAAATTTATGATGCTATAAAGCAATATGGTCCTTATGAAGCAGTGCATTCGCATACATTGTTCCATTGCGGGATTGCCAATATGGCGGCACGGTTAGCTGGTGTAAAAATAAGAGTGGCACATGCACATACAACTTTAGACAAAAGTGATCGTTTTACAAGAAAATTATACATTCGATTAATGCGTTATACGATCAACACCTTTTCAACAAATTTATTAGCGTGCAGTAATGAAGCGGGACGATATTTATTTGGAGAAAAAAGACTAACCAACATTAAATACTCATATTTTCCTAATGTAATCGATTATTCATTATTTTTAAAAGACCGAAGCAAAGATGTGAGAAAATTTAAAGTTGAAGAAGGTCTCGGTAATAGTCTAGTTATCGGGCATATTGGAAGGTTCATAGAAGCGAAAAATCATCCGTTTTTATTACAAATACTGAAGAGTGCTATAAAAAGTGATCCTACAATTAAGTTGATGTTAGTTGGAGATGGAGACGTAAGGGAACAAATTGAAGAAGCGGCTAAAAAAGAAGGTATTTATGCCAATATTCGATTTGTTGGCATAAGAACTGATATACCAATTATGCTGCGCAGTATGGATATATTTGTTTTTCCATCCTTATATGAAGGTTTGGGTTTGGTGTTACTAGAAGCACAGGCGAGTGGAGTGCCATGTGTAGTATCTGAAGCTATCCAGCCTGAGGCGGACTTGGAAATAGGCTTAGTTTCTAAGCTTTCGTTAGCAGATAGTCCTGAGGTTTGGGCTGATAAAATATTGGAACTGGCAAATAAAAAGGAAAAAAACACAAATAAGATTATCGATAGCTTTGAGAGAAGCGGGTATTCCTTACCATTAGGAATTTCAAAATTAATGAAAATATATAAACTACACGATGGAGGAGTATATGAAAAATATATTGATCGCCTCCTTTGATATGGAAGTTGGAGGAGTCGAAAGAAGTCTTATCAGTATGCTGAGTAACTTTGATTATAAAAGTCACCATATCGATCTGATGTTATATAGCCATACAGGCGACTTTATGAATCTGCTCCCTAGTCAACCAAATTTACTGGAAGAATCAAAAACCTATAAAACCTTCAGAATGTCGATAGGGGAAATTTTTAAAACTGGAAAATTACCATTAGGACTGGCAAGGCTGCTGGCAAAGTATAGAGCAAGCTTGAATCAAACTTCTGAAACTGGATATAAGCAGATGCAATATATGTGGAAATATTCCTTACCTTTTTTACCGAGGCATGAGAAAAAATACGATATCGCAATAAGTTATTTATGGCCCCATTATTTTGTTGCAGATAAGGTCGAAGCTAAAACGAAAATAGCCTGGATACATACTGACTTTTCTACAGTAGAAACTGATACAAAATTAGATATTGAAATGTGGAATAAATTCGACTCTATTGTAGCTGTATCAGAAGAATGCAGAAATACATTTATTCAAAAATATCCTACACTAATAAACAAGGTCATTGTTCTTGAAAATATTACATCTCCCGAATTGGTTAAGGCTTTAGCTAATGAAAAAGTCGAAAATCCACTTACCAATGATCTAAGATTTAAAATTATAACAGTGGCGAGATTATCCCATGCAAAGGGAATCGATAAGGCTGTTAAAGCGTTAAAACGATTAAAGGATAGAGGTTATAACGATATAGCATGGTATGTAGTCGGCTATGGAGGAGAAGAAATAAAGATTAAAGAATTAATTACTCAAAACGGTTTAGAAAACCAGTTCATTCTGTTAGGAAAAAAAACGAACCCCTACCCCTATATGAAGGCAGCAAATTTATATGTTCAACCATCTCGGTATGAAGGAAAAGCAGTAACAGTAAGTGAGGCCCAAATCCTTTCTAAATCGGTTCTGATTACTAACTATCCGACTGCGCAAAGTCAAGTCCGTAATGGATTTGATGGGTTAATATGTGAGTTGTCAACTGATGGAATTGCGGATGGGATTGAAAGATTATATAAAGATTTTGATTTAAGAAAACACCTCGAGAATAACTGTAAAAGCACAGACTACAGCAACAATATGGAACTTGAAAAATTGTACAGTTTGGTTTAGGGGGGACAATACATGTTACAAGAGGGAAAAGTTAGCGTTGTTGTCCCTATTTTTAAAGTGGAAAAATATCTTCATAGATGTGTAGACAGCATTATTGATCAATCATACAAGAATATAGAGATTATCTTAGTAGATGATGGATCTCCGGATAACTGTGGAAGTATTGCAGATCAATATGGGGAAACTGAATCGAGAATAAAGGTTATACACAAAAGAAATGGAGGATTGTCTGATGCTAGAAATCATGGGCTGAAACATGTGACAGGAGAATTTACTGTTTTTGTGGATAGTGATGATTGGCTGGAAATGAGCATGATTGAGAACCTGGTGAAAAATAGCTGGAAATATAAAGCTGATGTTGTCCAATCGGGTTTTTTTTATGCCTATGAAGAAAAGTTACTTTTCGATAATAGATATCATTCAAAAAATGGTGAACCTGAACTTTTAACTAAGGAAACATTGATGTATGAGTTGGTTAGTAATGAAAAGGTTAAAAACTTCGCTTGGGGTAAGTTATATAAAACAAAAATTATCAGGGACATACCCTTTGAAAAAGGAGTTTTATTTGAAGATGTATTCTGGGCTCATAAAGTTATGCATCAGGTTAATACCTTCCTTATTTTACATCAACCATTGTACAACTATTACCAACGAAGTGACAGCATCGTCGCGACTTATACTCCAAGAAACCTCGATATAATCAGGGGATTAAAAGAAAGACATGGGTTTATTGAGGAATTTTATAAAGAATTAACGGATGAATCATATAAGGCTATTTTAAAAATGAGTTTGATCCACTATAACCTATTGTTAAGGAACAGAAAAATAGATCATGGCGGTCTATACCGGAAAGAAATCCAATCGTACATTTCAACTAACTATAGCAAGTTAAAAAAAGCTGTTAAAAACGAAAAGCAGTTAACACAGCAATTGCATTTATTCTCATTACATCCTTACCTCAATGTTCTTTATCTGGGATTAGGAAAAGGGCTAAAGACATTGAAAATTCTACCACAACCAGATGGATTGGAGCTGGTAAAGATTAAACAGTGAAAGGAGCAATTAAATGGAATGATATTTATGGCCAGCGTTAAGAAGAGTATAACCTTAGCCATTATTTATATTTTTAACTGCTTTCCTATTAAGAAAAATAAAATTTTTATGTTCAGTTATTATGGCAGCCAATATGGATGCAATCCAAAATATATTTCAGATTATATTTCACAAAATTCTCCCAAAAACAAATTTGATGTGGTATGGGCTTTCAATGATCCGGAATCAAGGATAAATATGACTAGCTTTAGAAAAGTAAAGATAATGTCTTTAAGGTATTTTTATGAATTATCCACTTCAAAGATTGTCATTACGAATTTTAGAACAACCGATTTGTATGTAAAGAGAAGAAATCAATTTTACATACAAACTTGGCATAGTTCTTTACGTTTAAAACAAATAGAAAAGGATGCAGAAAGCTTATTACCCTCCGATTATGTTCAAATGGCTAAAAATGATTCGTTGAAATGTGATTTATTACTATCTGGATGTAAATATAGTACCGAAATTTTCAAAAGAGCTTTTTGGTATGATGGTGAAATTTTCGAGCATGGTACACCTCGTAATGATGTGCTTTTTCAAAATAACTTAAGTAGGAAAGGTGAAATTTTTGAGAAACTTAACGTGCCTTATAGCAGTAAGGTTATTTTATATGCTCCAACATTTAGAAAGGATAATAACCTGGAAGTTTATAATCTAGACTTCTCAAAGATATCCAAAAAGTTAAAAGGTAAATTTGGAGGGGAGTGGATCGTTTTAGTTAAGTTACATCCACACTTAATCTCCAAATCCAGTCAATTAATTTATGAGGAAAATGTTCTAGATGTAACTGATTATGATGACATACAAGAATTGCTGACTATTTCTGACGTGTTAATTACTGATTATTCATCGCTTATGTTTGACTATTCATTAACCAGGCGCCCGTGCTTTCTATATGTACCTGATGTTAAGGAATACATAAGTCAAGATAGAAATTTATATTTTGATTTGATGGAGCTTCCTTTTATCAGTGCTACAAGTAATAGGGACTTAATAAATAAAATAGAAAATTTTCATTATGAAGAATATAAGAATGGTTTAAATGAATTCTCTAAACGTATTGGTTCTTTCGAGGATGGAAGGGCCTGTGAATATTTATTAAGACGGATAGATAAAATTTGTTTTAGTGAAAAAAGGAGTGAGCATTATGAAGCAGTATAAAGTGGGATATACAACAGGTGTGTTTGATTTATTTCATGTGGGACATCTGAACATTTTAAAAAAGGCAAAGGAACAATGTGAATTTCTTATTGTTGGTGTTAGTACAGATGATTTAGTGATGGCATACAAAAATAAACCACCCATCATTTCACATATGGATAGAACGGCTATAGTGAAAGGGATTAAATATGTCGATCAAGTTATTCCCCAAACTAATAGAAATAAAATCTTAGCGTGGGAGCGATTGAACTTTGACGTTATGTTTGTTGGTGACGATTGGAAAGGAAATGCTCTTTTTATGGAAGTTGAAATTAAATTCAACAAGATAGGCGTAGATATAGTTTATTTTCCATACACACAAGATATATCCTCAACAATTGTCAAAGAGAAAATAAAATTATAATAGAACGGAATAATGAACGTATGAAAACTAGCAATAAGTATTATTGTTCCTCTACTATCAAGCTTTTTTTAATAAAGCTGAAAGTTATCCTGTTATCCTTTGAAGAATGTCGAACAGGAGAGAAACTAAGATTTTAAATTTATAAAAGGTGAAGTGAGATTATATTATGAAAAAAAGTCTCTTATTTGTTATAGACTCATTAGACGTTGCAGGAGCAGAAAAGAGTTTAGTTACACTGCTTTCATTGATAGACTTCTCTAAATATAAAGTAGACCTTATGTTGTTTTCACATGGAAAGTTGCTTGAAGAACTGGTACCAATCGAAGTAAATACTTTACCTCCATTAAATTACACTAGGTTTTCGAATATCGATTTAAAGAAAGCTTTGATAAGATCCGTAGCACAAGGGAATATTAAGATGCTCTATTCAAGAATAAAATATTCAGTAAATATACGCCGGAGAAAATATAGTAACCCAGAAAAGGCAAGGATATTCTGGGAAAGTGTCTCAAATGTCATTGAAAGTAACCCTAAAACTTATGACATCGCGATTAGTTATGCACAAGGTATTCCTACTTTTTATGTAGCGGAAAAAGTTAAAGCAAAGAAAAAGTTTGCCTGGGTGAATGTAAGTTATAGATTGAACAAAAAAAATAAAGAGTTTCAAAGAAAATTCTATGATAATTATAATAAAGTAGTTGCTGTATCCGATTCTACGAAAGAAGTATTCCTAGAAACATTTCCCATTTATTCAGACAAAGTTGAAGTTATATATGATATAAATAATCCTGATTTCATTTCCAAAATGGCTGACATAGGTCCTTCATTTAAAGACCAGTTTGATGGAATCAGGATTTTAACCATTGGGAGGTTGGCCTATCAAAAAGGATATGATATTGCAGTAGATGCCTGTAAAAAGCTTAAAGAAAAAGGCATAAAGTTTAGGTGGTACTCATTAGGAAAAGGTCCCTTGGCGAAGGAAATTGAAGAGATAATAATTGAAAATGGTTTACAAGAGAATTTTGTGCTCTTAGGTGTTAAAGCGAATCCATATCCCTATATAAAAAACTCCGATATATATGTTCAAACATCTAGGTTTGAAGGTTTCGGGCTGGCTATTGCAGAAGCCAGAATGCTTAACGTACCAGTGGTTACTACACGTTTCGATGCGGTATATAACCAAATGATCGAAGAGAAAAACGGTCTGGTTGTTGATATGCATGCAGATGCTGTTTGTGATGGTATTATAAGAGTAATAAAGGACGAAGAACTGAGAGGAAATATTGTTAAATACCTACATGCTGAGAAAAAAGGTAACATGGAAGAAATAGAAAAATTTTATCAACTAATAGGATGAAAGTGAGCAATACTCATGAAGAAAAAAATAGTATTCATGGTTATAAATATGAACGTAGGAGGAACTGAAAAGGCTTTACTCAATATGATTTCGGAGATGCATAAAGATGAATATGATATTACCATTTTGATGTTAGAAAAGTATGGTGGATTTTTAGATTCTATACCAAGCGGAGTTCATGTAGAGTATCTAGAAGGATACGAAAAGATAAAAGGGATTTTGAACAAGCCGCCCAAACAAACGGCTCTAAACTTTCTTAGAAACGGCAAAATAACAAAAGGTTTAAATATTATCTTTTTTCACGTGCTATCCAAGCTTTTTAATGACAAAACTATTTTCTTTAAGTATCTCATGAGACACGTTCCGGATATTAAAAATGAATATGATATCGCTGTAGCTTATGCAGGTCCGATGGACTTCATAAGCTATTTTGTTGCAAAGAAAATAAAAGCTAAAAAGAAAATTCAATGGATTCATTTTGATATTACGAAGATAGGTTTTGATCAAAACTTTGCATCAAAGGTGTACAGAAAATTTGATAAGATCTTTATTGTATCCGAGGAAGCTAGAAAAAAGCTGGTTAAAGCAGTACCCATAATAAAAGAGAAATTAGAAGTTTTTTACAATATAGTGTCTCCGGAAATAATCCTTAGCCAATCAGGACAGGGCAAGGGGTTTAGTGATGATTTTGATGGTATTAGGATTTTAACGGTTGGCAGGTTAACAACTGAAAAAGGCATTGATCTGGCGATACATGCATTGGCACTTTTGATAAAAGACGGATACAAAGTTAAGTGGTATTGCTTAGGGGAAGGAAGTTCCAGAAGAAAATATGAAACCTTAATTAAAGAGAATAATCTTCAAGATAAATTTATTTTATTAGGTTCAGACCCTAATCCGTATCCCTACATGGATCAATGTGATATATATGTTCAACCTTCTAGGCACGAATGATATTGCATTACACTAGCAGAAGCCAGATGTTTAAAGAAACCAATAGTAACCACTAATTTCACAGGTGCAAAAGAACAAATTATAGATAGGAAAAATGGACTTATTGTTAATATTAATGAGATAGAAATATATAAGGCTATAAAAAGGTTAATAGATAATAATGAGTTATGCAATGTATTTTCAGAAAATTTAGCTGTGGGAAAATTCGATTCTAGCATGGAAATGAATAAAATATATGAACTATTAGCATAAATAAATATGAAGCATAGAGTTATTTTAAATAGGGAGGTATAGATTGAGAAATCAACTCAAAGCAGGTGCGGTATTATCATATATAGCTTTGTTTATTAGTAGTGTAATATCAATAATTTATACTCCGGTGATGTTAAATATACTTGGACAATCAGAATTTGGTTTATTTAGTTTAGCTACCTCTACAGCAGCCTTCGTTGGAGTATTAAATTTTGGATTAGGCAATGCAGTAATTAGGTACACTGCTAAATATAAAGCTTTAAAAGATGAAGAAGGATGCTATAATTTATACGGAATGTTTTTTATCATGTATGGTATTTTAGGAATAGTTGCACTTATAGCTGGCATTGTACTATCATTTAACTCACACATCTTATTTTCAAACTCTTTAACTGGAGATGAGATACATACACTTAAAAGTTTAATGAGGATCCTTGTTGTAAATACTTCTGTCGGAATAGGATTAGGGCTTTTCAGTGTCCTTATGTTAGCACATGAAAAATTTATTTTTTCAAAAGTGGTAGGTATATTAAGTTCTATTATTAATCCGCTTGTCATGTTACCATTTCTCGTTATGGGATATGGATCTATAGGCATGGTGGTTATTACTACCATCATTAATCTTACAACGATATTAATTAACATGATCTATTGTTTTAAAATCCTAAAAATTAAAATTCGGTTCAAAGCCTTACAAAGAGGTTTATTCAAAGAAGTAATTATTTTTTCATCGTTAATATTTCTAAATATGATTATTGGACAGATATATTGGTCAACAGATCAAATTATTTTAGGTATGTACAGTGGAACAGTAGCAATTGCTGTTTATTCAATTGGGGTGTCTTTTTCAGGATATTTTTCCGGGTTTTCTGCAGGAATTTCTAATGTGTTCCTAAGCAGAGTGACGACAATGGTGACAAACAAAGCAAATGATAGTGAGATTTCAGAGTTGTTTATTAGAATTGGAAGAGTTCAATTTGTAATAATATCGCTTGCTTTAAGTGGTTTCATCGTTTTTGGTCAGGAATTTATTAATTTATGGGTTGGAAGGAAGTACCATGATTCTTTTCTAATAGCCATGCTAATACTGACTCCTATGGTAATTCCTCTAATACAAGGTATGGGTGGAGTTATCCTTCAAGCAAAAAATATGCATAAATTTAAAACAATAGTGAATTTTGCTTTAGCATTAGCGAATGTGATTCTAAGCATCATTTTTGTCCAATGGTGGGGAGCAATTGGTTGTGCCCTAGCGACTGCCATTTCATTTACGATAGGAAATATTATTATTACTAATATATATTATTGGAAAAAAATAAATATAGATATCCCTAAATTCTGGTTTAATATTTTTTGTATGAGTGCTCCTTTTTTCACAAGTGTTTTATTAGGTACAATAACAAATAAATTATTTATTGCCGATAATTGGCTTTTATTCTTCATAAAGATCTTAATGTTCATTGGTGCATATTCTATCCTAATGTGGACCACAGGGATGAATAGATATGAAAAGGACCTAGTTATCGTACCATTGAAAAGTATTATTGATAAATTCAGAAAACAAAAATTACATAAAGTGAGTTAATAACAAGATAATATGTGGAGGTTATAGCTTTGAGACTTGCATTTATATCTGATATTCATGGTAATGCTATTGCTTTGGATGCCGTTCTAAAGGATATAAAAGAAAAAGATGTTAACAAAATTTTCGTCCTTGGTGATTTGTGTTTTAGGGGGCCAGAACCCAAACGTGCACTTGAGTTAGTTAGATCCTTAAATACAGAAGTTATAAAAGGGAATGCAGACGAGTGGGTTCTTAGGGGAATTGAAGAAGGCGAGGTAACCAGCAAAGCTATCGAAATGATGACCAAAGAAAGGGAATGGACTTTATCACAACTCGATGCTGAAGATATTAACTATCTTGGGAACTTGCCTACAGAAATTAACTTTGAGTATAAAGATATACAAATACATGCTTTTCATGCAACACAGAATAATTTATTTCAAGTAGTTCAACCTTTTGAAGATGATTCAGAGATCAAACAGAAATTGATGGTCAATGATGCTGCGGATATATACATATATGGACATATCCATAAATCTTATATAAGATATGTGGATGGGAAATGTATAATAAATACTGGGAGTGTTGGTTTGCCCTTCGACGGTCTAAACCAACCTTCATACGCTATTATTGACATCTGTGAAGACGGTATCGGTATTCAAACCTCAATTATAAGAGTTGATTATAACGCAAGTAATGCTATCAAACAGTTTAAAGATTCTGATTACCCTGATAAGGAATTAATGATAGGGATTTTGAAGAATGCAAAAATATAATTATGAAAAAAATCATTGAATTTCAGTATAATATTGCTCCCTAAAAAGCCCCAATGATTTGTGTATCTCATTATTAAATTGAGATGCACTTTTTTATTTTCAAATTTCAAAGAACTATGACTGGAGGAGATCATGGAGTTTTCAAAAAAAGAAATGAAAGCACTCCAAGGGGTAGCGATTTTGTTTATGCTAGCTCTTCATTTATTTGCAAGAAAAGAGGTCAACGGTCTGTATGAAACTTTTCCAATATTTAATGGAGTACCTCTTGTTTACTATATTGGATTATTTGGAGATGCATGTGTCCCGATCTATTTGTTTGCAGGCGGTTATGGTCTTTTTATAAGTCTGGGCGGAGAAAAAAATTCGAAATTAAAGAAAAATTTAATCCGTATTTTAAAACTACTAATAAATGCCTGGATTATATTATTGCTTTTTATCGGCATTGCCTTTTTTGTGGGAAGACAAGAAGCTTTTTCAGGTGGTACTGTGGAGTTCTTTCTCAACTGCTTTTTGTTATCAAACTCATATAATGGAGCTTGGTGGTATTTGCAAACCTATACTATTCTTGTCCTTTTAGCACCAACACTGATCAGGTTAGTCAAGCGATATAATTCTTTTAATCTATTGATCATTTCCGGAATAATATATTTAGTTTCTTATGTTCAGCGTATAAAACATGTCATCGACCTTGGTGATAACACAGCCCTCATTTTGCTTGTAAATGCAACAGTACTGATTGGCACTTCACAGCTCTCTTTTATTGTAGGGTTTATTTTTGCAAAAGAGAAGGTCTATTCAAAGCTTTATAACAAGTTTCATAATATAAGATTTAAGAATTTGCTTTGTGGACTCGGCATACTCATGCTAGTTATTTTACATGCTTTATACGAATCTATGGTAATAGCTCCTCTAACTGCCATTACGTTTATATGTTTCTTTAAGCTGATGGATAAAAGGGATTGGATACAAAACATTCTTACCTTTTTGGGTAATCACTCAACAAATATTTGGTTAACACATATGTTTTTTTATATTTCAATTTTCCCAGAATTGATCTTTGCACCTAAATATCCAATCTTGATATTTGTATGGCTACTTACAGTATGTCTCATTTCTTCATTTGTAATTAATGCTATTCATCATCCAATCATAAAGATAATTGATCGTAAGAATCATTCATCCAACAAAAGATACAATACCGCTGATGTTCATGGCGGCACGATAAGTGGGAATTCGATTTATACAAATATTGAAGCACGAGGGATCGATTCAAAGGATGGCGGGGTAGGTGCTCCACCATACAAAATAGAAGATAATTCTCTAGTTAATGCTAAACTTTTCTTAACAACAACAGACAGTAACACGAATCATAAAGAAAGTGTAAATTGAATTTAGATAGGAATAAAATGATAGATAAAAACTTTGCGGTCATGTAAGACGTCTTTTTTCCAATATCAAATAATCCTGTTGACGTTAGTATGTATCAATGGTATATTTTACTTAGTTGTTCTTTATAAAGAACATAAGTAAAATGAGCATCTAGCCAATGGTTG
Organism: Peribacillus cavernae; assembly: GCF_003989135.1. GTDB lineage: Bacteria > Bacillota > Bacilli > Bacillales > DSM-1321 > Peribacillus > Peribacillus cavernae. The sequence continues at coordinate 170,916 of NZ_RYZZ01000007.1, forward strand.
GATCTAATTGAAAAGTTTCACAGGATCGTTCTTTAATAAAAACATTATCGCAGTTCCTATTTAAGGTGCTAAATAAAATTCACTTGTTTCAAATGGGAGGACATATGAGTGCAATCGCTGGCATCTATAATTGTAATAACGAACCTATACATATAGAACATATTAATGGAATGATGGAATCCTTACAGCATTATCCTGCTGATGATATTCAAGTGTGGCGTAAGGAAAATATCTTTCTTGGCTGCCATGCACAGTGGATCACCCCTGAATCGATTGGGGAGCAGCAGCCTTATTATGATTATGAGAGAAAGATTGTGATTACGGCTGATTCCATCATCGACAATCGGGATGAATTATTTGACAGATTGCAGATTGAACCCTCCCGAAGAAAAACAATGTCGGATAGCCAGTTGATTTTGCTTGCCTATCATAAGTGGGGAGAAGAGTCGCCAAAGCATTTAATAGGTGATTTTGCTTTCATGCTTTGGGATGAAAATAAGCAGCGGCTCTTTGGTGCTCGGGATTTCTCGGGAACTCGGACTCTCTACTATTATCATAATCAACAAAAGTTTTCCTTTAGTACAGTTATTAAACCATTGCTTTCATTGCCTTTTATTGAGAAAAGGATAAATGAACAATGGATGGCTGAGTATTTGGCGATAAATGGCATGTTTGAAACTATAGAGCCGTTTTCAACAGTTTATAAAAATATAGAACAGCTACCTCCTGCCCATACGATTTCAATCAACAACGGCAGAATATCCCTTTCAAAATATGTCAGTGTAACGGCTGGAGAAACTCTGAAGCTAAAGTCAAATTCTGAATATGAAGAAGCGTTCCGAGACGTCTTTCGCACTGCTGTGACAGCAAGGACGCGTACGAATCGCAAAGTAGGCGCTCACTTGAGCGGAGGGCTGGATTCAGGTTCAGTTGTTAGCTTTGCTGCTAAAAGCTTACATACTCAGAGTAAACGTTTACATACATTCAGTTATGTGCCTGTAGATGATTTTCAAGATTGGACACCTAAGTACAGAATGGCTGATGAGAGACCGTATATTCAATCGACTGTGCAACATGTTGGAAACATTACAGATACCTATTTGGATTTTGGAGGGAAAAGTCCGCTATCAGAAGTTGACGATTGGCTTGATACATATGAGATGCCTTACAAGTTCTTTGAAAATTCCTTTTGGTTAAAAGGCGTTTATGAAAAAGCTCATGAGGAAGGGGTAGGACTCCTTTTGAATGGCGCCAGAGGTAACTGGACGATATCCTGGGGCCCGGCATTAGACTATCAAGCCATGCTTTTAAAAAGATTGAATGTAATACGCTTTTACAGAGAATTACATCGTTACAGTAAAAATGTCGGAGTCAAAAAGTCGCGTGTCATGTCTGTAGTAGGAAGAAAGGCCTTTCCATTTTTGCACAAAACAAAGTCAATAGAACCTGATGAACAGGAAACGTTTATCAATCCAGACTTAGCTAAACGAACGGCTGTTTTCGAAAAACTCAAGGAGCACGGAGTTGATTTGCCGCTTTCTACTATCCCAAATGCCTATGAAGAAAGAAAAAAGCATTTTAAAAGTGTAACCTTTTGGAGTACAAACGGGGCGGTTGCCACGAAATTATCTTTGCGTTTTAACTTATGGAACCGTGATCCAACAAATGATCTTCGAGTCATTCGGTTTACTTTATCAGTGCCTGAAGAGCAATTTGTGCAGAATGGCCTTGATCGTTCTCTTGTACGGAGGGCAACAGAAAATTATCTGCCAGACAAAGTCAGGTTAAACCAAAAAGTCCGTGGTATTCAAGGCAGTGACGGAGTCCATCGTATGACACCAAACTGGCATATGTTTATTGATGAAATTGACCGACTGATGGCAGATCAGGTAATGTCTGGGTTTATTAATGTTGATGTGATTAATAATGCCCGTATAAAAGTTCAAGAGGCACCACCGCCGGAATACGTATTTGACCCCGAATTTAAAATGTTAATGCGCAGCTTGATTGTTTATCGTTTTATTAAAAACTTTACTTGAAGGGAGGTGAGTATATGAAAAAGGAATGGCAACGGCCAGAATTGGAAGTACTTAATATTGGTATGACAATGGGAGGACCAGGAATTAGAATTCCTGATGATTCCCAATCTGATCCTGATGAAATGATTCATCATAGTTAATTAAAAGATTATTAAATTTGTTTTCTTTTATCACTGCCCTTACACTAGCCAATAGTATAAGGGTTTTTAATTATAATTGTCATACGGCATTGTTTCATATAAGGATATGATAACAGTAGTTAACGATTTTGGAGTAAGTTAATTTGTTAGGCAGAGTCTTTTAATGATTGACACTGCAGTGAAAAGATGGTAATTTTGAAATATAGACTGTTCTTTATAAAGAAGTGAGACTTAGAAATTGCTCCCTTTTATTTGCTACTAAAATTGAAGCAATGAAGCCTTTGGTTTTTTTTTCTATTATCGTTCTATATAAAGAACAAAAACCATTTCTAAATCGAAAAAGGATGAAACAAACGGGGGACATTTATATGATTGCTGCTGAAAATAGGACTGTTTATAAAGCGTTCGGATTCCAAGTATTAAGTGAAATTCCTCTGCCGGAATTACCGACGTTAACAGGATTACAAAATTCTGAGGAAATTGTAGTAGAGGTAGCTGATTTAACAACATTATGGTCTGAAACATTGACGCCAAACAAATACTTTTTTATAAAAGAAAATCTATGTTTGTTCCAAATTCCCAATGTAGCTATTTTTTTAGTTAAAGAAGGCAATAAGATAATCGTTTCTCCGATGGAGGGTTCTGCCGAGGATCAAATCCGGCTCTATATCCTTGGTACTTGTATGGGTGCCATATTGTTGCAAAGAAAAATTCTTCCCATGCATGGCAGCGCTATAGCTATAGATGGAAAGGCGTATGCGATAGTCGGGGATTCCGGTGCGGGGAAATCGACTCTTGCTTCCGCTTTTTTAAACAAAGGCTATCAGCTTATAAGTGACGATGTGATTCCTGTCACTCTATCTGAGGAAAATACTCCTCTTGTCACGCCGGCCTACCCCCAGCAAAAGCTATGGCTGGAAAGCTTAGATCAGTTTGGAATGGAATCCAATCAGTATCGCCCGATCATCGATAGAGAGACTAAGTTCGCAGTTCCGGTGGTTTCTCAATTTGTCGAGGAACCAATGCCTCTTGCAGGTGTATGCGAACTGGTTAAGGCAGATAGCGATGAGATTGAAATTCTCCCTATCCAAAGACTGGAACGGTTTCATACGCTGTTCAACCATACCTATCGCAATTTCTTTATTGCTCAATCGGGCTTAATGGAATGGCATTTTAGTACATGTGCCAAAATGGTCAATAAAATAGAATTGTACCAATTGCGGCGGCCAATGACCCGTTTTACTGCTCACGATCTAACAGATTTAATGTTAAATATAATACAGAAGGGAGAAAAAGTAAGTGATTAAAAATCAAAGTATTTCAGTAAAACAATTGGTTAGCCAGGGATCCGGAAACATCGTAAGCGATATGGATGGCGAAACAGTGATGTTAAGCGTTCACAATGGTAAGTACTACAATCTGGGTGAAATGGGCGGGGAAATTTGGGAAAGGATTAAGGAACCTATTTCAGTCCAAGAACTAATCACTGTACTAGGGGCTCAGTATGATGTAGAACGGACCATGTGTGAGGAACAGGTTCTGTCCTTTTTGAGTCAATTATTAGAAGAAGGCTTAATAAAGGCAGAAGGTTAGAAGTTTCATAGCAGATTGAAAGGAATATGAACCTTATGAACAAATTAAGAGCTTTTTTATCATTTAATTGGAAAACAAAGAGGATGTTGTTTGAGTCTTATCTTTATTTAGGATGGGCTCGTTATTTGAAGAGCATTCCGTTTTCAAAAGTTGCACCATCTTTAGGTGATCAAATGAAGGAGACAACATTTGACTTTCATTCATCGAATAAAGAAGTCTTATCCAGTATCTCACAAACTATCCATATCATGAGCCGCTATACATTTTGGGAAAGTCAATGTCTTGTAAAAGCAATTGCGGCAATGAAAATGCTGGAGAAAAGGCAAATCGAAAGTACGCTTTATCTAGGTACTGCTAAGGATGAGACAGGGGAATTAATCGCACATGCATGGTTACGCAGTGGTCCTTTTTATATTACAGGGTCAGAAGGAATGAAAAAGTTCACGATAGTAGGGAAATTCGCTAAAGAAGTCTCGTATGAAAAGGTTGAAGGAGAAAGAAATGGATAAAAATTTCCGTCTCGATTTATCAGACTTACCTAAAGAATTAAGATTGATCCTTGAATTGTTAAGAAGCCCGAATACTGAAAATATATGTGTAAATAGCCAAGACTTGTTGACTGATATCGATTGGGATCTGTTTATTGCCCAAACAAAGCATCATCGTGTTTATCCAATACTTAACACCAAAATCAAACTGTTGGATGAAGATTTAATTCCACCTTTTGTTTTTCAATATTTGAACCAACAATACAAAAAAAATACATTTCAAATGCTTCACTTGAGTGCGGAAATGGAACAGGTCTGTAAGCTCTTTTCACAGGAAGGAATACGCACACTGTTTTTAAAAGGACCAGTCCTGGCTCAAGAGTTATATGGAGATATTTCCCTTCGTACGTCAAGTGATGTAGATTTTCTTATCCCGATACAAGAACTTGAACAAGCAGAGGAACTTCTAGTAAAGCTTGGTTATGAAAAGGATGATTACATCGAAACGGTACTTAACGATTGGCGATGGAGGCATCATCACGTAACTTATTTCCATCCGTATAAAAGAATAAAACTGGAGGTCCATTGGCGGTTAAATCCAGGACCGGGAAAGGAACCAACTTTTAATGAGTTGTGGGAACGGAAAAGCAGAAGTACACTTACCAGTTCTCCTATCTATTTATTAGGGAGAGAAGATTTATTTTTATTTCTGGTTTCTCATGGAGCCCGTCATGGGTGGTCACGCTTGCGTTGGTTGATCGATATTAAGCAGCTGATGAAACAGGAGGTTAAGTGGGAAACAGCTTACAAATTATTAAAATCCTATGGTTATCATCATGTAGGAGGACAGGGGATTATATTAGCATTACAACTATTACATACAGACTTTCTAGATGAAATGGGACCTATGTTAGTAAGTGAACGTTCTCAACGATTAGCGCAAGAAGCAATCTTCTATCTCGAAACAATGGTCAACTTACATACAGACCCTGTTCCGGAAGATGTAGCCAGATATCATAAACATCATTTATTCTCATTGATGTCCTATCGCCAAAAATTTTTCTTCATCATCAGCTTTTTGCATCCTTATCCTGAGGATGCGGAAACATTACCTTTACCGGAAAAGCTTCATTTTTTATATTTTCCTTTACGTCCTTTATTATGGGCCTGGAGGAAAACCAGGAAACATGCATTACCCTAGGGGGGATTCAATCATGAAAGATGTCTTTTATTTTTTAAAGCAGATCCATTCTTATGCCGGGAAAATTCTATATATAAACATCCTGGCGATGACTTTTATCGGTTTACTTGAGGGAATCGGGATTTTATTATTAATTCCTATGATAAGTATGAGCGGTATTGTGGACTTGGATGCAGGAGGAACACCCGTTTCAGGTGCTTTCGAATTTCTCCAAGACATACCTGTAACAATAGGCTTACCTCTCATATTAGGTATTTATGTCATGTTGGTCATTGGTCAAAACCTTTTGCAGCGGCAAATAACGATTAAAAATACTATCATTCAGCACGGTTTTTTGAGACATATTCGATTAGAGACATATGGTTCCCTGCTACACGCAAATTGGAATTTTTTTATTAAAAATCGAAAATCTGATCTTATTAATGTAATGCTGACAGAAGTTTCCCGCGCTAGTTCAGGAACAAACTCATTTTTACAATTTATAGCCTCACTTATTTTTACTTTCATACAAATTGGTCTTGCTTTTGTACTTTCTCCTAATATAACAACCTTTGTCCTGCTGTTTGGTTTAATCATTATCTTCCTAAATCGTAAATTTTTAAAAAGATCCCTGGCATTAGGAAACAGGAATTTTGAGTTAGGCAAAAAATATCTTGCAGGGATAACAGATCAAATAAATGGAATAAAGGATATAAAAAGCAATACAATAGAAGATTCCAGAATGGGCTGGTTCCGTTCTATTACGAGAGGAATGCAGCATGAACAAGTAGAATACACAAAATTAAAAACAACCTCACAGCTATATTATAAAGTAGCCTCAAGCATACTGGTTGCCGTGTTTATTTTTATCGCGGTGAACATGTTTCAAGCTCAGGCTGGGCAATTGATGTTGATTATCGTTATTTTTTCGAGGTTGTGGCCGAGAGTAGCCGGTATTCAGTCTTCCATGGAACAAATTGCGACAACTCTTCCATCATTTAAAGCGGTAAAAGCGTTGCAAAACGAATGCAGGAATGCAAGAGAATTCGAAAAGGGGATTCAACAGGTAGAACCCCTCGATATTGTGAATGGTCTCGAATGCCGGGATGTCTATTTCCGGTATAATCATAAGGAGTCTTCCTATGCATTGCAAGATATAAATGTAGTGATTCCTTCCAATCAAATGACTGCCTTTGTAGGGCGTTCCGGGGCCGGAAAAAGCACCTTGATTGATTTATTAATGGGGCTGAATTCACCTGAAAAAGGAGAAGTTTTAATTGATGGAACCCCTCTTACAAGCGATAATTTATTGTCATTGAGACGCGCAATCAGTTATGTTCCGCAAGATCCGTTTCTGTTTAATGCCAGCATAAGAGAAAACTTACTGTTAGTTGAACCGAATGCAAGTGAGGAGCAAATGTGGGGAGCATTGGAGTTTGCATCGGCTGCTGATTTTGTCGGTAGGCTTCCGAATAGTCTTGACTCATTAATTGGAGACAGAGGAATAAAGCTTTCCGGAGGCGAAAGACAACGTCTTGTACTAGCGCGAGCTATCTTACGAAATCCGTCTATCTTGGTGTTGGATGAGGCGACAAGCGCACTGGATACGGAAAGTGAAGCAAAAATCCAGGAAGCGTTAGACAGGTTAAAGGGAAAAATGACGGTTATCGTGATTGCTCATCGTTTATCGACAATCCGCAATGCTGACCAGGTTGTTGTATTAGATCACGGTGAAATTATCCAAAAGGGTGGATTCACTCAATTGGCGGCGGAGAAGCGAAGTATGTTCAGTCATCTATTGCGGAACCAACTGGAAGCGACTCTTTGATGGACACTCACTGTATAGTGGGTGTTTTCTATGGTATCGATTTTTAAAAATTGGAGCGATTGTCATTGCGAAAAACTAGAGCTAAGGTCGTGGCCGGTCTATTATTTTTAGTTGCTGTTTTTATGGCTTATACGATTTGGGACAATAACCGGATAACTGTAGTTGAACAAGAAATTTTGATAAAGGACCTCCCTGAAGAACTTGAAGGCTATTCGATTCTGCAAGTTACCGACTTGCACGAAAAAGAATTTGGCAACAACCAAAAGCGACTGATAGAGGCGATTAACTCTATTGATTATGATGCAATTGCTTTTACAGGGGATATGCTGGATGGCAGTAAAAGCAAAAACTATCAGCCTTTTTATACATTAATCGAAGGTATTGAAAATAAAGACACCGCTTTGTTCGTACCTGGCAACGCGGATCCGAAAAGTTATCTGTTACATCCAGATCAGCCTTTAGAAAAAAATGCTTTTATTAAAGGAATGGAAAAACGGGGGGTTAAGTTTCTCGAAACCCTTCAAACGACAAATCTGGGTGATTCAAGTGTTCACTTTGTGGATTTTGAATGGTCAATAAAGGATGCCAAAAAAGAACTTGAAGTAATGAACGGCAGCTCTAAATCAAAAAATAGTAAACCGTATTTTGACCACCAAAGACAATTGTTGGACGAGATATCGACTCTGGACGATATAAAGGAGCCCGATTTGTTGATTGCCCTTAACCATTATCCTGTAGTTGATGCCCGGATCGATCAGCTCATTAACGAAATTCCATTTACAAACAGAAATTTCGATTTGTTAATGGCTGGACATTACCATGGCGGCCAAATCCGCCTGCCGCTTCTAGGGGCTCTTTTCGTTCCGGAACCATGGTATAAACGTAATGGTCTCTTTCCTCCAAGAAATCGAGTGAAAGGGTTATGGAAATTCAAGCAAACAAAACAGTACGTCAGTGCAGGATTGGGCAGCAGTGACGCCATCCCTTTTTTGAAATTCCGCTTTTTTAATCCGCCAGAAGTTGATGTATTGACATTTAAAAGACAATGAATAGTTGTGTTTCTTTTTCCTTTACTAACAGTGCCCGTTTAAGCATCATAAAACGATTTATCGTTCATATACATCTAGAAAGGGTACTGTCTTATGCAGTAGAATGAACCTTCTTTATTCTATAAAGTACCCAAAAAACAGTTTGTAAAAAGTATGATAAAGGCAAGTTGAGTTTAGTATGTAGGGAAAATCTGGAAAAAATAAATGAGCAATGGTTTCGATAAAATCCCGGTTCAGTGTCACATTGAACAGTTTGATCTGGTAAAAATCATTAAACAGTAAGGGGAGCATAAAATGAGCGACAATAACAATCAAGACCCCAAACCGCTGCTTTATATTGTCCAGCCCGAGATGCCGCAGCAAACAGAACCACAGATGCAGCAGGTATATCGTACAAAGCGAAACAAAAAAAAGAAAGCAGAACTTCAGCCTGAACAAAAGGAACTCATCAATCGCGTTGAAGAGACGGGTGATGAAGAACAGCGGCGAAAGGAAGACGAAGAGCGCAAATTAGAACAAATTAAACAGGAGTTTGGCGTGTATGAGGTGATGAAGGAAATATCGGACGAAATCGCAGCCGTTAATAAAATAACCGGACAAAAGGAAGAGGGTGACCTTTCTTCAGCTTCATACACAGCTGATGCCGGAGATAATCGGTACGTCAACACAGATGAAGAATCTAAACGCGAAGATATCCTTGCAAAACTGACAAAACTCGCACGATACCCTTCAAATATCCCAAAACCGATTTGTGAAGCAATCGTTAAAGGCAAAATTCTTAGCTTTCAGGTACTTAGTAAACGAGGAGACCTCATAAAAGTAAAAGCTGGGGATGCTATATTGGAACTTGATATTTCAGACATACAACATTTCCGGCTTGTCTAACCGCGAAGAATTTCAAGATTTCCATATCTGATTCTATGCAGAAAGAATCTTTTGCACTCCTAGCGGCACCTTTTGCCGTGAAAGGAAGGTCGGTGCCAGAGAGGAGGTAATGAATCATGCTAGAAAACACCAATTTGACGGTGATTATCCTGCTTGGCCTTGCAGCCTTCAGATTGACCCGGCTAATTGTATATGACAAAATTACCGAGTTCCTTAGAAGGCCGTTTTTTGATGAAATAGAAGAAACAGGAGAGGATGGCGTGGTTGAAATTTATCTTACCCCAAGAATTGGAGGGGTAAGGGGCTGGGTAGGGGAACTTTTAAGCTGCTACTGGTGTACCGGTGTTTGGGTAAGCATGTTATTGGCAGGATTGTATGTATATCAAACATCTATAGGTAATTATGCGGTTATTGTCCTTGCGATTGCAGCAATCAGCTCTATTATTGAAACGATAATCAGCAAGTTGATAGGCTACTGATAGAAACAATAGATTATTCTCCTCATATACTATCTTAAAGATGTTGAAAGGAGAATTTGCTATGAAAAAAAAACAGCTTGAAAATTCATCTTCAAAACCGTTAACCAAGATCAAACCGGTAAAAGTCAAAAAAGACTGCGGATGCAAAAAAGGCAGATGACGTCTATATCCAGCAAGTGTAATTTAAGCATATTGTTGTAACCTTATCCTATTCAAGGGATGAGGCTTTTTTATTGTCCACAAGGCGTTTGCGTTTTTTCTAATAGGAAAAAATTCCATTCATAAAAAAGGTGGAAAGCAGAAAAATAATCAGTAGTACATTATATAGGATGTGAAAACATGCCAGGGAAAAGCAGCAGAAGATATTATCTCCTCATTCCGGCAGCAATCCTGTTTATCACCACAGGATGTACCGATAACAGCGATGCGGAAAAAGAAAACATGGCACTTATCCAAACAACAAATCCGCCGGCAATGGATGTCAGAAGCCTTACCTATCAGAATGATGGACTTCCGGAGAAAGTGAAAAAAGAAGTTATCGGAATTGACGGGATTTATGATGTTGCCATCGTACAAAATGGAAAAGAAATATTGGTAGCCTATAAAGTGAATCACATGCACAGATTTCAAATGAAGAAGATAGAAAAAAATGTGAATGACCAGCTGAATCGAACGTTCAAAGGCTACAACTTTACCGTCTCAAGTGATTATAAAATTTTTCTCGAAACAGTCAGATTAAATGAAATGCTGAGGAAAAAAGACGTTCCAGAAAAGAAGGCAAAAAAACGGTTCGAGAAAATCGTTAAACTTCAAAAGGAATTAACGTAAGAGAAAAGGTCCAATATAACGTGAGATAATTGAAAGGAGGAGTGTTGAGTGCTAGGGATGTTTTTTTGGGCGTTTGTTGTCGGAGGGATCATTTGTGTAATCGGCCAGCTTTTATTTGACGTAGCCAAGCTGACACCAGCCCATACACTTAGTTTGTTTGTAGTTATAGGTGCCATACTTGACGGCTTTGGACTTTATGAGCCACTGATGGATTTTGCAGGGGCGGGAGCGACCATCCCGATTACATCATTTGGAAATTCTCTTGTCCATGGTGCGATGCAAGAAGCCGAAAAACATGGCATTATTGGGGTGATCACCGGGATGTTTGAGGTGACCAGTTCTGGAATATCAGCTGCAATCATCTTTGGGTTCATTGGCGCATTAGTGTTTAAACCTAAAGGCTAATTTTATCTAACCACTACCCTGGCGTGCTACCATTTTAATTGGGATAAGAAAACAGCCTATACACCTTTTCGTGGACTTACATATGTTATAAGTAACCTAAGCGAAAAGCGAGGTGAAATAAATGTTTGGATGCGGCTGCGGTGGATACGGATACGAAGAAGTTAAATATGACAAGGGTTATGGAAATGGCTTTGTTTTGATTGTGGTATTGTTTATCTTGTTGATTATTGTTGGTGCTTCTTTCTGCTAATTAAAGGCAAAAAAACGGAATGGGTAAAAACCTGTTTCGTTTTTTTATTTCCGAGTAGATTTGACTGTGGGTGTCATAAGCCATCTCCCTAAGAGAAGGCAAAAAGCAGCCTCGTGCGGGATCTGACCTATACTTGTCGGGCTATCCAGGTGCTTGCGCTTTTCTTATTTTCACCAATTCTTTTATTGTGCATAGAATAGCAATACGGAGAAGAAGGAGGGCTTAACATGGATAATCATTTTTTTAAAAACATGGAAAACAAAACGGGCGTAAATATGAAAGATGTTTTTGAATTGGCGAATTCTCTGCAGGGTGCAAATTTTAAAGATGAAAAAACGGTACGGAATGTGATCAGACGTGTTTCTAAAATTGCAAATAAACCTGTAAACCAGGAAACGGAGGATAAACTGATCAAGTCGATTATAAAAGAAGGAAACCAGCTCGATTTTAGTACAATTGCCGATATGCTTAATAATAAAAAGAAATAACATTGGCAAAAAAACGGGGAGAGCTCACCGTTTTGTACTTGGATACAAAAGTATAACTTTTTCAACATGATTTTGTGTCTAGCGCAAGCAGCCACGCCCCGACGCACCGGACGTGCTAATGTCGACGAAGACATAAGGACGTGGTGGTCTTAGTCGGCCTCGAGGTCATAAGTCAAGCACAGCCAGAAGGTGTTCGCCTTCTTGCTGTGCTTGACTTATGCTTGTCGGACTTGCACAGGATCTTACCAAAAAAATCACAGATTTTTTTGGCTGCTGAACAAGTCGCTTGGGCTTTTCTAATAAAATTTTAAGAAGCGTGAAGGAAATGCCTTTTTTCCCCGTCTTGTCTGTGGAATGGAAAAGTAGAGACCAAGACTTGCGCGGGTGGCTGCAACGTACATGAGCCTTCGCTCTTCCTCCAAGGGCACGACGTCGCCTTTTCGATAGGAATCGAGCGCAAAATCGTGCGGGATGCTTCCTTCAACAGCAGATAATACATACACCGTTTTATATTCAAGGCCTTTTGAGCGATGGATGGTCGTTAGCTGTATAGCATCCGTAAAGTGCTTGGACAGCTGTTTCACTTCCTTGTTCATGCCGATCATATGGTCGGCGTGGTCGAGAAATTCCCCGATCGTTTCAAACTGCTTAGCCGCAACCTTAAGGTCTCTGATATCATCAGAGCCCTTTTCGATATTTCCTTCAGTGCCGCGCTTTTTTACGAAGTCCTGATACCCCAAGTCTTTTTCAACGATTTCAAGGGCGATAATAGGCTTAACGTTCCTCAACGAACGAATTTTCGCCGGCAGTGCCTTAAGCTTTCTTTCCTGAAAAGCAAGGCCTGTTTTTACAAATGAGAAGGTATCGATAAAATCACAATCCCGCAAGATGGTCTGAGCTTTCATTTCTTGCAAAACATTTTGCTTTAAAAATAGGGGGGATAATATTGCAGCTGCCGCTCTGGGATCTTGCGGCTGCATACTTAAGCGCAAGAAAGCGAGCATACCCCTGACAATCCTCCGTTCATAGAAAGATTCGGCATCCTGATCAATCACAAAAGGCAAGGAGGAGGCAGCGAGCCTTTCAAATATCGCCCGTGACATCGAATGGGTCCGGTAGAGGATCGCAAAATCGCTGGGCCTGGCCCCCAGCGCTACCTTTTCCTGAATATCAGTCACGATCATTGTTGCTTCCAATTCTTCGTCATATGGAAAAAATAAAACAGCAGGTTCGCTGAAATTGTGCTGCGCACGCATGGCTTTGTCCATCCGGCTTTGATTGCCTTTAATGATCCGGTTCGCTGTAGCGACAATTTCATGGGCAGAGCGGTAGTTTTCTGTGAGTTTGACGATCTTCACAGCAGGATAATCCTTTTCAAAGTGCAAAATAAAGGATGGATCGCTGCCGCGGAAAGAATAGATCGCCTGATCATCATCACCGACTACGCATAGATTATTCGAGCCGGAAGAAAGCATTTTAATCAGTTCATATTGAACCTTGTTGATATCCTGAAACTCATCGACAAGGAAATATTGAAACCGCCTCTTGTATTTTTCAAGAAGGTCTGATCGGGATTTCAAGAGTGAATAACAGCCGACGAGCATATCATCAAAGTCATACATCATCGTTTTTTGTTTATATTCCTCATATTTTTTGTATAAATAAGCACAAGCAATCTCCCAATCATCGATAGGTTTAATATCTTCCGGAAAGAGCAGCGAGTTTTTCCACAGTCCTATTTGCTGCAGGGCGCTGTCATACGCGAACTCTTTCTCATCAAGACCATAATCCCTTCCAGCGTTTTTGACGATTTTTTCCTTTTCCCAGTTCCACTTGATCAGCAGGTTTCGCTGCCATTTTTCCGGCTCGTGAAAAATTAAAATTTTATAAAAAACGCTATGAAAAGTTCCACTGACTAATTGATTTACGGCTGAAGCGCTGATTCCAGGGTAAGACAGCAGCCTTTCTTTCATTTCCTTAGCGGCTTTTGCTGTAAACGTCACAAGCATGATCGTTTTTGGATCCACTTTTCTAACTGTAATCATATAAGCAGTCCTTACAGTCAAAACTCTTGTTTTGCCGCTGCCGGCACCGGACAAAACAAGTAAGGGTCCTTCGATGGCAGTAGCTGCTGCCATTTGCTGTTCATCAAGTGTTACCCCATGTTCTTCAAGAAGGGTTAAATATGTATCTTCTATTGAGCGTTCTATAAGAAGTTTTTCCAAGAATGCAGGGTTTCCCTTGATGGGCATGCTTTGCATGAAAGGTCCCTCTTGCTGGACAGACTCCCTGATGACTTTTCCTTTAGGCAGTCTAAAACCGCTGTGTTCTTGAGAATCGACGGAAACCCCAGTTATTTTCTGAGGAGCTGATTCCAAAATCGCTCTTTCACAATCCGGGGAGGGAAAGGAATGGTCGAAGTACGGAGGTTCATGTATGCCGATATGTAATTTCAGCAGGCTGCCGCAAATCGGGCATGTCAGTTCGCTGCGTCTCCCTTTTTCATATATAGTCTGGAGCCGATCAACAGACACAGCTTCCAGATGGACGATATCGTTTCCTGATCTTGCTGCTTTCATAGATATAACCTCAAATCCCTATTTAAAATTCACTTTGAAATATTGTTGCTGAATTTTTCGTTTGATTGCTAAAGGGCAATCCTCATCATACCAAAACAATAGCGAAACAAAAAGACCATAAAGGAGTGTTTATGTAAATAATCAAGCGGGTAAATACCCTTACAAATGCTATGTTCGAAGAGATTTTAGATGGAGGTGAACATGTGGGGTACATCATTCCAATTACTCAATTTGAATACATCCAATATGCAAATCGTACCGTGAATGCTGAAAAACAGTCACAGAAGCTTATAGAAGGCCTTAAACCAGTTGTGCCGATTCCATTCATCCAGGAACTGGGGCAGGAAATAGCTGAGGTGGAAAAGGACGAAGCGATACAGCTTAGTAAACTTTCGAAAACCATTCCCGCCTTCTATATGGCGCAATCATCAAGAAGCGCTATTCCCGAACACATTGTCGCTGAGATAACAGGAAAGGGTCGATACTTTAACGAGACAATATAAGAAAAAGGACACGTTATGTGTCCTTTTATTCTTATAGGATATCTAGCTCTACGATTAAAGCAAGCAATAGCTGAAGTAATAGCTGGATGTTGGTGGCTACCTGTGCATCAGTAGTTCTGATATCGATATTCCTGGAGTTTTCTACGATCGTTTTTTGACGCGTGATTTGTGTGATCCTAGAAGACTGCATCAATTCCTGAGTAATTCTTTCTGCTCTATCGCCGTCAGCGATAGAAATGCTGATGACTACCACGATTGCCGCTTGAAGGGCTGCCTGTAAGGACAGGGCCGCTTTCACGTCAGTAGAATCGATCTCTACGTCGCAGGAATCTTTAATATAAATCAGTTCCTCAGACAATTGATACTCCGAGTTTTTTTGCTCAGCTTCTTGCTCTACATCATTATCTTCGTCCCCGCAATAAGCTGACATTGGGTGATTTGAACTTGCATCCAAAGCAGACCATTTTCTTTCTTGTTGATCAAAATTGCTTCTATAAACATCTTGATTCATATTAATCCTCCTTTAAGATTATTCCCTATTAAAGTATGCTGGCCGAGAAACTATGTTTGGACGAATTTCTCATTCCAAACGTCTATTTTTTCTTTTTATGGCTAAATTAAGTTTATTGATATGCGTAGTTTTTTCGGGACTCTCAACCAACTCATCATCGTTGCCCTCATAGACATTTGTCAGCGGGTTTACGTCGTCTTCTGTAATCTTGTTTGTTTTGCCGAAGAATTCCTCTGATTGTTTCTGGAGAAAATCAATCGTGCTCTTCAAATTGTTCTTTTCTTTGTCTGAAAGATCGGATGTTTTACCGTTTTTGACGCCATGCTTTCGCAGTGTGCGGGAAACCAGTAATTCCATTAGCTTTCTCTGCGATTCTTCCATGTCAAAATGTTTATCGCTCAACATTATCCCTCCTTTGTTCTTCTTATATAGACTATGAGTATCAAGGCGAATTGCCATAGGGTAAAAGTGGAATTTTTCAATCAGGATATTCTTAGTTGGAACCTCGGGGTATGGAGAGGGAGACAAAAAGCCCTGCAACTGCGGTTATGAACCTGCAATGTCAGGGTTTTCTTTTAAAGGATAAGCATTCCTAATGTGTACTGATGTCTAACGCAAGCAGCCTAGCCCTTCGAGGGGCTAGGCTGCTTGAGCTTTTCTTTTTTATATTTCTTTTATCATCGTTTTGTGTGGGATGCCTGCATCGAGGAATTCACCGGAAACAGTCTGATAGCCCAATTTCTCATAAAAAGGAATCGCGTGTGTCTGTGCATTCAGCTTTAATCTCGTAATGTCTCTTGAGGCTGCGAATGTCTGAATGGCGTCCATGATGCGTATACCAGACCCTTTTTGGCGTGCAGATGATAACACACAAATACGCTCCACCTTTCCAATACCGTCGAGAATACGAAAACGGCCAGCTCCAATTGGAGAGTGGACATCGTCATATAAGACAAAATGAGTTGATTCATGTTCATGCTTATCAATTTCTTCTTCAACAGGAACATTTTGCTCGTCGATGAAAACCTTAGTACGAACTAAATAAGCATCCTCGCGTTCCTCTTTGGTAGCAACGATTTTAACGTTCACAATCCTTATTCATCTCCTAAAATGAATGTTTCATATACAGTCCAGGAACCATTTTCAAGCTGATACAGCAGGTGAAAACGATTCACCTTCTCTTCCTGTGTTACATTCGACATTGTCAGCTGACTAAATACATCAGAGTGTTCATCATCTGAAAGCTGCTGTCCAATCGTGATATGGGGGACAAAAGAATATTCAGCATCTGCCTCGAGAAGCACCTTGCTATTAAGAGCCTCATTAAGCTGTTCAAGCTCCGGCGTCAATTCCACCTTGAAATAAATCGTATTATTTACAGGCTGAAAGGAGCTTACTTTAAGGACTTTCAGTGTAAAAGGATTGGAATTCGAAGCGATCTGTTCTAACATTTCAACAATTGTCTTAATTTCTGTGTCAGTAGCTTCAAATGGCCCCTTAATCGTAAGATGTGGAGGAATAAGGGCATAATGAGGATCATACCGTTTTCGATACGAATTTGCTTTATCTTGAAGCTCTTTTGAAGGAAAAATGGCCACACCATATTTCATATTGCTACCTCCTGTATAAAGAATTCGGTTAAAAATGTGTAGATACATAATTATAACAAAATTTTCAGAAAAAGCGTTAACTATTGGAAAATTTTGATCAAGTTCAAAAAATTTCCTTCAAAGCCCGTTTTACATCGGGCTGCCAGTTTTTCCATGTATGGTTTCCATCGAATTCATCGTAAAAATAGGAAAAACCTTTTTGTTTAAACAATCCGCTGAGCCTGCGGTTGGGCTCAATAAAGTTTTTTTTCTTTCCATCAGTTGTCGGTACTTCGGTTTCCTGCTTTCCAATCACATGATACAGCTCAAGCAAGTGCGGATGTTCAAATTCTTTCACGGCTTGTTCGACAACATCATTCACAAAAGGGGATTGCAGGATGCATTTCCCAAATGTATTTGGATATTGCAAAGCGGTCAACAGGGAAACTGTAGCCCCAAGCGAGTCCCCGATTAAAGCCCTTCCCTTTCCCATATGGTAGGTTGGGAATTCTTTATCTATAAATGGAACAAGCTCATGGGCCAAAAAACGTATGTAGGCAGCCTGCTTTTCACCCGAAGGATGGTATTTATTCCACCGGTCGTGAACATCACGATATGGGACGCCGACAATGATAATATTTTCAATTTCCTGCTGGTAAATCAGTTCGTCAGTAACTCTTCCGATACGGCCAAGCTGAAAATAATCGCGGCCATCCTGGGCAATGGCAACAGAATATTTATATAGGGGGGAGAAATTCGCCGGCAGATAAACTAACAATTCAAGTTCTTCCCCCAACTCGTTGCTTGTAAACGTATATTCCTTTATCGTTCCTTTTGGTATACTCATCGTTTCACACCCCGATATGAATAGTGTAGGAATTACTTGTTTATTCTAGCATAGGACGGGGTGTCTTTTCCTGTTGGGTGATTTTTTTAAGCGGAAGTCCGCTTGCATGGAAAGCAAAGACACCGTTGATGAACAGTGAATTATTTTCTCGATGGTTGAAAGCGGCAGGGGATTTTAGAAGATGATATGCTGAAGGTGTTGGGATCCATTAGTGATTACCCTATTTGCTCATAGCGGGACTGGATTAAACGTGCAGACAGAATATTTGAGATTTTAAAGGTGCGTTTTGTCTGGCGAAGAAGGCAGAAGGCCCGAATATTATTCTCATGTATTTCAAGGACCGAGATCCTTCTCTGTGAGATCAATCCTTTTTCAGAAAGATAAATGATTTCGAGCGGTGTTCCTTCTTCCAGGTTTTTCAGCAGCATGGTTTTCATGTCCACGTTCTCCTTTACTTATTTTATATATGTATTATATGCGAACATTCATTCTTTATGCAAACAAAAAGAACATGCGTTCCTGTTATTGGATAAAAAAACGGTCCCAACAGAATGGAACCGTTTTGCTCTATCAACTTATAGTCAGGATGTAGAGGAGCCAGTTATTTCTTCATCCAGTATTCTTTCCAATGCTTCTTTTGTATGCAACCCTTGAACGCGGCGGTTTCCGATAAAGAATGTCGGAACGGCTGTAATCTGGGCATCATAGTACGCATGCTTTAGTGCCTGCTTATGATTTTGTTCGTATTTGCGCTCTGATAAGGCTTTCTTGAACTCAGTTCCATCCAGTCCGACCGAAGCAGCAATATCGGACAATACATCGATGCTGCCAATATTCTGGCTTTGCTCCCAGAATGCCTTCAGGACGGCTTCCACATATTCATTTCCCTTGCCGTTTTCCTTGGCAAAACGAAAACCTTCATGTGCCAGGTGGGTATGCGGGGTCGGGTCAGCCTCAGGCATCATCATTTTCACACCAAACCGCTCTGCCAGAGGGGCAATCGATTGTCTCCAGCCCTGCTGGAATTTTGCATCTTTTGGTGATAGAGTCTCTGCTGGATACGGACGCAGTTCAAACGGCATCCATTCAATTTCAACATCTCTTTCTTTTATCGCTTCTTTTAGCGGAGCCTCCGCTATATAACAGAATGGTCAAACATAATCTGAATAGATACGGACTTTCAATGTCATTTTTTTACTCCTCCTTTTTTCTGTATTAGTTTATCAACATTAGGATAGGAAATACGAACAAAATGCTTGGAAAAGTGTTTTAGCTTTTAGCTGACTTGTTTTTGGTGGTTCTGCAATTTCAACTATTTTGTATATCGACAGCTGGTGTGGCTATTCTGAAATGATTTTTAAAACGGGAACAATAAAATAGGTGTTGACTTTTTTTGGACAAAACATATAATTAAATATGTACTTAGCAAGCTTGTTATAAAAAGTACACAATTATATACGATCCGATAGTTCAGCGGGAGAATACATCCTTGACAGGGATGGGGTCGGGGGTTCGAATCCCTCTCGGATCATAGGGTTGGAGGTGCATTTCTTGAAAGAGGAATGTACCTCTTTTTAACTACAATCGATTTTTCAGTAGACGACTGAATCGCTGCCAAGGCTGGTAGTGGAAGGAAGATGAAGACATGAGTGTATCTCTCTAATCAAACCTATGATCTTCTTATAACTATAACAGAAGGATAAATGTTTTCCCTCTTAATAAACAAATTTTCTTTAGAAAAAAGTAATTATTCCTATCTATAACAAAATTCATAGGGTATCATATTGCTCAAACAGAGGGGGAGTTTTATGTTCAAAAATGGCAATGTGACCGTAATGGTAAGAGATGTAAATAAGGCAGTCCAATTTTATGTAGAAACGCTGGGATTGAAGTTAGAATACCAGGTGGATGGACATTGGGCCCAGGTCCAGGCTCCGGGATTGACATTAGGGTTACACCCCATAGGAGAGAACGGATCCCAACTAGAAAAATCAGACAACCTATCCATTGGATTTGAACCTGAGAATTTCGATACTTCACTTGAAACTCTGCGAGCAAGAGGTGTTGTTTTCGCTCCTATAATGGAAGACAAGGCAACCCGGATCGCGCCTTTCTATGACCTAGACGGTAATTCACTTTACTTGGTTCAGGTCAAACCTGAGTCAGGTGCACCTAATATGTAACTTCAAAGCATGTAGCCCTGAAAAAAAGATTGATCAAAATGAGATGGTCTCTATTTTGATCAATCTTTTTTTTAATGGCTGAACTTTTTCTAAAGGTAAGCCATTTCTACTCCCTTTTGAACATAGTTCATTTAACATAGGAACGGTCAATCTTCAGCTTCTCCTAAACTGGATGTTTAAGCAAGTTTTATAAATTCATGTCGTTTTTCTATACGTTTATCAATCTTTTCTAAAGCTTGTTTATCATTAAGTAATTCTTTTTTATTCTCTTGTACTAATTCTTCTAATGATTTTGTTATCCTCCGACGCATGATCGCACTCCTTAGTTTTTATTTAACATTTTGTTTCTGAAAATGCTTTATATTTTAAATTATAAGATAATTTTAGTGTGAGCAGGGTTTAAAATATTGACAGTTTTATGACTATTTTAATTACATTTCAACAAATCTACCAAGTTTTACCACAAATGCTGTTCCACACAGTTAAAGAATAAGCCTCTTATTTCGGGAGACTTATCGTTTCTATGATTATAGGGGGGCTGGTGTTACTATCACACCAGTTCCTCCGCGTATTGAATAAGCGGCAGCCGAATATAGAAGGATGTCCCTTTGCCTTCCTCGCTTTCAGCCCAGATTTCTCCTTTATGGTAAGTGATGATTTCCTTACAAATGGAAAGGCCGAGGCCGTGGCCTGCTTCGGTTGAATATTTGCTTGTTTTGGTGTAATTCCGATCAAATATAAGCAGCAGTTCCTCAGCTGGAATGCCGGAGCCGGTGTCCCGGATGCTGATGACTGCTTGTTCCGGATTATCGCTACCCGCAAGCGTGAGACATATTTCACCGAATTTTGTATGTTTTATTGCATTGGTTATAAGATTGGAGAAAACCTGCTCCATCCGATCAAGGTCAATTTCTACCATGGGTGACACGCCATTAGCAGGATCAAGCTGATTTTCAAATTTGAAAGTTAAGCCGCTTTTAGCTATGTCATATTCATATTTACGGTACATATAGCCTGCTAACCGGTCGACAGGAATGAAATCCATCGAAAAGCTGATTTGTCCTGTTTCCAGTTGTGACAATTCAAATAAATCATGGATCAGCAAATGTAAATCATTAATGCGGTCAAGGCTTTTTGTCAAATAATAGTCTTTCTGAGCTTCTGTGTTAATCATTCCATCCGAAATTGCTTCGATATAGCCCTTTACGGAAGCAATGGGTGCACGCAAGTCATGGGAAATATTTGATAAAAAGTGGCGGCGTGATTGTTCGGCTCGCTCCATCTTTTGGTTCAATTCTTCTAAGTGATGATTAGCTTCTTTCAGCTCAGCTGTACGTTTCACAACTTTAGACTCCAGCTTTTCGTATAGGTAGGCATTTTCAATCGAGATAGCAGCTTGGGTCGAAAGGAATGTGAGGAATTTAATTTTTCCTTCTGTAAAAGCATGAGTCGCTTTATTATTCTCCAGATAAAGAATCCCGTTTAGGCTTCCTTTATGTAAAATGGGCAGACATAAAAGTGATCTCTGCTTTTTGGATATGACATAGCTGTCTTCCGTGAACATTCCGATTGATGCAGCATCATCCAGCACGACCACTTCTTTACTGGTTTCAACGTAATCGACAATTTTTTCAGAAATGAGTCCGGTTCCTTTAATCGTCCGATGTTTCCAAACAGTTGCTTCAGTCTCGTCCAAACTTTTATGCTCACCGATGACCAATTGATTGTCTCTTGTGTATAGGAGAAAACCTCTGTCTGCTCCGCCATACTCCATTGTGATATGCATCAGTTTGTTCAACAATTTTTCAAGAATAATTTCTTTCGAGATGCTTTGGGTTGCCTTTAAGGCAGCGTTAATGTCAAAAAACGAATCGGTTTCTTGCTGGGATGCCAGTAGTCCTGTAACTGCTTCTGTCTCGATAAGGGAATTCTTTTCTTCAAGTAATTGCTGTGCTTTTGCGTTAGCTCCCCATGTACGATATGTTTTATAGGATTCAGCCATATAGGCGTTGGCGAGTTTGGTATATCCTTTGGCAGCATAGTGTCTTGCTGCACATTCATTGATAATGGCGGCATCTTGTAGAAAACCGTTCTTTTCTGCATAGTGGATGCTTTCATCATAAAATGGAAGAATGGAGCGTTCATCCTTATTCAGCCGTGCGATTTCAGCTTTCAACAGCAAATATTTATGCAAGTAATTTTCCGGCGCTAATTCCGCCCATTTTTTCATTTTCTTTGTGTACTGGGTTAGCCTTTTTCTAATCTCTCTTTTTTCTCGATCTGTAACAGCGTCGTCATAAAAACGGGAAAGCCAGAGTGCATGATAAAAATAATATTCCGGGGCAATCACGAGCGTTAAGCGTTTATTGACAAGCGGTGCCAGCGATTGAAGCAGCTCTTTGGCATAGTCTTTTTTATAGAACAAATAGGCCATTTGCAGCCTTAGCGTGTAGTGGATGATTTTCGCTGAATCATCGTCAAGGACAGGCTCAAATTCCCATGTGCGAACTGTATTGGCTCCGCTAAGAAACTGGAGCCATTGACGAAGTTCGTTGAGAAATCCTTTAGAAATTGGATACTGGATTTGATTGATAAATTGAAGCTGGTTCTTAATCCCTTCCAGTGTGTCCATGATAGGAGTACCTTTCATAAATAAGGTAATCACGATAAAAGAACTGTTTGCTCCAGCAAGATGAATATTGCCGGAATCTAAACAATAACGCTGCGATTTTTCCAAATAGGCTAGATTTCCACTGAGAGAATTTCTCCAATGGTTCACAAAGCTTCCATAAACAAACTGGACCCGGCCTTTGATACTTACAACTCCAAATCGTTCTGAAAGGTCGATTGCAAGATTGCCAAACTCATAACTTCCTTTAAAGTCGCTAAAACCGGCGCTTAAAATAAGTGAATAGTTATTGAATACCAACGCGCTGATTTCTGTTATGCCATATTTCAGTGTGGATCTTAGTGCTCTCAGCATCAGCAAAGTAGCCAGGTTTTGATCCACATGGTAGGTAGGGGCATTCATATTGATAAGCGTCTGCAAGATTAGCTTTTGGTCTTTGTCGGTCATTTCTGGAAGAGCGTAAAGGTCTACTTTGCTTTTTCCGTAAAGTGCTATTCGCACCAATGCCAATTCCCGTATGATCGTCGCCTTGCCAGGATTTTCACTCAAATTGATTCCAAAAAGCTCCAATCCTGCAATCCCTGATTTCACGGCCTCTTTTACCCTGTGTACATGCGTATAGAGAGTGATTTTCAAGTTATAGATAGCCAGTTTTTCGTATACGGATTGCGAATGAAGAAGAATATTGTTAAATGTATTCTCCGCATCGTTAAACCTGCTGGTTAAGTATTGGCATTCCCCGAGGCCTTTCATCATGCGAAATGTCAGGTGATAAGAGTCTTTCCAGTTCGCGCCTGCCAATTCATAGGCTGTTCCGAAGTATTTCAATGATTCTTGGAAGGCGGCAGAAGCTTTTGCTTTCTCGCCCGCGCTGACATTCCATTCTGTCAACAGCAATATTTCCTGCTGAGTTAAATGGCTGCGGCTTGCATTTAAATGGTTAACGATGGTAAATAACTGATCATCAATATTGTCGCTAAACTTCACCAGAAGGCGGCCAATTGTTAAATGGGCAAGCTCTTGCTCCTCTTTTGTCATAGTGGAGTAAACAGCCTGCTGGACCCTGTCATGAAGAAATGTGTAAGCCGGTGGCTCGTTTTCGAGAAGACGACTTTCTTCATCGGGATAAATCCATTTATACATCACGTCATTCGGAAGGATTAAGCCTGCTTCAAGAGCTGCCCATAAATCCGCGGCTGTTTCTTTATAGTTTTTCTCAGAAATAATCGATAATGTTTTTAAATCAAATAGATTTCCAATACAGGAGGCAAGCCTCAGCACTTGCTGCGTCGGTTCAGGCAGCATCAGTATTCTTTCGACCATAAAATTGACGATGTTCTCTTTGACAGGTTTTTCGGTTATATGTGTGAGTTCAACAATCCATCTATCTTTATCAGGATGCAACACGATATGGCCGTCTTCATAATACGATTGAAGCAGCTGCTTCATAAAAAAGGGGTTTCCCTGTGTGATCCGGTGCATAAATACAGATATCTGCTCTACTTTTTCCCCGTTGTCCAAAAGTGAATCTTGGAGCCATTCATGAATCGTCTCCTTTTGCAAGTTTTGGAGGGGGATATCGGCTACTGGGACATTTGCTTCCCGAATCTTTTGGATGGTTTTTAAAAATGGATGGTTCACACCTACTTCATTATCCCGGTATGCTCCAATCACCATCATGTACCTGCTGTTTGCCTGGGTAAGCAAATATTCTATCATCTCCAATGAAGAAACATCAGCCCACTGCAGGTCATCTAGAAACAAAACGAGTGGATGTTCCTTGGAAGCAAAGACATTAATAAACTTTTGAAAAGTAAATAGGAACCGTTTTTGGGAATCAACAGATGTAACTTCATCAAGGGAATGTTCTCCCAACAGCCATTCTAGTTCAGGAATGATAGAAGTGATCACCGCGGTGTTACCTGTTAATTCTTTTTCAAGCAGGGCTTTCCATCGCTGAATTTGTTCCGGACTCTCCGTCATAATCTGCCGTATTAAAGACTGAAAGGCAGTGAGAATCGGGGCATATGGTACTTGCCTTTGCAGTTGATCAAATTTGCCGGAAATAAAATACCCTTTTTCGCGAACAAGCGGTTTATGAATTTTATTAACAAGGGCTGTTTTGCCAATCCCGGAATGGCCAGGGATGAGCACTATCCCTAACTCGCCTTTAGCGGCCAGGTTAAAAACAGATTTGATTTTGTTTATTTCATCTTCACGTCCATATAGTTTACGGGCTGTTTCAAAAACGATCTTTTTATCCTTCAGGCCTATTAAAAATGCTTCCACCTTTCCGAATGCTTGAAGCTGATTCAGACAATTCAATAGATCCTCTCTTACACCAAATGCACTGTTATATCTGTATTCGGGTGATTTGGACAGCAGTTTCATTATAATAGCCGAAACGGTTTCCGGGAGGTCTTTTCGAATGTCTCCCGGATTCTGCGGTGTCTTGGCAAGATGTGCATGGACAAGCTGAATAGGATCTTTGCTGGTAAATGGAAGAATTCCAGTAAACAGCTGGTAGAGCGTAACACCAAGAGAGTATAGGTCTGTTCGATAATCCAATGAACGGTTCATCCGGCCCGTTTGCTCAGGAGAGATATAGGCTAAATGGCCATCGATCGAATTTGACCCGATATGTGCCGGGTAATTTTCTTGTTTCAGAGAGGTTGCGTGGTTGAAACCTGTTATTTTGATGCTGAAAGTTTTCGGATTGATCAAGATATTTTCAGGATTCATATTTTTATGTATCACTTGTTGTTGATGAATGAGGGAAAGAGCTGTAGCGAGATTCGCCGCGATTGTCAAAGAGTCAATAACATTTCCTTGATACGATGCAAGCAGTTCGCCGAGTGTAACACACTGAAAATATTCAAACACTAAATAGGGGACATTTAAATGCTTCACGATTGTAAGCGGCTGAAGAATGGAGTCTGCGTGCAGCTTTGCACCCACATGGAATTCGTGAATGGCGGAAGCAGCTTCATGTACGGTCAAATCTTTTGTTTTTAACACTTTTATCAGGACCATCTTGTTCATTACGGTTGAATACGCTTTATAAAAGAGGCAGGTTTCATTTTCTGTCTCTAAGTTAATCAGCTTGTAGCCCGGCAAGAATATTCGATCATCCACTAGATTCACCTACTTGTTTAGAGAAACTTAAGTATGACTTTAACAGAACTTTAACTTGGCGAATTATAATGTAACCATGTTAATTATTTTTATATGGAGGGGCATAGAGAATGAAAAAAGGCGAAAAGGTTGTTGAACATGTTCAAACAATTGAGCAATATAAGGAATGGATGTCCTTAATCTTAGAAGCAAAACAGCTTGGGCTAACAGCAAATGAAATCAGGGGATTTTTCGAGAACTGCGAAAAAAGGTCTAGGAAACATTAAATTTATATCCCAGTCCTCGTACTGTAGAGATATACATAGGTTTTGCCGGATCGATTTCGATTTTCTTTCGCAGGTTGCTTATATGAACCATCACTGTCCGATAATCACCTAGACTATCTTCTCCCCAAATAACATCAAAAATTTGTTCTACACTATAAACCCTGTTCGGATTTTCGGCTAGAAAACACAAAAGCAGGAACTCTTTCGTCGATAATGTCACCGGCTTGCCTTTCTTTTTCACAACACAGCTTTCTTTTTCAATTTCCAGGTCTTTAAATGATATTACGCTATTTCTGAGGATATTGCTCTGAGCCTCTTCCTGATCCCGATAACGCCGCAAATGTGCTTTCACCTTTGCTACTAGAAGACGAGGACTGAAGGGCTTTGTGATATAATCATCTCCTCCGATCCGGTGGCCAAGAATCTGCTCAAAATCATCTTCCCTCGCGCTCAAAAATAGGATGGGAGCCTTTGTTGTTTTTCGCAGAATTTGACATACTTCAAACCCATCAATACCTGGTAGGGAAACATCCAAAATGATTAGATCTGGTTTATGTTCTTCTGCGAGTCTAATAGCTGATGGCCCGTCTCCAGCAAACAAGAGGTGAAACCCTTCTCTTTCCAGATATAGCTTTTGAATTTCCTGAACGCTCTCGTCGTCGTCGACAAGCAATACTTTCTCCTCGGCCATGATGAACTCCTTTCTAACAACCATCTGCTACTTAAGTATCCAGTTAGTATAGTCCCTGGATTAACCATGAAAATTAGTTCTTATTCTACAATGAGAGGCCAGTCTTACATAGAGATCTTTCACATTATATCTAAGTTGAAATAACCAGTTCCTATTTCGGTTAAAGTTTTGTCGTCTCTTTCTCATTTTGGAGTCTCTTTTTTTTTTTGGCGTCTGTTTTTCTGTTTTGTCGTCACTTTTCTCATTTTGTCGTCACTTTTAATTCCAAGTATTGACCGATTTGTGTTAGATGCAATTCTTAATCTCCACTTATATAGTACCATTTTTTGGTCAAATGGCACTATGAAAAGGGAAAATATTCTTTTTG
The DNA here is from genome assembly GCF_003989135.1 of Peribacillus cavernae. Taxonomy (GTDB): domain Bacteria; phylum Bacillota; class Bacilli; order Bacillales; family DSM-1321; genus Peribacillus; species Peribacillus cavernae. The sequence goes on from NZ_RYZZ01000007.1 coordinate 197,868, forward strand.
AACAAGAAGACTCGATTATTTCTGCTAAAACAGCAATGAAAGTCAAATAGATCCAACAGTAGTTCAGCAACAAAAGTCAGGAAGCTTGCCGACAGTATCGAAATTTTGCAATATACTTATTTTTAGCAACTAAATACAGAAATGTAGCAACAATTTTCGAATATAACTCTTCTTTTGCATAAGTGAATGATCTGCTTGCTGCTGTTATTTGACTGGTTTCTCTCTTCTTGTAAAATAGGAGATATTGCCTTATGAAAAGGAGGAAACTTTATGGTGCGTTTCGGTATTGTCGGTACCAATTGGATAACAGAAAAATTTCTGGATGGCGCTAGTCTTGTTGAAGATTTTTCATTGAATGCCGTCTATTCACGAACAAGTGATAAGGCAGAAGAGTTTGCTAAAAAATATGGTGTAGAAAATACGTTTACTGATTTAGAGAGTATGGCAAAGAGCGATTTGATCGATGCGGTTTATATTGCCAGTCCCAATTCTCTGCATTCTGAACAGGCTCAAGCGTTTTTGCGAAATAAAAAGCATGTACTGTGTGAGAAGCCGATTGCTTCCAATAGCAGTGAATTAAAGCAAATGATTTATACAGCACAAGAACATGGTGTGTTACTGATGGAGGCAATGAAATCCACAGTCCTTCCGAATTTTCAGCGTGTTCAAGAAAACTTACATAAAATCGGGAAGGTACGCAGATACTTTGCCAACTACTGTCAATATTCCTCCCGTTATGATGCTTATAAAGAAGGAACAGTGCTCAATGCATTCAAACCTGAATTTTCAAACGGGGCACTGATGGATATCGGCATTTACTCTATCTACCCGCTTGTCGTTTTATTCGGAAGACCAACGCAAGTTCAAGCAAATGGCTTTATGCTTGAATCCGGAGTCGATGGTGAGGGAAGTGTCCTCCTTACATACGAAGACATGGAAGCGGTAGTCATGTATTCAAAAATAACAGACTCCAGCCTTCCATCCGAAATCCAGGGAGAGTCGGGAAATATCAGAATTGACAGGATTTCCACCCAGGAAATAGTTGAAATCATCAGCCGGGATGGCTCGATAGAAGATATTTCTGCAGAGCAGGTTAGTAACGCCATGTACTATGAAGCAAGAGAATTTGTTGATTTAATTCTGGCAGGGAAAATTGAGTCGGATAAAAATACTTATGAGAATTCGTTGATTGTGGTGGAAATATTGGACGAGGTACGGAAACAAATCGGGGTTGTTTTTCCGAGTGATGGTATCTAATACGGAGTTACTTTCCTTCATAACCAAATAAGTTTCTCATATCAAGCAACTTATTAGACATCCTATCCTTATAGGAGTATAAGATAAAGTTAACCTTAAAATATGACGATGGAAGGGTTGCACTGTGCCACTAAAGATAAAAGTCTACTCAGATTATGTGTGTCCGTTCTGTTTCCTGGCAGAAGAGCCATTAAAAGAGGCGGTAAAAGGGAAAGATGTAGAAATTGAGTGGATGCCGTTTGAACTTCGCCCGTTCCCTAATGAAACATTGCGCTTTGAAGGAGACTATCTGCAAACCACCTGGAAGCAATCCGTCTACCCGATGGCGGAAAGGCTTGGTGTGGACATCGTTTTGCCGAACGTGTCGCCGCAGCCTTATACTCATCTGGCGTTTGAAGGGTTTCAATATGCGAAGGAAAAGGGTAAAGCGAGCGTTTACAATGACCGGATGCTGCGTGCCTTTTTCCAGGAAGAAAAAAATATCGGCGACATCGCTGTGCTCACTGAACTGGCAGCGGAAATTGGATTGGAACAAGATGAATTTAAGCACATTTTAGAAACAAGAAAATATAAAGAAGTTCATCAGAAGGCACTCGAGCATGCCTATAATGAAGCGGAAATTCAGGCCGTTCCAACCTTTATAATCGGGGACACCAAGACGGCAGGAATTCTCTCTAAAGAAAAATTGGAAAAAATTATTGAAGATGAACTTGAGAAACAAAAGCAGGATGAATTTCCCGAAGGACTTGTCTGCGGAGTTGACGGTTTCTGCTAAGAAACAGGATCATGTATACCTAACCTAATGGAGGAAGCAACGATGAGATGTAAAATAAACCGGAACGCTGCAAAGGAACTAAAAAAGATGTTGAGCACCGAGGAAGCAGAAGGAAAAATGATTAGGGTTTTTGTTACCATTAATCATGTAGACCATGCTCACTATGACTTGAAATTGGATACCCCGACGGAAAATGATGAAGTTGTTTCAACAGACAAGGACATCGATATTATCCTCGAAAAACATGAAAATTTTCTGGATGGAGTCTGGATTAAATATTTCTACGTCGGAGAACAGCCAGGATTTGAAATAACAAATCCATCCAAAGAAAACCATAGCCATAATCATTAATTCGCCAGCCAGGATGGGTAAAAATAGCCTTCCTGGCTGTTTCTTTTTTTTTGACCAGCCGGTTAAACTTTGCTATCGTAAAAATATACCAAGTGGAAGGGTGATGGATATATGGCTGAGCAATTCAAAGCATTGATTGTTGAAAAAACTGATAACGATTTTTCCGTTAACATCAAAGACCTTACATTAAATGAACTGCCCGAAGGTGATGTAGTCATTAAGGTGTCTTATTCCAGTATCAACTACAAAGATGGGCTGGCTTCGATTCCCGATGGCAACATTGTGAGATCCTATCCAATGGTACCCGGCATTGATTTAGCGGGGGTTGTTGTTTCCTCAACAGATTCCCGATTCCGTGAAGGGGATGAAGTCATTGCGACAAGCTATGAAATAGGTGTCTCCCATTACGGCGGCTATAGTGGATATGCCCGTATTCCGGCTGATTGGATCGTTCCCCTTCCCGAAGGATTGACTTTAAAGGAAGCAATGGTTTACGGAACGGCAGGTTTCACGGCCGCATTATCGGTTCAGCAATTGGAAGATGCCGGCCTGACACCTGAAAAAGGAAAGGTGCTTGTAACCGGAGCGACCGGAGGGGTAGGAAGCATAGCGGTGGCAATGCTGGCAAAAAGAGGCTACCACGTTGTCGCAAGCACAGGCAAAGAAACTGAGCATGACTATCTACATAAAATCGGCGCAAAAGAAGTCCTTTCCCGTGAAGACGTATACAGCGGAAAACTTAGAGTGCTGGATAAGCAGCTTTATGCAGCTGCAGTAGATCCAGTAGGCGGCGAAACGCTGGCAGCGGTTTTAAGCAAAATCAATTATGGCGGATCGGTTGCTGTAAGCGGTTTAACCGGCGGTACCTCCGTGCCGACTTCTGTATTCCCATTCATCCTCCGCAGCGTCAACCTGCTCGGTGTCGATTCTGTAAACTGCCCGATGGAAGTGCGGGAGCCGCTATGGAGCCGTATGGCAACAGACTTAAAACCCGATAACCTTTTGGAGGATATTCGGAAGGAAATGATCCTGGAAGAGCTGCCTGAAGCCTTGCCTGTTATTTTAAAAGGAGAGGCGATAGGGAGAATGATTGTGAGGATTGGCGGAGAGTAATATAAAAGAAAGACTTTTGCTTTGACAAGGTAGAGGTCGCTGGTTCATCCCAGTCTAAATCATTAATTCAGAAAGAGCAGAAGCCCTTTATCTATAAAGGGCTTCGCTCTTTTTTTGATGTGGCATTAATTAAAAGACAACACCAAAAATAAATGGTTTGTCAGAGGGCAATCATCCGATTAAAAAGCGCTTGGATCAAAATATCCAGGCGTATTTTTTTGTTTATATTCAGTCGCTTCCAATGATTTTAAAAAAGTTTTATACATGCTCCTTTTTGGATTTTTTTACATAATATGGATGAAGGCAGTTACGATCTTTACATAAATAATGCTCTTTTCGGAAAACTAACCCAAATCACATTTCTTCTGTATCCACAAGTAAATGTCGAAAAAAATTGAATGATGGATATTATCATTGACAAAAATCATTGAATTCATCATTATAAAAGGAAATATACCAATTAAACCAATAGGATTTTTTATAATGAGGTGAATGCATGTATTTGACGATAGATGGGGTTGAAAAGAGCTTTGTAAATGAAAGCAAAGAGAGAGTACTAGTACTAGATGATATTAATATAGATGTTGAAAAAGGGGGCTTTGTCTCGATAGTTGGGCCATCAGGCTGCGGGAAGTCAACGCTGCTTTACTTAATTGCCGGACTTGATAAAGTGGATAAGGGAGAAATCCGGATCGCCGGAAATGAGGTGAAGAAGCCCGGGCCGGACCGTGTTGTGGTTTTCCAGGAAGCAGGATTATTTCCGTGGTTAACTGTTCTCGAAAATGTTACGTATGGTTTGAAATTAAAGAAAATGCCTAAAGAACAAGCAAAGGCAAAGGCGCTGGAGATTTTAAAAATGGTTCACCTCAGTCGTTATGTCGATGCCTATCCACATCAGCTCTCCGGAGGCATGAAGCAGAGGGTAGCGATTGCAAGAGCCCTGGTGATGGAACCTGACATCCTGTTAATGGACGAACCTTTTTCCGCACTTGATGAACAAACGAGAATGGTATTGCACAAAGAACTGCTGGAAATTTGGAGAAAAACAAAAGTAACGATCTTTTTTGTCACCCATAATATCCGGGAAGCCGTTCTTTTGTCGGAACAGGTAATTGTCTTTGCAACCCGCCCCGGAAAAATCAAGGAGACGATTTCCATACCTTCAATGAAAAATGGTGTGATGCCGGACAGTGTTACCTTGAATACCGAGCAAAGGATTCTGTCCATTTTGCAGGAGGAAATTGAAAAAGTACTGAAGGAGGAAATGGGAGATGATTACAGCTTTGAGACGAATCATATTCATCGGAATGATAGCGGTGATATGGGAAGTAACATCTAGACTTTCCGGCCTTCCAGAGTTCATGTTTCCCAGCCTGACTCATGTGTTAGAAACACTGTTTAATGGCCTGATTAGCGGACAAATAACAGAGGCTATTGCAAAAAGCATTGGCCGTATTCTGCTTGGATTTACGATTGCCATTATTATAGGTCTTATTTTAGGCTATTTCATCTGGCGTTATAAGCTTGTTGAAGATACCCTTGGATTTGTCGTAACGGCTCTGCAGTCGATTCCAAGTATTGTCTGGTTTCCGTTAGCGATCATTTGGTTTGGGTTAAACGATTTTTCCATTCTATTTATCGTCACAATCGGGGCTACCTGGACTATGACAGTAAATGCAACGAGCGGGTTCAAAAATGTTCCGCAGTTGTATCAACGGGTTGCAAAAACATATGGATCAAGCGGGTTTCACTTTTTACGTACCGTTATTCTACCAGCATCCGTTCCACAAATTATTTCCGGTTTGCGAATAGCGTGGGCCTTTTCTTGGCGTGCATTGATGGCTGGTGAATTGCTTGGCGGAGGTGGAGGTCTCGGTCAGCTTTTGGAAATGGGCAGATCGCTCGGACAAATGGATCTTGTTATTTCGGTGATGATCATCATTGCGGTCATTGGAACGATTGTGGATAATGTAGTATTCTCCCGTTTAGAACGCAATGTCCAAGTTAAATGGGGAATTCAGCGATAATGAAAGGCCAGGAAAACTTTCTAAGTTTTCAAAGAAAACGACAACAGAATAAGGAGAGAAAAATCATGCTAAAAAAGCCTATGTTTTCACTTTTGATTTCCGTATTATTTATCGGAATATTAAGCGGATGTGCGCAATCGGGAGGAGATGAAGGGAACGGTTCTGGAGAAAAAACGGTGAAAATTGGATACTTTCCCAATTTAACGCATAGCGCAACAATCGTTGCACTTGAAAAAGGCTATTTTAAAGAGGAATTTGACAAAGATGTGAAGATTGAAACGAAAACAGTAAGCAATGGCGGATTATTTATGGAAGCGATGGCTACAAAAGCGATTGATGTCGGCACGGTCGGACCGGGTCCGCTGCTTAACTTTTACGTTAAAAATCCAGAATACCACCTTATCTCTGGAGCTGTAAACGGCGGTGCGGTTCTTGTAGCAAGTAAAGCCAGCAACATTAAAAACTTAGCAGATTTAGATGGTAAAAAAGTCACCATTCCGGTAATCGGGAGCACCCAGGATGTCATGCTGAGAAAAGCGCTTAAAGACGTTGATTTAAAACCTAAAACAAACGGCGGAACAGTAGATTTGTATGCAGCAGCACCAGCTGATACTGCCTCTCTTTTCGTCCAAAAATCAGTCGATGCCGCTGCTACCCAGGAACCATGGGGCTATGTACTTGAAAATCAGGCAGACGGGAAGTTGTTGTTAGACTGGGATAAATTTGCATGGGGGAAAGAATCAACAAATACGGTAGTAGCAGCTAGAGAGGATTTTCTAAAAAAGGGAGATCTTGCGAAGTCCTATTTGCGTGCCCATAAGAAAGCAGTTGACTTTATCCAGAATAACCCCGAAGAAAGCCAGGATATCGTTATTAAGCACCTCAAGGAACTGACCGGAAAAGAATTAAACAAAGACGAAGTTACAGCTGCGTTTTCGCGCTTAAAAGTAACAACAGATGTCAATGAGCAAGTGATCCAGGAAATGGCCGATATAAGCAAAGACGCAAAGTATATTCCGAGTAATGATATCAAGGGGTTAATTAATCTAGAACTTCTTAAAGAAGCTTCGAAGTAACAGCCTTCTTTTGAAATTGTGAAAAGCTAAAATACTTAGCAGAAGAAACCATCTTACGCTTTTTAAAGATGGTTTTCTTTGGTAGAGTAATACGGTTCACCTAGGCGCTTGAGCTGTTCTTCGTTCATGCCCACCCCTTTGTCTGAGATACTAATAATAATATTTGAAGATGTATCCATAGTTAGGATTGATAGTTCCCCTCCAGAAGGCATAGCTTCAATACAATTTTTGAAGATGAATTTGAAGGAAGAATAATAGTACTAATAATAAAGAAAGATTTAATAGCAATTGCTTCGTCATTTCCATGTTTTCCACCACCGATAATATCTGTTTACATATTTTATACCAAAAATAATAAATGTGCATTTCATTTCTGAGTCGCTTTTTTTTGATTTTATAAACTGTAAATATTAGAATTACAGTACTTCTTGAAGGAGACCATGACTTGATTATGATCATTTTATTCAGGAGAAACCTATCTATTTTGCAGATTGATTGAAAGCCATATTCGGCTGTTTTGATTGACATGAGAATATTTCTCTAGTATTATTAATCTATAATATTATTCCTTTAAGGGGAGTAGCTTTTACAGCAAAGTCGTCATTCCGGAGATTTGATCTCTCGGCTTTGTTGGCAACTTAGCGTTGTTAGCAAGACCTTACCTAATAGTGGTAGAGGTCTTTTTGTTATTTTAAAAAGTTAAATGACCTTTGCCTCTCCTGGCAGAGGTTTTTTTATATCCGCCTAAATACAATACATGGAGGGGAATTTGAAAAAATCATTTCAAATTTTAATCTTGTAAATCCAATTGTTTTAAAAAATGAAGGGACTTGATCATATGAATGTTTTTATGACAGGCAATTTTTCAGACTATGTAAAAAATGAATTAGAACAATTACAGAAAACCATTGCTCCCGTATTAAGTAAAACGACAAGGTATGCAATTTGGGCTTTCCCTTTAATGACAATATCCTTCTTTAATCTGTTTTTCTTATTATTCTATTCCACAACCGGTCAGGTAACTGCCATACAACTAGTAATTTATGCTTTGCTTGGTGCGTTAGGGCTGGCGTTATCAAAAGAAAGAAAAATAAATCAAAAAGAAGTCCAGAAGCTTAGTAATGAATATATGATAAAAAGGATTGAAAATAGTTCATATGTAAATGATTATCGCAAGAAATCATATGTAGACACCATAACGGAACAGCCACTGACTGCATTAAATAGTTTTATTGAATTCATAAATGAGGAAGAGAAGGTAAAGAAACAGAACGAGTACAATTAATTGTTCATCCTTTGAAAATTAAATACAAAAACTGGGCGGCAGGGAGATTGCGAATTACGCAATCCAGCTTATAAGCAGTGTTATACTTAACTTATAAGCATAATCTCTAGGGTTGTGTGATTTCCCTCATCCGGTTCATTTCGCTGAAGTGAATATTCATCCATAATATACGTGAGCATTTTTAAAAAAGTGGAAGCATCTTGATACCTGATCCCCTCGAGTTGCTTTGGTTGATTTTATAAACTCTACCTATTAGAATGACAGTACTCTTCTTAAAGAAGAAGAGGAAAAGGAAAAGGTCAGCGCTGTAAAACGAAACGGTATCAGTGAATGTTTCTTGACTTATTTTGCATTTTATTCTCTCAGCCAAACACGTGAAATGTTCTTTTTAAAATTCAATGAACTATCTTACTAACATTTTAAGGGATGGTGAATACTAATGGCGATGTCCGGTGAATTTGGATTGGAAATAGGTGATTGGGTCTTGGGCAAATCGAGGAATGGAGAGCTGATACGCGGTTATATAGAAAAGATAGATATTTTGCAAGGAGCCGTAAAAGTATTCGTTATTGAAAGTGATAATGAAAAAACGATTGGGAAAAGAATCGGGATGCTGCACAATTGGGTGGAAAAACTGCCCGTTTCAACAAAGGTCAATGACGGACAAACTCTGGATTTGATCGATCTTGCATTATTGACTAGAGATGAGCAGTGGTTTATCGATTTATCGGAGAAATTAAACGCCCATGAAACAGCTTCAAAAGTGATGACAAAAAAGAATAACCTATACCCTATCAGAAGAAATAGAATCAGGAATTCTAATTCGGGAAGGTAGGAAGTTTTCGTTTATAGCAATCATGCAGTTAAATGAAGAAGGGTTTTTCCGTCAAGTGGCCATCTATCCAATATAGGAAGAGGAGGAGTAGTTTCTAGTGATTGTCATTCATGCCTTCATGAAAGCAATCCCGAACCTGCGCGCAGCATTCCTTAAACACGCTAAAAAGGTAATACAACCCTCAATTTGAAAAACGGAGGAACACAACAATGATGAATTCAAAATATGCACCATTATTCGAAACTCTTTCTTTTCGAAGTGGGATTCGGGTGAAAAATCGTATTGCAATGGCACCGATGACCAATTACTCTTCCAATCAAGATGGAACAGTCTCAGATGGTGAAGTAAATTATTATGTACGCCGCTCGAAAGGTGTGGGCATGGTTATCACTGCCTGTACATATGTAACAGCGAATGGCAAAGGATTTCATGGCGAATTTGGCGCGGACAAGGATGAAATGATCCCCAGTTTGCGCCGGTTAGCAACTGCTATTAAAGAGCAAGGGGCCAAAGCTATCCTGCAAATCTTCCACGGTGGACGCATGTGCCCGCCGGAACTAGTGCCCAACCAGGAAACGGTCAGTGCCAGCGCTGTTGCTCCAGAAGGTGAAGGACAAGCGGTTCCACGGGCTTTGGAAGATGCCGAAATCGAGTCAATTGTTAAAGACTTTGGAGAAGCGACTCGCCGGGCAATCGAAGCAGGGTTTGACGGCGTAGAAATTCATGGCGCCAACGGCTATCTGATCCAACAATTCTTTTCCCCGCATTCCAATCGCCGTGAAGACCGCTTTGGCGGCAGCCTGGAAAAACGTATGACTTTTCCAATGGCAGTAATTGATGAAGTGAAGAAAACGGTACAAGATCATGCAAAAGAGCCATTTCTTGTAGGATATCGTTTTTCCCCAGAAGAGCCGGAAACACCTGGAATCACGATGGCCGATACATTAACCTTAGTTGATGCACTGGCTGATAAAGATCTTGATTATCTTCATGTTTCTTTGATGGATTTCTGGTCGACTCCAAGGCGGGGTGCAGATGATACCCGTCCGCGTATGGAACTTATCAAGGAGAAAGCAGGCGACCGTGTTCCTGTAATTGGATTAGGTTCGATTCTTACCGCGGATGATGCTTTAAAGGCGCTGGAAAGTGGGATTCCATTGATAGGGTTGGGACGCGAAATTATTATCGATCCAGACTGGGTAGAAAAAGTGGAGCAAGGAAAAGAATCTGAAATTGTTACAAAGATAAACAAGAACGCGCAAGAGAAGCTTGTTGTACCAGATCCGCTCTGGCAAGCAATTGTCAACACACCTGGATGGTTTCCGGGTGTAAAATAACAGCTTATGACGCAAGGCTGATCTTGAAAGAGAATGGCATATTTGGTCATAAACATATTGAGGCTGACTCCAAAAGGACATGAAAAGTCCTTTTGGAGTCAGCCTTTTTTCATTTACTGCTCCTACTAGAGAGACTCTAGGTAAAACAGGAGATAGGCTTTACATGCTAGATTTATTCGACAAATGAAAGTAGATTTTTTCAATATAGGGAACAGTGCGGGAACAATTATGGAAATTTCTTTCAAAATTCGCTCTTTTATAGTGGGTAAATAGATTCATATTTTGATTATCGTAATTTTCGGGACTCTAACAATAAGGTTACATTCTCTTTTTATTAATCATTATTACCTAGTTAATTTTGCGGTTTTTTTGTGTGTAGCTACTAAATGGCTCAGGGCTAACAAAAAAATTGTTATTTCGAGCCTGTTTCGACATTATTTTATGATCTATTCTCCTTATATAAAAAATCTTCACAATATTGTAACATTTTACTAGAATTTATCTTAAATTCTGAAAAAATAGCTTATAAACAGGGAGGGCCTTTTATTGAAGAAGAAGAGCACATTAAAAGTATTTACCAGCGTTGCAGCCAGCACATTAGTAGCAACTTCTTTGTTTGCCGGTTCTTTTGCCGGTACAACAGCAGCACCAAAAAAGGTTTCGGCCGCAGCAATGGAGTCGGCGCCAATTGATCTAAATATCGTAGACCAGGACCGTCTTGCCAAAGCACTGCAAAAAAGAGGAGCCATTTCCAAAGACGCTTCTAAAGAAGAAGTAAATAAAGCGGTAACCGCTTATATTGAGAAAAAACAAGGCGAAAAACCTGCCACTCATGGAAAAACTACTAAGGAACAAAAAGAATTCGATAAAAAAACAAAAGACTTTATCTCGAAACAAAAGGACAAGCTTTCAAAGAAGCTTTCAAAAGAGAAGCCCCAAAAAGGGAAACCCAACGGATATGTTAAAGTGGATCCCGCAAAGCAAGCAAAATATGACAGCTCCGTTAGAGAGGATAAGGTACTCGTATTATTAGTAGAATATGCAGATTTCAAACATAATAATATCGAACAAGAGCCCGGGTATATGTACTCCGAAGATTTTAACAGCGAGCATTACGAAAAGATGCTATTCGGTGATGAAGAATTTACACTATTTAATGGCGAAAAAGTGAAGACTTTTAAGCAATATTATGAAGAACAATCCGGCGGCAGCTATACGGTCGACGGCCATGTAACGGACTGGCTCACCGTACAGGGAAATGCGAGGGAGTACGGCGATGACAATCCCGAAGGAGGAAATGATAATCTTGCTCCTAAAGGACCGCGGAACCTTGTAATGGATGCGTTAGACGCAGCGGCTGCCTCAGGTCTTGATTTATCTGAATACGACATATTTGACCAATATGATTTAGATGGTGATGGAAACCAGAACGAGGCGGACGGGCTAGTTGATCACCTTATGGTTCTTCATGCCGGTGTAGGACAAGAAGCTGGCGGCGGTAAATTAGGTGACGATGCCATCTGGTCACATCGTTGGACAATCGGAAACCAACCTTACAAGATTCCTGGTACTACTTCGAAAGTTCCTGAGAATTTTGGAGGACAGATGGCAGCACATGATTACACAATTGAACCTGAAGACGGCGCAGTTGGTGTATTCGCCCATGAATTCGGCCATGACTTAGGCCTTCCGGATGAGTATGATACACAGTACTCAGGGCATGGAGAGCCGGTAGCATCCTGGTCTATTATGAGCGGCGGCAGCTGGAATGGAGAGATTGCCGGTACAACACCTACAAGCTTCTCACCGCAAAATAAGGAATTTTTCCAAAAAGTAATGGGCGGCAACTGGGCAAATATTACCGAAGTAGATTACAAAGATATTGATAAGTTCGGAGTGGCCAGCGTGATTGACCAGAGTGTCACGAAATCAAAAAAACCAGGAATTGTGAAGGTTAACCTTCCTGAAAAGCAAGTAAAAGGGATTGAACCAGCTTTCGGTGAAAAATATTATTATAGTACAAAAGGAGATAACCTTCATACGACTCTTGAAACTCCTGAATTTGACTTAACAAATGCAACAAGTGCCAAATTCGATTATAAAGCATGGTATCAAGTGGAATTTGATTATGACTATGTATACGTTAATGCAGTTACAGATGATGGACAAACAACAGAACTTGATGTCATCGGTGATGAGAATACTGTTGATGGTTATGAGTCTACCAAAGGTGAATGGGTGGATAAAGAGTATGATTTAAGCCAATTCACAGGCAAAAAGGTGAAACTGGTATTTGAATATGTAACAGATGGCGGCCTGGCCCCAGCCGGTTTAGCGGTGGACAACCTCACTTTGACTGTTGATGGTAACGTTGCTTTCACAGATGATGCAGAAGGAACAGCCAAGGTAACGTTAAACGGCTTCGAAGCTTCTGACGGTATTAGTTTCAAACCACATTATTATTATCTTGAGTGGAGAAACTATGAAGGTTCTGATAAAGCGCTTCAATTCTCCCGCGGCGTAAAATATAATACTGGTTTAGTAGTTTGGTATGGTGATGATACCTATACTGATAACTGGACAGGAGTTCACCCTGGTGAAGGATTCCTAGGGGTAGTAGATTCCCATCCAGATGCGATTGTAGGCAAACTGAATGGCCAGGACTCTATCAAAGATAGTACTCGATATCAGGTCGCAGATGCAGCATTTTCATACGACAAGGCACCTGCCTGGTATGTCGATAATCCTACTCGAGGAATTTATGACTATAAGGGTTCCCAAGGTATAGTCTCATTTGATGATTCGAAAACTTACAGCAACACAATAATCCCGGATGCTGGACGCAAGGTTCCGAATTTCGGCCTTAAGTTCCATGTAGTCGGCGAAGCGAAAGACAATTCCGCCGGTATGGTGTGGGTCCGCAAATAAGAACAAAGCGAAAAGACATCAGGCATTGCCTGATGTCTTTTCGCTTTGTTGCAATATATAAATCTTGATGGAATATGAATAAGTAAATACTGGTATTATATACACATTAATAAGTATTATTATAAATGAAACCATACAATGGAAAAAGTTAAGAATACCAAGCTAAGTAGTGGCCAATATTAAAAGAAGGTAAATCCTAAGGAAGGGATTGGAATAAATGAAAACAACGGTTAAATGGGCAGGGAATATGGCTTTTTCAGGCACAACTCCTTCAGGACATGAAATCAAACTGGATGCAGCTGAGGAATCAGGAGGCAAAAATAGCGGAGCAAGACCTACAGAATTGCTTCTGCATGCGGTTGCAGGGTGTACAGGGATTGATATTATCTGGATTTTGGAAAAGATGCGTTTGAATCCCACATCATTTCATATGGAAGTAGATGGAACACGTGCTGAAGACCATCCAAAACGATTTACAGATATCCATATCCATTACGCATTAGAAGGTGAACTGCCCGAAGATAAGGTGGCCCGGGCAATTCAACTGTCAAAAGAAAAATATTGCTCCGTCTCCCAGTCATTAAATGCGAGGATTACAGCGAGTTATTCGATAAATGGCGTTACAGGTAAACAAACTATTTGAACGTCTTCGATCCATGGAAAGAGGGGCCGCCCCTCTTTTTTTTTGGATAATTGCAAGCAGTATAGTACAAATTTCTCATGAATAACCGATATAAATTAAAAAGAGTAGGAAAGGAAACTAGGTTATGACGAATGGGAAATTTATTGAAAAGCAATCAAAAATGAACACATCCTTCTTAAAACTTACCGTCAGAAAAAAATTATTGGGAGGTTTCTTAATCGTTCTTCTATTGCTGGGTGGAATTGGGCTGTTGTCTAATATTGGAATTAAAACAGTGGATAATAATTACACTGCCTTACTTAACGAGCAAGTTGCGACGGTAGACAAAATAAGAGATTTAAAATTGGAAGTCATGACCCATTCAGATGCCATTCGGGGCTTTTTGATAACCGGGGATTCGGACTACCTCTATGAGTTTGATGATTCTGTAAAACGTTTTGACAACGTCGTCAAAGACATAGAGGTGTCCGGTGCCAGCGCAAAAACGAAACGAATGGTAAAAAACCTTGATAGTATCCAACAAGATTACCAGCTAAATGTCCAGAAACAAATCGAATTAAAACAAGCCCATAAGACTGATGACTTTTTAATGATGATGAAAACAAGTGCAAAAGATATTGGAGTGGAATTCAACAAGCAAGCCAATGATTTAATAAAATACCAAAAAGACCAATTGAATAAGCGAAGCGAAGAAACGACAGCACTTATCAATAAAACGAGAACAATAATCGTGATTATAAGTGTGGCTGCCTTTATCATCGGAATCATGTTCGCCTACTTTATTAGCCGTACAATATCAAATCCAATCAGCAAGGCTTCGGAAGCAATTAGACGTGTTGCGAGCGGGGATTTAACCATTGAGGAAATGAAAGTAAGAAATAGGGACGAAATAGGGACGATGGTTGGCTCACTAAATCAAATGATTAAAGATCTCCGCTCGGTAATTGTGCAAGTGAACGATTCTTCCACCCAGGTGGCATCCAGCAGTGAAGGTTTAGCTATGAGTGCTGAAGAAAGCAAGATGGCAGCAGAGCAGGTTGCTCAAATAGCCCAGCGAAACTCATATGGAATGGAGCAGCAGCTGCTTCACTTTCATGAGGTGACTGCTTCTGTAAGCGAGATGACATCCGGGATTTTACAAATATCTAATAATAGTGAGCAAATGCTCCAAGCTACCGAAAAAGCAACATCTATCACAGGGCAAGGAACAGAGTATGTTGAAAATGTCGTTCAACAAATGAATCATATCCATCATTCCGTAGGTCAAGTAACCAGTATTATTGAATCACTCGAGAAACGTTCCAAGGAAATCAGCAACATTGTTGGAATGATAACGCGGATTGCCGACCAGACAAACTTATTAGCGTTAAACGCAGCGATTGAAGCGGCGAGAGCCGGTGAGCACGGAAAGGGCTTTGCTGTGGTAGCTAATGAAGTGCGTAATTTGGCGGAGGAATCGAAGAAATCTGCAGAAAAAATTACGAGCATGATCTTAGAGATCCAAAAAGAAACACAACAAGCCGTACAGGCGATGACAGAAGGGAATCGTCAGGTAGTAGAAGGCTTAGGGGATTCGGAAAAAGTAAATAGCACTTTTGCAAATATCTTAAAGTCGATTGAAGGGGTAGGAGTGAGAGTGCAAAAAGTTGCCAATTCTGTTGAAGAGCTTACCCTGGCAAGCGGGAACATTTCTGATACTGTAGCTCAAGTGAAAGAAATTAGTGAGAAAAGTGCTGCGGCAGGCCAGGAAAGTGCTGCTGCCACAGAAGAACAGCTTGCAACAATGGAGGAAGTAACGACATCGGCTGAGTCACTCTCCAGGCTGGCCGAAAAGCTTCAATCGGTGATTTCTCGCTTTAAAATTTAACTATCAATATTAGCTATAGTCTTCAATTGTTCAGAAAAAAATTTAAAAAAGATTATTAATTATTGCAATACAAAATGTAATCGATTACAATACTAGTAGTGAAAGAACAATTCTTGAAAGGAATATGGGAGAATAATGATAAGAATTGTTGATGTTGCAAAGATGGCCAATGTCTCCACTGCAACGGTTTCTAGAGTGATCACTAACTCAGGAACTGTAAAAAGAGAGACAACGGAAAGAGTCTTGGAAGCAATCGAATTATTAAACTATCAACCAAATGTACTGGCAAGACAGCTTAGAAGATCGGAAACGAATACAATACTTGTCGTTGTTCCTGATATTACGAATACTTTTTTTTCAAAGGTGCTTCGCGGAATAGAAGCTGTGGCAATTGAAAACGGGTATCAAGTTTTGCTGGGTGATGCCCTCAACAATGTTGAACGTGAAAACGGGTATATAAATATTTTACGTCAGAAAAAGGCAGATGGAATGATTCTGTTAACGGCAAGAATAGATGAAGGCCTTTTAGACGAAATAGCGAAGGAGCTCCCTGTTGTTCTGGCATGCGAATACATGGAGGGTTCACAAATTCCAACTGTTTCGATTGATAATATCAGCAGCTCCAGAAAAGCTGCAGAGCATCTAATTGGTTTAGGACATCAAAGAATCGGTTTTATCTCAGGCCCGCTCAATGTAGTCCTAGGCCGGGACCGGTTAAAGGGGTTCAAACAAGCGATGTCACAGCATGGTCTTCCGATTGAACCGTTATTAGTACAGGAAGGCGACTTTTCATATGAAAGCGGCTATAATTTAATGATGAAATTTTTGGCACTGGAACATCCGCCTACAGCTGTATTTGCCGCAAACGACGAAATGGCGATCGGGGCCATAAAAGCTATTAAATTCAGAGGATTAAGTGTGCCGGAAAATATCTCGGTCATTGGCTTTGATAACATAAAAATCTCATCCATTTTTGAACCGGCCTTGACAACGATTGCACAGCCTGCATACGATATCGGCCAGAAAGCTATGGAATTATTAATAAAGCTAATAAATAAAGATTCACTAACGAAAAACCAATATATGCTGGAGGATGAACTTATCATTCGTGAATCCTGTAAAAAATGTTTGCACCAGACCATTTTTCCAAAATAATGTAATCGATTACACCTGAAATGCAGAAAATTTGCATTTCTTAAAAAGATATGTTGTAATCGATTACATGAAAGCCCTATCCTTTTGAGGAGGTGGTTATATTCAATAAGAACAATCATAATGACTGCCAAATTGCTAATACTCTTACTATTGGAGGAAAAAATATGAAACTAGGATATCAAACAAACACATGGGGAGGCGTAATAGGGCACCCTGCAGGAGTTACATCGGTGAATGATGCCTATTACCTTGCCAATGGTTCCACAGAAGAAGCTTTAAAAGACATTAGTGCCGCTGGATACAGAGGTTTTGAAATATTTGATGGAAACCTTATGCAATATAAAGACAAAAAAGAAGAATTTAAAGCGTTAGTAAAAGAAAACTCTCTTGATTTTATCGGTGTTTACACAGGCGGGAATTTTATTTTCTCTGACATTCTGGAAGAAGAGCTTATCAAAATTGAAAAGGTAACATCTCTTGCTTCAGAATTAGGCGCTAAGCATCTTGTAATCGGCGGTGGCGCAATCCGTGCGAATGGCATACTGGAGAGCGATTACACTGACATGGGAAACGCATTAAATAGAATAGTAGAAATATCCGAGAAGTATCATCTTATTGCAAGTTACCACCCTCATATGGGAACCAATGTTCAGGCGCCTGAACAGTTAGATAGATTAATGCCGTTAACCACGATTAATCTAGTCCCAGACACTGCTCATATTGAAGCAGGCGGCGGTGATCCGGTAGAAGTAATTAAAAAATATATTGACCGTATTAAATACGTTCATTTAAAGGACTTTCAAGATGGTGAATTTTTACCATTAGGCGAGGGGCACCAAAATTTCGATGAAATGATTAAAGTGTTAAATGAAGCAGGTTATGATGGATGGATTACCGTTGAGTTAGACAGCTACGAAAATCCAAAAAAAGGCGCTGAAATCAGCAGGGAATTTCTAACAAGATTTGAGTGATTCAACATTCAACAAGAATAACTTCCATGGGATAAGAGAGGTTGATTATGAAAAAGCTGTTATCAATGTTTACTATTGTTATTCTGATTGGCAGTCTTATACTGACCGGCTGCATCCAGAAAGACTCTTCCTCTTCTGAAAATAAAAATGAAACAAGTAAAGGAGCTGACAGTGGCAACGCGAAACAAACGGCGAGCTCAGGCCCAATTACCATAAGCTCCGAGATACCAGATGACCAGGAGATACTAAGCAAAGGTCCAAATGGGGAAAAAGCTGTTTCTGCAAAAACACTGCAACTCACTAAAGAGGATGTTGAAAAGATTAAAGCAGGGAACTATAAAGCTGCAATTGTGATGCATTATGCCGGTAATGACTGGTCAACAGCGCAAATCAACGGCCTAAAATCAACATTTAAAAGAATGGGTATAAAAGTCATTGCCGTTACGGATGCGCAATTTAAGGTTGAAAAACAAGTATCTGACATTGAAACCGTATTGGCAAAATCACCCGATCTTATTGTCAGCATCCCGGTCGATCCAGTTTCAACGGCCGATGCCTACAAGAGAGCCGCCAAAGCTGGGGTGAAATTAGTCTTTATGGATAATCCGCCAGCCGGTTTAAAAGCAGGCAAGGATTATGTCAGTGTGGTCTCCGCGGACAATTATGGCAATGGTGTGGCCGCTGCCGATATAATGGCTAAAAAGCTTGGCGGAAAAGGGAATATCGGTGTCATTTATCATGCAGCCGACTTTTTTGTAACAAAACAGCGTACAGAAGCGTTTGAAAAGACAATTAAAGAAAAATATCCGCATATCAAAATTACCGAACGCGATGGCATTACGGATCCTAACAAGACGGAGCTTGTGGCATCAGGCATGTTAACAAGAAACCCTCACCTGGATGGTATTTTTTCAGTGTGGGATGTTCCGGCAGAAGGTGTGTTATCCGCAGCCCGTATCGCCGCAAGAGAAGATTTAGTCATTACAACGATTGATTTAGGCACGAATGTTGCTCTGGAGATAGCATTGGACGGAATTGTGAAAGGCCTTGGAGCCCAGCTGCCGTATGATCAGGGAGTAACAGAAGCAATCTTAGCCGGATACTCTTTGTTAGATAAAAAGGCTCCTGGATATGTTGCTGTACCTTCGTTAAGTGTTACAGAAAAAAATGTTTTGGATGCATGGCAACTTGTTTATCGGGAAGAGGCTCCTGAAACGATTCGGGATGCCGCAAGTTAACTTGGTATTTTTCATTTTATTTAGAGGAGGAAACTAAATTGAAAAAATTGAACGTAGGTATGATCGGCGGAGGATTTATGGGGAAAGCGCATGCACTTGCTTATGCAGGAATGCCAATGTTCTTTTGGCCGGCACCGGCAATCCCGCACCGTCACACTGTTGTTGATGTCACTGAAGAATTGGCAAAGGATGCAGCTGCAAAATTAGGCTTTGAAAATTATTCTACTGATTGGAGAGCAGTAGTTAATGATCCTGATATCGATATCATTGATATTGTGACTCCAAATAATACGCATGCCGAGATTGCGATTGCTGCGGCAAAAGCCGGCAAACATATTATTTCCGAAAAGCCATTGGCATTAGGGGCTGAAGAAGCAAAGACCATGCTAGAAGCAGTACAAGCAGCAGGCGTTAAACATGCAGTGGCCTTCAATTACAGAAGAACACCAGCTGTTGCCCTTGCGAAGAAGTATATTGAAGAAGGCAGAATCGGGAAAATCCTTAACTTCCGCGGAACGTATTTGCAAGATTGGTCCGCCGATCCAAATTCACCGCTATCCTGGCGTTTCCAGAAAAAAATTGCAGGTTCAGGTGCTCTAGGTGATATTGGAACACATGTCGTCGATTTTGCGCGCTACCTGGTTGGCGAAATTTCAGATGTAAATGCTATGACGAAAACATGGATTCCGGAGAGACCTACACAAACTGGCGGAGTTGACAAACTAGGTACAGTCAAAAGTGCCGCTGCAGATGTACCAAAAGAGGTCGTTGATGTAGATGATGAGTTTATTTCTATGATCAAGTTTGAAAATGGCGCAATCGGAAGCATTGAAGCAACCCGTAATGCCTGGGGCCGCAATAACTTCCTGACTTTTGAAATTCATGGTGAAAAGGGCTCCTTATACTTTAACTATGAGCGTCGTGATGAGCTGCAAGTGAGCTTCTCAGATGATCCAAGTGATGCGAAAGGCTTTAGGACCGTATACACTGGGCCGGCTACACCATATGGAGAAGCGCTCTGGCCGATTCCTGCATTAGGTATTGGTTACGGGGAAACAAAAATCATTGAAACCCACGACTTCTTTAAATCTATCGTTGATGGTACAGAAGCATCACCAAATTTCAATGATGGATACCGTGTCGAACTGATTGCTGATGCAATTCTTGAATCAGCTGAAAAAAGCGCATGGGTGAAGGTTAACGATCTGGAGAAGAAGTAAGCAAATAGAAGCTTTTCATTAGCAAAATCTATCTAGAGACTGCTCTAAACCGGTAGTCTCTTCTAAAAAGAAGGTGAATTAGTTGGAACAACCGATACTTTCGATGGAAAACATCTCAAAATCATTTAATGGAATAACTGTTCTTGATTCCGTTAATTTTTCATTAAACAAGGGGGAAGTCCACGCCCTGATGGGGGGGAACGGAGCCGGAAAGTCGACATTAATGAAAACGTTAACAGGCGTTTATGAAGCTGATAGCGGTGAAATCCATATTGATGGCAAGAAAGTTTCGATAAAAAATATGCAGGATGCAAGAGATAACTATATTTCGATGATCTTTCAGGAATTCAGTTTGATCCCCACATTAACAGTGGCCGAAAATATTTTTTTAACACGCGAATCAAGATCGTCTTTAGGGTTTCTAAACGATAAAGAGGGTGTGGAAAAAACAAAGGGTTTATTGCAGGAATTAGAAGTTGATATTGACCCTAATGATGTGGTTGAAAGCCTTGGTGTGGGATATTGGCAGATGACTGAAATTGCCAAAGCCCTTTCACAGGAAGCGAAAATTTTGATCATGGATGAGCCTTCATCCTCATTGACTAAGAAGGAAACGGAAGTTCTCTTTTCTTTCATAGACAAACTAAAACGCAGGGGAATTTCGATTATATATATCTCACACCGCATGGATGAAATCTTTAAAATTTGTGATCGAGTTACCATTTTGCGGGATGGAAAGAATGTCGTCACCGAAAAGATCAAAGATATCGGATTAGATACAGTGATTCAGCATATCGTCGGTGCTGAAATGGATAAAGCATTCGAGTGGAAGGAACGCTCCTATTCAATGGATTCGACACCTGTTCTTGAGGTGAAAAATCTATCTTCCGGAACAAAAGTTAACGATATTAGCTTCAAAATTTTCCCTGGTGAAATCCTTGGTGTTGCCGGGTTAATGGGCAGCGGAAGATCAGAAATGGCCCGTTCTATCTTTGGGATTGACTCAAGGGACAGCGGAAAAGTCTTGGTTAACGGGGAAGAACGAACGATTAAAAATCCGATCGATGCAGTTAAGTCCGGTCTCGCGCTTATTCCGGAGGATCGAAGAATGCAAGGGCTGATTCTTGAACATAGCGTAAAAGATAATATGATTCTACCTATTCTCTCAAAGCTTAAAAAAGGTCTTTTTCTTGATGAAAGCAAGGCTGATGAATTAGCTGATCAATTAGTCAAAAAGCTGAACATTAAAACGGACAATATTTTTAAGACCACAAGCTTGCTATCCGGCGGTAATCAGCAAAAGATTGTGCTTGCGAAATGGCTGGCAAGTGATCCTGATGTCCTGATATTGGATGAGCCGACAATCGGTGTAGATATCGGTGCAAAAACGGAAATCATTGATATTGTCCGTGAACTGGCTGACAATGGTAAAGCGATATTAGTTATTTCATCCGAGCTTCCTGAACTTCTGGCAATCAGTGACAGAGTCATTGTTATGCATGAAGGGGAAATGGTGAAAGAACTAAAGAGGAAGGAGATAAATACAGAGGAGGAACTACAACATGCCATCCAAGGATATTGAGATGAATAACCACAGTAATGTAACTGCAAAAAAGCCGGGGAAAACATTCGATTGGCGTAACTATATTGTCTATTTTGCTTTTGCCGGTGTACTCATTTATTTTTCACTCACTTTATTTGATGAGGGATTTTTAACATCTAACAATATGCTGAATATTGCCCGTCAATCAGCGATGATCACGATTATGGCGGTGGCGATGACCTTTGTAATCAGTACCGGTGAAATTGACCTTTCTGTTGGTTCAATCACGGCCCTTTCCGCATTAACTGCTGCGCTTGCACTGCAAGCAGGCATGGGACTTATCGGCGGGCTTGTTGTCGGACTGGGAACAGGGTTAGCAGTAGGGCTCATTAACGGCCTGCTTATCACAAAAGCTGCGATTCCTTCTTTCCTTGTTACCCTTGGTATGATGGGGATTGTTAAAGGACTGGCAATGTGGATTACCAATACAGCTCCAGTACCTATTGTTGATTCCACTTTTAACTTCATGTTTGGATCAGGCGATCTTGGACCTATCCCGATTCTTTTGATTTGGACAATCATTGCCGCAATTATCGGACATGTACTGCTTCGTAAAACAGCATTTGGACGACAAACTTTGGCAACTGGCGGCAATGAGAGTGCTGCAAAGTTCTCGGGAATAAAAACAGGCAAGATTAAATTGCTCGTCTTTACCGGAACAGGTTTGGCCGCCGGTTTCGCCGGTATTCTATATGCCGGGCGTATGCATGCAGGAAGATTTACCTTTGGGGAAGGCGATGAACTTTCTGTTATCGCTGCTGTAATTCTTGGTGGAACGGCTCTATCTGGCGGAGTCGGAACCGTTATTGGTACGGTTATTGGCTCATTGATGATGGGTGTAATTAATAATGGTTTGATCATCATGGGTCTTGATGTCAGCCAACAACAGATAGTAAGAGGTCTAATCATCATTCTTGCGGTAGCATTTGGAAGAAAAACAATAAAAAAATAGAATCATAATGTCTGTTGATCTTGTAGGAGGACATCAAATTGGAAAAAATAAAAGTCGGCATTATCGGGACAGGCTTTATCGGGCCTACTCATATTGAAGCCATCAGAAGGCTTGGCTTTGTTGAAGTGGTTGGGATAGCGGAAAGCAGCATCGAATCAGCTGAACAAAAAGCCGCCGAACTTGGGATTGCAAAAGCATATGGCGATTATCGCGAAATGCTGCGTGACAGCGAAATCCAGGTCGTGCATAATTGTACACCGAATCATCTTCACTTCCCGATTAATAAAGAAATCATTTTAGCTGGCAAGCATGTTTTATCTGAGAAGCCTCTAGCGATGTCAAGCGAAGAATCAGCAGAATTAGTGGCACTAGCAAAAAAACACAAGGTTGTCCATGGGGTGAACTTTAATTACCGCCAATTTCCTTCTGTGAAAAACTTAGAAACAATGGTCAAAAATAATGACTTGGGAAAAATCAATTTGGTTCACGGAAGCTACTTGCAGGATTGGCTGCTGTATGAAACTGATTTTAACTGGAGGCTGTCACCTGAAGTGGGCGGGACATCTCGGGCAATCGCGGATATCGGTTCACATTGGTGCGATACGGTCCAATATGTGACCGGCAAAAGAATCGTTGAAGTTTTCGCAGATCTTGCCACGGTGATACCTGTTAGAAAAAAACCTGCATCTAATGGCTCGACTTTCGGGGCGCAGAATGCGGATCAAGAGACATATGAGGACATTCCAATCCATACAGAAGATTACGCATCGGTACTGGTGCGCTTTGCTGATGGGGGCAACGGTGTGTTCACGGTTTCCCAGGTAAGTGCCGGCCGAAAAAATAGGCTCAGTTTTGAAATTGATGGCAGCGAAAGTTCCGCATACTGGAATCAAGAGGAGCCTGAAAAGTTATGGATCGGGCACCGCGACAAACCAAATGAAATCCTCCTGGCGGATCCAGGTTTGTTTTCGCAGGAAGCGAAATCGTCCATCCACCATCCTGGAGGTCATAATGAAGGCTGGCCTGACGCTTTAAAAAATGTGATGTTACATTTTTATACATTCATTCGCGAAGGGAAAGACCCTTTAAATGATCGAACTAATTTTGCTACATTTGAAGATGGACATCTATCCATGTGCATCACCGATGCCATATTAGAAAGCAATAAACAACAAAAATGGGTCAAAGTCCAAACAGAACTGGAGGTGAAACCGTGAAACTAGGTGTATTTACCGCTTTGTACCAGAACCTTCCTTTTGAGGAGATGCTTGATAAATTAAGCGCCATGGGTGTTGAAGCGGTTGAACTGGGGACGGGCAATTACCCGGGAAACAATCACTGTAATCCTGATGAGTTATTGGAAAGCGCGGAAAAACGAAAATCGTTTCAACGTGCAATCGCAGACAGAGGCTTAACCATTAGCGGGTTGAGCGCTCACGGCAATCCGCTTCATCCTGATAAAAAGGCTGCCAAAGAAGCCCACGACACCTGGAGAAAAACCGTCTTATTAGCGGAACGCTTAGAGGTTCCGGTCATTAATGGATTTTCAGGCTGCCCTGGTGATCACGAAGGGGCTAAATATCCAAACTGGGTGACCTGTTCCTGGCCGCCGGAATACTTGGATATTCTCGACTGGCAATGGAATGATGTAGTGATTCCTTACTGGAAAGAAGAAACCAAGTTTGCCGAATCTCATGGAATCAAGCAAATTGCCTTTGAAATGCATCCCGGTTTTGTCGTTTATAACCCGGAAACACTGTTGAAGCTAAGAGAGCATGCAGGCGAAAGCATTGGCGCCAATTTCGATCCGAGCCACCTTGTCTGGCAGGGGATCGATCCGGTGGAAGCGATTAAAAAGCTTGGACGCGAAAATGCCATCTATCATTTCCATGCGAAAGATACCTATCTGGATAAAGCTAATATCAATGTGAACGGCGTGCTAGATACAAAACATTACAGTAAAATTTTGGACCGTTCCTGGACGTTCCGATCAGTCGGCTACGGACATGATGAAAAAGTGTGGAAGGATATTGTCAGCACTCTTCGTGCTGTTGGATATGATTATGTCCTTTCTATTGAACACGAAGACATGCTCGCTTCCACAGATGAAGGTTTAAGTAAAGCGATCAGCCTGTTGAAAGGAATTCTTTTTAAAGAGCAGTTAACCGAGATGTGGTGGGCTTAATTAATTAAATTCTCTCAAAAAATCCTCTTTATTTATAGAGAGGATTTTTTGTTCCTATATAAGTTGAGATTAAGAATTGCATCTAACACAAATCAGTCAATACTTGGAATTAAAAGAGACGACAAAACGATAAAGAGAGACGACAAAACTAGAAAAACAGACGCGAAAACGATAAAAGTGACGCCAAAACAGAAAAACAGACGACAAAAATTGAAAGAGACGCCAAAATGAGAAAAGAGACGACAAAACTTTAACCGAAATAGGAAATGGTTATTTCAACTTATATAGTAAAATAACAGGCTTCCTTCGATCTTTATTTTCCATTTCCACGCTGTTAATCTGTTTAACCAAATTAAATTTTAAAAGAGTATTGCATTTATAAATGTAATCGTTTACACTGGTTTCAAATAGATAGATTACTTCTTAGACAATGATTGAAGGGAATTAAATACATGGTAAGAATTGTTGATGTTGCAAAAAAGGCCAATGTTTCCACAGCTACCGTTTCGAGAGTGATCACTAATTCAGGGAATGTGAAAAAAGAAACGATTGAAAAGGTTATGGAAGCCATACAGAAATTGAACTATCAACCTAATATTTTGGCAAGACAGCTACGGAGATTGGAAACCAAAACAATACTTGTCATTGTTCCAGATATCACTAATACCTTTTTTTCCAATATACTTCGAGGAATCGAATCTGTTGCGAATAAGAATGGCTATCAAGTTCTCCTTGCTGATGCCCATAACAATGTAGAGCGTGAAAGCAACTTCCTTGATATCTTGTATCAGAAAAAGGCAGATGGGATGATCCTGTTAACCGCTAGAATTGATCAAAATGTTATTGGCGAAATTTCAAAGGAATACCCGGTTGTCCTGGCGTGTGAATATTTCGAAGGATCGCAAATTCCAACTGTTTCGATTGATAATATAAGCAGTGCCAGAAAGGCGACCGATCATTTAATAGGTTTGGGACATAAAAGAATCGGTTTTATCTCCGGACCATTGGGCGGTGTGTTAGGCCGTGACCGATTAAAGGGATTCCAGCAAGCAATGGCCCAGCAAAACCTCGCTGTACCGCCGTTTTTAGTCCAGGAAGGAGATTTTTCTTACGAAAGCGGTTATAATTTAATGCTGAAAATCTTGACATTGGATCTTCCTCCGACCGCCGTATTTGCCGCAAACGATGAAATGGCAATCGGGGCAATTAAAGCGATTAAGTCCAAAGGGTTACGTGTTCCGGAAGATCTATCGGTAATTGGCTTCGATGATATTAAAATTGCTTCCATTTTTGAGCCTGCTCTTACGACAATTGCACAGCCAACCTTTGAGATAGGCCTGAAGGCAATGGAATTACTTATAAAACTAATAAATAAAGATTCAATAACAAAAAATCAATATATGCTAGAGGATAAACTGGTTATACGAGATTCCAGTAAAGAATTGTCCTGAAATGCTTCTATCCACTAAAAATGTAGCAATACATTTTTTAGTGAGATATGAGGACAGTTTAAATCAGAAAATGTAATCGATTACAACTAAAGGAGATTATTGCCACCTCGAAGCAAGCTGAAAATAGTCTAATAAGGGGAAGGTTACAAATGATGACTGAAATTCTCTTTAATAAATCTAAAAATTACTAACAGTCGGAAATTCAATTAATAGGTTAATAGAAAAGAGGAGGCCCAATATGAGAAAAAAATCATGGTTGTTCACATCTATACTTTTAAGCGGTTGTATTGCACTGGCAGGCTGCGGTAATCAAAATGCTTCGTCATCTGCTGGTGAAGGAGATAAACAAAAAAGTTCACAAAAAGCAGTGGAGATAGCTACTTCAGGACCAATAACAATCAATCCTGAGATTGCTGATAAAAAAATCCTGGATAAAGATCCGTTTGGCAATCCAGCCACATCAGCAAAGACATTGAAGCTCACTGAAGAAGAAATTGAAAAGGTTAAAGAAGGCAACTATACTGCGGCGATTGTCATGCATTATACAGGAACCGACTATATGACAGCCCAAATCAATGCCCTTAAAACAACATTCAAAAGAATGGGGATCAAAGTAATTGCCGTCACTGATGCTCAGTTCAAGGCAGAAAAAGAAGTCTCGGACATTGAAACAGTATTGGCAAAAAAACCAGACATTATCGTGAGTGTCCCCGTTGACCCTGTTTCCACAGCAGATGCGTATAAAAAAGCAGCCGCTGCAGGAGTTAAAATAGTCTTCATGGATGGCGTAGCAAACGAAATGAAACCTGGCAAAGACTACGTAAGTATTGTTTCCGGTGATAACTATGGGAACGGAGTGGAAGCAGCTGAAATTATGGCTGACAAGCTTGGCGGGAAAGGCAAAATCGGCGTTATCTTCCACGATACTGATTTCTTTGTGACAAAACAGCGGACAACTGCTTTTGAAGAGACAATCAAGAAAAAATACCCGGATATCAAGATCGTTACCCGCGGCGGTATAACCAGTCCGAATGATGGGGAAAAAGTAGCTTCGGCGATGCTGACAAGAAATGCTGACTTAGATGGAATCTTTGCAGTTTGGGATGTACCGGGTGAAGGTGCTGTCTCAGCCGCACGTACAGCAGGCAAAACCGATCTTGTTATCACTACGACTGATTTAGGAACAAATGTGGGCTTAGAGATGGCTTCAGACGGTGTTGTAAAGGGGCTTGGCGCCCAGCTGCCTTTTGACCAGGGGATAGCAGAAGCGATTTTAGCCGGATATGCCCTGCTTGGCAAGGAAGCTCCGCCATATGTTACAACACCAGCATTGAATGTTACCAAAGATAATATTCTAGATTCATGGAAACTAGTTTACCGTCAGGATGCTCCTGCGACCATTCAGGATGCAATGAAATAAAGAGCCCGCTTTTTTATAAATGTTTAGGAAACTGCAGTATGAATAATAAGTGGATAATTTAATTTTGGTTATCTGCATCCAGCTCCAGCGCCTAGCCCCGACGCACAGGACGTGCTAGTGCCGACGTTGCCACAGGAAGTGGCGATCTTAGTCGGCCTCGAGGTCATAAGCCAATCATCTTATGGGGAGAAAACCGCTCCCCATACAGCTGCTCGTCTTATGCTTGTCGGGGCTGATCCAGGCGCTTGCGCTTTTGTACTTACAACGGATGGAGGTTTAGAGGATGACAATGCAAGCTGTACTATTTCCTGGTGATAAGAAAGTAGACATACGAGAAATGGACATACCAACACCTGGTATGGGTGAAGTATTAATCCAAATGAAAGCATCGGCTATTTGCCGCAGCGATATGAGTCTATATTATGGCACTTCTGTTTTTGAAGGAACAAAACTTGGTTCGATTGTTCCAGGCCATGAACCTGCAGGTGTCATTACGGAGGTGGGAGAAGGGGTATCCACCTTCAAAACAGGTGACCGTGTTGCTGTCTATTTAGCATTAGGGTGCGGGGAATGTCCACATTGTAAAAGCGGATATAAGATGTTCTGTAAGGAATTCAAATGTGTAGGCTTCGATGCCCACGGCGGAGATGCAGACTATTTAGTTGTACCGGCTGAAAACTGCATGCGCCTACCGGATGATATGAGTTTTGTCACTGCAGCGGTGTCCACTGACGCTGTCGGTACCTTATTCCATGCTCAGAAAAGATTAGGCATTTCCGGCAGAGATATCCTGGTCATCTTTGGGATGGGACCTATGGGTGGAGCTGGCGTGATGATTGCCAAAGCGTTAGGTGCAACTGTCATTGCTGTTGATATGCTTGATGAGCGCTTAGAAATGGCGAAAGAATTTGGAGCCGACTATATTCTGAATGGCAAAAATGTCAATGTTCAGGAAGAAATTGCGCGGATCACAAACGGCCGCGGAGCAGATGCTGCGATTGATTGTTCCGGAAGTCCTTATGGTGAAAACGATGCACTGGATTGCGTCAGACCACATGGCCGCGTGGCATTCATCGGTGAAAGCAAGAAAACTACCATCAAGCCAAGTGCACAATTTATCCGTAAACAAATTTCCGTTATCGGTTCATGGTATTTCCCAATCCAGGAATTCGATGAAATTACCGAATTTATCATGAGAAAAAATCTGCCCGTTGAAAAATTGGTTACACATCGATTTAAGCTGGAGGAAGCAGAAACAGCCTTCCGTTTATTCGATGAAAGAAAGACTGAAAAAGCCGTATTTGTTTGGGAATAATCCTTTCGTTTCTGAGGAATATAAAAAACTAGTTTACGGTATATTAATCTTTGAGAGGAATGAACATCATGAAACTTTCATTTAATACTTGGGCCTACAGCAGTTTTCCAACGATGCTGCCGAATTATCCGCTAGAAGAAGTGATCAACCGCCTGGCTTCGATGGGATATGACGGCATCGAAATTGGCTGTGCCAGTCCGCATGCCTGGCCGGATTATCTATCCGCTGAGAGGCGCAAAGAAATTCTGCAGCATTTAAAACGGAACAATCTTAATGTGGCTGCGATGCTGCCCGCACCTGGCGGCGGACCTGGCATGAATCCAAGCTCTTTCATAAAAGAAGAGCGCGAATATACGGTAAAGCATTATAAAGATGTCGTTCGACTGGCTCATGATTTGGAAGCTCCTACCGTTATGTGGCTTGCCGGCTGGTTCGGCTTCGGAACCACCAAGCAGGATGCCTGGAATTACAGTCTAGAAGGTTTGCAGGAAGTAGCAAGATATGCAAAAGAGCTTGGGATCACAATGGTTGTGGAACCACAAGCTGCGGACTGCAACCTCGTCGAATCAGCAGATGACGCCTTACTTTTGGCAGAACAATCAGGAGAATCTAATGTGAAGGTGATGTTTGACACATTTCATGCGCTGTACCGAAATGAAGTTCCAAGCGATTATGTCTACCGAATGAAAGACAAGCTGCAACATGTTCATATCTCAGACAATGATCGTTTACCGCCTGGCCAAGGAAGCATCAATTTTGATCCGATGTTAAAGGCATTGAAAGAAATTGAGTATCAAGGCTACCTATCCATGGAAATCGGATTTCATACAAGAAGTGCAGATCCCGACTGGTATGCGCAAACCTCGATCGATTATTTGAGAGGGAAGCTGGCTGATATTAAATAAAGAAGTCTTAACAGATCTAACAGGGGCCCTTGTAGTATTCAACTACAGGGCCTTTCTAGTTGTTCTTTGCTATTTTTACTAATTTATTTTCCAGAGTATCTTTCGTTTAACGTAAATAGAATATAAGTTAACTAGTACCATTTAACTAAATTTTTGAATAATTATTGCAAGTTAAAATGTAATCGGTTACAATACTATTAATAGAATTAGGAATGCAGAGTGGATTTTTTTTGTGAATTCCAAAGTTAGAAATTTCGACTATAACTAGTATTTACCAAGCAATATAGAAACAAAAAAGAGATCACTAAAGAGCCTATCAAACAATCAAATAAGTAAGATATTAAGGTAATTATTGTAATCGATTACATAAAAATATGTAAAGATTCATTTAAAAAAGTAATAGTTACCAATTATTTACTATTTTTAATAAGGTGGTGTTGCTATTTTAAGGTTTTGCTAAACCATTTACTATCGGTAAAAACTAGAAAAAACAGGGGGATGTTTATGAAAAAGGTTTTATACATAATCACAACGCTTTTATTAATTAGCGGGCTTGCACTTGTTGGGTGCAGCCAGGAATCCAGTTCCGGAAATGCAGACAAGGAAAGTAAAATAGAGAAAGTGGCAGTGTCTAAAACAGGTCCGCTCACGATAAATCCGGAAATTCCAGGAGACAAGGAAATAGTAAGTAAAGGCCCTCATGGTGAAGATGCAGTAAATGCAAGTGAATTCCAACTTTCGGAAGAGGACCTTGCAAAAATTAAAGAGGGAAAATA
The DNA here is from genome assembly GCF_003989135.1 of Peribacillus cavernae. Classification (GTDB taxonomy): domain Bacteria; phylum Bacillota; class Bacilli; order Bacillales; family DSM-1321; genus Peribacillus; species Peribacillus cavernae. The sequence continues at coordinate 228,553 of NZ_RYZZ01000007.1, forward strand.
TAAAGCTGCCATTGCCATGCATTATGCCGGTAACGACTTTTCTACCGCGATCATCAACGGACTAAAAGCAGCATTTGAGAGAATGGGTGTTGAAGTAGTTGCTGTTACGGACGGGCAATTTAAACCTGAAAAGCAAATTGCAGATATCGAAACCATATTGGCAAAAAAGCCTGATATTATCGTAAGTTTGCCAGTTGATCCTGTTTCTACTGCTGAAGCTTTTAAGAAAGCTGCACAGGCTGGAGTAAAACTGGTATTTATGGATAGCATGCCTGTTGGCCTGGAAGCTGGCAAAGATTATGTCAGCGTTGTTGCTTCTGACAACTATGGAAATGGGGCCGCCGCAGGTAAGATTATGGGTGAACAGCTCGGCGGCAAAGGAAAAGTTGGCGTTATCTTCCATGACGTTGACTTCTTTGTAAATAACCAGCGTAGAGAAGCTTTTGAAAAAACAATCAAAGAAAAATATCCGGATATTGAAATTGTCGCCAGCGGTGGGATTACAACTCCTAACGACGCTGAAAAAGTAGCTTCAGGAATGCTGCAGCGAAACAAAGATATAGATGGCATATTTGCGATTTGGGATGTACCTGCTGAAGGTGTATTATCAGCTGCACGTTCGTCCGGGAAAGAAGATCTAGTCATTACAACTGTTGACCTGGGCACAAACGTTGCTTTGGAAATAGCTTCCGGTGGAAACGTGAAAGGCCTTGGAGCACAGTTGCCATTTGATCAAGGAGTTGCTCAGGCAATTTTAGCAGGATATTCATTGCTTGGTAAGGATGTTCCGCCATTTGTTTCAGTTCCCGGTTTAAGTGTAACGAAAGATAATGTTTTAGAAGCATGGAAAATGGCTTACCGTCAGGATGCTCCAGATGTTATACAAGATGCCGCAAAGTAATTTATGAAGGGACTCTTTAGTTCCTGAAATAAAATTTGTTGTCTAATTTGCTAAAAAGGAGCGAGAAGAATGATTAAATACGGTTACAATACACTAGTTTATGCTGGTGAAGATATTGAAACAAGTATTGCTAGGTTATCGAAATTCGGTTATGACGGTGTAGAATTCGTTGGGGAACCTGAACAAATGGATACCGGTTTAATTAATGAACTACTAAGTAAATATAATATCTCGGCATCCACAATCTGTGCGATTTATAACGCTGAAAGAGATTTAGTGTCCAGCGATAAACAGATTAGAAGAAATGCAGTTGAATATATTAAAAGCTGCGTTAATTTTGCAAGCACTATCGGAGTGAAAGGAATTTCATTAACACCCACGGCCTGTATGAAAATTTATCAGGAAACAGATAGGGAGACTGAGCTCTCATGGGCGGTCGAAGGAATCAAAGAAGCTGGCACATATGCCGGGGAGCATGGTGTCAGATTAACAGTAGAACCCTGGAACCGCTATGAAAATTATTTAATTAATAGAATGGAACAATCTCTTGAGCTAGTAAACCGGATTGATTTGCCAAGCGTGGGGTGTATGGGTGATACCTATCATATGAATATTGAAGAGGTAGACATTGCAGATGCCATCAGGCTGGCTGGTGATAAATTATACCACCTCCATATAGCAGATAGTAATAGAGCCGCACCGGGCAGAGGCCATATCGATTTTAAACCAATTGCGAAAGCGCTACAAGATATAAACTACAGCGGATATGTAACGATGGAACTGTTGCCGGCATTCGCTGATCCATTTAACGGCACAAGATGTGAAGAATTTTATGATCAATACACAGAAGAGTCAATCGTTTTCCTGAAAAAATTATTTAAGGAGGGAGTATGATGACACAGAATATGAAAAATGCTGTAATAGATAATCAACAGGATATAGAAGGAAATTTTGTTAAAAAGGAAATGAAAGCTGCTGTTACTCATGCTGCCGGGGATTTAAAAATTGAGAATGTGCCTGTTCCGGAAATTCAGGACAATGAGGTTCTGATACAAGTTAAAGCATGTGGAATATGTGGAACGGATCCGCACATTTACAACGGACATTTTCCTGCTCCTATGCCTTTAATCCAAGGACATGAATTTTCAGGTGAAGTTGTAAAAGTTGGATCAGCAGTTTCCAGTGTAGCGGTTGGTGACCGAGTAACGGCTGATATTAATATTAGCTGCGGCAATTGTTACTTTTGCCGTATCGGCCAAAAACTTTTCTGTGAAAACATTACGCAGCTTGGTGTTCATATTGATGGAGCCTTCGCAGAATATGTTAAAGCTCCAGAGAATAATGTATATAAATTACCTGAAGGCATGACCTGGGATGAAGGGGCATACATCGAGCCTCTTGCATGCGTAATTAGAGGCCAGGAGCGGGCCAAAGTGGGGATGGGAGATACGGTAGCCATCATTGGTGCCGGCCCCATGGGATTGGCCCACGCCATATTGGCCAAATTAAATGGTGCAGGCAGGGTCATTATTTCTGAAATGAATCAAACACGTATACAAAAGGCAAAGGATTTAGGAATCGATGTGGTGATTGATGCCTCGGAAAAAGATTCTGTTCAAGAGGTATTGAACTTGACTGAAGGAAGAGGGGCTGATGTTGTATTTGAAGTAGTCGGCTCGATGCCAACCTATAGACAAGCCTTCCAAATGGTCAGAAGAGGCGGGACACTCGTTGCGTATGGTGCTGCTCCTGCAGATCATACTCTGGAAATTAAGCCTTTTGAAATTTACAGCAAGGAGCTGACAATTGTAGGCTCCTATGCAGGAACATACGGCACGTGGGTAAAAGCGATACAACTAATATCATCGAAAAGGTTTAATCCAAATGATATCATTAGTAAAACCATCACTTTAGACAATTTAGAAGATGGAATTAAAGAAGCGGATAAAAATAAAGATACAATCAAAATTTTAGTTAGCGTAGCGGATTAATGTGAGAAATTTTACAGGGGTAACAGCGGAATTAGATTACCGCTTTTATCCCTTTTAAATGTATGGAAACTGGTGACATTTAGATTAAATTTCTTTCAGTAAGGCAGATCATTAGGAGTGATGTTAAAATGTTTAATTACAGCGTTACACAGTGGATTTTCGGTGATGAAAGTTTAGAAGATAGTTTGAAAAGATTACAAAAGTATGGGTATCAGGGAGTTGAATTAGCCGGGGAACCTGATTCTATAGATATAGATAGTACAAAGAAGCTTTTACGTAAATACGACCTGGCATGCAGTTCGATTTGTGGCATATTTAATCCTGAAAGAGATCTTTCCTCATCAGACGCGAGCATCAGAAAAAACGGGATCGAATATGTAAAAAAGTGTATCAATTTAGCTAAAAGCTTACATGCATCAACAGTGATTGTTGTACCTACATTTGTCGGTAAAGTTAATCCGGACACTAATGTAACAGAAGAATGGCAAAATGCCATTTCAAGCGTGAAAGAGGTTGGGCTTTATGCTAAGGACAATGATATTACGATCGTCATTGAAGCTTTAAATCGGTATGAAACCTATCTGGTTTCCAACTTAACCTTAGCTTTGAAATTTGTTGAGGAAGCAGATGTAGAAAGCGTAAAGATGATGGCAGATTTATTCCACATGAGTATCGAAGAACGAGACATGATAAAGATCTTAAGCAAAATCTCTCGGCATCTAGCACATGTTCATATAGCTGACAACACCCGTGAAGCAGCTGGTCTGGGACAGACAGATTTTAAACCGGTTATTTCATTTTTGAAAGACATAAATTATAACGGTTATATAACGATGGAGTTTTTACCGGCTGTTTCCAATCCATATCTTGCTTCTGAACTCCATGGGGAAAGTAACATATTTGATGACTTTACCCGGCAATCTATCCAACATATGAAAAAAATCGCTTAATAAAGAAAGTTGACTCAAACAATGCTATATTATTCAATGCATTATACTTTTAAACAAATCGCCCAAGGAGGAAAAGTCAATGATTATCATTCACGCATTTTTCAAAGTTGATCCAAATCATCGTCAAGACTTTATTAAACAGGCCAGACAGGTAGGAGCCCCTTCACAAGCGGAAGAAGGAAATATCAGCTATCATTTCTATGAAGATCCAGAGCAGCCCAATTCTTTTGTTTTTCTGGAGAAGTGGAAGGATCAGGAAGCAATTACATTGCACGAAGAAACTTCTCATTTCAAAAGTTTTGGCAGCGATGTACAAGATGTCTTACTAGAACCAATACAAGTGGAAGTATACGAAGCGTCAGCTAAACTGTAGATGTTTTTAAGAAAAGGATTAACTCTATTTCTGAGTTAATCCTTTGATATTTTACATAATCATATGGTAAAGTACAGCTTACAATGAACGTACATAAATATTAGGTATTGAAAGGAATTGATCAAAAGTGAACCTGGAGCTGGAAAATAAAACGGCACTTGTTACAGGAGGCAGTAAGGGAATAGGAAAAGGTATTGCAAAAGCATTAGCCGCGGAAGGAGCAAATGTTGTCATTTGCGGTCGAGGAATGGAAGAACTGCAAGAAGCTGAAAAAGAAATAAAGCAAAGTGGCGGGAACGTACTTGCCGTTCAGGCTGATTTAACAAAACAGCCAGATGTCGATCACCTGGTCTCCGCTGCAGTTGACCGCTTTAAAACAATTGATATCCTTGTCAATAATGCAGGTGTGGCAAGCGGATTTGATGACTTTGAATCCCTGGAAATAGAGGATTGGGAGCAGCTGTTCAATATTAATGTTTTTGGAACTGTACGAGTGACAAAAGCGGTCATCCCTTATATGAAAAAGGCAGAATCCGGACGTATTATTAATATTTCGTCAGAATCCGGGGTGCAGCCTGATGCGTTTATGCCTCATTATAATGCTTCAAAAGCGGCACTGATTAATTTTACGAAAAGCTTATCCAAAGCCTATGCCGAGAATGGAATATTAGTCAATACCGTATCTCCTGCATTTATCATGACACCTATGCTGGATAATATGTTGAAGCAAACCGCTGAAAAAGAGGGTATTACATTTGACGAAGCGACTCAAAGTTTTCTCAAAGAAAACCGGCCTCACATCGAAGTAAAACGGCCGGGAAGAGTAGAAGAAGTGGCTTCAGCTGTTGTGTATCTGGCATCAAGTCAAGCCTCGTTCATTAACGGGGTCAACCTTCGTGTGGACGGCGGTTCTGTAGCTAGCCAATAACACTTACAATCTGGAACCCGGGGTGAACAGGGCACTTGCGCTTTTCCTACACGAATCTAAAAGGCGATTTGGATAGTTGATAGGTCTTTAATTGATGCTCCCATCCAATATATCAAGCAACAGCCCGGAACTTTTAAAAAAGTTATCCGCCTTTTCTTTATCATTAGGAAAAGGTTTTTTTACGTGCAAAAAAGGATTCCGGTTTAAAAAAAGAACTTTATGAGTTTGTATTTAGGAAACTTAGCCTAAGAGAAAATTCGATATTATCAATTAAACAGTTCTTCTGTAGGATTTTCCTTTACTGGAGAGGCTCTCAATTGACTTCGAAATAGCTATTAAATATTATTGAATTATCAAAATAAAAGTTATTGAAAAATCTCCTGTAATAACATCTCTAAAAACACAACAGAAATTATAAATTTAAAACCATCAAGAATACATCTTTCAAACCACTCAAATCAAACTTAGTTATTCCAATATTGATAACATTAAAATCCTTAAATTGGTATCTACTCTTCCTTCTTTTTGCTTCGAAATGTAATCGTTTACATTCTGTTAGGTATAGAAGGACAAGTACTTAGATTTCTATAAGTGAGAGGAGTGATTTAGATGTAGTTAAACAAGGTGATTTCAAGAAGAATAAATAAAAATCTCTGAAAAGATAGTTGAAAGACAAATATAAAAAAGCGAGGTTGATGGATATGCCAGGCATAAGCTCATATGGTGGTAATGAAAAGTTGAAATTCAATCCAACTGGATATTTTAGGGCTGAAAAAACAAGTAATAGATGGTGGTTGGTTGATCCGGAAGGAAATACATTCATATCAGTTGGGCTAAATCACGCAGAAGATGTGAATCTCAAGCATGAACATAATATTGATATTTGGAAGAATAAGTACGGAGCAAGCAGAGAGAAGTGGATAAAAGAAGGCTTGGTCAAAGATTTAAAAGACTGGGAATTCAATACAATTGGCTATACGGTTGATTTTGTTTCGGGAACTTGGAAAGCGCTAGATTGGCATTCTGATGATGCGAAAAACGTTGACTTGGGACATACCGCTTATAAATCCTGGGCTACTGCAGACTACTTAACTGCAGACAAACCATACTGTCTCCAGATGAGGGTACTGGAAATTGAGGACTGGAATAAATTCCCTGGATATCGTGATGTGTTCCATAAGGATTTTGCTGATTACTGCGATTTTCTGGCAAGGGACCTTTGCGTTGACCATGCGGAGAGTAAGAATCTCCTCGGATATTTTCTTGTAGACATTCCGGGCTGGGCACGTCATGCTTCCGGAGCTGACTTTGAATATTTGAAGAGGCTGGACGATAAAGAAAGAGACATCAAATTGTACGATGTTGCCTCTAAATATTATGAAACAATAACGAATGCTATCAGGAAATACGATCCTAATCATCTTATTCTTGGAGATAGGTATAACGGAAATAAGGCCATACCTGACGCCGTGCTTAGAGCCATGAAGCCTTATGTAGACGTTTTATCTGTACAATATTTCCCGAGTAACAATCCGTCGGGCCACCAACAGATGAAGGAAGATCTTGATAGATGGCAAAAGGTGGCTGATAAGCCCGTAATTATTGCCGACATTGGAAATTGGTGCCCTACTCATATGAATCCTAACCGAGAAAGTGAATGCAAAGACCAGGCTGGCCGTGCTCGGGACTATATTGGCGCGATAAATGCTGTTATCAACGAGCCATGGTTTGTAGGGTGGCATTGGTGTGCCCATGTTGAGAACCCAGGGAGGGGATGGGGAATCAAAGATCCTTATGATCAATCCTACGAGGATTTCAGGGGCCCGGTAAGTGAATTCAACAAAAACGTCTACGAAAAAATTATGTCATATACCACAAGTGGACGATGAATGCCTTGATTTATACTTATTTGAAAAGCTTATGGACATCAATTGGCTGAGGAATGTCCTGAGGATTTCGCACACGTCTTGAACGAGTTCTTCAGTAATTAACATCTTACATCGGGGAAATGGTGATGAAGTTGGCGATTTGTTCCCGCCGCTAAATCGCCCTAACCGTAGCTGCGCCACCCGGTTTGTATGAGAAACGGGTGACGCAAACGGTTACTGCAAAGTGATCTAAGAGATTATTTAATTCGAGATGCGAGCTATCTCCAATACGATTGGACCTTTAAGCGTCCATGGATTTATTGAAACAAAGGTTGAGAAATCTATTACATTATAATTAAAAGATTCTAGGCTGGCCCAAGAACGCATAAATCGGGCCAGCTTTTTTAGATAAAAAATGCCAATTTGCAAAATAGTAAACTAAATTTTGAAATAGTTATTGCATTTAAAAATGTAACCGATTACAATAGTAAAAAAGGTTTATTTTCTCCAACAACAATAGTCACTTAAACCGGAGGTATGGTTAAAAGGTATCATATATTAAAATTGTGATAGGTTACTTACTTTATATTTTAAGCAGCCATAATTCACCAGCGAAAAAGGAGTTGAATTTCACTTTCTCTCTTAGAATTAAATGTAATCGATTACAACTTAAGGAGGTGATTTAAGGAATATAGTGCATCATTCAATTTAGTAGTAAGTGAAATTTGATTATACTAAACAGGGGGCTTTTTTATGAAAAGGTTTTTATCAATGTTTATTATGATTCTCGTGATTAGTAGTCTCGCACTTGTAGGCTGCAGTCAGGGAAGCTCTTCAAGTTCAGGAGAGAAAGAAAAAGATAGTGTAGAAACAGGGGATGAAGCAGCAAGCTCCGGCCCAATCACAATCAATCCGGATATTTCTGGAGACCAGAAAATATTGAGTAAGGGTCCTCACGGGGAAGAAGCTGTTTCTGCAAAAACATTAAAGCTTTCTGAAGAAGACATTGCGAAGATCAAAGAAGGCAAATACACAGCGGCACTTGTCATGCACTATGCCGGTAATGACTGGGCAACTGCACAAATCAACGGGTTAAAAGCAACTTTTAAAAGAATGGGAATTAAAGTTGTTGCGGTAACCGACGCACAATTTAAGGCTGAAAAACAAGTATCTGATATCGAAACAGTATTAGCAAAGAAGCCTGACCTTATCGTAGGGATTCCAGTTGATCCTGTATCTACTGCCGATGCATTTAAAAAAGCGTCCGATGCTGGAGTAAAAGTCGTCTTTATGGATAATACACCAAGCGGTTTGGAAGCTGGGAAAGATTATGTAAGTGTTGTCTCTGCTGACAACTATGGAAACGGTGTGGCTGCAGCTGATATTATGGCTGAAAAACTTGGGAAAAAGGGAAAAGTCGGTGTGATTTTTCATGATGCCGATTACTTTGTAACCAAACAGCGTACCGAAGCTTTTGAAGCAACAATTAAAGAAAAATATCCAGACATTGAAATCGCAGCACGCGGCGGTATTGCCGTTCCTAATGACGGCGAGAAGGTAGCCTCAGGGATGTTAACGAAAAACCCGGACTTAGATGGACTTTTTGTAGTATGGGATGTACCTGCTGAAGGGGCATTAGCAGCTGTACGTACTGCTGGAAAAGACGTTCAAATCACAACAATCGATTTAGGAACAAACGTTGCTTTAGAGATTGCTTCTGATGGAATTATAAAAGGGCTTGGCGCACAGCTTCCGTATGACCAGGGAATTGCCGAAGCGATCTTGGGCGGTTATGCCCTACTTGGTAAAGAAGCACCGGCATATGTAGCCGTGCCTGCATTAACTGTTACAAAAGAAAATGTCTTAGATGCATGGAAACTGGTTTACCATAAAGAAGCACCAGAATCTATCCAAGGTGCCGCAAAATAAAATAGTTTCATATCTAATTAGAAACAGCTGGCAAACGCCAGCTGTTTTTGTGCGCTTGGCAGCGCACCGATCTAACGATTTAAGAATAGTAAAGTTTACAGGATTTTATCTATCCCCAATTTTATTATTAACAAAAAAAGTGCAAAAAGGTTGAAATAATAAATGTAATCGATTACACTATTTTTGTAGAAAGTAACAAGTAATATGCTGATAGATAAGGAAAAAGAGATTTATGAATGTAATCGATTACAGATAAAATGGCTTTTTCTCTGATGAAAATGGATGTCATTGTATGTAGAATCATTTTTACTTTACATATAGAGGTGAATTAATCCATTTCATTTGTTGCGCTATTAGTATAGAAAAGTTTCACCTTCCACAAATTAAGATGTATGTGAAGGCAGAAACTTATATGCTTTGGGGAGGTTGTTGTCTTCAAGAAGAATAATCAAAAAAACAGCCAGGAATTACACTTATTAATGGAGGGATCAATATGAAATTAGGATACCATACAAATACATGGGGAGGCGTGGTCGGTCACCCAGCTGGTGTTACATCAGTGAAAGACAGTTATTACTTAGCCAATGGTTCAACCGAAGAAGCACTTAAGGATATAAGTGCAGCCGGTTACAATGGTTTTGAATTGTTTGATGGAAATCTTATGCAATATAAAGAGAAAAAAGAAGAATTTAAAGCATTATTAAAAGAATACTCTCTTGATTTTATCGGAGTATACACAGGCGGGAACTTTATTTTCTCCGACATTTTGGAAGAAGAGTTGATCAAAATTGACAGTGTAGCTTCCCTTGCTTCAGAATTAGGCGCTAAACATCTTGTTATTGGCGGCGGAGCCATCCGTGCGAATGGAATTTTAAACAGCGATTACGATGCCATGGGAAATGCTTTAAATAAAATAGTCGTAATAGCTGAAAAATACAACCTCATTCCAAGTTACCATCCTCATATGGGCACCAATGTTCAGTCACCTGAACAGCTGGATAAATTAATGCCGTTGACAACGATTCATCTATGCCCGGACACTGCCCATATTGAAGCAGGCGGCGGCAATCCAGTAGAAGTGGTAAAAAAATATGTCGATCGGATTAAATACATTCACTTAAAAGATTTTCAAGATGGCGATTTTTTACCATTGGGCGAGGGACATCAAAATTTTGATGAAATGCTAAAGGTTTTAAATGACGCAGATTATGACGGTTGGATTACGGTTGAATTAGACAGCTTTGATGATCCGAAAAAAGGTGCTGAAATCAGCAGGAAATATCTATCCAAATTTGAGTAAAGTACCATTCAAAAAGGTTTACTAGAAACAAAAGAGTTTGATCTCACAAGTGTGATCAAGGCATAACATTCTTTTCTTAATTTGAAGGAGGACTTGAAAATGAAAAAGATGAACATAGGAATGATTGGCGGAGGATTTATGGGGAAAGCGCACGCGCTTGCTTATGCAGGGATGCCGATGTTCTTTTGGCCGGCTCCGGCAATTCCGAATCGTCATACCGTAGTGGACGTTACAGAAGAATTGGCTAAGGATGCAGCCGCAAGATTGGGCTTTGAAAATTACTCCACTGATTGGAGAGCGGTGGTCAACGATCCAGATATTGATATTATCGACATTGTTACTCCAAACAATACTCATGCGGAAATTGCGATTGCTGCCGCAAAAGCCGGCAAACATATCATTTCTGAAAAACCATTGGCATTAGGTGCTGAAGAAGCAAAAACCATGTTAGACGCGGTCCGCGCGGCAGGCGTCAAACATGCGGTAGCTTTCAATTACAGAAGAACACCAGCAGTGGCCCTTGCGAAAAAGTATATTGAGGAAGGCAGAATCGGGAAAATCCTTAACTTCCGCGGAACGTATCTGCAAGACTGGTCCGCAGATCCTAATTCACCTTTATCATGGCGTTTCCAAAAGAAAATAGCCGGTTCTGGTGCTTTAGGTGATATCGGAACACATGTCGTCGATTTTGCACGTTATCTAGTTGGAGAAATTTCAGATGTAAATGCTGTGACGAAAACATGGATTCCAGAGAGACCTACACAAACTGGTGGGGTTGACAAATTAGGTACTGTCAGAAATATCGATGCAGATGTACCAAAAGCTGTCGTTGATGTAGATGATGAATTTATTTCCATGATCAAGTTTGAAAATGGCGCAATCGGAAGCATTGAAGCAACCCGTAATGCCTGGGGCCGCAATAACTTCCTGACTTTTGAAATTCATGGTGAAAAGGGCTCTTTATACTTTAACTATGAGCGCCGTGATGAACTTCAAGTCAGCTTCTCAGATGATCCAAGTGATGCTAAAGGCTTCAGGACAGTTTATACCGGACCGGCAACACCATATGGAGAAGCATTATGGCCGATTCCTGCGCTAGGTATTGGCTATGGAGAAACAAAAATCATTGAAACCCATGACTTTATTCAAGCCATTGTCGAAGATACAGAAGCTTCACCGAACTTCCAGGATGGATACCGTGTTGAACTTATTGCTGATGCAATTCTTGAATCAGCAGAAAAAGGTGCCTGGATTAAAGTAAACGATCTGGGGCAAAAATAAAGTAGAAGTTTTACATGAGTATATTATAGAGGCTGCTCTAATGGGCGGCCTCTTCCAAAAGAAACGAAATTATCGATACAGCCATACAATTTTTATCTAAAAAAAGAATAAGAAATCATTCACAAAAAATGGATATTTGGATATTTTGAGTAACTAATCGTTATCAACCAGGAAGGAAACAAGAATTCTCTTCTCTTTAATACCAAACTCTAAAGTAAGAGAATTTCGTTTATATATTTCACAAAGATTATTGAACGGGGGGCTTAAAGAATGGAAAAAATCAAGGTAGGGGTCATTGGGACAGGTTTTATCGGTCCTACTCATATAGAAGCAATGAGAAGGCTTGGGTTTGTCGAAGTCGTTGGGCTGGCAGAGACTAGTCAAGAGGCGGCAGAGAAAAAGGCAGCTGAACTTGGAATTCCAAAAGCCTATGGCGATTATCGTGAGATGCTTCGCGACAGTGAAATCCAGGTGGTACATAACTGCACACCGAATCATCTCCATTTTGGGATTAATAAAGAGATTATTCTTGCAGGCAAGCATGTAGTGTCTGAAAAGCCGTTGGCAATGTCGAGTAAAGAATCGGCAGAATTGTTGGCCTTAGCTAAGGAACATAAAGTTGTACATGGGGTTAATTTTAATTATCGTCAATTCCCGATTGTCAAACAATTGGCCGAGATGATTAAAAATGACGAATTAGGCAAAGTGAATCTGGTGCACGGCAGCTACCTGCAGGATTGGTTGTTGTATGATACAGACTTTAACTGGCGTTTAGCGCCGGAAGTAGGCGGAAAATCACGGGCTATAGCAGATATAGGTTCCCACTGGTGCGATACCGTCCAATATGTAACCGGCAAACGAATTGTTGAGGTATTTGCTGATTTAGCAACAGTGATACCGGTCAGAAAAAAACCAAAACATAATGGAGCCACTTTTGGAGCAGAAAAAGCAGAAGATGAGATATATGAAGAGGTTCCGATCAACACTGAAGACTACGCTTCGGTTCTGGTCCGCTTTGACGATGGATCAAGAGGGGTATTTACGGTGTCCCAGGTAAGTGCCGGACGGAAAAACAGGCTAAGCTTTGAAATCGACGGCAGCAAGCACTCAGCTTCCTGGAATCAAGAAGAACCAGCACAGCTTTGGATTGGACATCGCGATAAACCGAATGAAGTACTTCAGGCGGATCCTGCCTTGTTCCTACCAGGAGCAAAGTCGTCAATCCACCATCCCGGCGGGCATAATGAAGGGTGGCCGGACGCTCTTAAAAATATGATGCTAAATTTCTATACCTTTATTCGAGAAGGCAAAGATCCCTTGCAGGACAAGGCTAATTTTGCCACATTTGAAGATGGACATATTTCTATGGCGATAACCGATGCTGTTCTGGAAAGCCATGAAGAGCAAAGATGGGTAAAAGTCCAATTGAATCAGAAGGCCTAAGCATGAAATTAGGCGTGTCTACTGCCCTGTAAAAGAGAATGTGGTGGGCTTAAATCGGTTGTTGGATCGGAATCAATCCATCAATGGAGGAGTCCTTGTAAAGACCCTTAAACCGGGCAATGCCGGACACCATAAGAAAACAATCGGAGTTTGAGGTGATTGAAATGAACACAGTTTTAGGAAAAGAACGAACAATAGGCGGACTTCCTGTAGCGGTGGTTTGGGGTTATGTGGCTACATTATTGTTTATGGTAGGTGACGGTCTTGAGCATGCATGGCTGTCTCCATATCTGATTGAACAGGGACTGACCGTACAACAGTCGGCCACACTTTTTACAGCATATGGAGCGGTACTTGCCATCGCTTCATACTTTTCCGGCGTTCTCACGGAAGCATGGGGACCAAGAAGAGTTATGATAGCTGGTATGATCGCCTGGCTTGTCGGTCAAATTCTTTTTATTGAATTTGGTTTAAAAGATCTTAATTACGCAGTTATGTTGCCAACATACGCGATTCGCGGATTGGGATATCCTTTATTTTGTTATTCATTTTTAGTTTGGGTTACTTACCGGAGCCCCGAACGTATACTGGCTACTGCAGTGGGTCTATTTTGGGCTGCATGGAGCGGTGGGCTTTATGTTGTAGGAAGTTATTTTCCCGCCTTCATGATTCCGAAAATCGGATACATTGGATTAATGTGGAGTGCCATCATTTGGGTATTAATCGGGGGGATAGTCGGAATTTTTGTTGTCAAAGACACTAAAATGGGCAAAAGCTCAGCAAATAGTGCAAAGGATAAGTTCAAGAGTTTGTTGAGCGGACTGACGATCTGTATCGAAAAGCCAAAAGTTGCAATCGGCGGTATTGTCCGTATTATCAACTCGACCGGTATCGGTGCTTTTCCTATTTTTTTCCCGCTTTATTTGTCCTCCGAATACGGATACACTACTGAGGAATGGCTGCAAATCTGGGGGACGATGTGGGTGGCCAATATCGCATTCAATCTTGTCATTCCATACATCAGTGATAGATGGTTGGGTTGGCGCAATACGATCATGTGGATCGGCAGTGTCGGCTGCGGCGTAATGACACTGGTTATGCTTTATACTCCCCAAGTTTTCGGATATAATTTCTGGGCGATGATGCTGGTAGGCATTTTCTTTGGAATCGTTCTTACAGGATACGTGCCGCTTACCGCTTTAGTAAGTTCAATGGCGCCGGATAAGAAAGGGTCTGCCATGGCTGTAGTGAACTTAGGAGCCGGATTAGCTTACTTTATTGCACCGGCAATCGTTGGAGCCTTTATTGGAAGTATCGGTGTGCATGGGGTAATGTGGATATTCGCTTTATTGTATTTTGTGAGCGCTATTTTAATGATATTTATGAAATTACCTAATGAAGAAAAGCAAGACGAAAACGTTGCCGAAAAACAATCAGGTGAAAGAAGGGAACTTGCAGAAATTAAATAAAGAAGTAATAATATCTTGTTAATTGTGGACCTTGTAGTATGTACTGCAGGGTTTTTCTTGTTGCTTGTTAGCGTAATACAACGGATGTTGAACCGAATTTGTGAGAAAGAAGAAAAAACAGATGCTACAAAAAGGTTGTAACACTTTGCATAGTATTGTTGGAAAGTGTCAAATAATAAAAAAATTTTTGCTGATAACTAAACAGTCCAGCCGGTACCATAAACTCGAAAATATTAAATTTTTCAGATTATATTGTGTGTTTAGAAAACTGTTAGCTAACTACTTCAAATATTGTAAGAGATTCATTTGCTAATATCCTTTTTTCCTTATGGACTATTTAAAAATGCACAACTTTGTTTTTCTGTCATGATCATTGGCGCTCTTGCCATTCTGTTTGTTAGGTTGGTGGGATTTTTTTTGCATTACTATTGGGATTATCATCGGCTCCCTATTAATTGCTCTATTAGGTTTATTGGGACAAAAAACAGGGATGAATGGACTAGATTTGTGAAAATCCACAAACAAACACTCTTAATTTCGTGTATTCTGACAATGATGAATATTGTGAAAATAATTAATATAAAGATTAGAAAGAATTTTCTGAAAATAAAAAAGTCTTTCATTCGAAACTAGAAAAAGAAAGTAGCTCCTCTTCAATATTCACATAAACTGCCGTTATTTAATATATTTTGAGAAAATAACTCTCCAGTATCCACATAGCACAAATTAGACTTCTAGGTAATCATTAACGAGGTTCCGTTTTCTTCAATATATTTCCCATATTTTATGCAAGTAGTAGTTTTTCTAAGAAATATTCATTAATTCTTCCAGATGTGGAGGTGAAGACACTTACTACAGATTAAGGAAAGTACATTCTGAAAACAAGCATTAAATTAGTATTCACGTATTGTTTTAGAAGGTATGAAAGCGCCTTCAAACAAATTGATCACCCAGAGAAGGTAACAGTGAAAGGAAAACTTCATTCAAAAGGTATGTAAGAAAGACTGACATACTTATAAACAAACAAGATAAAGTTATTTACATTTATAACAATACAATCAAGATTGGAGCTAAATAGAAAAATGTTTGTTGTCAAATGTTTTTTCATTTTGGTTGAACATATTTTAAAGTAAAGGGTGGGTAAAATGGAAAATGGTAGTAAAATTGAACAGGGAAGTAAATTGGAAACTCAAGGCATCGATTATATCCCTGAAGCTGAGCGAAACTCTAACCCATGGAACGTATTTTTTGTTCTTTGCGGTACTCCCCTTAGTTTCGGGGTAATGGTTTTAGGTTCACTTCCAATAATATTTGGCTTAGGTTGGTGGGACTCGGTTCTTGCCATTACAGTAGGAACTCTTCTTGGATCTCTATTAATAGCTCCTATGGGTTTATTAGGACAAAAAACAGGTACTAATGGACCTGTTAGCAGTGGCGCTCACTTCGGTGTTAGAGGAAAATCGATTGGTGCAATATTAACCGTATTTACCTCACTTGGTTTTTTTTCCTTAACGATTTGGACTGGTGCTCAAACGTTAATATATGGTGGACATAAATTGTTCGGTTTGCCGGAGGGAGATGGTGTTCTTACTATTGGAGCCTTGCTGATAGGCATTTTTATCAGCGTTGTAGCAACTTTTGGGCATTCATTCGTAGTAATGATTGAAAAAATTGGAGTAATAGTAATAGGAGTAATCCTTCTTTTATCATTCATCGTTTTTCTTCCTCAGTTTGATGCATCTTTGAAGGGAGGGGAATATCTTCTTGGGGGATATTGGCCGACATGGTTTCTGGCTGTAACGGTAGCTATTTCCATTCCTGTTTCTTGCTCAACTTACATCAATGATTATACTCGATATATTTCAAATAAAACCAGTGCCCGGTCAGTTGTTCTTGGGACATTCGGGGGAATGTTTATAGGTTGTTGGTTATGCATGATTGCTGCAGCATATCTAACGACAATGTTAACTAGTCTAGAAACCCCGTTTGTACAAGGAATTATTGAAATAGCCCCATCTTGGTTAATCTGGGGATTTATATTAATAGGTATATTCGGTAGTTTGACACAAGGTTGTTTTGCATTATATGGTGCCGGTCTCGGTTTAGAAACACTTGGCTTTGGAGGTAACCGGATTATATCAACGATAAGCTTTAGTATAATCGGATTTTTATTAGTTCTATTAATAATATTTGTTTATGATATAACGAATTTAATTAACGCATTTGTTGTTGCATTAACCGTTGGAATATCTCCTTGGCTAACAATCAATTTAGTAGGGCTATCTTTATTTAAAGCGCAATATTCGCCGTTGGAATTACACCAAAATAAAGAGAGCAGGTATTGGTATTCTAATGGTTTTAATAAGCCCGCTATAACATCATGGATCGTTGCCGTAATCATTGGTCTATTATTTACAGCCACCAGTTTTTTTTCAGGCCCTTTTGTCAACTTAGTAGGAGGGGTAGATGTAAGTTTTGTATCTTCTGCGGTTGTCGGCGCAGCCCTTTATTATCTGCTTGTTAAAAAAACCATTTCAAAAGAAAACAAAACCGGCGAAGCTGAACAAACCGTGGGAGAAATAATATAATTCTATTCTTTGAAAGGGGTGATCGAAATGTAAACATAAAATGATTTAGCATTACAACAAATGATATTTTTAAGGAGTGCTGTGTAATGGATAAATTAAGAATAATGCCCAAGGACCACCAATGGGATTGGAGTATGCCGGTACCCTTCTCACAAGGTTGGAAAACTGGAAACTTGATATTTGTGGGTGGCCAAGTCTCTGCTGATAAAAATGGTAAGGCAATAGGAGCTGGAGATATCGAACTGCAAACCAGAAATGTGTTTGAAAATATACGAAAAGTATTAAACGAAGTTGGAGCCGATATGAAAGATATCGTTAAATTGAATACTTATTATACATTTGAAGGAGAAAATGAAGAAGTAACTGAATTTTGGCAAAAAATGACAAATGTACGTATGGAATACTTAGCGAATCCTGGACCCGCCGGAACAGCAATTCGCGTCTCTGGTTTTGCATCCGAAGATCTTTTAATAGAAGTGGAAGCAATAGCAGTTGTGGGTTAACCGTTCACAATACAGCAATAACATTTGGAGGAGTGATTAAATGGAAGAGACAAAAATCATTGAAAAGAAAAGATTAATGCCCAAGGATCATTGGGATTGGAGTATGCCTGTTCCTTTTTCGCAAGGTTGGAAAGTTGGAAACTTAATATTTGTAGGAGGACAAGTTTCGGTTGATAAGAATTGTAAGGTAATAGGAGTTGACGATATCGAAGTACAAACCAGAAATGTGTTTGAAAATATACGCAAAGTGTTAAACGAAGCAGGGGCTGACATGAAGGATTTAGTTAAATTCAACACCTTTTATACATTTGAAGGAGATAAAGAAGAAGTAACTGAATTTTGGCAAAAAATGACAAAGGTTCGATTGGAATATTTAACTGATCCAGGACCTTGCGGCACAGCGCTTCGAGTCTCTGGCTTTGGTACAGAAAATCTCTTAATAGAGGTAGAAGGAATAGCAGTTGTGGACGAATAATAGTATGAATTAGTTTATCAATTCACATTAAAAACTATATTTAAAGGAGTGTTTATTATGGAAAAAATTAGAATTATGCCTAAAGACCACCAATGGGATTGGAGTATGCCTGTGCCTTTCTCACAAGGTTGGAAAGTTGGAAACTTAATTTTTGTTGGAGGTCAAATCTCCGCTGATAGAAATTGTAAGACAATAGGTGTCGGAGATATCGAGGTGCAAACCAGAAATGTGTTTGAAAATATACGCAAAGTGTTAAACGAAGTAGGAGCCGATATGAAAGATATCGTCAAATTGAATACCTATTACACATTCGAAGGAGAAGGGGAAGAGGTAACAGAGTATTGGCAAAAAATGACGAAGGTACGTAAGGAATACTTAGCTGATCCCGGACCTGTAGGAACAGCAATTCGTGTCTCAGGTTTTGGTGCCGAAGATCTCTTAATCGAAGTGGAAGCAATAGCTGTTGTAAACGAATAGTAAAGGAGGAGACGAAAGTTGATAAAAAATCCGATTAAATGGCCAAACGGTGCAAAATGTGCAGTGGCAATTACTTTTGATATGGATAGTGACAGTATTCTTCATCTGGCTCATCCCGAGTCGGCAGACACTAGAGTTTCAACTCTATCTTGGTTAAAATATGATGAAATAGCTGTCCAACGAATTCTTGATATGTACAAAAAACATGATTTAAGACAAACCTTTTTTGTACCAGCTTGGTGCATTGAAAGGTATCCAAAAACAATTGAATTAATTCTTGAAGGCGGACATGAGATAGCTCACCACGGGTATTTACATGAACATCCAAATGAATTATCTGCTGAAGAAGAATTGTATTGGCTTCAACGCGGAATAGAAGTGATCGAAAAATTCACTGGGAAAAGACCAAGGGGCTGGAGAGCTCCTACATATAATTTCTCCAAACATTCGGCCGATTTCCTGGCAAAAGA
Organism: Peribacillus cavernae; assembly: GCF_003989135.1. Classification (GTDB taxonomy): domain Bacteria; phylum Bacillota; class Bacilli; order Bacillales; family DSM-1321; genus Peribacillus; species Peribacillus cavernae. Next base: position 247,499 of record NZ_RYZZ01000007.1, read on the forward strand.
AGGGTTTTTATATGATTCTTCTTTAATGGGAGACGATATTCCTTATATTTTAAAGGAAAAGTCAGGGGAGATTATTGAGCTGCCTACTCATTGGGCAATGGATGATTGGCCTCAATACGTACAAAATTGGGACTTGGGCTATATATTGCCAATAAATTCACCCGATCGCGCTATGGAAGTGTTTGTTTCTGAATTTGATGCAGCATGGAAATATGGAGGCTTGTGGATATCCGTATGGCATCCTTTTGTATCGGGAAGATTGGCAAGGTGTTCCAGGGTTGATGAAATGATTGAATATATGCAGAAAAAAGGAGGCGTGTGGTTCGCGACCTTAGAAGAGATTGCACTGCATGTTAAAAAATGTATAGATGATGGCACTTATACGCCACGTGTAGATCAACTTCCGTATTATAATGGACGGATTCCTGAATTACCGTTAAAAACAATCCATACTTGAAGGGAGTTAATGTAATGAGTGTAATTGCGACTTCGAATAAGATTAGAGAAATATTAAGTAAAGGACCTGAACTACAGTTAATGACGGGCGAACAATACAAAGAGAGTTTGCGAGACGGAAGACGGGTAATTGACGCTCAAGGCAACGAAGTTAAAGATGTTGTAACACACCCTTCAACTAAACGTTCTGTTGAAAATTTAGCCAAGGTTTATGATATGCAATTCGATCCGTCCACAAGGGATATTACAACTTTTGTTAGTTCTCAGGATGGCAAAAGATATAGCACTGGATGGTTGATCCCAAGAACGAAAGAAGATTTAAAACTACGTAGGGAAATGTTGCGTTTAAGTACATTCCATACATTTGGGGTCTTTGGACGTCCCAATGATTACGGTGCCTTGATGTCTATGGGGATGCTTTCCATCATTGATAAAATGGAAGCTGAAAATCCCGAGTATGCGGAAAATGTGCGAAGGTTTGTAGACTTTTGCCAGAAACACAACGTTATGAGCTCTGACTTGGTACCAGATGTCCAAACCGATAAAAATCTACCTCCTGATCAAAAACAAGGTACGTTGAGAATTGTAGAAGAGCGTCCTGATGGTGTGGTATTATGTGGTGCAAAGCCATGCGGGTCTGTTGGCGTTCAAGGACACTTTGCTACAATATCTACTGCTACTTCACCGAACTTAAAGGCAGATGCAGCAATTTGGTGTGCTGTTCCAATAAATTCACCTGGATTGACATTGGTTTTAAGGGAGTCTACAATCTCTCCGGACTATGAGTTTGAGGATCATCCTATCGATTCATTTGGTGAAGAATTGGATAATATGATGATTTTTGATCACGTCTTCGTCCCCCGTGAATATCTCTTTAGCGTAGGGAATTTTAATTTATTGGGATTATATAGGGAGTCTGGTGCTTTAGCTCACTGGCATATATTATCTCGTCTAATGTACCGTGCAGAAATATTTATGGGTGCTGCGCAAAGCATTGTTGATGTACTCGGTACCTCCTCTTTCCAAGGAGTAAGAGATTCTGTAGCTGAAGTTATTTCTTATCATGCAGCATTGAAGGCTCATATCTTAGCTTCAGAAGAAGAAGCAGAGAATTGGAATGGATTGTTAGTGCCGTCCACTGATTTTTTGACTGCTGGAAGATTACATTCAATTGTCCATTATCCACGCGTCATGCATATCCTTAGAGACTTGAGTGGACAGGGATTAATCAGTCGTTTTACAAGTAAGGCTTGGGATCATCCGGAAATCGGTCCTTTACTGGAATCCTATTTACCTGGAGCCGGTGTAACGGCAAAAGAGAAAAATAGATTCTTTAACTTCATATGGGATCTTGCATGCAGCAGTCATTCTACTAGAGTAGCGTTATTCGAAAATACGAATTCTACTAATGCCCCTGTCGTTCAGGCAGAACTTTATAGATCTTATAAGCGTAAAGAACCGGTTGACCATATCCGAGATTATCTCAATCTACCAAGTACAAATCTCGAAGTTAAAAAACTATATAAGCATGATTTAAAATAAATCATTTGCTCATGTTTTAAAAATAGATTCATAAAGAGGGTGAAGGAAACAGGCGTATATGGATGGGGAAAGCATAGCCTGTTTCGTTTCCCTTTCTAGAAAATCAGTTGATAATAAAATACAATTTCATTTATTATATTGCAAGTGAAACGTTCTAATACCATTTTATTGCCATGGGAATTGACAGTAATCAATAATATGGACGTCCCATTGCTATTAATTAATTAATTTGCGAGGATAAAAAACAACTATGCTTTTGTATAACCCTCCGAGAAGATCAAAAAGAGATCGTAAAATACTGGTATCCAAAAATTTTTGTCAGTAAGTTTGATGAAAAAAACAATAAAATAAAAATGCTTCTTTAATAATAGCAAACTTTATGAGAAGGAAAAATATGCAAAAAATTACTTCAGTTTAGTTCTGCTCTTTCTAGGTTACAACCACAAGATTTAATAGAATATTTTCTGATTCTATTAAATATTAAACATGTTGTTGTAGGGTTTGCTTACAAGTTCGGATCAAAAGGAGCTGGTACTCCAGAGCATTTGAAATAAATGAGTGGAGGACGGTATGAATTTCATATCATTGCTCCTCGTATATTAGTAGTAAGAGCTCTTTCTAGACGAATTTCCAGTTGATCCGGATCCTCTAAATTCGAACATGTTTGGGGCAACCAGTCTAGCTATAATTGAAGAGTTGGAGCCCGAAGCAATCGTTGAAATGCCTATGGAAGAACTGGTTGATTTTCTTCAGGAAAAAGAAAAAAAACAGTTTGAAAACCCTGAAGAGGTGGCCAAGTATCTTCAAAAGCTAGCCCGTTCTTCGTATCGGTTGAATAAGACCATGCAGGATCCGGTAAATCTCTCATTGTCCGTGACATTAAGTACGATTCAACATATGGAGTCTCAAGTGAAACGGTTGGATAAAGAGATTGCCAAACTCATGAAAGGGATCGCTCAAACGTTGACATCCGTCAAAGGAATTGGAGATGTCTTTGCGGCCGGATTAATTGCTGAAATAGGTGATAGTAAGCGTTTCAAAGATCATCACGCTTTAGCCAAATATGCCGGCCTAGTTTGGAGTCAGAATCAATCAGGAGAATATGAGTCCCAGGAAACGCATCGGATGCGGACAGGGAATAAATATCTGAGATATTATTTAGTCCAAGCAGCTGACTCGATTCGCAAGCATGACTCTGAATATAAAGCCTTTTATACGAAAAAGTATCAAGAAGTTCATAAGCATCAACACAAACGCTCTCGTCTTAACCGCAAGAAAATTGGTACGATTGGTGTATTCGCTACTAAACACCAATCAATTGTACACACCACCCGAGAGGAGGAGTTAGGAGCTATTTTCAACCTCCTTTCCAACCCCCAGCTTCACACTTATTTACGGTAATAAAAGTAAATTATTGTGAGGTTTGTTGAAACTAATGTGAGAAGTACGCAAATCCGTAATTATGTAGAAAAGGGAAATATCTCTTTTGTAAAAGAGTTGTTAGGACGCCCATAATATTGCTGCAACAATAATTGGTTTTGAAAATCATAATAAAATAAACAAATCATCTGTTTTAAAAAATTAGTTACAAAAAACCTTATTTACTCCCTGACAAAGGGATGTTTCATGTAGAAGTATTTATTGGTGGGAAACTTAATATGGGGTTATTAATTATCAAGGTTATTACTGACAAAGCAGAAAATCTTCTATTATATATAATTACAAATACTTAGATGTTAAAGATGAAAATATCGGTATTGAAATTCTATTTTCTTTAAAAGAATTCCAAAGTAAAATTTATCCTTATAAAAGCTTTATAAAGCTCAATTAGCCTCTAACAGAGGAATATTAATAATGCAATTTCCTGAAGAAGTGATATAACACAGATCACTATTAGAACTAATAACTACTTTGATTTGTCGGTTAAAAGCATGCATGGATAATCCAAAAACTAAAAAATAAATCCTTACATATAGCGGTTGTCTTGTTATACAAGTCTATTTGTCTATCGTGTCTTCTTCCAAGATATTTGTGAAAATAATTAATGGAGAATACATTATTAAAAAGGAGCATTATGATGAAAATAGAATATTTATTTAAAAGATTACACAAGATATATCCAGAATTAGTGCAATTTCGAAGAGATCTTCATATGTATCCTGAACTTTCATTTGAAGAAGTCAATACTCCTCAAAAAATAACCCACTATTTAAATGATTTGGGGTTAGAGGTCAAAACAGGAGTCGGAGGCCGAGGTGTTGTTGGTCTTTTAAAAGGAGGCAAACCCGGGAAGACGGTAGCGTTACGTGCGGATTTTGATGCATTACCCATTCAGGATGAAAAGGAAGTGGAATACAAGTCCCGGGTTCCCGGAGTTATGCACGCGTGCGGCCATGATATCCATACAGCGGCATTACTAGGAGTAGCGCGGGTACTTAGTGAAGTGAAAGAAGAAATCGAGGGTAATGTGGTCTTCATCCATCAATTTGCGGAAGAAAAGATTCCTGGTGGCGCTAAATTGATGATTGAAGATGGTTGTTTGGATGGGGTGGACGTCATATATGGTGCACATGTCTGGTCCCCTGAACCCATTGGCACAGTCGGTATGGGGGAAGGCCCTATGATGGCTTCCATGGATTCCTTTGAAATAGAAATCTACGGGAAAGGAGGGCATGGCGCAACTCCTCATGTAACTGTAGATTCTGTGGTAGTGGGCAGTCAATTGGTCTTGAACTTGCAGCAAATAGTGAGTCGCCGTATAGACCCACTAAAACCTGCAGTTGTAACAGTAGGTACTTTTAACGCTGGTCAGGCCTTTAATGTAATTTCCGGCTCAGCAAAAATTATCGGAACCGTTCGAAGCTTTGATGAAAGTGTCCGAGATTTAATTGAAGAGTCAATTGGGAAAATTACGTTATCAACAAGCAAAGGAGCAGGGGCTAGTGCAAAGTATAATTATACCAGGGGATATCCTGCTGTCTTGAACCATCCAGAGGAAACAAATAGGGTGGAAAAACTTGCGAATGTCCTCTTTGAGGGGAATAAAGTGAAACGGATGACACCGATTATGGGTGGTGAGGATTTCTCCTACTATTTGCAAAAAGTACCTGGAACTTTTTTCTTCATAGGAGGAGGAAATCCAGAAATAGATGCTGTTTATCCACATCATAATTCTAAATTTGATGTAGACGAACGTTCTATGCTCATCACTGGTCAATTGTTTATTTCTCTCGTTTTGGATTATCTTTCTGAAGGAGCTATAAATCCAGTTCAAATTCAGGAAAGCTTAATCTCGAAAAAATAAATAACGAATTATATTATACCTATATAGCTAGATTATTCACCAAAATCTATAAAACACTTCTAATCACATATGTACCAAGCATTCTCTCTATCTATTATTATCTTTCACCTAAAAAGTGAAAAAAGAGTACAAAAAAGGAAAGCCTCTGTTATGTTTAAAGTGCCTAAACCCAAACAATCGGAGGTTTCCTTATGGTACTTTAAACGAAATGAAAACGAACTTCAACCCTACTTTGAAAATAGGTCTATCTCATGAAAAAATTCCTTCGGATGGAGGGCTTATTCTCTATAAAGAGGCCGAACAAAAGATCGGCTATTTCCAATCTCTTCATAACACCCTGCATATTTAAGGTAACCGGAATTTTCATGAACATTGCTGTCCGTCCATCGTTGAGCAACTTGTCTTTCAACATCTAGCAGGATATCACCGCGATCACTCTGCGAAACACCTTGTGGATGATCCCGCATTTACTCAGGTTATGGAAAAGGACTACTTGGATAGTCAACCAACCCTTTACTGGATTTCACTTCAGGAAGCCGGGGAATAAAATTGAGATACTCTCTTATTTCACGTAAATTATCTGGAGTGCAAGCCGGATGGAATATTCATTATGAATATATCAAACACGAAGTGGATGTCCCTTATATGAAAAAGGCAGAATACGGATGTATTATCAATATTTCCTCTGAATCTGGGGTGCAGCCGGATGCGTTCATGCCCCATTATGATGCCTCAAAAGCGGCCCTTATCAATTTCACAAAAAGCTTTTCTAAAGCCTATGCAGTGAATAGGATACTAGTCAATACCGTATCTCCGGCCTTCATCATGACAACTATGCTGGATAATATGTTGAAAACAACCGCTGAAAAACACGGTATTACTTTTGACGAAGCAACACAAGCATTTCTCAAAGAAAACCGGCCTCACATCGAATTAAAAAGGCCAGGAAAAGTAGAGGAAGTGGCTTCTACTGTTGTCTACCTGGCATCGCCTCCTTCATTAACGGGGTCAACCTTCGTGTGGATGGAGTTTCTGTTGCGAGTCAATAACAACCTATATGGACCACTAATCGAAAACATATTTGAAATTTGATAAAACAGCACCCTCTTTTCTGTAAGGAAGAAAAGGGGGTGTTTGTATTACGATTGCGTAAAAAACTTTATAAATTTATATATACCATATGCTAATACTCCAAAGACAGTATGAAATTAAAATACCTGAAATGCTGTAATTAACCAACATTTTCTACACTCCTCTTTCTCATTTTATAATATTTCTGTAATTTCGAATACGATTTTTTAGCTAAAATAAAATGATATTCTACAAAAATAATAGAATGACTGTGTTAACTCTCGGGTTTAACTCACAAAAAAGTATGTGAGAAAATGTGACATACATGTCAACAACTAGACAGAAATAATTTATATTATTTATATACAGTCCAGACGGTAATGATAAGTGATGGTTGGCATTATTAGAAAGTTGATTAGTTAATTTTATGAAAAACTTTTAAAGGAGGGACATAAAAAAATTCTATTTGGGTTAGACTTGTTGCTTGTTAGCGTAATAAAACGGATGTTGAACCGAATTTGTGAGAAAGAAGAAAAAACAGATGCTACAAAAAGGTTGTAACACTTTGCATAGTATTGTTGGAAAGTGTCAAATAATAAAAAAATTTTTGTTGACAACTGTACTGTCCGGACGGTAAACTAAATTTGAAAATAGTTAATTTTCAGATAACAACTTAGATCTACATTTATAGATAGATAAAATTAATAGAGAACTTTATGTATTTTCTTGTCAATCATTTATGAAAAGGATGGTGAAGCAGTTTGGAAATGGGTGAAAAGGTAGAAAGCAAAGTGGAGGTTAGGGGAATTGACTATATTCCTGAGTCGGAAAGAAACTCGAAGCCTTCGAATGCGTTCTTTGTTCTTGGCGGTGCTCAGCTTTGTTTTTCCGTCATGATCATTGGTGCTCTTCCAATTCTGTTTGGGTTAGGTTGGTGGGATTCATTTTCTGCCCTTACAATCGGGCTCTTGATCGGCTCTTTCTTAATCGCCCCGCTTGGTTTGCTAGGGCAGAAAACGGGGACGAACGGACCGGTAAGCAGTGGTGCACACTTTGGTACGAAAGGAAGGGTAATAGGTGCTTTATTAACCATTTTTGCCTCGTTTGGATTTTATACACTGACCGTGTTAACTGGGGCTCAATCGCTTGTATACAGCGGCCATCGATTGTTTGGCTGGCCTGAAGGTAATGGGATTCTAGTGATTGGGGCACTAATTATAAGTCTAATTACAAGTGTTGTAGCCGTTTACGGGCATTCATTAGTTATCGCTATTGAAAAAGTTGGTTCATGGATCATCGGCACTGTCCTTATTCTATCAATCATTGTATTTTTGCCTCAGTTTGATGCATCTTATCAGGGAGGCGATTATCTGTTGGGCGGGTATTGGCCAACATGGCTCCTGGCAGTTAGTACGGCCATATCAATCCCAGTTTCCTGCTCGCCATTCATCAATGACTATACAAGATATATTCCGGGTAAGACCCGTGCCCGTTCGATTATGTGGGGATGCGGAGGAGGGATGCTGCTTGGCTGTTGGATCTCTATGAATACCGCGGCTTATCTAACGTCGACGTTTACTAATCTTGAAACGCCATTTGTTCAGGGGATTATCGAACAGTCACCTGCATGGTTTGTCCCCGGGTTTATCTTAGTCGGATTAATTGGAAGTTTACTTCAAGGGAGCTTTGCTTTATATGGTGCAGGTCTGGGACTAGAGACGCTTGGCTTGGGGCTAAACCGTATCATCACAACCGTAATCATCAGCGTTACCGGAACTCTCTTAGTTTGTCTGATTATCTTTGTCTATGACCTAACAGACATTATCAACGCATTCGTTACAATTATCATAGCTGCGATTTCTCCATGGCTGACGATCAATTTAGTGGGCTATTATCTGTTGGGAGGGCACTATTCACCGCTGCAATTACATGAATCAAAAGGTGGGTTGTATTGGTATTCTAACGGCTTCAATCTACCCGCCGTAGCCTCATGGGTCGTTGCGGTCGTAACAGGTTTATTATTTACAAACACCAGTGTTTTCGTTGGGCCTCTGGTCAACCTCGTTGGAGGCGTTGATATTAGTTTTGTTTCGTCAGCGATTGTCGGTGCCGCACTCTTCTTTCTGCTTGTTAAAAAATCTACCTCAAAAGGGAACGAAATGAATAGAACGGAACAAAGTATCGAAGAAACCATTTAATCGAAAAACGATAGATTAATTGTTTAGCTGCTTTTGTATACATCCATTGTAGAGGATGTAAGCGCTTAAACTTGAAAGGAGTGATGCAGGACAGAAAATAAGGCTTCGGAATCGGAAATTTTGTGCAAAATCATAACTAAATCAAAATAATCTATGAGGTGAAAATATGGAAAAGACAAGAATTATGCCAAAGAATCATTGGAACTGGAGTATGCCGGTACCTTTCTCACAAGGATGGAAGGTTGGGAATCTGATTTTCACGGGCGGACAAATCTCCACTGATGAAAACGGAAAGACAATTGGTGTTGGTGATATTGAAACGCAAACACGAAATTGTTTTGAAAATATACGTACCGTACTAAATGAAGCAGGCGCCGATTTGAAAGATATTGTGAAATTGAACACCTACTATGTCTTCAATGGAGATGAAAAGGAAGCTACTGAGTTTTGGGAGAAAATGACTAAAGTCCGGATGGAGTACCTGGCTGATCCGGGTCCCGCCGGAACAGGCATCAGGATTTCAGGTTTTGCCTTTGAAGATCTACTAATAGAAATTGAAGCGATTGCAGTTGTACCAGATGAAAAATAAGTGAGGAGGAGAATCAATGATTGATAACCCTATTACATGGCCAAACGGTGCCAAATGCGCAGTTGCAATCACCTTTGATATGGATACAGACAGTATCCTTCATTTAGCCCATCCTGATACTGCAGACACAAGAGTTTCCACAACATCCTGGTTAAAGTACGACGAGGTTGCCATCCCTCGAATCCTTAAAATGTATAAGAAATATGATATTAAACAAACTTTTTTCGTACCAGCGTGGTGTATTGAAAGGTATCCAAAAACAGTCGAATTAATCCTTAAAGATGGACATGAATTGGCTCATCACGGTTATTTACACGAACATCCGAACGAAATATCCGCTGAAGAGGAGTTATATTGGCTTCAACGCGGGATAGAAGTGATTGAAAACTTTTCCGGAAAACGACCAAGAGGTTGGAGAGCGCCTATGTACAATTTCTCCAAACATTCGCTTGAGTTTTTAGCAAAAGAAGGGTTTTTATACGATTCGTCGTTGATGGGCGACGATATTCCTTATATTTTAAAAGATAAAACCTCGAAGGAAGTTATTGAATTGCCAACTCATTGGGCTATGGATGACTGGCCTCAATATACTCATAATGGTGATTTAGATTATAAGATGCCGATCAATTCACCGGAGCGCGCCATGGAAGTGTTCATGTCGGAATTTGAGGCTGCTTGGAAATATGGAGGAATGTGGGTATCTGTGTGGCATCCTTTTGTATCGGGGCGGCTGGCAAGATGTGACAGCATTGACCAAATGATCGGAAAGATGCAAGAAAAAGGGGATGTATGGTTTGCGACATTAGAGGAGATCGCGCTCCATGTCAGAACGTGCGTCGATAATGGGACATATAAACCACGTACCGTTCACCTTCCATATTATGACGGACGAATTCCTGAGCTACAATCAAACTTAGCGGGAGGGGTAAAAAAATGAGCACAATTACAGATACAACAAGTAAACTGATGGAAGTATTAAGCGCGGGCCCAGAACCCCATTTAATGACAGGTGAACAATATAAAGAAAGCTTAAGAGATGGCAGAAGGGTTATTGATTCCAAAGGAAATGAAATTAAAGATGTGACCGCTCATCCTGCTCTTAAACGCGGAATCGATAATTTGGCAAAGGTCTATGATTCGCAATTTGACCCAGAAACCAAGGATGTTACGACCTTCGTAAACCCGGAGGATGGCAAAAGATACAGCACTGGCTGGATGGTTCCGAAAACGAAAGAGGATTTAAAACGCCGGCGCGAAGCATTGCGTTTGAGCACTTACCATACGTTTGGAGTTTTTGGACGCCCCAATGATTATGGTTCGATGATGGCGATGGGATTCCTGTCGATTATTGATAAAATCGAAAAAGAGAATTCTGAGTATGCCGATAATGTACGAAGATTTGTAGAGTTCAGCCAGAAACACAATGTTATCAGTGCTGATTTAATTCCGGATGTCCAAACGGATAAAAACCTGCCATCCGACCAGAAAAAGGGGACGCTGCGAGTTGTCGAAGAACGTTCTGACGGTATCGTTTTACGGGGGGCAAAACCATGCGGCTCTGTAGGTGTCCAGGGGCACTTCGCGACCGTATCGACGGCTACTTCACCGAACCTTGATCCTGATGCAGCGCTTTGGTGTGCGGTTCCGATTAATTCACCTGGCTTGACATTAGTGCTTCGGGAGCCGGTTACGTCACCAGACTCAAACTTTGAAGACCATCCGATTGATTCACATGGTGAGGAAACCGATAACATGATGATCTTTAATGATGTGTTCATCCCTAATAAATACATTTTCAGTCTTCGGAACACAAAATTGTTAGGATTATACAGAGAATCTTGTGCTTTATGCCACTGGCATATATTAGCACGCCTGATGTACCGTGCTGAAATCTTCCTTGCTGCCGGGCAAACAATGGTTGATATCCTTGGTACCGACTCCTTCCAAGGAGTGAGAGATTCAGTGTCTGAAATTATATCGTACTCGGCATCGCTAAAGGCCCATATTTTAGCTGCTGAGGAAGAAGCAGAGCTGTGGAATGGAGTGTTAGTGCCTTCTACTAAATTCGTCACTGCCGGAAGATTGCAATCTATCCTCCTTTACCCGCGTATCATGCACATTCTTCGCGATTTAAGCGGACAGGGATTGATCAGCCGCTTTACAAGCGAAACATGGGAACATCCTGAAATCGGTCCGTTATTGGACGAGTATTTACCGGGAGCCGGTGTAACAGCGCGTGAGAAAAACACATTCTTCAATTTCGTATGGGATCTTGCATGTGGCAGTCATTCGTCAAGGGTAGCTTTATTTGAAAATACGAATTCAACAAATGCGCCGGTGGTCCAATCTGAACTTTACAGATCTTATGATCGTTCGGAGCCAGTTAAATTTCTCCGTGAATATCTCGGTCTTCCGCAAGTAAATCGTGAAATGAAACGATTATATAAAGCTGATTTAAAATAGTTCGCGAAAAAAAAACAGTAAGGAGGAAGTGCATATGCAGCAAGTTATAGAGTTATTCAAAGAAGCAATGGGCCGTTTGGCTACAGGCGTGACAGTGGTAACCTCAGAAGTTGACGGACGTCCATGGGGTGTGACGGTTAGTGCATGTTGTTCGATATCAATGGACCCTCCATTACTACTAATCAGTTTATTTACTAAAAACGCAAGCACAGAGGCAATTAAAGAACAGCAGCGCTTCGGTGTTAGCATCTTGAGCAAAGACCAAACCAAAGTCGCAAAGGCGGGAGCGAAACCGGGGACGCCTAAATTCTTTGAAGAGTTCACAGATTTTGATCATGACGGGAAAACACATATGGTGAAAGACGCATTAACGCACATCCATTGCAAAGTGGATAATGTGGTGGCGGCAGGAGATCATACGATTTTTATCGGATTGGTTGAGCATGTCACGATTGGGGAATTTACACAACCGCTATTGCATTTTCACCGTCAATTCGGCATTTTTACAGATGAGCTAGAACAGAAAGAAACCGTCGTAAAATAAGTATTCAAGCATTGGATAACAAGGAAATGCAGTGAAAGGGAAACCTGACAAATGGAGGACTTTTCTATGCCGTTTATCACCGTTAAAAACATAGAAGGAAAAACACCGGAAGAAAAGCGTGTTTTAGTGCAAAAAATGACAAAGCTGGTCTCTGAAACCTTCGAAGTCGATCCGAATCTGATTTTTATCTTTTTCGAGGATCTTGCAAAAGATAACTATGGAAAACAAGGAGAGTTGTTTTCTTATTTGAAAGAATAGCAATATCCACTTATCCCTTACAAGAGGGAACTCTTGTAAGGGGAATTATTACTCCAAAGAAAAAATACATACATTATTATTTGTGAAAATCCACAAACAAACGCCATTATTTTTGTTTATTCTGATAACGAGGAATATTTTGAAAACTATTAATATGTAAGTAAGAGATACATGCAGGATGAAGAGCCAATACATCAGCAATGGAATACCGATATTTTTTTTCACCAGTACTTTACGGTCCAGACGGTAACATAATAGTGAGGTAAAGGGTTTCGGGCAAGTTACTATTAGCTTTGCGTTCTGTAAAAGCGGCAATGGGAAGTAGGTGGCACTATTTTTTTGACTAACACTGTACAGTCCAGACGGTAACAGATTGGAAGAAAGTTTCGGGCAAGTCACTATTTTTCTAAATCATTTAAAAGTAGGGAGGGAAGTAATTTGGAAATGAATAGTAAAGTTGAACAAGGAAGCAAGATCGAAATTCAAGGGATCGATTATATTCCTGAAGCCGATCGAAACTCTAATCCTTGGAATGTGTTTTTTGTTCTTGGCGGTGCCCAAACTTGTTACCCAATTATGCTAATTGGTGCTCTTCCCGTTATATTTGGATTAGGTTGGTGGGACTCGTTTTTTGCGATTACAATCGGTCTTTTGATAGGTTCGATAATAGTAGCCCCGATTGCTTTATTCGGTCAAAAAACAGGAACGAACGGAATTGTTAGCAGTGGTGCTCACTTTGGTACGAAAGGAAGAGGAATAGGTGCTTTATTAACCATAGTCGTAGCTATCGGTTTCTATGCCTTAGTAGTTTGGACTGGATCCGAATCGATTATCCATGGTGGCCATAAATTGTTTGGCTTGCCGACGGGGGATGCAAGTCTAGTCATTGGAGCATTGCTTATATGTATCATGATCACTATTGTAGCAACTTATGGACATTCTCTTGTTGTTAAAATTGAAAAAGTTGGGGCAGTGATAGCTGGAGTAACTCTTATTTCATCAATCTTTGTGTTTATGCCTCAGTTTGATGCATCTTACCAGGGAGGAAGTTATTTACTGGACGGTTATTGGGCGACATGGCTTTTATCAGTAAGTACGGCGCTATCAATACCAGTTTCTTTGGTACCTTACATCAATGATTATACTCGGTACATCCCAAGTAAAACGAGTGCCCGTTCTGTAATGCTCGGGACCGGAGGAGGAATCTTTGTTGGCTGTTGGATAACAATGATTGCTGCAGCCTATTTCATGACAATGTTCAAAAGCCTGGACACCCCATTAGTACAAGGGATTATTGAACTGTCTCCCACTTGGTTTGTCCTTCCATTAATAATAGTAGGGATAGTTGGAAGTTTAACACAAGGAAGTTTTGCCATATATGGTGCCGGTCTCGGTCTGGAAACTCTTGGCTGGGGGTTAAATAGAATCATAACGACCATCATCATTAGTGTTGTTAGTATAGTGGTAGCCTTCTTAGCGGTATTTGTTTATGATCTCGTAGATGTGGTTAATGCATTTGTTACTCTAATTATCGTTGCCATATCTCCTTGGCTGACCATCAAATTAGTTGGATATTTCTTGTTCAAAGGCCAGTATTCACCGTTGGACTTACACAAATCAAGCGGAGGCTTGTATTGGTACTCTAATGGTTATAATCTGCCCGCTATAACATCATGGGTCATTGGTGTAATCGTAGGCTTATTATTCACAAACACGATTGTTTTTGTCGGACCATTTGTCAACTCAGTTGGAGGCATTGATATTAGTTTTGTATCATCTGCAATTGTAGGGGGAGCGCTTTATTATCTGCTCGTTAAAAACTCGATTTCAAAACGGAACGAAATCAGTGGAGTGGAACCAAACCTGGAAGAAACGATTTAAACGGAAAACAGCGATAATGCTTATTGTATATACAGGGCTGGAATTCAACCAAACTGGACTAGAATTCAACCAAAATTGGTAGGAATTCAACTAAACAGGTTTTATCATAGATTTTGCACTTGCAATGTAAGCGCTTAATACTTTAAGGGGGTGGTTCGAAAAAAGAAAACAGCAATGCTTTATACTACCGGGAACCTTTAGAGAATAAGACGAAGCCAGAATGAAATCAAAATACTCAGGTGAGGTGGATCATGGAAAAGACAATCACGAAAAAAATAAGAATCATGCCTAAAGGCCACTGGGATTGGAGTATGCCCGTACCTTTCTCACAAGGATGGAAAGTTGGAAACCAAGTTTTTGTAGGTGGCCAAATCTCTGCTGATGAAAATGGCATTGTAGGTGTTGGCGATATTGAAATTCAAACACGCAATGTTTTTGAAAATATTCGTAAGGTGCTAAACGAAGTAGGTGCCGATATGAAAGATATCGTGAAGCTAAACACCTATTACGTATTTAATGGAGACGAAAAACAAGCAACTGAGTTTTGGGAAAAAATGACCAAAGTACGAATGGAATACATAGCTGATCCTGGTCCAGCCGGAACAGCCATTCGTGTAGCTGGTCTGATGTGGGATGACCTTTTAATAGAAGTAGAAGCAATCGCAATCATAGAGGAGGAGAAAAAATGATAAAAAATCCTATTCCGTGGCCTAACGGTGCAAAATGCGCAGTCGCTATTACTTTTGATGTCGACACAGACAGCATTCTGCATTTGGACCATCCTGATGCTGCTGATACAAAAATTTCTTCAAATTCCTGGGTACGGTATGACGAAGTCGCTATCCCTCGCATTTTGGAAATGTATAAAAAATATGATATGAAACAAACCTTTTTTGTACCGGCTTGGAATATTGAAAGATATCCTAACTACATTGAAGCGATCCTTAAAGACGGACATGAAATAGGCCATCACGGATACTTACATGAACATCCGAATGAATTGTCTGAAGATGAAGAGCTTTATTGGTTTCAACGCAGTATTGAGGTTTTCGAAAAGCATGTAGGAAAACGGCCAGCAGGCTGGAGAGCGCCATGGTGGAATTTCTCCAAGCATTCCGTTAATTACTTGGCAAAAGAAGGACTTATATATGATTCTTCCTTGATGGCAGACGATATACCGTATGTGTTAAAAGGTGAAGGGTCAAATGAAGTGATTGAATTACCAACTCATTGGGCTATGGATGATTGGCCTCAATATGCACACAATCCTGATTTTGGCCATGATATGTCCATACAATCGCCGGATCGCGCCATGGAAGTGTGGATTGATGAATTTGAAGCAGCTTGGGAATATGGCGGGATGTGGGTATCTGTGTGGCACCCTTTCCTTTCTGGAAGACTTGCAAGATGCCGCAGAATCGACAAAATGATTCAATATATGCACGAAAAAGGGAATGTATGGTTCGCCACCATGGAGGAAATTGCACTCCATGTTAGAAAGTGTATCGATGAAGGAACATATAATCCACGGGAAGTGCAGCTTCCATATTATAACGGCCGAATTCCTGAACTAAATTCATACCGATTGGAAGGGGTTAAAAAATGAGTGTAGCCACTGTTACGAGTAAAATTAAGGAAGTACTAAGTCAAGGTTCAGAACCCCATTTAATGACTGGTGAACAGTATAAAGAAAGCCTCAGAGATGGAAGAAGAGTAATCGATTCCCAAGGAAGCGAAGTTGCAGATGTTCCTACTCATCCGGCACTAAAACGCGGAGTCGAAAATTTAGCGAAAATTTATGATATGCAGTTTGATCCCGCTACGAAGGATATTGCGACTTTTATTAGTCCTGAGGATGGTAAAAGATATAGTACGAATTGGCTTGTCCCAAAAACGAAAGAGGATTATAAAATACGACGCGAAATGTTAAAATTGAGTACGTACAGCACCCTTGGGGTCTTTGGACGTCCCAATGATTATGGCTCGATGATGGCTATGGGTTTTCTTTCCATTATTGATAAAATTGAAAAAGAAAATCCTGAATATGCGGACAATGTTCGAAAATTCGTAGAGTTTAGCCAAAAACACAATATTACGAGCGCCGATTTGATTCCTGATGTGCAAACGGATAAAAATTTACCGGCTTCCGAGAAAAAAGGTACGCTGAGGGTGGTTGAAGAACGCCCTGATGGTATCGTTTTAAGTGGGGCAAAACCAGTTGGGTCTGCCGGTGTCCAAGGGCACTTCGCGACTGTATCGACAGCTACTTCTGCGAACTTAGAACTTGAAGCGGCGCTGTGGTGTGCAGTTCCG
This sequence comes from Peribacillus cavernae, assembly GCF_003989135.1. Taxonomy (GTDB): domain Bacteria; phylum Bacillota; class Bacilli; order Bacillales; family DSM-1321; genus Peribacillus; species Peribacillus cavernae. The sequence goes on from NZ_RYZZ01000007.1 coordinate 264,118, forward strand.
ATGAATTCACCGGGAATCACATTGGTACTTCGCGAACCAGTCACTGCACCGGATTCTTCATTTGAGGACCATCCGATCGATTCACAGGGTGAAGAAACGGATAATATGATCTTGTTCGATAACGTTTTCTTGCCTCGTGAGTACGTCTTTAGTTTAAGAAATTTAAAAATGCTAGGATTATATCGCGAATCCGGTTCTCTTTTTCACTGGCATATACTAGGCCGATTGATGTACCGCTCGGAAATTTTAGTGGGCGCTGTGCAAACAATCGTTGATGTCCTGGGTACGTCTTCTTTCCAGGGAGTCCGAGATGCCGTCGCTGAAGTGATCACCTATTCATCCACATTAAAAGCCGCTATAATAGCTGCTGAAGAACAATCCGAAATGTGGAATGGAGTATTAGTGCCTTCCACCAGATTTTTAACGGCAGGCCGACTATATTCAATTGAAAATTATCCGCGCATTATGCATATTCTTCGCGATTTAAGCGGACAAGGATTAATCAGCCGCTTTCCAGGTAAAGTATGGGACCATCCGGAGATTGGCGCTAAACTGGAAGAATATCTGCCTGGAGCCGGGGTTTCGGCACGCGACAAAAACAAATTCTTTAACTTCATCTGGGATCTGACAAGCAGCAGCCATGCTTCCAGAGTCGGTTTATTTGAAAACCTGAATGCGACAAACGCACCGGTCATTCGATCTGAACTTTACAGATCTTATGAGCGTACGGAACAAACGAACTTTGTCCGTGATTATCTTGGATTGCCAAGAGCGAATGGTGAAATTAAACCATTATATAAACACGATTTACGATAATTCAACAGAATAATGTTTTTCATTCAAGTAAGGGGGGAGATTATGCAGCAAGTTACAGATTTGTTCAAAGAATCAATGGGCCGTTTGGCTACAGGGGTAACGGTGGTAACATCAGAAGTTGACGGGCGTCCATGGGGAGTGACGGTCAGCGCCTGTTGTTCGATATCGATGGAACCCCCATTACTTTTAATCAGTTTGTTTACTAAAAACGCTAGCACAGAGGCAATTACGGAACAGCAGCGGTTTGGTGTCAGCATATTAAGCAATGACCAAACAAACGTGGCAAAGGCGGGAGCGAAACCGGGAACGGCTAAATTCTTTGAAGAGTTCACAGATTTTGATCATGACGGGAAAACACATAGGGTGAAAGACGCCTTGGCACACGTTCATTGCAAAGTGGATAATGTGGTGGTGGCAGGAGATCATACAATTTTTATCGGATTGGTCGAACATGTCACGGTCAGTGAAATGAAACAACCACTATTACATTTTCATCGTCAATTCGGCAGTTTTATAGATGAGTTAGAAACCGCAGTAAAATAAGATTCAAATTTTAGTTGAAGGACAGAAGAGAGGTTACCTTTTAATCTCCTTCTTGTCCTTTTTACATAAAGCAACAATCTGAAAATGCTCCAAGAATATCTAAGAAAAGGCGTGAATAAAAATGAAGGTATGCTATTTGTCTTATCCATTGGATCTCTCAGAATATCACATTCCTTCCGTAGTCTCTTTGGGTTATTTTGACGGGGTCCATTTAGCTCATCAACGAGTCATTCAAACCGGGATTCAAATTGCTAAAAGCAAAAAAGTAGCGAGCGCTGTTATGACCTTTCATCCCCATCCTAGAGAAGTGCTCGGTAAAGGAGGCTATTCCAGATATTTGACGCCACTAGAAGATAAGCTGGACATCTTTAAAAATATCGGTGTCGACATAGCATATATTGTTCAATTCAGCCCTGCCCTTTCTAAGCTGCAACCTGATGATTTCATCGAGCATTTTATCATTCCATTAAATATTAAGCATGTTGTTGCAGGATTTGATTACAAGTTTGGAAGTAAAGGAGCCGGTACTCCTGAGTATCTGGAACAGAGGAGCGAGGGCCGGTATGAGGTTGATATCATTGATCCAATATTGCGGTATGACGCTAAGGTCGGAAGTACGGCCATTCGCAATTATTTAAAACAGGGGAACATCTCTTTTGTAAATGAGTTGTTAGGGCGGCCTTATTATATAGAAGCAACATTTGCTGAAGGGTTAAAACAGAACCGAAAAACGGAATCGTTAAAATCGAAAATCAGTATACAGAAACCTTATTTACTGCCTGGCAAAGGAATGTTTCGTGTAACAGCATTCATTGAGGGGGAATTTTACAAGGGACTATTGATTTTTGAACCACGGAAGTCTTTAATAGAAGAAACAGAAAACCCTGTCCTCTATTTACCTGCCTTCTTCAATCAACTGGCTGTAAAAGGCGCAAGTATTACTATTGAAATCCTGAGTTCTATAAAAGAACAGGAAAGTCATCTTTATGATAACCATTTGTCTCAAGTCGCTACATTACAAAGAATAAATTCATAAGAGAGGAGTACATAAGATGTTGAAAACAGAACATTTATTTGAAAGGCTGCATGAAGTATACCCGGATTTAATAGAACTTCGAAGGGATCTTCATATGTATCCCGAACTTTCATTTCAAGAAGTTAATACTCCCCAAAAGATTGCTGACTATTTAGCTGACTTGGGGCTTGAGGTAAGAACGGGCGTCGGAGGCAGAGGAGTGGTTGGGCTTCTAAAAGGAGGCAGGCCAGGGAAAACGATAGCGTTACGTGCCGATTTTGACGCACTGCCGATCCAGGATGAAAAAGAAGTTGAATACAAATCAAGGATACCCGGAGTCATGCACGCCTGCGGCCATGATATCCATACCGCGGGATTGCTTGGGGTAGCGAGGGTTCTCAGCGAAGTAAGAGAAGAACTGGAAGGAAATATTGTCTTTATCCATCAATTTGCCGAGGAAAAAATACCAGGCGGAGCTAAAGCAATGATCGAAGACGGCTGTCTGGATGGAGTGGACGTCATTTATGGCGCACACGTCTGGTCCCCGATACCGATTGGTACTGTAGGTGTAGGAGAAGGTCCGATGATGGCAGCTATGGACTCCTTTGAAATAGAAATTCGCGGCAAAGGCGGCCATGGTGCAACGCCTCATTTAACAGTGGATTCCCTGGTACTTGGGAGCCAACTCGTCTTACAGCTGCAACAAATCGTAAGCCGTCGTGTTGACCCGCTTAAACCCGCAGTCGTAACAGTAGGTACTTTTGCCGCTGGCGAGGCCTTTAATATCATTCCCGACACAGCAAAGATCACGGGAACCGTTCGCAGTTTTGAAGAAAGTGTCCGCGATTTAATTGAAAAATCAATTGGGCAAATCACATCATCCGCATGCGAAGGGGCGGGGGCAAGTGCACACTTTACCTTTACAAGAGGTTATCCGGCTGTGTGGAATCATCCTGAGGAAACCAATAAGGTAGAAGAGCTCGCAAAAAAGCTTCTTGAGGAGAGTAAAGTAAAACGTATAGCACCGATAATGGCCGGTGAAGATTTCTCCTATTATTTGCAAAAAGTACCTGGAAGCTTCTTCTTCGTTGGCGGGGGAAATGAAGAGCTTGAAGCTACTTATCCACACCATCATCCCAGGTTTAATGTCGATGAGCGTTCGATGCTGATCACTGGTCAATTATTTATATCCCTCGTCCTGGATTATCTTTCGGGAGGAGACGCAAAGCAAAAGCCAGTCATGGAAGAAATCTCAAAAAGCTAAAGTGAATAATTTAGCGTTATATAAAAAGCAGCCAAGGCTATTAAAATAGACGAGGCTGCTTTTTAAATCTTACAAGAGTTGCTGTAACAAGTAATAAGGCTTGCTGCTTCATGATTTATAGTTATCTCTTGTAGTCAGATCCAGCAAGGTTTCCATAACTTTTTCGCGAAATTCTCCTTCTAGCGGAGAAAAACCAAGCAAATCGGTAAACCATAGCCCTTCAACAGCTAAACGAACAATCGTGGCAATCATCAAATTGTTATTGTCATTTTCAATGTTTTTAGCCCATTGACCATACGTATCACGCCAAGATTCAACTAAATTGGGATTAGCCAACAAAATAGCCACTAACCCGGGACTCAAGAGATCTTTTCGGCCAACTTCCCCAAAGGTTGTGTGGATAAATGCGCGCAACCATTCACCAGGGGGGTTCTCTCCATCGGGTATCTGATCCTCAATATCCTGATTTGATCTTTTAATCATATCATCAATCATGCCCTTAATCAGGGCCTCTTTTGATGGGAAATGGTATAGCAATCCCCCTTTGCTTATACCCGCTTCTTTTGCTACCTTTTCAAGGGTTAAGTATGTAACTCCTTCTCTTGCTACGAGATGACAAGCTTCTATTAGTATGGTTTCTCGAGTAAGGCTTGCTCTTCGTGTATTCACTACTTTCCTCTCCCTTGGAAATTTCCAATTGTTTACTCTTTTATCGTACGAATAAATATGGGAAAAGTCAACCGCAAGGCTTATCGTGACTAAGGAGTGAATCACGGAAAAAGGCAAGGCCGTCGGGGTTTCGACAGCTTTGCCTTTTAATAATATTTTTCATATATTCATATGCTTAACTTAAAACGGTGCTAGCATCGTCCTTCACAAAATCAATCTCAAACCCTAAATCCTCTAGCATTTGGTGATCTGCAGTGCTCTCCTGTCCCGCAGTTGTCAGGTAATCCCCAACGAAAATAGAATTAGCCGGATATAGGCCCAGCGGTTGAAGGCTCCTTAGGTTTTTCTCCCTTCCGCCGGAGATACGGATTTCTTTGGTCGGATTAATGAAACGCATCAGACATAGCACCTTCAGGCAGTATCTTGGGTTCAGTTCATCTGTCCCTTCGAGCGGGGTACCATCGATTGCATGAAGGAAATTAACTGGAATTGAATCGGCATCCAAAACCTTTAGGCTCCTGGCCATATCAATAACGTCCTGCATCGTTTCCTTCATACCGATGATTACCCCTGAGCAAGGAGAAATACCGGCTTCTTTAATGAGATCTACCGTATTGACCCTGTCCTGGTACGTATGGGAGGTGGTGATCGCTTCATGGTGGTTTTCAGAGGTGTTGATATTATGGTTGTAACGCTCAACGCCCGCCTCTTTTAATCTTTTCGCTTGCTCGGGCTTTATGAGGCCAAGGCAGGCACAAATCTTAAGGTTATATTTATCTTTAATTTCCTCAACGGCTGAAACGACATTGTCTATTTCCTTGTTGCTTGGGCCTCTTCCGCTGGCAACGATACAATAAGTACCGACATTGAGATTATGGGCCTGCTCGGCACCTTTTAAAATGGATTCTTTGTTAACCATACGGTATTTCTCGATCGGTGCTGTCGAAACACTGGATTGGGAACAGTAGCCACAGTTTTCCGGACAGAGACCAGATTTCGTGTTGACGATCATATTCAGTTTTACCTTGTTGCCGTAGTAATGTTGACGGATCGTATAAGCGCTCTGAAGCAGTTCAAGAAGTTCTCCATCAGGACAGTTCAAAATAGCTAATGCCTCTTCATCATTCAATTCCCGGCCTTCTAATACACTTACCGCTAGCTGATTCCAATTTCCCATTCTTTAGACTCCCTTTCTATTAGGCAACTTTTTTCATGCTTCTGAATTGGCTTCTCGATAAGACTGTTTTCTCCAGGCGAAGCGCCAAGAAGGCGGCACATACGGCCAAAATAATATCCTTTGGCAGTGGCGCAGCCATCCATAGCCACGCCAATTTATAGGTGAATCCTTCAGGAGCAGCAGCCCAAAGCTTATAAGCAAAGTACATCCAGTTCGTTCCTACCAAATAGTTAACGGCCATCCCGACTAAAGAAGCAGTTATATAAGAAGGTAAACTGCTGTTTTTTTCGATGATCTTTCCGACGATATAGGCTGTAAAAATAAATGAAATAATAAAGCCGAAAGTGGGTTTAACAATCATTGAAAAACCACCGCCAAACTGAGCGAAGATCGGAGCACCTACAAGTCCTACGGCCGTGTAGACCATCATGGCAATAGCACCAAGCCGGCTGCCAAGGATCGTTCCCGCCAAAATGGCAAAAAAGGTTTGCAGTGTAATGGGAACCCCGCCCACGACCATGAAGGGAGCGAATGATGTAATGTTTGCGCCTATAGCCATCAACGCAACGAACATCCCCACCAATGTCAAATCAATCGTTCTAAGTTTCATAACTTTATACTCCTTTTTTAAAAAATGTATAAATTAAGGATAATAGAATGATGAAATTAATGTCAACTATTATTTAAGATTAGTTTACACATATGTCGATTCCGGTAATGAAGATATTTGCGATTAACCGTAAGGGAAAAACGTCATCATAATTGGGAAAGTAGGTATTTACTACTATTTATTCATCGTTATCATGTCTTTCGTTGAGTCATGATGAAGGTTTGGATTAAAATGAGTGTGAGCCATTATTTTACAGATTACTAATAAGGTGTTTTTTAGATAAATAGAATCATGAATTTATAAAATTTTGAGGTGATCACAAAGTGGACTATTCAGAGGTTTTGCATGGCATCCATGCTGCTATTTCCAATGCATCCAGCGATCTTGATGCAAAAATCGAGAGGCTTAAACGCGCGAAAAGTGAGATTGATAGAGAACAAAACATCAGTTTGGGAGAAATAAAAAAAATTGAAGAACCCAACTTAGAGAATTCCTGGACTGGTTCCCGGGCAAGAGGTTTTGATGAAGCACGTGAAAAAGCCTATAGCGTCATGAAAAATATTGCGAATGATGATTATGATGGGTACAAGCAAAAAATAGAGTCAAAGATTACAATGTTGGAGGTTGAAAGAAACGTTTTGAATATCGCAGGTGGTATAGCCCATGAAGCGGATAAGCTTTTGGCCAAAGGGGAAGAGGCTGTGGAAACATTGGAACATACAATAAGTGATTTAAAGAGGCGGCTATTCTAATGGGAACAATCAAACTAAAATACGAAGAAGTGATGAAGACGTTGGAAGAAGTGAAGAATGCACTTGATGCAGTCAGTATGGATAGCCCTGCAGCTGGCTCCCTCGGCCAGAACTCACTTGATTACACCACCAAATGGCTGGATCGGGAAGAGAACATTCATAAAGCGGTGCAGCAATACATGGAGGTTGTCAAGAAAAACCTGGAAGACACTAGAGCCAATGTGGAATTGCTAAAGGAACAGGATGAAGCGATGGTGAAAAAATAACCGGGAGAGGGCTTATAGACAAATGGCAAATAAAATCTATGAGGCAGGCACACTGCTATCGGCGATGGATGCACGGGCCGAGCAGTATCATGAATTGAAAGATCAATTGAACAATGTAAAAAAAGCTTTTAACAGTGTCGTTAACCTAGACGAAAACTTCCAGGGGCAGGGAGCCGAGGCTATTAAAGGCTTCTTCCAGGCCCAGATTGATGTTGTAGATGCATGGATTTCCCTGATAGACCGAAATATTGCTTTTTTTAACGGAATTCCAGGTTTAGCCTCCGATGCGGAATTGTCCGGAGACACAGTGGTCCAGGTGCCTTTTTTAGAAGAGGAGCTGGACAATGCCTGGCGTACCTCCGATCAAATGGTGACTGCGCAGCAGGATGATCTGCAAAAGATATTCGATGGCATCAATGATTTAGTACCATTAAGTGTTTTCTCCAGAGAAACATTTGACGAACACATGGATGAAGCAGATAAAAAAAGGAACGACACAATCGAAAAAGTAAACACTCTTGATGCCAATTTAAAAAGTGAATATGAATCCTCAGAATCCGAGGAAAGCTACCTTGTAGGCTTGTTCAGCAAATTGCTGGAATCCAGCAGCAAGGGAGGAACGATTTCCCCTCTCTATTTTGATGCCCAAAAGTACAAAAGCAGCGAAGTATATAAGCTTAAAGATGAAGCAGAAAAACAAACCAAAGGTTATCTCTCCTTCAAAAGAGACCAGGCAGAAGCGCGGCGAATCGAAAAAGAAATGAAAGAGATGGAAAACCGTCCATGGTATGAAAAAACATGGGATGCCGTTTCCACCTTTACTGGTGAAATCACCGGTTATTATGATTATAAACGGGCAACAGAAGGAATCGATCCTGTGACGGGAGAGAAATTGTCCACTGCCCAGCGCGTCACCGCCGGAGCAATGGCCGCAGCCGGCTTCATCCCAATCGTCGGCTGGGCAGGCAGGGCCTTCAAAGGCGGCAGCGCAATCTACAAAACTGCCCGGGGCATGAATGCAGCCAGCCACGCACTCGATGCCTACAAGACTTCAAAATCCTTCAATATCCTGCAACAAACAGAAATGGGAATCTATGGCCTCGTGGCAACAAATGGACTCAGTGAGGCTGTGACCGGGAAGGACATGTTTGGTAATGAGCTGACAGTGGAACAGCGCCAGTCTAGCCTGCTTCAGGCGTTGGGGATTGCTGGGGTTGCAGGAGCAGCGAGGTATGTGGATTATAATGTTTCAAAAGGAGTTAAACAACCATACAGTAATCAATATGCACAAAAAGTGACTGAACAAGGCAAGCAAACTATTTCGACTCTTGGCAAAAAAATTGGACAGATACAAGTACCGGTAAAGATCCGTGTGCAATCCGTAAGTACTGGTACGGGAATCAAGGTCAATGTATATGGGATTGAAAAGAAATCTGTTAGTGAAATGATGCAGCAGCAGTTTTCAGTGAATACGAATCTTGGAAAAGACAAGGATATTAATGCTAATGGCTTGACCTTAAATTCGAAAAGCGAAGGTAAAACTAATTATACTTATAATATGATTGAAAATCCGGGGCCATTAACAGAGATTAATCCTGGTGCTGCTTCTACATTTAGAAGTGGTATGTATAATGTCAAAATACTTGAAAGTGAAACAATACTCTATCGTTCAGGTAAAGCTGGTGGTGGTAAAAATGCTTTAGGGCAATATTTTACAAGGGAACCAGGTACAAGAATTCAGGGACGCTTGGATTCGGCAGTAAAAGCACAATGGATAGATCCAAAGACAGGAGTGTTAACTGGATTATCTCCATTAGATACAGTATATGCAATTAAAATTCCTAAAGGTACTACTATCTATGAAGGACCAGCAGGAAATCAAGGTGGTAGTTATGTTGGCGGTGGAAACCAAATATTTGTATCAGAACCATGGAGAATTAAGGGAGTAGAAGTTATATCACAAAATCCTATTAGATAAGGAAGAGAGGTTTTAATTAATGAATGAAAATATTCTAAAGTTAAGAGACTTATTTCAGCAGTTATTAAAGCTTTTAAAAAATGAAAATGACAGCGATAGTTTATATATTATTAAACAAGTAGATTATTCATTAAATTTAGTTAATGACTATATAGACAATACAAATGGCGAAAATGATGAAAAAAACTTACTTAGTCATTTAAGAGAAAATTACCAAACTCTTAATCAACCTAGAGTAGGTCTATCAGACTATTTTATTTGGAGAGATAATTATGAGGAGCGAGAAAAAGCTAACAAGGTTTTAGATGCAATAAAAGAAGACCTTTTTCAAATGTTAGGTAGATGAATCATTTCATAATTGCTTTTTCAAAAAAATCAAAGACCTGCAAAATCTGAATCTACTTATTCCTTTATAAATTTTACAAAAGGACGTATAGTTGATTCTGACTAACTGACAATAAATCCATCCGTAAAGATTCGAATTTAGAAAATGTATAGTCCTGCATGATAGAACATGCGGTTATATAGAAAGAGAAACACCCAATGCACGTGTTGATTATATCTTGTCTTTATTTCTTTTTTCGGATGACTATATTAAGTTGGATCAGCTATGTGACATGTTGTTTAAAAGCAGGACAACGGTTAATCAATTGATGGGTGAGGTCAAAAGTATTCTTTCGGCGTATGATCTTTCATTAGACAAGAGGCCTAACTATGGCGTGAAAGTGATCGGATCCGAATACAACCACAGGCAGTGTCTTGCCGAGTATAGTATCAAACGCGATATCCATAACCCGCAAACTATTAGAAATTCATTATTTGGTGACTTATCATCGGAAGTCGTATCATTTAGTTTTGTAAAAGAGATAATCTGGAATCAACTACAAAACGCAAATTTGACTATGTCGGATCGTAAATTTGAAAATTTGATGGTACATGTCTATATCATGCTTATACGCATACAGCAGGGGCATGTGATTAAAGAGTATTCCTTTGACGTTAATAATATAGAGGCAACGCCCGAATATAAATTGATCCAAACTTGTGTGAAGGAAATCGAAACACAACTTTCTGTTTCGGTTTCTCAACTTGAAACGATATATCTAACCATTCACTTATTAGGAGTCCAGTGTGTAGATAGCCAAAAGGAGAAACAAATTTATTCGGATTTAATATCTAAAGTGCTTCAGCACATCAAGACAAAAATGGACATCGATTTAACGGGAGATGCCGAGCTGAAAGAAAACCTGGCGTTGCAAAAGCTCTAACCAATTTCCATCGATTGAAACCAATTCAAATAATTAGCAAGGTATTTAGTCGCAACCACCATTGAATCGTTGCATCCAACCTTTCAAACGACTGTGATAATTATTAACATTTTGAATGTGATACAGCCCTTTGGCACGTTCTACACCATCTGATTTAAAACGATAATGTACCAATCCTTTGCTTTTGGCATAGGTCGAAAAAGACCTCCAAGCATCGGTATAAAGTGTATTGTCCGATGCTAATTTAGACACAATAGCATTATCTAATTGGGTTTTCACAATTCGACCTCTACCAAGAACTCCTGAATAAGTAGATTTTTGACGGTCTCTTGCAATTAACTTGTTCGTGACTAATGCCACGAAATTTTGAAGAACCACCACTATTACTCTTAACGTCATTTCAAACCCTTCAAAAAAGCGTTCTTTTTATATATTGTAGAACGTTTGTTTGATTTAATTGAATATCGACAGAATTCATGAACAAAGCCTTTTTATAAAAAAACCCCATGGCTAGCTTATTTACAACAAGTACCAGTAGAAAGTGCAAAAAAATGAGGAATTTGTAGTTTATTGTAACGCTTGAAACATAAATGTAATATCCCTATAACAATTTTGACAAACTTTGATGTTATACTGCTTTTAGTCAAAAAGTAGATTTTATTTGTAAATTTGTTTAGTTGTTATTAAATTTATCGAGCCAGAATCTTCATCATACATAAATCTATTACACTGAAAAGTTATATAAAAAACTAAATATCATTGTCGAATTGCTGTATTTGGACGTGGATTTATCATCTGGAAATTGATAGATACAGAGTTTGGCTAGGGGAGAAAGCAGGGGAATTGAGAGTGTTGAAAAAGAAGCTAATCGCGCTAAATACCACTTTTATGCTGGGTGTTGGAAGTATTTTTGCGATACCTGCAGTCAAAGCAGAATCTATCAGCAATTTACAAAACCAAAAAGAAAACATTGATGGACAGCGTTCGGGAATTCAGAAAAACATTCAAGTTGCCGACAAGGAAATGGTTTACCTTCAAGAGAAGCAGGCTCAGCTGAATGCCCAAATTAACCGGATAGGACAGGCTATCAAGGATAATCATTCCAAAATTGATGAAACAGAAGTGAAGATCGACGATACACAGTCAGATGTAGAAGGCTTAAAAAAGGAAGTAAGTATCTTAGAAGACAGGATTGCGAAGCGCAATGAAGTTTTGAAAGAGCGTGCCCTTTCTTTCCAGGAAAGCGGTGGAGATGTAAGCTATCTTGAAGTGCTGCTTGGTTCTTCAGATTTCCGGGATTTTGTTGACCGTGTTGGTGCTGTTGCTACTATTGTCGAAGCAGACCGCGGAATCCTTGAGCAGCATGAAGCCGATAAAAAAGAGTTGGGAACAAAAAAAGCAGCTGTTGAAAAGAAGCTGAGGGATCTAACAGATTATAAAGTAGAACTTGAAGGCATGATGGCTCAAATCAATGAGCAAAAAAATCAGGCCGATGGGCTAAAAAAAGAACTTGTAAATAAGGAAAAACTGGCTGCTGCCTTAAAGGCTGATCTTCAAGAAAAGGACGCAGGCCTTGCTTCTGAGGAAAAAGCCCTTCAACAGGATATGCTTGCAGAGGAACAGCGCCTTGCTGACATTAAGACAGCAGAGGAACGGGCAGCTAAAATCAAAGCCGCTGCTTCAAATGAAAGCAGCCAAGCTGTCAAATCAGAAGAAATACCTACAATGGTTGCCAGCAATACTTCAACCAATAGTTTAGATAAAAGTTCAAATGCTGGTTCAAATGAAAACTCAAAGAAAGACTCGAATGCTAGTTCAAAGAAAAGCTCGAATGCTGGTTCAAATGAAAACTCAAAGAAAGACTCGAATGCTAGTTCAAAGAAAAGCTCAAATACTACTCCAAAGAAAACGGTAAAGAATACACCTGCAGCAGTTTCCCACAAGGGAACTGGTAATAAATCAGTTGCCATTTCTGCTGGCAATAAGTATATCGGAAATTCCGTTTACGTTTTTGGCGGCGGAAGGACAGCATCTGATATCGCAAATGGCAGGTTTGACTGTTCCGGATTCGTTGCCTGGGCGTATTCTCAGGCTGGCATCAGCCTTCCAGCACATACAGATGCACTTAAGAATGCAGGAAGCCAGATTTCCTACAGCCAAATCCAGCCTGGAGATCTCGTATTCTTTGATACGTATAAAAAAGATGGCCATGTGGGCATTTACGTTGGCGGAGGTAAATTTATCGGTTCCCAAAGCTCAACGGGCGTAGCGATTGTCAGTATGACAAACGGGTATTGGAAAGGGGTATTCAACGGACGCGTTGTCCGAATTTAATAGAGTAAGATGAAGGCAGGGAGACTTCCCTGTCTTTCGCTTTTGTGTTAAAATAATGTTAGGGGACTGACTTTCTGTTTAGTTTTTTTCCCAAAGAATCGTAGTAAAGAATGGCAGAACAAAATATAGTAAAAAAACGAAACCTTTTACCAGTTAATTCGTATACAGATAATGTGGGAGACCATACAAGCATTTCCTGATGAAATCTGTTATGGTAGACATCTGGAAAAAACACTACAAAATTGGGGGAACCAACTATTATGATGAAAAAATTATTTGCAGCAATCCTTTCCTTATCGATTGCCTTTACTCCAGTGGGAAGCTTTGTGTTCAACGCAGGACATGACAATGTCGCAAGCGCAAAATCCTATAAATCTGGAAAAGGAAGCTTTAATACGAACCCATCAAGCCCTAGCCAAAGCAATAAACAGCAAAATAATACCTTCTCAAATAAGTCTAACAGTAGTTTTACCAAGTCTGTCAACAAGAGAGGCGGATTAATGCGCGGTATTCTATTTGGCGGTATTGCCGGAATGCTGTTGGGCGGTCTGTTAGGCAACATGGGTGCTTTTGGTGCGGTTATAGGTTTTCTGATCAATTTACTTGCTGTCGTTGTGATTATTCAACTTATTCGCGGCATTTTCAAAATGCTGAAGAATAAGCGCAAAGAACAGGAAAATAATCAGTGGAGACGTTAACAATTCCTGAACAGGATATTATCAATGCAGTCTGCATATATATTGCAGAGAAAAAACAAGTCAAGCCCCAAGAAGTTGAAGTCGAATTGATGTATGACGATGATTACGGCTTTTCGGCTGAGGTATATGTCGCCGATAGAAAACAGGTGTTGATCACACAGAATTTAATTGAAGCCCTTCGCGGATGGCTGGATCAGCAACTCCACATGAATCCCTACTCCGGAATTCAGCTTGTCCTCGACGATGAACAAGGGATCATTGCCCAGATAAAGGGCAGCTAAACAAAAAGGGGTAAATCTCAGATGAGATTTACCCCTTTTTGTTTAGCTTAAAAGCATCAGCCAGCAGATGGTAGGATCGAAGTTTCGCCTCGAAATCATAAATGTTTGTAATAATCATAAATTCATCTGTTCCATAAACTTCTTTTAGAAGCAGCAGCTCTTCCTTTACCTTTTCTGGAGTGCCGATAATCGCCCTGCGGCGGTTATTCCTGATGATTCGTTTATCCTCATCGCTAAGGGGAACCTCTTTTGTCTCTGACACTGATGGAATTTGTGTATCTTTCCCCTTTCCAACATTTAACAACCAAATGTCCTGGCTTACCGCCAATTCCTCTGCTTCTTCCTGAGTCTCCGCACACACCACAAAAATACAAACATTCATTTTCGGCTGAGAAAGCGAAAGAGACGGCTGGAATTTTGTGAAATATTCTTCTGCAGCCCTTCGCCCCTCACCTGGTGAAATAAAATGCCCATACGTAAACGAAGTTCCATTTTCTGCAGCAACACGGGCACCGCGATGAGAAATCCCAAGCAGCCACATCTCAGGCTGCGTATCAGACAGAGGAGCGGCCATCACCTCTTCAAAGGGGTGGCCTGCAGGCAGTGAATCATGTAAGAATCCTTGTAAATCTTTTAGCTGGCGTGGAAATTCATTCATACTTTTTCTGATCGAATCCGTTAGAGCCAACCGTGTAGCAGTGGCTCCGCCGGGCGAACGGCCAATCCCAAGATCAATGCGACCCGGAAACAACGCTTCAAGCGTTTTGAAATTCTCCGCGACCTTATAAGGGCTGTATTGCGGTAGAAGCACTCCTCCAGATCCAACCCGAATTGTTTTTGTGTGTGATGCGATATGTGAAATTAGGATTTCCGGAGATGAACTAGCAAGTCCGTTTGTATTATGATGCTCGGCCACCCAGAAGCGGGTAAACCCAAGCTGTTCGGTTGTCATTGCCAATTGCAATGTCTGCTGCAAGGCGGCATGTGCATCCGAACCTTTTGAAATGGGAGATTGATCGAGAACACTGAGTTGCACTATAAAAACTCCTTTGGAAGTAATATCTTTATAAATAGTTTACTCCTTTTCTGATGGTTTTGAAAAAAGTTGGCCCATACTACGTTCGGATGAAGCTGAAACGGGATGAACTCTTGGATAAAAGAAGCATAAAATTTCCAATATGTAAATTTTAACTTTGAACTTTTTTCAAGTATAAACGTAATAATGATACAGTTAAAAAAGGAGGGATAATTTTGAAAAAGATACTGGTTTGTTTGTTCACCATACTTGTTATTGGAGTCATTAATTATCTTTGCACATTATTCATGGAGGTAAAATTCGTCGATGCTTCGTTCTTCGTTGGGTTATGTTCGGTAATTTTTATTAATTTCTTCACATCACCAGGTGGATTTACATCCGATATCGCACGTCTACAGATTCAGGGGCAAACGGGTATTAAGGTGGATCAAGAAAAAAGCAGGTTTAATCCATCACTTCCTTTTTACACAGCAATCATTTACACGATTCTTTCCACCATTGCGACTTTTATTTATTATAGGGCTTATTTTTTGTAGCATACAGTTTCCTAAAAATATGATAGTTTCTATTTTGATAAGGCGATAAATTTTATATGTAAAGTATCATCCGAATTACCCATTTTTCGGAAAAAATATAGATTGAAAATAATGGTATTATAATTTATAATTTTAAGAAAATTAACTACTTTACAAAAAAGGGGTTCATCATGAAATTATATATCTCAGTGGATATGGAGGGTATCACGGGACTGGTTGATCATACGCACGTCGATTCAGGGAAGCACAATTACGAACGTTCCCGAAGGATTATGACAGTTCAGGAAAAAACAGCGATCGCCTTAAAGAATATAGATAAAATGAAACCGCTTACCCCGCCTGACTCTCCTTTGCTAAGAATTGAATTTACGAACTATGGCGAGGCTGAGTGGGCCAATTTGATGCCGGGAACAGAATTGCTGCCTGACTCTACCATTGTTCAGTATCAGGCAAAGGATATTTTGGAAGCTTACCAGGCGATGCTTGTCATTACGGAGCTTGCCATGAGAACTACATTCTGTTAGGGAGTGCGGAAATGAATACATATATTATTAAGCGTCTCACCGCCATGGTTGTCACATTATGGCTCATCGTCACGCTTACCTTTTTTCTGATGCATTCGCTTCCAGGCTCACCTTTTAATCAAGAAAGAACGACTAGTGAAGCCGTGCAAAAAAATCTGGAGGCTTTTTACCATTTGGATGAACCGCTTCTAGTCCAATATGGAAGCTATTTAAAATCACTGCTCACCCTGGACTTTGGACCCTCGATCAAAAATTCCTCTCAAGATGTCAACGATATGCTTGGAAGGGGTTTCCCGATTTCCTTTGAACTTGGGCTGTGGACATTGCTTGTTGCCATTACTTCCGGAATTATTCTGGGGGTGGTAGCATCACTCCGTCATAATGGGATTATTGATTATCTTGCAATGACAATTGCCGTTGTTGGGATATCGGTTCCAAACTTCGTAATGGCAACATTGCTGATTCAGCAATTAGCAGTAAAGTGGCCGATTTTTCCGGTCGCAACCTGGTCAAGCTCCATGCACATGGTCTTGCCGATATTAGCTCTTGCAACAGGACCGATGGCGATTATCGCACGCCTCACCCGGACAAGCATGCTGGAAGTTTTGACACAGGATTACATCCGGACAGCAAAGGCAAAAGGTCTATCACCATTTAAGATTGTTGTGAAGCACGCGCTGCGGAACGCCCTTTTGCCAGTGGTGACCGTGCTGGGGACATTGGCTGCGAGCATCTTGACAGGGACATTTGTGATTGAAAAGATATTTGCGATTCCCGGGATGGGAAAATACTTCGTCGACAGCATCTCCAACCGTGATTATCCGGTTATCATGGGTACGACTGTATTCTACAGTACGATATTGATTGTGATGCTTTTTCTGGTCGATCTTATGTACGGGATATTAGATCCGCGGATCAAGCTTCATAAGAAGGAGGGGAAATAGTGGAGCTTCGTAAACAGCATGAATCGAATATTTCACCGGAGGTCCCGGATGAATGGTTTGTACCTAAGCCTAAGGATCGTAATGAAGCCGAAGCTGTTGTAAGGCCGAGCCTATCATACTGGCAGGATTCATGGCGGCGGCTTCTAAAGAATAAACTGGCAATGGGAGGATTGGTTTTCCTGGTTTTGCTTGTGTTTATGGCTATTATCGGACCGCTTCTTTCGCCGCATACGCTCGATCAGGAGCTGACAAGGCAAAATCTGCCGCCTTCAAGCGAATACTGGTTCGGTACCGACGAACTGGGCCGAGATGTTTTTACGAGAACGTGGCACGGGGCCCGTGTTTCCTTGTTTGTCGGTGCGGCTGCAGCGCTGATTGATTTCATAATCGGGGTTATTTATGGTGGCATTGCCGGCTACAAAGGCGGCAGGACTGATAATCTTATGATGCGTATTGTTGAAATTCTTTACGGACTGCCATACCTGCTTGTAGTCATCCTGTTAATGGTTGTGTTGGGCCCGGGATTATCAACAATCATCGTTGCACTGTCTGTTACAGGCTGGATCGGAATGGCGCGGATTGTCAGGGGACAAGTCCTGCAAATTAAAAACTATGAATTTGTACTTGCCTCAAAGACGTTCGGGACCAAAACGGGGCGTATTCTTAGGAAGAACCTCTTGCCCAATACAATGGGTCCAATCATTGTCCAGCTAACGCTGACTGTTCCTACCGCCATTTTCGCTGAAGCATTTTTGAGTTTCCTGGGACTAGGAATTCAGCCACCTCATACAAGCTGGGGAATGATGGCCAATGATGGCCTGTCTACCATTCTATCAGGTTATTGGTGGCGTCTATTTTTCCCTGCGTTCTTTATTTCGGCAACGATGTTTGCCTTTAACGTTTTGGGAGATGGATTGCAGGATGCCCTTGATCCGAAGCTAAGGAGGTAAAAAAACATCATGAAAAAAGTACTTGAAGTGAAAGACCTTTATGTTTCATTCACTACATACGGGGGAGAAGTAAAGGCTGTCCGCGGAGTTAGTTTTGCATTAAATAAAGGTGAAACGCTTGCGATCGTAGGCGAATCAGGCTGTGGCAAAAGCGTTACTTCTCAAAGCATTATGGGGCTAATACCAACCCCGCCCGGAAAGATTACCGGAGGAGAGATTCTGTTTAAGGGCAGGGATTTAACAAAATTAAAAGAACCAGAGCTTAGGAAAATACGCGGTGCGGACATATCGATGATCTTTCAGGATCCAATGACTGCATTGAACCCTACTATGACGGTTGATGAACAGATTATCGAGGGAATTATCCAGCATGAAAAGCTATCGCGCCTGGAAGCGAAGCAAAAAACGATTGATATCTTGCATTTAGTAGGCATTCCGGGCCCGGAATCACGTCTTAAGCAGTACCCGCATCAATTCAGCGGTGGAATGCGCCAAAGAATTGTGATTGCAATGGCACTCGTCTGTGAACCCGAGGTGTTAATTGCTGACGAGCCGACCACAGCCCTTGATGTAACCATTCAGGCACAAATCCTCGAGCTGTTCAAAGCGATCCAGGAAAAAACCGGGGTATCGATTATTTTGATTACGCACGATTTAGGCGTTGTCGCCCAGGTAGCTGACCGTATCGCAGTTATGTACGCTGGTAAAATTGTCGAAGCCGGAAATAGAAGGGATATATTCTATAAGCCACAGCATCCCTATACAAAAGGGCTTCTAAATTCCGTCCCCCGTCTCGATAGAGAGGAAGCGGAGCTGATATCGATTGCCGGTTCGCCTCCTGATTTGTTCTCGCCGCCGATAGGCTGCCCGTTTGCGGCGCGATGTGATTATGCAATGGAGGTATGTGACCGTGTTTATCCGTTTAAGACAATCATGAACCGTGAGCATCATGTAGATTGCTGGCTGCAGGATGAAAGGGCAAAAAGGCTTCTTGCTGTGAAATAGTGATAGCTTCATAGAAAAAGGGGCTATCGTTAAGGAATCAAGGTGCCTATTGGCACTTGGAGCCGATTGATAGGTTAATTATAAAAAGAGGGGGAAGAAGATGAAAAAGCTAGTTACATTGGCAATGGCATCTATTTTGGTATTTGTACTTGCTGCCTGTACGGCTACCAACGAAACAAGCAGCGAAAAGACGGGCACCGGTAAGGGGAAAGAAGAAAAGATCCTTCATTTAAAGAATAATACGGAACCCACTTCATTTGACCCGCCAATCGGCTTTGATGCCGTTTCCTGGGATCCTTTGAATAATATCATGGAAGGGTTGACACGCTTAAGCAAAAACCATGAACCGGAAGCTGCTATGGCAGAGAAATGGGAAGTATCAGAAGATGGAAAAACATATACATTCCATATTCGTGATAGTGCGAAATGGTCCAATGGCGATGATGTAACGGCCAATGATTTTGTTTATGCCTGGAAACGGATGCTAGACCCTGACACCGGTTCTTCTGCAGCATTTTTAGGTTATTTTATTGAAGGCGGTGAAGCTTTCAACACAGGTAAAGGAAAAGCCGATGATGTCCAAATCAAAGCTGTTGATACAAAAACGTTTGAAGCAACGTTAATAAGCCCGCAGGAATATTTCCTTAGCGTTATCGCCAATCCGGCGTTCTTCCCAATCAATGAGAAGGTCGCAAAGGAAAATCCGAAATGGTTTGCAGAAGCTGATTCTTTTGTTGGAAACGGTCCGTTCAAATTGGCCGAATGGGCGCATGACGATCACATTCTAATGGAAAAGAACGATACATATTGGGATGAAAAAAATGTGAAGCTCGATAAGGTCCACTGGGCAATCATCGATGACACAAATACTCAATCTCAAATGTTCCAAAAAGGGGATCTTGATGCTTCAGATGTCCCTGCGGACCTGAGCGAAAAACTCTTTAAAGAGGGAAAAGTTTTAGTAGAAGACCAGGCCGGTGAATATTTCTACCGCTTCAATGTAAATAAAGAGCCTTTCCAAAATGTCAATATCCGTAAAGCATTTGCAATGGCTGTTGATCAAAAGCAACTCGTTGATTTCGTAACGAAGAGGCAGGAAAAACCGGCATACGGCTTTGTATCATACGGCTTCAAGGATCCATCCGGGAAAGACTTCCGGGAAACAAATGGAGACCTGATCAAAACAGATGCAGAGCAAGCAAAAGCACTTCTGAAAAAAGGAATGGAAGAGGAAGGCTATAAAGAACTGCCGCAAGTAACATTAACCTACAGTACAGATGATATACACAAAAAAATCGCTGAAGCTCTTCAACAAATGTTCAAAAAGAACCTGGATGTTGATGTGAAGCTGGCGAATATGGAAGCCAATGCATTTGCGACAGAACAAAAAGCATTGAAATTTCAATTGTCCCGCAGTTCATTCCTTGCTGATTATGCAGACCCTATCAACTTCCTGGAAAACTTCCAAAAAGGTCATTCCATGAACCGCACCGGCTGGAGCAATGCGAAATACGATCAATTGATCAAAGAAGCAAAAAATGAAGCGAATGAAGAAAAACGATTTGAAAAGATGTACGAAGCTGAAAAGATTCTATTTAATGAAATGCCAATCATTCCGATTCACTTCTATAACCATGTACAATTGCAAAATGAGAATGTCAGCAGCATTGTCCGCCATCCGGTTGGTTATATGGAGCTTAAATGGGCAGATAAGAAATAATAATTTTCAGGGTGTGGAAATGACTTGCTCACCCTCATCGAGTATGTATCAAAGGGTCCGCAAAACAATCGTTTATCTGGAAAGGGGATGTTCGATTGAACATCCCCTTTTGAATGAAAACAAATCATGTTGATTTAAAAATTGGTTTGGACATCCTAGGAAGTTCCCGGCCAATATCTGAAATGTACATACAAGCCGTAGTATTGATGGATTTCAAGGTTGGCCACTGTTCCTCAAATCTACATAAAGTGAAAAATGGGCACTAAGCGTCGTAGCAAACTTGGGCCTGCATAAAGGGTGAATTGAATGAAGATAGACAAAATAGAAACTTTCCGGACAGCGGTACCGCTTATTAAACCGTTCAAAACAGCACTTCGAACCGTTCATACGGCAGAATCCATTTTTGTGAAAATCACATGTGATAATGGCATTAGCGGATGGGGTGAGGCTCCGCCGACCGTGGTCATAACAGGGGATAGCCTGCTAAGCATCGAATCTGCCATTCGCGATGTCTTGAAGCCGGCTCTGCTTCACAAAAGCCTGCTAAGCTACGAAACGATTTTCCAGGAAATGAAAACAGCATTAGTGGGAAATTCCAGTGCAAAAGCAGCATTTGACATGGCCATTTACGACTGTCTGGCCCAGCATTGCAGACTGCCGTTATATCAATTCCTTGGCGGGCATAAAAAGGAGCTCGAAACAGATTATACGGTCAGTGTAAACAGCCCTCAGGAAATGGGTGAGGACGCCGAATCATATATGAAGCGAGGGTTTAATGTCCTGAAAGTAAAAGTAGGTAAAGATATTTCAACAGATATCGAAAGAATCCGGGAGATTAGAAGACGGGTTGGCAATGATGTGAAAATCCGTTTGGATGCGAATCAGGGCTGGAAGCCTAAGGATGCTGTACGTGCAATCCGGAAGATGGAGGACAGTGGCTTAGAGATCGAATTGGTCGAGCAGCCTGTCAAAGCAGATGATATTAAAGGGCTAAAACAAGTAACTGATTCGGTGGAAACGCCAATTATGGCCGATGAAAGTATTTTCACGCCAAAACAGGCCTTCGAGGTTTTACAAACGAGAAGTGCAGATTTGATCAACATTAAATTAATGAAGGCAGGGGGCATTTATCAGGCTCAGATCATTAACAGTCTTGCTGAGGTCTGCGGGGTGGAATGCATGGTTGGAAGCATGATTGAGACACGTCTAGGAATTACGGCAGCCGCTCATTTTGCGGCAAGCAAAAAAAATATTACCCGGTTTGATTTTGATGCGCCGCTTATGCTGGCAAAGGAAATCGTGGAAGGCGGCATAACGTATAATGGGAGGAAAATAACTCTTCCAGAGGGGCATGGATTAGGACTTGGCCACGTAGATATAGAAGGGGGAGCTTCAGTTGGCGGCCCATTATAAAATGATAGTGAACGTTCCGCTGGCAACAGTATGGACATCATATGAATCACCCAGGACAATTGATGAAGCTGCAATTTCAAATCCGGTTAAAATAGATTCCTGGCTAAGTAGATTAACTTATGAAACTTGTCTGGAGCTCTGCAATGCAAATCTTGTCCAGTCACAAGTGTTATTTGGCCAGGAAGTAATTATCACCGCTGAGAAAAATGGCTGGGTACAGATTGTTGTCCCTGAACAACCTTCAGGGAAGGATAAAAGAGGATACCCTGGGTGGCTTCCTAAAGTGCAGCTTGCTGCAAATGATGACTGGAATATTAAACAAGGAAAAGTTACAACAGTGAACAGCAAAAAAGCCATGCTTTATTCAGAAAGTGACAAGATTTTATTCGAACTCAGCTATCAAACCACCCTGCCTGTTTTAGAAGAACAATCTGACAGGGTGAAGGTGAAATTACCAACCGGAACGGGATTTTTAATGAGGCAAGACGTCGCAGTTTTTTCATCCTATTATGGCAGGGCAAAGGGGAACGGTAAGGACATTATCTCTGCAGGAGAAAAATTTCTCGGCCTTCCGTATGTATGGGGCGGCATGAGTTCTTATGGCTTTGACTGTTCGGGATTCAGTTATATGATGTACCGCGCAAACGGATACATCATTCCGCGAGATGCCGGAGATCAGGCGGAAGCAGGTTTTAGGGTTGAGCCGGATGCCAAACAGCCAGGCGATTTATTATTTTTTGCACATGAAGAAGGAAAAGGAAACATTCATCATGTCGGCATTTACTATGGAGACGGGAAGCTTTTGCATTCACCAAAAACGGGGAAAAATATCGAGATTTTACCATTGGCAGGCACTATTTATGAAAAAGAGCTTTGCGCTGCAAGCCGTTACTGGCGGGAGACGGAGGAATAAACTATGGAAAAGGAAGCTCTATTAGAAGTCAATGATTTGAAGAAGCATTTTCCTCTTGGCAAAAATGAAACTCTTAAAGCAATGGATGGGATTTCTTTTCACATATACAAAGGTGAAACATTTGGTATTGTAGGTGAATCCGGTTGTGGAAAGTCCACTGCAGGCCGGACGATTATTGGCTTATATGACCAAAGCGGCGGAGAGGTCATTTATAACGGTCTAAACGTCCATGAGATGAATCCGAAAGAGAAATTTGACTATCACCGCAGCATGCAGATGATTTTCCAGGATCCGTATGCCTCATTAAACCCGCGTTCGACAGTCCGCGAAATCATTTCGGAACCGATGGAAGTACATCGGTTATATCCGAATAAACAGGAAAGACTTGAGCGGGTTTATCAATTGTTGGAGGATGTAGGTTTAAACCGTGATCATGCGAACAGATATCCACATGAATTCTCAGGGGGACAGAGGCAGCGGATCGGAATTGCCCGTGCGCTTGCATTAAATCCAGACTTTATCATTGCTGATGAGCCGATTTCCGCGCTTGATGTATCTGTACAGGCCCAGGTCGTCAACCTATTAAAACGACTGCAAAAGGAAAAAGGGCTGACATATCTATTCATCGCCCACGACCTTTCAATGGTAAAACAAATCAGCGATCGTATCGCAGTTATGTATTTGGGCCATATCGTCGAGCTGACGGCAAGCAAGAGTCTATATAAAAATCCGCTCCATCCATATACACAAGCGTTATTATCAGCGATTCCCATTCCTGACCCGGATGTAGAGGACCGGCGCGAGCGCATCATCTTGAAAGGTGAGCTGCCAAGCCCAATAAACCCGCCAAGCGGCTGCGTATTCAGAACCAGATGCCCATATGCGATGGAGGCATGCGCTATCTATAAACCGAAATGGCAGGAAGTTGAAGAAAGTCACTTCGTTGCCTGCCATCTGTATAATAAAAAGCTGACGGGTGACCATGGAGTTCTCTCAAGGCTTGCAGTATCCAAATAGAAGGGAAGAATGAGATGAAATGGATTGCTTTAAATGACTCGATAAAACAGTTGCTTGAGCCGTTTGACGGCAGGATTGCTTTTAAGATTGAAATGGATGATCAAATGATCGAACAGAAAAGCGAAGACATTTTTCCGTCTGCCAGCCTCATCAAGATTCCTATTTTAATAGAAACCTTTCGCCAGAGTGAAGAAAGACAAATCTATTTAAACCAGCCTGTTACGATACCGCTGCAAGAAAGGGTAGGCGGATCAGGGGTGATCCATGCTATGTCGGACAAGGTATTTATGACGATTGAAGACATTTTGACATTAATGATCGTTGTGTCGGATAATACGGCGACTAACCTATTGATCAGCCTGCTCGGACAGGATCAGATTAACGGATGTCTGAAGGAATTAGGTATGGATAAAACGGTGCTGAATCGGAAAATGATGGACTCTAAGGCAATTGAAGAAGGCAGGGACAATTACACCACCGCAGCCGATGTGCTTGCCTCTCTAAAAGCGATCAATGAAGGAACACTTTTAACGGCAGAAAGCAAACAACGAATATTGACCATCATGAAAAAGCAGCAGTTTACCGACAAACTTCCGGCAAGAATGGACCTTGAGAAGGTTTCTGTAGCAAACAAAACAGGAAGTCTGCCGGGTGTTACCCATGATTGTGCAATCATTACATACGGGGAAAAAACGGCTTATGCTGCCGTGCTGACAGATGGACTCTCCTCAGAGGAAGAAGGCCGGCAAATGATTGCTAAAATCGGAGAACTAGTTTATGAATATATAACGGAGCAGCAGAATAGATAAACTGGGAAGTATTAAATAAAGGCTAAAATTATATAGAAAAACAGACACTAAAACGATAAAAGAGACGCCATAACAGAAAAACAGACGACAAAACTTTAACCAAAATAGGAACTGGTTATTTCAACTCATATAGTTACTTCCTGGAAGTAACTATACCAACAAAACAGACCAACCCGTTATTGCGGTTTGGTCTGTTAATTTTTTATCAATTTCTAAACAGCTCCCTACGGAGATGCAGTCAAGCATTAAAACGCCCAATCCCCTTTACGGAAGACAGGTTCAGCACTTCCATCTTCTGTGATGCCGTCGATATCCATTTCAGCGGAACCGATCATGAAATCAACGTGGGTAAGGCTTTCGTTTAGCCCGTTTTTGGCCAGTTCTTCAGACGACATTTTTTTGCCGCCTTCAATGCAGAAGGCGTAGGAGCTGCCGATCGCCAAATGATTAGAAGCATTTTCATCAAACAATGTGTTAAAGAATAAGACATTCGATTGTGAAATAGGTGAGTTAAACGGAACGAGGGCAACTTCGCCAAGATAATGGGAGCCTTCGTCGGTATCGACCAACTGTTTTAAAATGGCTTCGCCTTCCTCTGCCTTCACATTGACAATTCGGCCTTCTTCAAAGTTTATCGAAAAACGGTCGATGATATTGCCGCCATAGCTAAGCGGCTTAGTGCTGGAAACTGTTCCGTTTACTCCGGTTTTCAAAGGCACCGTGAACACTTCTTCTGTAGGCATGTTTGCCATGAATTCATGTCCTTTTTCGTTGATGCTGCCAGCCCCGACCCATAGATGTTTTTGTGGAAGCTCAATGGTCAAGTCGGTTCCTGGCGCTTTATAATGAAGTTTTTTATAGCGTTTGTCATTTAAGTAGTCCACTTTTTCATGAAGCGTTTCGTCGTGCTGTTTCCAAGCTGTAACCGGATTTTCCAAGTCTGTTCGCGTCGCTTTAAAAATGGCATCCCACAGTTTATGTACTCTTTCCTCTTGAGGCGTATCAGGGAATACCATATCGGCCCATGCTTGGGATGGAACAGCAACAATGGTCCAGCTGACCTTATCTGACTGGATGTACTTACGATATTGCTTAAGGGCAGTTCCAGCAGCCTTTTGGAAGTTGGCGATCCGTTCAGGATTTATACCTTTGAGAAGGTCGGGGCTGGATGAGATAACGGACATGAAAGCAGCACCGTTTTCAGCTAACTCAATTATTTCCTTGGCACGATGTTCTGGGTATTCCGTAAAGGCTTCATCTGGAGCCAATTCGTATTTTGTACGGTTGACGGTGTCATCAGTCCAGTTAACGATCACATTGCGGGCTCCGATTTCATAAGCTTTTCTGGTAATTAGCCTGACAAGCTCAGCGCCCTCCAAAGTAGTATTAACAACAAGCGTTTGCCCTTCTTGGATATTCACTCCAACCTTTACAGCAAGCTCGGCATACTTTTCTAAATTTGCTTGAAAGTTACTCATAAAATCAATCTCCTTTGCCAGAATCTTCATATATATTGTAGCGATTGTGCAGGGAAAAAGATAGGCTTTAGCCTTTAGGCTGCAAATCCAACATGTGAAATTGAAAACGCTATAAATTTGATACTGCATTAATGCTTGGTCCTTTATACCATCTGCAATCAGAAAATGACCGTATTCAAGCGGTTGAGGAATTGCATAGAGTAACAAAAAAAGATGGAATCGTTTTTGTCGCCTTCATGTCCCGGACCAGGCATATTCTATCTTCACTTATTTCCCGGAAGCATGGAGGCCGAATAATTCCATGGACGCAATTAGCCAGTTTTCAAAGTCAGGGATTTTTAATCATGCTGAAAAAGGCCGATTTACGGGAGCTTATTATTTTAATATAGAGGACATACGTCCATTTATGGAGTCAAAAGGATTTGAAAATTTAGAATTGATAGGGTCAAATGTAGGCGCCATTCTAACAAATGAGAAGTGGGATTATTGGCGGGATCGTGGAGAAATAGAACTATCGAAAGTCAAAAAGCTAATTCTTGAACACGCAGCAGACCCTTCTATACTTGGAATCTCTTCGCACTTGCTGTATATCGGAAAGAAAAAAGGATAATTCAGGGGAAAACGGAGGGCAGATTGTTGCTCTCCGTCTGCATACTTTATTTTTTCAAAATATCATGATCAACATAGCGTTCGCCATTCAGTTCGCTGATAATATTGATGGCTACTTTTGCTCCGTCTCCTGCGGTGATGATTGTATGCATACTGACACCGGCACAGGTTCCGGCAGCCCAGATACCTTCAATATTCGTTTTACCTGCAGCATCGCAGTTAATGATTGTCTTGATTCTTGGTTCTGTACCTGGTTTGGTATTGACGCCGGCTTTTTCGGCTAAGTCAGCTAACATGCCTGTCGCTAGAATAATATGCTTTGCTTCAAATTCACCATTTTCCGTTTCAATTTTGAAGCCTTCATTTGCCTTTTCGAAATTGACCGTTTTGGTTTGTACCAGCTCAGCTCCAAACTTTTTGGCCTGTTTCTTTCCGGTTTCGACGAGATCGACGCCAGTGATTTCTTCCACCCCGTAATGGTTTTCAATCCATGCTCTCTTTGTGACGCTTTGATCACTGTCCAACAGTAAAATCTTTTTCCCGGCCTTTGCAGCAAAAAGTGCTGCACTTCCGCCGGCTGGTCCAGCTCCAATTATCGCGATATCATACATTTGAAAAATCCTCCTTTTTTGAATTTTCTATCTCATTTTATCAGAGTAGAAGGGAAGTTCACTACTGATAAGACCTGATAAACAAAAAACTAGAAATTCTTTATCGGAGATTTTTGGATCTTCTAGAAAAAAACACGAGATCAATCCATTAATTAATTTTGAGTTCAGGGAAATGTGGGAGGCAGGAACGTATTTGGTTTTAAGAATAAGGATATGAAAGTGACAGAACTTCCTGCTTATCATACATTAAGCCTTACACCTCCAAACTTCGCAGAAATGGGGTTTACTTGGGTGGATGACTCCTCCCTCATTGTTTCAAGAGTCCATGAAAGTGAGTGGTCTAATGACCCTTTAAAGCGGCAAATGGGCAAACCTAACAAAAAATAACGAACCCTCCAAAAAATAAAGGAGATTATCAGCAGGCTTTTCTGCCTTCGATAAACAGAATTTTGTTGCTTTGAAATAAAGTTTGATCAAAAATACCTCGTAAACCCAAATTTTAAATAAAAAGAATCCATTTTGAAAAAAGATTGCTCAAAATGGATTCTTCTCCAGCAGATTTAAGTTTGGTTTTTATAAAAAAGTTTGATCATTTTCTACCTGTATTCCCTCCACAATTGCGCCCTTTTCTTGAATAACTAATATGATTTAATTAGATGGTATTGTGGAAGATCAAAGACTGTTAATACCGGTGCGTACTTATTTAACATCCCCCCACTTTAATAAACATAAGAATTAACGGATTCTAGCCTTACGAAATCCATCGAACACATTGAATGCCGCGGATAAAATAAATATGATTATTATGCTTCCAACTATCCATGTATTAAATTGCATAGCTGTTATGTTAAATAAACCACTCATATACGTAATAAATTCTTGATGCATTAAATTCGGATTGCTTAATATGACAATGAATACAGTGGTTGAGACAAGCTCGAGAGCAGTATTAAAGATTGCCATTTTTTTCGTCCATTGCCCTTTGATTAATTTGTAGAGAGCTAATCCAAGTTCGAGTGCGATGATAACGAGAACGATTGGCCAATAACGTAGTAAAACTTCCTGATTTAAAGCTGGAATCACAAATTCAAGTCCATCTCCTCTACTTTCATATACACCTACAAGGTGATTCGCATAAAAATAAAGAGTTGCCCAAATCGCTGTCCACATTAAACTTCCAAATACTTCACACTTTCTAATTGCTTTTTTCTTAGGAATATAAGGGATGTTTTTCAAATCATCAGCTGTCCATTTTTTAAAACTTGCTGATAATGGATGCTGATCTTTTCCTTTATCTGCTCGTTCTATAATGACGAAAACGAGTGTTACCCAGAAAAAGACTTGAATACCAACTTCAATTATTTTCCATATTCCTTTACCCATAATGGTGAGAACAATATTAATAACAGCCCCGTCTTCCCCAAAACTAATAAAATATTCGGCAATCATCGAGATCAATGCAATGACACCAGCAATTGGTAAAATCATTTTCAATAACGAGACATATACATCAAAGTAGCGCGGTCCAATTAGGTGCATTGGTTGATCTCGATATCCACTAGCTAACGCTGCTGGATTCCCTAATTTTTCAAGAACTACATTTACATCTTTCTCACTGTAATCATCAGGCAGCATATCCTCAATGGTTGACCGTAACTCGAGTGCAATATCCTCACGATTTTTTTCAGGCAGCCTGCGAGTGACTTCTTGTATATAAACCTCAATCAAATTCATCTTCCTTCTCCCCTTTTAATAAACCATAAAGTTCTTTCGAATTTTTAATCCATTCTTTTTTTAACTGCAAAAAGATTTCTAGACCGTATTCACTTAAAACATAATACTTACGGGGCCTGCTCTCAGATGTATCCCAACTGCTTGTTACTAACTCCTGTTTTTCTAAACGACGAAGCAATGGATATAAGGTGCTTTGATCAATGTTAATGCCGGATTCCTCCAATAACTGAACAAGTGAATATCCATATTGGGGTGTTCGTAATTGACTTAAAACGGCTAATGTCAGCGTTCCTCTCCTAAGCTCTGTCGTTAATGAATTCAGTAAAGTACTCATTCACCCACCTCAATTTCATATACTATATGACATACACTATATGGTTTATACTATGTGTAATACACTATTATGGTTACAATAACAATTGAAATTAAATACCCGTTTTAAGAAATAAAAAGAAAATTAGTTAGAAAAGTACATAAAAACAATGTTTATATTCCTACGTTTTTTCCCTGTCATTTCATTATTTTGGTTTATTTTATCAAAAGTCTATATTTCTTTTTCTTTGTTCCGTTAAGCTGCACCTGGGGTAAAGTCAAGAAACCGAATTTACAACGTTAAGAAAATCCAAATATAAAAAAGCCAAATTTCTAGGTGTTGTAAGAAAGAAATTTGGCTTTGGTTACTACATAAAATGGCCCGATTGCGGAACAAAAAAATCCTGCATATCATTACAGGACTTTTGATCAAACTTTTTTATAAATTATCGAACTTCTTTACAAATTATCAAACTTTATTTTAAATCAACAAATTTCTAGGTTAAGAAAATCTGAAACGGAGGATGCAGGTGATTTATGGATGGTTAAAGCAAATGGCAGCGATGCGGAAGTATGGATTCGTAATGTTGGTGGATATTCTTTTTTTCCATCAAAGTAATAAAGTTCATTAAAAAATAGGGTGTTACATTAGTCGCAATGTAACACCCTATTGCTGTTCATTCTAAACACAGTCGGAATTGTTTACTGATTATTTATCAAGATTTACCCAAACGCTCTTCACTTCGGTATAGTTGTTTAATGCGTAGGATCCCATTTCGCGGCCGATACCGGAAGATTTGTAGCCGCCGAATGGAGAGGCTGCGTCGAAGGCATTATAGCAGTTTACCCAGACTGTACCGGCACGGAGTTTGCTTGCAACATAGTGGGCATTGGAGATATCGCGTGTCCACAACCCGGCTGCAAGGCCGTATTCGCTTTGGTTAGCACGGTCGATGACCTCATCGAGATCATCGAACGGCATGGCCGCGATAACCGGTCCGAAAATTTCTTCGCGGGCAATCGCCATTTCATCCTTGACGGCTGCGAAAATGGTAGGCGATACAAAATAGCCATCATCCTGCGGCTTATCTCCGCCTACAAGCACTTCGGCACCTTCATTTCTTCCTTTTTCAATATAGCCGAGAACGCGGTCCTGCTGCTCCTGAGAAACAAGCGGCCCAATTTGTGTTTCGGGATTGAGTCCGGCACCCTGTTTAATATCTTTGGCATGAGAGACCATGTCCGCGACGACATTATCATAATGCTTCTTTTGGATGAAAACGCGTGAACCAGCACAGCAAACCTGCCCCTGGTTGAACATTACACCGTTAAGAGCGCCGGGGATCGCTTTTGAGAAGTCGGCATCAGGCAGGATGATATTCGGCGATTTGCCGCCCAGTTCAAGGGTAACCCGCTTTAAAGAATCCGCTGCTGTTCTCATGATATGCTTTCCAACTTCTGTAGAGCCAGTAAAGGCAATTTTATCAACTAGAGGGTGGTTGATAAGCGCTCCCCCTGCTGTTTCACCGAAACCAGGAACGATATTGACTACCCCTTTCGGGAATCCTGCTTCTTCGATTAATTCCGCTAAGTATAGGACAGACATTGGCGTTTGCTCTGCCGGCTTCAGGATAACCGTACAGCCGCTAGCAAGTGCTGCACCGATCTTCCACATTGCCATAAGCAGCGGGAAATTCCAAGGGATGATCTGGCCGACGACACCAACAGCTTCATGTCTTGTATAGTTAAAATAATTACCGCTTACCGGAATCGTTTGGCCAACGATTTTTGTGGACCAGCCGGCATAGTATCTCATATGTTCAATCGCCAGAGGAATATCCGCATTGGTTGTTTCGCCAATCGGTTTTCCATTATCCAACGTTTCTAACTGTGCTAATTCTTCTTTATTCGCTTCCATTAAATCAGCGAGCTTGTACATCAGCCGGCTTCTTGAGGCAGCGCTCATTCTCGACCATGGGCCTTCATCAAAAGCTTTCCGTGCCGCTTTTACGGCTAAGTCGATGTCCGCCTGATCGGCTTCATATACTTCAGCTAAAGTTTCGCCGGTGGCCGGGTTCGGAGTTTTAAAGGTTTTTCCTGAGGCACTTTCGATAAATTCCCCATTAATGTAAAGCTTTTTGGGTCCCTGTAAAAATTGCTGTAACTTTTTGCTGATTTCCAGTGTAAGATTTGTCATGAATACCCTCCTTGAGTTTTGGTAATGGTATTTGTGCAAACCATGATGCATGCATGAAGGAGTGCAACCATGTTCACTCCCATAAACTATCATATCCAAAATAATTAAAATTTTCAATTAACAACTACCAACTTTCAATTGACAAAACCCGACAATATCATCCAGAAAACAACAGAGGAATCTGTTGCGAAGAATGGAATAAAAGAAGATAGAAAAAAATATTGTACCTGGAATAAATAAAGCCGCACAAAAAAGGAGAGTTTACATGGGCAATTGGGAAAAAGAAATCGCCACCGAACAAAACCGAGCCAATGAAGTTGCTGCCAAGATAACAAAAGCAGCAGCTGCTATCCAACAGGTGATTGGTAACGCAAATACAGATATCAAATCGATAAGGAAGCATTTTTGGGACGATGTTACTGTAAATCTCGATAATGCAGATGAAATCGGAGAAACATATACAAGCATTAAGCAACAATCGGAGCTCTTGAACGAAAGAGAACGACGGCAAAACCATTCCTTCAATCGGATTCAGCTTCTCAAACGGCTAAACAACTCTCCTTATTTCGGCAGGATTGATTTTATCGAACATGGCGAAAGTGAAACAGAAAAAATATATATCGGAATCTGTTCCTTTTATGACGAGGAAACAGAGTCATTTTTGGTCTACGATTGGCGGGCTCCGATTTCGAGTGTCTATTACGATTATCCACTTGGGCCAGCGGCGTATGAAGCGCCTTATGGAAAAATCTCCGGGACGCTTGAATTGAAACGCCAGTACATCATCCGCAACGGGGAAATTACAAGTGTATTCGATACAGGGGTGACGATCGGCGATGAACTACTGCAGGAGGTACTGGGCGGTCAGGCCGACTCCCAGATGAAAAGCATAGTCGCTACTATTCAAAAAGAACAGAATCTCATCATCCGGAATGACAAAAGCCGTCTGCTGATTGTACAGGGAGCAGCGGGAAGCGGGAAAACATCAGCTGCCCTCCAGCGTGTTGCTTACCTTTTATATCGTTATCGTGTAAAGCTTACGGCAGATAACATTCTGCTTTTTTCTCCTAATCCGTTGTTTAACAGCTATGTTGCAAACGTCCTGCCAGAACTTGGAGAAGAAAATATGCAACAGACCACCTTCCAGCAATACTTGCTGCAAATGCTTGGCCGCGAATTTGATGTGGAAGATGCCTTTATACAAATGGAATATGTATTGACTGCAGTAGGTCAACCGGGATATGATACTCGATTAAACGGTATTTCCTTCAAATCCTCGCTGGAATTCATGGAAATGATCGAAGGATATCTGGAAGAATTAATGAAAAGCGGAATGATCTTTACAGATATCAAGTTTCTTGGCAGGGTGCTGATTTCTTCCCAAAGCATCTATGACTATTTTTACGGGCTGGGAGCTACACGGCCGATTTCGAATCGAATGAAGCTCGTTTCCGAATGGCTTCGGAAAGAACTGAGGCGGTATGAAAGACAAGAGGTGAAAAAATCATGGGTCGAGGAAGAAATGCAATACCTTGATAAAGAAGATTATTTAAAGAGTTATCAAAAGGTGAGCAATGAAAAGCGCATGAAAGAGGATACGTTCGATGATATCGAGCGGGAACAGGAAGTGCTGGCTGCTTTTATTGTAAAAAGACGATTCCGGCCGCTTTATAAAAAAGTGAAAGAGTTTGCCTTCCTGGATGCAGCCGAGTTATATCGAAGGTTGTTTGAGAAAGAGGCATCAGCAGCCGATTGGAAAAAAATCTGCCATGAGACAATTGCAAATCTCGATGATGGAGAGCTGTTGTATGAAGATGCCGCCCCTTTCTTGTTTTTTAAAGAACAAGTAGAGGGATTTAAGACAAACACGCTAATCCGCCATGTATTTATCGATGAGGCACAGGATTATTCCCCGTTCCAGTTTGCCTTTATCAAAAAAATATTTCCGAGAAGCAAATTGACGGTGCTCGGCGATTCCAACCAAACGATTTTTGCACAAGGAAATGAAGTTGGCTTGGAGGTCGTGGCATCACTGTTTATGGAAGAGGAAACAGAAAAGATTACATTAACAAGAAGTTACCGTTCTACGCTGCAAATTGTGGAGTTTACTCGGAAGATGATTGAAGGAGGGGATGAGATTGAGCCTTTCAACCGGAAAGGAAATAAGCCTGTCGTTTTACAAGTAAATGATGAGCAAGATACCGCTGACTGTATTGCAGAAACAATCAAAGGATTGCAAGCGCAAGGACACCATACCATTGCAATCATTTGCAAGACAGCATCCGAAAGCAGAGAAGCTTATCTGGAATTAAAGGAGCGGCTGTCATTGAAGCTGATTGGGACCGGGAAGACAGATTATGAAGCAGGAATCGTTGTCATTCCATCATACCTGGCGAAGGGCATCGAATTTGATGCCGTCGTTATTTATGACGGTTCAAAAAAAAGCTATGGTTTAGAAAGTGAGCGGAGGTTGTTCTACACAGTTTGTACACGTGCGATGCATGAACTCTATATATGTTCAAAGGGGGAGATCAGCCCATTCGTGGCAGAAACCCCGGCAAATTTGTATGAGCAAAGAACATGGAAGGAAAGTTTTCATAGTAGAAAATCAAAATAATAGGTAAAATAGGTAAGAATTGATTATCTTATCGGTAGATATGCTTCATGGAGGTTTATATGGGAAACAAAAATAAGACAGTCTCGGAACGCAAACTGCTTAGCATTGCCGGAATGGGCTGGATGTTTGATGCAATGGATGTCGGAATGCTATCTTTTATTGTCGTTGCATTGCAGACAGAGTGGAATCTTTCATCCGAAGAGATAGGGTGGATTGGAAGTATCAATTCCATTGGGATGGCAGTCGGTGCCTTTTTGTTCGGAATTCTTGCCGACCGGATCGGAAGGAAATCCGTTTTCATGATTACGCTTCTCTTGTTTTCAATTGGCAGTGGGATCTCTGCAATGGTTACCTCCCTTGGAGTGTTTTTACTGTTGCGATTCCTGATCGGGATGGGCCTCGGCGGAGAGCTTCCGGTTGCTTCAACGCTTGTATCCGAAAGTGTCGCGGCTGAAAAACGGGGAAGGGTGGTTGTGCTGTTAGAAAGCTTTTGGGCAGGCGGCTGGTTAATAGCTGCATTGATTTCTTATTATATTATTCCGCAATTTGGCTGGCGGATCGCTCTTATCCTAAGTGCATTGCCTGCTTTATACGCCCTTTATTTGCGGTTGAGTCTTCCGGATTCGCCCAAATACGTTTCACAGCAAAAACAAAAAAGACCCACGATATGGCAAAACATTAAAAGTGTTTGGGCAAAAGATCATTTACGGCAGACCATCACGCTTTGGATCCTCTGGTTTTGTGTTGTCTTTTCCTACTACGGCATGTTTTTATGGCTGCCCAGTGTGATGATTTTGAAGGGTTTCAGCATGATTAAGAGTTTTCAATATGTATTGATTATGACACTTGCACAGCTTCCCGGTTATTTTACCGCAGCCTGGTTTATTGAAAAAATGGGCCGAAAGTTCGTACTGGTAACTTATTTAATCGGGACAGCGGTCAGCGCTTATTTCTTTGGGTCGGCTGAAGAATTGTCTTTGTTAATTGCTTCAGGCATTTTCCTATCTTTCTTCAATCTTGGTGCATGGGGCGCGTTATATGCCTATACACCGGAGCAGTACCCGACTTCGATCAGGGGAACGGGAGCTGGGATGGCTGCTGCGGTCGGGCGTGTAGGCGGAGTTCTCGGACCGCTCCTAGTCGGCTATATGGTCGCACAAAAGTCATCGATTACGACTATTTTTACGATTTTCACCATTTCTGTCCTGATTGGTGCGATTGTTGTTGGAATCTTCGGTAAAGAGACGAAAAATACCGAGCTTGCCGAGTAAGTAGATCAAAAGGCTGTCTCATCTGTTAAAGATAACTGATGGGACAGTCTTTTCTTTTGCGGAAAGATTTATGGAACGAAATTCAGGATTTTAAAATCAGATAGATGATTGGTGATTAGAGCCTGCGATTGCCATATATTTTTCCCTCCAAATAGCTGTTTTTCAAAAAAATCTTTAACAATACAAACGCAATGGTCGCTCCCGTAAATGAGCTTAGTGTGAAAGCAGGCAGGAAGCCGAGTAACGCTACCTTTTCTCCTAAAAACAAGATGGCTATTGGATAACATGCCAATGCTCCAATAACGCCCGTACCGACAACTTCCCCGAGGCAGGCAAACGTAATTCTTTTTGTTTTTTTATAAAGCCAGGCGGCAAGAAGAGCGCCAATCATGCTTCCCGGAAAGGCAAAAACCGACCCGGTTCCTGCCAGATTTCGCAGCAGTGAAACGATAAATGCCTGGGCGAGGGCATAAGCCGGCCCGAGCATAACAGCTGTAAGTACATTGGCTAAATGTTGTATTGGGAAAATTTTAGCAACCCCCGCAGGTATAAAAATGAATGAACTAGTAAGTGCAGTCAACGCGGTAATCATTGCCGTTAACGAAAGCTTTCTAATATTGTTCAAATGATCATCTCCTTTGGTCAAATGGGCCAGCTATCCTGGCGGTACATGCTTTCCCAGAATAAAAATTCCAAGCGGGAAGTCGTTAAAAAGTGCTTTTCAAGCCTGGAAAGCTCTCCTTCTGGAAGCCCCTTCGTTAGGTTATCCATTAGTTCGATCAGCCATTGGGACATGGAAATGAACTCATTCGAAGAATACATATGTATCCATTTTTCATAGCGGTTTGAAAGAATTGTGTCGCCATTTTGAGCTTTTAAAAGCAGGCCGATCTCCCGGTAATCCCAGGCGCATGGGAGCAAGCAGGCCACGAGATCAGTGAGTGTTCCGCTGTAAGCTGCGTTCAGCATATACCCCGTATAAGCTAGATTGATAGGGGATGGGACAGTAAGCTCAAGTTCTTTCCGGGAAATGCCAAACTCTGCAGCATATTGGCGATGAAGTTCCATCTCGAAGTGGACCGTTTCATGAAGGTTTTGCGAGAATTTCGCCATTGTATCCAAAGTGTTGGCTTTTGCCGCTCCCATAGCAAACAAGCGGGCATATTCAATCAAATATACATAGTCCTGCTTCATATAAAAGATAAAAATATCCTCGGGGAGGGTACCGTTCCCGATTCCCTGGACAAACGGGTGAAGATGGTTTTTTTCCCAAATGGGTGCGGCTGATTGGAATACCCTTTCTGTAAAGCTTTTCGTTTTTGAATTCATATTGCTGCCTCCTTATTAATAAATATATGGTAAAAAAAGCCGCTTTCCATTGAGGAAGCGGCTTTGGTAACGAAACAAAAGATGCCTTCGTATTAGCCTGCTTCCCTACGCTGGTATAAACCAGATCAGGTGCGAAGGGTTTTAATCATCGATTTCTCAGCCATACGGCTCCCCCAGCAGTTAAACTATTAAATTACAAAAGAAATCCCGCTTCTGGATACAAAGAAAGCGGGGTGAGATGAACAATGTTATGATTCAATCTGCCACTTCCCTCCGTCGGCACGACCCGGTTCAGGTTCAAAGGGTTTAGAACATTGTTCACTCTCAGCCTCTCCAAAGGCTCCCCCAGCGCTACATCAATATGTAATTATCTCGATCATAACACGCCGTGCAGAAAAATCAACTGCTTTTTAAATGATGGTACAAAATGTGTTTGTACAGGGATAATCTATAGTATAGTGGAAATTCGATAGTTCGTTTTTGAGGTATCTAAGGAAACAATAACGCCAATTTTTCGATACTTTCTTGCAATTTGATTACAAAAACCTTAAATTTTGAAGATCTCCATTTTTTATAGGCAAAAGGGCTTGTTTATAAGGAATAGTTCCTTTAATATACTTTGTAAATAAATAGTAAAAAAGAGAGGTTTGGGAATATGATAGCTACTAAATCCAGGCAGGGTGCTATTGAAAAAAAGCGGCAAGAAATGATAGATCTCGCAGATGCTTTTGGATATACGAACCCAGATACAATTAAGGCAAGCCAGGAATTAGATAAACTTATGAACGCTATAGTCCTTGATAGGCGATCTTTTCGCTTTTCTTAAAAAAGCGATTTCCGAATTCATGGATGACTTTTGCAGAAAACAGCTGTCCCGTATGGTAGCGGGACAGCTGTTTTATTGTTTTATTATGGCTGTGAAAATCTCAAACTCGCTTTCCGAGTATAGCCAGGTCTCTTTCAATGCCGTCCAGTTCTGCCACCCGGGGAAGATGAGCCCATTCTTCAAAACTTGACTTTGAGAATAGCTTTATGCTTGGTGTATTGTGTGCAAAGATAAATCCGAGGAGCGTTTTTATCCCTAATCCCGGGCTTAGCTGTGTTGCCTTTTCCAGGGCCCAGCGTCCGATTCCTTTTCCCCTGAATTGTCCATCGATATAAATGCTTATTTCAGCGGTCGCTTGATAGGCGGGTCGCCCATAAAAGGATTGAAAGCTTATCCAGCCGCAAATTTCATTGCCAGATATGATGACATATAGCGGCCGGGTTTTGCGGTTATGTTCATGGAACCATGTCAAACGGCTTTCCACTGTTACCGGCTCACTGTCTGCTGTTACCATTCTTGATGGGATGGTTGAATTATAAATGGCAACAATTTTCGGCAATACTTCAAGAGTTGCCTCTTTTAAGATGAGATTTTCCTGCATGATGAAACTCCTCACAAATCATTCTTTTGATCGTAAGAACATCATACAACGATTCCCGGTCCTTGGCTATACGAATTCAGTATTTGCCAGTGTTGGTTACTCATCTGCCGAAATCGGGTAGAAGTATGAGATAAAACCATCTTAGACTGCATGCAAAGGGAGCTATTATGAAGAAATTATCGATTGGATTAATTACTTTTATTATCACTTCGTTGATCTGGTTTTCTTTTTATACCAAAAGCAAGAGTGATGACCCTGTTATCATGGCATTTGGCGATTCCCTGACGTACGGTTATGGTGATACACAGGGAGAGGGCTATGTGGATGGCGTAGAGGAAGAGCTGAATAATTCTGGCAGCAGTAAACGATTCAGAATCTGGAATTATGGGATTATAGGGCAGGAAACGGACGGTGTTCTGGAACAGTTGGACGATATCCGTATAAAAAGCAAACTCGATGAAGCCGATTACTTTATCCTTTTTATCGGGACTAATGATTTAATAAACAGCAATGGCGGAGATTTACAACCGCTGAATGAGAAAAAAATCAACGATGCAAAACCAGAATATAAACAGCACATAACAAAAATTTTGAGCATCCTTAAGAAAGAGAATAAAGAGGCTCCGATCATCGTGCTTGGTTTGTATAATCCCTATCAAAACCAGAAACACATTGAAAAACAAATAGATGAATGGGATCAGACGATCATTAAAACGGTGAGAAATGATAGGAGAATTACATACATTCCGACCAATGATCTTTTTAAAAACAAAAAGAAGCAAAAATATTTTAGCGATTCTCTTCATCCAAACGAGCAGGGGTATCAGTTAATTACTTCACGAATTCTAGACAGGTACCAATTTAAGAGATAAGACTATTTTTTAATAAGAAAATGAAAAGAGTTATTCATTAGAATGCTGAGAAAAAAACAGCTATACTTTTGAGGAAAGCATTTTGGTATACTATAAAACGATTCGTAAGGTGGGGATATGAAAGATGAACGAAAATCAAAAAATCCGGGAAGAACTGTTGAAAAGTGTCGAAGATTTATCTGACCGGCAGTTAAATGAAAAAGTAGAAGCAGGAAGCTGGACGATTATGCAGGTTTTGGACCACCTTTATTTAATGGAAATGACGATTTCAAAAAGCATTGCCGGTGAACTTGCAAATGAAAAAAGTGAAGCGGCTCCATTAAAACCGATCCATTTAACGGTTAACAGATCCACCAAAGTAGCTGCACCTTCTTTTGTCAAACCATCAGACGATTTTATTTCCCTTGCAGAAATGAAGGGAAAGCTCAGTGAATCCAGAAAAACGCTGATCCGTGTCACTGAAGGTGCATCCGAACAAGCTTTAGAACAAAAGTCTTTTCCACATCCCATATTCGGGCCGCTGAGCTTAAAACAATGGACCCCTTTTGTCGGGTATCACGAAAAAAGGCATATGGCACAAATTGAAGAATTGAAGGGGAAACTAAGTTAAAACCCTATTTGTAAATGGCCCCAATAGAGTGGCGGGTTCATTTTGAAAATATATTGCCAAATGTAAATAATTAAAGAAATGTTAAGTAAACTACCTTTAGAGAGTTGAATACAGTGTTCGCTAAATATATAAGGATATTGATTGGGTTATTTTTGATTATAGTGTTGCCTGGATGGCTGATTTATTATTATTTTGTGCCGCCCGACCCTGATGAACTGGAACTGCCGGACGGTCTCCATCCTCTTGTCGTAGAAAAAAGGGATATACTGATCGGCAGGGCCGGTGAAGCCGGAATTCCAATCCTTATTACGGATGGATACAGAACGATAGAAGATCAAAATCAACTCTATGAGCGGGGAAGGTCACAGCCTGGAAAAATTGTAACATATGCCAGGGGCGGGGAATCACTCCACAATTTCGGGCTTGCGATTGACTTTGCCTTGCTGAACAAAAAAGGAAATGCCATATGGGATATGCAATATGACGGCAATCGAAATGGCAAGAGAGATTGGGCTGAAGTTGTGACAATGGCAAAGCAAGAAGGCTTTCAATGGGGAGGAGACTTTAAGGGCAGTTTTAAAGATTACCCGCATCTGGAAATGGGTTTTGGGCTAAGTCTGAGAGAACTGCAGCGTGGTGAAAAGCCTCCCCTTCCTTAATGAAATCTGACTATTGACTCACAAGGTGAAAAATGTGCTGCTGTAGAGACATCTTAAATCTTGAACTGATTTTGGATACAGAATGAAGCGATACATATTTTGTTTTACTGGCTGAACCAGTAGATAAAAAACACTGAAGTTTGGAAGCGGCAGCTTTGCCTAACCCCCTATTTTTGTTATAAAGTGTAGAAGTGAAGAATTTATAGTCGAAGGAGTTCAGTATCGATGGAAGAAACAAAACACAACAGGGATTCACTTGTCATCAAAACAAGTATTGTCCTTCCCCCTGATACGAATAATCTTGGAACGATGTTTGGCGGGAAATTGATGGCGTATATTGATGATGTGGCTGCCATATCAGCGATGCGCCACTCTAGAACAAATTCGGTCACTGCTTCAATGGATTCAGTGGATTTCCTCCATCCGATTTATGAAGGAAATTCCGTTTGTCTGGAGGGGTTTGTTACTTATACAGGACGTACATCCATGGAGGTTATGGTAAGAGTAATTGCCGAGGATCTGCTGACAGGTGAACGAAATATTTGCGCGATCTCATTTTTAACCTTTGTTGCTATCGATGGTAATGGAAAACCGACACCGGTTCCTAAGCTGGTCCCGCAAACTGATATGCAGAAAAACCTGTTTGAAACCGGCAAGCATAGAGCGGAAATCCGTAAGAAAAGAAGAAAAGATACTGAATTAATTGCAAGCACGTTTGGTGCTGATCTGCCTTGGTAATAAGAAAAGCGCAAGCGCCTTGGTCAGCCCCGACCAGCATAAGCCAAGCATCTGTATGGGGAGCGGTTTTCTCCCCATCAGATGATTGGCTTATGACCTCGAGGCCGACTAAGATCGCCACGTCCTTATGTCTTCGTCGGCACTAGCACGTCCTGTGCGTCGGGGCTAGGCTGCTTGCGCTAGACACCAGTACACATTAAAAAAGTTATCCTTTCTTTTTTTAAAATGAAAAGGTGTCCTGCAATCTGCATGGACACCTTTCTTATTAGTCATCTCTTGATAGTATTCCAAAGAAGCGCAGAATATTAATGAACAGGTTGATAAAATCAAGGTTGAGCTGTTGGTTATTTTAAAAGAAGACAATAATTAAGAAGTGATGCAGCATGAGGATGAATTTCTCATGCTGCTTTTCTGTAAAATGGGAAGTTTAATTTTTCGCAACATTAAATGGTGTACTACAGCGCAAGCAGTTAGATTCTTCGAAAGCCTTGAACTTTTTTATCATATTCCTAAACAGAAATCAATAGGTTTATATAAAGAAAGAATAGAAAAAGTTTTAATAGTTTTCTTCAGTACCTGCTCCGTCCATTTTCGATTGCAATGTTGTAATTCATTTTCTATTTTCTTTCCCGAAAAATTGATAGGGGGGAACCTAAATCAATAGACCAATATTACAAATAGAGAACCTAACCACTTCGTTCCGTTTACAAGACGGATATCATGCAGCTGTGGATAACGTTTCTTTTACGGTGAATGAAAATGAGATCGTTGCTGTAGTTGGGGAATCGGGATGCGGTAAAAGTGCCCTCGCACTTTCAATTATGCAATTACATAATAAACAAAGGACCAAAATAGAAGGTGCCATTAGATACAGAGATAGTGATTTGGTTGCACTGAATGAAGCACAAATGAATAAGCTGCGCGGCAAGGATCTGGGAATGATTTTTCAAGAGTCATTAACTGCCCTCAATCCGTTGATGACGGTTGGCAGGCAGATTGAGGAGAATCTCGATTATCACACCGATCTTACTAAGAAAGCAAAGAAGGCAAGGACCATGGAATTGTTGGCTAAGGTTGGAATCCCTTTGCCTGAATTCACTTATAAGCAATATCCCCATGAATTATCAGGCGGAATGCGGCAAAGGAGCATGATTTCAATGGCGATCGCCTGCAACCCGTCCGTTATCATAGCCGATGAGCCGACAACAGCACTGGATGTAACAATCCAGGCACAAATCCTTG
This sequence comes from Peribacillus cavernae, assembly GCF_003989135.1. Classification (GTDB taxonomy): domain Bacteria; phylum Bacillota; class Bacilli; order Bacillales; family DSM-1321; genus Peribacillus; species Peribacillus cavernae. The sequence continues at coordinate 306,362 of NZ_RYZZ01000007.1, forward strand.
ATTTGTTAAAATCAATCCAGAAAAAAACGCATATGGGGATTATCCTGATCACCCACGATTTGGGCGTGGTTGCGGAAATTGCCGACCGGATTGTGGTGATGTACGCAGGTCAGGTAGTGGAAATGGGAACCGTGCTGCGAATTTTTAAAAACCCTCGGCATCCATATACACGTTCACTGATGAATTCGATTCCATCCGCTGCTACCGGGCAAGATCGCTTGCATGTTATCGAAGGTGCGGTACCTTCGATTACGAGAATGCCACGCCAAGGCTGTCGTTTCAAGGATAGAATTTCTTGGATTCCTGATAATACCCACGAAAATTCCCCGGAATTACACGAAGTTGCCAGTGATCACTGGGTACGCTGCTCTTGTTATAAGCATTTTTATTTTCAAGGCAGAAAGGAGAAGCGATGACAGATGGCATTACTCAATGTGAATGACTTAAAGGTTTATTTTCCGATTGTCGGCGGTTTTTTTAGGAGAGTGACAGATTATGTGCGTGCCGTTGATGGCGTCTCCTTCGAACTTCATGAGGGAGAAACCTATGGATTGGTCGGGGAATCAGGAAGCGGTAAGTCAACGGCCGGAAAGGCAATCATGAGTTTGAATAAGGCTGCTTCAGGAGAGATCCTGTTTGGCAACAAGGATATCACCAAGCTCAGCGGGAGCCAAATCAAGCCGTTGCGCAGAGACATACAAATGATTTTCCAAGACCCTTATTCTTCCTTGAATCCTAAGAAGAGAGTGCTTGATATAATCGCAGAACCTTTGCGCAATTATGAGCGCATGTCTTCGGTCGAAGAGAAAAAAGTTGTCCAGAACTATCTGGATAAGGTGGGACTGGATTCAGAAGCCATTCACAAATACCCGCATGAATTCTCTGGAGGGCAACGACAGCGTATTGGTATTGCCCGTGCATTGACACTTAAACCGAAGTTAATTATTGCAGACGAACCGGTGTCAGCTCTCGATGTATCTGTACAAGCCCAGGTATTAAACTTCCTGCAGGAGCTGCAGGAAGAATACAAACTGACCTATTTATTCATAGGCCATGATTTAGGAGTCATTCGGCACATGTGCAGCCGTATCGGAGTGATGTATCGGGGACGGTTGGTAGAAGAGGGGACAAGCAGTGAAATTTATGAGAATCCGCGGCATCTCTATACAAAGCGGCTGATTGCGGCCATTCCCGATATACGGCCAGAAACACGCAGAGAAAAGGAACGGTTGAGAAACGCACTGAAGGAAGAGTATGAGCAAACCTTCGCTTCATATTTTGATGACACTGGAAGAGCTTATGATTTAAAGCGGATTTCCGAAACGCATTCGGTGGCATTACCTTAGGAGGGATAAGACTGTGTGGAAATTTATTCTTAGACGTATTTTGGGAATGATACCCCAGCTTTTTGTTTTGAGTATTCTAGTGTTCATGATGGCTAAAGCGATGCCGGGCGATGCCTTGACCGGGAGGCAGATGGACCCTAAAGCAGATCCGGAACGGATTGCAGAACAACGCGTGCAAATGGGTCTGAACGATCCGGTTCATGTTCAATATATCCGCTGGATCAAAAATATAGCACATGGTGACTGGGGGGTCTCCTACACCCATAAAACCAGGGTTACCGAAGTAATCGGGGACCGAATTTGGAATACCGTATACCTGGCTTTCGGGACACTTCTGATAACATATCTTCTGGCCATTCCCCTGGGAATCATCAGCGGACGCTGGAATGATTCCTGGATGGATAAGGCAATCACCGGTTATAACTATTTGGGATATGCAACTCCTGTCTTCATTTTTGCGTTGCTTATGTTATTTTTGTTCAGCTTTACATTTGCATTATTTCCTGCGGGAGGGAGCGTCGACCCATATATCGAGCCAGGAACGTTTTCGTATGTGTTGAACAAAATCAACCATTTGGTATTGCCGGTCATGAGCGGTGCCCTGGTGGCGACAGTTACCACGGTCCAGTATTTGAAAAATGAGATCATTGATACAAAGACCAGGGACTTTATCCGGACAGCCAGGTCGAAAGGCATACCGGATTCAAAGGTATACAGCGGACATATCCTCAGAAATGCATTTTTGCCGATTGCCGCTTTTTTAGGTTATGAAATTACCGGCCTTGTCGGAGGCTCGGTTTTTATTGAATCAATATACAGTTATCCCGGAATCGGCCAACTATTCGTTACATCAGTTATGCTCCGGGATTTCAGCGTAGTTACGGCCCTCGTGATGATGACAAGCTTTGCCACACTGCTTGGTACTCTTCTTTCTGACATTATCTTAAGTGCGGTAGATCCGCGTATTCGCATTGAATAGGAAGTGGTGAAGAAGAATGGAAATGAAAGCAGGAACCATTAAATCGGAAGAAAAGTCGCTGGCTGGCTATACAGTCATCTGGAAGGAGTTTAAAAACGATAAACTGGCGCTGGTCTCGCTGTTCCTATTGGCAGTTATCTTAATGGCTGTCTACGGGATCTCTTTAATGAAGGATGTTGAAGATATCGTTAAAGTAGACTTCTTATCAATCTATATGCCTCCATCAGGGGAGCACTGGCTTGGGACTGATTATGGCGGTAGGGACATTTTCGGCCAGCTGGTCATTGGAACCAAAAACTCATTCACCATCAGCCTGTGCATTACAACAATAACGGCCATTCTCGGCTTAGCGGCCGGTCTTACCGCAGGATACTTTGGCGGGGTTATTGATGCGATCATCATGCGCATGATCGATTTTATCATTATCCTGCCGTTATTAATGTTTGTCATTGTGTTCGTAACAATTGTGCCGAACTATAACATTTATGCTTTTATATTGATTATGTCTGCCTTCCTGTGGACCGGCAAAGCAAGATTAATTCGCTCAAAAGTCCTGGCAGAGCGGGAAATGGATTATGTGCATGCTTCCCAGACGCTCGGAACGCCGCATTGGAAGATCATGTTAGTTCAAATTCTTCCTAATGTAAGTTCACTGATTATCGTTAATTTCACATTAAATCTTGCAGGGAATATTGGTCTTGAATCTGGCTTAACTTTTTTGGGATTTGGTCTTCCGGAAAGTACACCAAGTTTAGGGACTCTTGTCAGTTATGCAACCAATCCTGATGTCTTGCAGAACAAATGGTGGATCTGGGTACCTGCATCCGTGCTGATCCTTGTGCTGATGCTATGCATCAATTTCATTGGGGAGGTATTGAAACGCTCAGGCGATGCCAGACAGAGAAGAGGGTAAAGGGAGTGAAACTTGATGCGGTTAAAAAGGTACAGTAAAGTGTGGAGCGCACTGGCTATTTCAGCCATTCTGCTTTCAGCTTGTTCTAATGATGCCAGTTCAACCAAAAAGCCACACACAACAAGAAAGATGGCAGAACAGATGGATACGAAAGAGTTCAGCCACAAAACCAATAATGATCAGCCAGATGTAGCGGATGGATCCCTGACTTACGGTCTTGTATCCAATACCCCATTTGAAGGAATTTTAAATAAAGCTTTTTATGAAGGTGAACCAGACAATAAGGTCATTAGCATTTTTGATGAAGGCCTTTTAGGTACGGATGAAAATTTTATCTACGACCAATCGGGAGCGGCCACATATGGGATGTCTGAGGATAAGAAAACGATTACGATAAAAATTAAAGAAAACGTGAATTGGCATAATGGAGACCCGGTAACAGCAACCGACCTTTTATATGCATATGAAGTAATTGGATCTCCTCAATATAAAGGGGCCCGTTATTATACCCCAATGGATACGGTAGTTGGCATGGATAAATACCATGCAGGAAAGGCCAAAAAAATCTCAGGTATTAAAGTGGTCGATGACAAAACCATTTCCATTTCATTCAAGGAAGCCAACCCATCCTTGTTAACTGGTTTGTGGACAGCTCCGTTGCCAAAGAAATATTTAGCCGGTGTTCCGATTGGAAAGATGGATGCAGCGTATCAAATCCGAAAGAAGCCAATCGGTTTTGGCCCATATAAAGTTAAAAAGATTGTTCAGGGTGAATCTGTTGAATATGAAAGAAACAATGACTATTGGAAGGGCAGGCCAAAGTTAAAGAGTATTATACTTAAGGTTATAAATCCGCAAATTGCCACTGCTTCCCTGAAAAAAGGAGATATTGATTTTGCCGATATTACAGCTGATCAATACGAACAGGCAGTATCATTGACCAACATTGAGGTACTCGGTGGCATTGACTTAGCTTATGATTATATCGGTTTTAAATTAGGCCATTGGGATGCGAAAAAAGGCGAAAATGTAATGGATAACCCAAAGTTCCGGGATAAACGGCTTCGCCAGGCAATGGCTTATGCGATAGACACGAAATTAGTAGGAGAAAAATTATATAAAGGTCTTCGCTTCCCAGCGAATACTGTCTTACCGCCATCCTTTCCTAAATATTATGCAGGTGATGTAAAAGGGTACAGCATGGATCAGAATAAGGCGGAGAGATTACTTGATGAAGCAGGATACATTGATACCGACAATGATGGCCTGCGTGAAGATCTTAACGGGAAACAATTCACAATCCATTTTGCCGCCATGAGCGGAAGCGACACCCTTGAACCGCTGATCCAATATTATATTCAACAATGGAGAGAAGTTGGATTGGATGTCCAGATGTTGGAGGGACGCCTGCATGAGTTCAACTCCTTCTATAACAGAATTGAAAAAGATGACAAGCAAATCGATATGTACGCTGCAGCATGGGGAACCGGTTCCGATCCGGATCAATCAGGCCTCTGGGTAAAAAAAGCGATGTTTAACTACACTCGCTGGGTTAATGAAAAAAGCGATCGACTGTTGAAGGCAGGCATATCCCTTGAAGCATTCGATGAAACCTACCGTAAAGAGATATATAAACTATGGCAAGCCCATATCAGTGAAGAAGTTCCATTAATCCCTACCTTTTTCCGCTATCATTTACTAGGAGTGAATGGTCGTGTCAAAGGTGTGACCCTATACGGCGGAGAAGTTGCTGATTGGTACCATGTATCTGTAACAGAAGAACAACCGGTAAAATAGTGTCAGCTGTCCTAGTTGCTTTCTTCACTGATGTGAAAATGGAAAATAACCCTCGAAATGACAAGCCGCTTTTGTTGAAGCGGCTTTTCGCATGTTATCATGGAAGCAAGCATGGAAAAAATTTCTGTTATTAAAAAAGGGGATGGCTGAATTGTCAATCATTAATGAAAAAGAAATCGTTTCATACATAAAAGAATTAGTGTCCATTCCAAGTCCATCCGGATATACAGAGACAGCGATTTCATATGTTGCTTCTTTCATGGAAAAGAAGGGGGTTTCTTATCAGATCACTAACAAGGGTGCGCTGCTTGTGTCCATAAAAGGAAATGATGACAGCAAGCACCGATTGCTTACGGCACATGTTGATACCCTTGGATCAATGGTAAAAGAAATCAAAAGCAATGGCCGTTTACGTTTGACAATGATTGGCGGCTTTCGCTGGAATTCGGTTGAAGGTGAATACTGTAAGATCCATACAGCAAGCGGCAAAGTATACACTGGTACCATCTTGATTAATCAGACGTCCGTACACGTATATAAAAATGCAGGAGATGCTAAACGGGATGAGACTACCATTGAGGTGAGGGTAGATGAGTCCGTCAAATCAAAAGAAGAAACAGAGGCTTTAGGGGTTTCTATCGGTGATTTTGTTTCATTCGAACCAAGAGTGGAGGAGACGGAGAGCGGATTCCTGAAATCAAGACACCTGGACGATAAGGCAAGTGTGGGGATTTTACTTCATTTAGTGGATATGATTCAAAAAGGGAACATCCAGTTAAACTATACAACCCATTTCCTGATCTCTAATAATGAAGAGATTGGTTATGGCGGGAACTCCAACATTCCTGACGAAACGGTCGAATACATTGCTGTAGATATGGGGGCCATCGGTGAGGGGCAGGCCACAGATGAATTTAGCGTGTCCATTTGCGCAAAAGATTCCTCCGGGCCTTATCATTATAAATTGAGGCAGCATTTAGTCTCCCTTGCAAAGGAAAATAATGTGGATTACCGTGTTGACATCTACCCATACTATGGCTCCGATGCATCAGCTGCCATCCGTGCCGGACACGATGTCGTGCATGGATTGATTGGCCCTGGCATCGATGCTTCCCATGCCTTTGAACGGACACATATTACTTCTTTAAAGCATACGGCTGATTTGCTGCTTCATTACTTGGAATCACCGCTTGCATAGAAAATCATGAGGTATATCCCTACTTCATTCCGTTTGGCAACTTTATCTTAGATTCGATTCTCCGCCACAAACTGTAAGAAGGACTAAAAAACACCCGCCAATCCATTCGCGGGTTTTTTTTAAGGTTGTGAGCTTTCGGGCGCTCCATATAATACTTAACCAATCATTCGAACGTAGCAGGTGTGTAACTTTTATTTACACCTCTAACAGATACAAATTAAACGATCGAATACTCTGGGAAGAAAATACTGCAGTTTAGAAAAAATAGGGATTTAATTAAAAAAATGAAAGATAAAAAAATGAATGTTTCACGTTGCATTTATACATAATACAAGGTATGCATTTTCAACTATAAAAGCAGGTAAACAGTGAATATTACAGTAGTTTTAATAAATGTGAATTTTCCGAAAATGTAGTTTTGGTTATCTTTCTGCTGGGTATAGTTTTCTGTTTTTACAATTTCTTAAGCAAAGGTGAGAACATTCATGAGTGCTGGTCAATTATTGATTATAGGTGGAGCAGAAGAAAAAATCCATGACGGAGAGGTTCTAAGTAAATTTGTTGAATTGGCAGGGGACAAGAACAGCAGGATTGGAATCCTGCCAACGGCATCCGAAATTCCTGACGACGTTAGCTCTGATTATATACACACCTTTAAACAGCTGGGCGTAGTGCGTGTTGAAGTGATTAATGTAGCAACAAGAGAATGTGCAGAAGATCCGTCCATCATGGAACTTATTGATTCACTTTCTGCTGTCTTTATCACAGGCGGCGATCAGAGCAGGCTGTCTGAGTTGATCGGCGGCACGAAATTGCATGAAACTTTAATGGAAAAGTGGAAGAAGGGCATGGTTCTTGCGGGAACGAGCGCAGGTGCATCCATCATGGCTAAACAAATGATTGTAGCTGCAGACACAAAGCTAAATGATGACAAGCTTACAGTCAAATTAGGGACCGGGTTCGGGTTTTTGGATCATGTTCTGATTGATCAGCATTTTTCGCAGCGGGCAAGATTTGACCGATTATTAAGCGCCATTGCAGACAATACAGAAATCATTGGAATTGGCATCGATGAAAATACAGCGATCTTAGTGCATGATAACAAGTTTAAAGTGTATGGAGAACATCAGGTACTTGTTATGGACGGTAAGAGCAGCAATTACGTTAACGTAAAAGTTTCCGAAAATGGAAGCGAAGAGCTGACCATCTCGGGATTTCAGCTGCATACACTTACTAAAGGCTATAGCTTTGATCTAGCTAACCGTAAATTAATTCTCGAAAAGGGGATACAAGAATGAGAATCAACCGTGTAAGGTATTTGAAGGGTCCAAATTACTTTTCATATAAACCAACTATGTTTATTGAAGTGGATATTGAGGATCTTGAGTTTCAACCATCAGATACAATACTAGGTTTTAACGAAACCCTTGTAAAAGCATTGCCAGGGTTGGAAAAACATACATGTTCCATCGGCTATGAGGGCGGATTTGTTGAGCGCTTAAATCGTGGTACATGGATGGGGCATATATTAGAACATGTGGCGATCGAGCTCCAGACAGCCGCTGGAATAGACGTAAAACGAGGAAAGACAATAACGGGCGAAAAGCCGGGCATATATTATGTCACATACAGTTATAAAGAAGCGAAATCAGGGCTTTATTCCTTTGAAGCTGCAATGGAAATTGCCGGCCGTATTCTTAAGGGAGAAAAAGCCATCAATGCTGGGCACTATATCGATCAGGTTGCCGACCTTTATTTTAAACACAAACTGGGTCCAAGCACGGAGGCTATTTACGATGCCGCTACCCAGGCTAAAGTACCTGTACAAAGGATCGGGGAAGACAGTCTGCTTCGATTGGGGACAGGATCAAGGCAAAAATTCGTACAGGCCACGATTAGCAGCCAAACATCTAACATTGCAGTCGAAAATTCATGCGATAAACAGTTAACGAAGGAAATTTTAAAAAGCTGCGGTCTTCCTGTACCGGAAGGAAAAGTGGCCACTTCCATGGAAGAAATATTTGAGATGGCGGCTAGACTGGGATTTCCGCTTGTCATTAAGCCGCTGAACGGCAGGCAGGGACAAGGGGTCATTACGAATATTAAAAACAAGGACGAGCTTTTTAATGTCGTAAACTGTCTTGAGCAGCATGTCGATAAATATATTTTAGAGCGTTATTACGAAGGGAACGATTACCGGTTATTAGTGGTAGACGATTCCTTGATTGCTGCAAGCCTGCGTGTTCCCCCATTTATCATCGGGAATGGGAAAGACACAATCCAGACGTTAATCAAAGAGGAAAACAAAAATCCGCTTCGAGGCGATGGACATGAAAAAGCAATGTCAAAAATCCCGCTGAACCACATTGTCTCTTGCTATTTAGAAAAACTGGATCTAACCCTCCATTCAGTGCCTGATAAAGGCAAAATCATTCAGGTGGTCGGAAATGCCAACCTGTCGACCGGAGGAAAAGCGATCGATGTAACCGACCAGGTACATCCGACGATAAAAAATATTGCCGTTACTGCCGCAAAAGCGATTGGCCTTGACATTGCAGGGATTGATTTTATCTGTAAAGATATTTCAAAACCGTTTAACAATGTCGAGATGGCAATTATTGAAATTAATGCTGCACCGGGAATTAGAATGCATCATTTTCCCAGTGAAGGAAAAAAGCGTGATGTCGGCAAGGCGATTGTGGACTACCTCTTTAGATCACGGGAGGAGTCAGCAATACCGATTATCTCCGTTACCGGGACAAATGGGAAAACGACAACTGCCCGTCTCATAAATCATTTCTTGTCTAAAGAAGGAGTTACGGTGGGAATGGCCAACTCCGATGGGGTTTATATCAATAATGTAAGCGTCGACGAGGGGGATTGCAGCGGGCCGGTCAGTGCCCGAAAGATCCTAAGTAATCCTGCGGTGGATTTTGCTGTACTGGAAACAGCAAGAGGCGGCATTCTTCGCGAGGGCCTTGCCTTTCAGCAATGTGAAGTAGGAGTCGTCACCAATGTTACAGAAGACCATTTGGGCATCGACGGAATTGATACATTTGAACAACTTGTGAAGCTAAAACGGTTAATTCCTGAGGTCGTAATGGAAGATGGTTTTTGTATCCTAAACGCAGATGATGAAAATGTGGCGAAAATGGCCGATTATTCAAACGGGCAGATCATTTATACATCTATTGATCAGGAAAATCCTAATATTCGTAAAGCGATCAGTGGAAAGATGAGAGCGTGGTTTGTTGATGATAGCGGCTGGATTGTTTATGCTTCACAGGGAATCTTGCTGCGGATTTTGCCATGCAAAGAAATTCCGATAACGATCGGCGGATCAGCGAGGCACAACATTTCCAACCTGCTTCAAGCGATGGCTGCTGCATATACTCAAGGTGTTCCTTTAAATGAATTAAAACAAAAGGCGCTTTCCTTTACCCCGGATGCTGACCTGTCTAAAGGAAGGTTTAATAAGCAGGAAATGAAAGGTCGGACGATCATTGTCGATTACGCACACAACGTAGCAGGCATGGAGGCTATTTATGATACTGTCAGCGATTTTGATAAGAAGAGGGTAATTACCGTCCTGGCCAGTCCCGGTGACAGGAAAGATGAGGACATCAAAAACATGGCCTACACAGCAGCAGGTCATACAGACCTTATCGTGATTAAAGAAGATGATGATTTGCGTGACCGAGAACAATATGAAGTAGCGAACATTATTCAGGCAGCTTGCCTGGAAAAGGATATGATAAAACAACAAGCCGTTGTAGTCCTTAATGAGCTTGATGCCTTTAAGAAGGCATGGGAATTATCAGAGCCAGGTGACATGCTGTTGTTTTTTTATACCGATTTTGACTACGTGAATGAGTTCTTTGAACTGGTGGGAAAGCATCAATTACAGTAACTAGGGGATAATGAGTCGCTAACTTTATGGGTGAATATTCATTTAATAAGAACCACAAAAAATAATCCACCCTTACAGTAACTAGGGGATAATGAGTCGCTAACTTTATGGGTGAATATTCATTTAATAAGAACCACAAAAAATAATCCACCCTTGAGCTTAGTCGGCTAGTGGTGGATTATCTTCCCTATTACGCTGATCCCCTTTGAAGGGAACCTGCTATTGTTAGACCGTTTGGTGTTAGCGCACCTACGGTCTTTTTTTATTATATGCGATAATGCGGTAACGCATGTATTAATTTATTATACCCTAGATTTTCGAAAAATCAAACAAGCTATGCTTCGTTACTAAACAGTTTTATAATACTCCATTCCCCTTTCGAAAAAAATGTTAAATCCGAACCAGTTAAATAGTAATAAAAGGGAAGGTAAATCAAATTGAAATGATGTAATTATACCTGGGAACAGAAAAAAAGAATAGGATAATTGGATGAAAAACCAAGCCGATAATTGTTTAAGCCAAAATTAATAGATTCATTGGTTCAGGTTATCCCGGCCAATTTTCCCAATATGCAAAAAAACAGTGATATGTACCTGAATTGGATCTAAATAGGTTGTTTTCATAATCTGTTCAATGAATAGTAAGTCTCTTTTTTTTATAAAAAAAGCAAGATTTTGCTGATAGGAAATGAGGATACAGACATATTGTAGAAATCTGAAAATTTGGAATAAAATAAAAGTACAACAACGAGCTTGCTAAATGGGTTGAAAAATGGAGAGGGGCGAGAAAAAATGATGAGGAATCGGAAAAAGCTAGGGGCCGCATTATTGAGTCTGGGTATCGGTTTTTCAATGTTTGCTGGTGGAATCGGTCCGGTTCAGGCTGAATCTGCTCAGAAAAGTCAGGACAATGTCCGCGTTTTCATTAATGGATCAAAGAGTGATGTTACCAATGCCAAGAAACATTACCGCATAAAAAGGAACTTTGGCAGCCAGGGATTCACTACTACCGTTAATCCGGCCCAATTGGAAACCTTGAAGAAAAATAAGAATCTGAAAATCGAAAAGGTTTCAGAAGTGAAAATTGCCCAGACAAATGCTACAGCAAAGGTAAAGGCCGCTGCCGTACCTTCGACAAGAACACCATGGGGGATTAAAGCCATTTATAATGATTCGAGTATTGCAAAAACATCCGGAGGGAATGGAATTAAGGTGGCAGTGCTAGACACAGGCACAACCAAGAACCACATTGATCTAGCATCAAACGTAGAGCAATGTAAGGACTTTACTACATCATCAACATATGTCAATAACTCATGTACCGACAGAAACGGGCACGGCACACATGTTTCCGGCACGGTCCTTGCAAATGGCGGTTCCGATGGAATGGGAATATACGGAGTGGCGCCTGAATCGAAGCTTTGGGCCTATAAGGTGCTTGGCGATAATGGCTCCGGCTATTCGGATGATATTGCTGCCGCCATCCGCCATACTGCTGATCAAAGTACCAGTACAGGTGCGCATGTCATCATTTCGATGTCTTTAGGTTCTTCTGCAAAAGATTCTCTTATTACCAGTGCCGTGGATTATGCTTACAGTAAAGGAGTACTGGTCGTCGCTGCTGCAGGAAATTCCGGTTATGCTGCGAATACGATCGGATATCCGGGTGCCCTGAAAAACGCAGTTGCCGTTGCTGCATTGGAAAATGTCCAGCAAAATGGAACCTATCGCGTTGCGAACTTCTCATCACGCGGCAATCCAAATACAGACGCTGATTATGCGATTGGTGAAAAAGACGTCGAAGTATCCGCACCGGGAGCTGCGATTGAATCAACCTGGTTGAACAATGGCTATAACACCATCAGCGGTACTTCCATGGCGACACCGCATGTCTCAGGACTTGCTGCGAAAGTCTGGGCTTCCAATCCAAGCCTGACTCACACTCAACTAAGAGCTCAGCTTCAGACAGAGGCTAAAGCTGTTGACATTAAAGGAGGGTATGGATCTGCAACTGGAGATGATTATGCTTCTGGCTTCGGATTCCCGCGTGTAAGATAAAGTCAAATATAAAAAAGCTGTCCGCACGAACGGGACAGCTTTTTTATCGCGCATTAACGGACAGTAAGCCCCCAACTAGTTTCATCTTACTTTGATGGAGCGCTTATTTCAGGAGATTGCTCCGTGTTTAGTTTGAATCGCTTTTGAAGGATCAGTGTTTGTAACATTAGAAACAATCCGCCGATCGACCAGTAAAGCGGAAGGGCAGCCGGTGCATTGAAGGAAAAGAATAAGATCATGACCGGCGACAGCAGCCCCATGGCTTTCATGCTGTTTTGCTGTTCGACTGGCATATTCTGCAAGGAAACCCTAAATTGCAGATAATAAATGATTCCAGCGATGATCGCCATGATATGGTCCGCGTGGCCGAGATTATACCAGAGGAAATTATGGGTAGCAATTTCGTGCGAACCTTTTATCGCATAATAAAAACCCATTAGAATCGGCATTTGAATCAGAGCCGGAAGGCATCCCATATTCAGTGGATTGATCCCGTGTTTTTGGTACAGCAGCATCATTTCCTGCTGGAGCTCTTTTTGTTTGACCGAGTCCTTCGTTTGTTTTATTTTAGCTTGAATGGCAGTCATCTCAGGCTTGAATGCCTCCATCTTGCCTTTCATGGTTTGCTGTGCCTTGTACTGTCTAATTGTCAGCGGCATGAGCAAAAGACGGATCAGCAGGGTCATGAGAATAATGCTGATGCCAAAATTGCCGTGAAAGATATCAGCAAAGAAATTGATCAGAGTTGTCATCGGATTCACAAGAACAGTATGAAAAAATCCGTCATTTTTCCCTGGCGACGCTGAACAGCCAGTTAAAGCCAGTACCAAAACCATAATCGATAGATAAATTTTTTTCAATATCGTTCCTCCTCGTTGTGTTAATCAGTTAACAAACGAAGAGGATGGACGGTTCATCCGAGTCATCGGGAGCTTGTTTCCTTCTGATATAGGACAGGAACCGGATAATCCCATTCCATTCCATGAATAGAAAAGGGATTCCAGAAGGCTTGCCTGAATGAATCCGGATGATGGCTTCCTTTCTGTGGAATGAAAAGGAATTGCCCTCATTAAAAAAATAAATCGCCGTCATAGGGAGCATGATTGCCAGAAACCAGCCTGCCCACACAGCGTTGCGTATGGTGTTGTAATCTACTTCAAGAAATAATTCCCACATAGGAATCCCTCATTTTAAAAATCAGATTAAATTTCAATTGCAACTATTATAACAACTTTTCTCTTAATAAGAAAACAATAATTCCATTGATAGAAACAGAACGTATTGGGCAAACAAATAATAGAGATTAGCAAATTTGCCTTTTATTTAGTGCACTTTAGGAAGAATACGGTAAGGAAGTGTTGAGAAAGATGGAAATTATCCCGCTTCTCCATTCCATTAAGGAACTCATTGTGAAGATTCCACCCATCCCGGAATATAATATTACTGGGATTGAAATGAACTCTCGTCATATAGACAAGGGTTATATTTTCACGGCCATTCCCGGTTTTACCTACGATGGGCATGACTATATCGATGATGCCATTCAGAGAGGGGCTGCTGCTATTGTCGGCGAGAAGGATCTGGATTTATCTGTGCCATACATACAAGTAACCAACAGCAGGGAGGCCGTTGCCCGACTTGCAGGCAGCTTTTACGGACATCCGTCAAAAAGGCTTAAATTGATTGGAGTGACTGGAACGAACGGCAAAACAACCACTGCATATATGTTAAAGCATATATTAAATCAAGCCGGGTTTAGCTGCGCTTTGTTGGGAACTGTTTCATACATAATAAATGGAGAAAACGTTGAGTCAGCCAATACGACTCCTGATGCGATTCAGCTCCAAAAACTTTTAGCAAAAAGCAAAGATGAATATGTAATAATGGAGGTTTCTTCGCATGCCCTGGACCAGCGAAGAGTGGAAGGCATAGAATTTGACTTTGGGATATTTACGAATTTAAGCCATGACCATCTTGACTATCATCATAGTATGGAAAATTACTTCTCCGTCAAAGCAAGCCTATTCCTTGCCTTTTTAAAAAAGGGTGGAAAGGCGATCATTAATCATTTGGATGAGTACGGCGCGAGACTGTCAAAACTTTTACAAATGAAGCAGATTACGGCTTTCACTGTGGGAAAAGCTGCACATAACGACATTCGTATCGATAACGTCGAAATATCAGAAGGAAGCTGTTTCACCTTAACGGGGGGCGGTGTCCAGCATAGGGTAGATATGACTTTTCCCGGAATCCACAACGTGTACAATGCGGCACTCGCCTTTTCGACAGCAAAGCTCATCGGCATTCCTGAAGAAGACATCATTGAGGCGCTTGAGAGCTTTGACGGTGTCCCTGGGAGGTTTGAGATGTATTCCCATCCAGCCGGGGCAACCTTTGTGATTGATTATGCCCACACCCTGGATGCGGTGGAATATTGTTTAAAGACGGCAAAACAACTGGGCGCTAAGAGGATAGCTCATATCTACGGTTTTCGGGGCGGACGGGACATCTCTAAGCGGGAGAAGATCGTGAAGAAGTCTGCGGAAATGTGTAATTATTTCATTCTAACATTTGATGATTTAGACGGAATGAAAGAAGATGTAATGGAAAAGGAACTTAGACAATTGGCATCGCAGTATGGAGGCGGCAAAGGAAAAGTGATTCCGGACAGGACCCTTGCGATTTTAGAAGCATGGCTTGATGCGTGTGATGGAGAATGGGTTATTATTACCGGTAAAGGACCCGAATACTATAAAGAGATATTCACAATGCCGGCACATTCCGATAAGGAAATGATAGAAGCGCTTTTACACGATCCTGGCCTGCCATCCAGTGACGGTGGAAACGGAGAGTTTTTAATGTAGGGCAATCAATCCTTTTCATTTTACATCATAGTATATTTTCAAGGTTTGGATTGCTGGAATTCGGGAATTGGATACACATACGACCGAAAAGGAGTGATGTATTTTGGGAAATGCCTATGAAGTGAACAATACTGCAAATGAAGGAAAAGTGGAGGAGAAACTGCAGTCTTTGAGCGAAGAGAAAAAGAATGAGGTTCTATCAAGTTTCGAATCGTTTAAGAATTATTTAGCCGATAAAGTTGCAAAAGGTGAAAGTCTGGGAATGAATGAGGAACAACTGGCTAAAACAGCGCAAAAAGTGGCAGATTATCTTGCGGATCATGAAGAAGCTCGTAATCGAGAGGAAAAACTGCTTCAGGAGTTATGGAAAGCGGGTAATGAGGAAGAACAGCATAAGCTGGCCCATATGCTTGTAAAGATGGTGCAATAACAAACAGGAGGCTTGCCAAATGAGGCGGCCTCCTTTTGATTCTTTTTAATTGAAAGTAACTTCAGTTGAACATAGGGTATGCGTGACAGGCACACATAGTCATTCGTCTACATATGGATAAAGGGAAATTGAATTATGGGGTGAGATAAATGAATGAATATGAATCTTTTTACCCAATGTTCCCTTATGACGGGGTAAATTACTATGAGCCGCAAAACAATCATCAACAGGACGAATTTGATTATGGAAGAAACACACCGCCACGCCCGCCATTCCAGGGCGGCCCGGGTTATGAAGGATACCCGCCTCCACGTCCGCCATTCCAGGGCGGATCTGGTTATGGAGGACCTCAGGGCGGCCCGCCGACATCCCCGCCTCCATCCTTTGTACCGCAAACGGCCCAGCAAATAGGAATTCAAGCGGTTGATCCGGGTGCTTTGAGAGGATGCTTATACCGCTATACGTATGTATGGCTTAGAAATGGACGCTCGTTCTGGTTCTATCCGATTTTTATCGGAAGGAATTCTGTAGCAGGCTTCCGCTGGAGGCAGAACTCGCGAAGATGGGTATACTTTGGAATTGACTCCGACTTAATCCGATCTTTCCAATGTTATTAGGTTTTTATTGAGCGAATATGCAAGACAAATCCCCTTTACTTTATCCTTTAAGGGGGCCTTTTTTTATGGCCTTTTTTGAAAAAGATCAGGGAAATCTGTTGTGATGCCGTCAAGGTTCATTCTTTCAAACTTTCGGATTTTCTTCTGATTGTTGACTGTCCAGGTAAAGGTTTTCATTCCATGTTCATGAATCCTTTTCTTTAATTTGGCAGTCATCATGGTTTGCTTTGGATTGATAAAATGTGCAAATGCGGATAATTCTTTTAGCTTTTTCCCTGAGATGCCCTTCGGATTATGCTTGATCAATACACCGACGGGAATCGAAGGCAAAAGTAAGTGAAGCTTTTTTACGGATCTAGTGTCAAAGGACTGAACCATGAGTATGGGAGTTTCCTTTTGATGCAGATTCCTTTTGATTATTTCACCTGCCAGCTTTTCTTCAATTCCTGGGTATTGAGAGGGTGTTTTTAATTCAATTAGGATACCTGCTTGTGGCAGAAGCCGATCAAGCAACTCTTCAAACGATGGTATGCATTCATTCTTGAAATCCCTGTGGAACCAGCTTCCCGCATCAAGCTGTCGCAGTACGGCAAAATCTTGATCACATACATAACCAATTCCATCCGTTGTCCGTTCAAGGGTAGGGTCATGGATAACAACAAGTTCACCGTCCCTGCTAAGCCGGATATCGATTTCAATGAAATCTGCTCCAAGTTCAATTGCCTTTTTATAAGAAGCCATCGTATTTTCCGGGCAATAGCCGGCCGCTCCCCGATGAGCTATTTTAAGGGGAGAAAAGCTTTGAGGACAGCTCATCTTTCTGGCAGCCTGCTTTTTCATTCTTGAAAAAACGGCAATCAGAGTGGTAAAAAAAAGCAAGGAAATGAAAATAATAAAAGCCATTCCGGACTGCCCCTTCCTTATTAAATAACCCATTTATAATTACCTTCTGGAGATTTAGCAACCTAACTTAAATTTTAGCAACCAAATCAGAAAATCAGCAACATGCATGCTACTTTTTCCTCCTTTCAAGTTATATAAGGAATGAAAGGAGGTGAGCGGCATGGCGAACCAAAGTTTATATGCAAGCACATTAAGAGTCACGTATGAAACTGGGTTAAACGAAAAAGGTGAACCACAGCTTAAAAGAAAAGCATTTTCAAATGTAAAGACGTCCGCAACAGCAGACCAATTATTGCAAACAGCCCAATCAATGGCCAACCTGCAGCAATTTATCGTCGTTGAGATTGCCCGTCAGGACACAGCAAGCATTATCGCCTAATTTTAACAGAAAAAGGGAAGGAGGTGAAATAGATGGCAAAGACATTAGAAATGATTTTTGTTACTCAGGAAGGGAAAACCGCTTCGATTACAATTGAAGAACCGAAGGAACCGGTAGATATCAATGCAGTAAAGCAGGCAATGGACGTGATCCTTGCAGCTAATGTATTTACCTCTCCATCAGGTGACTTCGTCGGCAAAAAGGGAGCAAGAGTCGTCGAAAGAAATGTAAATGAATATGAAGTAATCTAAGCTTGCGTGCTGGGACATAGATGAGCTATCATCCAGACTTTCATCTATGGACCAGCCCTTAGTTGAAGGAAAAGAAAGGCAGGTGAATGAAATGGATCAACTGCTGCCGTTTGTCAGTGACGTCGGATTTCCGATTGTGGTCACTCTTTATTTGCTTCATAGAATTGAAGCAAAACTTGATGTCCTCAATGATACGATGAGCAATCTTCCAAACCGACTGCGGGATGGAATCCAGAATAAATTCAGCTAAACAAAACAGAAGGCAGTATGGATTTGTTGATCCCTACTGCCTTCTGTTTTGTTTATATCATCGGAATGTGAAGCGGTTGATCGAACATAATAAAAAGGCAAGCAGCATCAATAGCCGCCTTGCCTTTTTGGTTTATAAAACGGTAATGGTAACTTCGATATTTTCTCTTGTCGCTTTTGAATAGGGGCAAACCTGATGTGCTTGCTCGGCAAGATGTTGTGCTTCTTCCTTGCTTACCCCTGGAATCGAAACATCCAGCCGGACTGCTAATTTAAATCCGTTGTCCGCTTCGTCTTTTCCGATCGTCACATTGGCGGTTACCTCGGTTTTGTCGGCATTTACCTTTTCTTTGTGGATGACGAGATTTAAGGCACTGTCATAGCATGCTGCATAACCCGCGGCAAATAGCTGTTCCGGATTCGTTGCTTTCTCTCCGGAACCGCCCATTTCCTTTGGCATTCGGACATCAAAATTAATCACTCCGTCCTCAGATTGCACATGGCCTTCCCGGCCGCCGGCAGCGGTAACTGCTGTTGTATATAATGGCTTCATCAAAACATCTCCTTATCTGTAAGATACACTGTAGTAATTCCCTAATATACTTTCGCTAAACTATGATAATTTTTTATATTGGGTGGCAGAGGTAATCAATCAACGGGGCATACCAATCATTCATTATGTTCGCTGCAGTTTTGATAACTTTACCTTTTTTCTAGATGATGTTGTTAAAATAGCAATGAGAATTCCTGCTTCATGGATGTTTAAGTTTTTGGGTAACGGATAGACTTGCGGATAAAGGAGGTTTTACAATGAATAAATATATTTTACCAATCTTGATTGCCGGGACTTTTTTGGGAGGCTGTACACCTGAATCTGATCAGAGCCAGCCAAAAGGATCTGCCGAGGATCTCGAAACGATGCAGCAGACCCATGCAGTGGATGAAAACGGCTCTGAGAATCATGCTGATATTGTGCTGGGAGTAAATAAAGTACTTGCGAAAATAAAAGAATTGGACACGAATAAGGATGACAATACGGATGCAAAATCTCTTAATGCAAACGGCAAACAGATCGAAGAGGAATGGGATAAGATCGAAAAGAAGGTAGAAAAGTCGTTTCCAGAAGACTACAAAAACATCGAAGAAAGCTTATATCCTTTGATTGCCGAATTAAAGAAAGCCGAGCCCGATGTAGCAAAAGTCAATGAGTGGAGTAATCAGACAAAAGCTAAACTTGATCTATTCAGAATGAAAGCCGGACAATAAAAGATTGGTGGATTTGACCAATGGCATTTTCTAATTGATGTTTCCCTTCCTGTAAAAGCGGGTAAGAAACTAACAAGAAAGGATGATGCTAAGGTGAGAAAAGGTATTATGAAACGAATCATGATTGCGGCGCTTCCGCTGGTGATCAATGAGGTAAGAGAGTATATGAAAAACAGAAAGAAAGTCAAAAGAATACAACAGGTGAATACGGTGAAATAGAGGCGCTTATTGCAAGCGTCTTTTGCTTTTTTAAGGGATCTTTTGGTTAGGGATTGGATGGAAATAGTTCACAATAAGTGGTAATTCAAGCGAAAAACATTGTGATTTAAGCGAACACTTCGATAATTAAGCGAAAAACGACAGGTTTTAAGCGAAAAAAATAATAATTAAGCGATACCACAGTCTATTTAAGCGAAACCCTAATTTACACCCTTGAATACAATATAAAATCCAGACGGTGGCTAATGGACTGATTTTTCTCCCGGGAGATAGCCAAGTAAGAAGCCATTATGATATATTTCTTTATGTGCGAAATTAACGCGGCTTGCCTCATATATATGGAAATCGCCGCCAATTGAAGAGGAAAGGCAGAAATCCAATGTGAAAAATTCCAAATGCCTTGAAAGGCACAATATAGATTTGCTGAAACGATTTTGAATAAAGGAAGGTATTATTAATGACTATTACTTTACGTGATGAGGTCCAATCGAGAAAGACCTTTGCGATTATCTCCCACCCGGATGCCGGGAAGACAACACTGACTGAGAAACTGCTGTTATTTGGGGGAGCGATCCGGGATGCCGGTACGGTTAAGGCAAGAAAGACAGGAAAATATGCGACAAGTGACTGGATGGAAATCGAAAAGCAACGCGGCATTTCGGTAACGTCCTCTGTCATGCAATTTGACTACAGCGGTTTTCGGGTGAATATTCTTGATACGCCAGGCCACCAGGACTTCAGTGAAGACACATATCGTACGCTGATGGCTGTTGACAGCGCTGTTATGATCGTCGACTCTGCTAAGGGGATTGAGGATCAGACAATTAAATTATTTAAGGTTTGCCGGATGAGAGGCATTCCGATTTTTACTTTCATTAATAAAATGGACCGTCAGGGTAAAGCACCGCTTGAACTGCTTGCAGAATTGGAAGAGGTCCTTGGGATTGAATCCTACCCAATGAATTGGCCGATTGGGATGGGGAAGGATTTTGTCGGGATTTACGACCGTTTCAACAACCGCATTGAGCAATTCAAGACTGAAGGAAAGGATCGTTTCCTTTCGCTTGATGAAGAGGGAGAACTTGCAACAGACCATGAGTTGAAGGATTCTCCTCTCTACGAACAAACACTTGAAGAGATCATGCTGCTCTCGGAGGCTGGCAACCAATTCTCCGAGGAAAGAATCGCCAAAGGGGAATTAACCCCCGTATTTTTTGGAAGCGCACTAACTACGTTTGGGGTACAGACATTCCTTGACGCCTATTTGAAATTTGCGCCGACCCCGCAGCCGCGCGAGGCTTCAAGCGGTGAAGTGGATCCAATCAGCAAGGACTTTTCCGGATTTATTTTTAAGATCCAGGCGAATATGAACCCGAAACACCGGGACCGTATCGCTTTCTTACGGATTTGTTCAGGCAAATTTGAAAGAGGGATGAGCGTTTTCCTTAGCAGGACGGGAAAACCGATCAACCTTTCGTCATCCACAGGGTTCCTTGCTGATGACCGTAACACGGTAAACGAAGCGGTGAGCGGTGATATCATCGGCCTTTACGATACAGGTAATTATCAAATCGGCGATACAATAACGACTAGCAAAGATATGTATCAATTTGAACGTTTGCCGCAATTCACTCCGGAGTTGTTTGTCCGGGTTAGCGCTAAAAACGTCATGAAGCAGAAGCATTTCCATAAGGGTATCCATCAGCTTGTCCAGGAAGGAGCTATTCAGCTGTTTAAGACAGTCAAAATGGAAGAATATTTTCTTGGCGCCGTCGGACAGCTTCAATTCGAAGTATTTGAACACCGCATGAAGAATGAATATAACGTCGATGTCATCATGGAACGGATCGGAAGCAAGATCACACGCTGGGTTGAGGACGAAAAGGTAGATGAAAACCTGCATAGTTCAAGAAGTATCCTTGTCAAAGACCGTTACGATAAATACGCTTTTCTTTTTGAAAATGAATTTGCACTGCGCTGGTTCAATGATAAAAATCCGGATGTAAAATTATACAATCCAATGGATTTGAGATAAAAAGAAGAAACTAAAAACTACCTGTCCCCGATAGAATATAGGGAACGGGTAGTTTACAGTTGTTTTATGGATCAGTTAAGTTTTTTTATCCGGTTTTTCTTAAATCAATTACATATATTTAGTCAACGCTCTCTTTTTGTACGCTCATACTGTTTTTTTTACATTTCGTTGTTTTCCAGCACTCCTATGAACCGGTCAACGACCTTTTGAGACAGCCTCTTTTTTCTTCTAATCCTGAACCCTTCTTTTACTAACTTTTCGTGTTATATCTGAGGATGAAAGAATTTTGCTTTCCACGACAAAACACCCCGTTATATAATGGCAAAGAGGGAATTCATTTCATTGATAACCATCTGCGTTATCCTGGAAAGTAGGTAAATGGTATCCTTTATTTATTTTTGATTGTTTATTCTTATGTATTGGGATGCGTGAACGGTGCTTATTATGTAACCAGGTATTTGGCAGGAAAAGATATACGCCTTTTGGGAAGCGGAAATGCCGGGGCGCGAAATGCTGGCAGACAGCTTGGTAAAAGAGGGTTTGCATTCACATTAGTCATCGATATTGGCAAGACGATTCTCGCCCTCTTAACTGTAAGCTTTATTGCTGATGGCGGCGAGTTGGCCTTGATTATAAGCGCAGTGGCGGTTTTGCTCGGTCATTTATTTCCTTTTCAGCTTCGTTTTCAAGGTGGGAAAGGGGTGGTCGTGTTTCTGTCTGCTACCCTGTTTTTGGTGCCGGAAGCGATATTGGTAACAGGGATTGTCCTCGCAATCGGTTATCTATTGTTCCGCCGTTTTACATTGCCGGGGCTTGTCTCTTTAGCTACCATTCCGATCTCTTCCTGGTTTTTTACTGCGTCCCTGGTTTATTCGATCGGATTGCTCTTCTTGTTTCTTGCCGTCATTCTTGCCCATACACTAAGCTTGCGCCCCTCATCTACTTCGAATACGTAAAGGAGCGATACGGATGGATTCATTACATCTCATCTATAAAATAGCATCTGAACGTGATGAGTTTGAACAGATATACAAATTGAATTATCAGACCTTTGTCGAGGAAATCCCGCAGCACAGCCGAAACGAACATTTACGGCTGGTGGACCGTTTTGACCATGAAAATACGTATATCATTGTCAAAAAGAAGGAAGAAGTGGTTGGCATGATATCAGTACGCGCCAACCGCCCGTTCTCTCTCGATGATAAAATAGCCAATCTCGATGATTATCTGCCTGAAGGGGCCTGCCCTTGCGAAATCCGGCTTTTATCAGTGAAGGAGGAATTCCGAAAAAGCTATGTTTTTTATAAAATGGTCGATCTTTTGGTTTCCCACTGCCTTGAACGGAAATATAATATGGCGATTATTTCCGGTGTTGAACGGCAATTAAGGTTATACAAAAGAATCGGTTTCCAGCCATTCGCAAGCCTAATTGAAAATGGAGACGCAAGGTTTCAACCGATGTTTTTGACAAAAGAGCAATTTGAAAGTTCCACTAAAGCTTTCAGGAGGATGATGAATCGAAAAGTCCCTTCCGGAAAGCTGCTGAATTTTCTTCCCGGACCAGTGCCTGTGCATAAAGAAGTTGAAAAAGCCTTTGCCATGCCACCCATTTCCCATCGTTCACAACTATTTCTGAACGAAATGAAGGAGGTACGCTATAAGCTTCGGTTATATGTGAATGCTAATTTTGCGCAGGTGGTTGTCGGTACAGGTACGCTTGCCAATGAATTCATTGCCGCACAACTTACCAGGCTGCCTGGTAAAGGGCTAATACTTGCCAATGGCGAGTTCGGTTATCGGCTCATCAATCATGCCCGGCGGTTCAAGCTTGATTTCGATACGCTTGAAAAAGCTTGGAATGAACCTATCCAGGTTGAGGAAATCGAAAGCTATCTGCGGAATCATCGTGACATTAGATGGATATGGACAGTCCACTGCGAAACATCGACAGGTTTTTTATACGATTTACCAGCGATTCAGGATGTTTGCAAGGAGTATCGTGTAGAGCTATGTCTTGACGCATGCAGTTCCGTCGGAGTGGTCCCTGTTGATTTACAGGACGTTTATCTTGCTGCTGCAGTAAGTGGAAAAGGATTGAAATCGTATCCCGGATTAGCGATTTTATTTCATCGGGATACGATTGAGCCTGATGAAACATTGCCGCGATATATAGATCTCGGTTTATATCATAGCAGCGACGGTGTGCCTTTCACCCATTCTTCCAATCTAGCCAGCGCGCTCAATGAGGCTCTTAACTGGAACCATACGATTGATCTTCCTTCTGCTGGAAGAATAAGGAGGTACTTCAAAGAGCAGGAGTTGGAAGTATTCGGGGATGATACCTATTCACCAGGCGTAATTACGATTTGCCTGCCATCGGACCTTTCATCCAGAGAGCTTGGTGACCGGCTGAAAGAGAAAAATATTTTGTTAAGCTATGAAAGTGATTATTTACTGCAAAGGAACTGGATCCAGGCAGCATTTATGGGTGTCCAGGACCCGGAATCGCTGCCATATCTGGCCGCTATGATAAAGCAGGAGGCTGACTTGATGATAAAAGACTGGCAGGCGGCACTATGAAAAAAAAGAAAACAATCAACAAAGACCCTGGTTTGTTCTTTTTGTTTTGCCTGCTTGCATTGTGGCTGAAAACAGTGGTTGTTTCTTTCATCGGTTTTGATTTGCCAGTTCAGAATATTCTCGATGTTTTGCTGATCCTATTTAACCCGATCGGATCACTGATCTTGCTGCTGGGGTGCAGCTTTTTCTTTGGCTTCAGGCTGAACCGCACTATCTTGGTTATCATTATGACGGTGGTGACCGGGATGCTTTACGCTGATTTGCTATATTATCGCTTTTATATTGATTTTGTAACAGTATCGATTCTTTTTCAATTTAAGAATGTGGGCGGCATAGGCCCGAGTACCTTTGAGTTAATGAAGGGATGGGATCTGCTCCTGTTCGTTGATATAATCGCCGCAGGGATGCTGGCAAGGAAATGGGACAGTGGCAGGTTGGCCATCCCGGCTAAAAGAAAGAAGCAATGGATCGTTGCAGGAGCGGCTATGCTTTTATTTACGGCGGGGCTAGGGCTTATCTCCTCATCACATGTATTTTCTGCCTCTTATAATCGCGGCCAGATGGTCAAAGCAATTGGTCCGTACAATTACCATCTGTATGATATCGCCCTTGGATTCCGTTCTCCGATTGACCGCGCCTTTGCGGACAAATCGGATACAGCTTCCATCAAAGAATATTTGTCCGATAAAGAGAATGATACATCCGATTTATTTGGGATTGCAAAGGGAAAAAACCTTGTGCTAATCAGCATGGAATCAACACAGGACTTTGTAATTGGCCAAAAGGTGAATGGGAAAGAAATCACGCCATTTTTAAATAAGCTGATTAACGAAAGTTATTACTTCAATCAGATTTACGACCAAACAGCACAGGGAAAAACATCCGACTCCGAATTCATGATCGATACCGGACTTTACCCGCTTTCAGGTGGTTCCGTTTTTGTACGCAGACCCGAAAATACATTTAACAGCTTGCCTAAAATCCTGAAGAAAAATAGAAATTATTACGCCGCTTCCTTTCACGGGAACGATCCATCGTTTTGGAACAGGAAACAAATGTACGCAACACTTGGTTATGACCGTTTTTTCGCGAAAGCTGATTATCGTGTCACAGATGATAATTCGGTGAATTACGGCATCAAAGACATTCCATTTTTTGAACAGTCCATCAACCGACTGGAAGGTCTTCCTGAGCCGTATTATGCCAAGCTGATTACCCTGACTAACCATTTTCCGTTTTTATTGAATGAAGAAGACCAGATGATTTCCACTGCCAATACTGATCAAGAGGTCGTTAACCGCTATGTAACCACTGTCCGTTATCAGGATGAAGCGATCAAAACGTTTTTTAGCAGATTGAAAGCAAAAGGAATGTATCAAGATACAGTGTTTGTCCTTTATGGAGACCATTACGGTATTTCTGAAAAATATGAAGCGGCTTTGAGTGAAATGCTCGGTGACCAACCAAACCAGGTCAATCACACGAAATACCGGCAGATTCCGGTTGTCATCCATGTTCCGGGACATTCTGGTAAAACAATCGAAAATCTGGGCGGCGAAATCGATATTCGCGAAACGTTGCTTCACTTACTTGGAATTGAAACGAGGGGCTTTATGTCATTTGGCCACGATTTGTTTACAAGGAAAAGCGAACATCCTGTTATTTTCCGGGATGGAAGTTTTGTCGGAGACCGGGTCATCTATCAGGATGAAAGCTGTTATGATAAAAACACAGGGAAGGAAATTGCTCCTGAGGCCTGTGAGCCGTATCAGGAAACGGTACGGAATGAGCTCGATCTATCAGATGAAATAATTTATGGCGATTTATTGAGATTTATGAGAAACCACTGATCATACGGACCGTGGTTATTTCATGAGAATGGAAGAAGCGAAGGAATACGGAATTGTGGATGAGATTATCACTTAAGGCAAAATAAATTTCTTGCTATAAGTGGATTAATATAGACAAAAAGCAGGCGGTACTCCGCCTGCTTTTCTTAGATGCTTTTGTTTTGTACAGCAGCCTGTGGTTGCTCCATTTCTTTTTGCTCCAATAAATTCATCCGCATAATGACATTTTCCATGATGCCGATGGAAATCATTAGCAGCAGCAATGATGAACCTCCATAGCTTATGAACGGCAGGGTGATTCCAGTGATCGGAATCAGTCCGGTTACACCGCCGACATTGATGCCTACTTGGATCCCAATCATGGAGGATATGCCAATCAGCAGCAGACTTCCAAAGGGGTCCTTGCATTTCGCTGATAAAATAAAACCTCTTAATACGATAAAGCCAAGCGTCAGCAGAACAAATAATACACCAAAGATGCCAAGCTCTTCGGCAATTATCGCCATGATAAAATCAGTATGTGATTCGGGAAGATATCCATATTTTTGGACGCTGTCACCCAGCCCAACCCCTGTTATTCCCCCAGATCCGATCGCAAGCAAGGAATTTACCAGCTGAAAGCCGTCGTCACCTTTCTCAAAAGGATCGGAAAGACCAGTGAACCTCGATACCCTTTCCTCTGAAAAAATTTCTGAAGCATTTCCGGTTATCACGACAGCCAGGGAAATGATTCCGGCGACTAATAAAAATATCATCAGCAATTTTCCCATGCTTTTTAGATTCATTCCGGAACATAGGATGATCGTGCTTGATATTAACAGGACAATCGCGGCGCTTCCGTAGTCAGGCTGAAGGATGATTAAAAAACAGATGCCTGCCAGAAAGACAATTGGCGGAATGACTGCCTTATCGATATTGTTGATCCGGTCCTGCCTTTTCCCGTATATCGCCGACAGATAGATAATAATCGCCAGTTTGGAGAATTCAGCAGGCTGTAAGCTCCGTGCACCAAGCCGCAGCCAGCTCGTCGCATTATTAGCTGTATGTCCGAAGATGGAAACGAACAGAAGCAGGAGGGCAATAGCGCCCATCATGATCATTAGAAATAATTTATTCTTATATAGTTTGTAAGGTAGAATCATGATAATAAACATGAAGATAAACGAAAGAATCAAGGCATTTTTTTGGTTTTGAAAAAAGTAATCCATTGATCTATCGTAACGGGCTACTGCAGTAATCATACTTGAACTATATACCATAACTAATCCAAATAGGGAGAGCAGCACAACAGCGATGAAGATGGGATAATCATAAGCTCTGAGTATTCGTTTCAATTGTGCATTCACCTCTTGTTCAAAACATGCTTTCAAAGTGCTTTCTTCTATAGTAACGGAAAAACCTTCTTAATGTAATAAAATATTATTCTTTCTTGTTTCATTGTGAAAATGGACCTTTTTTTCAGAATTTTCCCGCCTTTATTTGACTATCTTCAATGCCCTCTTATAAAATGTACGTTTCACTTTGAATTTTCTGGATCGGCTGAACTTCTTGCCGATTTTTCCGAAAATCGGCAGGGAAACAGGTTGTGTAATCAATCTCGTTCCCATCGATTATATTATACAGGCGACCGCATATTTGGCATTATATAAGGAAGGGGCAGGCAAAAAACCTATCCTTGACTGATCAGAGAGGAGAGGAGGTATTCATATGATTGATTTAAATACAAAATGGAAGGTGTACTCGCCGGCCACTGGCAAAGAAATTGGGGAAATGGCCGAAACACCGCTTGTGCAAATCGGATTTATCTATGATCGTTCGAAACAGGCTTTTCAATTATGGTCACAATTATCCATCTCTGATCGGCTCGTTTACCTTAAAAAACTGCGGCTCCTGATGGTCGAAAAAATGGATGAAATTGCGGAAGTGATTTCACAGGACACTGGCAAGGTGAAAACCGAGGCAATTGTTGCAGACATCATGCCAACCATTGATGGAATCCGCCATATCGAAAAACATGCCCGGAGATCTCTGTCCCGGAGGAAGGTCTCCACGCCGCTTCTGTTTATCGGGAAAAAGTCGTATATAGATTACATGCCGCGTGGCACGGTGCTGGTGATCTCACCATGGAATTATCCGCTGCTGCTGGCGATGGTTCCCATTTTCAGTGCCGTCGCCGCAGGAAACACGGTGATTGCAAAACCATCTGAAATAACTCCTCTTGTTGGCAAGTGTATGGAGGAACTGTTTTTGGAAGCCGGTTTTCCGCAAGGGGTTATTCAATTTGCCCACGGCGGGAAGGAAGTAGGGGCAGCGCTTTCTGAACAAAACCCGGATTATCTTTTTTTTACCGGTTCGGTAAAGACAGGAAAAGTAATTGGGGAAGCAGCCGCGAAAAAACTAATTCCCTGCACACTGGAGCTCGGCGGCAAGGATCCGATGATTGTCTTCAAGGACGCCAATTTAGAACGGGCGGTGAACGCAGCACTGTGGGGTGGATTGACAAATAGCGGCCAGGTGTGCATGAGTGTCGAAAGAGTGTATGTGGAGCGGCCCATTTATGCTGAGTTCCTTACGCTGCTGAAAGAAAAAGCAAGCGCACTTAAGCAGGGGACAACACTCTCAGATGATGTTGGTTCGATGACTTTCCCAGCACAGGTGGATATCGTCCGGGAACATCTACAGGATGCTCTTGCGAAAGGAGCGGTATTAGAATCAGGAATGGACCCAAATGGCTGGAATATCGGAAACAAGCTCTTCCTTCCCCCTACGATATTATCAAATGTAAATCATACAATGAAAGTCATGTCTGAAGAAACGTTTGGCCCCGTTTTGCCTGTCATGCCCTTCGATAATGAGGAAGAGGCGATCACGCTTGCCAATGACAGCGAATATGGCCTGAATTCGAGCGTTTGGACAAGTGACGCCGCAAAGGCTGATCGGGTTTCCGGCCGATTAGTGACCGGTGCCGTAATCATTAATGACGTACTTGTATCAGTAGCAAATCACAACATGCCATTTGGCGGTGTCAAGCAAAGCGGAATCGGCAGATATCATGGCGTAGATGGCCTCCGGATATTTTGCCATGAAAAGGCGATCATGAAGGACGCTGGAAAGAAAAAGTCAGAAATTCAATGGTACCCCTATAAAGGAAAGTATGAACTTTTTTTAGCTTTATTTAAAGAATACTTTTCCGGGAAAACGAACTGGGCCAAATTCGGACGGCTTTATCTGAAACTATTGAAAATATCATCGAAAAATGAAAACGAACGGCTTTAATATAGTAATCTGAAAAAAATGGTTGTTAAAGTTTAGTTTTCTTAGTATACTGTTAGTATGATAATATGATTTCCTTTAAACAAAGGGGAGTAGCGTTAGGGTTCGCCCTAAAACAAAGTCGTCATTCCATGGACGGAAAGTCCATCGGCTTTGTTGACATGAATTCATGTTCAGCCAGACCTTTGCCTATAAACGGCAGAGGTCTTTTTATTTTGCCTGATGCTGTTTATAGGTGTGAAGGAAAATAAACATTTGGAGGTTGATTAGCATGGATGCATCATTATTATTGGAATATGGCTGGGTGTTACTGGTCCTTGTCGGGCTTGAAGGAATTCTGGCCGCTGACAATGCCGTGGTCATGGCCGTCATGGTTAAGCATTTGCCGAAAGAACAACAGAAAAAAGCGCTATTTTACGGACTTCTGGGGGCATTTGTATTTAGATTTGCAAGCCTGTTCCTTATTTCTTTCCTTGTCAATGTCTGGCAGGTGCAGGCAATAGGGGCCATTTACCTTCTATTTATTTCATTCCAGCACATTTATAAGCGATTTGCCGGCAAAGAAAAGGTACATGAGCCGAAAGAAAATGCTGGTGGTTTTTGGACGACTGTTTTGAAAGTCGAGCTTGCTGACATCGCTTTTGCAGTCGATTCCATGCTTGCTGCTGTCGCTCTTGCGGTGACGCTGCCGGAATCAGGCTGGTTTAAGGTCGGAGGGATTGACGGCGGTCAGTTTATGATTATGTTTCTCGGCGGCATGATTGGCTTAATTATTATGCGTTTCGCGGCCAATGCGTTTGTGAAGCTGCTTCATAAACGCCCGTCACTGGAAACGGCGGCCTTCTTTATTGTCGGTTGGGTTGGCGTAAAGCTTGCTGTTTTCACGCTCGCACATCCTTCAATTGGAGTGCTTGATCGTCACTTCCCTGAATCAACAGGATGGAAGCTGGTCTTCTGGATAGTGTTGATCGGGATCACAGCAGGAGGATTTTTATTTTCGAGTAAAAAAGACACGGAAACGCAAGAAGCGTAATAGCTTCCCGTCAGAAATCAAGTTTATAGCAAACATGAGCCCGCATGTCATGGACATAGTCCTGCATTTGCGGGCTTTTATCGTCCAGATTACCTGAAGATAAAAAAAGTTGTTAAAAACATAAATGCCTGACCCCCGAAAATGTTTTCGCTGAAACGTATACATTATTATGGCTGCTTCAAAATTAACTAAACATTTAGCAACAAAAAAAGATTCAGAAGCTAAAATAGTTCATTTGGTACTGTTCTTTCCCTTGCTTGCCCCTAAGAATTAAAATGTTACGACTATGTTATAATGTGGCGTAGAAATGGGGTGAGCATTTGCTAAGTTTATTATTTACGTCGTCCAAGAAAAAAAGTTCATTAGAAGAGACAGTTTTAAAAATACAGGACGGCGATGTATATTTGCGTGATGAATTGATCCATTCATTTAAACCATTTATCGCAAAAACAGTTTCGTCTGTGTGCAGACGTTATATCAATGAATCAGACGATGAATTCAGTATAGGTCTTATTGCTTTTAATGAGTCAATTGATAAATATTCACCATGTAAAGGAAGTTCGCTGCTGGCATTTGCGGAAACCCTGGTAAAACGCCGGGTCATAGATTATTTAAGAAGCCAGACAAGACGCAAGGATATCATCCTGGATCTGACTTCAGAAAATACGGATGATGATCATACGCAGTCCTATCTTGAAGCAGAAAAATCAATGCAAGAATATGAAAAGCAAAAAGAAGCGGAAAAGCGCAGAGATGAAATTCAAATTTACCAAACTCGCTTAGCAGAATTTGCTGTCTCTTTCTCCGATCTGGTTGAGAATTCCCCGAAGCACTCCGATGCAAGAAGGGGTGCGATTTCCACCGCGAAAATGCTGGTCAGCGATCCGGTATTAAATGAAATATTGATGACGAAAAAACGCCTGCCGATTAAGCAGCTTGAAAAGAAAGTCACTGTCAGCAGAAAAACGCTTGAAAGAAATCGAAAATATATCATAGCTGTTGCGCTTATTTTGAATGGTGATTTTTTATATTTACACGAATATATCAAAGGGGTGTTTGAAGAGTGAAGAAAGGCATTATATTAGAGATGGATAACAAATTTGTTACCCTCTTGACCCCTGAAGGAGAATTTTTAAAGGCACCCCGGAAGGAACATCCCTATGAAATTGGCGCGGAGGTATCCTATAAACAGGTAAAAAGACACGGTGCTTTTTCTTTCTTTCATATTTCAGTTAAAAAAACAACCTTCATAAGTGCAGCAGCGGTTATCATCCTAATCCTTTCTATGATTCCTGCCATGTTTGCGGATAAATGCTCTGCCTATTTGACCATAGACGTTAACCCGAGCATTGAGTTAGGTGTGAATGACCAATTAGAGGTTATCGAACTCGAAGGCTTAAACCAGGAAGGTAAAAATGTCATTAGCCAGCTTTCTGACTGGGACGAAAAAAATATCAAAACAGTCACAGACAAGATTGTTAAAACAATAAAAAAACTTGGCTATTTTAAAGAGCATAAAGAAATCGTCGTATCTACAACAGTAGTGGATAAAAGCGCCAAATTGGATAAATCCATTAGGCAGGAAATATCAAAAACAGCGGCGCTTGTTCCTGAAGCCAGGATGAAAATCGTCAATGGTACGCAAGTGGATAGGGATAATGCCAAAGAGGAGGGTATTTCTACCGGCAAGTACTTAGAAAAAAAGGAACAAAAAACGGATAAGAACAAAATTTTCAAAAAGCCCGAAAAGGATAAACAACAAAAGCTGGAGGAACCTCCCAAACAGAACAGTGCTTCCATAGAAGAGCGGCAAAAAAAATCGGTAGCAAAAGTCGAACCGCAAAAACAGAGACAGGAATCCAAAAGCAGCAACATCATTCCAGAGAAAAAGATCAGCCGAGAGCGAATCAATCCTCAAAAAAATGAAAAACCTAAGATTGACAAAACGAAGCCGATTATACGACCAATGCCTCCTTCAGTCAAAAAGAATGAGCCGAAGCATCATGAAAAAAACTCCTTCAACGAAAAAAGACAAGAACAATCCTATGACCAAAAAGACGCTATAAAGGAAAATAAACTGCATAGACCTAAAAAACCGGCAGTTCCTAAAAACAAAACAAATTTTTCAAAAGGAAAACCCGATAAAACGCAATCCCCAAAGCAAAAGCATGGTGAAAAGAATAAAATAAATCAGCATCAAAAGAAGGATTAAAAAGGCTGTCATCATTTACCCTGGATGACAGCCTTTTTCAATGGAACTTTTCAGTTCAGAATATCAAGCATAAGATGCTTTTTTAATAATTCGATCCATACCATATCACTATTCAGATGTTGTAGAACCTTATTTGCCTTGTAATTGTGATTGAGCTTGTGCCACAAGACGTTTTGTGATCTCACCGCCAACTGATCCATTTGCGCGGGAAGTTGTTTCAGAACCAAGCTGAACGCCGAACTCCTGAGCGATTTCATACTTGATTTGGTCTAAAGCCTGTTCGATGCCAGGCACTAAAAGTTGGTTACTGCTGCTGTTGTTAGCCATTTACATTCTCCCCTTGTTTTTAATATTTACAGTGGCTTTTGCCGCTGTAATAGTATTATGGGACAGCAAGGACTCTTTTACTAAAAGTAATTATGGGAAAACACCCTGCAATTACAAGCAAGAAAAGGCTTTCAATATACAAGGATTATCAAATACTAAAAGATAAATTCGGCTTTTTTTCTCAAGTTTTAAAATACTTTAGGAGATGTAGTAGAATGTGTATAATAGACAGGAAGGTTAGACTTAGTTAACCGGAATCTTTATGAAAGGCTTCTCTATGGTACGTTAATGTTCCTATACATACCAACAACTTCAACGATATGAAAGGAATATTTATATGTGGACATCATTTAAAAAATCAATGAATAGGCTGAGTCCCGTCCAAATCATTATCGGTTATTATTTTCTTGCCGTCAGTGTTTCGACACTGCTGCTTAGCCTGCCCATAGCGACTAAGCCAGGCATTCGATGGACATTCATTGATGCTTTGTTCACAGCAGTGAGTGCCGTGAGCGTAACCGGTTTAACTGTAATAAATGTAGTTGATACCTTTAGTACACCCGGCATTTTTATCTTTATGTTCGTACTGCAGTTTGGCGGAATTGGCGTCATGACCCTGGGAACCTTTCTATGGATAATCATGGGGAAAAGGATTGGGTTAAAAGAACGGCAGCTGATAATGGCTGATCAAAATCAGACGCAGCTTTCCGGTTTGGTAAAACTGATGATTCAGTTGATAAAAATTATCGTCATCATTGAATTAATCGGTGCCATTGTGCTTGGTCTTTATTTCCTCAACTATTTTTCCGACTGGAATCAGGCATTTTTACATGGACTTTTCCTTTCTGTCAGTGCGACAACTAATGCCGGCTTTGATATAACCGGACAATCGATGATTCCTTATAAAGATGACTATTTCATCCAATTCATCACAATCCTGCTCTTAATTCTCGGAGCGATTGGCTTTCCAGTGTTGATTGAAATGAAAGAGTTTCTTTCAAACCGGGCCAGGGTTTATAAATTCCGTTTTTCCCTTTTTTCAAAAATTACCTCAGTTACTTTTTTCGGCTTCATTATTGGAGGAGCCTTGTTTATTTATCTGTTGGAAATGAATGAGTTTTTAAAAGGGAAACCGTGGCATGAATCCTTTTTTTATTCTTTATTCATGTCATCCAATACAAGAAGTGCAGGACTTACAACCATGAATGTCAGCGACTTTTCCGAGCCAACGCAATTGCTGATGAGCTTTATGATGTTCATTGGCGCCTCCCCAAGCTCGACAGGAGGAGGTATAAGGACAACGACATTTGCGATTATGATTCTGTTTTTATGGAATTTTGCAAAAGGGAGCCGTTCAATCAAGGTATTTGAACGGGAGATATGCGATGAAGATATATATAAAGCCACTGCAGTCATGCTTATGGGGGTCATTCTCTGTATCGTTTCCATATTTATCATGACGATAACTGAAGATTTTCCATTGACACAAATCATATTTGAGGTTTGTTCGGCTTTCGGTACGGTAGGGATGTCGTTTGGGATCACTCCGGACTTAAGCACCGTCGGCAAAATTATTGACATGACCCTGATGTTCATAGGCCGTGTCGGAATCGTTTCTTTCCTTTTCATAATCGGAAGAAGGGAGAAAACCGATAATTATCATTATCCAAAGGAAAGAATTATCATTGGGTAAGCAAAGGGTGGCTTTTTTTAAAGCCAACCCTAAATTTGGTGAAGTTTGAGCTATCCTTTTTCACAAGATGGACGGAGCGGGGTTGCAGGCGTTCTTTTTACAAGGGGTGACCAATTTTTCTAATTTTGAGTTTAATAGTTGAATATTTTTCAGAAAATCGTATACTGAATAGTAAGAACATACTAACCGGTTAGTCCAAAGAAATAAGAGGAGGGATAATATTGGATTTTTCTTATTCCGATAAGGTAAATGAACTTCAGAAAAAAGTAAATCAATTTATGGAAGACCATGTGTACCCAAATGAAAAAGTCTATGAAAAACAGCTTAATGAACAAAGCGATAGATGGGGTGCGATTCCGCCGATCATGGGTGAGTTGACTGCAAAAGCGAAAGCCGAAGGTCTATGGAATTTATTCCTGCCTGAAAGTGATCTTGGAGCGGGACTGACAAATGTAGAGTATGCGCCGCTTTGCGAAACCATGGGCCGGTCTTTAATCGGACCTGAGGTATTCAATTGCAGCGCTCCTGATACCGGGAATATGGAGGTATTGGTACGCTACGGAACGGAAAAACAAAAGGAAAAATGGTTAAAGCCGCTGTTAGACGGGGAAATTCGCTCCTGTTTTTCGATGACAGAGCCGGATGTCGCTTCTTCGGACGCAACCAATATTGAAGCGCGAATCGAAAGGGATGGCAACGAATATGTGATAAACGGCCGCAAATGGTGGTCTTCCGGAGCAGGAGATCCACGCTGCAAAATTGCGATCGTCATGGGGAAAAATGACCAGAATGCAAATCGTCATGAACAGCAATCGATGATTTTGGTTCCGTTGGACAGCCCAGGAGTAACCATTGAACGAATGCTTTCTGTCTTTGGGTACGACCACGCGCCGCATGGACACGCTGAAATTACATATGAAAATGTCAGAGTACCTGCAGAAAATATCATCTGGGGGGAAGGAAAAGGATTTGCCATTGCCCAGGGACGTCTTGGGCCGGGAAGAATCCATCACTGTATGCGCTTGATCGGTGCAGCTGAACGGGCGCTTGATGAATTATGTAAGCGTGTTCAGGAAAGGACTGCCTTTGGCAAGCCGCTGTCAAAACAGGGCGTCATCCAGGAATGGATCGCGGATTCAAGGATTGAGATTGAACAGGCCCGTTTACTGACTTTAAAGGCGGCCTATATGATGGATACAGTCGGCAATAAGGAAGCCAAAGCGGAGATTGCGATGATTAAGGTTGTCGCCCCTTCAATGGCGCTTCGTGTTTTGGATCGTGCCATTCAGGCATTTGGCGGTGCAGGTGTCTCCAATGATACTCCTTTAGCGGCTCAATGGGCCAATGCCCGTACATTAAGGCTTGCTGACGGCCCTGATGAAGTCCACAAGGCTCAGGTTGCCAAATTGGAGCTGCGAAAATATCAATAAGCGCGATAGAGAATAAGAAGGGCTGTGGGGATAATGAAGGTTATGGAACTATTTGATTTAACAGGAAAGACTGCAATTATTACCGGGGGCGGCAGAGGGCTCGGTGAACAGATTGCGATCGGATTTGCCGAAGCGGGCGCCAATGTCGTATTATGCTCACGCAAAAAAGAGGCATGTGAGGAAGTCGCAGAACGTGTCCGTCAACTAGGTGTCAAAGCGCTTGCGTTAAAATGTGATATTTCCAATCCTGAAGAGGTTCAGGCAGTAATCGATGAAACGAAAAGGGAATTTGACTCAATTGACATTCTCGTCAACAACAGCGGTGCAACCTGGGGAGCCCCGGTTGAAGAAATGCCGCTTGAAGCATGGCAGAAGGTTATCAATGTAAATGTCACCGGGACGTTCATGATGAGCCAGGCAGCCGGGAAGGTCATGATTGAACAAGGAGGCGGAAAAATTATTAACATCGCTTCCGTAGCCGGGCTTGGCGGCACGGACCCTCGGGTCATGAACACAATTGGCTATAATACGAGCAAGGGCGCTGTCATCACTTTTACAAAGGACCTTGCAGTTAAATGGGGGCCCCACAATATTAATGTTAACGCAATTGCCCCTGGCTTTTTCCCGACTAAAATGTCACAGGTTCTCATCGAAAAAGGCAAAGACCCGATCCTTGGTTCAACACCGCTAAGACGTTTTGGATCAGAGGATGATTTAAAGGGAGTTGCTCTGTTCCTGGCTTCCGAGGCATCGAATTATGTGACCGGTGATGTATTGGTTGTCGATGGCGGAAGCCACGCTATGTAGCGCTAAAAAGGAATGAAAGGAAATGTTGCAGACAGCGATGATTTACAAAAGGTTTACTATTTCAAGCGCTCTTCAATTTGATATGGAGGTTTACCTATGAGAAAAAAACCGTGGCTGTCCGTGTATCAGGATTTGGTTGCAGCAGAGATTGAAATCCCTGACCGCACCATTCCGCAAGTCCTTCAAAATACTGCTAAAAATTATCCTGCCCATAACGCCATTACCTTCTTTGGAAAAAAGATTACCTACCAAGAGCTGTCACATGCAGTAAACTTATTTGCTTCTTCGCTGCAGAAAAACGGTCTGCAAAAGGGAGACCGGGTGGCAATCATGCTGCCGAATTGCCCGCAGTATGTCATTGCTTATAATGGAGTATTAACTGTTGGTGCGATTGTTACACAGCTAAATCCGATGTCGGTTGAAAGGGAAATTGAATATATTCTGAATGATTCAGGTGCAGAGACGATTATCGTATTGGATGCATTATACCCGAAAGTGAAGCAGGTTCAGCAGTCTGTTAATCTAAAGAATATTATCGTCGTAAGCCTGCAGCCATCTGGACAGGATTTCGCACCGGATTATACATTTGACGGATTTTTAACAGCAGGAAACGGACAGGTAATCCCTGTAGAGATCGAAACAGAACATGATATTGCTGTTCTGCAGTATACCGGGGGAACGACAGGGCGGTCCAAGGGAGCGATGCTGACACACAAAAACATCCTTGCAAATGTGGTCCAGACTTATGAATTCTTCAAAGATGACGTCGAGTTTGGAAAAGAGCGCTTTTTGACAATCATTCCTTTATTCCATGTTTTCGGGATGACATCGGCAATGAACTATGCCATTTATACCGCTTCCGAATCAATTATGCTTCCGCGTTTTGAAATTGAAGAGGTGCTAAATACCATTAAAAATGAGCGGCCGACCATTTTCCCTGGTGTGCCAACCATGTATGTGGCGATCACGAATCACCCTCATGCTGAAGATTATGGGATTGATTCAATCCGTTCCTGTAACAGCGGAAGCGCCCCAATGCCGCTTGAGCTGCTTCGCGAGTTCGAAAGTAAAACAGGATCACAGATTCTCGAGGGATATGGATTGTCAGAAGCATCGCCGACAACCCATTGTAACCCCCCGTTTGCTGAAAGAAAAGCTGGAAGCGTGGGAATCGGATTTCCTTCGACTGATTATAAAGTAGTTGATTTGGCTACCGGAACCGAGAAAGTACCCTTCGGCGAGCTTGGCGAGTTGGTCATCAAGGGTCCGCAAGTGATGAAGGGATACTGGAACATGCCGGAAGAAACCGCTGTTACCTTAAAGGACGGCTGGCTTTATACAGGCGATATCGCGAGGATGGACGAAGATGGCTATCTTTATATCGTAGACCGCAAGAAGGATATGATCATTGCAAGCGGCTACAATATCTATCCGCGTGATGTCGAGGAAGTGATTTATGAACATCCGTCCGTACAGGAAGCGGTTGTCATCGGGATTCCGGATGCATATCGCGGCGAGACGGTTAAAGCGATCATTGTTTTAAAAGCAGGGAAAACAGTGACTGCTGATGAAATCATTGAATTTTGCAGAAAGAATCTGGCCGCCTATAAAGTCCCGGGTACAGTAGAATTTCGTGAACAGCTTCCTAAAACGAACGTTGGCAAAATTTTGCGCCGTGCATTGAGAGAGGAAGCCGCTGCAAAGTAATCTTAGAAAAGCAGAATCCTTATAATAAGAAAAGGCGTTGGGTATGTTATAATTTCACTGACATTTTTCAACAGATTGTGAGGATACTTGGGTGAAAGCGAAAATTACAGAGCATAGCGTACGGCTATTCGAAAAAAAAGGATTCAGTGAGACATCGATCCAGGACATTGTCGATTCCATTGGCGTAACAAAAGGAACCTTTTATTATTATTTTTCCAGCAAAGAAGAATTGCTGATGGATATCCATTTTCGTTATATTGATGAACTGCTTAAACATCAGGAAAAGATTTTCCGGGATGAAACAAAAAGCTATAAACAAAAATTGTATGACATCATACTCATGCTGTTAAGCAATATCAAGAGCCAGGGAGCCAGTGCAAAGGTGTTTTTCCGTGAGATGCAAAATTTGAGCGAAGAGAGATTATCTCAAATCATCCCAAAACGTGATCAATTCCGGTTTAATATCCAGGCTATCCTTGAAGAGGGCATCAAAAAAGGGGAATTTCGGCAGGACCTGAATGCAGAGATTGTAACGTTCGGCATCCTTGGCATAGCGAACTGGAGCTACGAATGGTTCAATCCCGAAGGCAGCATGTCTGAAAAAGAAGTAACAGATATCTTCGTGGAAATGTTTTTAAAAGGAATCGAAAGAGACTGACAGGGGACGGGAGATGCAGGAGATGGCTTGCCAGATTTTCATCTTCCTTCCTTGTTCTTTCTTGATGTTTATTACATACTAACCAGTCAGTCCAGAACCAACGAATTGAAGGGGGAATATCTATGACAACCGAAAAAGTCCAATCTATCTCTGTGGTTGGGGCAGGGCAAATGGGCCATCAGATTGCCATGCTATCTGCACTGGGCGGATATGAAACCATTCTGCAGGATATGCAGGAGTCAGCATTGAAACAGGCGGAGGAAAAGCTCCATGCGATTCTGGACAAATGGGTGCAAAAAGGGAAATTAACCGAGGATGCCAAGCTTGCTGCGTTCGGACGCCTGCAATTCACCGCTGACCTGGAGGAGGCTGCATCGAAAGCCGACCTTGTCATCGAAGCAGTCGTCGAAAAACTGGATGTGAAAAGGGAGGTATTTTCCGAGCTTGAAAAATTCGCCCCTTCCCATACGATTTATGCAACAAACAGTTCGACTATCGTCAGCAGCCTGCTTGCAGACGTCACCAACCGTCCTGAAAAGGTCGTCAATATGCACTTTTTCTTTCCGCCGCTAGTAATGGATTGCGTGGAGGTAGTAATGAGTGAAGCGACCTCTGAAGAAACAGCCCAGATTGTCCTGGAAGTGTGCGAAACAATCAACAGGACAGCCGTATTATTACGAAAAGAAATTTCAGGTTTTGTTGCAAACCGTATCCTGGGAGCGATTCAACGAGAAGCGGTTTATTTATATGAAAACGGTATCGCCGATTTCAAGGATATCGATAAGATCTGCCGCAAAGCCCTGAGCCATCCGATCGGCCCCTTCGAACTGATGGATCTATCAGGAATTGATGTTGGTTATTTCGTCATGCAGCAGCGCTTCAATGAAACGGGTAATCCGGAAGATAAGCCATTTGCCTGCATTGAGGAAAAAGTAAAGCAGGGCCATCTTGGCAGAAAAACAGGAAAAGGCTGGTATGAATATCAAAAGATAAGCGTCAGGAATTGAGACCCGAATCAGCAAAGGTCAAGGGAGAGGAAAAGATGATCCTGGAAACAGAAGTAACGGTCCGTTTCTGTGAAACAGATGCCCTCGGACATATCAATAATACGAGTTATTTTATCTACCTGGAAGAATCGCGGATTAAATTTTTTGAAGCGCTTGGATACAGCATGGACACCAACGAGTGGAATTTCATCATAGCTTCGACAAAATGTGACTTTGTCAACCAGGGGTACTTTAACCAGATCTTAATGATTAAAACGTTTGTAACGAAAATTGGTACGAAAAGCTTTGAAATCAATCATGATATTGTTTGTTCCCAGACAGGCCAGCTGATTGCAAAGGGAAATGCGATCATTGTCTTTTTTGACTTTGTCGAACAAAAGAGTAAGCCAATTCCTGATTTGCTGTATGAAGGATTAAAAAGTTACATGGTGCACAGTTAAATGAACCTAAAATTCCTTAGGCGAGGAGGCAAAACCATGTCGTATAAAATCGGCGAAGATACAATATTTGTCCGGAAAGGGGAGGAACTGGATCTTTCAATATTGGAACGCTTTTTACGCCGGAAGATTGAAGACCTTCCGGAAGCTCCGCTTGAGATTTTACAATTTTCCGCAGGCCATTCCAATTTAACCTATCAATTGAAAATCGGAGGCTGGGAAGCAGTCCTGAGAAGACCGCCGCTGGGGCCTGTCGCTCCTAAAGCCCATGATATGAAAAGAGAGCACTTAGTCATTTCTGAGCTCCATCCTTACTTTGAGCCGGCACCGAGGCCCATCTTGTTCTCAGAAGACAAGACGATTGTCGGAACACCATTTTTCATTATGGAAAGAAAACATGGGCTTGTCTTTGATACGTCTTTTCCGGAGGGCTTTCAGGCAACGCCGGAAAAGTGCCGCAGGCTGTCGGAAATTATGGTCGATAAGCTTGTCGAGCTGCACTCGATTCCGTATCAGAAAACGGGGCTTTCGGAGATCAGCAAACCAGACGGCTTTATGGAACGGCAGGTTCATGGCTGGATTTCCAGATACCTCCGTGCCAAAACCGACGATATTCCCGAAGTGGAACCACTGCTTGATTGGCTGGCAAAGCATATCCCATCCAACGGAGAAGCGACGATCATTCATTATGACTATAAACTGAACAACGCAATGATTAATGAAGAGATAACCGACATGGTCGGCCTGTTTGACTGGGAAATGACGACAGTAGGAGACCCATTAGCCGATTTAGGGGTAGCGATGGGATATTGGACCGAGAATAGTGATCCGGCCCAGTTAAAATCAGGGCTTGGAAAAACTTCTGTCACAGTTCTGGAGGGATTCATGACAAGAAAACAATTTATTGAAGCCTATGCAAACAAAAGCGGCAGAGATATTTCTAATATCGATTTTTATCTTACTTTTGCCTATTTCAAGCTTGCTGTCATCATTCAGCAGATCTATTATCGCTATAAAAAAGGGCAGACCAATGACCCGCGTTTTTCGCATTTCAATACGTTTGTAAAAAGTTTGATTTTGCATGCCGGAAGCATTGCAGTCAAGGAAGCAAAATGAAAAAAATTCATCTGCTCACTAGAAAAGAAGAAATTAATGAACAAAAAATGGCCGAGGGAGAAAAAGTAGCCGTCGTGCTTGATGTCCTGCTTGCAACAACGACGATTGTTTCTGCCTTACAGGATGGCGCCACTGAAGTTATTCCTGTTCTAAACTGCGAGGAAGCACTCACTTATGAAAAACAATATGGGATCAACACCTATATTCTCGCTGGTGAACTTGATGCCAAACCGGTAGCCGGTTTTGTCTACCCGAGTCCCGCTGTCCTTGGCGAAAAAGTGAACGGCAAAGCTCTGGTCCTCTCTACGACAAACGGCACAGTTGCTTTAAGAAAATCGATAGGAGCAAAGGAAATTTATATTGCCTCTTTATTGAATAATCCGTTCATCGCTAAAGAAATCACAAACGATTGGCATGAGGAGACTGTCATGGTAATATGCTCCGGTAATTCAGGAGAAATGAGTTTAGAAGATTTCTATGGAGCAGGCCATTTTATTGATTGTCTGGTAAGTGAACAGGAGGAAGAGGTTGAAATGACGGATGCAGCTCTAGCAGCCCTTTCCTTTTACAAAGGAAACAGAGAAGGCGCACTAGAAATCTTGAAATCCTCTTTAGTCGGGCGAATGTTTGACAGACATCAATTTGATTCGGAGCTGAGATTCGCCGCCCAAAAAGGTGTTATTAACCTTGCCCCAAAATTAGAGAATGGAAGAATTGTCATCCAGGCTTCTATTAAACAATGAAACTGACATTTGTAGAAACCCCTCTAACAGAGGAAGGTCTACAGAATGAAAAGTTTCAAAAGGCAATCGAGCGCAATACTGCCCTAAGAAGAGTAGGAAAAGCAAATGAGATTGCTAATGTGATAGCGTTCGCCGCGTCACCGGAAGCTTCCTATATGACCGGAAGTGACCTGCTTGTCGATGGCGGCTGGCTGATCATGTGAATTAGAAAAGGAGGAATTCAAATGGCAAAAGAAGATTTATTAGTTGACATAAAAGACTCGATCATGAACCTTACCTTAAATCGCCCCGACAGCCTGAATGCGTTCAGCCCAGATATGATTGTGGGCCTTCAAAGTGCAATCAAAGAAGCCGAGACAAATCCTGAGGTGCGAGTGATCGTCCTCTCCGGGGCAGGAAGATCATTTACTGCTGGCGGAGATGTGAAAACAATGGGCCGGTCATCAGCGACGGCAACGTATGATCATATCGGCCGGTTGAATCAGCTTATTTTAGCGATGAAGGAAACAGAGATCCCAATCATTGCCGCCATACACGGTTTCGCGGCGGGTGCGGGCTTTAATCTGGCACTTGCCTGTGATTTAATCATTGCCGCTGAGGACAGCAAATTCGCGCTTAGCTTTTCTCAGGTAGGGCTAATTTCCGACGGCGGCGGTTCATACTTTGTCCCAAGGCTGCTTGGCCCTCATCTTGCGAAACAATTTTTCTTTAGCGCAGAACCTGTCCCTGCCCAGAGGCTGTATGAGCTGGGAGTCATCAATCACGTAGTACCTCTGGAAAAACTGGAGGAGGAAACGATTTCCCTTGCTACCAGGCTTGCACAGGGGCCGACCAAGGCATATGGGATGATGAAGAAATTGATCAGCCACTCTTTTACAGCGAGCCTCGAGGAAATATTGGAGCAGGAACGAATTACGCAGACGATGATGGTAACGACGGAGGACCATCAGGAAGGGATTGCGGCATTTAAAGAGAAAAGAAAACCGGTTTTCAAAGGAAAGTGAGGAGAACGATGAAAGCAATCCATCTAAAAGAATACGGTGGACCGGATGTTTTAGATAAGATTGAAATTGATAAACCTGTACCCAAAGGAAATTGGTTTTGGAAGTGAGACGTTAATCAGGGGCTCTTTCTTTATTATTTTCCTCCGATGATTTTAGGTGTATTTTGGCCCAATGGATATTGAAATATGCTGTATAATTGTGCGAATTTTTACCCCACTATATAAAGAGGCTTCTTTTAGAGGCCGTCCGATCTTCTAAGACATGTTGGGGAAGGTGAAGGAATTGAAAAGAAAAGCAAATGTGGATGGTGCAATAAAAGCCAGTAAAACGCCTAAACGCAATCAAGGCGTTGATGAATTTTCGAATGAATTCGCTAGCGATGAAAATGCGATGAAGGGTGCCAATCGAAATTCGAAGCATGGCAGAAAAGGTAGAGGCTAATGAAAAATAATAAAAAGCAATTGCAGGAAGAAAAACCTAATTCCAATGTACGCGAAGAATTTGGCAACGAATTTACCGGGGACATGAATGCTGCGAAAATATACGATGTTCTTCTATCTGACAAGAAAGACAAGAAGCGTAAATAACATGAAAAAAATGGC
The DNA here is from genome assembly GCF_003989135.1 of Peribacillus cavernae. Lineage (GTDB taxonomy): Bacteria > Bacillota > Bacilli > Bacillales > DSM-1321 > Peribacillus > Peribacillus cavernae. The sequence continues at coordinate 350,254 of NZ_RYZZ01000007.1, forward strand.
CATGAGCAATACTCATGGCCATTACTGGATTATTATTTGACGTATGAAAAGGTTTGTGAACCAGTTCCAGCAGGTTCAAAATAGGTAAGCATTATGGTAGATTTAGGATCGATCAATCCTGTTTCCAGGAAAGTCTTTAAGTTGAAAGGAAGTTCTTCGAGCATCGAATGCTTGAATAATTCTTTTTCTGTCAAATGCAGTGATTCATAGTCAGACCCAAGAGTGGAAGGATCCTCAAGAATGCTTTCATAAATCCCTGATCGGCCTGCTTTATCAAATGTTTGATTCCACCAAGGTTTACGGGGCTTGTATTTTTGGTTGTGAAAATAATCGTATTTCATTAATCCCACAGCAATATCGAGCACCGCGGGATTAACTTCTTGTAAAAATTGTTGAAGCCTTCTGAATAAATCTTCAAGCTGGTGGCCGATTCTAGACCATCCCTGTTCATCCCAATAGGTTCCAAAATCCTGGAAAAAGTCAAACGGCGATGAAAAAGCCGTAGTGACGAGGAATTCCACAGTCCGATCCATTCGGTGGTCGTTCCAGTACTTTTCCAATACATCCTCAACCTGTTTAATCTTGACGATATCATCAAACGATAACACATTGTTCCCGAGAATTTCATAGGGGGATTGGTCACTGAAAATATAGGCATGGTCTTTCGCACGGATTCTTAACCCTGTTCCACGGAGCATTTTTAAAAAACCGAGCTGGAGCTCTTCAGGGCGGAGCTCAAACACTTCATTGAACGTTTTTCGGAAAGATGGGTAATCCTCCTCAGGAAGCCCGGCAATTAAGTCAAGGTGCTGGTCAATTTTTCCTCCTTCCTTTACCATCGTCACGGTCCGTGTCAACTTTTCGAAGTTTTGTTTTCGCATTACGAGTTCATTCGTATAGTCATTCGTGGACTGTACACCGATTTCAAAACGGAATAGACCTGCAGGTGCATGGTCATTTAAAAATTGAATAACTTCCGGCCGCATGATATCTGCCGTGATTTCAAATTGAAAGACTGTACCCGGTACATGCTCGTCGATTAAAAATTGAAACATTTCCATCGCATAGCTGCGGCTGATATTGAAAGTCCGGTCGACAAATTTAATCGTCCTCGCTCCGTTTTCCATGAGATAGCGAATGTCTTCCTTCACTTTTTCACGGTCAAAATACCTGACTCCTACTTCAATGGAGGACAGGCAAAATTGACAATTAAACGGACAGCCTCTGCTTGTTTCAATATAAGTGACCCGTTTGGAAAGCTGGGAGATGTCTTCTTCAAAACGGAAAGGCGAGGAAAGCTCCTTTAAATTAAGCTTTTCTCCCTGGGGCTGAATGACATTTTTGCCTTCTTTCCGATAGGCAATGCCGCTGATTCCTGAATAATCTTTGCGGTCGTGCAACTGGGTTAAAAGCTTCTTAAAGGTTGTTTCACCTTCGCCGATAACGATAAAATCAGCTTCCGGTACTTTTTTCAGCCATTCTGTGACATCATACGTTACCTCAGGCCCCCCTAAAATAATCACGAGCTCTTGATTTATTTTTCTTAGCATTTGAATTACTTTTATCGTTTCTTCAATGTTCCAAATATAGCAGCTAAAACCGATTATATCCGGTTTTTTCGAATAAAGGTCGCCGACGATGTTCATGATCGGATCTTTAATGGTGTATTCGGCAAGCTGCACGTCAAAATCGGGGGCAGCATAAGCTTTCAAATAACGAATGGACAAACTGGTGTGAATGTATTTGGCGTTTAATGTAGCGATAACAGTTTTCATATGTATGAGCGTTTACACGCATTGCTCCTTTCAGGATAAGTATCTCGATTCCAAAAATCATATAAGTACTAACAGTATATTCTATCACAGTATGGCCATTTGAAAAGAGAAATTATCCTTCGAATGAACGGGACTTAAATGAACTACATTCTGTGCAAATATTTTAGCAGGGGATAAATTGGTTTGACGTCGAATTTGCTTTATAATACTAGCATAGAGTACTCATTGGGCAGACTGGCGGTGGAGAGTGAACGAATGGACTATAAGCGGATAAAACCTAAGAAAATATATGAAATAGTAGCTGAACAGCTCCATGAATCAATTAAAAGTGGAGAATTAAAGCCAGGGGCGAGGCTTGACTCAATTGAAAAGCTTGCCGAGAATTTCGATGTTGGCCGATCGGCGATAAGAGAAGCGCTTAGTGCGCTGCGGACGATGGGCCTCGTTGAGATGAGACAAGGAGAGGGCACTTATGTAAAACAATTCGATCCGAGTTTGATGGTGATTCCTTTGTCTAATGCCATCTTAATGAATAAGGAGGATATCGGGCATTTATTGGAGGTCCGAAAAATTCTTGAGGCCGGAGCGGTAACTGCTGCGGCGAATAATAGGACTGAAAAAGATATTGAGGATATGGAAATTGCGCTCATAGAAATGAAAAGTGCATCAGGTGATCACGAGCTTGGAGAAAAAGCCGATCTATCCTTTCATATGGCAATTGCTGTGGCTTCGAAAAATCCGTTGTTGGTTACCCTCATGAACCAAGTTTCCGATATGATGGTCGAGACAATGAGGGAAACGAGAAGAATTTTATTGTATTCCAAGGAAAAAACGATGGACACCCTTTATCAGGAGCATGTGAAAATCCTCGAGGCGATAAAAGCGAAAGATGGAGACAGCGCCCGTGAAGCAATGCGCCATCATTTAGACAATGTGGAAGAAATCCTGACAGACTTTTTTCTTGATAAAGGAAATTTTATGAAGCAGGAGTAATCCTGCTTTAAAGAATTTAGTATAATTTGAATTTTAAAAATGTTATAGTTTAATTGAGCTATATAATTTTATTGATCTAAAATATGGTAGGTGAAAAAATACTATAGAAGTTTCTTTGTTTTGGTCATCAGATGACCTGTCGATTTGAAAGTTCCAATAGTTATTTAGAATAGGAGGATGTAAGGTGAAAGTGACCCTTTTTGCTACGTGTCTGGTTGATATGTTTCAATCCAGTGTTGGTAAAGCAACCGTTGAAGTATTGGAAAGATTGGGCTGTGACATTGATTTTCCCGATTCTCAGGTTTGCTGCGGACAGCCCGCTTATAACAGCGGCTATGTAAAGGAATCAAAGGAAGCAATGAAAAAAATGATCAAGACGTTTGAAAATGCCGAATACATTGTTACTCCTTCAGGTTCCTGTGCTGCGATGTTCAAGGAATATCCCCATCTTTTCAAAGATGACGGGGTATGGGGAAATAGAGCGCAAAAACTAGCTGACAAAACGTATGAGTTAACTCAGTTCATTGTAGATGTCTTAAAGGTTGAGGAAGTAGGAGCCCGCCTTGAGGCAAAAGCAACCTATCATACATCATGTCATATGACCCGCCTCCTTGGAGTGAAGGAAGCCCCGTTTAAGCTGTTGGGTAATGTAAAAGGTCTGGACTTCACCCCGTTGCCGGGTTCTCACAATTGCTGCGGTTTTGGCGGAACGTTTTCTGTTAAAATGGGACAAATCTCCGAGCAGATGGTGGATGAAAAGGTACAGCATATCGAAGAAACGGAAGCTGAGGTAATAATCGGCGGAGACGCAGGCTGCCTGATGAACATCGGCGGGAGGATCGACCGCAAGGGAAAACCGATTAAAGTCATGCACATCGCAGAGGTTTTAAACAGCCGTTAGAAATACAAGCGCTGTGGCTATGACCCCTGACTGCCACCTTGGTTGAATTCATGCTCAATTTGGTTGAATTCGCTGTCAGTTTAGTTGAATTAATCTCAAGAATGGTTGAATTGAAACATAAAAAGGAGCTGTAACAAATGCCAATGAAATTTGGTTCTGCTGATTTTAAAGAACGTGTGGATGCACAATTGGAAAATAAATTTATGCGTTCTGCTGTTTCGAGTGCACAAGAGCGGTTGCACGGGCGTCGCCTTGATGCGATTGAAGAGCTGGGCAACTGGGAGGAATGGCGTTCCCACGGGGAAGAAATCAGACAGCATGTTCTCGAAAATCTTGATTATTATCTCCATCAGCTTACCGAAAATGTATCAAAGCAAGGTGGACACGTTTTCTTTGCCCAAACAGCAGAAGAGGCAAGCAACTATGTAAAAGAGGTCATCCAAAAGAAAAATGGAAAAAAGGTTGTTAAATCAAAATCGATGGTAACCGAAGAAATCAACCTTAACGCTGTTTTGGAAGAGGCTGGCTGTGAAGTGCTCGAAACCGATCTAGGGGAATATATCCTTCAAATCGATGATCACGACCCGCCATCTCATATTGTTGCACCGGCGCTTCATAAGAATAAAGAACAGATCCGCGATGTATTTAAGGATAAGCTGGACTATCAAAACACAGAGAATCCGAAAGAACTAACGGCGCATGTCCGGAAGATCCTCAGAAAAGGGTTTTTAACGGCGGATATCGGGATTACAGGGTGCAACTTTGCCATCGCTGACAGTGGATCCGTTGGGCTTGTAACAAATGAAGGAAACGCCAGGATGGTTACGACCGTGCCAAAAACGCAAATCACAGTAATGGGAATGGAACGGATTGTCCCATCGCATGCGGAGTTCGAGGTTCTGGTCAGCATGCTTACGAGAAGTGCTGTTGGTCAAAGGCTGACCAGCTATATCACCGCATTGACCGGTCCTAAAGCTGCAGGCGATGTCGATGGACCCGAAGAATTCCACCTCGTGATCGTCGATAATGGACGTTCAAAAATACTGGGAACCGAATTTCAATCTGTGCTTCAATGTATCCGTTGTGCTGCGTGTGTGAATGTTTGTCCGGTTTACCGCCATGTGGGCGGACATTCCTATGGTTCGATTTATTCGGGTCCCATTGGAGCTGTACTGTCACCGTTGCTGGGCGGATATGATGATTTCAAGGAATTGCCTTATGCCTCAACGTTATGCGCGGCATGTACGGATGCTTGTCCAGTTAAGATTCCGCTTCATGAGCTCCTTCATAAACATCGCCAGGTCATTGTCGAGCGCGAAGGACGGGCACCGATATCAGAAAAATTGACGATGAAAGCATTTGGATTAGGGGCAGCTTCCCCGATGCTTTACAAATTAGGTTCCAAAATAGCGCCTTCTGCAATGGGGCCATTCACAACCGGAGACAAGATTTCCAACGGGCCGGGTCCACTTAAGGCATGGACTGAAATTCGCGATTTCCCGGCGCCAAATAAAGAAAGATTCCGCGATTGGTTTAAAAACCGTGAAAAAGGAGGCAGTGAATGATGGCAGGCACTATACAAAATCGTGCATCCTTCCTGGATAATATAGCAAAGCAGCTTGGAAGGGAGCGTGTGACAGAAATCAAGCGTCCGGAATGGAAATTCCAGCCACAGCATGAAGTGCTTAAGGATGCTTCTAAGGAAGAATTGATCCTCGTTTTAAAGGATCACTGCACAAGAATCCATACCGACTTCTACCAGACAAGCTCAGGACAGCTTGCAGATACTTTGAAATTTGTTGTCGACGACCTCGGAGGCGGGCCCGTTATAATTCCTAAAGACAGCCGCTTTGATGAGTACGGATTAACTGAGCTCGTTACTCTCAAGTGGCCGTCAGCGGATATCCCCGTCCATGAATGGAATCATGAAATCGGCCGGGAAAATATCGCCTTTGCCGAACAGTCAAATGTCGGGATTACCTTCAGTGAGATTACATTGGCAGAGTCTGGCACTGTCGTCTTATTCAGCGATAAAGACCGGGGGCGCTCGGTAAGCCTGCTGCCGACAGCACATGTGACAATCATTCCAAAAAGTACAATCGTTCCCCGCATGACTCAGGCAGCACAAATAATCAGCGCTAAAGTGCAAAAAGGAGAAGTACTGCCGTCTTGCATTAATTATATCACCGGTCCAAGCAATTCCGCGGATATCGAGATGGATCTCGTCGTCGGGGTACACGGCCCGGTAAAAGCCGCCTATATTGTTGTCGATGATGAATAAATCAGAAAAAGCGTCCCGGGTTGGGACGCTTTTTGACTTATGGCCTTAGTTGAACAAGGCGTTTCCGCATTTCTTAATGGATAAGAAAGTATAATTTTTTCAATATGAACTGGTGTCTAGCTCCAGCGCCTAGCCCCGACGCACAGGACGTGCTAGTGCCGNNTAAGCCAATCATCTGATGGGGAGAAAACCGCTCCTCATACATCTGCTCGTCTTATGCTTGTCGGGGCTGAACAAGGCGCTTCCGCTTTTCTAATAAGTAGAGGATTGTTTTTGCCATCTTTTTTTAAACAGCTTGAAATAGATTCTGATGTATTGTGCTAATTTCTTTGTGCGGGAGACTTTCAGCTCAATGATCGGCTGGGCAATTGACGCGATCACTCCACTTGATAATATAATTGTAATGATGAGAGAAATCCCGGCAAGCATTACGAATTTCTCAGGGTTTGTAAAGTAATTATGAATCTCGCTTTCCCGGAAAAAACGGACGAAAAAGCCATGGAGCAAGTAAACATAGAGTGTCTGTTTCCCCCATTTTGTAAAAAAGTATTGTCCGCGTGGTATGAACGCCAAAAAACTGAAGACCATGATCATGCTTAACCCATAAAAACCAAGCCGTTTAAACATCGATATGAAACTGGTTGTTTCCAGTTCGGAGTAGGGTTTGGAACCCAGCAGCCACTTATAGTTAATGTCGGGATTTATATAGAAACCGATAAAAACGACAGTCATGATCACAAATGCGCTACTGCGAACTTTAAAGGTAAATAAATGTTTGATATGGTCCTTGGATAGATGGTAGCCAATCAAAAACATCGGGAAAAAGACAAATGTTCTGGAAAGACTCAAGTAATTTGAAACCGTGTCTACATACCCGATGAGCAAGGCTATTAAAAGCGAGAGCAAAATCCCGGCCGCAGGTTTTAGTTTGGAAAAGCCAAGCAGCATGATATTCCAGCAGAACAAACTGATCAGGAACCAGAGGGACCAGTGCGGATCAAGAAAATCGACAGTCAGTTTGGATTCGCTGTATAAATAATAATAATAAACCGTATAGATCACCTGGAAAATGATATATGGAAGTATCAATTTTTTGGTAATAGTGGCTAGATAACCTTTTTTGTAAAATCCCTTCGCAAAAAAACCGGAAACGAGGATAAAGGCTGGCATATGGAACGTATATATCGTTTTGTACAAGGAATAAATCAGTTCATTATCATTCACCAAAGTTTTCAACAAGTGCCCAAACACCACAAAGGCTATCAAGATAAACTTGGCATTATCAAAAAAATAATCTCGTTGTCTCATTATTGGCCTCCATGTAAGTGAACTTTTTTCATTTCAGGTATCTTACTTAATACCCGCCATTATAGAGAAAAACGCCTCTAATTAAACATGTAATTTCATCCAGTTCCCAAAAACCGAAAAGTTTCTGAAGAAAAGCCGTCATATATCAACTATTTCAATTGCTTCGTTCTCTGGCTAAACAGGAATCATTCTATTTACCTATTTTTAATCCCTTTATAGGAAAAGTAAGCATTTATGTAGAATATTGTGAGTAGAAAGTGGTTTCCGGAGGAATGAGGATAAATGTATACAGATTTAGAAGCCATCAGCAGCTATAAGAAAGAGATTGATAAATTAAATAGCAAAATTGAACAATTTACAGATTTAATCGATCATACATTTGAGGCTTTAATTGAAGTAAATGATAATAAAAAGATTCTTTATGCTAATTTAGAGGCATGCTTGCTGTTGAATGTTTCAAAGGAGGATATTCTTACAAGTAAACTTTCTGACTTTCTATGGAATATTCCTGAGGATGTCTTGTCTTATCAAGATAAAATGATTGTTGAGAAAGGCACCTACAAGGACGAGTGGATCGTCCAACTTTCCAGTGGGGAGAAAAAACAGGTCGAATTCATCGGCTTTTCTTACGGAAATAGAGAAAAGATCGCATATAAGTTAAGGGACGTGACTGCTGAACGGGTACATATGCAGGAGAGAATAATGACGACACAAATGTTTCTCGATGTTTTTAACAAAGCGGTTGATTGTATCGTCATCTATGACAAACAAGGCGTTATCATAGATGCAAATGATGCTTTTTGCAAAACATTGATCCTCGATAAACCTGAATTGGTCGGCAAAAAAATTCAAGATTTTATCCCGATTTCCCAACAGAATACATGGAAAAGGAGTTTGGAGAAGGTTCTTTCTTCGGGAACTTCCACAGGGGAAATCGAAATGAACCCTGCCGGTGGCAAGATTAGGTTTGAATATTCAACGAGTTCTAATATATTTAATAAACTGAATATGTCAATTTTTAGAAATGTTACGGAAAAGGAAATCATTGAAAAAAAGCTTAAAAAGAGCGAGCAAATTTTCTCTGAACTGTTTGACCAGACAATGGATGCCATTGTTTTCTGGGATGAAAACGGAGTTATTTTCCGGGTAAATGATTCAGCCTGTAAGATTTTCGAATCAAAACGGGAGCATTTGCTGGGAAGACATATCTCTACTTATGTCCATAAAAAAGATAAACGGTTCAAAGCAATGGTGAGCGCCTTCCACCAAAAGGGCGAGGTGCGGGATGAACTTCTTTATAAAATGGCGAACGGACAGATAAAGCTGCTCGAATTAACTTCAAAAATGCATTCCAGTGAAGGATATAACATCACGATTTTCAGGAATGTAAGTGAACGCTGGAGGATAGAAAAAGAGCTGAGAAAAAGCGAAAAAAAATTTCGGAAAATATTTGAGGGATCATTGGATGGGATGATTCTCTGGAATCAAACCAATTTTGCTGACATCAATGAAATCGGAGCCAACATTTTGGAATTAACAAAAGAAAAGCTTCTATCGACGACAGTGGATGAAATATTAGAAAAAATTCCGGAAAACACCAGTAAATTGAACAGTCATATCGAGAATGTCATGCAAATCGGAATGGACAAAACGATTATACCTATCACTTTTGGACATGGAAAAATAAAATATTTAGAGTTTTCGACAAGAAAAAATTTATATTCCGACTTGCATTTGACGATATTTCGTGACATTACCGAGAACCTGGAATTGCAGGAACAAATCCGCAAATCGGACACATTAAATGTAGTCGGGGAGCTTGCTGCAGGCATAGCCCATGAAATCAGGAACCCGATGACGGCGCTGAAGGGATTCATACAGCTGCTGCAGGACAGTGTAACGGAAGACTTTTCGAACTACTTTAATGTCATTACTTCCGAATTGAAGCGGATTGAGACGATTATAACGGAGTTTTTGGTTCTGGCGAAGCCGCAGGCCATGAGGTATTATAAACAAGACTTGAACGGCATCATGCGTGAAACAGTGGAGCTGCTAAAGGCCCAGGCATTGCTGCATAATATTCAATTTCAGGCTTCCTTTGAAGAAGAGGAATTTTTTCTTTATTGCGAAGGCAATCAGCTTAAACAAGTTTTCATCAATATTATTAAGAACGCTTTGGAAGTAACCGATGATGGCGGCCTTGTTTATATAAAAGTAAAACGCGAGGACGCGGAACATGTCCGGATTTCGATCAAGGATGAAGGAGTGGGGATTCCTGAAGAGAAAATCAAAAAGCTTGGTGAGCCATTTTATACAACGAAGGAACGGGGAACTGGACTTGGGTTGATGGTTAGCTATAAAATAATCGAAGAACACAAAGGATATGTAGAAGTGGAAAGCCAGGAAGGAAAGGGCACCACGTTTCATATCCTTCTTCCACTCAAATTCGATTACGAGGAACTGTAACTGTGGATTCTTTCTGCTGTCATATGTATGAAAATTCCCTCATCGGCAGATTATATATAATTGCAAATGATATCGATTAGGGAATGGTTCGGTGACAGGCTATGCCAGCAGTAAAACCAACATAAAAGAATCTTTATTAAAGCTTGAAAAAGCAATCGTACAAGAAAAAAGCGGAAGCTTTCTTCTTGTACGATTGCTTTTTTCTTATTTTGGCTGATTAACTATCACTTCAACAATATTGCTCTTATTCTCATCCCACTGTTGGAAGGCTTCCAGATCTTTATCAACCTGGGAGATGACAAAAGCAATCAAGGCTGCATCATCAAGGATACCGATCCCGAATAGAAAATCCGGGATGACATCTATCGGCGATACAAAATAAACGACTGACAACAGGATCATGAACAGTGAACGGTAAGGAATTTCCCGATAATCTCCTTTTGTCCAGGCTTTCAACATGGTAAACATCGTTTGCAAGCGTCCCCAAACGCCCCGTAATGTCAGTTCATTCTTTTTAGCTTTGCTGGTGGCCTTTGTTAACAGGCTTTTCGTTTTTTCTTTACTATTCGCATACCCTTTTGCTTCATTTTTAAAAAGAGAATAGGCTACTTTTGTAAAAAACCATTTACGTAACATACGATCTCCCCTTCGCTTTTCCCTTCTTATTTTACCACCAAAAAAGGAGGGGGAAACCTCGTAATATAATAGGCAAGGATTTTTGTGTAAATTGTTATATTTCCAGCAGCAGGATCATGAATAGCAATCCTATTATGAAAGAATAGGTGGAAGTACGTTCGTTTCCGTCCCCATGGCTTTCGGGAATGAGTTCCTTGTATACGATGAACAACATGGCACCCGCTGCAAAGGCAAGCCCATAAGAGACCAGAAAGCCGATATAAGATGTTAAATAAAAGCCGAGCAAAGATGTCACAATTTCGATTGTGCCTGTCAGAGTAGCAAGGATAAAGGCTTTAAATCTGCTGATTTTCTGATTGACTAAAAAGAGAGCAACCAATAAGCCTTCAGGTGCATTTTGCAGTCCGATTGCTAAAGCAATCAAGTTTCCTGTATCTTGTGCGGCTGATGCATAACTGACTCCGACCGAGAGCCCTTCCGGAATATTGTGCAAGGTAATGGCCATTATGATCAGCATTGCTTTTTCATCGAATTCTATCCCGCTTTTGGAATGCTCCAAATCAATGTGCGGAATGTTCTTTTCCAAAAATGTCAGTGTCAAAACGCCTAAAAATATCCCGATGACAAGCTGAAGATACCCTCCGCTTTCCATGGATTGCGGAATCAAGCTCAGTAAAGAGGCAGCCATCATGATCCCGGCTGTAAAGGCCAGAAGCGTATCCCTGAATTTGTGGGTGATTGCCCCTTTGATGAATAAGATGATTAGAGCCCCGGCACCGGTGGACATGGCAGATAAAATGCTGCCAATTACTACTTCACTCATTGCGTTCTCCTTCCATGGTCTTGATTGCCTGCTTCAAATGCCCAATCATGAAAACTTTTGTAATTATATATTACCCTGAAAGGTTCAAAAGGTTCCCTTAGAAAGCCGTGTTTGTAGATAGATCATTTATTCACATAAATTGATAGTCTGCTATCACGAGGAATTGCGCCGTCATGTTTCTTTCGGGTACCATTTTCTCAAAGTTTCATCAGAAGGCAGGAAGAAACTCATCAAGCCCAGGAGCGGCAGTAAACCGACCATCTTGATGGTACTGTTTATACCGATTAAATCGGCAAGGGAGCCTAAAGCCACCGATCCTATGGCACCCATTCCAAACGCAAGGCCTACCGTTAATCCAGCCATTGTGCCTACTTTGCCAGGCACAAGTTCCTGTGCGTATACTACGGTCACGGAAAAGCTGGTCATAATGATAAACCCGCTGACCAACAATAAAATGAAAGCTGCGGCAGGGCTGACAAACGGTAATAGAATTGTTATCGGGGCACTGCCCACCAAGGAAAGCAATATCACTTTTTTCCTGCCGAAACGGTCTGCTAGCGGACCGCCAAAGAAAGTGCCGAGCGCACCGGCAGCGAGAAAGGCAAATAAATATAATTGTGCTGTTTTGATGCTGAATGAATATTGGCCGATCAAGTAAAAGGCATAAAAGTTTGTCATACAGGAAATGTACCAGGAGCGGGCAAAAATGATAAAGAGAATGAAAAAAAGTGCCATTCCAATCTTTTTTCTGTTTGCTGTCTGGCCGTTTCTATTTGCTTTTGCCTTCTTTGGCTGGAAATATACCAGTCTGTCAGTATACCATCTGGCGATATATACCAGTAATAAAACGGCGGCAAAAGCGACCGGTGCAAACCATAATGCGCCTTTTTGTCCGAAAGGGACGAGGACAACTGCGGTTATCAACGGGGCCAGCGCCTGTCCGGTATTGCCCCCAACCTGGTAAATCGACTGGGAGAGCCCTCTTTTCGGGCCGCCCGCCATGAAAGCAACCCTTGAACCTTCCGGATGGAATACGGCAGAGCCTATTCCGATTAATAAAACGGATAAAATCACAACAGAATAGGTAGGTGATAAGGCTAGCAGCACTATGCCTGCAAGCGTGCTTGTCAGACCTAGGGGAAGTGCATAGGGAATCGGTTTTTTATCTGTATACCAGCCGACAACAGGCTGCATGATCGACGAGACGATATTCAATGCGAATGCAACCATCCCCAACTGGGTATAACTTAACGACATTGTCTTTTCTAAAATGGGGAACATTGCAGGAACTACGGACTGAAGGGTATCGTTTAACAAATGACAAATTCCGATAATAAAGAGGACATTATAGGCAGTTGTATGAGCAGCGGTCACGTTTTTAGCTGCTTGTGCTGTGCTGGCCATTAAGAAAACTCCTTACTGATTACTTTTTCTGTTGGGGATTCGAGGAAAAGTCTTTTTTCCCTAGTATAACAGATGATTGGTTAAAACAGTAGAGTGGTGAATTTCCATAGTTAAATTGACAAAACTGGATATAATCCTTATAATAACCTTGAATTCGAGATATTTTAATTTCAGATTTTAAAAGGTTGTGAATTGATTGAATCAAAGCAGTATCCAACAATCACTTAAGCTGTTTATCGTCTTGTCAAGAGCACATAGGTCGATAAATGATGTGGTCAATAAATATATTGCAGATCAAGGTTTGAACCCAACTGAATTCGCTGTTATGGAGCTGCTTTACCATAAAGGGGATCAGCCGCTTCAGCAAATCGGCGGGAAAATTCTGCTCGCCAGCGGCAGCATTACCTATGTAGTGGATAAGCTTGAACAAAAGGACTACTTAAGGCGGGTTGCCTCGAAAAATGACCGCCGTGTAACATATGCACAAATCACCGACAAGGGAAAGGCGTTTATTGAGACCGTATTCCCCGAACATGAGAAACGAATTGATGAAATCATGAGTGCATTATCCCAAGAAGAAAAAGAAACGGCCATTGAATTGATGAAAAAGATCGGATTTCATGCTGCAAATATGTGAAAACAAATGAGCAAATACCTGCCTGAAAAAGGGGGTATTTTTTACTTTGCGGAATGAAAGTAAAGAAGACACTGAATAGCCCCACCTTACAGTCATTTGTACTTTCATATTACGATTTCTCTGCTTTGCATGAAAATATAACTCTTTATCTCAATATATAGTAAACGGCAATTGGACAGGTGTTTTATAAAGCAATTACACAAAAGTTGGAAAAAAGTTCTGGAAATAAAATATAATAAGCTATAGAAAGGAAGTGGTTTTATGAAATTTGATCAATTTGAATATAAGCGTCCCGAGATGGATCTTGTGAAGAAGGGATTTGCAGAAGCGCTGGGGAAGTTCTCAGAAGCGGAAAATGTAGAAAAACAGAGCGAGGCAATGAGTGAGATTAATAAGATAAGAAATAACGTCAGCACGATGTTTAATATTTGCTACATACGGCATTCGATCGATACAAACGACGAATTTTATAAGGCGGAAAATGATTATCTCGATGAAATAGCTCCAGAAATGGAAGAGCTCGTCTCCGATTATTATCAGGAGCTTGTGAACTCAAAATTTCGCGCTGACCTGGAAGCGAAATGGGGAAAACAGCTATTTGCACTGGCTGATGCTCAGTTGAAGACCTTTTCCCCGGTACTTATCCCGCTCCTTCAAAAAGAGAATAAGCTGTCAACGGAGTATACACAGTTGATTGCTTCAGCGAAAATCCTGTTTGAAGGGGAAGAGCGCACCCTTCCTCAGCTTCAGCCCTTTGCCGAATCCCCTGACCGGGAAATGCGAAAGAAGGCAGAAGAAGCAAAAAATGGATTTCTTGCGGGCCATGAACAGAAATTGGATGAAATCTATGATCAACTGGTGAAAGTCCGGCATGAGATTGCGAAGACGCTTGGCTACAAGAATTTCGTCGAACTAGGATATTACCGGATGGCCAGAACCGACTACAATGCCGAAATGGTCGCGAATTTCCGTAAACAGGTGGAAGAATACATCGTCCCGCTGGCAAGCAAGCTAAAAGAGCGCCAGCGCCATAGGATAGGTCTCGATAAGTTGAAGTTCTATGATGAGGGATTCGAGTACAAATCAGGAAATGCTGTTCCGAAGGGCGATCCAGAATGGATTATCGAAAACGGGAAAAAAATGTATGAAGAACTTTCTCTGGAAACAAAGATGTTTTTCGAATATATGACTGAAAATAAGCTTTTGGATCTTGTTTCTAAAAAAGGAAAAGCAGGAGGAGGCTATTGCAGTTTCATCGAAGATTACAAGGCGCCGTTTATTTTCTCCAATTTTAACGGCACTTCTGGAGATATTGATGTATTAACTCATGAAGCGGGGCATGCATTTCAGGTATACAGCAGCAGAGAATCTCAGATTCCGGAATACATCTGGCCGACTTATGAGGCAGCAGAAATCCATTCGATGAGCATGGAATTTTTCACCTGGCCATGGATGGAATTGTTTTTCAAGGAAGACACAGACAAGTATAAATTTTCTCATTTAAGCAGCGGCCTTTTGTTTCTGCCATATGGTGTCGCAGTCGATGAATTTCAGCATTTTGTTTATGAAAATCCTGAAGCGAGTCCCAAGGAAAGAAAGAGCGCGTGGCGTGAGATTGAGAAAAAATATTTACCGCACCGTGATTATGACGGCAATGAATATCTCGAAAACGGTGGTTTCTGGCAGCGTCAAGGCCATATATACAATTCCCCATTTTATTATATCGATTATACCCTGGCACAGATTTGCGCCTTTCAGTTCTGGAAACGTTCCCGAGAGGATCAGCAATCAGCCTGGGGGGATTACTTGAAGCTTTGCCAGCTTGGCGGAAGCAAATCATTCCTTGAACTTGTGGAAGCAGCGCATTTGCAGTCGCCGTTTGAGGATGGGACGGTAGAGTCTGTCGTCGATGTGATTGATGAATGGCTGAGATCCGTGGATGATATAGTATTGTAGCATATTGATTTTATAAATTATCTAAGGCTAGCCCGAATTCAACTTTTCTTGTTTTCGGGTTAGCTTTTTTTCCATTTGTTTGATGCCTGCTGGGCGGGATAATACACTTATTTCAAAAAGATATTGAAAGAAGACCCCTTACCTCCATTATAATTTGGCTTGTCTAAAAAAGTCCCTTCCTTCATATAAATGGAGGGAGGAGGGGAAAACATGCTGTCTAGGTGGTCGGGTTCGTTTCAGGTTGCCGCGGTTTATGTCGGGACCATCGTTGGTGCTGGCTTTGCAACGGGAAAAGAAATTCTGGAGTTTTTTACTCAATACGGATTTTATGGATTTCTAGGGATATTGATCGCAGGATATATATTTATTTTTACCGGTACAAAGATGATGCTGCTTTCATCGAGAGCAGGTGCTGCAACCTATGAAGATTTTAATCGATACTTATTTGGGAAGAGAATTGCCGCAATCGTGAACGTTATTTTTCTTTTGATGCTGCTGGGAGTATCGTCGGTGATGATTTCAGGTGCCGGGGCTGTTTTTGAAGAGCAGCTTGGATTTTCGAAGGATACCGGCATCCTGATCACAATTGGGCTGGCTTCCGTTATTCTGGCCCTTGGCATGAAAGGGTTATTTGCCGTTAATTCATTTGTGGTCCCGGTCATGGTCTTCTTCAGTCTTATGCTTTGTTTTATCTCTATCAAGGGAGGAGGCTTTCTTGAGTCTTTTGTAAAGTTGCCCGAAGAGGGGTTGACATGGAAGGCACTCATTTCCCCGTTTGCCTACGCAGCCTTCAATCTAGGGCTTTCCCAGGCTGTTTTAGTGCCGGTTGCAAATGAGATAGGCGATGAGAAGATCATTAAGAATGGAGGGATATTGGGAGGAGTATTCCTGACAGCGATTTTGTTATCAGGACATTTAGCGCTTGTCTCTCTGCCAGATGCGTCTATTTATGAAATACCTTCCGCTGAATTGATGAGGAGCGGGGCGTCAAGTTTTTACTGGATTTTCATTTTAGTGATTTATGGTGAAATTTTTACATCTGTAATCGGGAATATATTCGGATTGCAAAGGCAGATCAGTCATACATTTGCCAATATTCCGGGAACAGTCATTGTTTTTTTCATTTTTATGATTACATATATAATCAGTAAAATCGAATATGGCAGTCTTCTCAGCTATCTATATCCTTTGTTTGGATATATTTGCATGATTTTTTTATTCCTTGTCTGGAAAAAGAAATGAAAAACGATCCCTCATAGAGAATGTGGAACCGGCCCGGTCGGCGGATTCCACTTTTCAATCTTCAGGGTAGCAGATGGGTTAGTTCGTTTTTAAAATGGTTTTGCCCATTTCAATAAAGACCTGACGATGATCAGCGTCTATCGTCGTATAAATCGTCAACCTTACTGGGGTTTTTTTGTCCTTAATTAGGACGGCAGTAACTCTTTCATTTCCGCTGATCACTTCTTGGACAGTACCATTGTCGACTGTTAGACCCGATTTAGTAATGGCAGTAACGCTATCTGAAATTGCTTTGAGCTGGGCTTTTGTATTTTCTTCAGTAGCAGTCCAGTCCACATCATCAGGAAGCAGTTCTATTCTCATAGAGACACCTTTTTCGCCTTTATGTGTAAGGATGTCCTTCCCTGGTTCTTCGCCGTTTAATTCGTATTCCGGTAGAACATATAAGCTAAACTTCTGGTTGTTGCTGTTTGTTAGAAAAGCGGTTTCTTCCTTCGCTTCGCCGTTTACTTCATACTGAAGGTTTTGTTCCATAATCCTGATCGTTCCTGAATTACCCTCATCTTTCGTTTGCTCGCCGTTTTCTTTACCAGATTCATCTGTATTATTTTCATTCGTATCACCTCGATTATGCTTGACGGTTTCTTCATTCTGCTTCGCGTTGCCTTCCTTTTTGTCTTCGCCGGCATTATCATCTGCCTTCGTTCCGCATCCGCTCAAAAGAATACCGATAATAGAAAATCCAATGAAGAAAACGTTTAATCGACCCATATTATTGCCTCCTTACTTTGTGTTTATCTCTTTGACAATTTCCAGGACAGATGCTTGAGAAAGATGTTGATATGAAAATAGACGAGTCCCCAACTAAAAAAGTTACAAATAAAAACCTTTCCTGAAAGTTTTCCACCCGGGCCGCTAAATGGCTGATAATTAGGGGGGTGCTTTGTCGGAAAGGTCCTTATTAGATACTCAAGCTTAGCGATAAGGCAAGTCAATAATTTTATAGTTTTTGTGGTTTACAACGGTTTTCTGTTCAAGCTCTAAATCCCGGTAATTATCCATATAGGTAACATCAACGATCACCGAGTTTTCATTCACTTTTTCTACGATCCCTCTTAATCCTTCGCGAAATTCAATTAAGTTTCCGATTTCAGCTTTTTTCATGCAACCATCCCCGATTCTATTTTTCGTGTTTTAGATAAGTGCAGCGTCTACTATTCTTGCAAACTCCAATGATAACGCTCTCATTTGCCTTGTATAAAGCGTTAAAAAACTTAAATTATTATTTTACTTTACAGTTTGCACTATTTTTTTCTATTCGTAAAGGAATTTCATGCAATAAAAATACATTTTTTCCCTCTGGAGAACTAAATCAAGAAAAGGGAGCATGTAAACTTTCCAGTTGTATTTTTGTTTTCTTCATGTGAAACTAAATAGCGGTAAGCAGATAAATGAAACGAATTTCAATTGTGCCTTTTTAAGGGGGTAGAAGTCTTGCAGGAACAGGAAGCGAATGAAATCCTTGAAAAGCTTGCTAACAGGGAATTGGAGGAACACAGGATTACAAAGGAGGAGTTTCCTTCATTCCGTTATTTCCTTGTACAGAGAAAAGATTTTAAGCATTTCAGAGGAATTGCGCAGCATGGCGGTGAGGTCGTCTATCGTTATACGGACAAGCCAAGAAGCTGACTACAGGCGAGCATATATAAAAGTGGCAATGCCAAAGCTATCCCATGGTATTTCCCAGCTTGTTTTAGCGGTTATATATCAAGCGATGGCTTTTCAAAAAAAGGTATTTGGTTTTCCTGTTTACTATTGTGGTACATAATAAGCATCGAATATGAACAAGGAGATGAAAGGATGAGCTTTTCAACGAAAACAGTGATCGTTACTGGAGCGGGAAGTGGAATTGGAAAGGCAGTCGCCCTCGATTTTGGAAAGGAAGGGGCCAATGTCCTCATCGCTGAACTGGATGAGAAAACCGGTTCTGAAACAGCTGAACAAATACATGCATTAGGGGGCCGGTCCCTTTTTGTAAGGACAGACGTTAGGAGTGAAGTCGAAATCAAGCATGCCATCGATGAGGCGGTACGTCATTTTGGCAGCCTGGATATACTAATCAACAATGCGGGCGTCTCCAAATTTAAGCCACTGTTTGATTTGAGTGTAAGTGATTTTGACGACATTTTAGCGATAAATCTACGCAGTGTTTTCATTGCTTCCAAGGAAGCTGCAAAAGTTATGAAACCTGGGTCAGCGATTGTTAATATGTCGTCTACAAGAGCTTTTATGTCCGAAGGGGGTTCAGAGGCTTATGCAGCCTCAAAAGGCGGCATTATATCGCTAACACATGCCTTGGCTGCCTCGTTAAGTGAATCAAGAATACGTGTTAATTCCATCAGTCCAGGATGGATTGAGACTGGAGACTATGGGGAATTAACGGAAGGGGATCATAAGCAGCACTGGTCGAAGCGGGTAGGGAAGCCTTCCGATATTGCTAGAGCATGCCTCTATTTATGTGACGAAGAAAACGACTTTGTGAATGGTGAAAACGTAACGATTGATGGCGGAATGACAAGAAAAATGATTTATAAGGAATAGCACATGTAAAATATCCGCGGTGGATTTGTAATGGTAAGTATGCCGCGGATTTTTGCTAAACTTCATACCTCAGTCTAAAAATTAGCTTTTCGCTTAATTAAGAACAGTTTTCGCTCGATTATCTATTTTTTCGCTTGAATAAAGGTTTTTTTTTGAAGTAGCTTAAATTGTATGTTTAATATTGATTTTATAAAGATTTTAGTGAGATGTTATTATCTCTGCGACTTGCGGAAACCGTCCTGTTCCGCTACTGTCTCTGTGCAGAACATCTCTTCAGGTTTTGTAATGCTGTAATACTGCCCTGAAGGGATATGATATACCTTCTCTCCGCGTAAATTGACATTTCCCTTGATTTGAGGGTTTTTACATGAGTCGTCTTTTTGGAGCTCTTCTGTATTTACATAAGAACTTGCAGCCGGCCGATCTATCGAGTCATCGAACCCCTGTGATGTGGCATAGTTTTCAATCGACCAAATACCAATCTCCTTTTGCCTCGCCTGCTCCTGAAGCTCGCGGAATTGATCGATATATTTCGTGTTGGGCGCGTATACATAAGCGACTCTTGCAAGGCCTTTTTCAATCAGCTTTTGATTGACACTTTCCCCGTTCACGTAGAAATAAGCAAGCAATCTTCCGTATTTATCCCGCTCGTTGATTCCTGGCTCGACTTCTATAGCTGTACCAGGGGGCATCATTTTCTTTGAAAGTTGGCTTGCTTCTAGTCCAAACGGCTGCACCGGCTTTGAGGGATGCACCGTTTCGGGTGTATCGATTAACAAAAGCCTTACCGTTTCCTCGTGGCCATTCTTCATTTTTATTTTCACTGTGTCTCCGTCAATGACTTTGACCACAGTAGCGGGCAGTGTTTTTCCTTTTGTTTCTTCTGGTTGTTCTTGTCTTGGAATCGTTTGATTGCCGCTACCCTGTGGTTGTTCATCCTCGTTCTCTATCATTGTGGTTCGGCTTTGTTCGGTATCCTGGTTTTGACCGGATTTTTCCTGAGATGGCTGCTGACACGCGGTCAGCAAACTTAAAATAAGGACCAGCCAAACAGCAGGCTTAAATATAGCTAAGGCTTTCTGCATTTCCATGACTCCATTCTGTAATGATTCTCAATGCTGCGGGTAGCAAATAGCTAGTAAAAGCATGTAAGATTATAATACCTTACCCTTAGAAGGAAAGAAATGAGAAAATGGCTTCGGAATGCCGGGAAAGGAGCAGGAATGTTTTTTTTTTGAAGGATGTCAGTTATAAAAATATCATTCGACTGAAAGGGTATGAACAAAATGTGAGGTTAAGAGGGAGACATCCTCTTTACAGACACGGATTCTTTTATTTGATTTGAAAACATTTATTCGGTAAATTGTAATAGTGAAATGTGATACGTTTCCAAAGACTGTTTTTCTTTTTTTAAAAAATAGAATTTTCCCAAGCAGGGAATAATGAACATATTAAAAATTCTATAAATAAAAGGTAAGACAAAGCTTCATCAAATTATTGGTAAGGAGAATGACTAACATGGCAGAAAAGTCTTTTAAAGTAATCGCAGAAACAGGAATCCATGCACGCCCGGCCACTTTGCTTGTACAGGCTGCAGGAAAGTTCGATTCTGAAATCAATCTTGAGTACAAAGGGAAAAAAGTTAATCTTAAATCCATCATGGGCGTCATGTCACTTGGTGTCGGCAAAGATGCAGAGATTACGATCTCAGCTCAGGGAAGCGACGAGCAGGACGCGTTGAATACGCTTGAAGAAACTTTGAAAAAAGAAGGTTTAGCTGAATAATGTCTACATTATTAAACGGCATTGCCGCGTCAAACGGATATGCGATTGCAAAAGCTTACCGGTTAATTGAACCGGATTTATCGGTGTCGAAGCAAACGATTGAATCACCTGAAGAAGAAGCGTCCAGATTTCAAAAAGCGGTGGAAACTTCAAAATCCGAATTGCAGATTATCCGGGATAAAGCAGAAAAAGATTTGGGGGCCGATAAAGCGGCTATTTTTGATGCTCACCTATTAGTTGTTAGTGACCCCGAATTGCTGGGACCAATCGAGGAAAAGATCAAATCTGAAAGCATAAATGCGGAGTTTGCCCTGAAAGATACGGCGGATATGTTTGTCGCCATGTTTGAACAAATGGATAATGAATATATGAGAGAACGTGCTGCCGACATTCGTGACGTAACAAAACGTATTCTTTCCCATCTTCTTGGCGTCCAGATTCCCAACCCCAACATGATTCAGGAAGAAGTAGTCATCGTTGCCGAGGATTTAACGCCATCAGATACCGCGCAATTAAACCGCGAGTATGTCAGAGGCTTTACGACTGATGTGGGCGGGCGTACTTCCCATTCCGCAATCATGGCCCGTTCTATGGAAATTCCTGCGGTCGTAGGAACAAAAGAAGCGACTTCCACGATTCAAAATGGAGATATGGTAATCGTGGACGGTCTAAATGGTGAAGTCCATATTAACCCGACTCCTGAGCTAATTCAAAAATATAAAGAGCAAGCGGCTGCCCATGAACTGCAAAAGGCTGAATGGAGTAAGCTTGTTAACGAAAAAACAGTTTCAGCTGACGGACATCATGTTGAACTTGCGGCCAACATTGGCACGCCAAAGGATTTAGAAGGTGTTGTTAACAATGGCGGAGAAGGGATTGGCCTTTACCGTACAGAGTTCCTGTACATGGGAAGAGACCAGCTGCCGACCGAGGACGAGCAGTTTGAAGCATACAAAGCGGTCCTTGAAGGCATGGAAGGAAAACCGGTTGTCGTCCGCACCCTGGATATCGGCGGAGACAAGGAGCTTCCTTATTTAAATCTTCCTAAAGAAATGAATCCGTTCCTCGGGTTCCGTGCGATTCGACTATGCCTTGAAGAACAGGATATATTTCGGACCCAGTTACGCGCATTACTTCGTGCCAGCAAGTCAGGAAACCTGAAAATCATGTTCCCGATGATTGCGACACTTGGGGAATTCCGTCAGGCCAAAGAGATTCTAGAAGAAGAAAAGCAGAAACTCGTTGCAGAGGGAACCCAGGTATCGGATCAGATAGAAGTCGGCATTATGGTTGAAATTCCTTCTACGGCCGTTATGGCAGATACGTTTGCGAAAGAAGTCGATTTTTTCAGTATCGGGACCAATGATTTGATTCAATACACCATGGCCGCAGACCGGATGAACGAACGGGTTTCTTATTTGTACCAGCCGTATAATCCAGCAATCCTGCGCCTTGTTAAAATGGTCATTGTTGCCGCTCATAAACAAGGAAAATGGGCAGGTATGTGCGGTGAGATGGCCGGTGATGAAACAGCCATTCCTGTCTTGTTAGGCCTTGGTTTAGATGAATTTTCGATGAGTGCAACTTCAATCCTAAAGGCACGCTCGCTCATCAGTAAATTGTCGAAAGCCGATATGGAAAGCCTGGCTGAATCTGTTTTGGCCATGGATACAAATGAGGCTGTTAGAGAAGCTGTAAATAAAGCTATAAAATAAAAAAATGGCTGAATTACTACATTGGTAATTCAGCCGTTTTTTAACGTGTTTTGTCGGATGTCATCAAGTATAAGAATGTGGAACCAGATACAACACATTAGATAATTAATTAGAAAAGGACTTTTTAGTTTTTTTCAAAAGAGGTTTTGTGATCTTTACGAGGGGGTATATCTAGAATATGCACAGTTGTTTTGCCCAGTTAAAGCAGCTGACATTCTTATTTCCCCCTTTTTTTTAGCCGGCTTGAGTTCTCTCAGCCGGTTTTTTTGCTGTTCCCCGTTAATAAACGATTAATCTACACATTTTCATATGAAAAGGTATAATGATACTATTAAGGCAATTTTCTAAAAACAATGTGAAACTAGAAACGAAGGGAGTATGGAAAATGGATTATCAATTACAAGGGAAAAATGCGATCGTTGTAGCATCCAGCCAGGGTTTGGGAAAGGCAATCGCAGCTGAATTACTGAAAGAGGGAGCTAATGTCCTGATTGTAAGCCGTGATGAAGACAAATTAGCCACCGTTCAAGCAGAGCTTTCAGAGATCGCTAAAGGCCGTATTATGTACTCCCGTGCAGATGTTAAGAACCCTGCAGATATTAAAGCAATGGTTGAGAAAGCGGCAGCTGAATTTGGCGGGATTGATATCCTTGTCAATAATGCCGGCGGGCCTCCAGCAGGGTCATTTGAACAAATGACGGATGATGACTGGCAGAGTTCTTTTGAACTGAATCTCTTAAGCTATATTCGGACTATCCGTGAATGTCTGCCTCATCTAAAGCAGCATGGCGGCAAAATTATTAATATTGCTTCTTCTTCTATAAAAGAACCAATCCCTGGTTTGATTTTATCAAACACATTTCGGACAGCAATTGTTGGGTTATCAAAAACGCTGGCTGATGAGCTTGCCGAATATGGAATCCTCATCAATACCGTGGCACCTGGCCGGATTGCGACTGATCGTGTCCGCCATCTAGATGGAGTAAATGCAGAGAAAAAAGGCGTTTCCATCGAGAAAGTGGAAGAAGGGATGAAGGAAAGAATCCCCCTTGGCCGTTATGGAAAGCCAGAGGAATTTGCGAGGGTGGTTACCTTTCTTGTCTCTAATGCCAATACGTATATGACAGGCAGCGCCTTTCTTGTTGACGGCGGGATGGTAAAATCGATCTAAACGATCCAGGCTTCACCGAAGATATGCTGAACACGCCTGTTCTTGCTTACTTGTGAAAAATCTGCAATAGGAGTGAACAAGATGGATTTAAATAAAGAGAATACAACTATCGGTTTTATTGGTACAGGCGTCATGGGGAAAAGCATGGCAGGCCATCTGCTTGACGCGAGGTACAGAATGGTTGTTTACAACCGGTCAAAGGAGAAAGCGCAAGAACTGCTGAATAAAGGAGCGCAGTGGGCGGATTCTCCGAGGGAAATGGCTCAGAAAGCTAATGTGATCTTTTCGATTGTTGGAGATCAGCGTGATGTGGAGGGCATTTACTTTGGCAGCGAAGGCATCATCCAGAACGGCAACGAAGATACATATTTAATTGACATGACCACATCGACTCCATCCCTTGCCGAAAGGATTTTCACTGAGGCGAAGAATAAAGGCATGCATTCAATCGATGCCCCTGTTTCAGGAGGCGATATAGGCGCAAGAGAGGCAAGATTGGCGATCATGGCTGGAGGTGCTGAGGCTGATTTTGAAGCCGTTACACCGCTATTGGAAATTATCGGAAGTAACATTGTTTACCAGGGGCCTGCCGGCGCAGGTCAGCATACAAAAATGTGCAACCAAATTGCGATTGCATCTAATATGATTGGGGTCAGCGAAGCGGTTGTTTACGCAAAGAAAGCAGGTTTGGATCCTGAAAAAGTATTGCAAACAATATCATCCGGGGCAGCAGGTAGCTGGTCGTTATCGAATCTTGCACCAAGAATGGTGAAGGGTGATTTTGAACCGGGCTTTTTTATTAAGCATTTTATTAAAGATATGAATATCGCCCTCGAAGAAGCGGAAAAAATGGGCATGGACGCACCTGGGCTTTCGCTTGCAAAATCTTTGTATGAACAGCTTGCTGAAGCAGGGGAAGCATACAGTGGCACACAGGCTCTATACAAACACTGGAAGTAATCAAGGATATTAGGGTATAAGCTCCCTCTTTTATGAATAGGTTTTACTAAACCTTTCGTAAGGGGGACGGTGTATGGACTTATTTGATGATATAAACGAGAAATTTCAGGAGCTGGAGGATGGCAAATATATCGTCAGGATTGAAAGTTTCCGCCGCGAAAAGACGGGCCATAATATGAAACCGATCAGGTGGGAACTTAAATTAATGAACGAAAGTCCACTTATATTGCCATCTAAATTCAGCCATATTGAAACAGATGGCGGATTTCAAATTCTGATGAGAGAGCTTAAGAATTTAGGATATTCCAAGCCGTGCTCAGCAAGGGAGTTTGAAGAAATCCTTACTTCTTTAAAAGGTTCCATTGTCGAAGTAAGTGTAACGACTACCAATAAGGATGAAGGGTACCGCGAAGTCCGTTTTTTGCGGAAGCTGTATTGATGTAGGTGGCAGATATATAGTGATGCGGTATTATTCTAGAAAAAATAAATTTGTACGTAAAAAACGCCTGGATAATTATCCAGGCGTTTTTCAGTGTTCTAGAAAATCCGTTGCTTTAAGAGACGGTCCTTTTAAAGGGACGCTTGCGCTTTTCTAAATTACACTAAAAAAGCTTCGATCCGGTCCATCGCGGTTTTCAGTGTATCCATAGAGTAAGCATAAGAAATCCGGAAGTATCCTTCGCCAAGCGGTGAAAACGCATCGCCGGGCACGACGGCAACCTTTGCTTTTTCGACGAGCTCCAGGCAGAATTGCAGCGAGCTGTTAAAGCCATCCGGAAGTTTTACGAAGAAATAAAAGGCCCCGTCCGGTTTAACGACCTGTACGTTCATTTCAGTCAATCTTTGGAATACGTATTCCCGTCTCTTTATATACTCTTCTTTCATA
The DNA here is from genome assembly GCF_003989135.1 of Peribacillus cavernae. Lineage (GTDB taxonomy): Bacteria > Bacillota > Bacilli > Bacillales > DSM-1321 > Peribacillus > Peribacillus cavernae. Next base: position 375,794 of record NZ_RYZZ01000007.1, read on the forward strand.
CCTATCGCATCATCGAACCCCGTTGTCAAGGCGGCAAGCGCTGCTTTCTGGGACACTGAGGCAGCACATGTTACGTTATACTGGTGGACTTTAAGGATATGTTTGCAAATTGCCGCCGGGGCCAAAATAAACCCAATTCTCCAGCCAGTCATCGAATGGGATTTCGAGAGCCCGTTAATCACGATCGTCTGCTCCCTGATATAAGAAGCAATCGAGGTATGTTTTTGGTCGTATACCAATTCACTGTAAATTTCATCGGCGAGAACAAATATATCCTTATCCTTAATCAATTCAGCGATAGCTTTGAGTTCTTCCGCCGACAGGGTCACACCAGTCGGATTCGAAGGGTAGGGCAGCACAATGCATCTTGTTTTTTCTGTTATGTATCGTTTGAGAATGTCAGCGGTAAGCTTGAATCCGCTGCCGGTTGTGTCCGCGAATACAGGTTTCGCACCGCATAGCTTGATGATCGGTTCGTAACCGGGATACACAGGTCCCGGGAGAATGACTTCTGCATCAGCCGTTAAAATCGTGCGAAAGATAATATCAATCGCTTCACTGGCTCCGGCGGTGACGATAATTTCATCTCCAGCATTGTAACTGAGACGATACTTTTTGCTGAAATAACGCGACGCTGCTTCTCTAAGCTCGATAAAGCCGGCATTGTGCGTATAGACGGTAAAGTTTTCATCGATCGCTCGTTTGGCGGCTATTTTTATATGATCGGGTGTGGGAAAATCAGGTTGGCCAATTGTCAAGGAAATCACATCTTCTATGTGGGCAACCATATTGTAAAATTTTCTGATTCCTGATATTTCAATGTCTTTAACACGTGGATTGAGCAAATGTTCCATTCCTTCTTCCTCCTTCTTTCTTTCGTCTATTTTACACTACATCAGAAGTCCATGAAAAAAATAACCATGAAATTCCCTCTCAAATTAGAGTGTTATTTTCATTGCCTGCCATTAGCGGGTATAATGTCATAATAGAGCAAAGGAACGTGTAAAAAGAATATCAATCAGCGGGGTAATTAATCGTGATAAGGACATGTGTCATAAACAATCAGGGAGAAATTTTTTATAATGTGCCCTTAGAAGATCTAAGGCAGGAAGATGTCAAGTGGTTTTGGACAGATTTTTACCAGCCTGATCCCGATGAGGTTAGGTTGTTGTCAAGTTTTTTTGAATTTCATCCGCTTGCCATTGAGGACTGTATGGATGATTTCAATCAACGTCCGAAAATCGATTTTTATAAAAATTATCAATTTTTGGTCGTGCACGCGCTTCAGCAGGGAAAACACCAGGCAGTGGAGCTTGATATGTTCGTGAATGAAGAGTTTATCGTGACCTTTCATAAACAGCCGTTAACAGAACTTGAAAATACATGGGAGCGAATAGAACAGCTAGCTTCCTCTATTAAAGGGCCTTTTTTCTTAATGCATACACTAATTGACAAAATGGTCGATGAATATTTTCCGCTTATTTATCAAATAGAAGGCGAATTGAACACAATTGAAGATAATACAAAGGATGAATCGATTGGCCAACTGATGGATCGGCTTTTTGATTTAAGGGCGGAGCTATCGAAAATGCGTCGGACCATCCTGCCGATGAGGGATTTGTTATATCGGATGATTAATTCTGAGAGGCTCGGGCAGTTAATGGAGCAGCATCTTTATTTCAATGATGTGCATGATCATTTATTAAAGCTCGTGGAAATGATCGAATCCTATCGCGACTTTTCTTCAGATATCAGGGACAGCTATTTATCGCTGAATTCGAATAATATGAACACAATCATGATGACGTTGACAGTGATCACGACCATATTCATGCCGCTTACTTTTGTGGCCGGAGTATACGGGATGAACTTTGAAAATATGCCAGAGCTTCATTGGAAATATGGCTATTATGGGGTTCTCTCAGTAATGCTAGGAATCGGAGTTTGCATGTTCCTTTATTTTGTCAAAAAAGGCTGGCTCCGTATGGGGAAGGGAAGACGGAAAAATAGGAGGTAAATCGAAAGGGCTTTCGGAGTTTATCGAAAAGTCTCTGGCGCTGGTACATTAGTTGTCAGAAAGTAAAGAAGAGCTCGGAAGTAAAACGGGATTTTTTTGTAAAGAACTCCGGTTTTCTGGTTAAACATTAAGTTTTTTACAGTTTCATCAATATTTTGTGATAAAGGAGTTGTATAATTATCTTAAATATCATTTTTTGAGGAATGGTAAAATGTTAAATTTGGAGAATTTATTCCTGCATTTTTTAATCATTATAATGCCGGTATTCCTTTATCACGGCTTCTTTGGGAAATTGAATCATTTCCCGAATAACCGGCAAAATCAATTTCATAGGTTTTTGCTTCTGGCTGTTGCTGCAATCCTGAGCATGACTTTCCCAGTTGCGAGTGTGGATGGAGTCTCGTATGATTTTCGTTCTTTAGTGATTATATTTGCTTTTTTGTATTGTGGAAGGAACTATGCTTTTCTGCTGGTACTGCTGACTTGTACCGTCCGTTTGTTGTTGGGGGGGAAGGTCTTGCAGCTTTCCTTAATTATCGTGCCTTTTTACTATATGCTTCCGTTCCTCCTTTCCTACTTTTGGAGCAGCTTTTCAAAAAAGAAAAAATACTTCTCTGCCATTCTGATCGGCTCGGTTTCCATGGCATTCTTTTATCTAGTCACCTTTATTTTCAATTTTAACAGAGATAATGGCACAGTCTTACCTGAACCTCCGTTTTCAAATCTTCTGATCGGCGTGCTTTGTTACATAGTGATTTTGTTGGTTATGATTTTTTATGAAGAATATATGGTAGAGAATACATTAATGAGGATTCAAATCGAAAATTCGGAAAAGATGAACGTTGTCAGTGAATTAGCTGCTAGTGTGGCCCATGAGGTCCGAAACCCGTTAACTGTCGTACGGGGATTTATTCAACTGATTGAAAAAGACGATAAATCGACGACGAGCAAGGAATATATGCAGCTCGTTTTATCAGAATTATCAAGGGCAGAGGCAATCATCTCTGATTATTTAAATCTGGCGAGACAAAATACCGAGAAGAGGGAGACCTTTTTGGTTTCAAATCTCATGAAAGATGTAATGAACGTGATGAAATCATTTTCCAATATGAATAGTGTCGATCTTACTTATTCCATCGTGCGGGAATGTGAACTGAACGGGGATGTAAGCAAGCTGAAACAGGTTTTCTATAATCTAATAAAAAATGCAGTAGAATCGATAGATCATTCGAACGGATTGGTGATGATCATCGTCTCGCAGACCAGGGGTAACGCCTTGATTGAAATAGCCGACAACGGGATAGGAATGGACACGCAACAGCTTGACAGGATTGGAGAGCCTTTTTATACACAAAAGGAAACGGGGACGGGTTTAGGGGTAATGGTTACGAGATCAATCATCCAAAGTCACCATGGGAGCATTGAATATGAAAGTGAGCCTGGAAAGGGAACAAAGGTACTCATCACTTTCCCGCTTCATAGAACTGAAACGAACGAGACAGCAGGCTCATTAAATTAGAGCCTGTTTATTCATTTAGTATAAAAAAATCCTGTAAATTGCCGAAAAATACTATAGGGATATTTATTCTGATAAAAAAATGAAATCCCTGAAAAAAGGACATCGATCCAAGTATGCAAGGCAGAGGAAGGCGTATAAAATGGAGAATACTAGAGAGATATTGCTTGAAAGCGGCACAAATGAATTAGAAATTGTTGAGTTTGCAATTGGAGCTAACAAATTTGGTATTAATGTCATAAAGGTCAAGGAAATCATCAATCCAGTACCGGTGACTTTAGTGCCGCACGCCCATCATACGATCGAAGGTATTATTGAATTACGGGGAGAAGTATTGCCGGTAGTCAACATGGCAGAAGCCCTCAAATTCCCTCCTTCTGAAAATCCTTCAGAGGACAAGTTCATCGTTACGGAATTTAACAAACAAAAAGTTGTCTTCCATGTCCATTATGTAACCCAGATACGACGGATTTCCTGGAGCCAGATCGAAAAACCCTCGGGAATGTATCAAGGAATCGATAACCAGATCATTGGTGTGATAAAATGGGATGGCGAAATGATTTTGTTGTTGGATTTCGAAAAAATGATTGTTGAAATCAATCCCGAATCGGGGATCAATATTCAGCAGGTAAAGAAACTGGGGAAGCGTGAACGTTCAAATAAACGCATTGTAGTTGCTGAAGATTCACCGCTTTTAAGAAAGCTGTTGCACGATACACTGGAAGAAGCCGGCTTTCAGAACCTTGAATTCTTCGAAAATGGCCGGGACACCTTGCAGTATTTGGAAGGTCTGCTTGCTATCGGGAAAGATATTGCCTCAGAGGTTCAGCTGGTCATCACGGATGTGGAAATGCCGCAAATGGATGGCCATTATCTTACTCGGAAAGTTAAGGCACATGCAGGCCTGGGAAGACTGCCAGTGATTATCTTCTCTTCTTTAATTACCGAGGATCTCCGCCATAAGGGACAGGTTGTTGGAGCAGATGCACAGGTCAGCAAACCTGAGATTGCTGATTTGATCAAGGAAATCGACCGATATATCCTATAAACCAAAGAACTGGCTCTCAAGCAGCTGATGCTAAGAGAACCAGTTTTTTGAAATCTGTTATATTTTTTGACCGATAATAATGCTCTTCGTGTTAATATTTGAAGCCTTTACCCAGGAAAGTAGAGGGGAAAGGATTTTGGATAGTATGTTTCTGACGTGTACCGTACGCATGGTTTTTCTTTAGTGCAGGAGTCCTGTCCCCTTTTAAATCATCCGCTTTTCCTACGTATTCCTGCAGGATTTGTTTAGCTTTGGATAATGATAATGCTGCTTTTGGATTTCGAACCTGTGCTGTGCGGCTTCCTAAGTGAGGCAAAGTCTTTAAGTCATCCCTGGTTGGAGGCAAATGAAAAATAAAATCACCGCATTGAATAATGACATCTGACTGCTGGGCCGAAAATCTGGGGTTGTCGGAAAAATGTAACCCTTTTTTTTGGGCTTTGCCTTCCTTGAGCATTTTGTCCAGGGAGATCCGCTTTAAATTGTAGAGGTATTTTGGTTCCGGGGCAGTTTTTGCATGTTTATTGACAATGAAGATCGCCTGTGCAAGAAAATTTACGGAATATTTCCCGCTGGAACTTTGCCCTTCTGTTTGACGCATATGGTAACTCCTTTCGTAAATTTGTTCGTCTCTTCATATTATACCATTTTTTCATCTTTTTAAAGCAATAGGGAAAGTGCCGTCCTGCCTTCATCAAATTGCGCCCGCCTTAGTAAGGTAAATAATGAAAGAAGTTTTTTCCTTTCCTCGCTAATGCTATAATTTAAGAAGAAGCAGAAACGACTTTAAAGGTATGAAAATTCCGCGATAAAAAATTCAGCAGCAGTTTTTCACAGTGAATGTAACTCATAGACGGTGATTTCAGGCCTGGATAAAAAACGATAAGGAAGGCGGGTCGTACCCAATCCCCTGTTTACATGCAGTTTTAATTTACCTATTTCGAAAGTTCCTTCTTTGTATTTTTCTGCAAAGGGCGGTGTTATTAGGGCGCCGGCAAACGGTATCTGTACTTGGCCGCCATGGCTGTGTCCGCTAAGCTGCAGATGAATTTCATACTTCGTTGACGTATCTGCAAGATCGGGAGCATGCGAAAGCAGGATGGTATAGGTTTTTTTCGGAATATCCTTAAGGGTTGATTCAAAGTCGTAATGGCCCAGCATCGGGTCATCAATGCCTGCCACGTATATGCTCTCTCCATTTAATAAAGAGATGTTGGCATTTGAATTGCGCAGTACCTGAAAGTCGGCTTTTTGCATGATGCTGCTGTAAATTTCCGAACCGTAACCTCCATGGTCATGGTTGCCATAAATGCAGAACTTTCCGAGAGGGGCCTGCAGCTGTTTCATGACAGGGATAATTTCTTTTTGAAAGCGATATTGATTGGGTTCGTCCATCAGGTCTCCGGTAAAAAAAATAACATCAGGGTTCAGTGCATTGATTTTTCTTGTTACATACTCCAAGTCTGATAATTGGAATTGGAATCCAAGGTGGGTATCGCTGAACTGAACGATTCTGAGCCCGTTGAATCCTTTCGGAATTAAGGGGTTACTGATGGAAATAGTAGCAATATCGAGCCATTTTGGTTCAATTTCGTGGCAATAATACCGGCTGCCAAAGCTGATGCCGGATACAGCAAGGATTGCTCCGAAAGCTCTTTTTATAAACGCTCTGCGTGATATATTTTTTTCCAAGATTATCAACCTATCTAAAAAAATGTTACTTCCTCATACTAACAAACAATATACATAAAAAGAAGAATATATTATACTTTTCTTCATTACTTTTATTAGACAGGGATATTAAAATATAGAGACAAAATATCCTATGAGATTGAACATCTACCTGGGGGTACAGAATGACGCAGTCAATGCTTTTTACATTTATCATCATTGTCGTGACAACGGCAATGTTTATACAGGGTAAATTCAGGTCTGATTTTATTGCCCTGACTGCCTTAATGGCACTGGCTATAACGGGGATACTCACTGTGGATGAGGCCCTTTCAGGCTTTTCCAATCCAATCGTAATCATGATTGCCGGATTGTATGTTGTAAGCGCCGGGATATTCAATAGCGGACTCGCCGAAAGGCTTGGCAGTTATTTTCTCGGCTTAAGCGGCGGAAGTGAGCGCAAGCTTTTCGTTATTGTCATGCTTACAGCCGGTTTGTTCAGCGGGTTTCTCAGCGGAACGGGGACTGTTGCCTTGCTGCTTCCTTTAGTGACGAGCATGGCTCTTAAACAGAGGACGAGCCCATCGAGGTTTCTGCTTCCGCTCGCCTATGCGAGCAGTCTTGGCGGAGTGCTTACTTTGGTATCTACATCACCAAACATGATCGTCAACGATGTTTTAGGAAGGAATGGGTTTGACAGCTTTGATGTTTTCGATTTTACACCGATTGGTCTCGTTGTCCTTGCAGCCGGACTTCTATTTATGCTGACGGCTGGCAGGAAACTGCTTCCGAATGAAACTGTGGCCGCTAATAAGGGCGGAAAAGATATATCTGCTTCAGAGCTGGCCGGTATGTATAAAGTGTATGACCGCTTATGCTATCTTCATATTCCTGCGGATTCGGATATAGTCGGGGAAAGACTTTCCGACCTTATTCTGCCGGTAAAATATGAAATCACGGTCATCGAAATCACCAGGAAGATGAAAGATATACAAATTCCGCTGTTGCAAAAAAACCAGCCCTTCTCAGTCAATGCTGATGAAGTTCTCCATCCAGACGATTTCATTCTCGTTTTCGGTGAGGACGCATCGGTAAAACGGCTGGCTCAGGATTACGAACTGGAGCTGAAAAGGTTTAATGCTGAGGCGATTAAAAAACATTTCGTTGGCAGCAAATTTGGCCTGACGGAAATTCTCATTGTCCCCCATTCAGACTATGAAAACCAGACGCTCAGGGATGTTCATTTCCGTGAGAAATACCAGTGCAGCGTGCTCGCAATCAATCGCAAAGGGGAATATATTCAGGCAGATGTGGGTACAGAACAGCTGAAACCGGGAGATGCCCTTTTAATTCATGGGGAATGGGACAATATTAACCGAATTTCTGCAGACCTGCAGGATGTCATTGTCATCGGCAGTGAACCAGAAGAAAAAGATCAATCTTATCCACTGGGGAAAGCACTGATTGCAGGCGGTATTATGGCTTTTATGCTTATAATGCTTGCTATCGATGTCATGCCTCCGGTAATTTCCGTATTAACCGCAGCTTTCCTGATGGTCGTAACCGGCTGTATCAGGTCCATTGAAGAGGCCTACCAACACATAAACTGGGAATCCGTTTTCCTGCTCGCTGCCATGATGGCAATGGCCGCTGCCCTTGAAAAGACTGGGGGAGCCATGCTTATTAGCAACGGTCTTAACAATATTCTTGGAGGGTTGGGACCATATGCGATGCTCGCGGGATTTTACTTGCTGACCATGATACTGAGCCAATTCATTTCCAATGCCGCTTCTGCCGTCCTGATAGCACCGATTGCATTCTTAAGTGCGGTTACATTGCATTATAGTCCCTATCCGTTTTTATTATGTGTCGCTATTGCTGCATCCATGGCATTCTCGACACCAGGTGCCTCACCTACTAATGCACTAGTTATGACAGCCGGGGAATATAAGTATAAGGATTTTGCACTGATTGGGGTTTTATTGCAAATATTAATCGGCATACTTATGATTTTTGCCATTCCGCTGTTTTTCCCGTTTTAAAATTTGCTTAAAAGGCATAAAAACATTCTGCTTGAGTTACTCTAAGCAAAAAAGAGCTTGGAGGAATTGAACTTGAGCATGTTTATCTGGATATTAACAGTCCTTGTTATAGGAGTCATTCTTGTTTCTCTGATATACACAGTTAGCGTTGGAAGAACACAAAAGGCGTTGAAGGGTGAGTATGATACACAGATTAATGAAAACGTTCAAAATCATCCTTATTTACGAAACCCCATTTTCCTGGCCATTGCTATCTTTTTTATATTTGTTTTGGGATACATTTTATATTGGTCATTAAAATAGCCGCCGTTTTTTTGCGAGGTTCCGAATCAGGAATCTCTTTTTTTTATATAAGACGAAACCAGCCGATGTTTTATATGAGAGTGAGAGAGCAAAGGGCGAAACTGTCCAAAATTAAGGGTCGGAAACGTCCGGCTTGTCTGCTGCAGTTACTATGACATCCACTGATGCAATACATCCCACTCGCAGTTTGATTATTGCCGGGCATTTCCGAAGAAAAAAGAGGCCTTCTATTGATCAATAGAAGGCCTCTTTTTTATTTAGCCGCTAATTTGTAGCTTCTTTTTCAATTTTTCCTGATCGAAACCGATGATAGCTTCGCCGTCGATTACTACGGTCGGAGTTGAGTATGAACCGAACTGATTCGTTAACTCGTGGCGGGCTTGTTTGTCGGCCTTGATATCCTTCTCAGTAAAATTCAAATTGTATTCCTGCAAGAACATTTTCACGATTTTGCAGGGAGGGCAGTCGGGTTGTGTATATACGGTAATATTGTGCATACGGACCTCCAGATTGATTCATCATTTCCCATTCATTATAAACCAAAATGTCATTTTGATAGGTGAATCCGCTTATAAATCGATTATTTCTGATCCTGTTTCATTAGATAATCAATCAACCCCATTGAGCAAACGCGTATATCAAGAGTTAAAATTTCATAAACAGGGTGGTTATCGGGAACCCCCTTCTGCGTCAAATAATCCTGGATTGGCTTAAACAGGGCTGAGGAAAGAGCAGAAAGTTTCTCGTCAAATTCCGTGTGGGATGCATGGGCATATTTGGCGGTTTCTATAAAAATAGGCAGCCAGTATTTTAAGTGTTTATATACCTGTTTTGGATGATGCGAAACACCAAAATGGCCAAAATAAATCTTTTCGACTCCCAGGTTTTCGTAAAATTCTGCAGCCGCAATCATTGCCTCTGGATTAAATTGATTCGGAGAAGTGGTAGGCAGATAGAATTCAATCCCATTCTGATCCAATTCCCGATAATATATGCCGACTGTATCACCTGAAAACATTCCGTTCGAGGCGTGATCGTGAATGCTTAGGTGATGGTTAGCGTGGCCGGGTGTATCGTAAAAGGTAAGTGTTGATTCCTTTGAAATGGAGAGTGTCTCCAGATGTTCCTTTATGATGATCCTCTCAGCAGGAATGGGAATGATCGGATCGAACAGCGCCTCAAAATCATCACCGTAAACGGCCTTCGCTCCCGCAATAAGTCTGGATGGATCCGTAAGATGACGGGCCCCTTTTTTATGTACAATTACTTTGGCATTTGGGCATTTTTGCAGAAACAGACCTGCCCCGCCTGCGTGGTCTAGGTGGATATGTGTTAAAATAATGTACTTAATATCTTCCGGTTGAATTCCAGCTTCAGACAGTCCCTCAAGCACATATGGAACCGAAGGGCTTGCTGATGTTTCGACTATCGTTAGCTCTTTCTCCTTTATTACATAAGTTCCTGTCCGAAGTTTTCGATTTAAATCATTTCCGTCTATTAGCAAAATTCTTTCGTCAATTTCGTTGATTTTCCCCAAAAAACTACACCCCCGCTTAGCTTCATTTCGTGTACAAATTATAATCAATATTTTATTCTGTAATCATTGCTGTGTAAAGGAAACGAGTTAAATTATTCTGAATTTAATTCGATATGGTTATTGGATAGAAATATATGATATAGTGAAACCTATCGAATAAGGTTTTAATTAGAAAGGAGAGGTAGTGTGTCTCAGTTACAAGGCATCCTTACCAGATTGAAAAATCTTCAAGAACAATCAAAAGAAACTGAATCAGCCCAGCGTTTTTTTGAAATAGATGGAATGAAGAAATGCCAGGTTACATACTTTAGCAAAACAGAAATGTTCGAATTGGAAGTATTCAATGAAAAAACCAAATCTTCTAAATATCAATTCGATAATGTCGATATGATTTCAATTGAAATCTTTGATCTGCTTCAATCCTAATAAGAAAAGCGGAAGCGCCCTTCTAAAGGAACGTCGACTAATAGCCGCCACGTCCTGTGGCGAACGTCGACGTCAGCGCATCCTGCGGCAAGTCCGACAAGCATAAGACAGATCCCGAAAGAAGGCGCTCTTTGCCTTCTGTAGGGAGATGGCTTATGACTCGAGGGGCTAGGCGCTGGAGCTGAACAATAAGAAAAGCGGAAGCGCCTTGTAAAAAGGAACGTCTAGACATTTTCAGAGTTAAAAAGGTTATACTTCTTTCAAAAAAGCCGTCCGCCATTAATTGGTTGGACGGTTTTTTCACTGAATGGGAAGGGCGATGGAAATGCCGAACTTTTTTTGAGCGTTTTGCTTTTCGCTTGAAAGACTATACTTTTCGCTTAATTACCGATTTTTTCGCTTGATTCCGGGTACTTTTCGCTTGATTATCGATTTTTTCGCTTAATTCCAGGATATTTTCGCTTGCAATACCGTGCTTTTCGCTCATGGTTGTCGGTATGAAATGGTGACACATACATACCCTATGCATGGAGGGATGTATAATGAATATGGAAACACCTGTTGTGATATGTCCTAAATGCAAAGCTGAACATGAATTGAACTCAGTGCTTACATCACAATCAAATCAAAATGTTATATACGATTGCCCCGATTGCGGTTTTGAGCAAAGAAATATTGAAACAAGTAAGGGATGAGCACGAATCTGTATCTGCTTCGGATGCTTATCGACATTTAATTTTTGTTTCCCATATGTTATCCCAAACAAGAAAGTTTTCCCTTCCTGTGATAAACTAGAAGGGTACAAAAATATGCGTAACATATGGTAAGGGGTTTTGAAATGATCGGTATACAAGATGGGGACCTGCTTGAGGCATGCGTGAAGGATCTTATAATACCATCGGAAAGAGTTGCACACGTGCAGGTTGCCAACAATTTAGAGCACGCGCTTCTGGTTTTGACAAAGAGCGGTTACACCGCGATTCCTGTACTGGATCCGATGTATAAACTTCATGGATTGATCAGTACACCGGTAATCCTTGATTCTATTTTAGGATTACAGAGAATAGAATTCGAAGAACTTGAAAATAAAAAGGTTTCTGAGATTATGAATATAAATATCCCGAGGCTCCATACAGAAGATAAAATGAAAAAGGGACTTGAACTCTTGATTGATCATCCGTTTGTCTGTGTGGAAAACGAAGAGGGCGTTTTTGAAGGCATCTTGACCAGAAGAGCCATCCTGAAAAGAGTATACAGCACAGAAGGAAAAGTGAAATAAAGCAGTATGATCTGATAATTTTACGTTTTACCATAAGCCTCCGTTTCGGAGGCTGGTTTATTTTTTAGCGAAAAGCGGGGAGTGTGGATGGGACAAGCGACTGGTGAATACATAGATGAAAGCAGAAAATCGAAGCGCCCTTTTATCCTGGCGGCAATTATGCTGGCGATGTTTATGGGTGCGATAGAAGGAACGATTGTTTCAACGGCCATGCCCGCAATTGTAAGTGAATTGGGGGGCTTTTCCCTCTACAGCTGGGTGTTTTCAGGCTATTTATTAATGAATGCAGTTACGGTTTTGATTTATGGGAAACTGTCGGACATATTTGGCAGGAAGCCGATTTTAATATTCGGAATTATCATATTTTTAATAGGATCGGTCCTGTGCGGCTTTGCCGGCTCAATGAAGGAGCTTATCATTTACCGCTTTATTCAGGGATTCGGTGCCGGGGCTGTGGCTCCGGTCGCTTCAACGATTGTCGGCGATATTTATGAGGAGCATGAACGGGGGCCGGTGCAGGGTTATTTGTCTAGCGTGTGGGGGATTTCTGCGGTAATGGGACCGGTCCTCGGCGGCATTCTCGTGCAGTCCATTTCCTGGCGGCTTGTATTCTGGATCAACATCCCCCTTGGGCTGCTGTCGATGGCAGGACTGTGGTTTTTTCTCCACGAAAATATTGAAAAGAAAAAACGGGATATAGATTATCAAGGTGCTGTGCTGCTGACGCTTGCGATCTCTTCCATCATGCTTATCCTCGTCGAAGGCGGGGTCCACCTGCCGTGGACATCTGTGCAAATTATCGGGATGGCATTGTTTGCGGCATTGGCGTTAATCCTTTTCGTAAGGCAAGAAAAGAAAACGATTGAACCAATGATGCCTTTTGAAATTTGGAAGGATCGGTCGATATTGATTGCAAACATCGTTTCATTGACGACAGGCGTTATGATTATTGGGATTTCTAGCTTTCTGCCAACCTTCGTCCAGGGAGTGATGGGAAGGTCTCCGACTGTTGCGGGTTTCACATTGACGGCAATGTCTATCGGCTGGCCGATCGCTTCTACAATTGCGGGGCGTCTGTTAATGAAAATCGGTTTTAAAGCCACTTCTGTTTTGGGTGGATTCTCCCTAATTGTCGGCAGCCTTGTGCTGGTGTTTATGCCACAGGATGCAGGTCCCTTTGCTGCAGGGTTAGGTTCGTTTTTTGTTGGTGTTGGAATGGGACTTACCTCTACGTCGTTCATTGTGCTGATCCAAAATACAGTAAGCTGGGAGCGAAGAGGTATCGCCACAGCATCCAATATGTTCATGAGAAACCTAGGGACTACCGTAGGGGCTGCCCTTCTTGGCGGAATCATGAATATGGGGCTTCAGGGCTACCTGGATAAACATAATAACTCTGGGGAAAGGCTAACCATTGATTCAGCCAATCAATTATTAAACAGTGAAGAACGGGCCAAGCTGCCGGACAAGGCGGTAGAGGTTCTGCAGGAAGGACTTACCCAGTCGCTGAATAATATTTATTTGATCATTCTTCTTTTTGCTATTGTAAGCTTGTTGCTGTTGTTCTTTCTTCCGAAAAAGGATAAGACGGCTTGATTAGCCGCTAATGGATAAAAAAGCGGATGTTTTCTTTCACTGCCCGGTAGTGCAGCTGAAGGATTAACACAACGGTGACGGTGTGCAAAATATATTTTAACTGTTTCATACGAACAAATTGTTGATAATTAAATTAGTAAATAATTAATTTTTATGATAAGAAATAATTATCAAGGCAGTGATGTATATGTCGTTTTCCGAATATCAGCTTTTATCAGTGCTCGCCCAGGAAATGAATATGAGAAAGGCAGCAGAAAGGCTGTTTGTTTCACAGCCAGCCCTGTCACAAAGGCTGCAATCGATTGAAAAGGAATGGGGGACCAAGCTGTTCCTCCGTTCGCAAAAAGGGCTTTCTCTGACCTCGGCGGGAGAAGCGGTGATACGCTTTGCCAATGAAATGATCCAGAAGGAAGAAAAGGTAAGAGAAAGCATCCGGGCGATGGAGCATGAAGTATATGGAACACTGAAGATTGCCTGCGCTTCAATCGTAGGACAGAACTGGCTGCCGCAGGTATTGAAAAAGTTCGTGCAAAAATATCCTTATGCGAAAATCTCCCTGATAACAGGCTGGAGCAGTGAGATTTTGAAGTCGCTTTATGATGGCCAGGTCCATATCGGAATCATCAGAGGTACGCCTGACTGGAAAGGGGTTAAGAAGCATCTGTTTAAAGATACACTTTATCTTGTCGATACAGAAATGGACCAGTTAGCACAGGTATTGGAAACAGACCGACCGTTTATCCAGTTTAAGAGCGACTCCAACTATTATCAGGAAATTCAGGATTGGTGGTTCCGCCAGTTTCAGACCTCGCCAAAGAATACGATTGTCGTCGATCAGATTGAAACCTGCAAGCAGATGGTATTCAACGGAATCGGCTATGCTATTTTACCGGCGATCACGCTCCATGACAAAGATCAGAATATCTTTAAGATTCCCTTGCATGATGGACAGAACCATTCCCTCGAAAGGGATACATGGCTGTGCGGCTATGAATCTTCTTTTCAATTAAAGCAGGTACAAGCGTTCACCGAGGTGGTTCAGGAACATATCCATAAGAAGGGATAAATCACTATTAGAAATTTTGCAGGAAGAAAAAGCGATTCTCACTTGATTTTACATCCTTTAGTCTGGTAACTTAAAGAATAGCAATTATACATAGCAGGGGGAATATTCATGAAAATGATGGATGCAAATGAGATCATCTCATTTATTCAGAACAGTAAAAAGTCTACACCGGTAAAGGTTTATCTGAAAGGCCAGCTTGAAGGAATCAACTTTGGCGAAAATGCAAAAACCTTCTTTACCGGCAATACCGGAGTGGTGTTTGGTGAATGGGCTGAAATCAGCGAGGCACTCACTGCCAACGAATCAAGCATTGAAGAGTATGTCGTAGAAAACGATCGCAGAAATTCCGCGATTCCATTGCTTGACTTAAAAGGGATAAAAGCGAGAATTGAGCCGGGTGCGATAATCCGTGATCAAGTGGATATCGGTGAAAATGCCGTTATTATGATGGGGGCCTCTATCAATATTGGTGCTGTTATCGGTGAAGGTACAATGATCGACATGAACGCGGTTCTGGGCGGAAGAGCGACAGTAGGCAAGAACTGCCATATTGGGGCCGGAGCAGTCCTGGCAGGCGTAATTGAGCCGCCATCCGCTAAACCTGTCATCGTTGAAGATGAAGTATTGGTCGGCGCAAATGCCGTTGTCCTTGAAGGAGTAACGATCGGTAAAGGGGCAGTGGTGGCAGCTGGGGCAATCGTAATTGAAGATGTGCCGCCGTACACTGTGGTAGCGGGTACACCTGCAAGAGTAATTAAAGAAATCGATGAGAAAACCAAATCGAAAACAGAAATTAAACAGGAGCTTCGCCAGTTATAAGAAAAATGCACGCGCCTTGTTTTAAGGAACGTTGACGTCAACACGTGTTATCCATGTGCGTCGGAGCTAGACATTTTTCAAAAAATAACTGATTCGTAGTATACGTAAGGATAAGGAAATAGGAAATACATTTTGATAATCTTTGGACAAGGCGTGGATTCGTATCCACGCCTTATCTATAGGAGGAACAAAAAATGGCAAAGGTTTATCCTTTCTCAAGCATAAGACGGGAATTACATGAAATTCCTGAACCTGGTTTTAAGGAATTTAAAACACAGAAATATATTTTAGATTACTTAAACCGTTTTCCGGGTAAGCGTCTGGAAATTAAGACATGGAAGACGGGGATTTTCGTAAGAATTCCTGGGGAAAATCCAACAATAACGATTGGATATCGCACGGATATTGATGGTCTTCCTATACAAGAAGAAACTGGGCTGCCGTTTACATCAAAGCATAAGCCGTTTATGCATGCGTGTGGCCATGATTTTCACATGAGCATAGCTCTCGGGGTATTGACCCATTTTATTGATCATCCTATCGACGACCACTTGTTATTTATTTTCCAACCAGCTGAAGAAGGGCCCGGGGGAGCGGAGCCGATGCTCAAAACCGATATTATGAAAGAATGGAAGCCCGATATCATCACAGCCCTGCATATAGCTCCCGAGTATCCTGTCGGCACGATAGCGCTTAAAGAAGGATTGCTGTTTGCTAACACTTCGGAGCTGTTCATTGATTTAAAAGGGAAAGGCGGACATGCGGCATATCCGCATGAAACGAACGACATGGTTGTTGCAGCCTGTTCCCTCGTAAGCCAGTTGCAGACGGTCGTTTCGCGCAATATAAACCCTCTCGACTCAGGCGTGATAACAATTGGGAAAATCACCGGTGGCACAGTACAAAATATCATTGCGGAAACGGCCAGACTAGAAGGGACGATCCGTACTTTATCGGTTTCTTCCATGGAAAAGGTAAAGCAGCGGATCGAACAGCTCGTGGAGGGAATCAGGGCCGGATATCAATGTGAGGCTGTAATCGATTACGGCAGCATGTATCATGAAGTTTATAACGAACAGAAGCTGACACGCGAATTCATGGATTATGCCGCAGCCAAACCTGGTGTAACCGTCCATGAATGCACCGAGGCAATGACTGGGGAAGACTTTGGTTATATGCTGAAAGAAATACCCGGTTTTATGTTCTGGCTGGGAGTGAATTCAGAGCATGGCCTGCATCATTCAATGCTATCCCCGGACGAAAAGGCCATCGAAGTGGCCATTTCCCTTATAACGGACTATTTTACATTCAAAAGCTCATCAACTGACCTTTCCCTATAGAAAAAGTGCGAAATTACAGGCATTTTGTTTTATTCAGTCGAAAATTAGTGATAGACTTTCAATGTAACAGGTAAGATAAATCAGTATTATTTAATACTTTTTCTGATTAGGGAATACAGGAAAAGGGAAAACTATTAAAGCCAGGCCACCTAATTAATAATAAGTCTTTTATTACATTAATTTTAATTAAAAGTTGACTTAAATGGCAGTCGTGTCTATAATAGAAATTGCATTGAAAAAATAATTGAGAATATAGTATATGAATTCTCAATTAAATTATTTATTTGGAGGGATCACATCATGCCAGAACGTATGGTAGGGAAACAAGCACCTCGTTTTGAATTAGAGGCTGTAATGGCCAACAAAGAGTTTGGCAAAGTTAGCTTAGAAGAAAATATGAAAAACGATAAATGGACCGTATTATTCTTCTATCCAATGGATTTCACATTTGTATGTCCAACAGAAATTATTGCATTGAGCGACCGTTATGATGAATTTGAAGATCTTGATGCAGAAGTAATCGGTGTTTCAACCGATACTATTCATACACACTTAGCTTGGATCAACACGGACCGCAAGGATAATGGCCTTGGGGATCTTAAATATCCGCTAGCTGCAGATCACAACCACGCAATTTCCCGTGAATACGGCGTGTTAATTGAAGAAGAAGGCGTTGCGCTTCGCGGTTTATTCATCATCAGTCCAGAAGGTGAATTACAATATTCTGTTGTTAACCATAACAACATCGGCCGTGATGTAGACGAAACTCTTCGCGTGCTTCAAGCTCTTCAAACTGGAGGACTTTGCCCTGCAAACTGGAGACCTGGACAAGCTACTCTTTAATCTGCAGGTAAGATGAAGCGTATAAAAGGCCTAACTCCGTGTTAGGCCTTTTTTAGCTAATAACTGATGGAAAATCTAAAAAACTCAGGGAAACACTTTGGAGGTGCCCGTTTTGAAATTACGTGAATTAATGCCGGAATTAACTGGTGCAACTGCTTGGCTAAACGGAGAAGTGACAAAAGACGAATTGGTCGGCGAAAAGCCTACGCTAATTCATTTCTGGTCCGTAAGCTGCCATTTATGTAAAGAAGCGATGCCACAAGTCAACGAGTTCAGGGATACTTACAAAGATAAATTGAACGTTGTTGCTGTTCATATGCCGCGTTCTGAAGACGATTTGAACCTGGATGATATCAAACAGGTTGCTGAAGAACATGGAATTTCTCAGCCGATTTTCGTCGACAGCGAGTTAAAGTTAAACGATGCATTCCAAAACCAATACGTACCAGCTTATTTTGTATTTGATAAAGAAGGAAAGCTTCGACATTCGCAAGCTGGCGGCAGTGGCATGAAAATGCTTGAAAAGCGGGTAAACCGCGTACTGGACGAAAATGAAAAAGCGGAATAATTTAAGGAGCTGATGAATTTTTCATCAGCTCCTTTTTCGTAAGTCTTTAAAGTAATGAATAACACTGAAAGTGGAGTCAGTTTATGATAAAATATGAACATATTTTAAGTAGACGCATTTTGGGGGAATCATAGTGAAAAAAGAATTTGCCGTTATTGGATTGGGCCGTTTCGGAGGGAGCATTTGCAGGACCCTTGCTGAAGAGGGAATGGAAGTTCTGGCAATCGATATGGATGAAGACAGGGTAAATGAATTTGCCATGATTGCCTCACATGCAGTAGTGGGCGATACGACGGATGAGACCGTTCTAAGAAGTCTTGGAATCCGCAATTTTGATCACGTCATTGTCGCAATTGGTGAGAATATTCAAGCAAGCATCTTAACCACACTCATGTTGAAGGAATTAGGTGTTGATAATATTACTGTGAAAGCGCAAAATGATTATCACGAAAAAGTGCTTCGAAAAATCGGTGCTGATCATGTCGTCCACCCTGAGCGGGATATGGGGCGGCGTATTGCCCATAATATCGTCTCCAATAATGTCCTGGATTATCTAGAGCTTTCAGATGAGCATTCGATTGTGGAAATTGTCGCAAGCGATAAAATGGATGGGCGCTCCATCATCGACATGGATGTGCGTGCCCGTTATGGCATTAACATTGTCGCAATCAAAAGCGGAAATGAAATCATCGTATCCCCGCAGGCCAATGACTTAATCAAAAAAGGCGACATCTTAATCGTGATCGGGGCAGATACTGATATTAACCGCTTTGAGAAAAAAGTTCTGCAATAAAGAAAAGCGGAAGCGCCTTGGAAAAAGGAACGTCGACTATTGGCTTTAAATATAAAAAAGCTAGGATTAATATAAAATATTAATCCTAGCTTTTTTGATGTTGTGTATTGGTGTTTCCGCTTTTCTATACTTCCATGATAATGGGAAGGATCATCGGACGGCGTTTTGTTTTTTCGTAAAGGAAAGGTGCCAGTGTATCTGTAATTTCGTTTTTGATTTCGGACCACTGTGTAGTTTTTCTTTCCATCACTTTATTCAAGTGTTTTGTAATCAATCCTTGAGCATCATTGATAAGGTCTCCAGACTCTCTCATATACACAAAACCGCGCGAGATTAGATCAGGACCTGCAGAAATCTTGAATTCCTTCATATTGATGCTGACAACGACAACAACAAGTCCTTCTTCGGAAAGAATCCGGCGGTCGCGCAAAACGATATTCCCGATATCGCCAATCCCGCTGCCGTCAATATAAACGGAGCCTGAAGGGATTTTTCCGGCTACCTGGGCAGAGTCTTCGCTGAGGGCAAGAACCTCTCCATTATCCATGATGAAGCAGTTTTCTTCTGGGACTCCGGTAGCGATGGCATGCTTTGTATGTGTTTTCTGCATCCGGTATTCACCGTGGATCGGCATGAAGAATTTTGGCTTGATCAAGCGAAGCATCAGCTTTTGCTCTTCCTGTCCGCCATGTCCGGAAGTATGGATGTTGCTTAATGGACCAGAGATGACTTCTGCACCGGCACGGTACAGCATATTTATCGATCTGGATACGCTGATCGTATTCCCCGGAATTGGCGATGATGAGAAGACAACCGTGTCTCCAGGAATGATCTGGATTTGTCTGTGTGTGCCATTAGCAATCCTAGAGAGAGCTGCCATTGGTTCACCTTGGCTGCCTGTGCATAGAATCGTGACCCTACCCGCAGGCAGGCGGTTGATTTGCTGTGCATCGATGAAAGTGTCCTTTGGGGCACTGATGTATCCTAAATCGATACCAATATTGATTGCAGCTTCCATGCTTCGGCCAAAAACAGCTACTTTGCGCCCGTTCAGGACCGCTGCTTCGACGACCTGCTGAAGCCTATGGATGTTTGATGCAAAAGTCGCAAAGATGATTCTTCCATCAACCTTGCCAAAAATGTCATCAATGGTTTCACCTACACGCCTTTCTGACATTGTAAAATGCGGGACTTCACTGTTTGTGCTATCGGACAGAAGACAAAGCACACCTTCTTTGCCGATTTCCGCCATTTTCGTTAGGTTAGCCGGTTCACCGACAGGAGTGAAGTCGAATTTGAAATCCCCCGTATGGACAATTTGGCCAGGAGGTGTTTTTACAACAATTCCATATGAATCCGGAATACTATGGGTTGTCCTGAAAAAGGAAACCGAAGTTTTTCGGAATTTGATCACATCATCTTCCTGAATTTCGATCATTTTCGTTTGGCGAAGAAGGCCATGCTCTTCCAGTTTGTTTCTTAATAGACCCAAAGCAAGTTTCCCGCCGTAAACAGGGATGTTCACTTCTCTCAAAAGGTAGGGAATTCCGCCGATATGGTCTTCATGGCCGTGGGTAATGAACAAGCCTTTGATTTTTTCGACATTTTTTGCTAAATAACTGTAATCCGGGATGACATAATCGATGCCGAGAAGCTCGTCCTCAGGAAATTTAATGCCCGCATCGATGACAATGATTTCATCCTGGAATTGTACAGCGTAGGTATTTTTTCCGATTTCGCCTAGACCGCCCAAAGCGAAAACGGCTGTTTGATCGTTTTTGACAAATTTCATATATTATAGCTCCAATACTTTATAGTCTTCATTTTGTTTTTTTTCATATTCTAAAAAAGCCCCTTTTACCGGTTGGATATATTCAATGTTAAAAGGCTCGTGTTTAATTTTCAAACGGACATCCCGCTCGGTTTCCCCCTCTATATACATGGTTTTAGTATGTTCACGAACAGGCACTTCTGATGCATCGCCCTGGTAGTAAACTTTGAAAATCATTCTAATCTCTCCTATCGTCTCTTTAATCGCTTTTTTCATTATATATAAAAACAACAATTATTTCATGTTTTACAACAACATTCTAAATGAAGTATGTATTTATCATCAACGGAAAAAGATGGACACTAAAGACTTTACAACAAGGAAGAAGCCCTTCGCAAGTTTTGAAGGGCCGTATTATCAAAATTCATGCGATTGTTTTCTTTCTTAATAGTCCATTCCACTGTTTTTGCAGCTTTCTACGCAGCTTTTTTAACATGGTGGATCACGCTCCCCTTATCTTTATTTTAAAGGAATATTAAATAAAGTAAATACGTCTTTCTGGACATAAGCCCATTTTTCAATAAAAATTTCACTTTTTTACAAAAATGACTTTTCAATATGGTTAAAAAACCTAATGCGGCGGCCGGTTTCCTCTTTTCGGTTAATTGTATTACAAGTATATGTAATTTTCAGGCATTCCTTTCGTTACTAATAATGGAAATTAGTTTCGAATCTATCATCGTCCGACAGAGGTATTATCTTGACAGAAACCAGGGCGAGGGGTTAAATGGGTACATATTTTGTATGCTTTTGGCAAACAAAATAATAACAGTATTGTAAAGTGAGGATGTGGAATGATTGAAGATTGTTTTTTTTGATATAGATGGAACATTGCTCGATGATGAAAAAAAGCTTCCTGCATCAACAAAAGCGGCAATAAAAGAATTGCAGGAAAATGGAACCTTCGTTGCGATTGCGACCGGAAGAGCCCCATTTATGTTTGATTATATCCGGGAAGAATTAGATATTGATACATTCGTCAGCTATAATGGACAATATGTTGTTTTTGAGAATCAAGTCATTTATAGAAACCCGCTTTCCGAAAGCCAACTCGGACAATTGCATAAAGAAGCAGCAAACCATAATAACACACCGATGGTATTTATGACCGAAAAGACGATGAAGGCCAGTGTACAGCATCATGAGAGAATAGAGACAGCAATGGGAAGCCTTCATTTTCCCCATCCAGAAAAAGATGAGACGTTTTATCTTGGCAGGGAGATCTATCAGTCATTGTTATTTTGCAAGGAAGAGGAGCAAAAACTGTATGATGGGCAATACGATAAGTTTCGCTTTATCCGCTGGCATGATGATTGTATTGATGTTTTGCCTAAAGGAGGATCAAAGGCGGAGGGAATTAGAGTGTTAATGGATAAGGCAGGTTTTAAACTGGAAGATGTTTACGCATTTGGTGACGGACTGAATGATGTGGAAATGCTTGAAACGGCCGGACATGGCATTGCGATGGGAAACGCCGTGGACGAAGTGAAGAAGTATGCTGATTATGTAACCGACCATGTTGCCGCGGACGGAATCTATAACGGATTAAAGTATTTTGAATTAATATAAAAACAGGAGCCTGGTGTTAACACCAGGCTCCTGTTTGTTTTTTTACCGTTCAACCGCAATAGCGTCCTCGGAAATTTCGAATGGACTATCTTCACGAATATGGTCATAAAACATGACACCATTTAAATGATCGATTTCATGCTGAAACACGATTGCGAGAAGGCCTCTAAGCCGTATTGTGATTTTTTCTCCTTCCAATGTCGTTCCGGTTACTGTAACTCTTGCATGGCGCGGGACATAACCGGGGACAGGACGATCGACGGAAAGGCAACCTTCACCGGCAGTCAAATACGATTTTTGGACGGAGTGGCTGGTTATTTTAGGGTTGAACAATGCGTAGCTGACCAGGTTTCCGTCTCCTTCTTTTAGGTGGACAGCGAGCATCCGTTTCGAAACATCGATTTGCGGGGCTGCGAGGCCAATCCCTGGTCTCAATCCATATTGTTCGACCATTTCCGGTTCCTGACTGTTTTTGACGTATTCAAGCAAGCTTGAAAGGATTTCTTTATCTTCCTCTGAGGCAGGAAGCGGAACTTCTTTTGCTGTCTGGCGGAGCGCAGGGTGCCCCTCTTTAATGATATCTTTCATTGTGATCATGACTGCACCTCTATTTACTTTCAAGGATCTTTATATAATATGTAGTTTACCAAAACATGCAGTAAAAGTTAATCTTTGTGATTAGACAAGATGTCACCTATTGTCAAAAGCTTCAACTATCCTTTATAGTAGAGAAGGTGATCAATTGGGGGGGAGAAATCAGTGGGAAAGCAGATACGTTTAATTGCCGTCATTTTACTATCAGCAGTTTTGGTTTCCGGGTGTAATGGTTCGCCAGAAGAACAAATCCATTCCATCCTTGAAGAAACCGTTCAACAAGAAAAGGGATTTGAGGATCAACAAACTCCCATAGCAAAATCAGAGACTAAGGAAAAGCAATTATATGATCAAATTATCAAACTGGGGATGAAGGAATTCGACCAGATTGTCAAACTATCTGATGATGCGTTGAAAAACATTCAAAATCGTGAAAAGCTAATCGAAAAGGAACACAAAAGCATACAGAAATCAGAGGAAGAATTCAATAAAATCGATACTGAAATGAAAGACATTGATGATAAAAAGGTTCAGCAGCAGGCAGAGGATCTTAAGAAAACAATGGAAAGCCGTTATGCAGCCCATGATAGGTTGTACAAGTCCTACAAAGAGAGCCTATCCCTGGATAAGCAGCTGTATGAGCTCTTTAAAAATGAAGATTTAAAGATGGAAGAACTTCAGGCGCAGATTGATAAAATCAACACATCCTACCAAAAGGTGTTACTCGCTAACGAACAATTCAATAAAGAAACAGAACTGTACAATCAGGAAAAAAAGGCATTTTATAAAAGTGCAGATATTAAAATTGCGAATAACGAAACGGATAATAAGTAAAGAAGCAAGCAGGCTCAATAGAGCTTGTTTTTTTTGAGAGCCTGAAAAAAGTAAAAGTCTGGGAACGATTTCTTGTCTTCGAAAATATTAAATCCCGTTAAAGATAATGACTAAAGGAAATTCTGGTTGGATACCCTTTGTCACAAGAGGTAAAAAAGATCTAAATTTCATTCATTGGATTCTCTGATAGAAGAAAAACCAGATTTTATGTGATACAGAGAAGAGTATTATTGTATAACAGTTTTCAAAATAGTGAATGTGTAATATGTCATATGAAGCGCTGTCAATATTGTTGAATGATTGTTCTAACTAATTGACGAATGATCATTAATTAGGTAAACTAAGAGACGGAATAAAGCATTGTACCATTTTGTTTGTGAACTTCATTGATACAGGATATCGTTGAAATTAGAAAATAAACATGTATGTTTCACTAAAGATTATTGTGGAAAATAAACACTGATATGGACACTGGCGCGAGACGCATTGGAAAAAATGCTTTATCGAAAATATAAAACCTTTTACATGGAAGGATGAGGTGGCTTAAATGGTTTCTAAAACAAAAAAAGCACAATTTGATGTCAAAAAACAGCTTGAGACTGTTGCAGACCAGTATCAAACATTACAGGTTTTAAATGAAGAAGGTGAAGTCGTTAACGAAGCGGCGATGCCTGAATTAAGCGATGAACAATTGCAGGAACTGATGAGGAGGATGGTGTATACTCGTATCCTCGATCAGCGCTCCATTTCGTTAAACCGCCAAGGTAGACTCGGTTTCTATGCTCCGACTGCTGGGCAGGAAGCTTCCCAATTAGCTTCCCAATTTGCCCTCGAGAAGGAAGACTTTATCCTTCCCGGATACCGTGACGTACCGCAATTGATCTGGCACGGCCTTCCTTTATCCCAGGCATTCTTATTCTCAAGAGGCCATTTTAAAGGAAACCAAATGCCAGAAGGTGTGAATGTTATTTCTCCACAAATCATCATTGGCGCACAATATGTCCAAGCTGCTGGTGTTGCGCTGGGAATGAAGAAAAAGGGCGCCAAGTCTGTCGCGATTACATACACTGGTGACGGCGGAGCATCCCAGGGTGACTTCTATGAAGGAATCAACTTCGCAGGAGCGTTCAAGGCACCGGCTATCTTTATCGTTCAAAACAACCGTTTCGCAATTTCAACACCTGTTGAAAAGCAATCTGCTGCAGGGACAATTGCTCAAAAAGCAGCCGCTGCTGGTATTCCCGGAATCCAGGTTGACGGAATGGATCCACTCGCTGTTTATAGTGCTGTTAAAGATGCACGTGAGCGGGCTATTAATGGCGAAGGCCCTACGCTCATTGAAACGTTAACCTACCGTTATGGACCGCATACAATGGCAGGTGATGATCCGACACGTTACCGTACAACTGATCTTGATAACGAGTGGGAACAGAAGGATCCGCTCGTCCGTTTCCGTAAATTCCTTGAAAAGAAAGGAATCTGGAACGAAGAGAAGGAAAACGAAACAATCGAAAAAGCGAAAGAAGACATAAAGGAAGCGATTAAAATCGCCGATGAAACGCCAAAACAGAAAGTCACTGATTTGATGGAGATTATGTATGAGGAAATGCCACATAATTTGAAAGAACAATATGAAATTTACAAAGAAAAGGAGTCGAAGTAAGCCATGGCTCAAATGACAATGATACAAGCAATCACCGATGCATTGCGTACAGAACTCCGCAATGATGAACAAATGCTGTTGTTCGGTGAAGACATTGGTGCGAACGGCGGTGTTTTCCGCGCTACAGAAGGATTGCAGAAAGAATTCGGCGAAGATCGCGTATTCGATACACCGCTTGCTGAATCAGGCATTGGCGGATTATCTATTGGCCTTGCACTTCAAGGCTTCCGGCCGGTACCGGAAATCCAATTCTTTGGTTTTGTTTTTGAAGTAATGGATTCCATCGTCGGCCAAATGGCACGTTTGCGCTATCGTTCAGGCGGACGTTACAATGCTCCAATTACCGTACGTTCTCCATTCGGAGGAGGAGTACATACACCGGAACTTCACTCAGACAGTTTGGAAGGCCTTATGGCTCAATCACCTGGTCTTAAAGTTGTCGTTCCGTCAACTCCTTATGATGCAAAAGGATTGCTGATTTCTGCCATTCGCGATAACGATCCGGTCATTTTCCTTGAGCACTTGAAACTGTATCGTGCCTTCCGTGAAGAAGTTCCTGAAGAAGAATACACGATTGAAATCGGTAAGGCTGATGTGAAGCGGGAAGGAACAAATTTATCGATCATTACTTACGGAGCAATGGTACATGAATCTTTAAAAGCTGCTGAAGAACTTGAAAAAGAAGGACATTCAGTCGAAGTGGTAGATCTTCGGACAATCCAGCCGCTGGACATTGATACAATTATTGCATCTGTTGAAAAGACCGGCCGTGCAATTGTTGTACAAGAAGCTCAAAAGCAGGCAGGAGTAGCCGCACAAGTGGTGGCTGAAATCAATGAACGTGCAATTTTAAGTCTGGAAGCTCCTGTATTGCGTGTTACTGCCGCCGATACGATTTATCCATTCTCACAAGCAGAAGGAATTTGGCTGCCAAATTTTAAGGATATAATCGAAACGGCGAAAAAAGTATTGAACTTCTAATCTTGTATAAACTATCTGCTTGAAGGTCGCTAATGTTCCTTTAAGCAGATCGCTTGTATGGATATAGAAACTCATGACATGATTGAATAATAGGAGGTTGAATCCAGTGGCATTCCAATTTAGACTCCCTGATATCGGTGAAGGTATTCACGAGGGCGAAATAGTAAAATGGTTTATAAAACCAGGCGATAAAGTTCAAGAGGATGATGTGCTTTGTGAGGTTCAAAACGACAAAGCCGTTGTCGAAATTCCGTCACCTGTTGAAGGAACTGTTGAAGAAATTCTAGTTGAAGAAGGCACTGTGGCAACAGTCGGAGATGTTCTGGTCACTTTTGACGCTCCTGGATATGAAAACTTACAGTTCAAAGGCGACCATGAAGAGGAAGCCAAAGATGAAAGCAAGACAGAAGGACAAGTCCAGTCTACTGCTGAAGCAGGCCAGGATGTAAAGAAAGAAGAAGCCCCCGAACAAGAGGCAGACGGTGAAACCGGAGCAGGTGCACAGCCGCAAGCTGAAGTGGATCCGAACCGCCGCATCATTGCAATGCCTTCCGTCCGTAAATACGCGCGCGAAAAAGGCGTCGAAATCAGCCAGGTATCCGGTTCAGGTGACAACGGCCGCATTATGAAAGATGATATCGATGCGTTCCAAAATGGAGGGGCTAAAGGAGCTAAGCCTGAGGAAGCCCAGACTTCCCAAGCTGAAGAAAAAGCAGCAGAGAAAACGGCTGCTGTGGTTCCTGAAGGACAATATCCAGAAACCCGTGAGAAGATGAGCGGCATTAGAAAAGCGATTGCAAAAGCAATGGTTAATTCTAAGCACACAGCACCTCACGTTACATTAATGGATGAAATCGACGTGACAAAATTGGTTGCCCACCGCAAGAAATTCAAAGAAATTGCGGCCCAAAAAGAAATCAAGCTTACCTTCCTTCCGTATGTTGTTAAAGCATTGACAAGTGCATTGCGTGAATTCCCGGCATTGAACACTTCTGTTGATGATGAGGCTGGCGAGATCATCCATAAACATTATTACAACATCGGTATCGCTGCAGATACTGATCGAGGGCTTCTTGTTCCTGTAGTAAAGGATGCTGATCGTAAATCAACCTTTGCTATCTCAAACGAAATCAATGAACTTGCCGGCAAGGCACGAGATGGAAAGTTGGCTCCGGATGAAATGAAAGGTGCTTCTTGCACTATCACAAATATCGGTTCCGCAGGCGGACAATGGTTCACACCAGTCATCAATCATCCTGAAGTGGCCATCCTTGGAATTGGCCGCATCGCTGAGAAGCCAATCGTCCGTGACGGTGAAATAGTTGCAGCGCAAGTATTGGCTTTGTCACTAAGCTTTGACCACCGTATCATTGATGGTGCCACAGCCCAAAATGCATTAAACCACATCAAGAGATTGCTTAATGATCCAGAACTATTGTTAATGGAGGCGTAATAAAAATGGTAGTAGGAGATTTCCCAATTGAAACAGATACTATAGTCATCGGTGCAGGTCCTGGCGGTTATGTAGCCGCTATCCGGGCCGCACAGCTTGGACAAAAAGTAACAATCATAGAAAAAGGCACAATTGGCGGGGTTTGCTTAAACGTTGGCTGCATTCCTTCCAAAGCATTGATTTCTGCTGGACATCGCTTCCATGAAGCGCAGCATTCAGAAGATTTGGGGATCACAGCTGAGAATGTCAAAGTGGACTTTTCTAAGGTACAAGCATGGAAAGGCTCTGTCGTTGACAAACTAACCGGCGGTGTAGCTGGTCTGTTAAAAGGAAACAAGGTTGAAAGCGTCAGCGGAGAAGCGTATTTTGTCGATGCGAACAATATCCGTGTCATGACAGAATCTTCTGCACAAACGTATACTTTCAAAAATGCTATCATTGCAACAGGTTCATCTCCAATTGAGCTGCCTGCATTTAAATATTCTAAGCGCGTCATCAATTCTACCGGTGCCCTGGCTCTTGAAGAAATTCCAGCTTCTTTAGTCGTAATCGGCGGCGGGTATATCGGAACGGAACTCAGCGGTGCTTTCGCTAACTTCGGAACCAAGGTTACGATTTTGGAAGGCATGGATGATATCCTCATGGGCTTTGAAAAGCAAATGTCTTCACTTGTTAAGCGCAACCTTAAGAAAAAGGGTGCTGAAATCGTTACAAAAGCTACTGCAAAAGGCGTGGAAGAAACAGAAAACGGCGTTGTTGTAACATATGAAGCAAAAGGCGAAGAGCAAAAAGTCGAAGCGGATTATGTATTAGTCACAGTCGGACGCCGTCCAAACACAGAAGAATTAGGACTTGAGCAGGTTGGCATCAAAAAGACAGAAAAAGGCTTAATTGAAATTGACAAGCAATGCCGTACAAATGTCAGCAATATTTTCGCAATTGGTGATATTGTTCAGGGACCGCCGCTCGCTCACAAAGCTTCGTATGAAGGCAAAATTGCTGCAGAAGCGATTGCGGGAGAAGCTTCCGAAATCGATTATCTGGCCATTCCAGCTGTCGTATTCTCTGAGCCTGAACTTGCTTCAGTAGGTTATACGGAGAAGCAGGCAAAGGAAGAAGGCATTGAAGCAAATGGGGCTAAATTCCCATTCGCTGCCAATGGCCGCGCTCTTTCCTTAAACAATAGCGATGGATTCATGAAACTCGTAACACGCAAGGAAGACGGACTGGTAATCGGTGCTCAAATCGCGGGCCCGGGAGCAAGCGACATGATCGCTGAACTGGGACTGGCTATTGAAGCAGGCATGACTGCGGAAGATATCGCCATGACCATCCATGCTCACCCGACATTGGGAGAAATCACTATGGAAGCTGCTGAAGTAGCACTAGGCAGCCCAATTCATATCATGAAATAATTAAATAAAAAAAAGGCCCACTTACCCTGTTTGGGAAGTGGGCTTTTCTTATTAATCATACTATTCATAATCGGACATATAATTGGATTTAATAAACAAGTTTACAACCTGCAAATGTTGTAGCAAGTTAATAATCACGCAGGTTGATTACACAAAAAGGATCATTATAAAGTGAGGCTGAATACTTTGAAAAACTACATTGTATTCCTCTTTCAAATTATCGTCTGGAGCGGTTATACCGTAGTTGAATGGTTGTCGGCTCATGACCGTTTATTATTCAAGGTTTTGATGTTTTTGATTTTTTGTTATCTTGCCGTGTTTATTGGAAAATCGATCCTGAAGTCAAATAAAAGAACCGTTCTTGTCACTTGCACAAGTTTGATGAGCTATGCAGTCATAGAGCTTTTTCTAAATACGTTTTTACCACATTGACTAAAATTTAGCTTTTTTGTACCTCCAATTCCCATCATTAAGTTATAATGGAAGATGGAAAGCTGGTTTTTCAACTTCGGTATCTATAATAATTGTTATATTCCATTCTTTCAAATCAGAAAAATTCATTGTAGCAGCGGGAGGACCATCATTGAAAAAACTACTAATGGTTACAGCTTTATTTAGCTTATTTTTGGCGGGGTGCGGTGGGGAGCTGGTCACGCCGAAAGACGAAAGCAAGGGTGAACAGGAGGAAGCAACCGAAACAAAGACTGAAACGAAGAAAACTGAGGAAAAGATAAAAGAACGATCTGAGGTTCATAACCAAGCAGAAAGCAAGACGGAAGCCAGCGAGACGGAGCCGGCAGTTAAAAATAGTACACCACAATATCGTCTAAATCCGGCCAATTGGTCTTTTAAACCGATTTCCAATGCTAATCCAAAAGTCGTCCTGTTGACTTTCGATGATGCACCTGATAAACATGCCTTGCAAATTGCAAAAACGTTAAAAGAGCATGGAGTCAAGGCGATTTTCTTCGTAAATGGACATTTTCTCGAAAGTGAAGCTGAAAAGGCGGTTCTGAAACAGATCTATGATATGGGCTTTCCGATTGGAAATCATACCTATAGCCATGCTGCATTAAAGGATCTTACTGAAAAGGAACAATATAACGAAATAGTAAAACTAAATGATATGGTTGAATCGATAACGGGAGAGCGGCCCAAGTTTTTCCGGGCGCCGTTCGGAATGAATACCGAGTTTTCAAAAAAGCTGGTTGCCCAGGAAAAGATGCTGCTAATGAATTGGACATACGGCTATGACTGGGAAAACGAATATCAAAACAAAGAGGCGCTAACGAAAATTATGCTCAACTCGCCTTACCTCTCAAACGGAGCCAATTTACTCATGCATGACCGGGCGTGGACGAGCGCAGCTCTATCTGACATTATAACGGGGCTTCAGGACAAAGGTTTTAAAATGTTGGATCCTTTCTTAATCGAAACCCCTTAAAAAAAGACATCCGGACATTATAGTCCGGATGTCTTTTTTACTAAGTAAGTCTGACTTCCCCCACATATATAAGTTTCAAGATAAAAGGTATACGAAGTACCTGTGACAGTAAATACATAATGATGTAGCTGTCTTGGTTTTAGTTGTCCAATGGCTGGCACATTTCATTTTCTGGGATAATAATACATAACTCGTTTATTAAATAAGTGCAGCTCGGCTTTCAACTTTTTGGCGAGGAACTTGCAAAATTCATTCGCCTTTCCCTTATCGCCGTATGTCGATGACTCGGGAAGGGTAATCTGTACGTACGATTGGATTCTTTCATTCTCGGAATCATCAACAACTTTTTCCTGGCCAATACCCAATAGAATAACTCGATAACGGTCGAAAACAGATTGCAGATACATCCATTCCCCATTTGAATCAGCGGCTTCTTTCATTTCATACGGAAACGCCTGGCTTTCATAACCCCAATCAACCTGTGTGCCGGTCTTTGTTGTAATTTCCTGATAGTACTTAAATAATTCCTTAACCTCATCAAGTGAAATCGTTTCTTTCCCCGAACCAGGAACCAGTTTAATATAAGCGTTTTCTGCCATGGATTCGCCTCCTTGCAAATTCCTGTGTATCCGTTTTCATTTTAGCATTGATTTGCAGAAACTAACAATATGGGTGTTAGATGCAATTCTTAATCTCAACTTATATAGTTTTAAAGAAACAATGCCGGAAGGTCCCGAAACTAAGCGATTCCGGACTTCATAAGCATTCCATCCAAAGGACGGTCCATATGTTGTTCCATCCATTTGGCAATTTCCAGGAGCTGGTTTAGGTCTGTTTCTGTTTCAAGTCCCATTTCGTGAAACATATTCACCATGTCCTCTGTACAAACGTTCCCGACAGCCTTAGGGGCGAATGGACACCCTCCGAGACCAGCAATCGAGGAATCGAATCTTCTGACACCGGTTTGATAACCTGCTAGTGTATTGGCAAGCCCTAGTCCACGGGTATTATGGAAATGCAGGCCTAATGATAATTGATTCCCAAAAGTATCTTTGAATGTTTTAATGACATTTTGTACTTGGACTGGATTAGCCATTCCTGTTGTATCGGCAAGAATAATTTCGGTACAACCTGCAGTTAAAAATTCTTCAGCGACTATTAAAACTCGAGATAATGCGACTTCTCCTTCAAACGGACACCCAAAAGCAGTACCAAGTACTCCTGCTACTCCTTTTTTTGCCTCTACTCCTTCCCGAATGACCTTTGTTAGTTCATCAACGGCTTGATCCACTGTCCTTTTAGCATTTCTCAAGTTAAATTGATCGCTCGTTGCGGTTACAACATGCAAGAAATCCACATCTGTTTTCAATGCACGCTCCAGACCCGAGCGGCTTAACACAAGTCCGCCATAACGGACATCTTGTCTTTTCGGAAGAAGTCGCAGTACTTCCTCGGCATCCGCCATTTGAGGTACGACTTTCGGATTGACGAAGGAAACAGCTTCAATATGTCGAATTCCCGCGTCGATTAGCCGCTTAATCAATTCGACCTTTGTCTCTACAGAAATGATTTTGCTTTCATTTTGCAATCCATCACGGGGACCTACTTCACAAATTTCTATCATCAAACTTCCTCCTTTAATAGATGGCTGTTTTTTATTTGTCCAAGATGCCTTAAAACGTGGTCGCGCCCCTGATAAATATGTTCATGCATTGCAATTCGTGCACGCTCAGGCTCCTTATTTCTGACAGCGTTATGAATAATTTTATGAACCTCGAGAGATTGTTTAAGTTGATAAGGGTTATACCAATTGAAAGAGCGAAACACGAGCGGTACAACGACAACTTTTGAGATATGAAATTGTATATGTGAGTTTTTTGAAGCATTGACAATCGCATCGTGGAATTCCTGGTTCATGTCTACAATTTCTTTAATACTATTCATATCTGATTCTAAATATTTATCAATGGCTTTCTCGTATAAGGCGTTGGCCGCCTCCATTCTTTTTAAATCTTCCCCTGTCCTATGAATGGCAGCCTGACTAGCTCCATAACCTTCTAGCAGGGTTCTTAAATCGTATATTTGTCTAATGTCTTCTTTTGAAAAGTGTCTTACACTTACTCCCCGCTTTAATGGAACAACCAGTCCTTCCGCTTCAAGCTGTTTAATTGCTTCCCTTACTGGTGTTCGGCTCAAGTTCAATTCCTTGGCAAGTGATTCCTCACCAAGCCTCATTCCGGGCTCGAATTTTCCTTGAATTATCGAGTCTTTTATAAATTCGTATGCATACATAAAAACACCTCACGATCATTGTATACAAAGTGCGAAACAATATCAATAATATTCTGAAAACGGTTAATAAAGCCGGCTAAAAAGACTTATTTTTGTCTAAATAAATATTTTTTTAAATTTTTGTTGACTAATTGTATACAAACATTTAAATTTGTATAGAAGATTAGCAAAATTCAGAATCTGTATATGGAATCGAATACATACAATATGCGTGGACAGGAGGAAAATCATAATGACTAAAAACCGACTGCCTTTAGAAGATTTGCGAGTCATCGAACTTGGGACACTCTTGGCTGGACCCTTTTCAGGAAGACTGCTGGCAGACTTTGGTGCAGAAGTGATCAAGGTAGAACCACCAGGTAAATCAGACCCGATGAGAAATTGGGGGAAGTCCAAAGATGGAGTAGGTCTTTGGTGGCCGATTCAATCGAGAAATAAAAAATCGATCACACTTAATCTACGTGGAGAAGAAGGGCAAAGCATATTAAGAGAACTGGTGAAGGAAACGGATATTTTAGTGGAAAATTTTCGGCCGGGAACGATGGAAAAATGGAATCTTTCATATGAAGAGTTATCAGAAATCAACCCGAAATTGATCATGGTTCGAACGTCAGGCTATGGGCAAACCGGTCCTTATAAACATCGTGCCGGATTTGGCAGTGTTGGAGAAGCAATGGGAGGTCTTCGTTATGTGACTGGTTTCCCGGATCGTCCGCCTTCAAGGATTGGTATCTCGGTCGGAGATACTTTGTCAGCTTTATTTGCGACAATAGGGTGCCTGGTAGCGGTCCATGAAAGAGAGCATTCCGGGATAGGACAGGTGGTGGATACCGCCCTGTATGAATCGGTATTTTCCATTATGGAAAGCATCATTCCAGATTACTTACTCGCAGGTTATGTAAGGGAACGGATGGGAAATATCCTTCCCGGTGTTGCACCATCGAACATTTATTTTACAAAAGACAAAACTTACATCGTCATTGGTGCTAATGCAGACGGTGTTTTCCGGAGACTCTGTGAAGCAATGGAGAAGCGAGAATTAGCAGATGACCCCAGGTTCGCTACCCACAATGCCAGGGGAGAAAATATGAAACTTCTTGATTCATTGATAGAAGAATGGACAAAATCCTTGCCTGCTAAAGAAGCTCTCCAAGTTCTTGAGGAAAAAGGAGTACCATCCGGACTTATCTATTCAGCAAAAGAAATCTTAGAAGATCCACATTATAAAGAACGAGAAATGATCATTAATGTTGAACATCCTCAATTAGGAGAATTTTCAATGCCAGGCGTTGTGCCGAAATTAAGTCGGACTCCTGGGAAGGTAAAGTTTGCCGGTTCGGAAACGATGGGAAAAGACAACCATGAAGTATACGGAAAAATACTCGGCTACACTGAAAATAAAATAGAAGAATTAAACAAGGCAAAAATCATATAAAAAGGGGGGATGTAAAGAAAAAATGAAAGCGGTGACACTTTGCTTTTTCTGTTTTTAATTCTGGTAAAAACGAGGGGGATTTTTATGGTTGGGAAAGAAATATGGATGTTTAAAACGTCTACGGTGATGATTCTGTTACTCATGTTAATCCTTGCAGGCTGCGGAGGAAAAGATTCAGCAAGCAGTACAGTTGAAAGTGAAAAGAAGGGCAAGGGAAAAATGGATGAGATTGAAATATCAGTGACCCATTATCCGACTGGGTTGTATGGTGTTCCTTATAATGTAGGGATAGATAAAGGTTTTTTTGAAGAAGAGGGAATCAAAATTAAAAAGATTGTCGGCAGTTCCGGTGGAGGAACAACGGTCCGCAATGTACTGTCTGGGGATCTTCCATTTGGTGATGTGTCCACTTCAGCCGTGCTACAATCGTACCTTGCTGGTGCTCCATTAAAAATTGTTGGCGGGGGAGTACAAAGTGTTAGTGATCTGGTTTATGTGACAAGGAAGGACGACAAAATTGAAAAAGTCGAAGATCTTAAAGGGAAAACATGGGCGTTTACAAACCCTGGTTCTGTTTCAGAAACCACTTCTCAATTAGTTTTGGACGCTGCCGGCATTGATCCGAAATCGTTAAAGCTTGTGGCTTCTGGAGGAGTCAGCGAAGGGTTGACGTTATTAAAAGAAGGGGAAGTAGACGCTACACTAATGCTGGAACCTGCATATTCGGTTCAGAAAAATGATTGGAAAGCTTTATTCCGTGTTTCTGATCACGTCAGTGCCTACCAGCAAAGCGTAATCATAACTAGTCCACAGGTGATTAAGCAAAATCCTGGTCTTGTGAAACGCTTTCTTGCTGCTTATCAAAAGTCGGTAGAATGGACTTATGCAAACCCTGACGAGGCAGGAAAAATTTTTGCG
Organism: Peribacillus cavernae; assembly: GCF_003989135.1. Taxonomy (GTDB): domain Bacteria; phylum Bacillota; class Bacilli; order Bacillales; family DSM-1321; genus Peribacillus; species Peribacillus cavernae. The sequence goes on from NZ_RYZZ01000007.1 coordinate 411,087, forward strand.
AAGTATGCGGAAATCGATGAGGCTGCCTCGGTAGCTGCACTTAAGGACTTGGAGGAACATTGGAACAGCAAAATAGAAGTTGATTCTATGAACAATGTAACTAAAGGAATGCAGCTAGCAAATACATTGAAGAAGGGAGAGGAAATAGTCTGGGAAGAGGTTCTGGATATGAGCTTTTTGCCTGAAGAACAAAGGCTAGACCCTTCTAAACTCGACAGTAATAAATAAGAGTGATAAAAAATGCCATTGCCGGGGATGAATTTCTTTTTCCAACTTCTCCGGCAGCGGTTTTTCCAATAAATCGATAGCAAAGGGGCAAACACAAATGGCTGAACCACTAATGAAAGTGGAAAATTTGACAAAAGTCTATAATAGCGATGCCAAAGAAGTTGTTGCTTTAAAAAATATTGAGTTCACCGTCCAGAAAGGGGAATTCATCTCAATTGTTGGCCCCAGCGGGTGTGGTAAAACAACATTGTTGGAGATTTTATCCGGGCTAAGGCTGCCCACAACAGGTTCGGTTAAAATTAAAGGGAAAGCCGTTACAGGACCGCAACGTTCGATTGGCATTGTATTTCAAGAAGAATCTACTTTTCCTTGGAGGACTGTGTTGGAAAATGTTGAGTTTGGGCTTCAGATGCAGGGTATGCCAAAGGCGGAGTATAGAGATAAAGCACACAAGATGGTTGAGCTCGTAGGGTTAAAAGGATTTGAAAACTCTTACCCTTTTGAACTATCAGGAGGGATGCGACAGAGAGTAGCTATTGCACGGACTTTAGTTACCCAGCCGGAAATTGTCGTAATGGATGAACCGTTTGGGGCATTGGATGAGCAAACCCGACTGATTTTAGGGGGAGAGCTTCTAAAAATTGTTGAACAAACGAAAGCAACAGTGGTTCTCGTAACACACAGCATACAGGAGGCTGCCCTGCTATCCGATAAAATTGTCGTGTTATCAGCCAGACCGGGAAAAGTCAAATATCTTATTAAAAGTACGCTGCCTAAACCCCGGGATGCAACTGCACTGACGACGCCGGAATTTGCTGAAATTACACAAAAGCTCTGGTCTAGCCTTGAAGAAGAATCTTTAACGAAGAGACATGATGTGGATAATGATAGCAGCCGGGTAGTAGGACAATGAAAATGCATCGGCTTATCCAAACCCTCATCGTTGTCTGCTTGTTAGTTTTATATGAGTTAGCGACCCGTATGAATTGGCTTGATTCGTTTACGTTTATTCCCTTTTCTACTATGTTCGTGAATATGATTGAAAACTTAACCGATCCTGAATATGTCACCAATCATTTTGGTGTAACTGCCCTGGAAATTCTCGCTAGTTTTATGGGTGCTATAATATTTGGGATCATTTTTGGGATTATCTTATGGCGTTCCGATTTTGCCCATCACGTCCTTCAACCTTACCTTATGCTTTTTTATGCCATTCCCTTTTTTGCTTTATACCCTATTTTTATCAGCATATTTGGCATCGGGCCCCTGCCTGTGATCATGATCGGGTTGTTCTTTGCCCTACCTGCTGTAATAACTAACACAGCCATTGGCTTTCGAGAAATTAGAAAAGTACTTGTAAAAGTTGGGCAATCCTGTAATCTTTCATTTCGTCAAATGATTGTACACATTTATTTTCCAGCAGCCTGGCCGTTTATTTTTACAGGTATCAAACTGGCAGCTGCCTATTCGATCATTGGGGTAATAGCGACAGAGTTTATCTTATCAGCACGTGGATTGGGCTATACCATTTCGTACGCATACAATAATTTTGACATAAACGGCATGTACGGTTCGGTTCTCCTTGTCATAATGATTGCGCTGACAGTTAATATAGTTCTCGGTTTTATTGAAGCCAGGGCTTATAGGAAAAATTCATAAGTTCAGGTTGCAGTTAGGTCGAAATACGTTACATTGAAATGGGGGAGCACATTGTGAAAATAAAGACTTCGCAACAAAAGTGGTATGCGTTTGGTAGATATATGGTTCCCGTGGCGATAATCATCCTGTGGGAGATCATTTATTTAATGTTGGGAGAACCTGCTATGGCATCTCCTTGGCAAAGTGTAGTTGAACTGAAAGAAAATGCAAATAGGTGGCTGGGTGACATGGGGAACACAGTGTTTACTTTGCTCATATCATTCATTATCGCATCAATATCGGGCGTTATACTTGGCTTTTTCATTGGATTGAGTGCTTTTTGGACGAAAACGTTATCGCCTTTATTACTTGGACTTTATTCCATTCCGAAAGTAACTCTATATCCGATTTTTCTTTTAATATTTGGGTTAACCCTTCAGGGAAGAGTTGCTTTTTCTGTTTTTCACGGGATTTTTCCCATCATGATCATCTGTATGGAAGCAACCCGGACGGTACCTGACATTTATCTTAAACTGGCAAAATCGTATCGAATGTCCTTTATGCAAAAAGCAAGGCAGATATTAATTCCAGCAATCATGCCCCAATTAGTGGTCGGTCTTCGGATGAGTTTCAGCCTTTGTTTCCTGGGACTGATTTTGGCAGAAATGTTTGCTTCTTATGAAGGATTAGGTCATCGCTTAGTTCATTATATGTCACTTAACCAACCCTCATCTATTCTTGCTATTATAATCTTTATTGTGTTTATTGCGTTTTTCTTCACCTTTTTATTCCTCATCTGGCAGGAGAAGAACGAGCAAAAGATCGGCAAGCGGCAGATTAACTTGTCATAAAGTGATCATGGAATAATTGGAAAAATAAAATCATATTGTGGTTAATCCTCACTAGCTGCAAAAAAATATTTAATGTGACATACAATTTAAGCTTGAAAAATTAATTGTGTTATATTATTATAGATATATAGAAGTTAAAGCGTTTTCAATTTGCGTTTCTAATAATTATAAATCATTAGGAAGGAGATTAGAAAATGGGAACCATTGTATGTCAACACTGCAACAACACTATTGAACACTTTGAGGATGAAAAAGTAAGCGTACTTTATTCACAATGCGGAAGCTGTCCGGAAGATGTCACAGAGGAATAAAGGGTAATCAATATATGTAAAAGGCCGGCTTATGAAAAGGCGGCCTTTTACTTAAAGAAAAAAAGTATACCTTTTCAATGTCCACAGGACGTGTGTCGGATCTTGGTCGACGACGTTCCTTATTTAAGTGCAAGGCGCTTCCGTTTTTCGATGCTATTTAATCGCTTTAAATTCTTTGATGACCCTCAGGAATTTAAGTTCGCTGTCCTCTGGACCCTGAACGGGCAATCCGACTTCGATATTTTTGTTAATGTAGTCGATATTTTCCTGTGTGATGATCTCACCGGGAATAAAAATCGGGATTCCCGGGGGATAGACCATGATAAATTCGGCGATGATGCGTCCCACTGATTCTTCGATAGGCACGATTTCTGTATCGGCGTAAAAAGCATCCCTCGGTGTTATCGCAAGCGAAGGAATGCTTGGCAGCAGCACTTCTATTTCAGTTCTTTCTTCTTCGCCGATATATTTATGGAACCCCTCGGATAAATTCTCTAAGGCTTCGATTAATAAATCGGCCTCCTTCTTTGTATCCCCTGGGGTCACAATGCAAAGGATGTTATATAAATCGGACAGTTCCACTTCAATATTATACTTTTCACGAAGCCACTTCTCTACATCATATCCGGTAATGCCCAAACCCTTCACTGAAATGGTCAGCTTGGTAGGGTCCAGATCAAAGGTTGCCTTGCTGCCGAGAATTTCCTTGCCCACACAATGCAAATAGTGAATATTGTTGATTTCCTTTCGCATATAGTCTGCAAGGGATAGGGTTTGTGAAGCCAATTCTCTGCCCTCTGTAGCGAGCCGCTTTCTGGCTACATCAAGAGAAGCCAATAACAGATATGAAGTTGATGTAGTGGTTAGCATGCTCAATATGGATTGTACGCGATTAGCGGAAACAAGTCCTTCGCGGACATTCAGGATCGAGCTTTGCGTCATAGAGCCACCGAGCTTATGAACACTTGTCGCTGCCATATCGGCGCCGGCCTGCATCGCTGACAATGGCAGTTCTTCGTGAAAATGGATATGAACACCATGGGCTTCATCCACCAGCACAGGTACGTCGTAAGAGTGTGCTATTTCCACGATTCTTTTTAAATCAGCTGAAATGCCGAAGTACGTTGGGTTAATAACAAGCAGGCCTTTCGCGTCAGGATGCTGCTCAAGAGCATGTTCTACCGATTCAGTCGTAATTCCGTGTGAAATCCCGAGGTTTTTATCAACTTCTGGATGGATGAAAATGGGTACAGCCCCGGAAAAGACAATTGCAGACATTACCGATTTATGAACGTTCCGAGGAACGATAATTTTATCCCCGGGTCCGCAAACAGCCATCACCATGGTCATGATCGCCCCGCTTGTACCTTGTACGGAAAAAAAGGTATGATCAGCCCCAAAGGCTTCCGCTGCAAGATCCTGTGCTTGCTTTATGATGCCTCTTGGTTGATGGAGGTCATCGAGTGGAGCAATATTGATCAAGTCGATTGATAAAGCATTATCTCCTATGAATTCACGAAATTCAGGATCGATGCCGTTCCCTTTTTTATGGCCAGGTATATGGAATTGGACCGGATTTTTTTTAGCATGCTGTAATAAACCTGTGAATAAGGGTGTATCATATTGTGACAATTCTTCGTAACACCTCTTCTGTAAAATGTTTTTTTCGCTTCTTGGAATATAAGAAATGCTTCTTTAACAAATATGAATGTATAGCTTCAATGCGCTTTTCTAAAAGATTAGAAAGTATAGCTTTTTCAATGTGTACTGGTGTCTAGCTTCAGCGCCCAGCCCCTCGAGGTCATAAGCTAGATCCCTACAGAAGGCAAAAAGCGCCTTCCTTCGGGATCTAGCTTATGCTTGTCAGGGCTGAACAGGGCGCTTACGCTTTTCCGATACAAAACAAATGAATTATAGCATCTATGCTAGTGTTTGCAAAGGAAATAATTTATACAATGGAAAGGTATTTTAAGGGATTGTTTTTCTTAGGTGTTCTGAAAAATAATTCTAGTTTTCTCAACAAGATTTCTTTACACTATATAGAAAGGAATGGGAAAACAAGGGGGAAGTATAATGATTTGGAATACTAGAGTAACCGAATTGCTTGGTGTTGAATTTCCGATTATCCAGGGAGGGCTGGCGCATCTTGCGTATGCAGATCTCGCCGCTGCTGTTTCGAATGCAGGAGGCCTTGGCCAAGTGACTGCGATGAGCCTTCAGACACCTGAACAGCTTCGCGCGGAAATCCGCAAAACGAAGAGCATGACCGATAAACCGTTTGGTGTCAATTTCGCGATCGGCCAGCATGGCAGGACATTCGAGCATTTCCTGAAAGCGGCACTGGAAGAGGATGTTTCGATAGTCTCTGTTACAGGCGGGAACCCTGCCCCTTTTTTTGATTTATTGAAAGGGACAGATGTTAAGAAACTTGTTCTCGTTGCAGCGAGAAGGCAGGCTGTCAAAGCGGAGGAACTAGGGGCAGATGCGGTCATGGTGGTCGGGCAAGAAGGCGGCGGTCATTTAGGCAGAGATGATATTGGCACGACTGTGCTGATTCCGCAGGTTGTTGATTCAGTGTCGATACCAGTTATTGCGTCTGGTGGATTCGGCGACGGCCGTGGACTGATGGCAGGCCTTGCCCTGGGAGCGGAAGGGATTGAGATGGGAACGAGGTTTATCGCTACTAAAGAATGCGTTCACGCACATGAAGTTTATAAAACAGCTCTTGTAAACGGGAATGAAAATGATACGGATGTTATCAAACGGTCAATAGGTGCGCCTGCCAGGGTCATTTCCAATAGCTGGACCGATAAGATTCTTGAGATTGAAAAAGAAAACGGAGTCTATGAAGCGTTAAAGGATTACATAAGCGGAGAAGCGAATAAACGGTACATCCATAATGGAAAAACTGATGATGGATTCGCATGGGCAGGGCAGGTAATGGGATTGATCCATGATGTACCGGCTGTAGCTGAACTTTTTGACAGAGTGATAAATGAGGCGGAAGCAATCCGGCAAAAATGGACAAAGTAAGGATAAACGGTAAGCAGGTGATCATTGATGGATTATCAATATCCGATGGATATGGACTGGACAACTGAAGAAATCGTCGATGTTATTCATTTTTTTGAAGCGGTGGAAAAAGCATACGAGAACAAAATTCAAAAAGAGGAATTAATGTCAACATATCGAAGATTCAAGGAAATAATTCCTGGCAAAGCTGATGAAAAAAAATATACGGACGAATTCCAAGAAAGCAGCGGCTACTCCTCATATTTGGTCATGAAGAAGGCGAAAGAGACGGAAAGCGCTGCATGGATCTCGATGAAATAAACGAAAATGTTGTCGCTTCTGCTTTTCTTTTAAAGCTAAGAAAGTATAACTTTTTGAACGTAGACCTGGTGTCTAACCTTACACCTGCCACCCTCGGGTCATAAGCCAATCAGCTGATGGGGAGAAAACCGCTCCCCATACATCTGTTCGTCTTATGCCTGTCGGGCGTCTCCTTGGCTAATCAATGCTCTAACTGAAGAACAATGTTCGTAAGCCAAGGACCGGTGACGGTTTTTCTTATAAAATTCAAAATCTTTGGAGATAACTCTTGACTTCATATGCGTAAACGATTTAATATGTTAAATAAGATTTAGTAATAAAAGGTGCTGACGAAGAAGAGTAGCTTTACGGATACATTAAAGAGAGCCGGTGGTTGGTGAAAATCGGTATGTATCGTTTAGTGAATGGCCTTCCGAGCCCCAAACCGAAACCATTATGGCAGTAGGCTTTGGCGAACCAGTCTCCTCGTTACAAGAGACAGGCATTTTTCAAATAGATGCCGTAAAGTGAGCTTTTTTAGCTAATAAAGGTGGTACCACGGGTTCCTCGTCCTTTTGGATGGGGGCCCTTTTTGTATTTTTTTAAAACTTTATATTGTAAATTGTTAAAGTAAGGGTAAGTAGCCGTTTTAGATTCGCTACAGAGAGCCGGGGAAGCTGGAAACCGGTACGATATAAAAAGGTGAATGGACTTACGAGAGGCCTCCTGAATGAACAGTAGGGAAGCCCGGATTCCCCCGTTAAAAAGGATAGGGTATTGACAACACAAGACATTTTTAACTAATGTTCCAGTGTGTGATTCCGGTACCTGAAAAAAGTGGGAAGGCGAAAGATGCTTTCCAACCTGAGGTGGCACCGCGGTGAATGAATCGTCCTCTGCAAACAGACTTTTTCTGTTTGCAGGGGACTTTTTTATTAGAAAAGCGCAAGCGCCTTGTATAAAGGAACACGGCTAACATCCGCCACGTCCTTATGTTTTCGTCGGCACTAGTACGTCCTGTGCGTCGGGGCTAGGCTGCTTGCGCTAGACACCGGTTCAAGTTGAAAAAATAATCCTTTCAAATTCAAGAATAAGGACGTGATAATGTGAGTAAAAAGCTGAATTGCAGAGTGGAGACACTGGAAGGGGATACGCATACTCCTGTGTCCGTGTTTCAAAAGCTAACCGGAAAAAAGAAGTTTTTGCTTGAAAGTTCGAATAAGCACGAAGGAGATGGCCGCTACTCCTATTTGGGAAGCAATCCCGCCTTTGAAATCCGCTCTTTGGCTAATGATATAACACTGATTGATTTGCGGAATAACGAAACAAAAAATCATCGGGGCCGAATCCTTGATTTTTTAAAAACAGAAATTTTGACGGAAACAAGTCCTGAATTGCCATTTCCGTTTTATGGCGGGGCTATCGGTTTTCTTGGGTACGACGTCATCCGCCAATATGAAGAAATTGGCGAGGTCCCGCCTGATCAATTGAAAATGCCGGAAGCTCATTTCATGGTTTACAGGGAGGTGATCGTTTTCGATCATGCCTTGCAAAAAATCCACCTTGTCGTCCTGGATGAATCTGAGTCAGAGTTACAAAAGCGGATCGGCAAACTGAAAAAGCTGCTTTCAGAAGAAACTCGTGTGATTGAACATGAAAAGAGCGTTCTTGAATTCAGCCCTTCGATGCCCCGGGAAAGATTTGAGGCGTTAGTGAAGGAAGCGAAAGAATCGATCATTGCCGGAAAGATTTTTCAAATCGTGCTTTCTCAACGCTTTACTTCCAAGTTTGACGGGAGTCCTTTTGAAATATACCGCAAGCTCCGCGTCAAAAACCCTTCTCCTTATATGTTCTTTCTGGATTTTGAAGACTATGCCGTGCTCGGCTCTTCGCCGGAAAGCATGATGAAGGTAAGAGGAAGGAAAGTGACTTTAAATCCAATCGCCGGTACTAGGCCGCGGGGAAAGAGTGACGAGGAAGATCATCTTTTTGAAAAAACCCTGCGTTCTGATGAAAAGGAAATTGCTGAACATATGATGCTTGTCGATCTAGGAAGGAATGATCTTGGAAGGGTTTCGAAGGTAGGATCGATTGACATTACCGCTTCGATGCTGATTGAACGCTATCAATATGTCATGCATCTTGTCTCTGAAGTGTCCGGGGAGCTGAATGACGGGATTTCTGGCTTGGATGCCTTAGCTGTATGCCTGCCTGCTGGAACTGTTTCGGGGGCCCCGAAAATCGAGGCAATGAAAATTATTAACAAACTCGAAAATTCTAAGCGGGGCCTTTATTCCGGGGCAATCGGCTATATATCGTACAACGGCAGTCTTGATATGGCACTTGCGATCAGAACGATGATCATTAACGATAAAACCGCCTATGTCCAGGCGGGAGCCGGGATTGTTTACGATTCAATTCCTGAAAAGGAATATGAGGAAACGATTAATAAAGCGAAAGCACTAATGGAGGAAGCTGAACATGATTTTGTTAATTGATAATTATGATTCGTTTACCTACAACCTGTATCAGTATATTGCAGAACTCGGTCAGGACATATTGGTTAGAAGGAACGATGCGATCACACTCGCGGAAATTGAAGCTCTTGGGCCGGAAGCGATCGTTATATCACCGGGACCAGGCCGTCCAGAGGAAGCAGGCATCTGCATCCCTTTGATCCGGCATTTTTATGAATCGGTCCCGATACTTGGTGTTTGCCTCGGACACCAGGCCATTGCAGCTGCCTTTGGGGCGGAGATCATTGCAGCTAAACGGATTTGCCACGGAAAAACATCACCGATTACTCATAACGGGAAGGGGATTTTTGAATATCAGCCACAGCCCCTTGAGGTAATGAGATACCACTCTCTGGTTGTCGACAGGGAAACGGTGCCGATTGAATTTGAAGTAATGGCAAACGATATGAATGATGGTGAAATAATGGCTATCAGGCATCTGTCATTACCGGTATATGGAGTTCAGTTTCATCCGGAGTCGATCGGAACAAAGACAGGTAAAAAATTATTGCATGAATTTATTATTCAGGCTGGGAGGGGAAGAAAACATGAAATTGTTTCTGGAAAAACTATCTGAGAGAAAAACACTTTCACAGGAGGAAATGATGCTTGCGGCGGAGGCTTTATTTTCTGAAGAGATTTCAGATAGTGAAATTGCTGCATTTCTGGTCGCCCTTAAGGCAAAGGGAGAGTCAGCGGCTGAAATCGCGAGCCTTGTTCAGGTTTTACGGGAAAAAGCAATGCCGATCAACCATGATTTCGAAAATGTCATGGATAATTGCGGTACAGGAGGAGACGGTTCACAAAGTTTTAATATCAGTACCGCTTCCGCTTTCGTGATAGCAGGAGCAGGGGTTAAAATCGCCAAACACGGAAACAGGAGTGTTTCCAGCAAAACAGGTAGTGCAGATGTGCTAGAGAAGCTCGGTGTTGACTTGCAAGCTGGACCGTTACAGATAGAAGAGATGTTAAAAGAAAATGGGATTGCATTTTTATTTGCTCCGCACATTCATCCGAAAATGGCAAGAATTATGAAGATACGAAGGGAATTGAAGATTTCGACAGTGTTCAATTTAATCGGACCGTTAACGAACCCGGTGGAATTGACCACACAGCTGCTTGGCGTATACCGGAAAGAGATGCTGGAGCCTTTCTCAAGGGTGCTTGATTCGCTGGGCAGAAAAAGGGCGATTATCGTAAACGGAGCAGGTAATATGGATGAGGCAAGTCTCCAGGGAACGAACAGCCTTGTCCTGCTTGAAAAGGGAGAAATTACAAGCTTTACTTTGCATCCTGAGGAAGTAGGCCTGCCCGTTTATCAAAATGAAACGATAAAAGGCGGAGATGCCAAAGAAAACAGCGAGATCCTCCTGAATGTTTTAAGAGGGGGAAAAGGTGCTTATCGGGATACAGTCCTGCTTAATGCGGGACTCGGCATATATGCATACGGCAAGGCGTCAACCATCAAGGAAGGAATTGCACTAGCAAATGAAAGCATTGATAGCGGTAAAGCCCTTGGGAAATTAGAGACGCTCATTTCAAATAACAGATCAAAAAGCGGGGTGATTTAAGTGGAGAATATTTTGACGAAAATAATCGCGCGCAAAGCAGAAGAGGTAGCTGAACTGAAGGAGCGAGGCTATCGAATGAGCAAGGAATTCATAAGGCCATGCCGTTCGCTTTATTCAGAAATAAAGCATAAGGATTCCCTCGGCATCATAGCCGAGATTAAGCGTGCCTCTCCTTCCAAGGGTGATATTTCCCCCGACGTTATTCCTGCTTCCCAGGCGGGGATATATGAAGCCCATGGCGCTGTGGGGATATCTGTTTTAACCGATACTGATTTCTTTAAAGGCTCCTTTTTAGATTTAGAATCGGTCCGCTCGGCAGTAGAGCTTCCGCTGCTATGCAAAGACTTCATCATTGATGAAATCCAGATTGACCGTGCCCGGAAGGCCGGAGCCGACGTTATTTTATTGATTGTTGCGGCTCTTTCAGCCGAAAGGCACCAGGAGTTATATCGTTATGCGCATAACATCGGGCTTGAAGTGATTACCGAAGTGCATAATGAATACGAACTGGAACGTGCCGTAAATACTGGTGCTGAAATGATTGGAATCAACAATCGCGATTTAAAGACATTCCAGGTTGATCTGGCCGTCACCGAAAAGCTTGCAAATCAACTTGGAAAGTCCACAAGTGCATTGATTAGCGAGAGCGGAATCAAAACGAAGGAAGATGTGCTGCGGGTGAGAGCAGCTGGTGCTGATGCTATTTTGGTAGGCGAAACCTTTATGAAAAGTGATGACCTGCCCAATAAATTAGCTGAATTTCAAATATAACGTTAGGAGTTTCTCAAATGTTAGTGAAAATTTGCGGGATTATGAATATGGAAGCAGCGAAGGCAGCAGTGGACGCCGGAGCAGACTTAATCGGCTTTGTCTTTGCCGAAAGTAGGCGGCGTGTCAGCCCGGAACAGGCTGCAGAGATCATCGAAAGTGTCAGGGGCAGAGTTAGAACTGTCGGGGTTTTTGTGAACGAGGAAATTAAAGAGATAAAAAGGGCTCAATCCATTGCCGGGCTCGATTACATTCAGTTGCATGGCAATGAAAGCGGGGAATTCATAAAGGAGCTTTCGTTTCCGGTAATCAAAGCGCTCGGAATCGGTGCTCCAGAGGACATTCAGCAGCTTGCTTCCCTCGAGACGGATTATTACTTGCTCGACAGCCCGAAAGGAAAATATCAGGGTGGTAACGGGGTAGCTATCGACTCAAGCTTATTGAAGAATAACCGCCTCCCTGCAGGTACGTTTATCCTTGCGGGAGGGCTAACACCTGAAAATGTTGGCTGGGCAATCAAATCTGTAAAGCCGGACGGCGTCGATGTATCCAGCGGTGTGGAAACCAACGGCTCAAAGGATATTGATAAGATTTATAGATTCGTACAAAATGCCAAAAATATAAGCTTTTAAAAGGAGATGGAGTGAAATGAGCACCTATATTCAGCCCGATCAAAATGGACATTTCGGCCCATATGGCGGAAGGTTCGTTCCCGAGACATTAATGACTGCAGTAATTGAGCTTGAAAACGCCTATGAAGAAGCGATCAAAGATGCAGGCTTTCAAAAGGAACTGAAGCATTATTTAACTCACTATATCGGACGCGAAAATCCGCTTTATTATGCTGAAAATCTAACGAAATATGCAGGAGGCGCCAAAGTTTATCTAAAGCGGGAGGATCTGAACCATACAGGTGCCCATAAGATTAATAATACGATCGGCCAGGGGCTCTTGACAGTGAGGATGGGCAAGAGAAAGGTCGTTGCCGAGACAGGAGCCGGACAGCACGGTGTTGCCACAGCGACCGTCTGTGCGCTGCTGAATCTTGAATGTATCATCTTTATGGGAAAGGAGGATATCGCCCGCCAAAAGCTTAATGTATTCCGAATGGAGCTTCTCGGTGCCAAGGTAGTCTCTGTCGACCAGGGAAGCGGCACTCTAAAGGATGCTGTCAATGAAGCTTTGAGGTACTGGGTGGCCAATGTAGGTGATACCCATTACATTATGGGTTCTGTGCTTGGGCCGCATCCTTTCCCAAAAATTGTCCGTAATTTCCAAAGTGTCATCGGCAATGAAACAAAACGGCAATTTGCAAGTATCGAAGGCGGCCTGCCGGATGCGATCGTAGCTTGTGTCGGCGGCGGCAGCAATGCGATGGGCATGTTCTATCCGTTTATTGAGGATAAGGATGTTTCTCTCATTGGTGTCGAGGCAGCAGGCAGCGGTATTGACACGGCAAAGCATGCAGCCACTTTGACAAAGGGAAAACAAGGGATTCTTCACGGTTCTCTGATGTATGTATTGCAGGATGATGATGGCCAAATACAGGAAGCCCATTCAATATCAGCTGGACTCGACTATCCGGGAGTTGGCCCGGAGCATAGCCTCTTAAAGGATACAAGCAGGGTTCAATATACTTCAGTGACCGATCAAGAGGCAATGGATGCTTTCATACTGCTTTCGCGGACAGAAGGAATCATTCCGGCGCTGGAGAGTTCGCATGCTGTTGCACATGCAGTGAAGCTTGCAAAAGAGATGAAACATGAAGAGAACCTTGTCATTTGCCTGTCAGGCAGAGGCGATAAAGATGTGGAAACGATACAAAAGCGGATGGGAGGACATTCAAATGGGGAAACAGCGGATTGATGAAGCACTGAAAACATGCATACAAAAAGGCGAGAAAGTATTCATTCCTTATATAATGGCCGGTGACGGAGGGCTTGATAAACTAAAGCAGCATCTGAAATTTTTTGAGAAGGCGGGGGCTGCTGCCGTCGAATTGGGCATACCGTTTTCCGATCCTGTAGCGGACGGACCGGTCATTCAGAAGGCAGGGAAGCGGGCGCTCGATGCCGGCGTTACCCTGAAAAGCATAATCGATAAATTAATCGAAATTCGCGAAGAAGTAAAGATTCCGATCATTTTAATGACTTATCTCAATCCGGTCTTTGCTTATGGGGTTGACCGTTTTGCACAAGATTGTCTCAAGGCGGGGGTGGATGGCTGCATCATTCCGGATATGCCGTTTGAAGAAGAAGCGATTGTTTCCGGACCTTTCAAACAGTCAGAAATCGCCCTCGTAAGGCTAGTGACCTTAACAAGCCCCGAAGCAAGACTTAGGAAAATCGCCTCGGAAGCGGAAGGTTTCCTGTATGCCGTTACCATTAAAGGGACTACGGGAGCAAGAGATCATTTCGGAGAAGAGACAGGCCGGTTTTTACAGAAGGTAAAATCATTAAGCGAAGTGCCGGTCCTGGCAGGGTTTGGGATCTCCACCCCGGAACACGTGAAGGAAGCGGGCCGGTATTGTGATGGTGCTGTCGTGGGAAGCAAGGTTGTCCAATGCCTGCACACGGAAGATTACGAGGAGATTACCCGGTTAATTGAGGCAGCAAAAGGCAAAGTGATGGCCTGAAACACCTTTAGGACACAGAGAACTTATGCGATGAAGAAAGGGTTGGATAAACGTATATCCAACCCTTTTATTGTATGGATGAAACCTACGCCCATTTAAAGCAAGTTATGTTTAACTGAATTTGTAGAGGGGTATTAAATGGTCAAAAGCATTACTAATTAATGTTACAAATCCGTCATTGGATATCTTGATGGCATCTTCGCGGGGAACCTGGATTCCACAAAGAATTTCAGCTTTTTTTACAGTTTGCAGCCGCTGGAACATGGTTTTCAATTCCTGGACAGAGAGCCCTTCATGAGGAATTATATCTGGCTTCGTATGATCGATGGACCATACAAAATGATTGGGGATGATCTCTTTCACCTTTTCGGCATTCTGTTCAAGAACTTTTCCAAAGTCGGTTTTGCCCTGAGCTTCATAGATAACTGCAAACCAGACGAATATATGAGTTTCCCAGAGCCCGATCTGGAAATGAGGCATCATTTTATATCCTCTGCTGTTCCTGGCAAAAGCAACCCAGGTATCGTTTGGAGGATTAATCGTTCTTCTCGCGTGTTTTGCGACATGCATGAACATCTCATCTCCGGTTTTGCTTGAGAGTTCTTGCGAAAAGTGTTTACCGAGCCTTTGCAATTTCGGCTGTATCCGGTCTTTTAAAGCATCCATACGCTGGTCGAGGCCATCTATTTTAAAAACATTGAAATCACTGGCAACAAAGTTCATGTGTTCCATTTCTTTCCTCCCGCAACTTTATCTAATGATATTGTAGCACAGCGAAACTAAAAACAAAAAATTACTATGTTGGTGCTGCCACTAACTTCCGCATGGGTTTTTACACAAATTTGTTGCGATTCGGCAGTGGGCGTCATAACATATAGTAAAAATAAATCTGAAAATTTGGTTAACTAATTAAAAAGGAGAAGATTACTATGAAACAAGTAATGAATCAAGCTTTGAAAGCGAAAGAAGTAGAAAAACATAGAGCTGCGGTATTGAGAATGGAAATGGATTATGAGCTGGCCACTTTGTTCGAGGCAATCGGCGAAAAAAATGAAAAGAAAAAATTACAATGCAAGCAGAAGCTGGAGCGAATCCGCCTGGAATTAGTAAGACTTAAAGCGCTATAATAAGATGTGGATCTTAAAGAGAAAAAAAGGAGAAAAATAGCTGTAAAATGATATTATCTAATTGTAAGGACATGTGGAAAGCTTGAGACGGACACTTTCTGTGAAAGAAAAAAGGTGTCCGTCTTTTATATCATCTTTTTCAGCATCTGTGCTTACCTTTTCTTACATCATGCTTGAAGGAAATGGCAGCTTAAAGTAATCTTTAATAAAAGCGATGGATTCTTGTGAAACTATCAGATGTGTTCATCAAAAAAGCGGAGGATTCAAGTATGACAAATTGGATGGAAATCGATACATACGCAAAAAAATGGATCGAAGAAGCGGGCGAAAGATTGAAGGTTTCTTTTGACGAAAAGCTGAACATTGACACAAAAACGAATCCAAATGATTTAGTAACGAATATGGATCGGGAAACAGAACAGTTTTTTATGGATAAGATAACGGAAACTTTCCCGAATCACAGGATTTTTGGCGAAGAAGGGATGGGACATGACGTCAAGGACTTACAAGGGATAGTCTGGATTATTGACCCGATAGACGGAACGATGAATTTTATTCATCAACAGCGGAATTTTGCCATCTCAATCGGAATAATGGAGGATGGCAAAGGGAAGATCGGGCTCGTGTATGATGTCGTTCATGATGAACTATATCATACAGTCAGAGGACAGGGAGCTTTTATGAATGAAAAGAAATTGCCGCCGCTGAAACAAGGCCGGGTCAGCGAAACAATCCTGTCATTAAATGCGACATGGGTCACCGAAAATCGGAAAATTGACCCTTCAATCCTGGGTCCGCTCGTACGTGATGTCCGGGGAACCCGATCCTACGGTTCAGCAGCTCTGGAACTTGCCTTTGTGGCAGCAGGAAGGCTGGATGCATATATTACCATGAGGCTTTCACCATGGGATTTTGCAGGAGGGGCAATTTTGATTGAAGAGGTGGGCGGGGAAGTAAGCGACTTGCAAGGAAACCCGCTGGATTACTTGAAGGGGGGCCCTTTATTTGTTTCAAAACCGGGGCTTCATAAAGAGATTGGGGAAAATTACCTGAAGGACTTGTAAAAAATCGCCGCGGTTCAAGCGGCGATTTTTTACTGGTTTAACTTTTGCTCTTTTCCCGCATTTTTTTCTTTGTAGCAAAGCCGAAGCCCATAATTACAAAGAGAGCGAGTATACTAAGAAAGATGCCAATTAGGCTTCTTTCGCCGATGGCAATGCCAGTCCAGGCCAGGCTTGCTGTCGCCAATAAAGCAAGAATTAAAAAGTTCCATTGTATATTTTTCATCATTTCACCCCGTATAATCTTATTGTACAGAATTTCTTTATTTGTTTCTACTATGTTTGTGATATAATATGTAAGTTAATGGCACAGAAGACATCATACACTAGGAGTGAATTTTTTGAAATCTCGTAATGATATTCGCAATATAGCGATCATTGCCCACGTTGACCATGGGAAAACGACGCTGGTAGATGAACTATTGAAACAATCAGGTACTTATCGTGCAAATGAGCACGTTGAAGAACGGGCTATGGATTCCAACGACCTAGAAAGAGAGCGTGGAATCACGATTTTAGCGAAAAATACAGCTGTTCAATATAAAGAAACAAAAATCAATATCCTTGATACACCAGGACACGCTGATTTCGGCGGCGAAGTAGAGCGCATCATGAGGATGGTTGATGGCGTGCTGCTTGTAGTCGACGCCTATGAAGGCACGATGCCACAAACACGCTTTGTATTGAAAAAAGCATTAGAACAAAAAATTACACCAATCGTAGTCGTCAATAAAATCGACAAGGACTCGGCACGTCCAGAAGAAGTCATTGATGAAGTTCTAGACTTATTCATCGAACTAGGTGCCAATGAAGAACAATTAGACTTTCCAGTCATTTATGCTTCAGCCATTCAAGGTACTGCAAGTCCGGATCCAGATCCAGCTAAACAACAAGAAAACATGGAGTCTTTGTTTGAAGCGATTATTGAAAATATACCTGCACCAATTGATAATAGGGAAGATCCGCTTCAATTCCAGGTCGCTTTGCTTGATTATAATGATTATGTTGGGCGTATTGGAATTGGAAGAGTATTCCGCGGAACAATGAAAGTAGGCCAGCAGGTAGCTCTTATGAAGCTGGACGGGTCAGTGAAGCAGTTCAGGGTTACAAAGATCTTTGGCTTTATTGGCTTGAAACGAGTAGAAATTGAAGAAGCGGTTGCTGGTGATCTTGTCGCTGTTTCCGGTATGGAAGACATTAACGTAGGAGAAACGGTAACGCCGGTAGAGCATCAGGAAGCACTTCCTGTATTGCGTATTGATGAACCAACCCTGCAAATGACTTTCCTTGTAAATAACAGCCCTTTTGCCGGCCGTGAAGGCAAATTCGTCACATCAAGAAAGATCGAAGAAAGATTGAAAAGCCAGCTGGAAACAGATGTTAGCCTGCGTGTTGAAGATACGGATTCCCCGGATGTGTGGGTTGTTTCGGGCCGCGGCGAGCTTCACTTATCCATTTTAATTGAAAACATGCGGCGTGAAGGCTTTGAACTTCAGGTTTCCAAGCCGGAAGTAATCGTTAAAGTAATTGACGGGGTCCGCTGCGAGCCTGTGGAACGTGTGCAAATTGATGTACCTGAAGAGCATACAGGATCAATCATGGAATCGATCGGTGCCCGCAAAGGTGAAATGCTCGACATGATTAATAATGGAGGCGGTCAAGTCCGTTTGATTTTCAACGTGCCAGCACGGGGATTAATTGGTTACTCTACAGAATTTCTGACGATTACACGCGGATACGGCATCATGAACCATACTTTTGACAGCTACCAGCCAATGCAGCAAGGACAGGTTGGCGGAAGAAGGCAAGGTGTGCTTGTTTCCATGGAAACAGGAAAATCAACTCAATACGGAACTATGGGAGTAGAAGACCGCGGTGTCATTTTTGTTGAGCCGGGTACTGATATTTATGAAGGCATGATTGTCGGCGAACATAACCGTGAAAGTGATCTAACCGTAAATATCGTGAAAGCCAAGCAGATGACTAACATGCGTTCTGCGAATAAAGACCAGACTACTTCCATGAAAAAACCAAAAATCATGTCTCTTGAAGAGTCTCTGGAGTATTTGAACGACGATGAGTATTGTGAAGTGACACCTGAATCAATTCGTCTTCGCAAAAAGATACTTGATAAAAACGAACGTGAAAAATCAGCTAAAAAGAAAAAATACGCTGAAGCAAACTAAGCTTGACCCAGGGGAGGAATAGGAATGATCCAGGAGCGATTGTCATTTTTTGCGGCACTATTTAATGTGGATAAAAATCCTCAAGCAGGAATGTGGTATTTGTATATCACTGTGTTTGTCCTCTGTGTTATCGTATATAGGCTGGGGTTTGCAAAAAAACTGCCTGTATTGAAAAATGTGGTTATCTATGCAGTAATGGCACTTGGGTGCACATTCCTTTCATTCCTTGCTGTTTTCCTGCCTGTAGGGGAAGGGCTGGTTATCGCGGTGTTTGTTCTTGGGATTTATAAGTACCGGCTTCACAACCATAAAAAAGAAGAGCAGGCATAGGCATGCAGTCTTTACAGGATACGCTATATAACTGGCTTACGATTAAAGTTGTGTGCGATGCACGGCCTGAAGACTCTTCTGCAAATGATACACGGGTATTATTTGAAAACCTGCTTAATGAAGAGCATCAAATAGAAATCATCGGCGTAAAAAGAGAAGAGCCCTTTTATTTCGTCCAGTATTGCATCAATCAGGAAGAAAAGACACAGCGATTTCCGATTGAACTGATTGAGGTCATGCTTGACCAAATCAATGCCGAGCCGGAAAAATATCTAAATTATGATTAAAAAACCGTGCGTTCACTGAAGCGCACGGTTTTTTTATGTTCTTGTAAGGAATGGCAGCAACAAAACATAAACAACATGCAAACCAATCCCATTTGTATTTCTATATACCTCGATTCTAAAAAAGCCGAATCCTAATCCAGCTGAAATACATGACAGAATCCATCTTACCATTCATCATCCTTTGACACACTTCGATATAATCGGAAGTTTCCGGTTTCAGCCCGGTTTTTTGTTTTTTCTTCGATTCTCAGGTGGCAAGTCTGGCACATATAGGTATGAATCGGCCGGTTCCGGAGCTTCTTGGCCTCAGGAGAATAATCGGGAATCGATTCAATATTATCGCATATTACACATTTGACCCTCATTTACATGGACCTCTTTCCTGTAATTGAATTTCAGTTACCTTAGTATATCATGTTTGCTTTTTGAAGAATATTTGAATCCAGGAAACGATGTCATATTTGCAGCAAATCGAAGTACTATGTATGAAACAAAAAAACCCGGTCGAGTTACACCGGGAATGGTCTGTGGTTTTTCCTTTATTCCTGATCGTTTTGGTCACTTGATTGCCTGTCCTGTTCTCTTTCGAGGGTCTTTTTGTCCTTTTCGCTGTCGATTCCCTGTTTTTTTTCTTCTGTGGCTCGTGTTGGGGTCGGCTTCAGTGCGTCTCCAGGAACATCGGGAATAATCCTGCCGGTGATATCAGACAGTTCATTCAAGATGCCGCGCACTGGCTGTCCATTTTGGATATCCTGTGAAACTTCCCTTATCCTTGCATTCATATCAGGGTCAGCCACTATGGCAGCATCAGCACCATATGGATCGTTTTTTAACGCCTCACCGACGGCATATTTGATCGTTCCTACCTCGGATCGTTCCACATTTGCATCTACATCAATCCCCACTACGGCATAATCGCCGAGGACTGCCGCTGTGGCATCATTTACATGAGGAACCTGGACAGCAAGATCTACCAGCCTTCTCGCAATTTGCTGGCTGCTTTGTTTGTTATTTTCCTCGATTGTTGAATTTTTTACTTGCGCCACATTTTTATTATTGTTTTGTTTTTCACTGGCATTGTCATTCGTATTACAGCCGGCAATAAACAGAAATACTATTGCAATACTCGATAGTTTCTTCATTGTACCGCCTCCCATTTTTTCATGACATTTTGTTTATAGTCTGTAAATGTTCGTCTATCTTTATGCAAAAGTACATATATTTTAGCAACAGTCTTGTCCACGACATAAGCTATAAGCAGCAAAGTTGATATTTTCCACAATGAACAGGCAGGGGGCGTCATGTTGAGCAAAATCTATGTGTTAGATACCAATGTCTTGCTGCAGGACCCTTATTCCATTTTTTCTTTCGAAGAAAATGAAGTTGTGATTCCAGCTGTTGTGCTGGAGGAAGTGGATTCGAAAAAAAGATATATGGACGAAATAGGGAGAAATGCAAGGCACGTATCAAAATTGATTGATGGCTTCCGTGAAATAGGAAAACTTCATGAAAAAATCCCGCTCCACAACGGCGGTGTTCTGAGAGTAGAACTAAATCACAGATCATTTCATGAGCTTCAAGAAATATTTGTTGAAAAAACAAACGATAATAGAATATTGGCTGTAGCTAAAAACCTCGCCATTGAAGAACAGACGAAAGAAAATGGCAAGACGGTGATTTTGGTAAGCAAGGATACCTTGGTAAGGGTAAAGGCAGATGCAATCGGTTTGAATGCCCAGGACTTCCTGAGTGACCGGGTCGTGGACACGGATCACATATACAGCGGTTTTCAGGAATTATTTGTCCCGAAGGAAGTCCTGGGCAGCTTCTATGAAAAAGGAATGCTTCCACTTTCCGGGGTTTCCGCCAATAAGTTCTTTCCCAACCAGTTTGTTTTGATGAAGGATGTGTTGGGAGGATCTTCGTCAGCGATCGGAATTGTCGATAAGTCGGCAACGATAGTAAAAAAACTAATTTTTGACCAGGATCATATCTGGGGCATTAAGCCAAGAAATGTCCAACAAACGATGGCAATGGAAATTCTGCTTCGTTCTGACCTGCCCCTGATAACTTTAATCGGAAAAGCGGGAACAGGCAAAACATTGCTTGCACTGGCTTCGGGCCTGATGCAGACAGAGGATTTAGGCCAGTATAAAAAGCTTCTTGTCGCGAGGCCGATTGTACCGGTAGGAAAAGATATCGGATACTTGCCAGGTGAAAAGCAAGAAAAGTTACGGCCCTGGATGCAACCAATTTATGATAACCTTGAGTATTTGTTTAACACAAAAAAGCCGGGAGAATTGGATGCTATTTTGGCAGGAATGGGCTCAATAGAGGTAGAAGCGTTGACGTATATCCGGGGAAGAAGCATACCTGATCAATTCATCATCATCGATGAGGCGCAAAATCTGACCAAACACGAAGTAAAAACGATACTGACCCGTGTGGGGGATCGAAGTAAAATCGTGTTGATGGGTGACCCTGAACAAATCGATCATCCATATCTGGATGAGTATAACAATGGACTAACCTATGTGGTCGAGAAATTTAAGGATCAAACGATTGCGGGCCATGTAAAACTAATCAAAGGGGAACGCTCAGGGCTGGCGCAATTGGCTGCAAATATTTTATGACAGCCACATATGAAGAAGCCGCCTTCATGTACTGCCTTTGCATAAAACACCGAAAGCAATGTTCGGCTAAATGCGGAAGCCCCATGATGAACGGCCTCTTTTTCTTTAAAAGAATTCTTATTCTAAGCGAAATGCCTTCACTTTCTTAATCGGAGCTTCTATGTTGGAGCCGTCCCCGAAATAAACAAAAACTGGGCCGTCCTCCCCGAGTGGCTTTCCTTTAATCGAAAAACCAAGGATAAACGTTTTTGCATCCATTAAAGGAAAAGCAGTTTCCCCCGTTTCCGTTTCAATAATGACGGTGGTAGCATCTTCAGCAGGCACCGCATTTTGAAGAAAAGGTTCGAGGGGAATTCCGAATGTGCCAGTCATAATCTTTTCCTTCTCATATTTCTTCTCTGTTTTAAGCGTAGGCGGTAAAACGGCTCCTTCGCGGATTTCCCGTTCCCAGTTTTTTGAAGTAGCTTTGGTGTACTCCTCCAGTTCGTCTACAGCTTTCTTTTCCAACTGAAAATATGTATCCATGTCCACTTTACGGTCATCAAAAATCCATACACCCGGGTCAAGGGTGATCGTATATTTTACCTTGCCTTTAATGAATAGTATTGATTCCAAGACTTTCATCCTTTCCTGTATCTAATGCATCTTTAGTATAGCTGTATTTACAGGGCTGAACAAGGCGCTTTGCTTTTCTTATCTTCCTCTTGCTTTTTTATATAAGTAAGGGTAAAATTTATAGATAAGATTTAATCGCTCTAAGCGGGGGGATTTAATATGGCATCCGAAATCCTTGTTAATCATCGAGAAAAAGCCTTTGCTTTATTAGAAGCTGATGCTGACAAGATATTAAAACTCATTAAAGTACAAATGGATAACCTTACTATGCCTCAATGTCCTCTGTATGAAGAGGTTCTTGATACACAAATGTTCGGCTTATCTCGTGAAATAGATTTTGCTGTCCGTTTAGGTTTAGTGGTGGAAGCGGAAGGGAAATCCCTTCTAGAAACACTTGAAAGGGAGTTATCAGCTTTGCATGAAGCATCCCTTCGCAAATGATTCGCATGATAACTAACTAACTCAAACTAATCGATAGATTGTTTGAGTTTTTTTTATAAATCTCCTGATATTTTGAATAGTATAACACTTTGTTAAGTAGTATGGCTTATTTTACGAGCTGTGTTATTATATAATTAAGAGAATACATAAAAGTAGGTGTAGGTTAATGGGACAACGTATTAAAAAAGTGCTTGCCGCAAACCGCGGGGAAATTGCCATCCGTATTTTCCGTGCTTGTACGGAACTAGGAATCCGCACAGTAGCCGTATATTCGAAAGAGGATTACGGTTCCTATCATCGTTATAAAGCGGATGAGGCTTACCTGGTAGGGGAAGGCAAAAAACCAATCGATGCTTATTTGGACATCGAAGGAATCATTGAAATTGCGAAAACAAGCGGTGTAGATGCGATTCACCCTGGATATGGCTTCCTTTCCGAGAACATTGAGTTTGCCCGCAGATGTGAAGAAGAAGGGATCATATTTATTGGACCTGAAACTAAACATCTCGATATGTTTGGTGACAAAGTAAAAGCGCGTCAGCAGGCACAGCTTGCGGATATTCCGGTTATTCCGGGAAGCGATGGTCCGATTCAGGAACTAGATGAAATTATCTCATTCGGTAAAACACACGGCTTCCCTATCATTATTAAAGCATCTCTTGGCGGTGGCGGACGAGGCATGCGTATTGTAAACAAGCTTGAAGAAGTGCGTGAAGCCTATGACCGGGCTAGATCAGAGGCTAAAGCCGCATTTGGAAACGATGAAGTTTACGTTGAACGATTCATCCAAAATCCAAAGCATATTGAAGTTCAAATTCTTGGGGACAAGCAAGGCAATATTGTCCATTTGTATGAACGCGATTGTTCCGTCCAAAGAAGACATCAAAAGGTCGTGGAGGTGGCTCCATGTGTCTCCTTATCCCCAGAATTAAGGGATAGGATCTGTGAAGCAGCTGTAAAACTGGCGAAAAACGTAGACTATGTCAACGCGGGTACAGTGGAATTTCTTGTGGCAAACGACGAATTTTATTTCATTGAAGTGAATCCGCGTGTCCAGGTTGAACACACGATTACTGAAATGATCACCGGGATCGATATCGTTCAATCACAAATATTTATCGCCGAAGGAAATAATCTGCACCAGGCGCCGATGGAGATTCCTGTTCAGGAAGAAATCCATACAATCGGCTTTGCGATTCAATCGCGGGTGACTACAGAAGATCCTTTAAATAACTTCATGCCTGATACCGGAAAAATCATGGCTTACCGCTCAGGAGGAGGATTCGGAGTCCGCCTCGACGCAGGAAATGGGTTCCAGGGAGCAATCATTACGCCTTACTACGATTCTTTGCTGGTGAAACTTTCTACACAAGCCCATACCTTTGAACAGGCTGCCTCAAAAATGGTCAGGAACTTAAAAGAATTCAGGATCCGCGGGATAAAGACGAATATCCCATTCCTTGAAAATGTCGTAAAACATGAAAAGTTCATAACGGGCCAATACAATACTTCCTTTATCGATACTACGCCTGAGCTCTTCGCTTTCCCTGTACGTAAGGACCGCGGAACGAAAATGCTTAGCTATATCGGGAACGTATCAGTAAATGGCTTCCCGGGCATTGAAAAAAAGAAAAAACCAATTTTCGAGAATCTGATCACACCGAAAATTGATAGTGATGTAAGAGTAAAGTACGGTACAAAGCAGATTCTCGATAGTAAAGGCGCTCAGGGGCTTGTCGAATGGGTTAAGGATCAAAAAGAGGTGCTGTTAACCGATACTACATTCCGCGATGCCCATCAATCCCTGCTGGCCACCCGTATCCGGACAAGGGATTTGCTGCATATTGCCGAACCGACAGCACAACTGCTGCCAGACCTGTTTTCGCTTGAAATGTGGGGTGGTGCAACCTTTGATGTGGCGTACCGCTTCCTGAAAGAAGATCCATGGGACAGGCTGTTGTCCTTGCGCGAAAAAGTGCCAAATGTATTATTCCAGATGCTCCTGCGTGCATCCAATGCGGTAGGTTATAAAAACTATCCAGATAATGTTATACAAGAGTTCGTCGACAAATCTGCCCATGCCGGCATCGATGTATTCCGGATTTTTGACAGCTTAAACTGGGTAAAAGGCATGGAAGTGGCGATAGATGCGGTTCGTGGTTCTGGAAAAATCGCGGAAGCTGCGATTTGCTATACGGGGGATATCAATGATCCCGCAAGAGGTAAATATGATATTCAGTATTACAAGGATCTGGCCAGGGAATTGGAAAACCAAGGGGCCCACATTCTTGGGATAAAGGATATGGCTGGTTTGTTAAAACCGGAAGCTGCGTACCGCTTAATTTCAG
This sequence comes from Peribacillus cavernae, assembly GCF_003989135.1. Lineage (GTDB taxonomy): Bacteria > Bacillota > Bacilli > Bacillales > DSM-1321 > Peribacillus > Peribacillus cavernae. The sequence goes on from NZ_RYZZ01000007.1 coordinate 435,945, forward strand.
AATTAAAAGAAACGATTGATATACCCATTCATTTGCATACGCACGATACAAGCGGCAATGGGATTTATATGTATGCCAAAGCGATTGAAGCTGGCGTCGATATTGTAGATACGGCATTAGGCTCAATGGCAGGATTAACTTCCCAGCCAAGCTCGGAAACGCTGCACTATGCACTCGAAGGTACATCAAGGCAGCCTAAAGCGGACGTCCATTCCCTTGTGGAGCTCTCCCATTACTGGGAAGGTGTCCGTAAATATTACAGCGATTTCGAAAGCGGGATGAATTCACCGCATACAGAAGTATACGAGCATGAAATGCCGGGAGGACAATACAGCAATCTTCAGCAACAAGCAAAGGCCGTGGGATTGGGCGAACGCTGGGGAGAGGTCAAAGAAATGTATCAGAGGGTAAATGCAATGTTCGGTGATATTGTAAAAGTTACCCCTTCATCGAAAGTCGTCGGTGACATGGCGCTGTTCATGGTCCAAAATGAATTAAATGAAGAATCTGTCCTGTCCAAAGGCAAGTCAATAGATTTCCCTGACTCTGTCATTGAACTGTTTGAAGGGTATCTGGGTCAGCCATATGGCGGCTTCCCTAAGGAACTTCAGGATGTCATTTTAAAAGGAAGGACTCCGATTACAGTAAGGCCTGGAGAATTGCTGGACGAAGTCGACTTCCAGAGTCTGAAAGAGGAATTGTATAAAGAAATCGGCCGGCCGGTGACAAGCTTTGATGCATTGGCATACGCCCTTTACCCGAAAGTATTCCTCGATTATGTGAAAACAGTTGAGCAATTTGAGGATATTTCCACTCTCGATACTCCTACATTTCTTTATGGGATGAGATTGGGCGAGGAAATTGAAGTCGAAATTGAGACTGGAAAAACGCTGATCGTAAAAATGGTTTCAATCGGACAGCCTCAGGTTGATGGAACAAGGGTGGTTTATTTTGAATTAAACGGCCAGCCGCGTGAGGTTGTAATCAAGGACGAAAGCATCAAGTCCAGTGTACAGGCTAAAGTGAAAACAGATGCTAAAAATGAATCCCACATCGGTGCCACAATGCCCGGAACCGTAATCAAAGTAGTTGTGGAAAAAGGGGAAAAGGTCAATCAGGGAGACCATTTAATCATTACGGAAGCGATGAAAATGGAAACCACTGTACAGGCTCCGTACTCCGGTATGATTAAAGAGATACATGTTTCTAACGGAGAAGCGATCAGCACTGGCGATCTGCTTATTGAGATCTCCAAATCATAAGAAATGCGTCAACGCCTTGTAATAAGGGACATCGTTAACTCTGGGGGAGATATGGTTATCTAAAGAGATGATAACGAGCCAGGCTGCACGTGCTAGACACAAAAAAGAGCCATCTTTCAGATGAAAGATGGCTCTTTTGGTTTCTATTCAATCCCTGAGCATAAGAACGGCGTTCTCTATCGAATGGTTGCCCCCGGTGGCGTTAGAGCTGTTCTTCGGCTTCGTTGTATCCAGCCTGTGTTTTTTCAAGGGCAATCGAGTTTTTCTTGCTTCTTGATGAGAGGAGGAGCAAATAACTCATGACCCCGAAAAAACAGGAAATGAACAATGCGTGCCCCAGGGCAATATAGAGATTCAGCCTAGAGAAAATGATCAAAGCACCGAAACATACTTGAAGAAATACGAGTACAAGGGAGGCAACCCAGCCCCAATACAAAACCTTTTGATGCTTATAATGCCTGATAGCGATAATAGCCGCATAGGCTACCCATATAAAAATGATCCCCGCAGCAGCCCTGTGGCCCATTTGTACCCACTGAAAAATATTTCCTGGAAGGCCTGGACTAGAATTGACACATAGCGGCCAATCTTTGCAGATAAGGCTGGACTTTGTGTGCCTCACCAGGGCTCCGGAATAAACAACAATAAAAGAGTAGACCATAATTCCTGTAATATGGAACTTCATTCGTTTATCAATGATCAGTTTTTCAGATTCAAATTTTTTGTCTACTTCAAAAATGAGCAGCGTTAAGAGGAATACTGAGGCAAAAGAAATTAAAGAAATTCCAAAATGGAGCGCAAGTACAAAATCAGATTGTCCCCAGATCACGGCTGCCGCACCAATTAAAGCCTGGGCAAGCAAAAAGATGCAAGATAAGAGGGAAAGAAACTTTGTTTCTCTCTTGTGTCCGATTTTGCGCCAGGCCCAAACGGAAAGGATCAAGACCATAAAACCGACACTGCCCGATACAAGGCGGTGGGCGAGTTCGATAACCAGTTCCGGTGTGATATCGCTAGGAACAAACTTTCCGTCGCATAAAGGCCAGGATCTGCCGCAGCCCATACCGGAATCAGTTTTTGTCACAAGAGCTCCGCCAAGCAGGATTAAAAGCATGCCGATCGTTGTCAAAACTGCAAACCATTTCAATGCCCGATGCACTGTTTTTTCACCTTCTTTATGAATTTAATCCAATCAATCATATACGTCTATCCCCGAAAATAAAACGCTCTTTTTTCTCCCTCGATAGTACACAACTTGTTGTTAATTTACAAGGAGTTAATGGTTTTATTAGAATAGTTTTGATGGGAAAGTGGTTGAATATTTACGTAGAGTTTGATAGAAATGAAAAGAAATGTTTAATGGCGCTGGATCAAGAGAGAGAGGGCTGGAAATCTCGTTTCACAAATAAGACATAAATTGTACAAAAAAAGTTCACAAAACGACATGAAAATGTGATTTAATATACGAAGAAGATATTCATTATTTTGCACTATTAAAAAAAGTGATGTAAAACATGTAAATAAAATTATGATTAGGGTAAAATAGGCAAAAATGCTATTTCAGGATTTCGTTAACAGGTGAAATGAGTAACTTTCGTTGGCGCTTTACTTGATCGCAAATATAGAAAAGATCAAAAAAGTGATATATAGTATAGGTCGACGTTCATTTTCACAAGGCGCTTGCGCTTTTCTTAGAAGGAGGAATATATATGTCTAATCCAAGGGCTTTGACTGAACCTGCCATTACGGACAGTGAGGCGACCCTTCATGCTGCCATACCAAAAACAACAGCCTGGAAAGATTTTATGGCTCTAGTGAAAATTGGTATCGTCAATTCAAATTTGATTACGACCTTTACCGGTTTATGGCTGGCCCTTCATTTTTCAGGCGAGCACTTTTTAACTAACCTGGATACAATGTTTTTTGTGCTTGCAGGTTCTTCCTTGATTGTCGCGGGATCCTGCAGCTTAAATAATTACATCGATCGCGACATAGACCATTTGATGGAAAGAACAAAAACAAGGCCGACAGTTACTGGGAAAATGAGTCCTGCCAGAGTGCTTGCTCTGAGCTTGGCGCTGATTGCCATTGGCACTGTTCTTCTTGCTTTTACAAACATCACAACAGCGGTCATTGGATTGATCGGGGTTTTTTCTTATGTTGTTTTGTACACTCTAATCTCAAAAAGAAGATTTGTTTCTAATACCATCGTGGGAAGTATTTCCGGGGCTATACCGCCGCTAATTGGCTGGGCGGCTGTAGATCCTGACTTAAGTGTAATGGCCTGGATGCTTTTTTTAATCATGTTTATCTGGCAGCCGCCTCATTTTTATGCGATTGCCATGAAACGCTGCGAGGAATACAGGGCAGCCGGGATTCCGATGCTGCCGGTTGTCAAAGGATTTAAAACCACTAAAAGGTCCATGACACTATGGGTGGCATGTCTGCTCCCTATCCCGCTTTTCTTAACACAACTTGGAATGCCGCTGGTTATCCTGGCAACTACTTTGAATGTTGGCTGGCTTATTCTGGCAATCAGCGGGTATAAAATGAAGAAAAATGAATTGAAGTGGGCGAGGTTCATGTTTGTATATTCTTTAAATTATATGACTATTTTATATGTAGCGATGGTAATCGTAACATTGATATAGTCTAGCTTCACTCTCATCTTTAAATAGCCGACGCCTGGGTTCTGTTTCCATAAGGGCTCCAGGCGCCATCATATGTATATAGCCGGATTCAAGATGGTGGAAGCAACAATTTGGTTTGCCGATACATATCAAGGTGCCCCAACTTACAAGAGGGCATCTGGAAAAGTTCCGCCTAATTAAGGAATTCTTTCTTATGATAGAAATTTACTATAGAGAGAACTTTCACAACCAGCCAAAATCTTTTTGACTTGTGAGAAATTTTTTACGAAAGAGGGGTTTCTAAAGCTATGAAAAAAAGGCTGCACAAATGGCGTCTGGTGTCATTATTTTCAATCTTGGCGCTCGTACTGGCGGGCTGTGGAGAACCATATCTGTCTGCATTAAGGCCAGCTGGAGAAGTTGCACAAAAGCAGTATGACTTAATGATTTTAAGTACCTTGATCATGGTCTTGGTTATTATTGTTGTTGTTGTAATCTTCGTATATGTACTCATCCGTTTTCGCCGCAAAAAAGGGGACGAAAACAAAATCCCAAAACAAATTGAAGGAAATCACAAACTTGAACTTATCTGGACCGTTATTCCTATCCTTCTTTTATTGGTTTTGGCAGTGCCGACTATCGCCGCAACTTTTGATTTAGCTGATACTAAGGCTATGGAAAAGAAAGACAAGGACGGAAAAACGAAAGATGCACTTGTAATCAATGTCCGGGCGAACCTTTACTGGTGGGAATTTGAATATCCAGATCTAGGCGTCGTAACAAGCCAGGATCTAGTGGTGCCAACAGATGAAAAGGTTTACTTCAACTTGACAGCTTCTGATGTTAAGCACTCATTCTGGATTCCGTCTGCAGGTGGTAAGATGGACACGAATACTGATGGTGAAAACCAATTCTGGCTGGAATTCGACAGCAAAAAAGCTGCAGAAGTTAAAGATGTTTTTTATGGTAAATGTGCCGAGCTTTGCGGACCTTCCCATGCTCTGATGGACTTTAAGGTCAATACAAAATCACGTGCTGATTTTGATCAATGGGCAGCAGATATGAAAGCTGTGAAAAAGCCCGCTGCTGAAGGCGAGGTGGCACGGCAAGGAGAAGAAGTGTTCAATAAGAGCTGTATTGGATGCCATGCTGTAACACCAAATGACAGCAGACCTGAACAGGCTCGCCAGGCTCCTAACCTTGCGACATTCGGAGAACGTGAACGTATTGCCGGAGTATTGGACCACAATGAAGAAAACTTAAAAAATTGGATCAAGAACCCTGAAGAATATAAGCCGGGCAACACAATGACAGGAACGTATAACGTGACTGATGAACAAGTTGACGCGCTTGCTGCTTATTTAATGGGGTTGAAAGTTGAAGAAAAATAGGGAATACATTGATTGATTGACATAGGGAGGTTAAATCTTGAGTACCTACGCTAAGAAAAAAGGTTTTGGCGCTACGGTTTGGGACTATCTTACAACGGTGGACCATAAGAAAATCGCCATTCTATACCTTATCGCAGGCGGACTATTCTTTATTGTCGGGGGACTTGAAGCGATGTTCATCAGAATTCAGCTTGCAGTACCTGACAATGATTTTGTCAGTGCCGGATTGTTTAACGAATTAATAACGATGCACGGTACGACCATGATCTTCTTGGCGGCAATGCCTTTGATATTTGCTTTCATGAACGCGGTTGTTCCACTTCAAATAGGAGCGCGTGACGTAGCGTTCCCATTTCTTAACGCAGTAGGATTTTGGTTGTTTTTCTTTGGCGGAGTTTTCTTGAACCTTTCTTGGTTTATGGGGGGGGCTCCTGACTCTGGATGGACCAACTATGCATCCCTGGCGATGAAATCAGCCGGGCACGGTGTTGATTTCTATATTCTGGGGCTGCAAATTTCCGGATTAGGTACATTAATCGCCGGGATTAACTTTCTTACCACCATTATTAACATGCGTGCACCAGGGATGACATATATGCGTATGCCGTTGTTCACTTGGTCCACATTTGTTGCTTCAGCACTCATTTTGTTTGCTTTCCCTCCTTTAACGGTTGGACTCGTGCTGGCAATGTTTGACCGTATGTTTGGATCAAACTTTTTTGATGTGGCAGCAGGAGGAAATACGATTATCTGGGAGCATATGTTCTGGATATTCGGGCATCCGGAAGTCTATATTCTAATCCTGCCTGCCTTTGGTGTTTTCTCAGAAGTATTTGCGACTTTCTCGAGAAAAAGGCTTTTCGGTTATTCTTCAATGGTATTCGCAACAGTACTTATCGGCTTCTTAGGGTTTATGGTGTGGGCCCATCATATGTTTACGGTTGGATTAGGGCCGATTGCCAATGCGATTTTCGCAGTAGCAACAATGGCAATTGCCGTACCTACCGGGATTAAGATCTTCAACTGGCTGTTTACGATGTGGGGAGGAAGCGTCCGTTTTACAACACCAATGCTGTGGGCGGTTGCCTTCATACCATCGTTCGTCGCAGGCGGTGTTACCGGTATTATGTTAGCCGCAGCACCTGCAGATTATCAGTACCATGACACCTATTTCGTTGTGGCCCATTTCCACTATGTTATTGTCGGTGGGGTAATCTTTGGTTTATTGGCTGCCACACATTTTTACTGGCCAAAAATGTTTGGTACCTTGTTGAATGAAACATTGGGCAAAATCACATTTTGGTTATTCTTAACTGGCTTCCATTTAACATTCTTTATTCAGCATTTCCTTGGATTAATGGGTATGCCGCGTCGTGTATTCACGTTCCTGCCGGGGCAGGGTTTCGAAACAGGCAATCTGATCAGTTCGATAGGTGCATTGTTTATGGCAGTAGGCATACTAATTATGCTTTACAATATCATCGTAACATCGGTTAGGAATGTTAGAGTTGGTAATGATCCTTGGGAAGATGGGCGTACTCTTGAATGGGCAATTCCGTCCCCGCCGCCATTTTATAATTTCAAGCAGCTACCGCTTGTCCGCGGATTGGATCCTTACTGGGTTGAAAAAATGGAAGGCAAAGACGAAATGACTCCGGCAGAGCCGATTGGCGATATCCATATGCCGAATTCAACCATTCTTCCTTTCGTGATTTCACTCGGTCTGTTCGTTTCGGCATTCGGTGCCTTGTACAATGTTGACAATAAAGACTGGACGCTTCCTGTCATGATCATCGGCTTGCTGATCACTTTTGGAGCAATGTTTATCCGTTCTGTTAAAGATGACCATGGCTTCCACATTCATAAGGAAGATCTTGTAAATGACGATGATAAGGAGGTTAAGGCATAATGCAAGCAGAAGAAAAATTCACAGATGCAACTTGGCCTGCCGCTCCTGAGAAAGCTACACTCGAAGGCAAGAATAAATATCTGGGCTTCTGGTTATTCCTGGGGGGAGAGACAGTCTTATTCGCGTCTCTCTTTGCTACCTACCTTGCTTTAAAAGATAAAGTTCCAAACGCAGATCATGCCCTTGCAAAGGACATATTCGAACTCCCTTTGACATTTATAACAACTGTTATTCTTTTAACGAGTTCTTTAACAAGTGTGTATGCAATGTACCATATGAAAAACAATGATTTCAAAAAAATGCAGGCGTGGCTATTGATCACTGTATTACTCGGTGCAGCGTTCCTCGGGCTGGAAGTGTATGAGTTCAATCATTATGTCCATGAATTCCATCATACCTTTACAAGCAGTGCTTTTGGATCTGCATTCTATACATTAGTAGGCTTCCACGGAGGGCACGTTGCTTTTGGTTTAGTGTGGATCATTTCACTTATGGTACGCAATGCAAAACGCGGCTTGAACCTGTATAATGCTCCCAAGTTCTACATTGCCAGTCTTTATTGGCACTTTATTGACGTAGTGTGGGTATTTATCTTTACCGTAGTATACTTAATGGGAATGGTGGGATAAACTGATGGCGAATAATCAATCAAATTCAGCTAACCCAAATGTGGATCTCAAATATCGACGCAAAAAAAATGCAGAGGAAATGAAGCATCAGGTTGTTACATTTACCATGATGATCTTCTTTACCCTAATCGCTTTTTTGGCTGTTGCGTATGATGGGTTCTCACACTGGTTTATTAGACCTTTCATCTTGTTGCTCGCTGTCGTACAGGTTGCTTTCCAGCTATATTACTTTATGCATATGAAGCATAAAGGACATAATACAATTGCTTTGTTCCTTTTCTCAGGATTGGCGGTTGGACTGGCAACGGTTCTAGTATTTATGACAATTGTTTGGCTTTAATTGCTACTCAAGAAAATCGGCTATTATTAGCCGATTTTCTGTTTTATAGGCATATACTATCCAAATGCTTTCGATTGTCCCTTTAAACTGCGATAATGTATAATAATCGTGTGTCTACGAAAACTTTCAGAGGTGATATCATGTCGATAGATATTTTTGGCTTCCGGGCTTTGTGGAGCCCATACTTCTTTGTCGCCCTGGTTTTAATAACTTTTGCCTATTTTATGCTGGTAACCAAGTATAGAAACAAGTTCGCAGGAAGTGAATCGATTTCGAGAAAACAAAGTCTGCTCTTTGTGACTTTTATGATCTTGTTATATGTAATCAAGGGCTCGCCGATTGACTTACTGGGCCACATCATGTTCAGCGTCCATATGGTTCAGATGGCTATCTTATATTTGATTATGCCTCCTTTACTCATCTTAAGTATACCGAACTGGTTATGGAGCCAGTTATTTTCAGTATCTCTTATCGACAGGGTATTCAAGGCTTTTACAAAGCCGCTGATTGCCTTGGTCGTTTTCAATTTAATGTTCTCTTTTTATCATTTACCACTTATTTTTGATTTTATTAAAACCGACATGTGGATGCATGCCCTCTATACAGTTGTTCTCTTTTTAACGGCGATATTCATGTGGTTTCCTCTCGTTAACCAGCTCCCTGAAAAGGAGAGCCTTAGCGGTTTGCAAAAAGTTGGCTATATTTTCGGTAACGGAATTTTGCTTACGCCAGCTTGTGCCTTGATCATTTTTGCAAGTAACCCATTGTATGATACCTTCACTGACGCAACAGCATGGGCCCAGGCAATGGAACTGTGTGTGCCTGCATCGGCTCTTTCCGGATTAGAGATAAGCGGGCCTGAATTATTTAATGGAATGCCGCCCCTGGAGGATCAGCGTACCGGTGGAGTACTGATGAAAATTATTCAGGAAATCGTATACGGCATTGTGTTAGGATATGTATTCTTTGCGTGGTACAGAAAGGAAGGCGGTGGACCGGATAAAATCGATCCGCTGCCTGCTGACATCAAACAATAGAATAGAGAATATGTGAGAGTTTTGTCATTTTTTTGGCTGGTTGCTTCAGTTAATAAGGGAAAAGTCGGGCCGGACAAGTGCAAATAAGTGAGCATTTTGTTACGAATCGAGGATTTTATTGTATTTTCTCTCTTCCTTTTATAAAATAAGTGAGATGATATATATGGAATAGAGAGGACGTTTTAATCAACCATGTCTTTACCAATACTGCCGACTATAAGTACAGTCTTTATTGTGTTAAGTGCAATCACCATAGCCATCGGCTGGTATCAAATTAAGCAGCGAAAAATAGAAACACATAAAAAAACGATGATTACAGCTGCTATTTTTGCCTTGATTTTCTTTATAATCTACGCTTCCAGAACGATTTTTATCGGCAACACCGCTTTTGGAGGACCAGAGAATTTGAAAGTTTATTATACAATTTTTTTAGTATTCCATATTTTTTTAGCTACGACAGGGGCTGTCTTTGGAATCGTTTCTCTTATAACCGGTTTCACCAATAAATTGGCACGACATAAAAAGCTGGGGCCGATTACAAGTATCATCTGGTTTTTCACCGCAATAACTGGTGTTGCCGTCTACCTTTTGCTTTATGTGCTTTACCATGGCGGTGGGACCACTTCTGTCATCAGAGCAATCCTTGGTTTTTGATCAGAAAGCAGGAGGGCGCCTTGTAAAAAGGAACGCCGCCTAACATCTCTTTCAAAGTTCAAAAGTTATCTTTTTTCTTTTGAAAAAGCAGCGAACTTTTTTCAATAGAGTTCTGCTGTTTTTTTTCGCATATAACTAACCACCAGTGGGGATAAAGAAAATCCCCACTGGTGGAAATTTCACTTTTCGGTTCATTTTCACTTGTATGGAATGATCGCGATAAATTTTTTGAAATAAAAAACGCATGAGTCATCATGCGCCTTCCATCAGTTTCATTAGAGTCCGGAAAAATGTTCGATCTCTTCTTTCACTTGAGCAAGTATCTTTTCACATTGTTTAACAAGGGAAGCTGGGAAGCTTTCGCCTTCACCATACTCCATGCCATGCGGATAATAATACTTGCCAAGGAGCGGGGTAAGCAGTTTAACGGCTGCTTTGTGTGCTCCAACGTCGCCTTCAGCAGCATAGCCCTGGACACGGAGATAGAAGGTCCCGTCTTTCAATTCAAATTTACGATCATAGCTGACTCTTTCATAATCCCATTGTTCAGCGCGAATCAAACCGTGTTCCGGCATCACTTCGTCAAGACGGTTTAAGTCAGCGGTTACATTTTCAAAACCAAAGCTTTCAAATTTCACGAATAATCCTCCTCTTTTTGCGTTAAAACGGAAACGTGAACATAAATAATGGAGAAGCTTATGTATAAAAAACCTTTCTTTCTCCAAGTATGTTTACATATAGATAAATTTCCTTCATGTTTTATAATAGTACGAAATTATCTAAGTTGCAACGAATGTTTGATTTGCCGCGCATTAACGGACAGTAAGACCCCCACTTCATGACTTAGAAGAAACCACGAAGTCTTCGTGGGGGACAACTGTCTGTAAATTCCCGAATTGTTCAACTAACCATCAGTGGAATGAAAAAACCTCCACTGAGGGAAGTTTCACTTTATATAAATGCTTCAGGAAATGCTATAATCGACGTATACATGGTCACTTAAATCATTCATATATTTCTATATAGGTTTAGAGAGGGGGAATCTTCCTCTGCGGACATTGGTAAAGGTTATCGTACTTTCTGCTGTTTTTTTTATGATTGGCATATATTTCAACGTTGGGCAGGATAATGAAGAAAAATTCATGCTTTTTGGTGAAAAGGGGATCAAGCCAAAAAACCACGAAGATGTTACGAAAAATAATCAAGCAATAGATGAACAGAGCGCAATGAAGAAGCCAAGCGGAGGACTGGCTGTCTCGATCGGAAAAAGTACCGCTGAAGTTGAAAAACGATATGGAAAACCGGTTAGAATCGACCCGTCTTCGTACGGTTACGAATGGTGGATTTATAATCGCAGTAAGAGTAAATATTTTCAGTTGGCGGTTGATAATGGCAGAGTTGTTTCGGCTTATGGAATCGGTAAAGAAATAAATGTCGCTCCATTTAAAATCGGGCAGACGATTGATGAAATCTACTCAAGTGTATTTGCTGAGACACTAGTTGACATTGACAGGAAGGGAGGCTCTTACCGTTTCGAATTGTCGGAAGAGGACATGAATATGAGGCCTTTGATAAAACTGGGAAAGACATATGCCCAACTTTATATAGATAAGTTTACAGGCGAGGTATCAAGTGTGCGCTTCCTCGATGAAGAAACACTTCTCAAGCAAAGACCTTATGAATTAACATACCGAGGTGAGCTTTTAAAAGAATTGCCTCTCGGCAAAGAAGAGCGGGAAAAGGTCGCGGCGGGCAGCCGGCAGCAAATTTTTGATATTACCAATATCATGCGAGACCGGTTTGACGTACCAGAATTAAAATGGGATGAGCCAACTGCTGAGGTTGCTTATCTGCACAGCTCTGATATGTCGGCAGGCAGCTATTTTTCGCACACTTCTCCGACAAAGGGTGATTTGAAAGACAGGCTTGCGGAGGGGGACGTTTCTTATATACTTGCAGGTGAAAACATCGCAGCAAAATATACAGACGCGATAGCAGTCATGGAAGGCTGGCTCAATAGCAAAGGGCACCGGGAAGCGTTGCTGAATAAAGAATTCACTCATTTAGGTGTAGGAGTACACAAGAATTTCTACACGCAAAACTTTATTGCTAAATAAGAGAGGGCAAGTGTGCGGATAATTGTCCGCGGCTTGCCCTTTCTTTGAACGGTGAAGAAGTGTATAGAGCCGTCACACTTTTTATGGAAAGACATATGCTGGGAATAGGCGCATGTCATGGTGTGAGGTGAACAATTGTGGCTCAAAAAAAAGCCCGGCCATCTGTTGAAAAATTTAAGGAGTTCGTAAAGAAGCATCCAAAGCTCAGGCAGGAAGTTAAGAATGGGAACCATACTTGGCAGGATTTATTTGAGGAATGGTATATGTTCGGTGGAGATCATGAACAATGGGAAGCTTACAGAGGAGAAACAGCGGAGGAAGCTTCAGGGAATGAGAAGGAAAAGTCGGATCAATCGAGCAAATCTGAATTGATGACGCTCCTGTTACATTCCGTTAAGAATATGGATATAAACCAGATTCAGCAGTATATCGCAAACGCAAATCAGGCACTTGGGGCCATTCAGGGTGTCATTTCATCTTTTCAGGGTGAACAACCAAAAGTGGAAGAGCAAGTGGTGCAGGAGCAGCAGCAACGGCCAAATCCATTTGTTTTCAGGAAGGACTAAACTAGTTTCAAACAAAGAATTAGTACACTTCAGATCGGGGAGGGAATATGAGACAGGATGTATTTGAGTTAATAAATGGGAATCAGGATTTAAAAATGTATATCCGGCTCCAGCCTTTCTGGTACAGAGCATTAATGAGAAATCCCCATCAACTGGATAAGATGGAAACAGAAGCAGCTTACTTTTTTAAGAAATCAATCCCGCACAGGGTAACCAAGTTCTCTGATGGTGTGCAAATGACTTCTATGTTACTTCATATGTTTGAGGCAATGAATACCCAAAGTTAAATGAAAGGCTGATCCTTCTTGGAGCAGCCTTTTCTTTTTATAGAGGGAGTAAACTGCTGATTTTTGCAAACAATAGTGGCAAAGGGGGCAGGAATTATGAGATTACTGATCAGCTTATTTACATTGTTGTTGATTGTTTCAGCCTGCGGTAGAAATATACCTGAACCGGAAAACAAAGAAAAAAAAATTGGGCTTCTTGAGCATTCCACTGCCTCGGCTGCATCAATCCAGTCACCAGCTGCTGAAGATTTTGATGTTAAGTATTTCGTCAAAGGAAATTTTCTATATGTGGATTGCTTTTTAAAAGATTTTTCTTTTTCGCCGTCGACAAAAAAGCAGCAAGCAATAGTCCGATTATACATGGATGGGAGAAAGGTTAATGATTACAACACGGCTGCATTTATTGTCCGGACAATACCTGAGGGCAAGCATCAAATAAATCTGGAGATCCTAGACAAAAACGGGAAACCGGCAGGCCTGGAAAAAAAGTTCATTATTGAGATCAACTCTGACATCTAAGAAAAAGGATTAGCATCTATTTTATAACAATGGTAAAATGGTTGTGGAGGTGAGCTATTTCATGCTTGCTACTATGGAAAGGATAAATATTTTGCAATCTGCCGAGTCACTGGGGCAAATGGTATTACAATCTGAGGCAGGGGAAAATTACCTGCTAAGCTTATATAAAATGCGGAATGATCGGGAAGCGCAGCAAAAAATCCGCTCATTTTCTTCCCTGAAGGAACTATATGAGGAGGTCCAGCGCTTCGGAAAGTACCATCCTGATTATAAACGGGTAAACCTTGAAATCAGGGAGGTTAAACGGGCAATGGACCTTCATCCCACCATCGCTGAGTTTAAGAAGGCGGAAACAGAGATACAGAGTATACTTGATGAAATCAGCATGAAAATTGGCCATGCTGTGTCTCCTCAGATAAAAGTTCCCTCTGGAAATCCGTTTTTCGAATCGCTTTCGAGCTGCAGCGGGGGATGCGGTTCAGGCGGAAGCTGCAGCTGTTCTGCATAACGGAAAAGTTTTTTATGTATCTTTTCGCGGTCCTTTTCAGATAACGAACGCTTGGGTATAATAAACCCAAGCGTTTTGTGCTTTTTGACTAAGACAAGATTTCATTTTCAGCCATCGGCCTCAAATCTGATGCAATCTGCACATAAGTTTCCACAGCAAAACATTTTTCGCTGGGGTACGTAAAAACGGTGCCGGAAAACGATGATATTCTTTTCGCTTCTGACGAATACGGTCTCGCAATGCAGCTGCTTTCCCCGCATCGATTTTGCCGCGGCTTTTTTTATCAACGCTATGACATCAGCCAAGTCCATTTGAGCGGCATACTGGACATAAAGAAAAGGAATACCCGCGGCCTTTTTATAGGAGACCGTTTCGATTTCATCATAGGTGGACATGTTATTTATAAATGAAGACCATATCATATCCAGATCCATATTCGTTGCACCGCCTAAACTCTTATTTGATGTTCCCGGCCAATTAATTAAAAAGCATCAGCTTTCATCTTGAAAGGAAAGTTTAAGCTGTGCTACACTTAATGAAAATGAATACTTTCCTTGAATCCCCCTAAGACAAGGGAATCGAGCGGAGTTTCACTTTAGAAAAGGGAGTTACCTACTATGTTTGGAGCGAGACAGGGAATCATTGTTTATTTACATACATTGAAACAGGCGAAGATGCTTAGGAAGTTCGGCAATATCCATTATGTATCGAAAAAGCTGAAATATGTCGTCATCTATACGAATATGGAAGAGGTGGAAGCTCTTTCCGAGAAGTTGAGAAGCTATTCATTTGTTAAAAAGGTCGAACTTTCCTATAAACCATTTTTAAAAATGGAATATGAAAATTCCAAGCCTGACAAAGCGAAGGAATACGATTATAAGATGGGTATTTGATTTTTCCTTCTTAAAAATATCTACTCCTACTTTATCATTTTCTATAATGAAACTATACGAAAAAGCGCAAAAAAAAAAGCCCTGCAGGTCATCTTCTGCAGGGTCCTTCTATTTCCTTCACGAGAAGGCTAGAAGGCAAAGGGAGAGGAGAAACCGGAGGAAGAACTTATGGGGAAACGTAAGTCTTCTCCGCGGTTGGCAACAACACCTATACTAGTGATGTTGTTACAAACAGTATGGCCCAAAAATATCCTTATTATTCAAAGCTTCCGCTTTTCTAAATGTGTTGGCTGTACATTTGTAATATGTTAGGATTATGTGGTAGTAGAAATTTGTCGAAAACGTGGTGAGAACATGCGGGTCGTTTCCGGAACATGCAAAGGAAGGCCTTTAAAAGCAGTGCCTGGTACTGGAACCAGGCCAACAACTGATAAAGTAAAGGAATCCTTGTTTAATATCATCGGTCCTTATTTCGATGGCGGAACGGTACTCGACCTTTTCGCGGGCAGCGGGGGATTGGGGATTGAGGCTTTAAGCCGCGGCTTGGACAAGGCAATCTTTATAGACCGGGAGTATAAGGCAATCCAGACGGTAAGAGCTAACCTCGAGGCCTGTCATTTTATAGATCAGTCTGAGGTCTTTAAGAATGACTCTGAAAGAGCGCTCAAGGCAATCATAAAAAGGGAACTGGTTTTTCGGTTAATCTTGCTTGATCCGCCGTATAAGAAACAAAAGCTTGTTACTTTACTGGAACAGATACATAATGCAAGGCTTCTTGACCAGGAGGGGCATATTGTTTGTGAACATAGCAGTACTATCGTCCTTCCGGAAAACGTCGAGGGTTTCATTAAAACTCGTTATGAAGTCTATGGGATGATTGCCATTTCGATTTATCATTGGAATCATGGGGATTTTGAATAGAGGGGGATTTTTATGGCAAGAATCGCTGTATGTCCGGGAAGCTTTGACCCGGTTACCTATGGACACCTGGATATTATCCAAAGAGGGGCAAAGGTTTTTGATGAAGTATATGTAACCGTTTTAAATAACTCTTCTAAAGATTCATTGTTTACCGTAGAGGAACGCCTTGAGTTAATTAAGGAAGTAACTACCCATATCCCTAATGTAAAAGTGGATACTTTTCAGGGATTGCTTGCAGATTATGCCAGAAATATTAATGCTGATGCGATTATTCGCGGCCTGCGCGCCGTTTCGGATTTTGAGTATGAAATGCAAATTACCTCAATGAATAGATTATTGAATGAAAAGGTAGAAACCTTTTTCATAATGACCAACAATCAATATTCCTTCCTGAGTTCGAGCATTGTCAAGGAAGTTGCCAAATATAACGGCGATATTTCTGAACTTGTACCAGAAAGGGTCAGAACAGCCCTGTTGGCAAAGTTTCAAAAGCCCGAAAAAACGAAATGAAAAGAAGGAGCCCGTTATACGCCTGGGCTCCTTTACTTTCTTTTTGCGTAGGACCTTGAAGCAAATATGAAAATGTAAATCGATAATGAGGCAATCGTAGCAATCGGTCCAACAGACATTATGAATTCGTAAATTTTAGTATTCCAGCCTTCATCCATTAAAGCAAAAACAGGATAAGAGTTTGAGTTGCGTTCCAAATAGTCCATTTTCTCATATACCGGTTTCCACAGCAGTATGGTAATTCCCGCAGAAAAAAAACCTTGCATAATCCTTGCGATAAAATAGGGAAAGAAGCGGATATCTGCTTCTGCCAAAATGCTTGCAACCTGTGCCTGTACACTCAATCCGCTGAAGGCAAGAATGAAGGAAGTCATTACGGCCTGCTGCAAAAGCGATGCATCCTGGACCAGGCTTGTCGCTTGGGAACCCATCGTAATTTCAAATACCCCCGAAATAAAAGGGATGCTTAAAGATTCGGGAAAGTCTATGCTTACGAGCACATATTTAATTCCTTCAGCCAGAACAGCAGTAATATTTAGATGAAATAACATTTTATTTATGACTGAAAAAAGGATAATAAATCCGCCTATCATTAACAAGGTATGAACAGAAGAGATCACAGCATCGCCAAGCTGCTGGCCAAATGGTCTTTTTTCTTTTAGTCTTGTTCGATGCATCTCTCCAAGCGCTGTTTTTATCGAAATAGCTTCGGACTTTTCATTTTTGCTGCCTTCCTCTGATCTTCCGTGAAATCTCATGATCAGGCCGACACAAACATTCCCCAAATAGTGTGCCAACGCTAAAATAATCCCTAAATTCTTATTATGGAAAAAACCCACTGTAACAGCCCCGAAAATAAATAGAGGGTTGGAAGAGCTGGTAAAGGAGACGAGCCGCTCGGCTTCAATTTTTGTAAGTTGCTTCTCTTGCCTCATCCTCGCTGTATATTTTGCTCCTGCGGGATTGCCCGAAGCCATGCCCATTGCCCATACAAATCCTCCAACTCCAGGGACTTTAAATAAAGGTCTCATTAAAGGCTCAAGTAAGACACCAATAAATCTGACGACCCCGAAACCGATAAGCAATTCAGAGATGATGAAAAAAGGAAGTAAAGAAGGAAAAACGATTTCCCACCACATATTTAATCCCCTGATAGAAGCCTCAAAGGATTCCTCAGGAAAAGAAATGAGTGCTCCTGCCATCACTGTAATTGAAACAGCAAGCACAATTGATTTGACTTTAGATTTAAACAAAGACTTAATCCTCCTCATCAAAAGGAATCTGCTGGGCATCTATCTTTTCTGGTGATAAAATTACAGTATGGTACAACTTACCTTGTCCTGTTATACACAATATGCTCATACAAAACCATTTTAGACCATAAGTTTGTAGGAGAGTTTTTCTTGAGAGGTGATACTTTTGCAGGAGCCAAAAATTGGGCTAGCACTCGGCTCAGGAGGGGCAAGGGGCTTTGCCCATCTGGGTGTTATCAAGATTTTAAGAGAGGAAGGAATCCCGGTAAATATGATTGCCGGCAGCAGCATGGGTGCGCTCGTTGGTGCTTTTTATGCTGCAGGATCCGATATTGAAAGGCTTTATATGTTATCCCGGGTATTTAAAAGGAAGTATTATTTGGATTTTACCGTACCCAAGATGGGTTTTGTCTCCGGAAAAAGAGTAAAAGAGCTTATCAGGGTACTTACATATGGAAAGAAGCTGGAGGAGCTTGATTTTCCCGTTGCTGTTGTAGCCACCGATATTCAGACCGGTGAGAAAGTCGTTTTCCAGGATGGGCCGATATCAGATGCGGTAAGGGCGAGCATTTCCATTCCGGGAATATTTGTTCCGGAAAGAGTCGGGGGACGTTTATTGGTAGACGGCGGTGTCGTTGACCGGATACCGGTTTCCGTCGCCAGGGGAATGGGGGCTGATATCATTATCGCCGTGGATGTCGCGCATGTGAAACAAAATCAAGAAATTACCTCTATTTATGATGTGATCATGCAAAGCCTCGATATTATGCAAATGGAACTGCTGGAAAGCAGGAAGGTTGCTTCTGATGTAATGATCCGCCCGCGTGTCGAACAGTATAATTCTAAATCATTTACAAATATCTCTGAAATAATTAATATTGGAGAAGAAGCAGCAAGACAGAATGTTATGTTAATTAAACAATCCATTCAAAACTGGAAGGAGTCTCACCGAGATGAGCCGTAAGATATACATCCGCTCTCTCCTGATCGCCGTTGTGCTTATAACAGTATCATCCTTTTACTATTTGCCATACTATGTATCCAAACCGGGGATGGCAAAAGAATTGGAACCAATTGTAAACGTTGACGGGGGAGACGATGCCTCCGGAAGCTTTATGCTGACAACCGTCAGAATGGGAAGGGCCAATATATATTCATATTTGATCGCAAAGGGGAGCAAATATCAGGAATTGTATCCGGAGGCAGCAATCCGGAATGAAGATGAAACGGATGAAGAATACAATGTCAGGCAGCTTCATATGATGGACGGTTCAAAAAACAGCTCGATAAAGGTTGCCTACGAAAAAGCGGGAAAACCGGTATCATTTGAATATCGAGGCGTTTATGTGCTTGATGTGCTGGAAGGAATGCCGGCATATGGGAAATTGAAGCCAGGAGACGAGATCATAAAGGTGGATGACCTGCAATTTCAATCCTCCAAACAGTTTATCGATCATGTCGGGAAGAAACAAGCAGGAGATAAAATTACCCTGTTATACAAAAGGGGACCAAAAAACAAAACGGCCACACTGAAGCTCAAGCATTTCAACGATGATAAAACTAAGGTGGGAATTGGTATTTCCCTTGATGATGACAAGAGGCCGATTACGAATCCTGAGGTTTCGATGGACACCGATCAGATCGGCGGTCCTTCGGCTGGATTGATGTTCACGCTTGAAATTTATAATCAGCTGACAGAAGGAGACATCACGAAAGGGTACCAGATTGCCGGTACAGGAACGATGTCCGAAGACGGAACAGTCGGTCCGATTGGCGGCATCCAGCAAAAGATTGTCGCAGCCGATAATACTGGTGCTGATGTTTTCTTTGCCCCGAATGAAAAGGGAATCGCGGAATCAAACTACCGCGAGGCATTAATCGCTGCAAAGGATATTAAGACCAATATGAAAATTGTTCCCATCGATACAGTTGATGATGCCCTGAAGTACCTGGATAAAATAACGATAAAAAAGTAAAGGCTAAATACAGCCGTTCATCTGGGAAGATGCTGCTTCCAGGGGAACGGCTTTTTATATTTCCAGCACGAATGGCGCCTCAAACTCCCGTTTCATCAATCGGCTTTGATATGGTTCAGGAAGCCCGAGTGCGTAAACACGGGAAGCACGTATATCAGGCTTGATTGCCTTGGAATGAAAAGCAGAAAGCCTTGAAACTATCGGTAACGGCAATTTCCTTTTCACGGTTCGCAAGTATTCCCTTCCCGACCGTGACATGCCTAAAAGCCGTATGTAAGAGGGATGTTTTTGTAAGGGAATCATTTCAGCTTTTGTCGTGTTTACCAGGATATGGGCACACATTCTTTGTAGCCTTGTCCATGTATAACGTTTTGTCTTTATGGCCGTCATGAACTCATGAAAGTTTTGTGATTGCCCAGCAGCGTCCTGTAGACGGTGCTCGATTCCTTCTTCAATTTCATAGATTTGTCTTAATTCAGGAGCGGATGCAGAGATAATGCGGAATTTCAGGAGCGGCCAATATAATTCCCAGTTGTGTAAATGTTTATATTGCAGAACGTATTCCTTCATGATGGAAATCGTTGATTCGGGAACGTATCCCTGGATGCCTCCCGCACTTTCTCCGTTTTCAAAAATGGATTTCCGGATCGCTGTTGCGCTGGCAATAGGGGTAGCTGTGAGCTGTGTATCATGATAATCAGCTTTAATGCGCCCGATCGTCAGCGGCTTGATCGCAAAATGATTCGATAAAGCAGCTTGAACGTATTCTATGCCAAGAATATTATTCGGTTTTGACAAATCAAGGGTGTCATTCCCGGCTGATAACGCAGAAAAAGCAAGGGAAGCCGCCTTTGGGTAGCTGTATCCCTTTTTCATATGCTCCTTGATTAATTCATTATAGTGGTCCCTATGTTCCTCTAGCAGCAGATATGTACGGAGGAATGGTTCGATTTGTCCATTTTCACTGCCGAAGCAGAATGAATCGCACTGTAACGCCTCAAGAGTCATGATGGCACCACGGGCAAAAATTTCTGCTTTTTGCGCAGCAAATGAATAGGGAAGCTCGAAGACAAGATCAACACCTGCTTTAAGGGCCATTTCCGCCCTTGCCCATTTACTTATAAGTGAAGGCTCACCGCGCTGGAGAAACGGTCCGCTCATTACAGCAATAACTATTTCTGCATCGGCAGCTATCTTGCTTTTCTTTAAGTGAAATCCATGTCCGTTATGAAAAGGATTATATTCAACAACTAAGCCTACAGCTTTCACAAGCACACCTCTATCTTTCAGTTTGTTTTTTAAATACTTCATGGTAAAATGGGGTATAATGACTAATTATAGTGTAAAGAAAAAATATTGACAAACGGTAAATCGACAGCTATAATTACCTTTGTTGTGCTCTCCGAGGTGAGTCATTTGGAATGGACAATTAGTCAACTACAAAAAATACGGGAAAAAGAATTACAGATTAATGAAACGGTAGATGTTTCAGATATAATGGAACGGGACAAACAAATACGTGATGTCTCTCCGATTAAAGTAACCGGCAAGGCTGATATCAGTTCTTCTAAGGTTACCTTCCATCTGCATTTATCGGGACAATTGATTTTGCCTTGTTCCCGGACGCTGGTAGATGTAAAATATCCGATTGATATTGAAACGACGGAAATCTTTCTATTAAAGACAGGCGATTATGATCTTGATGATGGTGAAGTAACTGTTGTGAAAGGCGACGTTGTAGATCTTATACCGGTAATTAAAGAAAATGTATTGCTAGAGATCCCAATACAAGTCTTTTGCGAGGATGATGACAGCGAAGATGCTGCCCCTCGATCAGGGAATGATTGGGCTGTTGTCACGGAAGAAGAAAGTAAACAAAAGGTCGATCCCAGGTTGGCTGATCTTGCGAACTTTTTTGACAACAATAAGGAATCTTGATTGGAAACTTGGAGGACTTGAATGCTGGTCTTCACGGCTTCTTTATCTATTTTTTAAGGAGGTGGGAATAATGGCTGTACCCGCTAGAAGAACGTCTAAAACTGTAAAAAGAAAACGTCGTACACATTTTAAGCTTCAAGTTCCTGGTATGGTAGAATGCCCAAACTGCGGTGAAATGAAACTTTCACACCGTGTATGTAAGGAATGTGGAACCTACAAAGGAAAAGATGTTGTCAATAACTAATTTCCTTTGGTATTAAAGCACAGAGACAAAGTCTCTGTGCTTTTTTTCGTTCGAAAACTTCTTGAATAGGAAAAAATAATCAGAATTCTTGAAAAAGACATCTTCCTTTCCCTTCTATCTATTCTAGTAAGTGCATATGTTTGAAATAAAACTTGCTTTGGAGGTATAGAGATGTCAATAGCCAGACAGGATGCATGGACACAAGACGAGGATCTGCTGCTAGCAGAATTAGTATTAAGGTATATTAGAGAAGGAAGTACCCAGCTGAAGGCATTTGAAGAAGTAGGCAGACAGTTATCACGAACAGCGGCTGCATGTGGTTTTAGATGGAATTCGTGTGTAAGGAAGCAATATCAATCAGGGATAGAAGTCGCCAAAAAACAGCGTAAAGAAAACAAAAAAGCAAGTGGTGAACAAATCGATGTCGAGCCAGCTTCCCCGCTTCCTGCCTTGGTTGCCGAACAGACTGAAGTTCAGGCTATGCAAGGTCCTGCTTCAGTCACGGTTGATGAAGTCATCCAGTACTTAACAAAGATGGATGAGTTTTCAAAGCTTTTCAATAAAGAAAGAGATCAATTGACAAATGGATATAATGATGTGAAGAAAGAGTATCAAGCTCTCCAGGAAGAAAACAATAAATTAAAGGAACAACTTCGGGCAGTTGAGGAGGATTACCGTTCATTGCTGCAGATTATGGATCGGGCCAGAAAGATGGTCATTTTGGAAGAAGACAAGAGCCACAGTGTAAAATTTAAAATGGATAAAAACGGAAATTTGGAAAAAGTGAATAAATGAAAAGGGTGTGCCCTGTATTCTCGGGCACACCCTTTTATTTAGCTGGATTTGAGGCCTTGAGGATGCCATAAGAGAGGGTTTTCTCCAAGATCCCTTTCCATGTCATACTCTACAGGCTGAAAGCCCATTCTATTCCAAAATTCTTGTGACTTTACTCTTGGGTTTGTTTTTATCGGAAGGCCAAACCTTTTAGCAAATTCAACAAGCGTTTCTCCATACCCCTTTTTCTGATATTTCGGGAGCACTTCGAGTTTCCACAACTCAAGAAAATCCTGGTTCGGTTCAAAATAGCGGTCAAATTTTGCGCTTCTTTCATATAAGCTCATCCGGGCAACTAATTTATCACCGAAATATATGCCATAAAAAGGTGACTGGCTGTCATTTTCGATAATGTTTGCTTCTAAATCATCCACCATCGATAATTCCTGAAGCCCATATCCTTTAAATTCTTTGAATTCCTCCAATGTCTTGTAATTCACTAGCAATCGTTCCACCTTATATTCCATAAAAAGCTCCCCCTAGCATAGCAGTATGTTATTCATAATTTTTTAGAAACCGCTTTAATTTCATTATATAATAAATCAGCAAATAATTCCGCAATAATGAAGCTATAAATGCAGGAGTATCGTACAAGATAAGAGATAATCTAGCAAATGATGATAGTTTATTCCTTGATTATTTGCTAAAATATGAAACAAATACATACTAGATCGGGGTTTTTCATGAGAATAGGCATTATTGGCGGCGGGGCGGTCGGCTTGCTTTTTGCATCATATTTAAGCGATGGCTATCAAGTCACTCTTTATACGAGGACGAAGGAACAAGCAGATGTGATCAATGAAGAAGGCATTCTGCTCATAAGAGAAAACAAGAAGTTTTACAAAAAGGTCAGTGCCATGGTTTCAGAAAACATTGGCGGTCGGGAAGATCTTCTGATTGTCGCTGTCAAGCAATATCATCTTGATAAGTTATTGCCAGCGATACGAGAGAGCCCTTCACCATTATTATTTATCCAAAATGGATATTCTCATATCCAAATGCTTGAAGAGCTGCCGCAACGCCATATTTTTCTCGGAGTAGTCGAACATGGCGCTCTGAAACATAGCGAAAATTCTGTGGAGCACACCGGAGAGGGGGTCACGAAAGTAGCCGCGTATCGCGGGGATCTGGATCCTCTGCAGCTGTTATGTGTAGTGGTTGGAAAGTTTCCTTTTGTGCAGTGTGAAGATTATCGGCAGATGCTGCTCGAGAAACTGATTGTCAATGCTGTCATCAATCCGTTAACTGGAATTCTCGGCATCAGGAATGGTGAGCTGGTGGAAAATCCTTATTATTATCGATTATTTAAGAACTATTTCAGTGAAATCAGTACGATTTTAGATCTGGAAAGTTTTCATACATATCAAGAACACGTTGAACAAGTTTGCCGAACCACTGCAAATAATCGGTCTTCTCTTTTAAAAGACTTGGAAAACCGAAGAAAAACGGAGATTGATGCGATTTTAGGCTATGTGATTTCTGTCGCAAAAGAAAAAAACAAGGGCCATGGGCTCGCAAGCGCTGTCTATTGGATGGTAAAAGGAAAGGAATACCAGGGGGATGATCGTTTGTGACAACCATATTTTCAAGCGTGTTCGCCACGTTTATAACAATACCGTTAATTGCGTATATCATTCTCTTTGTCAGCTTTAAGCAAATTACCAAAAACCATCGCCGGGCTGTCCACCTTTCCATGGACATCAGCACGCTTTTATTTATTCTGTCTGTCCATTATTTAATCGTGGCAATTTGGGGCCATTCTGTTTTTTGGCTGCTTTTAATGGTTATGATCGCGCTGGCCGTATTGGTGGTGATTGTCCATTATAAGGTAAAGAATGAAGTTGATATACATAAAGTGATCAAGGGGTTTTGGAGGGTGAACTTCGCTTTTTTTTTCTGTACCCACATTATCCTTGTCTTGTGTGGTCTCGTTTACCGGATAGCCACTGCGCTGATATAAATTGAAACTTCCATCAATGGGGATTTCTTTATCCCCTACTTAGACTTCGTGGTTTTTTCTAAGCCCCGATAAAAGGATTTAACTTACTATTCCTGAAAAAAGTGGAGTTTGCCTTGTCCCGAAATGGTGGCCCGGGCAGCTTTTTTTATTTTCTAAACACAGAGTGATATACTTTCATTAGAATTGATAGCTTGAGAAAGGAAGTACATAAATGGAGATTAAAAACCTCGCGTTACCATCTTTAAATCAGTTCGCTTCAGATTATATACAAGGGAATCTGCAAGCTGAGGATTACTTTCACTATAACCTGCCAAGCTCAGACCTTTATCAGGCAAGATACCGCGAGCTTATGACTCGTTCTTTTTTGCGTGATGAACTGGCGGATTACATACAGAATTACATGGCTAGATTCACACCGGGTTCAGAAGTACTGAAAAACATAGCCGATTTAAGAAAAAGCGATTCGGCTGTCGTAATTGGAGGCCAGCAAGCGGGGTTGCTGGCCGGGCCAATGTACACGATCCATAAAGTGATTTCGATCATTAAGCTTGCTGAGCAGCAGGAAAAAGCGCTTGGTAAAAGAGTGATTCCTGTATTCTGGATAGCAGGTGAGGATCATGATTTAGCAGAGGTAAACCATGTATATACAATGAAAGATGGGAAACCGGAGAAAAAGTCTTATCCGTTATACCACCCATATAAAACAATGATTACCGATATGAAATTAGATGCGGATATAGCAATGGCCTGGATAGAGGAAATTGTGGAAACATATGGGGAAAGTGAATTCACCAATATGCTGCTCGACCGGACAAAATCCCATCTGGAAACGGGGGAGACATTTGCTGATTTTTTTGCTTCCCTTATCCATGAATGGTTTAACCAATATGGTTTGCTGCTGCTGGATGCCGGGGATCCCGCACTTCGAAACATTGAAGCGGGATATTTTATCAAGTTAATTGAGCATAGCGGCAAAGTGACGGATGCTGTTTTATCACAACAGGCATTCATGCAGGAGAAAGGCTATAAACGAACGATAGAAATGGGAGAGAACGCAGCAAACCTATTCCATTATAATCGGGAAAAACAGGAACGGACCCTGTTGGAACGGTCGGGCACCAAATACCATGGAAAAAATGGCGATGTTTCGTTTACTGAAGCCGAGCTTATTGACATCGCTAAAAATCAGCCTGAGAACTTAAGCAATAACGTGGTAACGAGGCCAATCATGCAGGAAATGCTCTTCCCGGTACTTGCGTTTATTTCCGGCCCCGGTGAAATTGCTTATTGGGCGGAGTTAAAGCAAGCCTTTGAACAATTCGGTTTAAAGATGCCGCCAATCATACCGAGGCTAAATATCACGATCTTAGAGCGAAGCATCGCAACAGATCTTGCAGATGCCGGCCTCGATCTGGAAACCGTTTTAACGGCCGGAGTCCAGCAAGCCGAGAAGTCGTTTATTGAATCTGTGAAGGACGGATCAGTTGAAGCTTTATTCAAGGAGACAAAGGCCCTGTTGGAAGAAAAACATGCTCTATTATCCGGAAAAGCCGTGGAAATTGATAAAGGATTGCAGCCGATGCTTGCAAAGAATCGTGCCCTGTTGCTGGGGCAGCTGGATTTTTTGTATGATAAAATTTTGAAAAGCACACGGGATAAACATGCAGTGGCCCTGCAAAAGTTCAAAAGGATTGAAACCTCTTTATTTCCGCTCGGGTCCCCGCAGGAGAGAATCTGGAATATTTGTTACTATCTTAATAAATATGGCCCCTGTTTCATTGAAGACATCATGAAACTGGACTATGAATTTGATAACAAACATAAAGTGATTTGTTTATAAAAGAAAAGCGGAAGCGCCTTGTTCAGCCCCGACAAGTATAAGACAGATCCCGAAAGAAGGCGCTCTTTGCCTTCTGTAGGGAGCTGGCTTATGACCTCGAGGGGCTAGGCGCTGGAGCTGGACAAAAAGAAAAGCGGAAGCGCCTTGTTCAGCCCCGACAAGCATAAGACAGATCCCGAAAGAAGGCGCTCTTTGCCTTCTGTAGGGAGCTGGCTTATGACCTCAAGGGGCTAGGCGCTGGAGCTGGACAAAAAGAAAAGCGGAAGCGCTAAACTCAAAGGCAGGGATTATTCCTGCCTTTTTTCTGTTTTCCGATTGTTTCTGCCAGGATAACAGGAAAGTCGTGATAATCCTTGCAGCAGTACTTCCTTGGTTGTCTTAATTTGGATAACGATTCTTTTCTTTAAAGTATTTTCAAAGGCAGGAAAACCTTTCTTGGAAGCGAATTTAAAAACTAGTGGTGAAAGGTGGGGGATTGTGGTACATTTGAAATAGAATGTGGGGGTAGTCGGTATGTTCATGGGTGAATACCATCATAACGTTGACAATAAAGGCCGTTTGATCGTGCCGGCAAAATTCAGGGACAACCTGGGTGAAGAGTTTGTGATTACCCGCGGACTGGATCAATGTTTATTCGGCTACCCGATGGATGAATGGAGACAGCTTGAAGAAAAGCTGAAAGCCCTGCCTTTAACCAAAAAAGATGCCCGTGCGTTTACACGCTTTTTCTTCTCCGGAGCAACGGAATGTGAATTGGACAAGCAAGGCCGGATCAATATCCCCGCACCGCTTACTTCCTACGCCCGGTTGGAAAAAGAATGCGTGGTTCTTGGAGTTTCCAATCGAATAGAGATTTGGAGCAAGTCTCTTTGGGAAGACTATTTTTCAACCTCAGAAGATTCTTTCGCTGAAATTGCCGAAAATATGATTGGTTTTGATATTTAATCAATGGCAAAAAGCAAAAGTAATGGGAATCAACTTCAAATTTTCGATTGGAAGGATGTTTACATGTTTCAGCATACAACTGTATTACTCAAGGAAACCGTCGATGGACTGAATGTCAAGCCTGATGGCGTATATGTCGATTGTACACTTGGGGGCGCAGGACACAGCGAGTATTTATTATCGAAGCTTTCCGAAAAGGGCAGGCTCTTTGCCTTTGACCAGGATATAAAAGCAATCAAAAACGCCGAAATTACATTCAGTTCATATGGAGAACGAGTCACCCTGATCCAGGACAATTTCAAACATATTGCAGAAGAGTTAAAGAGCCGCGGAGTACATAAGGTAGATGGGGTTCTATATGATTTAGGCGTGTCCTCTCCACAATTGGATACACCAGAACGGGGCTTTAGCTATCATCACGACGCTCCCCTCGACATGAGAATGGATCAAAGTGCGCAAATTTCTGCCTATGACGTGGTTAATACCTGGTCGTTTCAGGATCTGATAAGGGTTTTCTTTCAATATGGCGAGGAAAAATTCTCTAAGCAAATTGCAAGAAAGATAGAGGCTGCGAGAGAGAAGAAACCGATCGAAACCACTTTTGAACTGGTTGATTTGATCAAGGAAGGCATCCCTGCACCCGCAAGAAGAAAGGGCGGGCATCCAGCAAAAAGAATCTTTCAGGCAATCCGTATTGCTGTCAATGATGAGCTTGGGGTGTTTGAAGATTCTTTGGAACAATCGATTTCAATCTTAAAGCCCGAAGGAAGGATTTCAGTCATTACCTTTCATTCGCTTGAAGACCGAATTTGTAAATCGGTATTCAAAAAACATAGTGATTTGCCGCAGCTGCCACCCGGACTGCCTGTCATTCCTGAAGAATTCCAGCCGATCTTAAAACTGATAACCAGAAAGCCGATATTGCCAGGCGAAGAGGAACTGGAAGGAAACAACCGCTCGCGATCAGCAAAATTAAGGATTGCCGAAAAAAGAACAAAGAATATTTAGGGGGGAACTGCATTGAGTTCTATCGCAAAAAAAATCCAGGAACAAAGGCAAGTTGAACAGCAAAAGACCATCCAGACCGTAATCGTCCACAAGACGAAAATATCCTTTGGTGAAGTGATGCTTTTGTGTGCACTGGCGCTTTCCATCGCACTGGTTGGTGTGAAAATCGTTTCAAACCAAAGCAATATCTACCAAACCAATAAAGACATCCAGCAAGTTGAAGCATCTATTACTGAACAGGTAAAGGTGAACAACGACTTAAAGGTACAGGTAGGAGAACTAAGCACATATGAACGCATCTGGAAGAAGGCAGCAGAGCTTGGACTGATGTTAAACGAAAATAATGTGAAGGTTGTGCAGGAATAATGCAGAACAAGCAGAAAAATATGAAGTCAGGAGCAGCCTTATTATTTCTAATATTCGGCCTGCTCTTTTTTGTATTAATAGGCCGCTTTCTTTACATCCAAGTCACAGGGACTGCCGGCGGTGAAGTGCTCGCTTCCCAGGTAGCAAAAAAATATGAAAAAACGCAAACGATTGAAGCTGAACGCGGCACGATTTACGATGAGAAAGGCGAGGTGATTGCGGAGGATACATCATCTTATACATTACTTGCTGTACTTGATAAAAAGATGACAACAGATCCAAAACATCCTAAACATGTCAAAGATCCGGAAATGACAGCAAAGAAACTGGCGAATTATTTGGACATAGATGAGCAGGACATATACGAACGCCTGACAAAAAAAGGGGCCTTTCAGGTTGAATTCGGTACAGCAGGAAGAGATTTATCCAATGAAGTGAAGACGAAGATTGAAAAATTAAATTTGCCTGGCATAACTTTTACCCGGGATACAAAACGGTTTTATCCAAATGGAGTTTTCGCATCCCATTTAATTGGCTATGTCGAAAGGGACAGTAAAAATGAGAAAGAAGTAATCGGGAAACTCGGTATAGAACGGTATTTGAACAGCTATCTGAAGGAGGAGGATGGCAAGCTCACATATGACAGCGATAAGTGGGGCATGCTGCTTCCAGGCAGGGAGGAACAGATCTCTCCTCCGAAAAACGGAAAAGATGTGACGCTTACGATTGATAAGAAAATCCAGACTTTTCTGGAGGATTCGATAACAAAAGTCCAAAAAGAATATAAGCCAAAAGAAATCATTGCCATCGTTTCTAACCCTAAAACGGGTGAAATTGTCGCAATGGCCCAGCGGCCGACCTTCCATCCGCAAACGAAGGAAGGCTTGACTGATACATGGCATAACCTTGCCGTGGAAGAAAGCTTTGAGCCCGGTTCCACGATGAAAACATTTACCCTCGCTGCAGCTGTCGAAGAGGGTAAATTTGATCCGAATGCCACTTTTACGACAGGATCTTACAAAGTTGGCCCTAGTAAAATCAATGATCACAGCGGAATCCGACGCGGAAAACAAATCACCTTTTTGGAGGGAGTGCAGAGTTCCTCTAATGTAGGATTTGCAACTTTAGCTATGGATAAAATAGGGCCAGATAGATTCAGAGAATACTTAACGAAATTCGGCTTTGATAAGCCGACCGGGATCGATTTGCCAAACGAAATTATCGGAAAGATACAATATAAATATAAGATTGAAAAGGTAACTACCGCTTTTGGACAGGGTACTACCGTTACCCCTATTCAGCAAATACAAGCGGCATCATCAATAGCGAATAATGGGAAAATGATGAAGCCATTTGTCATTAAGGAAATCAGCGAAAGAAATAGCGAGAAGGTAATCAAAAAAACTAACCCGGTTGTGGCCGGCGAGCCAATTTCTCCCGAAACAGCCAAAAAAGTCCGGGAATATTTAGGCACAGTCATCACAGCAAAGAAAGGGACAGGGAAAAAATATAAAATTGACGGATATGAGGTTGCAGGCAAAACGGGTACGGCACAGATCTCCGGGCCTGGGGGGCGTTATCTAACGGGCCATAATAATTATACGTTCTCATTCTTGGGCATGGCACCAAAGGATGATCCACAGCTAGTCATGTACGTGGCTGTCAAACAGCCGCAGCTAGTCGGAGGAAAGGGAGGTTCAGACCCGCTATCAGAAATCTTCAATCCGGTTATGAAGAGCAGCCTGCAATACCTAAACATTAAGCCGGCCAATCTGAAAAATCAGGGAGTTAAGAAAATAGATGATTTAAGCGAACAATCGGTAGATGCAGCCGTTCAGCAATTAAAAAGTTCCGGTTATGAAGCGGTAACGATCGGTAAAGGAGATAGAGTAGTTGATCAGGCACCTAAAGCGGGAAGCATGCTCCTAGAAGGGGAAAAAGTAATCATTAAAACAGATGGGGCAATGACGGCCCCTGACATGCACGGATGGTCGTTACGAGACGCCATGAAGGTGGCCAGCCTTGCAAAACTGAACTTGAACACATCGGGCGGCGGATATGTTAGCAAACAAAACCTCAAGCCCGGCAGTTCCATAAAAGAAGGAGACTATTGCATCGTCGAACTGAAAAACCCTGAAGATTTAACGAAACAAACAAAGAAAAAAGGGGAAAAAGACGAAGTGAATGATTGATTGACAAAACAGAGGAGCCCAATTTTGGGCTCCTTTGCTTTTGTATAACATAGAATTTAACCTGGACTTTTCACATCCAGCTCCAGCGCCTGGCCCCGACGCACAGGACGTGCTAGTGCCGACGAAGACATGAGGACGTGGCAATTTTAGTCGGCCTCGAGGTCATAAGCCAATCATCAGATGGGGAGAAAACCGCTCCCCATACTGATGCTCGTCTTATGCTTGTCGGACTTGCACAGGATGTGCTGACGTCGACGTTCGCCACAGGACGTGGCGGATGTTAGTCGACGTTCCATTTAGGCGCTTACGCTTTTGCTTGTTCTAGTCTTGTTTGTACGAGCATATAGTTGAACAAGCCTAAAATGGGGGTGCTTTTTTTGCGTGTTTCTAATGTTACGGTCAGAAAAAGGCTATCGATCGCTTTATTGGTAGGTTTGTTCATATTCTTCATCATCGATATCCGTTTGGGAATTGTCCAGTTTTATTTAGGAGATTGGCTTACCGGCCAGGCAAAGGACTCGTGGAGCCGCAATATTCCCTTTGAGCCGAAGCGGGGAGAAATACTTGATCGCAATGGCGTTCCTCTGGCCACGAATGTTTCGGCGCCGACTGTGTATGTTGTTCCGCGCCAAGTGGAAGATCCGGCGGGAACTGCAGAAAAGCTTGCAGTCATCCTGGACATGCCAAAGGAGGCGGCATATAAAGAGATAACAAAAGGTGAAATGTATATCCGTCTTTCGAAAGGAAGGAAAATTTCTCACGAAAAAGCCAAGGAAATCAAGGCGCTTGGTTTAAAAGGCATTTATATAGCCGAAGATTCTAAACGGCATTATCCTTTTGGGTCGTATCTATCTCATGTTCTTGGGTTTGCTGGTGTGGACAACCAGGGCTTGATGGGGATCGAGCTTTCCTATGATAAAGAATTAAAAGGGGAAAAAGGATATGTTAAATTTTATTCCGACGCCAAAGGAAAACGGATGGAAAACATGGCAGATGATTATAAGGCTCCTAAAAATGGTTTGAACCTGAATCTAACGATAGAGAGTAAAATCCAGACAATCATTGAAAGAGAACTTGATATCGCCGAGGCCACTTATAATCCGGACGGCATCGTTGCCATCGCCATGAACCCGAATAACGGGGAAGTGCTCG
The DNA here is from genome assembly GCF_003989135.1 of Peribacillus cavernae. Classification (GTDB taxonomy): domain Bacteria; phylum Bacillota; class Bacilli; order Bacillales; family DSM-1321; genus Peribacillus; species Peribacillus cavernae. The sequence continues at coordinate 467,826 of NZ_RYZZ01000007.1, forward strand.
CCATGTCCAGTAGGCCTTCGTTTGACCCGGCAAATTTCAGGAATGTGCCCCAGGAAATTTATAACCGGAATTTGCCGGTATGGAGCACATATGAACCAGGATCCACATTCAAAATCATCACTCTTGCTGCGGCTCTTGAAGAAAAAAAGGTAAATCTGCTTAACGACCATTTTTTTGATCCGGGACATACTAAAGTAGCAGGATCCACCCTGCATTGCTGGAAAAGAGGCGGGCATGGTTCCCAAACCTTTTTGGAAGTCGTCGAAAACTCTTGTAACCCGGGATTTGTCGAATTAGGAACCCGGCTAGGAAAGGATTCCCTGTTTAAGTATATTACTGATTTCGGCTTTGGGGAAAAAACAGGGATCGACCTGCAAGGCGAGAGTAAAGGTATCATGTTCAAAATGGATCGTGTAGGTCCAGTCGAGCAAGCAACGACTGCTTTCGGGCAGGGTGTTTCTGTTACCCCAATCCAGCAGGTAGCGGCAGTATCGGCTGCAGTTAACGGAGGCACGCTATATACTCCATATATCGCAAAAGAACTAATTGACCCCGAAACCGGGGAAGTGGTCATGCGGAAAACCCCTCAGGCCAAAAGGAAAGTGATATCCGAGGAAACGTCGAAGCAAGTCCGTGGCGCGCTGGAATCTGTAGTTGCTAAAGGCAGCGGGAGAGGGGCTTTTGTTGAATCATACCGTGTTGGGGGAAAAACTGGTACCGCACAAAAAGCTCAGGGTGGCCGTTACCTGGAAAACAACCATATTGTTTCTTTTATTGGTTTTGCCCCTGCCGATAAACCGGAAATTGTTGTTTATGTGGCGGTTGATAATCCGAAAGGTGTCAGACAATTCGGAGGAGTTGTTACAGCACCAATTGTTGGCAAAGTCATGGAAGATGCTCTGAGGGCGATGAAGGTGAAGCCTCGCAAAGAGCAAATAGAAAAAGAGATAAGATATGGGGACCCGATTATGGTAGAAGTGCCAAAGCTTGTCGGGATGACGAAGAAAGATTTGCAAACACAGCTCATCGATTTGAGCCTTGACGTCGCCGGAAATGGGGATAAAGTAGTAAAACAGGCCCCAGAACCGGGTGTAAAGGTGAAAGTAGGCTCAACTATTAGAATATATCTTGGCGAAAGTACAGATTAAGTATAAAATAATACATGGCAGAAAAGCGGCTGGGTAATTTCAGCCGTTTTGTTTTGCTGAACGGAGGGATAAAAAAATGAAGTTACATACTTTAGTTTCTTACTTGCATTCATTTTCTACATTTAAAGGGAGCAATCCCAATATTACGTCAATTGAACATGACAATCGAAAAGTGGAAGAGGGAAGTTTATTTATTTGCATAAAGGGCTACACGGTAGACGGCCACGATTTTGCAGAAGAAGCTGTTAAAACGGGTGCAGCTGCGGTTTTGGCTCAAAGGCCGCTTGCCCTCGGGGTGCCGGTAATCGTTGTGAAAGATACACAAAGAGCCATGGCTGTCCTGGCGGATGCCTTTTATGGTCATCCAACACAAAGTTTGCGTTTGATCGGGATAACCGGAACAAACGGTAAAACGACAACAAGCCATTTAATCGAAAAAATCTTTTATGATGCAAGCCAGAAAACAGGGTTGATTGGGACAATGTATACCAAAGTAGGCAATAAAATATATAATACCAGGAACACAACCCCTGACAGTGTTACGCTGCAGAAAGCTTTTCATGAAATGAAGGAATGCGGCGTCGAAACAGCCATCATGGAGGTTTCCTCACATGCCCTTGAGCTTGGCAGGGTGCACGGCTGTGACTTCGACATTGCTGTTTTCACTAATCTTACCCAAGACCATTTGGATTTCCATGGTTCAATGGAGAGCTATAAGCATGCCAAATCGCTGTTTTTCTCTCAGCTTGGAAATGCCTATGTCGATGGCCGGCCGAAATTTGCCGTTTTAAATGCAGATGACGATGCTGCCGAGGATTTCATGAAATGGACCGCTGCCCATGTGCTGACATACGGAATTGAAAAGTCCGCGGATATAAGGGCGAAAGATATTGAAATTACAGCAAAGGGTACACAATTCACCCTTGAGGTTTCACAGCTAACAAGAAGGATTTCTCTTCAGCTTGTCGGGAAATTCAGTGTGTATAACGTTTTAGCAGCTTTCGGCGCTGCCATGTGTGCAGGGCTTGATCCTGATCAAATCCTTACTTCAATAGAAAAGGTTGAAGGTGTGTCAGGAAGATTCGAACTTGTTCAGGCCGGTCAGGACTTCTCGGTGATCGTTGATTATGCCCATACGCCTGACAGCCTTGAAAATGTCTTGAAAACGGTTGGTGAGTTTGCCCCGAAAAGAATCTTCGTTATTGTCGGCTGTGGTGGGGATCGCGACAAAACAAAGCGCCCAATCATGGCCAGGATTGCATGTGACCTGGCGACCGATTCCATTTTCACTTCAGATAATCCAAGAAGCGAGGATCCGCACCAAATTTTGCGGGACATGGAAGCGGGCGTCAAAGATAAATCATATACGGTAATCGCTGACAGAATGGAAGCGATCCAGCATGCAGTTTCAGAGGCCAATGAGGGAGACGTGGTCCTTATTGCCGGCAAGGGGCATGAAACCTATCAAATTATTGGTGATCAGGTCCTAGAATTTGATGATAGAATTGCTGCGAAAGAAGCGATTGCAGCCCAAAAAGTGAAAAAAAAAGAATAACGAAAGCGGCGAGTGTAGAAAATGTTTATCAATAAATATACCGATTGCATTCTAAAAAAAGCATCTGTAACATATTATGAAAGTGATGGAAAAAAGCACATGGATGGTATGAATAACTTATTTGCGTTAGGAATGAGGGAGTAAGGGCATGCTTGAACAAGTAATTTTTTATACGATATTAATGGGATTTCTGATCACAGTTCTTCTCTCTCCTATTTTTATTCCATTTCTGAGAAGGCTTAAATTTGGACAAAGCATCCGGGATGAGGGTCCCGAGTCGCATCAAAAGAAAACCGGTACACCAACAATGGGAGGCATTGTCATTCTGGTCTCAGTTACAGCGGCGACCCTTGTCATGACTTTTAAATTTTCGGAGCCGTCTGTCAGTACCTATCTCCTGTTATTTGTCACGCTTGGTTTTGGATGCCTGGGATTCCTGGATGATTTTATCAAGATAGGTATGAAAAGAAATCTTGGCTTGACTTCACGCCAGAAATTATTCGGTCAGCTTGTCATCTCAGTCATTTTTTATCTTGTTTACAGACAGACGGATCGTTTCGTTCAGGAGATCTCGATTCCGGGAACAGAACTTTCCTTCCATGTTGGCTGGTCTTATGTACTGGTGATTATTTTTTGGCTGGTCGGCTTTTCGAATGCCGTAAATCTAACAGATGGGTTGGACGGGCTTGTTTCAGGGACATCAGCGATCGCCTTTGGTGCATATGCGGTGCTTGCCTGGAACCAGTCACAATATGACGTAGCCATCTTTTCCGTTGCCGTTGTCGGGGCAGTGCTTGGCTTCCTCGTATTCAATGCCCATCCTGCAAAAGTTTTCATGGGAGACACCGGTTCGCTTGCACTCGGAGGAGCGATTGCGACAATCGCGTTACTAACAAAGCTCGAGCTTTTGCTTGTCATTATCGGGCTTGTGTTCGTGATTGAAACCCTGTCCGTCATCCTGCAGGTTGCATCCTTCAAGACGACGGGAAAACGGATATTCAAGATGAGTCCTTTGCATCATCATTATGAGCTGGTTGGCTGGTCCGAATGGAGAGTGGTAGTGACTTTTTGGTCTGTAGGCCTGCTTTGCGCGATACTCGGAATCTATTTAGAGGTGTGGTTATAATTGAAACAGACAGATAAATATCTAAGAAAAAAAATATTGGTATTGGGTTTGGCCAAAAGTGGTGTCAGTGCCGCATCTCTTTTACATAAGCTTGGAGCATTCGTGACTGTAAATGATAGGAAGCCCTTTTCCGAAAACCCGGAGGCGCAGGGACTACTGGAACAGGGCATTAAGGTGATTTGCGGCAGCCATCCGATTGAACTGTTAGATGAAGGGTTTGAATTGATTGTAAAAAATCCTGGTATTCCGTATACGAATCCGCTTGTCAAAGGGGCAATGGAGAAAGGCCTCAAGGTAATCACTGAAGTGGAGCTTGCCTACCAGGTCAGTGAGGCCCCGTTTGTAGGGATTACCGGCACAAATGGAAAAACGACGACAACTACGCTTATTTATGAAATGTTGAGGGAGGGTGGGAAGCTTCCGTTAATTGCCGGAAATATTGGCACTGCCGCTTCTGGTGTGGCTGAAGAGGCGGAGCCGGAACATACGATTGTCATCGAGCTTTCCTCATTCCAGCTTATGGGCATAGAGGAGTTCCAGCCGGAAATTGCCGTGATGACTAACCTTTTTGACGCCCATCTTGATTATCATAGTTCAAAGCAGGAGTATGCTGAAGCAAAAGAAAAGATTACGCAAAATCAGACGGTTGAGCAATTCTTTGTCTATAATGGCGATCAAGAAGAGGTAGCCGAAATGGCTGAACGTTCAAGGGCTCATTCTGTTCCTTTTTCGGCTGTTAAAAAATATGACCAGGGAGCATATGTGGAGGACGGCGAACTTATCTTCCGCGGCGAAAAGATTGTCCATATCTCAGAAATCGTTCTGCCAGGAAAGCATAATCTTGAAAATATTCTCGCGGCTGTTTCTGTTTGTAAGCTAAAGGGTGTTGGAAATGAAGCCATTAAGAAGGTTTTACGCACCTTCCATGGCGTTGAGCACAGGACACAATATGTTGCTACTATCGAAAATCGGAAATTTTATAATGATTCAAAAGCGACAAACATTTTAGCGGCATCAATGGCATTGTCCTCTTTTTCGGAGCCGGTCATCCTGCTTGCGGGGGGGCTTGACCGCGGCAATGAGTTTGACGATTTAAAGCCATACTTGAAAAATGTCAAAGCAATCGTCACTTTTGGACAAGCAGCCAGTAAATTGGAGCGAGTAGCGGAAGAATCAGGAATAACAAATATAAAACGTGTCGATAATGTAGAAAGTGCTGTACCTGCCGCTTTCGAATTGTCTGAGCAAGGCGACTGCATCCTCCTCTCTCCCGCATGTGCAAGCTGGGATCAATATAAAAGTTTTGAAGTTAGGGGAGACATGTTTATGGCGGCGGTGCATAAACTGAAATAAGAGCTTGTTCATGTCAAGCAGGTATCCGAGCTTTCGCATAAGGAAGACACCCATTCTTCCACTTTTGACACCTTAGAAAAAAGCGATAACATGGTTTATCGCTTTTTTTTGCAGATATGGACCTATTACACTATGGAGAGACTTTTGTTATCTTCCTTTGTACGTCCAAGGCTCATTCAGGCTCTAATATCTTCCCAGAGGTGTATTCTAAGTGCCATTAAAAAAATCCAATCCCGATCTTATCCTTATTATTGTCACATTAAGCTTGTTGTCTATTGGCCTCATTATGGTGTACAGTGCCAGCGCGATATGGGCAGATTATAAATTCGAAGATTCCTTTTTCTTTGCAAAACGGCAAATGCTGTTTGCGGGTGTCGGTATAATAGCGATGTTTTTTATTATGAATGTCGATTATTGGACGTGGAGGACATGGGCGAAGATTTTAGTCATTGTCTGCTTTGTTCTGCTGGTTGCCGTCTTGATTCCTGGAATCGGTTTGGAACGGAACGGATCACGGAGCTGGATTGGAGTGGGAGCATTCTCGATTCAGCCTTCCGAATTCATGAAAATCGCGATGATTGTGTTTCTAGCGAAATATCTTTCGGAACGGCAAAAGCTGATTACATCGTTCAAAAAGGGCTTATTGCCTTCGCTTTCGCTTGTGTTTCTGGCATTCGGGATGATTATGCTCCAGCCTGATTTAGGGACAGGCACGGTAATGGTCGGTACCTGTATCGTAATGATTTTTATCTCCGGTGCAAGAATCTGGCACTTTGCCATCCTTGGGCTTTTAGGGCTAGCCGGATTTACAGGCTTAATCCTCTCGGCGCCATACCGGATAAAACGGATTACCTCCTTTATGGATCCATGGCAGGATCCACAGAATAGCGGGTTTCAGATCATTCAATCCTTATTTGCGATCGGGCCCGGAGGTTTGTTTGGATTAGGGCTCGGGCAAAGCAGGCAGAAATTTTTCTACCTTCCAGAACCACAGACGGATTTCATATTTGCAATTTTGTCCGAGGAGCTCGGGTTCATTGGAGGGTCGCTCGTCATCCTCTTATTTGCGCTTCTTTTATGGAGGGGGATCCGTATCGCGTTGGGAGCGCCCGATTTATATGGGAGTTTTCTCGCGGTAGGAATCATCGCCATGGTCGCGATACAGGTAATGATTAATATTGGCGTCGTAACAGGCTTGATGCCTGTTACAGGGATCACTCTTCCTTTTTTAAGCTACGGCGGTTCATCACTGACACTCATGTTGATGGCGATAGGTGTATTGTTGAATATAAGCAGGTATTCGAGGTATTAACCTTCTGCAGGGAGATGGCATATGACTCGAGGCCGACTTAAGATCGCCACTTCCTGTGGCAACGCCTACTAGCACGTCCTGTGCGTCGGGGGCGGGACTGCTCCTGCGCTGGACACGTTTCAAAGCTAAAAAATAGTTTCTCCTTTAAAAGAAACCTCCTCTATCATCAAATAGAGGAGGTTTTGCTGGCTGGCACGCTAATGCCTGCAACAGGAAATACAGGGGACCCGCCTCATAATTTTCCAGGTATATACCGTTTGAAAAGGTTATTAATAGTTGGCATTAAACCGTTGTTTAGACTATAGTATAAGAGGGTAAAGCGTCACATGGCTTTACTTTTTCCTTTGTAAACGAAACTATAAATTAATTTTTAGGTGGATAAATTAATATAGGTTATCCACATCCAGCTCCAGCGCCTAGCCCCTCGAGGTCATAAGCCAATCATCTGATGGGGAGAAAAACCACTCCCCATACAGCTGCTTGTCTTATGCTTGTCGGACTTGCACAGGATGTGCTGACGTCGATTTCGCCACAGGACGTGGCGGATTTTAGTCGACGTTCCTCCAAGGCGCTTGCGCTTTTTGTTCCGTTTTATACAGATTATGTTGGGGTGACAAAACATGAAAATTGTTGTCAGCGGCGGCGGTACAGGAGGCCATATTTACCCGGCCCTTGCGCTTATTCGTGAAATCAATAGCAAAAATAAAAACAACTCGTTCTTATATATCGGAACAGAAAAAGGCCTGGAAAAGGATATTGTCACAAGAGAAAATATTCCGTTTAAGTCCATCTATATTACCGGCTTCAGGCGTAAGATTTCTTTCGAAAACGTGAAAACAGTCACCAGGTTTCTCAAGGGTGTCCGTGACAGCAAGAGAATGCTGAAGGAATTTAAGGCAGATGTTGTAATCGGAACAGGAGGGTATGTATGCGGCCCTGTCGTTTATGCTGCTGCAAAGCTCGGCATTCCATGCATTGTCCATGAACAAAACAGCGTACCCGGATTGACGAATAAATTTTTAAGCAGGTATGTCACCAAGATAGCCGTTTGTTTTGAGGAAGCCAAGCAATTTTTTCCGGAAAATAAGACGGTCTTGACAGGGAATCCGCGTGCTTCAGAGGTTCTCCACTTCCATGGAAAAGGCGGCTTGAAAAAGCTTGGCTTGAATCCAGCTATCCCGACAGTGTTGATCTTTGGGGGAAGCCGCGGCGCCAGAGCGATTAATGAGGCTGTCTTGAAGGTAATGTCTGAGCTTCGGGAAAAGCCATACCAAATTCTTTATGTGACGGGAGAAATTCATTTTGAACAGGTAGCAAAGGAAATAGAAATGATTGGAAACCCGGAAAATGTAATGATTAAGCCATATTTGAATAATATGCCTGAAATTCTGTCGGGAGTGGATTTAGCGGTAACGCGTGCAGGCGCGACGACACTCGCAGAACTGACTGTACTCGGGATACCCAGCATCTTGATTCCAAGTCCGTACGTTACAAATAACCATCAGGAAAAGAATGCACGCTCATTAAGTGATCATGGCGCTGCCGAACTTGTCCTTGAAAAGGAGCTTACGGGCAGCAAACTGATCAGCATGATTGATTCCATCATTACAGACCAAAAAAAGCGCGAATCCATGAAAACTGCGGCAAAGAATCTTGGTTTGCCGGATGCTGCCAACAGGGTGTATTCCGTTATCTCGGAAATTTCGAAAAAGAACTGATTCACAGGTGCAGCATACACTGGACTAAAACGTTATCAGAACAAATATACTTGGGAGGATCATAATGAAAGAAGCAGTTGAAAAACTGAGGGAATTACAGGTGGGAAAAGTTATCGAAAATGAACCGCTCGCTAATCATACGACCATGAAGATTGGAGGACCGGCGGATCTTTTTATCGAGCCTTCCTCGATTGATAATCTTAAAAAAACGATGGAGATCATAAAGGAATTTGACCTGAAGTGGACGGCTATTGGCAGAGGTTCAAATCTTCTCGTATCAGATGTGGGAATTGAAGGTGCAGTCATAAAACTTGGAAAAGGACTGGATAAACTCGAAATAAATGGTACGGAAATAACCGTCGGAGCGGGATTCTCCCTGGTAAGCCTGTCTGTCCAAATCAGCAAAAAGGGACTGGCAGGCCTCGAGTTTGCAAGTGGAATTCCGGGGTCGGCAGGCGGCGCGGTATATATGAACGCCGGTGCTCATGGATCCGACATCTCCAATATCTTAATAAAGGCTTATGTTTTATTTGAAGATGGAAGTCTGCAATGGTTAACCAAAGAAGAAATGGCGTTTTCCTATCGCACTTCAATCCTTCAGAAAAAACGTCCCGGAATTGTAGTCGAAGCTGTTTTCGGTTTGACGTTCGGCAATCGCGAGGAAATAGTTGAAAGAATGCAAAGCAATAAAAATTACCGTAAGGATACACAGCCTTATAATCTTCCATGTGCCGGAAGTATTTTTAGAAATCCGCTTCCAAACCATGCGGGAAGGCTTGTTCAGGATGCCGGGTTAAAGGGCCATTCCATCGGTGGTGCAAAGATTTCTGAAATGCACGGAAATTTCATTGTTAATGCAGGAAACGGAAGAGCGGAAGATGTGTTGGCTTTGATTCAGCACGTGAAGGATACCGTCTATGAGAAATGCGGCATTGAAATGGAAACAGAAGTCGAAATTATTGGCGGAAAATAACCGATAACCATATATTTGCATCTAAATATTGTGATATAATAATAACCTGGAAAAGTCTTGTCCCAATGATAACGTGCGTATACAAGCCGTTATTTACTCGGTGCAAGCTATCGGATAAAATGTCGATTTGTTTTCAGGAAGAGGTGAACCGGGATGGAAGAAGGGAAGATCGTTTCCATTGAAGATCGCATCCCCAAACTTAAACAATTAAGAAAAAGGAAAGCCGACCGCCGATTGATACTTTTACTTTCTTTGTTCTTCCTGCTGATTGCATGTGTCATGTATTTTCTATCCCCGCTAAGCCATATCCGTTCGATCCACGTTGAGGGCAACCGTTATATTTCTGCGGAACAGGTTATCGCCCTTAGCGGCTTAACAAAGGATACGAGCATCTGGAAGATAGACAAAAAGAAAAGTGAAGCAAAAGTAAAAACGAATAGCGAAATAAAAGAGGCCGATATAAAAACGAGGATACCCAATTCAGTAATAATTACAGTAAATGAAGAAAATCGAATTGCTTATGTTGCCAGAGAGGATCGTTTTCTGCCAATTCTGGAAAATGGAGAAATTCTCAAACCTTTGCGGAAAGAGGAAATCCCGGTCTATGCACCTGTCTTGATTGGATTTTCTGAAGGCAAGAAATTAAATCAACTCCTCGGAGAACTGGAAAAATTGCCGCAGGAGATTTTGAACTCTATCTCCGAGATTCATGCTGCCCCTGCGAAAACAGACATTTATCATATTACTTTGTATATGAATGATGGCTTTGAGGTAAGCGCGACAAGCAGGACATTATCTGAAGACCTCGTGCATTATCCGTCGATAATTAGCAAATTGGATCCTGATGTCAAAGGCGTCATCGATTTTGAAGTAGGTGCTTTTTTCAAGCCTTATGATCCGCCTAAGACAGAGAAGGACAAGGAAGCCGAAAAGAATTTTCCAGCCCAATGAAGCAACGCCTTTCTATAATATTGTCCTGGCTGCAAGTTTAGCTTTTCTAGGCGTTCATCTTGGTGTAGACTTGTACTTAGACCGCTTTGTTTATCTTTGGTGTGAGTTTGTTTCGGAGATATAGCGGCTATTAGGGAAACTTTCTGGCCAGATAGCTGCAAAAACCAAAAAAAGGTTAAAGGTCTTTTAAAGGGAATAAGCCTTGAATGACGAATTTTTTACTAAGATAAAATGATCGAAAACCGGAGTATTGCCTGATTTATAAAAAATTTTCCGGGGAAAACTTTCGTTTACCCGCTAATATTGTTTTTCCAATAGTATTTTGTAAACGAGTATTTTGTTCTATTTACAATAGGGTTTACGATATAAGCAAGTGTTGTTCGAAATAACAAGTTTCTATTCTGAAGGAGGTGCCACGGAATGAACAGCAATGAGATACATGTAAGTCTTGACATCGGTACATCCAGTGTAAAAGTAATCATTGGGGAAATGGTCAATGACACATTAAATATAATCGGCGTAGGGAACGTAAAATCGGAAGGCCTGAAAAAGGGTTCGATCGTCGACATAGATGAAACCGTCCATTCTATTCAACGTGCAGTAGAACAGGCGGAAAGAATGATCGGCATGGATATCAAAACAGTGGTCGTCGGCATCAGCGGCAGCCATGTGCTCCTTCAGCCTTGCCACGGTGTCGTGGCCGTATCAAGCGAGAACAAGGAAATTACGGAGCATGATGTTCAGCGAGTAAGAGAAGCGGCGGAGTTAATTACCATTCCTTCAGACAGGGAAATCATTAACATCCTGCCGATTCATTATAAAGTGGACGAGCTCGATGAAATCAGCGACCCGAGGGGTATGATTGGCGTCCGCCTTGAAATGAGGGGGATAATGGTAACCGGTCTTCGGACACTATTACATAATTCCCTGCGTTGCGTGGAACGGGCAGGGCTTGAAATTACTGATATAGCATTGCAGCCTCTGGCTGCCGGTTCACTGGTGCTTTCAAAGGATGAGAAAGAACTTGGGGTAGTCCTTGTTGACATTGGCGGAGGTTCTACTACTTTAGCAATATTCGAAGAAGGGCACATGAAATATACTTTGGTCGTCCCGATAGGCGGGGATACAATAACAAAGGACCTTTCCATTGTTCTCCGCACGACGATGGAGGACGCTGAAAAGGTCAAAATCAAGCATGGACACGCCTTTTATGATGACGCTTCAGAGGATGATGTGTTTTCGATTCCGATCATAGGCAGCGATCAGCAACAGCCTTGCAATCAACTCATGATCTCGGAAATCGTTGAAGCCCGCATGACGGAAATTTTTGAGTTGATACAGGATGATCTGGAAAGATTGGGCTATCAGGATGTACCGGGCGGTTTTGTCCTGACAGGCGGTGTTGTGAAGATGCCCGGCGTTCTGGAACTTGCCCAGTATGTGTTCCAAAACCGGGTCCGGACTGCTGAGCCAAATTATATTGGTGTTCGCGAGCCTCAATATACAACCGCTGTAGGGCTGATTAAACATGCCTTCAAAAAAGGGAGGGCACAGAAGAACACTGTTGAATCCCCGGTAGCTTCAGCGGCTGCATACGATAAAAACGAAACGAGAAGCCAAAAGTCTGCTTCTCAGTCCAAAGAAAGCAAAGAGAAAAAACAGGCGGATAAAGGTGAATCCAAATTTAAGAAAATAATTGGTTACTTTTTTGAATAAGCATCCGAGTTTTTAGGAATTCGCAAATAGGAGGATTGTCATGTTAGAGTTTGATTCTAATTTAGATCAATTAGCAACATTAAAGGTCATTGGCGTAGGCGGTGGCGGAAACAATGCTGTAAACCGCATGATTGAGCATGGCGTTCAAGGTGTTGAATTTATTTCTGTCAATACAGATGCGCAGGCTCTTAATCTATCAAAAGCTGAAATAAAAATGCAGATTGGCGGCAAACTGACTCGCGGCCTTGGTGCCGGTGCAAACCCTGAAGTGGGAAAAAAAGCTGCTGAAGAAAGCAAGGAGCAAATCGAGGAAGCACTTCGGGGCGCAGATATGGTTTTTGTGACTGCCGGCATGGGCGGCGGTACGGGAACTGGTGCCGCCCCAGTTATTGCGCAGATTGCGAAAGACTTGGGTGCGCTGACGGTAGGGGTTGTAACACGTCCTTTTACATTTGAAGGCCGAAAACGTGCTACCCAGGCGCAGGGCGGGATTTCTTCCATGAAGGAAGCGGTTGATACATTAATCGTCATCCCAAATGACCGCCTCCTTGAGATTGTTGACAAAAGCACACCGATGCTTGAAGCGTTCCGTGAAGCGGATAATGTCCTTCGCCAGGGTGTCCAGGGTATCTCCGACTTGATTGCCGTGCCGGGATTGATTAACCTCGATTTCGCTGATGTGAAAACAATTATGTCCAATAAAGGTTCAGCCTTGATGGGCATTGGCATTTCATCCGGGGAAAGCCGCGCTGCAGAAGCCGCTAAGAAGGCTATTTCGAGTCCATTGCTTGAAACAGCCATTGATGGAGCCCAGGGTGTTTTAATGAACATTACGGGTGGGAGCAATTTGAGCCTGTTTGAAGTCCAGGAAGCTGCTGATATTGTTGCAACGGCATCTGATCAGGATGTAAACATGATTTTCGGTTCCGTAATCAATGAAAACCTGAAGGATGAAATTGTTGTGACCGTCATTGCAACTGGCTTCAATGAAGTTGAAATCCAACAGCCTCGCCAGTCAAGCCGACCGTCATTCGGCCACTCAAGACCTGCAGCCCAGCCAGTGAAACGTGAAGCGAAACGCGAGGAAGCAAACGAACCTGTCCGCAACAATAATATCGGCCAACCTGAAGATGGACTTGATATACCGGCATTCCTTCGCAACCGAAACAGACGCCGCTAACAAGAAAAGCGTAAGCGCCTTGTAAAAGGAACGTCGACTAAGATCCGCCACGTCCTGTGGCGAACGTCGACGTCAGCGCATCCTGCGCAAGTCCGACAAGCATAAGACAGATCCCGAAAGAAGGCGCTTTTTGCCTTCTGTAGGGATATGGCTTATGACCTCGAGGGGCTAGGCGCTGGAGCTAGACAACCAAGAAAAGCGTAAGCGTCTTTGTCAAAAAAATAAATATCTTTTAAAGAGAAGCTGTCCTAGTCTAGGGCGGCTTTTTTTTATTCATTTACTCTATTTTTCTATTAGCAGTCATATTGCCGTCACGATTGGAATATAAGTGTGTCAATAACGATCTTTCTACAAAATATGAACAAATCACTAAAAAACTCTTAGATTTCCTTTACATAAAGTGACACACACCTGCAGGGATGTACGATATACTTTTGGGAAATAGAAGAATCTAGGAGTTTCCGGGAGGGGAGTGCTTGACATTATATCTGGATGTAATCTGGTTGTTGAATTGGCTGTTTGACTGTCTCCTCTTATATTGGACTGCAATCATTTTAAAGAAAAGGGCAGCTGGCTGGAGGATTATACTTGGGGGATTGATAGGTTCCTCCATTGTGGTATTTGCCTTTACTCCCTACCACAAGCTTGTAGATAATTTATATATGAAACTTCTTTTTTCTGTATTCATGATTATTGCCGTCTTTGGTTTTATCAGGTTAAAGGTATTTTTGAAAAATCTAGCCTCCCTTTATTTGGTCACTTTTTTATCTGGGGGAATCTTATTGGGCCTTCATTACCTGTTCCAATTTAAAATCTATTCACTTCACCCGGGAATGGCTGCCGGCGTTAATAGGTTTGGTGATCCTGTAAGCTGGACATTCGTTATGATTGGATTTCCGCTTGCCTGGCAGTTTTCTCGACGTGCCTTTGGCAGCATGGAAATGACAAACATTACGTATGGGCAAATGGCAAGGATCTATGTTAAAATCGATGGCTTTGAGTGCACTCTGAATGGTTTAATTGACAGCGGCAACCAATTGTATGACCCCTTAAGCCGCGCGCCAGTCATGATTGTATCAATAAACGGGATTGAAAATGCCGGCATTCCAAATGATGTGCTTGACCTTTTTCAAAATCCCGATTCTATTTTACAACAGCAGGGATCCTTTGATTATACCTGGTCAGAAAGAATGAGGATCATACCCAGTAAAGTAGTCGGCAACGATCATCAGCTGTTAATCGCGGTGAAGCCGGATTCAATCAAAATTTCCCATGCCGGCAAAGAGTATCATGTCCATAAAGGTTTGATATCGTTCACAGTACAAAAACTGTCTTCTGACGATTCCTACCAGTGCATTGTCCATCCAAAAATGCTAACCGGCATGGCGGAACAGAGTGCATCATAAACAAGCTGCATGCTGTCTATACTCCAAATTCAGTAAAATAAGAAGGGAGAATACTTTTGAAAAAATTCCGCTTCCGATTTACCTATTACTGGTACAAGTTACTAATTAAACTTGGGTTAAAGTCTGATGAAGTTTTCTATATTGGCGGAAGTGAAGCATTACCGCCCCCGCTTTCCAAGGATGAAGAAGAACTGCTCATTAATAAACTTCCCAAGGGTGATGCGGCAGCACGGTCAATCCTCATTGAACGAAATCTGCGACTGGTCGTTTATATTGCGCGAAAATTTGAAAATACCGGGATTAATATTGAAGATTTAATAAGCATTGGAACAATAGGGTTAATCAAAGCGGTGAATACATTCAATCCAGAGAAAAAAATCAAGCTGGCTACATATGCTTCGAGGTGCATCGAAAATGAAATCTTAATGTATTTACGCAGAAATAATAAAATTCGTTCAGAAGTCTCGTTTGATGAGCCGCTGAATATCGATTGGGATGGAAATGAACTTCTCCTGTCCGATGTGCTGGGAACAGAAGAAGATATTATTACAAAGGATCTGGAGGCGAATGTTGACCGAAAACTCCTTACGAAGGCGCTCACTCAATTATCGGAGCGTGAGAAGCAAATCATGGAGCTAAGATTCGGGCTTGCCGGCGAGGAGGAAAAGACCCAAAAGGATGTGGCGGATATGCTAGGCATTTCACAATCCTATATTTCCCGTCTGGAAAAGAGGATTATTAAAAGGCTTAGAAAAGAATTTAATAAAATGGTTTGAAAAGCGGAAGCACCTTGTAATAAGGAACGTCGACTAAGAACCGCCACGTCCTGTGGCGAACGTCGACGTCAGCGCATCCTGCGCTAGTCCGACAAGCATAAGACAGATCCCGAAAGAAGGTGCTTTTTGTCTTCTGTAGGGAGCTGGCTTATGACCTCGAGGGGCTAGGTGCTGGAGCTAGACACCTTTTAAAGTTCAAAAAGAAATACTTCCATACTTTTTTAAAAATTTCTCAGCATCAGAATCAAATCAAACCAACGTTTTTAGAATAATTTACAGACCTTAGATAAAATATTGTGCCTTAGGCATGTGCATATTTTTCCCTCACGGGGAGATACTGTTTTTTGTACAGCAGCTCCTGTGAGGAGGGAAGGTTTTGTCTCGAAACAAAGTTGAAATCTGCGGTGTTGATACATCAAAATTACCGGTTTTGAAAAACGACGTAATGAGAAAACTCTTTAAAGAAATGCAGGAAGGCGATATCTCAGCAAGAGAAGAACTGGTAAATGGGAATTTAAGACTTGTATTAAGCGTCATTCAGCGCTTTAACAATCGGGGAGAATTTGTAGATGACTTATTTCAGGTCGGCTGTATCGGTTTAATGAAATCCATTGATAATTTTGATTTAGGCCAAAATGTTAAATTTTCTACGTATGCTGTACCAATGATCATTGGTGAAATAAGAAGATATTTGCGTGACAATAACCCGATAAGAGTTTCCCGTTCTTTAAGAGATATTGCTTACAAAGCATTGCAGGTAAAAGAAAGACTTATGAGTCAAACATCAAAAGAACCAACCGCAGAAGAAATTGCTAAAGTATTAGATGTTTCACATGAAGAAATTGTGTTTGCTCTTGATGCCATCCAGGATCCTGTCTCGCTGTTTGAGCCGATTTATAATGATGGCGGCGATCCGATTTATGTTCTCGACCAATTAAGTGATGAGAAAAACCGTGACAGCCAGTGGATTGATGAGATTGCACTTAATGAAGGCATGAGACGGTTGAATGAACGGGAGAAAATGATCTTGAGGAAAAGGTTCTTCCAGGGGAAAACCCAGATGGAGGTTGCCGAAGAAATCGGCATTTCACAGGCACAGGTTTCCCGGTTGGAAAAAGCCGCCATTAAGCAAATGAATAAAAACATTCAACATTAAAGCTGACACATTAACATGTTGGGAGCCGGGCATTGGACTCGCGCTCCCAGCTGCATGTTACTGTCCGGCTTTTTTTCTTTGGCTTTCCGAGCGGATCGATCCATTCGGTTTGATAAGGGGAAACCTTTCCAAAGGTTTCCCCTGTTTTTCAGCGGTCTTATGTGAATCAGTGCTGCCTGAACATCTGGGGCGGGATTTCTTTTAATTCCTTCATTGCTGAACGTCTTTCATCATATATTATAAAAAGAACTAACAACGGGAGATGATTATATTGGTTAAAATCTCAGAATTTCAGGTGAAGGATATCGTTAATATTTCGGATGGAAAGAAGCTCGGCAACTTATCGGATTTGGAGATAAACATTTCAACCGGAGCGATTGAGGCGATCATCATCACCAATAGCGGCAAGCTGATGGGACTGTTTGGCAAGGATGAGGATATTATCATTCCCTGGAACAAAATTAAAAAAATTGGCGCAGACGTGATAATTGTTGAGTATCATAATCATAATGATTGAATACAACCGCTTAATAAGAGTAATAGTCAGTGTATTTATGGTACACTATAAAAAAATGACTAAGAGGTTTACCCAATGAAAGAACCGTTTATGTTAAAGAAGGAACCTTACTTTGAGATTGAAAGCTGGCAATCAGCCTCGCCTGGCCTTCATGCCGGGTTCACGACAAGAAACGGAGGTACCGGCACGGCGGAGTTCGATAGTTTAAATACAGGGTTCCATGTCGGCGACAGCCTGGAAGCCGTCGTTAAAAACCGTGAATTACTTGCAGGCCATCTTCCTTTTCCTTTACAAAACTGGGTCGGTGCCGAACAAACGCATGAAACTAACATTGCGAAAATCGGTTCCGGAGACAAAGGCAAAGGCTCACGGGATTATCAATCAGGACTCAGAGCTACTGACGGACTCTATACCGGGCAAAAAGGAATATTGTTGACACTCGTGTTTGCTGACTGTGTCCCGTTATACTTTTTTGCGCCGAGAAACGGCTATATCGGTACAGCCCATGCAGGCTGGAAAGGGACAGTAGCCGGTATCGGGCCAAAAATGATCGGCAGATGGAACGAGGAAGGGATTTCTTCCTCGGAAATATATGCATTTATTGGTCCGTCAATTTGTGGTGATTGCTATATCGTTGATGACAAAGTTATTACTCTGGTGCAAAATATGCTGGAAGATAATGACGAAAAGCCATATAATCTAATCAGTAAGGGACAATATCAATTGCATTTGCAAACACTAAACGCACTTCTTTTAGAAAAAGCAGGCGTACCCCGAAGCCAGATTGAAGTATCGTCATTATGCACAAGCTGCGTGCGCAGCCAGTTTTTCTCCCACCGCCGGGATAATGGAAAGACAGGCCGTAACATGAGCTTCATCGGCTGGAAGGAGGAGTAACATCGCATTGAAAGTAGCAGAAAATTTAGTAGCCATCGAAGAAAAGATCCTGCAAGCCTGCCAAAAAAGCGGCAGGAATCCTGAAGAAATAACAATAGTTGCCGTTACGAAATATGTATCTGCCGAACGGGCACAGGAAGCTGTTGCCGCTGGGATCACAAACCTTGGTGAAAACCGCGACGAAGGGCTGTCGCATAAATATTCCACTATGAAACAAAAGGCAGTCTGGCATTTCATTGGCAGCCTGCAGACGAAAAAAGTGAAAAATATCATTGATAAAGTAGAGTATATCCATTCACTAGACCGTATATCATTAGCGGAAGAAATTCAAAAAAGAACGGACAAACAGGTGAAATGTTTTGTCCAGGTGAATGTGTCCGGGGAAAATTCAAAGCGTGGCATTGAGCCGGCTGAAGCGCTGGAATTCATCAAAAGTCTTGAAGGCTTCGATAGACTATCCGTTGCCGGTTTGATGACCATGGCACCGTTAACCGATAATGAATCTGTGCTTCGCAGCTGTTTTAAAAAACTAAAAGAACTTCAGGGAGAAATTCAAGACGCACGTCTCGGACATGCACCCTGCACCGAGCTGTCGATGGGGATGTCAAATGACTTTCCGATTGCCATTGAAGAAGGCGCAACGATAATTCGTATAGGAACTGCACTGGTTGGCGAAGATTCTTAAGGAGGTACCTTATGTCAATTGTATCAAAATTCAAATCTTTTTTCGCACTTGAAGACGAATATGAATACAGGGAAGAAGTTATCGAACAAGAGGTACAGGAACCAAAAGTTACAAAACCGTCTTCTAAACAGTCCCAGGCTTCTTCCCAGTCAAATCAAAACGTTGTAAGCCTGCAAAGCATACAGAAATCCTCAAAAGTGATACTATTGGAACCGAGGGCATATGCCGAAGCGCAGGAAGTGGCGGACCACTTGAAAAACCGTCGTGCCGTAGTCGTAAACCTGCAGCGTATTCAGCATGACCAGGCTAAAAGGATCGTTGATTTCCTAAGTGGGACAGTGTATGCTGTCAGCGGCGATATTCAAAAAATCGGAACGGATATTTTCCTATGCACACCTGACAATGTCGATGTTTCAGGAAACATTACCGGTTTTGCTCTTGAAGAAGAGTATGAAAATGCGAGGTGGTAAATTTTAATGCTGGTTTTGTTTGATATTTTATTGAAATTAATCCAGGTTTATTCTACGGTTCTAATCATTTACCTATTGATGTCATGGTTCCCAAATGCGAGGGAGACAACAATCGGGCGCTTCTTGTCAAGAATATGCGAACCTTATTTGGAACCATTTCGACGAATCATCCCGCCCTTCGGCATGATTGATTTTTCACCAATCGTGGCACTGCTTGTCCTGCAGTTTGCCGGAAACGGTCTGGGGCAGTTATTTAGCTGGCTGGCTTTTTAGCAGGAATGTAGGGATTGTCCATAAGGGACCGTTTGTGCTTTTCTTATATAAAGGAGAAACATCTATGAGCATTTATCAGCATTTCAGGCCGGAAGAGCGGGAATTCATCGATCAGGCTTTGAATTGGATTGGACAGGCAAGAAACTTATATGCTCCTAAACTGACGGATTTTCTTGATCCCCGCGGGCAGCTGATCGTACAAACACTGCTTGGGGAAGATGAGGAAATCTCACTTTTTTTATATGGAGGAAGTGATAAAGCGGAGAGAAAAAGGGCAATTCTTTGTCCGAATTATTTTTCCCCTGCTGAAAGTGATTATCGGATTTCTTTATTTGATGTAGTGTATCCGAAGAAATTTGTTACCCTCGATCACAGGCAAGTGCTTGGAACCCTGATGTCACTTGGCCTTAAACGTGAAAAATACGGGGATATCATCATTTCTGGTGAGCATATCCAGGTGGTAGCGGCTGCCGAAATTGAGACTTACTTGCTGTCAAGTTTGGAGAAAATCGGAAAAGCTTCAGTTACCATCAAAAAACGGGAGTTAACTGACATTTTGCAGCCAGAAGAATCCTGGGATGAACAAACGATTACGGTTAGCTCCATGAGACTTGATACGGTCATTTCGTCGGTGATTAATCTCTCGCGCCAAAAAGCGCAAATGTTGATCAGTTCAGGCAAGGTCAAAATGAATTTCAAGCAAATTGAAAGCACATCGGCTGAATGCAGGGAAGGGGACACGCTGTCCATCCGCGGCTTTGGCCGCTGTAGAATTTTGTCGATAGAAGGAAAGACCAAAAAGGATAAATGGAGAATTTCTGTAGGAAGGCAAAAATAATTGCAGAATGAAAAGGATTTACAAAATTGTTGTCGAAACATAGTATAATATAAAAGCGTAGAAATTGTTTTGGAGGTGCCTGTATGCCCTTAACCCCGTTAGATATACATAATAAGGAATTCAACAAAGGATTCCGTGGGTATGATGAAGATGAAGTCAATGAATTTCTTGACCAGATCATAAAAGATTATGAGATTATCCTTCGCGAAAAGAAGGAAGCCGAGGACAAGTTATTTGAAGTACACGATCGCTTGGGTTATTTTACAAATATTGAAGAAACACTGAACAAGGCCATCATTGTCGCACAGGAAGCGGCAGAAGATGTAAAGAGGAACGCCCAGAAAGAAGCGAAGTTAATCATAAAGGAAGCGGAAAAGAATGCTGACCGCATTGTGAATGATTCCCTCTCGAAGGCAAGGAAAATTGCAATGGATATTGAAGAGTTGAAAAAACAGTCGAAGGTTTTCCGGACACGCTTTAAAATGCTCGTTGCAGCTCAGCTTGACCTCCTGGATAACGATGACTGGGATAAACTGCTTGAATACGAGATGGATGCCACTGAATTACACGTAGACGAGTAAAATATAAGAGTTCACTTGACGTTCTGCACTTATTTCGCATATAATTTTTTAACAATAGAGTTCATATCGATATCATACGATGAGAGGGACAGTATATTTCTTCACTGCCTGATGAAAGAAGGATATTCCTTGCAATGAGCGAGCCGGGGAGAGTGGAAGCCCGGTATAGGCGAAGAAATCGAAGATCACCCTTGAGTTCCAAGTTGAACCCGAAAGGAAGTAAGCAAGGCGTCTCATCCACGTTACGGATGCTTAAGAGGACATGGCGGGGCTTTTATTTTATTGCAATACGCTTTTGTCTAACCAGGGTGGTACCGCGGGAATCAAGCTTTCTCGTCCCTTTTGTGGGATGAGGGGGCTTTTTTTATTTTTTAAAGGGTCCACTGATTATCGATCATGCATGACACATTTAATTTGGAGGAATGAAAATGGAATACAAAGATACATTATTGATGCCGAAAACAGAATTTCCGATGCGCGGAAATCTGCCAAAGCGGGAGCCGGAAATCCAGTCGGCATGGAATGAAAAGAACATGTACCAAAAAGTCCAGGAGCATACGAACGGACGCCCGTTATTTCTTTTGCATGACGGACCTCCCTATGCAAACGGCGATATTCATATGGGGCATGCACTCAACAAAATCTTGAAGGATTTTATCGTCCGCTATAAATCCATGAGCGGCTTCCATGCTCCTTATGTACCTGGTTGGGATACGCATGGTCTTCCTATAGAAACAGCCCTTACGAAAAAGGGTGTCAAACGAAAAGAAATGAGCGTCGCTGAATTCCGCAAGCTGTGTGAAGAATATGCTTACGAACAAATTGATAATCAGCGGGAGCAATTCAAGCGTCTTGGCGTGCGCGGAGACTGGGAGAATCCATACATTACTTTAAAGCCGGAATACGAAGCGCAGCAAATTAAAGTATTCGGAGAGATGGCAAAAAAAGGCTACATCTACAAAGGGCTTAAGCCTGTATACTGGTCCCCATCCAGTGAATCAGCACTTGCGGAAGCGGAAATCGAATACCAAGACAAACGTTCAGCATCTATTTATGTAGGATTTGAAGTGACCGATGGGAAAGGGGTCATCGAAGAAGGCGTAAAAATCGTCATCTGGACAACTACACCGTGGACAATCCCGGCTAATCTCGGAATTGCTGTACACCCCAATTTAACCTATGTCGTGGTTGAGGTTGAAGGTGCTAAGTATTTAGTGGCTGAAGCATTGTTAGAGTCAGTGGCGAACACGGTTTCCTGGGAAGGCCCTAAAGTCGTAAAAACAGTGCAGGGCAGCGAACTTGAAAGAATCGTTGCAAAACATCCCTTTATTGACCGTGAATCACTTCTTGTCCTAGGCGAGCATGTAACAACGGATGCCGGAACCGGCTGTGTCCACACGGCACCGGGACACGGGGAAGACGATTTCATTATCGGCCAGAAATATGGCTTAGGCGTACTTTGTCCTGTTGATGAAAAAGGCGTTATGACAGAAGAAGCCGGTGAGTTTGCAGGGCTGTTCTATGATGAAGCTAACAAGGCAATTACTGAGAAGCTTCAGGAAGCTGGCGCTTTATTAAAGCTTTCTTTTATCACTCACTCCTATCCGCACGATTGGCGTACGAAAAAGCCGACGATTTTCCGGGCAACTGCCCAATGGTTTGCATCGATTAAAGATTTCCGCCAGGACCTGTTAAAGGCCGTCGAGGAAACGAAATGGGTGCCGGCGTGGGGGGAGACGCGTCTGTTTAATATGGTCCGCGACCGCGGAGACTGGTGTATTTCCCGCCAGCGTGCCTGGGGCGTTCCGATACCGGTATTCTATGCGGAAAATGGCGAACCGATTATCACCGACGAAACGATTGAACATGTTTCCAGCCTGTTCCGGGAACATGGATCCAATGTATGGTTTGAGCGTGATGCCAAAGATTTGCTACCGGAAGGCTTTTCTCACGCTGACAGTCCGAATGGAATTTTCACAAAAGAAACAGATATCATGGACGTTTGGTTTGATTCAGGTTCATCCCATCAGGCTGTCCTTGTAGAGCGGGAAGACCTGCAAAGGCCTGCTGATTTATATTTGGAGGGCTCTGACCAATACCGCGGCTGGTTCAACTCTTCCCTTTCCACTAGCGTCGCAGTAAGCGGAAAAGCACCTTACAAAGGTGTGCTAAGCCATGGTTTTGCTTTGGACGGGGAAGGAAGGAAGATGAGTAAATCAATCGGGAACGTCGTTGTACCTGCTAAAGTCATGAACCAGCTTGGAGCTGACATTCTGAGGCTGTGGGTCGCATCCGTTGATTACCAGTCAGATGTCCGCGTATCCGACCCGATCTTAAAACAGGTAGCCGAAGTGTACCGTAAAATCCGTAATACCTTCCGTTTCCTGCTTGGAAATCTCGATGGCTTTCATCCAGAAACAGATAAAGTCGCCTATAAGGACCTTCGTGAAGTTGACCAATTCATGTTCATTAAACTGAACAGGCTCGTGAAAAACGTTAAGCAGGCTTATGACA
The DNA here is from genome assembly GCF_003989135.1 of Peribacillus cavernae. Classification (GTDB taxonomy): domain Bacteria; phylum Bacillota; class Bacilli; order Bacillales; family DSM-1321; genus Peribacillus; species Peribacillus cavernae. The sequence goes on from NZ_RYZZ01000007.1 coordinate 490,971, forward strand.
ATTATGAGTTTGCAAACATTTATCATCTGGTAAATAATTTCTGTACACTTGATTTAAGTGCCTTCTATCTTGATTATGCTAAGGATATTCTATACTGTGAAGCACCTGACAGCAACGAAAGAAGAGCGATCCAGACCGTTCTTTATGAATCTTTGCTTGTGCTTGCTAAACTTGTTTCGCCAATCCTCTCGCATACGGCAGATGAGGTGTGGTCATTCGTCCCTGGCATCACAGAGGAGAGCGTCCAATTGACGCTTATGCCTGATGAAATCAAGGTGGAGAACGCCCAGGCCGTCGAAGAAAAATGGAATGCGTTCATGTCCCTGCGTAATGATGTATTAAAAGTGCTGGAAGTAGCTCGTAATGAAAAAGTCATTGGTAAATCCCTGAATGCAAAAGTTACGGTCTATGTAAATGGTGCGGGCAGACAATTACTCGACAGCATCCAGGAAAATCTGGAGCAGCTTTTCATTGTTTCAGCGTTTGAGGTAGCAGGCAATCTCGATGCCGCTCCGGAAGATGCCCTGAAATTCGAAAATGCTGCGATCGTTGTGACGAAAGCAGAAGGGGAAACCTGTGAACGCTGCTGGAATGTCACTGAAGATGTTGGCCAGGTTGAGGAACATCCAACCCTGTGCTCTCGCTGTGCTTCTGTGATTGAAGAACATTACTCAATGAATCAATAAACAATATAAGAGGGAAGTGGGAGCTTTTGCCCCGCTTCTTTTTTTGGGTGATCAAGCCTTTCGCTTAAATAAACTGACTTTTCACTTAATTACATTAGTTTTTCGCTTAATTCCAATGACTTTCGCTTAAATGACCGACAGTTTCGCTTAAATCATTCTTTTTTTCGCGTAAATGCTCTGTTTTTGTTTTTTACCCTGATAGAAAGCCAATCCTATAGACAGCAAAATAATAACAAATCCTTTCTACAACAATATCAATTAGGCAATTTTTTCAGATTATGCTACAATTCAGAAGGAAACATATAGATAGTTTGGGGGATATATTGTGCTTTATTATTTAATTGCCCTGTTTGTTATTGCGCTGGACCAAATTACGAAATGGCTGATTGTGAAAAATATGGAGTATGGGGAAAGCATCGAGATCATCAACAACTTTCTATACATAACATCACACCGCAACCGTGGGGCAGCCTGGGGCATATTAGAAGGACAAATGTGGTTTTTTTACGTAATTACCATCATTGTTATTGTCGGACTTGTCTACTACCTTCAGAAAATGGGCAGGCAAAGTGTCCTGCTCGGGGTATCGCTTGGATTGATGCTCGGCGGTGCCATTGGCAATTTTATTGACCGCATCGTCAGAAAAGAAGTCGTCGATTTTATCCATACGTATATTTTCAGTTATAATTTCCCGATATTCAATGTTGCAGATTCGGCCCTCTGTATCGGAGTTGGACTGTTGATTATTTATATGTTCTTGGAAGAAAAGCTCGCGAAGGAGAGAAAGAATGGATAACATAGCATACAGCTTAGATGAAACTCATGGCCGCGAACGGATTGATAAGGTGTTGTCTGGCTTAAATCAAGAATGGTCCAGATCACAGGTGCAGCAATTGATTAAAGATGGCCATGTCCTTGTAAATGGAGCCGTCACCAAAACGAATTACAAATGCAGCCCCGGAGACCAGATCGAAGTGGAACTGCCTGAGCTTGAAGAACTAGATGTATTGCCTGAGGAAATGAATCTGGAAATTTTTTATGAAGATAGCGATGTGCTTGTCGTCAACAAACCGCGTGGCATGGTGGTGCACCCGGCGCCAGGCCATACATCCGGAACGCTTGTCAATGGGCTGATGGCACATTGCCGGGATTTATCCGGCATCAATGGTGTTATGCGGCCGGGAATTGTCCACCGTATTGATATGGATACATCTGGCTTGTTAATGGTCGCCAAAAATGATCTGGCCCATGAAAGCCTTGTCCAGCAGCTCGTTGACAAAACGGTCACCCGCAAATATAAGGCGATTGTACATGGGATCATTCCGCATGACTTCGGGACGGTCGATGCCCCGATCGGACGGGATAAAAAGGACCGCCAGAGCATGACCGTTACCGAAGAGCATTCCAAGCACGCGGTCACCCATTTCAGTGTCCTCGAACGATTTCATTCCTTTACGTACGTTGAATGCCAGCTTGAAACCGGCCGAACGCATCAAATCCGTGTTCACATGAAATATATCGGCTATCCGCTAGCAGGCGATCCGAAGTATGGTCCGAGAAAAACCTTGACCGGTATAAATGGACAGGCTCTTCATGCGGGAGTATTAGGCTTTGTGCATCCAAGGTCAAAGGAATATCTGGAGTTTGAGGCACCCTTGCCGGAGGATTTCGAACAGGTTCTTGACCGGTTACGAAAAAGTAATTGACAAAGCCCGCAAAAACACTTAACATGAACTTAATTAAATAAGAACCTTTAACACAGTCCAGAGAGGCTGAGAAGGAAGCGGATTACAAGGGTGCAGCATAGCTATGTCCTTGTTATAACCAAAAATCCCCATGCCCTCTCGGCATGGGGATTTTTTATTAGAAAAGAAAGTATATATAAATTTTTGAACTTTGAACGGTGTTACGCTTTTCTTGGGGGTGTTTAGATGATGAATGAAAAGGCGATTGTCCTCGATGAGCAGGCTATCCGCAGGGCGTTGACACGAATAGCCCATGAAATTATTGAGAAAAATAGAGGGATCGAGCATTGCATTTTGATCGGGATTCGAACCCGCGGCATTTTTCTTGCTAACCGCCTTGCCGAGAGGATTAACCAGATCGAAGGAAAAGAAATTCAAGTTGGCGAACTGGACATCACCTTATACCGTGATGACTTAACAAAAAAGACACACGATGGTGAGCCGCAGATCTTAGGTTCAGATATTCCTGTTGATATTACCGATAAAAAGGTAGTTGTTATCGATGATGTCCTTTTCACAGGAAGAACGATAAGAGCAGCAATGGACGCCCTAGTCGACATGGGCAGGCCTTCACAGATTCAACTTGCTGTCCTGGTTGACAGGGGACACCGGGAACTGCCGATCCGGGCTGACTATGTAGGAAAGAATGTGCCGACATCCCATTCAGAAAAAATTGCTGTCGCTTTAACAGAAGTAGACGGAATAGACCAGGTAAGCATATTTGAAAACTGATCGAACCTTTTAAAAACAGTCCGGAGAGGATCTTAGTCGACGTTCCTTTCTGCAGGGCGCTTCCACTTTTCTGATAGGCATCTAGGGAGGACATATTGATGAACGAAACAAAAAGAGACGTGGTCTTGGACGTGAGGGATATCCCTTCACCGGTTCAATGGATTACCTTAAGCTTGCAGCATTTATTCGCCATGTTCGGGGCAACGGTGTTAGTGCCTTTCTTAGTGGGACTTAGCCCGGGCATAGCATTGATATCAAGCGGACTTGGAACGCTGTCATATCTGCTGATTACGAAAGGACAGATTCCGGCGTATCTCGGATCATCCTTCGCCTTCATCTCGCCGATTATCGCGGCAAAAGCGCTTGGCGGTCCGGAATCGGCCTTGATCGGCTGCTTCTTTGCCGGCCTTGTGTATGGGATCATCGCCTTGATTATCAAAAAAGCCGGGCTGCAGTGGTTGATGAACATCCTGCCGCCGGTGGTTGTCGGGCCTGTGATCATTGTAATTGGTTTAGGCTTGGCTGGTACGGCAGTGAACATGGCGATGTACAAAAACCCGGGAGCGCCAACTGGAGAGCTTGTATATAGTACGACACATATTACAGTAGCACTGATCACACTTGCTGTCACGATTATCTGTTCGATTTTCCTGCGCGGATTTCTTGGACTGATTCCAATCCTGATCGGGATCATCGTTGGCTATACCACGGCCTTTTTTGCAGGAATCATCGACTTCAGCGGAATACAGGAAGCAAAGTGGTTCCAAATGCCGGACTTCATGGTACCGTTCGCAACGTATACACCGGGTATTTCATGGGAAGTAATCATTATCATGGTGCCGGTGGCAGTCGTCACGCTTGCTGAGCACATCGGCCACCAAATGGTGTTAAGTAAAGTAGTCGGCAGGAATTTTATCGAGAAACCAGGACTCCATCGATCGATTGCTGGAGACGGGGTAGGGATTATGATTGGCTCGCTTATTGGCGGTCCGCCGCTCACGTCTTACGGTGAAAATATCGGGGTTTTGGCAATTACCCGGGCATTCAGTGTATATATCATCGGCGGAGCGGGCGTGATTGCAATTTTGTTTGGTTTCATCGGAAAAATCACAGCGGTGATCAGTTCGATACCTCAGGCAGTTATGGGAGGCATCTCGATCCTGCTTTTCGGGATTATTGCCTCAAGCGGACTGCGTATGCTGATTGATAACAACGTTGATTTTGGAAATAATCGAAACCTGATTATTGCATCCGTCATTCTGGTTATCGGGGTGGGCGGTGCGTTTGTAAAACTGTCAGACACGGTCTCACTTTCAGGAATGGCACTTGCAGCGATTATCGGTGTCCTGTTAAATCTGATTCTGCCCGGCAGGGAAAAGGCAGACGGAAATATGTTTGTCGAAGAAGTAGAATAAATACCAAACAATATATTATTCACCTTTTAAAAGAAGTCCAGAGAGGCTTAAAAGGGTGGTGCAGAGCATAAGTTTGATGACTGGAAGGGTTTTTCTTTAAGTCTATCATCCTTTGACAAGCACTTTTTCACCCTGAGCCATTTCTCGGCCAGGGTATTTTTTCACCCTGATTTTGCAAAAGGGGGCAAATCACGTGAGGAATTTACTGACAATGAATGAGCTATCCGTCCATGATATCGAGGGAATTATCAGCCAGGCACAGGCTTTTGCAAATGGAGAAGGCTGGTTTCCGGAAAGCCAGACGATGGTTGCCAATCTCTTTTTCGAACCAAGCACACGCACAAAATGCAGCTTTGAAATGGCCGAAAGGAAATTGGGGCTGGAAGTCATCCCATTTGACGCCGGGACCTCAAGTGTGCAAAAAGGGGAAACGCTATACGACACAGCGAGAACACTGGAAGCGATTGGGGTAAACGCCCTGGTAATCAGGCATGAACAGGATGCTTACTTTGATGAGCTAAAAGGCAGGCTCAGCATTCCGGTAATTAATGCCGGCGATGGCTGTGGGCATCATCCGACACAATCATTGCTGGATCTGATGACGATTAAACAAGAGTTCGGGCGCTTTAAAGGCTTGAAGATTGCGATTATCGGCGATATCAGGCACAGCCGTGTGGCCAGGTCTAATGCGGTTGCTCTAACAAGACTTGGTTCTGAAGTTGTTTTTTCAGGGCCCCCTGAATGGTTTGATGAAGGAATCGGTATTGGAGGATATGAGGATATTGACAGCGCCATTGGAACAGCGGATGTCGTGATGCTGCTTAGGATCCAGCATGAACGGCATGCCGAAAAAGAAACAAGAGCTGACGCTGAATATCTGCAAAGATTCGGTTTAACAAAAATGCGGGAAAGAAGCATGAAGCCGAAAGCGATTATCATGCATCCTGCTCCGATCAACCGCGGTGTTGAAGTTGACACTGATTTAGTCGAATGCGGAAGGTCGAGGATATTTAAACAAATGGAAAATGGCGTTTTTATCAGGATGGCCGTATTAAAAAGAGCGATAGAACAGATAAAGGGAGGAAACATTCATGAAAACAGTCATCAAAAATGGAGTATTGCTCGATAACGAAGGAAACTTTTTGAAAGCAGAAATAGCGTTTGAAGGAAAGGCAATTACCGAAATTGCTGAAGAAATCCCTGCACAGGACAGTGAAGTGATTGACGCAGCGGGAATGCTTATTGCTCCCGGATTTATCGATTTACACATCCATCTGCGTGAGCCGGGCGGAGAAAAGAAAGAGACGATCGAGACGGGAACGATGGCTGCTGCCAGAGGCGGATTCACTACGGTAGCTGCCATGCCAAACACACGACCGGTACCTGACAGCAAGGAACAAATGGACTGGTTGACCGCTAGAATTGAAGATACGGCACATGTAAGGGTGCTGCCATATGCATCGATCACTACACGTCAGTTAGGCAAAGAATTGACTGATTTTGAAGCGTTGAAGCAGGCAGGAGCATTTGCCTTCACCGATGACGGTGTTGGAATCCAGGAGGCTGGCATGATGCTTGCCGCGATGAAACAGGCAGCTGCTGTGGATATGGCGATTGTCGCCCATTGTGAGGATAACACATTAATCAATAAAGGCTCTGTCCATGAAGGCGCCTTTTCTAAAGCCTCAGGATTAAATGGCATTCCTTCGGTGTGTGAATCTGTCCAGATCGCCAGGGATGTTCTGCTCGCGGAAGCTGCCGACTGCCATTACCATGTTTGCCATATCAGCACAAAAGAATCCGTCAGAGTGGTCAGAGATGCGAAAAGAGCTGGAATAAAGGTGACGGCAGAAGTGACTCCTCATCATCTGCTGCTTTGTGAGGAAGATATCCCAGGACTTGACCCCAATTATAAAATGAATCCCCCATTAAGAGGACGGGATGACCGTGCTGCCTTGCTTGAGGGACTGCTTGACGGTACGATCGACTTTATCGCGACCGATCACGCTCCCCACACAGCTGAGGAAAAAGCGGAAGGCATGCGTCTGGCTCCCTTTGGAATCGTCGGACTAGAAACGGCATTTCCGCTTCTTTATACCCATTTCGTCAAAAACGGAAACTTGTCCTTGAAAACCCTGATTGACTTTTTAACACTGAAACCTGCTGACAGCTTTTCCCTGCCATATGGGCGGCTAAGGTCAGGCGCACCGGCAGATATTGTTTTACTGGATTTAGAAACAGAAAAGGAAATTGACAGCCGTGAGTTTGCATCCAAAGGAAAAAACACTCCTTTCCATGGTCAAAAATGCTATGGCTGGCCGGCCATCACGATTGCGGAAGGCAGAATACGCTGGGAAAAAGGACGTGACAATCAATGAAAAGACAACTCATTCTCGAAGACGGCACGATATTTATCGGGGAAGCATTCGGAAGTGATTCAGAAAAAACAGGAGAAGTGGTGTTCAACACAGGAATGACCGGCTATCAGGAGATATTGTCCGATCCTTCCTATTGCGGGCAGATCGTCACCCTTACCTACCCCCTCGTTGGAAATTATGGAATCAACCGGGATGATTTTGAATCGATAAATCCCGCAATTTCTGGATTTGTCGTCAAAGAAGCCGCCGACTTTCCTTCCAATTGGAGAAGCGGAATGTCTTTGGATGAGTTTTTTAAAGGTAAAAACATTCCTGGCATCAGCGGAATCGACACGAGAAAGTTAACGAGAATTATCCGCCATTATGGAACATTAAAGGGAGCCATCTGCAGTATCGACAAAAATGCGGCCGAGGTACTTCAGCAACTGAAGGCTACCGTATTGCCAACCGATCAGGTGAAGCGGGTTTCTGCAAAAACGGCATACCCAAGCCCAGGAAGAGGAAAAAGGGTAGTCCTTGTCGACTTCGGGATGAAACACGGCATTTTACGGGAATTGAATGACCGGGATTGTGATGTGATTGTTGTCCCTTACAATGTCACTGCCAGAGAAATTTTAAGCCTGAACCCGGATGGCATTATGCTGTCAAACGGACCCGGAAACCCGAAAGATGTCGGCGAAGCGATTGAAATGATCCGGGATATCCAAGGAAAGGTCCCTATGTTCGGTATCTGCCTTGGCCATCAGCTGTTTGCCCTTGCGAATGGGGCAGACACGGAAAAAATGAAATTTGGCCATCGCGGGTCGAACCACCCGGTCAAGGATTTGAAGTCCGGAAAAATCGCCCTTACTTCTCAAAACCATGGCTATACAGTCCAGGCCGCATCGGTCGGGCGGACGAATCTGGAAGTAACCCATATTGCTTTAAATGATGGAACAGTTGAAGGATTGAGACATAAGCAGTTCCCAGCCTTTACAGTACAGTATCATCCTGAAGCCTCACCGGGACCAGTTGATGCTAATTACTTATTTGATGAATTTTTGACGATGATCGAAACAGCTAAAACGGAAGGGGAAGTAACATGCCAAAACGTACAGATATAAAAAGCATCCTTGTGATTGGTTCAGGTCCCATCGTGATCGGACAGGCAGCTGAATTTGATTATGCGGGCACACAGGCCTGTATCGCGTTAAAAGAAGAAGGCTACAGGGTCATCCTTGTAAACTCCAACCCGGCAACAATCATGACCGATGCTGAAATTGCCGACGCTGTTTATATAGAACCGATCACGCTCGAGTTTGTCAGCAAAATTATCCGTAAAGAGCGTCCCGATGCTCTACTTCCCACTTTAGGGGGGCAAACAGGGCTTAATATGGCCGTTGAGCTGGCCAATTCAGGCGTTCTCGAAGAATGCGGCGTGAAAATTCTTGGAACCAAGCTTTCTGCGATCGAACAAGCGGAAGACCGCGATCTATTTCGCACGCTAATGAATGAGCTTGGTGAACCGGTGCCTGACAGCGATATTATTCATTCTTTAGAAGAAGCCCACGATTTTGTGGAACGTGTCGGCTATCCGGTCATCGTCCGCCCGGCGTTTACGCTTGGAGGAACGGGTGGTGGCATATGTGAAAATGAAGAAGATCTGGTTGAAATCGTTACAGGCGGATTGAAAAGCAGTCCGGTACACCAATGCTTACTGGAAAAAAGCATCGCCGGCTTCAAGGAAATAGAATACGAGGTTATGAGAGACAGTAATGACAATGCGATCGTCGTCTGCAATATGGAAAACTTTGATCCGGTCGGCATCCATACAGGAGATTCGATTGTTGTTGCCCCCAGCCAGACACTAAGTGACCGGGAATACCAAATGCTCAGAAACACTTCATTGAAAATTATCAGGGCCCTTAAAATCGAAGGCGGCTGTAACGTACAGCTTGCTTTAGATCCGGACAGCTTCAATTATTTTGTGATCGAAGTGAACCCGCGTGTCAGCCGCTCGTCTGCGCTGGCTTCTAAAGCAACGGGATATCCAATTGCCAAGCTTGCAGCGAAAATTGCAGTCGGCTTGACGCTTGATGAAATGATGAACCCTGTTACCGGAAAAACGTATGCAAGCTTTGAACCGGCGCTCGATTATGTGGTGACAAAAATTCCGCGCTGGCCGTTTGATAAGTTTGAGTCTGCCAACCGCCGGCTTGGAACGCAAATGAAAGCGACCGGAGAAGTAATGGCAATCGGTCGAACCTTTGAAGAGTCAATCCTGAAAGCGATCCGTTCGCTTGAGGCTGGTTTATTTCACCTTGGACTGAACGAAACAATCAGCGACAGCTTAATTGAGAAACGCATCAGGAAAGCCGGTGATGAACGTTTATTCTATATCGGCGAAGCATTACGAAGCGGAATCAGCATCGAAACGATTCATGAGTGGAGCCAAATCGACCTGTTTTTCCTTCATAAGCTGAATAAAATCGTCGTTTATGAAAAAACGATTCAGAAACATCAATATGATGAGGAGATTGGCAGAAAAGCAAAGCAGATGGGATTCTCTGATGCTGCGCTTGCTTCTCTGTGGAATGAAAGCGAAAAATCTGTATATCAATGGCGCAAGGAAAAAGGAATAGTCCCAGTTTACAAAATGGTCGACACATGTGCTGCTGAATTTGAATCGGAAACGCCTTATTTTTACGGAACCTATGAAGATGAAAACGAGTCTGTCGTTACAAGCCGGAAAAGCGTCGTCGTTCTTGGTTCTGGTCCAATCAGAATTGGCCAGGGTGTCGAATTTGATTATGCGACCGTCCACTCGGTGTGGGCGATTAAAGAAGCTGGATATGAAGCGATTATCATTAATAATAATCCAGAGACGGTCTCAACCGATTTCAGTATCTCGGATAAGCTTTATTTCGAACCGCTGACAATCGAAGATGTGATGCATATCATTGATCTTGAAAAACCAATGGGCGTCATCGTCCAATTCGGCGGTCAAACGGCGATTAACTTAGCGGGTCAACTTGTAGAACACGGCGTTACTATCTTAGGCACAACCCTTGAAGATCTCGACCGTGCAGAAAACCGCGATAAGTTTGAACAGGCACTGAGAACATTAGAGATTCCGCAGCCAAACGGAAAGACAGCTACATCCATCGAGCAGGCGGTGTCGATCGCTGAAAGAATCGGCTATCCGGTTTTAGTCAGGCCGTCCTATGTCCTTGGCGGCAGGGCGATGGAAATCGTGTATCAGCAGGCTGAATTGCTTTACTATATGGAAAATGCCGTAAAAATCAACCCTGAACACCCGGTGCTTATTGATCGCTATTTAACCGGAAAAGAAATTGAAGTGGATGCGATTTCCGACGGCAAAGACGTAGTCATACCAGGGATTATGGAGCATATTGAGCGCGCGGGCGTCCATTCCGGTGATTCGATAGCAGTATATCCGCCGCAAAACCTTACGCAGCAAATCAAGGATCAGATTGTCGAATATACAGCAAGGCTTGCAAAAGGGCTGAATATCATCGGCCTGCTAAACATTCAATATGTTGTCAGCAACAATGAAGTATATGTGATTGAAGTCAATCCGCGCTCAAGCCGTACGGTCCCTTTCCTAAGCAAGATTACCAATGTACCGATGGCGAACCTGGCTACAAAAGTCATTCTCGGGAACTCTCTGGAATCGCTGGGTTATCAAAGCGGCCTTGTACCGGAAAAATCGGGAGTCTACGTAAAGGTGCCGGTATTCTCGTTTGCAAAGCTTAGAAGAGTCGATATCACGTTAGGGCCTGAAATGAAATCGACCGGAGAAGTCATGGGGAAAGATTCCACCCTTGAAAAAGCACTTTATAAAGGGCTGCTTGCTTCAGGAATCAAGATAAAAGACCACGGTTCCGTTCTCCTGACAGTCGCAGACAAGGATAAGCAGGAAGTGCTGCAGCTCGCCCGCCGCTTCCACAATTGCGGATATCGCTTAATTGCGACATCCGGAACAGCATCAGTATTGAAAGAATCGCGAATCCCGGTTCAGGTGGTTGAAAAAATCGGGGAAGCAGGAAAAGACCTTCTCGATGTGATCAGGAATGGTGAAGCACAATTGGTAATTAATACGTTAACGAAGGGCAAACGGCCTGAGCGTGACGGTTTCCGGATCAGGCGCGAGTCGGTTGAAAACGGGATTCCATGCTTAACTTCCCTGGACACAGCAGAAGCGATCCTCAGGGTGATCGAATCAATGACGTTTTCGGCAGAAGCAATGGGCAATGCCGATCACGGCTCTGAGGTGGTTTATTCATGATCAAACAGGAAGAAATGAAGGTAATCAACCAGAAAGAAATTGCCCAATCTATATATGAGCTCACCCTGGAAGGTGAGCTCGTTTCCGAAATGAGCCAGCCAGGGCAATTTGTCCACATTAAAACAGGTAATGGTTTTGAGCCTTTGCTCAGACGGCCGATCAGTATATCGTCTATCAATCCGGGAAAAAAACAATTTACGATGATTTACCGTGCCGAGGGAAAGGGCACCGAGCTGCTCTCGCAGAAGGAGATAGAAAAAAGTGTCGATGTACTGGGTCCGATGGGAAACGGCTTTCCGCTTAATGAAGCGGCCGCAGGCAGTGATACAGTCCTGTTGGTTGGGGGAGGGATTGGCGTGCCTCCTTTATATGAACTTTCTAAGAGGTTAAAAGAAAAAGGTATTACTGCGACGCATGTCTTGGGATTTCAAGCAAAAGAACATGTTTTTTACGAAGATGAATTTACCAAATTGGGCGAAACATATATTGTCACCGCTGACGGATCGTACGGATCCCAGGGATTCGTTACAGATGTAATCAGGGATTTGCCCAAGGATTTCACGGTCATCTATGCTTGCGGGCCGACCCCAATGTTACGAGCATTAGAGATAGAATACGGACATAAGAAATTGTTTTTGTCACTTGAGGAACGGATGGGCTGCGGAATCGGTGCCTGTTTTGCATGCGTTTGCCACACTGCCGATGATCCAACTGGATCTTCCTATAAAAAGGTATGCAGTGATGGACCGGTGTTTCGGTCAGGGGAGGTTGTAATATGAAATCACTAGAGATTCGTCTTCCGGGACTAGAACTGAAAAATCCAATCATGCCCGCCTCAGGCTGCTTCGGCTTTGGACGCGAATTCAGCCAGTTCTATGATTTAAGCGAACTCGGAGCAATCATGATTAAAGCGACAACACCGGTACCCCGGTTTGGCAACCCGACACCGAGAGTGGCCGAAACGTCTGCCGGGATGCTGAATGCAATCGGATTGCAAAATCCCGGCCTTGATAAAGTGATCGGGGAAGAGTTACCATGGCTTGATTCATATGATGTTCCGATTATAGCTAATATTGCCGGCTCCCAAATTGATGATTATACAGAGGTTGCACGTAAAATAAGCAATGCTCCAAATGTGAAAGCTTTGGAATTGAATATTTCCTGCCCCAATGTGAAGGAAGGCGGAATTGCGTTCGGAACCGATGCTGACGTCGCAAAAAGCGTGACCCGGGCTGTGAAGGAAGTCTCACAGGTGCCTGTCTACGTTAAACTATCGCCGAATGTCACTAATATCGTTGAAATTGCCAGGGCCGTTGAAGATGGCGGCGCAGACGGTCTGACGATGATCAATACTCTGCTTGGCATGAGGCTGGATCTTAAAACAGGAAAGCCAATCCTTGCAAATGGCAGCGGCGGCTTATCCGGCCCGGCGATTAAACCGGTTGCGATCAGAATGATTCATGAAGTCAGCCAGCACGTATCGATTCCAATCATCGGAATGGGTGGAATTACAACTGTGGAGGATGTCATCGAATTTTTCTATGCCGGGGCCAGTGCCGTGGCGGTGGGAACAGCGAACTTTGTCGATCCGTTCATATGCCCGAAAATCATTGAAGAACTTCCGGCGATGCTTGAGAAGCTGGGATATGACCATATTTCTGAATGTACCGGAAGGAGCTGGGGCAAACATGAACAAATCGCTTATCATCGCGCTTGATTTTCCAGGCCAAAAAGAAACAGAGCATTTTTTGGACCAATTCAGTGGAGAACAATTATTTGTGAAAGTGGGCATGGAACTTTTTTATCAAAATGGTCCAGGAATCATTGATTTTATCAAAGGACGCGGCCATGATATCTTTCTCGATTTAAAGCTCCATGATATTCCCCATACCGTTAAGCAGGCGATGAAGGGTCTCGCAGGACTGAATGTGGACCTGGTAAATGTGCATGCCGCCGGGGGACGAAAGATGATGGAAGCAGCACTGGAAGGCCTGGAAGCAGGAACACTGATGGGAAAAGAACGGCCAAAGTGCATTGCCGTTACACAACTAACAAGCACCAGCTCCGATCAGGTGAATCAAGAACAGCTAATCAACGCCACCCTTGAAGAATCGGTTCTTCACTACGCCCGACTGGCCAGGCTTTCAGGTTTGGATGGAGTCGTATGCTCGACCCATGAAGTAAGCATGATCCATGATCAAGTGGGGAAAGACTTTTTAACGGTGACACCCGGGATCAGGACGGCTGATGGGGACCGCCATGATCAAAAAAGGATCGCTACACCTGAGCAAGCAAGGCTTCTTGGAACGAACGCCATCGTGGTCGGCAGGTCGATCATCGGAGCCAAAGATCCGGTCTTTGCTTATAAAAAAATAACAGAAGCATGGGAGGGAATCAGGGTATGAAGTATTCGATAGCGGAACATTTATTAAAAATCGAGGCTGTTCATTTGCAGCCGAACAATCCCTTTACATGGGCGTCAGGGATTCAATCGCCGATCTATTGTGACAACCGACTTACTCTTTCCTATCCGAAAATCCGCAGAGAAATTGCCAGCGGGCTGCAATCCTTGATAAATGAACACTTCCCTGAAGTGGAAGTGATTGCCGGCACAGCAACAGCCGGAATTCCGCATGCCGCTTGGGTGAGTGATTTATTAAACCTGCCAATGTGCTACGTCCGTTCCAAACCAAAAGGGCACGGCAAAGGCAACCAAATTGAAGGAAAAGCCCTCCCCGGACAAAAGGTCGTTGTTGTCGAGGACTTGATTTCCACAGGGGGAAGCGTAATCGAGGCCGTAAAAGCATTACGCGAAAATGGCTGCAACGTTCTCGGCGTCGTCTCAATCTTCTCCTATGAACTGAAAAAAGGCAAAGAACAATTAGACTCCGAAGGCATCCTTACCTATTCATTAAGTGACTACACAACGCTCATCGAAGTAGCCAAAAAACATGGCTACATTAAAGAAAGCGATGTCGAGAAGCTGAACAGATGGAGAGAAAATCCTGCTGATACGAGTTGGATTACGGCGTGATAGAAAGAGTTACTAAACCACATATCTTTTCTTAGTAAACACACAAAACCCATTTTATTATGGGTTTTTTTATTGGGCTAACTCGCAGTTCTTTAAAGGATTTATTACAAAATTAAACGAATACATAAAAGAGAAAAAATCTAAGTTAAAGGTGATGTCTTGAAAACCAATGATGACTTAATCAATGATTTAGAACATTTTGTATTGTGGGTTGAAAGTTTACAAACGTACGAAAATGAAGACTTTTTCCAACCTATCTCAGTAGGAAAGTGGTCTATCTCTGAAATAATATCTCATATAACATTTTGGGATAAATACATTCTTCAAGAAACTATCCCGAAAATGAAAACCAATGCTGAAATTAACAGTATTAAGTTTCAAGAGTTGAATGATAAGGCTTCGGAATATGCTTTATCAGGGAGTTCTTTCAAAATACTGATAGAAGAGTTAATTAAAAGCAGAAGACTTTTGCCTGATAGATTAGTAAACGATAGTCTTCATTATACAGCGACATGAAATGTAAAGTTCAGATGATCGAATGTCTGGACTTTTATTTCCAATAACTTTTTTGATTGATAGATCTGTAAGGAAGGTGAAAGTGTGTCTGAAGAATTTATGAAATTGCATTATAACAATATGGATATTGCTTCAAAAAGTCTTGAAATGCAGTCAATTGGACTGGAACCATTTGGGTTTTTAGGAGTTCATTCTGATGTTGTAAAGCAAGTATTGTCAAATGAGTTTCTGAAAAAATATTGGCTAACCCAGATATTGAGTTATCTAAAGAGGAACAACTTTTTCTTGTGTATAATCCTTTATTAAGAAAAGAAAATACAGATAGTATTGCGGATCGTACTAAAAAAGTTGTGATATGGTTTCAAAACTTTCTGATGAGACGACTAAATTTAAAATCATCGGTACAGTTGCTACATTAACCAAAAAGTTCTTGGGTGATCGAACTATTTATGAAATTTGGGAGGTTTTTCAAATGAATGGTGTATTTAAAAAGAAATCAATGATATGTATAATGAAAAAGAAAAAAACAAAGAGATTGAAAAAATCAAAAAGGCTTTAATTGCTGGGGATGAAGAAGAAGCAAAGGTTCTATATAAGTACTCAGAACACATTACTAGTAATGAATTTGAAGAAATTAAGCGAAGTTTTAAAAAATAAGTTGACAGAAAAAGGGACTTATCTTTTGATATAGTCCTTTCTTTTGTCATAGAACAAGCAAGGAAGAAATAATGCCCAACTCTATCCTACTTTTTCTTCCTTGTTATTATAATTTCTATGTGATCCCAATTAATAAGGACTATTTTCTTATTTTAATAGTTTCCTTTATTTTGTGGGCTTATACCGTTACTACATAAACCTAAATGAATACTATACCTTAGTTGCAATCAAATGGCAACTAATAAAATAGAACAATGAAAGGATGGTTTATATGGAAAATCATCATGATCATAATCATGATTGTCCAAAATGTGAGGAGAGGCTTCCTGGGAAATGTCCTCCAAAGTTAACATCTGATTGTTTTGTTGTTAACTCTCTCGTTTGTTCAAGAGAAGTACAAAAAGTTGCAGAATTAACTATTCCAGCAGTTACTCTAGGTGACATTGTTGTTATTGGTCCGGGTGGGGTGATTACTCCTTTAATAACCTTACAACCTGATTTAAGCGGTCTTGTATCGAATGTTTTATTAGTTAGAGGTAAAATAATTAATACAGGTTATTTACCAGCAAATATCGTTATTGCCGGAGTAGCTACGCCTTTACAAATAAATTTACCATTTCAACAAGAAACAGAGTGTCCGGGTGCATGCCCTGAAGATACCGTTACAGAAACGCCATTTCAAATTGAAGCGATTGTTGTACAAGGTATTGAAGCATTAGGGATCAGTGTAGCATCAGTTCGATTTAAGGTTGTTTTAAGGACAAGCATTACAGTGACAAGACCAGTTATCGCAAAACTTCCAAACATCGAATTAGTTCAAGATGCAAACTCCAACCGTTGTAACGGAAGCGATGTAGGCACAATGAACACATCAAGCATTTTTACCGCTTAAGCACCTTAACCTTCCTATAGGAAACTAAAAGTCTGTATTAGCATATAAATATGAAGTAAATAAAGCTGTTCGTTACAAACAGCTTTATTTTATATGATTTAGTACAAAAGGAGCGTTTTCTCTTGAGTAAAGAAATCGTAAAGTTTGTTTCTGATCAGCCATTTGTATACAAAGTAGTAACTGGGCATTTTATAGACGAAAAACAGGCGAACGATAGGTGTAATCATTTAAAAGAATTAGGAATAGAAGTGAATATTGAGAATTTGAATATAAATCAACAAATTAATTACCGTGTAAATGCGGGTATTTATGATGAGGAAAAAGATGCATTAAAAACATTCATTAAGATAAAGAATGCAGGAATAAAAGATACCTATATCATTCCAGAGAAAAAAGAAAATCGACCTTCAATACAAACCTCCATACTCTCTAATGAAATTGAAAATTTCACTGATTTAAAGAAGCAAATGAATACTGAACCTAGTTTTAATGAAAAACAGGTACAAAAACTAAAAGAACAACTTAATGTTCTCATCGAACGGACCGAAAAACAAATAACGATAAATAAAGAACTTATAGACAAAATTCATAAACAAAATCAATTATTTGAAGATATATTAATGCAAATGACTAAAAATATTCAATACATTGAGCCATTAAATAAAGTAAAACAAACTGAAAAGTCCCTTTGGAAACGTTTATTTGAACATCAAAGTTAGAACATAGGCCTTACTAATAAGGCCTTCAGCTTTGCAGAGAAAGGGTATTTTTCTCTGCAAGCTTTGTTTTTCTTATGGATTTTCCTGTCCTTTCTTCTTTTCTATCTCTGCCAATTTAGCGAGCAAAATATGCTGAGGCATATGCAAGATTTGTTCAAGCGGCATATTTAATGATTTTGAAATTTTTAATGCGGTTTCTGCTGATATTTGTAACGGGCGCATATTTATCTCCTTTAATTCCGTATGTTTTCAAGCATTTATATAACTTATATTACACGTTTAAACCTGATTGACCTTATAATACGAAAGAATCCACTCTTTGGCTTTGCGGCATAAGGTGGATTCTTTCAGTCTTTGGCTGTTCCCTTTTGAAGAGAACCGTCTATTGCATCGACCGTTCGTGTTCCAGCACACATGGTCTTTTTTAATATATGTTATTTTCGATATTTCACCGGGTCAAATTCAATCAATGTTTGCTTAGCCTTTTCGTTCCTTCATCCTGATCACCTGATCGGCATCAGGTGTCACATAGATTGTTTGCTGGTTATCGTAGATCACAAATCCCGGTTTCGCCCCATTTGGTTTTTTGACGTGGCGCACTTTTGTAAAATCGACAGGAACCGAGCCGGAATTTTTCGCTTTGCTGAAATAGGAGGCGAGGATGGCCGCTTCTTTTATTGTTTCATCGTCCGGGTGTTCATTCCGGATGACGACATGCGAGCCGGGGATATCTTTCGTATGCAGCCATATTTCATCTCTTCTCGCAAATTTATTGGTTAAATAATCATTTTGCTTATTGTTTTTGCCAACAAAGATCTCGTCGCCAGCAGAAGAAAAGTAGCTTTCAAGCTGCGGCTTGGCATGTGCCGGTTTTTTCATGCCTTTACGCTGCTTTTGCTTTAAATAGCCTTCTTCCTGCAGCTCTTCGCGAATTTCCTCAATATCCCGCGGGGATGCGGACTGGAGCTGCTGCAGCAGGGTATCGAAATAAGCGGCCTCCGCTTTGGCCAGGTTGATCTGTTCCTGGACAACCCCGATCGCATTTTTCGCTTTTTGATAGCGCGAAAAGTATTTTTGAGCATTAGCGGACGGCGTTTTCAGCGGATCAAGCGTTATTGTCACCATCCTGCCATCTTCCTCATAATAATTATTTACTTCAATCTCCTTCAGGCCTTTTTTCATCTGGTGCAGATTAGCAGTCAAAAGCTCACCGAATAACTGGTATTGCTCGCCCCGTTCACTTTCCTTGAGCGTATTTTCCAGCTTTACAATTTTCTTTTCATTTTTATGGATTTCATTTGAAATAAACCGTTCCAGGTCGTTCCCCTGCTGTTTCACCCGGTCCCGTTCCGCTTTTCCAAAATAAAAACGGTCGAGCAATTCACTTAATGTTGAAAATGGGCGGCTTTCACCTTGCAAATGCTGCAAGGGAATCATATAGAAAGCTTCTTTCTTCCCGGTATCGACAAGTGTGGGTGAGTATACCTGTTTGACAAGCCTGTCTAAAAGGCTAAGAAAAGCCGTGGGCAAAGTCGCACGATTGGCAAGACCTGCTTGATAGACAACTTCATTTGCAAAGAGTGGGGAAACACCTGAAAAATGATCTACAAGCTGCTTATTTAGCTTTCCAGCATTAAAATCCAGTTTGCGCTGGATTTCCTCTCCTGACATGGTGAATGGATTGACCTTTTCCTGGGCGGGAGGAGCCTTGTAAACGTGTCCAGGCAGTACAGCGCGATAGCTATTGACAGCATAAGAGACATGCTTGACGCTGTCCAGGATCATATTTTTTTCTTTATCTACTAAGATAATATTGCTGTGCCGGCCCATAATCTCAACGATCAACCGCTTCTGCGAGACATCGCCGAGCTCGTTTCTTCCCTTTACTTCAAAAATAATCACCCGATCCAATCCCGGTTGATAAATATCTTCTATTGCATATCCTTCAAGATACTTTCGCAAGAGCATGCAGAACATTGGCGGTTCTTTCGGATTGTCATAGCTTTCCTGTGATATCTGTACTCTAGCATAGCTTGCGTGAGCAGATAGCAGCAATTTATGATTTTTACCACCTGAACGAATGACAAGAATAATTTCATTTTTATAAGGCTGATGAATTTTACTGATACGTCCGCCTTTTAACAGGCCCGACAGTTCTTCGGTCATTGCTTTTGTAAATAAACCATCAAAAGACATGTGGATAACTTCCTTTTCGCTGAATTCTTTATAAGCGTTGCCCACGGAATTTTTGTATAAGCTCTTCCCATGTAGCATCCCAATAAAGTATAGCATTTTTTTGGACGAGTCTGAATAAGCATGAAAGGAGAGAAAAATTCATGGTTGTATTCTATGCGCGAGGGATGTGTGATACTTAATGAAGTTCAGTGAAATGGATACGCAAGATATTGAAGCAGCCCTTCAAACCAGTATTGAAGAAGGATTAAGGGAGGATGAGGCTAGAAAAAGGCAGCAAAAGCAAGGGTATAATGAGCTTCAAGAAGTCGAAAAACAATCGGCCCTCTTGCTGTTTTTCGCTCAATTTAAAGATTTTATGGTGCTGGTGCTGCTTGCCGCTACTTTGATTTCGGGATTGCTCGGGGAATACATCGATGCAATTGCGATTATAGCGATTATATTACTAAATGGATTCTTAGGTTTTTTTCAGGAACGAAAGGCGGAAAAGTCGCTTGATGCCTTGAAAGAAATGGCTGCACCGCAAGTATATGCCTTGCGGGACGGGGAGTGGACAAAGACTCCTTCACGGGAAGTGGTTGCTGGAGATGTATTGAAGTTTTCAAGCGGCGACCGGATTGGTGCGGATATGAGAATTATCGAGGCGGTCAGCCTCGAAATCGAAGAATCCGCACTGACAGGTGAATCGGTTCCGGCAGTGAAGTTTTCTGATCCATTAAAAAATGCCGTAGACAGTCTTGGTGACCAGGAAAACATGGCTTTTATGGGAACAATGGTAACGAGGGGAAGCGGTGTTGGCATTGTCACGGCAACAGGCATGGAGACGGCGATGGGCAAGATTGCTGATTTGCTTCAATCTGCCGAAACGATGGCAACCCCGTTGCAAAGGCGCCTTGAACAGCTGGGCAAAATTCTGATCACGACAGCATTATTGCTGACGCTTCTTGTCGTCATTATCGGGGTGATTCAAGGGAATGATCTATATACGATGGTTTTGGCAGGTGTCTCGCTTGCAGTGGCAGCGATCCCTGAAGGATTGCCGGCGATCGTGACAGTCGCGCTTTCTCTCGGTGTGCAGCGGATGATTAAGCAGAAGTCGATTGTCCGGAAGCTTCCAGCTGTCGAAACACTTGGCTGCGCTTCTGTGATTTGTTCGGATAAAACCGGGACGATGACCCAGAACAAAATGACGGTTACCAATCTTTGGAGCGGGGGGAAGATGTGGAATGTGAGCGGTACTGGCTATGAACCAAGCGGAAATTTCACAGATGAAGGCGCTGCGGTGAATCCCCGGCAGGAAAAAGCCCTCCATCAGCTTTTGACGTTCGGCCTGCTTTGCAATAAATCCGACCTTTTGACGAAAGATGAACAATATGTTTTGGATGGGGATCCGACAGAAGGAGCGTTATTGGTCGCTGCGATGAAAGCTGGCCTAACTCGCGATGTATTGGCACAGAAATTTACACTTATAAAAGAATTTCCGTTTGACTCGACACGCAAGATGATGAGCGTCGTGGTCCAGGATGAGAACGGTAAACAGTTTGTTGTATCAAAAGGGGCACCGGATGTGCTGATTTCACAATGCAGTTCGATTTTATGGGATGAAAAGCTTCAACAGCTAACCCGTGACTTGAAAAAATCGGTACAGACCGCGATCGATGGCCTTGCGGCACAGGCCCTGCGTACGATCGCAGTCGGTTTTAAACCGGTTGGTCCGGGGACCGTGCTGCTGCATGAAGGAGAAGCAGAAAAAGAATTGACCTTCATGGGACTGCATGGGATCATTGATCCACCGCGGCCCGAAGTTGCAGGTGCGGTCAAAGAGTGCAGGGAGGCCGGTATTAAAACGGTGATGATTACCGGTGACCATGTAACCACTGCAAAAGCAATTGCCAAACAACTGGGCATTTTAAGAGGGAAGGATCGGGTGCTTGATGGGAAGGCTTTATCGGATATGTCCGTCGGCGAGCTCGAAAACGTCGTGGATGACGTCACCGTTTTTGCCCGTGTTTCCCCTGAGCATAAATTAAAAATTGTCAAAGCATTGCAAAATAAAGGACATGTAGTCGCAATGACCGGTGACGGGGTGAACGATGCACCAGCGATAAAATCGGCCGATATCGGAATTTCGATGGGGATTACCGGAACTGATGTTGCCAAGGAAGCTTCTTCGCTCATCCTGCTCGACGATAATTTTACGACGATCAAATCGGCGATTAAAGAAGGAAGGAACATCTATGAAAATATCCGTAAGTTCATCCGCTATTTGCTGGCATCGAATGTCGGCGAAATTCTTGTCATGTTTTTCGCGATGATTTTTGCCTTGCCGCTGCCGCTCATTCCCATCCAGATCTTGTGGGTGAACCTTGTTACAGATGGTTTGCCGGCGATGGCACTGGGTCTTGATAAGCCGGAGGACGATGTGATGAAAAGGGGGCCCCGCAGTCCAAAAGAAGGGGTATTTGCCCGGGGACTTGGCTGGAAAATTATTTCGCGCGGATTTTTAATCGGGCTTACCACGCTGATTGCTTTCGTGGTCGTTTATCGAGCGAATCCGGATAACCTTCCATACGCACAGACGATTGCATTCGCCACACTGGTCTTAGCTCAGCTGATCCATGTCTTCGATTGCCGCAGTGAACAGTCGATATTCGCGCGGAATCCATTCGGGAATCAATATCTCGTTTGGGCGGTTATTTCTTCATTGTTATTGATGATTATTGCCTTATACTATCCGCCATTGCAGACCATCTTCCATACCGTAGCGATTCAGCCTAGAGATTGGCTGTTGGTCATAGGTATGGCGTCCATTCCAACTTTTTTACTGGCAGGGTCATTTTTGGTAAGTAAATCAAAATAGTTTATGATATAATTCAAATGGTAGTAGAGGCTCCTCTATTACCTTTTTATTTTTACGGGTATTATCAAGAGTTTACTTGAAAAAAATGAAAAAACAGGTTCAAAATATCGTGCAGCTTGTTTATGGTACTTGTATCGAGGCCACAATAGAATATGACTGGGGGACAAACATGTCTATCAAGCTCATTAATATCGGTTTTGGGAACATTGTTTCCGCAAACCGGATTATATCGATTGTGAGTCCGGAATCGGCTCCAATAAAAAGGATTATCCAGGACGCGCGTGAACGTGGCTCCTTAATAGATGCTACATACGGAAGAAGAACGCGGGCTGTTATCATTACGGACAGCGACCATGTCATTCTATCTGCCGTTCAGCCGGAAACTGTGGCAGCCCGCCTGCATGACCGGGATGACAGCATGGAAGAGGGGTAAAAAAAATATATGAGAGAAAAAGGGCTACTAATCGTACTATCCGGCCCGTCCGGGGTGGGCAAAGGAACGGTCAGAAAAGAAATTTTCTCCCAGCCTGATACTGCTTTTGAATACTCGATTTCGATGACAACCCGCAAGCCGCGGAAAGGGGAAATAGATGGAATCGATTACTTCTTTAAAACCCGGGACGAGTTCGAGGCTTTGATTGGGCAAGGCAAATTGCTGGAATATGCTGAATTTGTCGGGAATTATTATGGAACTCCTGTTGATTATGTCAGGGAAACGCTCGATGCCGGCAAAGATGTCTTTCTCGAAATTGAAGTTCAAGGAGCGAGACAGGTCCGTGATAAATTTCCTGAGGGGCTTTTCATCTTTCTTGCGCCGCCGAGCCTTTCCGAACTGCAGAGCCGCATCATCACACGCGGTACGGAAACAGAGGAAGTCATCCAGAGAAGAATGCAGACTGCCAGGGAAGAAATTGAATTAATGGATTTATACGATTATGTCGTTGAAAATGATACAGTAGAAGCGGCGTGCAACAGGATAAACGCAATTGTTGTGGCTGAGCACTGCCGCAGAGAAAGAGTTTCAATCCGATATAAAAAAATGCTGGAGGCTGAATAGTATGTTATACCCTTCTATTGATTCATTGCTGGAAAAAATTGATTCTAAATATTCGCTTGTGTCCGTCGCTGCCAAACGCGCACGCCAAATGCAGCTAAAAGATGATACGAAGATTGAAAAACCGGTATCACACAAGTCGGTTGGCCGTGCACTTGAGGAAATCCACTCAGGAAAGCTGACCTACAAAAATCAATACGAGGAAAAATAAGCGGGACACTTGATGCTTGCTATCTGGGTCGGACGCCTTCCAATACACATCCTTTCAGCGAATCAATTCTTTTGCCTGAAAACGTGTTAGGGGGTTCCGGCCCTTCGTATTTATGCCCACGTTCCTTTATTGCAAGGCGCTTGCGCTTTTCGTATAATCCTTCATAATAAAGACAAAAGACGTTTAAGTTGGGGGAAACAGCATGCTCACAGACAAAAAGATTCTTCTATGTGTAACCGGCGGTATCGCCGTATACAAAGCGGCCGCTTTAACGAGCAAACTCACCCAGGCAGGTGCTGATGTCAAGGTGATTATGAGCGCGTCTGCCTGTGAATTTGTCACGCCGCTGACCTTTCAGGCCCTTTCGAGACACGATGTATATACAGATACATTTGACGAAAAGAACTCTGAGGTCATTGCCCATATCGATCTTGCCGATTGGGCGGACCTTGTTTTAGTGGCACCGGCTACCGCAAATGTAATTGGAAAGCTCGCAAACGGCATTGCCGACGACATGATTACCACTACCATGCTCGCAGTCCATGCCCCTGTTTGGGTTGCACCGGCTATGAATGTAAATATGTATGCGCATCCTGCTGTCCGGAAAAATATTGAGACCCTCAGGTCTTACGGATATCAATTTATTGAGCCCTCTGAAGGATATCTTGCCTGTGGGTATGTTGGAAAAGGCCGATTAGAGGAACCTGAGGCAATTGTCGAACAGCTGAAGACCTTTTTTAATGTAAAAAAAACGCAGCCGCTTCAGGGGAAAAAGCTCCTGATCACGGCGGGACCAACCAGGGAGAACATCGACCCTGTCCGCTTCATTATGAACCGGTCAACGGGAAAGATGGGCTATGCCATCGCCGAACAGGCTGAAAAGATGGGTGCACAAGTCACGCTTGTCTCTGGACCTGTTTCGCTCGCTCCTCCTGCCAATGTGAACGTAATCGACGTTGAATCAGCAGCGGAAATGCATAAGGAAGTATTGAAGCATTTCACAGATGCGGATGCAGTCATTAAAACGGCGGCAGTTGCCGATTACACGCCAAAATTCCACCATGAACATAAAATGAAGAAGCAGCCTGGTGAAAGCAGCATCCCCCTTGTCGGAACAGCAGATATTCTGAAAGAGCTTGGCTCCAAAAAAGACAAGCAGATTCTTGTCGGTTTTGCGGCAGAAACTGAAAACGTGGAGCAATATGCCATTGGCAAGCTTCAAAAGAAAAACATAGACATGATCGTTGCAAACAATGTAGCTGCTGAAGGAGCCGGATTTGGCACCGATACAAATATTGTAACGCTTTTTAAGCGGGATGGCAGCAAGACCGAGCTGCCGAAAATGAGCAAGACCGATGTTGCAAAAAATATTTTAAGGGAAGTAAGCAGGATGCTGAAAAAGGAATGATGGAGATCATGAATATTGCATCTGTAATCGTAGATGTTCCAGCGAAACAAACGGACAGGGAATTTGACTATTCCATTCCTGATAAATGGATAAATGTCGTCAAGCCGGGAATGAGAGTAATTGTGCCGTTTGGACCAAGAATGGTCCAGGGCTTCGTTACAGGGCTGAAAAATGAAACAGAACTTAAAAAGCTCCGGGAAATCAAGGAAATTCTCGATTTGGAACCAGTCCTGAATGAGGAATTGCTAAGGCTAGGGAACTGGCTTACCGACGAGACGATGTGTTTCAGAATCACCGCGCTCCAAGCAATGCTGCCAGCTGCGCTGAAGGCAAAATATGAAAAGGTGCTGCGGATTCATGAAGGCAGGAAAGAACTCGTCGACGAAAGGGTACGGGCGGCTTTCCGGGACAGAAAGTTCATTTCGTGGAAGGATGTCCTGCAGGAAGACAATGCAGCCCTTTTTCAAAAGCAAGTCCAAAAAGGGAATCTCGAAGTTATATATTATGTCAAAGACAAGCTGAATAAAAAAACAGTCCGTTTCGTCGAACCGCTCTTAACAAGTGAAGAATTGGCCCAATATGCGGGCACTCTTGCTGCAAGTGCGAAAAAACAATATGAAGTGCTTCAATTTTTCATCGAAAATCCGGGTAAAATCCAGCTCCGCACTTTGCTTGAAGCAGTAAAGGCCTCGAACGGAACGATAAAAGCACTGGCCAAAAAGAATATATTGGCAGAAAGAGATGAAGAAATATACCGTGACCCTTATGAAAACAGGGTATTTGATAAGACATCCCCTTTCAAGCTGACAGAAGAGCAGTCAGCGGCCTTAAGGCCGATTCAAAAAAGTATAAAAGAAAATAGCCATGACGTTTTTTTATTATACGGTGTGACAGGGAGCGGGAAAACGGAAATCTATTTGCAGGCGATTGATGCAGTCATTAAAAAAGGCGAAGAAGCGATCATGCTTGTCCCGGAAATCTCGTTAACGCCGCAAACGGTCAAAAGATTCAAAGAAAGATTCGGCGAACAGGTCGCTGTGATGCACAGCGGCTTGTCCATAGGGGAAAAATATGATGAATGGCGCAAAATCCACCGTAAAGAAGTGAAAGTGGTAGTCGGCGCAAGATCTGCGATTTTTGCCCCTTTTGAAAACCTTGGGGTCATCATCATCGACGAAGAGCACGAATCAAGCTATAAACAGGAAGAAACTCCGCGTTATCATGCTCGGGATGTAGCGATACAGCGGGCAAATCAGCATAACTGCCCGGTTATCCTTGGAAGTGCGACACCGGCTTTAGAATCTTTTGCAAGGGCAAAAAAAGAGATCTATCAGCTTTTGACCTTAAGTAAAAGAATGAACAACAGCCAGCTTCCTCAGGTTGAGATCGTCGATATGAGGGAGGAACTGCGTGCGGGCAATCGTTCGATGTTCTCTGAAAATTTGTTTGCTAAGCTAAAGGACAGGCTGCAAAAAGGGGAACAAACCGTCCTGTTATTGAATAAGCGAGGACATTCATCTTTTGTGATGTGCCGAAGCTGCGGCCTGGTGATCAATTGCCCGAATTGTGATATATCATTAACATATCATCGTTTCAATGACTCCTTGAAATGCCATTATTGCGGTCATGAAGAAGATATACCCAAGACGTGCCCCGAATGCGGAAGCGATCATATTCGTTTCTTTGGGACCGGTACACAAAAAGTGGAGGAAGAGCTGGTCAAGATTCTTCCTGAAGCAAGGGTAATCCGGATGGATGTTGACACCACTAGCAGAAAAGGGTCGCACGAACGGCTGCTGAATCGTTTTCAGGAAGGCCATGCCGATATTCTGCTCGGCACCCAGATGATTGCCAAAGGCTTGGATTTCCCGAATATTACGCTTGTCGGCGTGCTTTCGGCTGATACGATGCTGCATCTTCCTGATTTTCGCTCATCGGAAAAAACATTCCAGCTTTTAACCCAAGTGAGCGGACGTGCAGGACGCCATAAATTGGCGGGGGAAGTGGTGATCCAAACCTATACCCCTGAACATTACAGCATCGAGCTTTCAGGCATGCAGGACTTTGATGCCTTTTATGAGCGGGAAATGCATATAAGAAGGCAAAGCCTTTATCCGCCTTATTACTATGTTGCCCTTATTAACATTTCCCATGAAGACTTAATGAAGACAGCAGCAACGACTGAAAAAATCGCAAAATATGTAAGCGCCGGACTAAGTCCGGAAGCAATGGTATTAGGGCCGGTTGCGTCACCGATCAGCCGGATCAAAAATAGATATCGTTACCAATGTTTGATAAAATACAAACGTGAGCCGCAATTAAAACAACTGCTGCGGACGCTTCTTGAGCACTATCAGCAGGAAACAGCGCAAAATCATTTGCAAATTTCCATCGATTTGAACCCGCAAATTATGATGTAAAAATATATAATGTTTTAGTTAGCTCCCTTTAATAGGCGCTTGCGCTTTTCGTGTAGGAGGATTAAGTATTTTGGCTATTTTACCGATTGTTTTGTTTCCGGATAAGATTTTGAAACAAAAATGTGCGAAAGTAACAAGTTTTGATAAAAATTTGGCTAAGCTGTTAAATAACATGCATGAAACGATGCTTGAGGCAGATGGGGTCGGTCTTGCTGCGCCGCAGATTGGCGTGAAAAAGCAGATTGCCGTTGTCGATATTGGTGAGGATGAGAATATCATCGAAATGATCAATCCTGAAATCCTCGAAAGTTCTGGGGAACAGACAGATGTGGAAGGCTGCCTTAGTTTCCCCGGCGTTTACGGGGAGGTCACCCGTCCGTATAAAGTGAGAATCCGTGCCCAGGATCGCAAAGGGGGAACCTTTGAACTTGAATCCGAGGATTTTCTTGCACGAGCGATCCAGCATGAAATAGACCATTTGAACGGTGTGTTATTCACAAGCAAAGTTTCGAAGTATTTGACCGAAGAAGAAGTAGAAGGGTATGAAGACCAATGACAAAAATAGTCTTTATGGGTACACCGGATTTTTCTGTTTCGGTGCTGCAACGAATCATTTCAGAGGGCTATGACGTGATCGGAGTGGTTACGCAGCCTGATAGACCGGTAGGGAGAAAAAAGGTATTGACTCCGCCGCCTGTAAAGGTCGAGGCTGTAAGGCATGGAATTCCGGTATACCAGCCTGAAAAAATAAAAGAAAAAAAAGAGATGGACAAGATTATTTCTTTACAGGCAGATTTGATTGTCACGGCTGCTTTCGGACAAATTCTTCCGAACGAACTGCTCGCTGCTCCCAAATTCGGCTGCATCAATGTCCACGCTTCCCTGCTGCCGGAGCTTCGCGGCGGAGCACCGATTCATTATTCGCTCTTGCAGGGGAAAGACAAAACAGGCATCACGATTATGTATATGGTTGAGAAACTGGATGCCGGCGATATATTGACACAGGTGGAAGTAACGATTGGGGAAGACGATAATGTGGGGACCCTGCATGACAAACTAAGTGAGGCCGGTTCCGATCTACTATCAGAAACGATTCCGAAGCTGTTAAATGGAGAGCTTGTGCCTGTTGAGCAAATTCACGAAGAAGCAACGTTTGCGCCCAATATTAAACGTGAACAGGAAAAAGTCGACTGGAAACGGAACGGCGAAGACATTTACAACCATGTCCGCGGCTTAAATCCGTGGCCCGTTTCTTACACATTGCTGAACGAAGATATCGTAAAAATATGGACAGTCAAAAAGTATATACAGGATAAAACCGGCGATCCCGGGGAAATACTGGCTGTCGAAGGGGACGGGCTTCTTGTCGCAACCGGCAATGAGACGTCGATTTTGATTACCGAGCTGCAGCCTTCGGGAAAGAAACGGATGAAAGCAACGGACTATTTGCACGGCGCGGGCTCTTTTATCCAGCCAGGTATGAAGTTAGGAGAAAGTAATGAAGCAAAATAAAAAGACCGTTCGGGAAATAGCACTCGATGTTCTTGAGTCGGTAGAGAAAAACCAGTCTTACAGTAACTTACTGTTGAATGCAATGATTCAGAAGCATCAATTAAAGGGATCGGACAGCGGTTTGCTGACCGAAATCACTTATGGTACGATCCAAAGAAAGATGACATTGGATTATTATTTGCAGCCCTATATTAAGAATCAGAAAAAAACGCTTCCCTGGGTGGTAAATCTTCTTCGTCTTTCCCTTTATCAAATGGTGTTTTTAGATAAAGTGCCAGACCATGCGATTCTTTTTGAAGCCGTCGAGATCGCTAAAAAGCGCGGGCATAAAGGAATTTCATCGATGGTCAATGGCGTATTGCGGAATATCCAGCGAAAAGGGGTTCCTTCCCTCGATGCAATCGAAGATGAAGTGGAGCGGCTTTCAATTGGAACCAGCCATCCTTTATGGCTGGTAGAAAGATGGATCGCACAATTCGGTTTTGAAAAAACAAAGCAAATGTGTGAAACCAATCTAACGGCTCCTTCGCAAACAGCCCGGGTGAACCTTAGAAAAATTTCACGTGATCAACTTGTCGGTGCGTTAACAGAAGAAGGCTACCAGGTTGAGAAAAGCATGGTGGTCCCCGAAGCGATTCACTGCTTCAGAGGGAATTTGGCCCACTCTGAAAGTTATCAATTAGGCTTTTTAACGATTCAGGATGAAAGCTCGATGCTTGTTGCACATGCAATAGCCGCCAGCGGCAACGATATGGTATTAGACTGTTGCGCCGCTCCCGGCGGCAAAACGACCCATATAGCGGAAGGCTTAACAACCGGACAGGTAACAGCCCTTGATCTTCATGAACATAAAGTAAAATTAATCAAGGAGCAAGCTGAGCGTCTTGGTTTACGAAATATTAAAACCCATGTTTCCGACAGCAGGAAGGTACAAGAAATTTTTCATAAAGAAGGCTTTGACCGGATCCTTATCGATGCCCCGTGCTCCGGACTCGGAGTGATGAGAAGAAAACCGGATGTGAAATATACCAAGTCGGAAGAAGATATCATAAGGCTCTCCAGTATACAGGAACAGCTTTTGGATGCCGCGGCGCCCCTTTTAAAAAAAGGGGAGACATTGATTTACAGTACTTGTACCGTTGATAAGCAAGAAAATGACCGCGTTGCCGCTTCATTCTTGGCAAAACATCTTGATTTTGAACCCGATGCTTCTTTGGGGTCGAGAATGCCTGATGAGGTTAAGCCATTCGTGCAGGAAAACGCAATCCAGGTGTTACCGCAATATTTTGGCAGTGATGGATTTTTCATCGCCAGCTTTAGGAAGAAGGTGCAATAATGGCAGAGATTACAGCAACAAAGAAAAACAAAGCAATAGCGCAGCAAAAGCCATCGATTTATTCACTTGAATTACATGAGTTAAAGCAATGGTTGACAGAAAATGGGGATAAAGCTTTCCGGGCGGACCAGGTTTTTAACTGGCTTTATAAAAAGCGGGTAACTAGCTTTGAAGATATGTCCAACCTGTCTAAATCATTACGTGATAAGTTAGAAAGTCAATTTACAATCACTACCTTGAAAACATTAATACAGCAAACATCAAAAGACGGAACGATGAAATTTTTATTTGAACTTCATGATGGGTTTTCCATCGAAACGGTTTTAATGCGCCATGAATATGGAAATTCCATCTGTGTAACCACCCAAGTGGGCTGCCGGATAGGCTGTACATTCTGTGCCTCAACTCTTGGCGGCTTAAAACGTAATTTAGAAGCAGGAGAAATCGTTGCCCAGGTCGTAAAAGTACAACAGGCACTTGATGAAACGGATGAAAGGGTCAGTTCGGTCGTCATAATGGGGATAGGGGAGCCTTTTGATAATTATGATGAAATGCTTTCATTCCTGAAAAACATCAATCACGAAAAAGGACTGAATATCGGCGCCCGCCATATTACCGTTTCCACAAGTGGAATCATCCCAAAAATCTATAAATTTGCCGATGAAAATTTGCAAATCAATTTTGCCGTGTCACTCCATGCTCCAACAACTGAATTGAGAAGCAAGCTTATGCCGATCAACCGGGCATACAAGCTTCCTGACCTAATTGAAGCCGTGAAATATTATACGAATAAAACCGGACGGCGCGTCAGCTTTGAATATGGGTTATTCGGCGGTGAAAATGATCAGGTGGAACATGCGGAGCAGCTTGCAGAGCTCATTAAAGATATCAAATGCCATGTTAACTTAATACCGGTTAACTACGTGCCTGAACGCAACTATGTAAGAACACCTCGTGAGCAAATCTTTGAATTTGAAAAAACGCTAAAAAACCACGGAATCAATGTAACAATTAGAAGGGAACAGGGTCATGACATTGATGCAGCATGCGGCCAGTTGCGTGCGAAGGAGCGTAAAGAAGAAACGAGGTGAGCCTATTGAAAGCAGTATTTAGAACAGACCGCGGGAAGATCCGCCAGCATAATGAGGATAATGGCGGGATATTTATCAATCCGGAAGGTGTCCGCTTTGCCGTTGTTGCAGATGGCATGGGCGGACACCGTGCCGGGGATGTCGCAAGCTCGATGACTGTTGAACATATACACAATACTTGGAATGAGACCGTATCGGTTAACACGCCGCAGGAGGCAGAAAGCTGGCTGAGGGAGAAAATCGAACACGTAAACAGGAAGATTTTCGAGCATTCCGAACAAAATTCTGAATACCAGGGCATGGGGACGACCATCGTCGCAGCGATTTGCACCGATAAATTCGCCACGATAGCCAATATCGGCGACAGCCGCTGTTACTTGAATAATGAAAGCGGATTTAAGCAGGTGACCGAAGACCATTCTTTGGTGAATGAGCTCGTCCGTTCCGGTCAAATCACCAGGGAGGACGCTGAACACCACCCGCGGAAAAATGTTTTAGTGCGTGCGTTAGGTACCGAAAAAAATGTGGATATGGATATATCGACCATCGTTTTTGAAGAAGGCGACGTGCTGCTTCTTTGCTCAGATGGCCTGTCTAATAAAGTATCAGAAAAAGAAATGGTCGAAATTATTACAGCGGAAACAAATTTGGAAGAAAAGGCGGATTCTTTCATTGAACTGGCAAATCTATATGGTGGTGAAGACAATATCACCCTTGTCCTTGTCCAATTTTATGACGAAAGTGAAAGCGGGTGAAGCCGATGTTAATTGGAAGAAGAATTAACGGCCGATACAAGCTTTTAGACATGGTAGGCGGCGGTGGTATGGCCAATGTTTATCTTGCGATGGACATGATTCTTGAGCGGGAGGTTGCATTGAAAATCCTTAGGATGGATTTTTCGAATGATGAGGAATTCATCAAGCGTTTCAATCGGGAAGCCCAGTCTGCAACCAGTCTTGCCCACTCGAATATTGTCAGCATTTATGATGTCGGGGAAGAAGACGATATCTATTATATTGTCATGGAATATGTGAAGGGACTGACCCTGAAACAATACATACAGAAGTACTATCCGATACCTGTTGAAAAAGCGCTCGATATTATGAAGCAAATAACCGATGCTATTTCGCATGCCCATCACAATGGGATTATTCACAGGGATATCAAGCCGCAGAATATTTTAATAGATGACAGCGGAAATGTGAAAATAACAGATTTTGGCATTGCGATGGCTCTAAGTGCG
Source organism: Peribacillus cavernae (assembly GCF_003989135.1). Classification (GTDB taxonomy): domain Bacteria; phylum Bacillota; class Bacilli; order Bacillales; family DSM-1321; genus Peribacillus; species Peribacillus cavernae. Next base: position 523,361 of record NZ_RYZZ01000007.1, read on the forward strand.
ACAAACATCACACAGACAAACGCGGTGCTTGGGTCTGTCCATTATTTATCCCCGGAACAGGCGAGGGGAGGCATGGCCAATAAAAAATCAGACATTTACTCGCTCGGTATCGTGATGTTCGAGCTAATGACCGGACGGTTGCCCTTTTCTGGAGAATCTGCCGTATCAATAGCCCTAAAACATCTGCAAACGGAAACTCCATCCCCGAAACGATGGAATCCCGACATACCGCAGACTGTCGAAAATATTATTCTAAAAGCAACGGCAAAGGATTCGTTTTATCGATATGACAGTGTTGACGATATGCAGGATGATATCAGGACAGCTCTTGATCCTGAGAGAAATAACGAAAAACCGTTTGTCATTCCTGAAGATGCTGAAGCAACAAAAGCAATTCCAATCATTACGAACGATGATTCAATCTCAGGCATTGATGAAACAATCACACGCAGACCCTTGGACGAAGAAGATACACAGCAGGCGATAAAAACGAGTAAGAAGAAAAAAGATAAAAAGCAAAAATCTAAGGACGGCAAGAAAAAAAGCAGACTGCCTGCTATTTTGGTTTCTACCTTTTTATTATTAATCATTCTTGGAATTTTGGCGATTACCGTTTTCCCTAATGTGTTCGCTTCCAATGAAATCACCGTACCGGACGTGAAAGGCGAAGAATTGGATGATGCCATTTCACTGCTGGTGGAGGCAAAATTAAATCTGGGAGATACACTTGAACTCGAAGACGAGGAAATTGCAGAGGGAAAAGTAATCAAAACTGATCCTGAAAAAGGAGATGTAGTTAAAGAAGGGACAGAAATCAATATTTACCAGAGTATTGGCAAAGAGAAACTGGAAGTTACCGATTATACCGGTAGAAATATAGAAGATGTAAAACCGCTGCTGACAGGGATGGGATTCAAAGAGGTCATTGTTACAGAACAATTTGACAACAGCGGCAAGGGGACGATTCTTTCCCAGAATAACCCGACACCTGGCACTGATGTGGTTGTTTCAGAAACCGTTTTTGATGTCACTGTCAGCAAAGGCCCCGATAAAATCACCTTGAAGGATTTAACGAAATTCAACAAAGAAAGCCTGCAAGTCTACGCAAACGAAGTCGGGATTATCATCAGGGAAAAAGAGGAATACAATGATTCGATAAAAGAAGGCATGGTGATTTCCCAAATTCCCGGGGCCTATACGAGGATTGACAAAGGCAGCACGGTAGAAGCGGTGATATCGAAAGGGAAAGAGGAAATCCCTCCAAAAGTGGTAACAAAGGAGATCGTGATTGAATATGTTCCCGAGGTCCCGGAGAAGCCGCAGGAAATTCAGATTTTCATAGAGGATATGACTCGGGACATGACCGAGCCGATTGAAACATTAAATATAACGGAATCAACTAAAAAAACGCTGGAATTTACCGTTACCCATGATCGAAAAGCAGGCTTCAAGGTGATGCGCGATAACAATGTGATCATGGATGAAGTGGTTCCATATCCTGAGTGACTATAAAGTAGAAGGAGTGAAGCTATGCCTGAAGGCAAAATCATAAAAGCACTTAGCGGTTTTTACTACGTCCTTGACGGTGAACAAACAATCCAGTGCCGCGGCCGCGGCCTGTTTCGTAAAAACAAGGTAAACCCCCTTGTAGGTGACTATGTCGTCTATCAGGCTGAGAATCCGGCAGAGGGATATATTTTGGAAATTAAGGAACGCAAAAACGAGCTTGTCAGGCCGCCGATTGCGAATGTGGATCAGGCCATCCTTGTATTTTCAGCGGTTGAACCAGACTTTAGCTCAAACCTGCTTGACCGATTTTTAGTGCTGATCGAAGATAATGAAATCGAACCGGTCATCTGCATAAGCAAAATGGATATCGTCCCGGATTCGAAACGTCCCGGGTTAGAAGAATATGTGAAGGATTATGCAGCCATGGGGTACCCAATATTGACAACATCCTCGGTCACGACTGACGGGACCCTGCTGCTCATGCCCTATTTGCAGAATAAAACGAGCGTATTTGCCGGCCAATCAGGCGTCGGAAAATCTTCCTTGCTTAATGCGATCAATCCGGAGCTTGGATTAAAGACGAATGATATTTCCTCTCATCTTGGGAGAGGTAAGCATACGACAAGGCATGTAGAGCTAATCCATATCGGGGCAGGCCTTGTGGCAGATACTCCTGGCTTCAGTTCACTTGAGTTTTTGGAAATCGAAGCCGAGCGGCTCTCCTACTGCTTTCCGGACATATATAAAACAGGTGAGAAATGTAAATTCCGCGGCTGCCTTCACGATAAGGAACCGAAATGCGCCGTGAAAAAAGCAGTAGAGACGAGTGAAATCAGGCCATACCGTTATGAACATTACCTGCAGTTTCTAGAGGAAATCAAAGAGAGAAAGCCGAGGTATTAATTATGGTTAAAATAGCGCCATCTATTTTATCCGCTGATTTTTCAAAACTTGCTGAAGAAATACTCGATGTCGAAAGAGGCGGAGCTGATTATATCCATATTGACGTCATGGACGGTCATTTCGTACCGAATATAACGATCGGGCCACTAATCGTCGAAGCAATACGCCCGGTTACCAAGCTGCCCCTCGATGTCCATTTAATGATTGAGAATCCGGACTCTTATATAGAAGCATTTGCAAAAGCTGGAGCGGATTATATTACGGTGCATGTCGAAGCGTGTTCCCATCTTCACCGTACGATCCAATTAATCAGCTCATTTGGAATCAAGGCAGGAGTGGTACTGAATCCAGCAACCCCAGTATCAGCCATCCAGCATATCGTTACAGACATTGACATGGTTCTCTTAATGTCTGTAAACCCAGGGTTTGGCGGCCAAAAATTTATCACTTCGGTCTTACCGAAAATTGCCGAAGTCAAACAACTCGCAAAGAAAAATGGAGTCAGCATCGAAATTGAAGTCGATGGCGGCGTGAATGAAGAAACAGCAAGGCTATGCGTTAATCATGGAGCGAATGTTCTCGTTGCAGGATCCGCTATTTATAATCAGCCTGATCGAAAAAAAGCGATAGAAGCAATCAGGGGGTAGACTCTGCCAGAGGAAGCTTGCGAGCTTCCTTTTAATTACAGATAAAGTATAACTTTTTCAATGTGGAATGATGCATGGATGTGGCGGGTGTTAGTTAACGTGCCTTAAAACAAGGCGCTTCTGCTTTTTTTTTTTAGCAAAATGGAAGGTGATAAATAATGAGGATCTGCATATTAGCTGGCGGACCGACGGAATCTTTACCAGATCTATCTACATATAATGATAATGATATAGAATCCCTATGGGTTGGCGTGGATAGAGGTGTACACACATTGCTGGAAAACGGTATCACCCCCCACGCAGCTTTCGGCGATTTTGATTCGGTCTCTGAAGTCGAGCTGCAGACAATCAGGGAGGCAATGGAGGAGGTTCATCTTTATCCTTCCGAAAAGGATGAAACCGATCTTGAAATTGCCTTTGATTGGGCTGCCCGCCAAGCTGCTGATGAACTTTACATTTTTGGGGCAACCGGCGGGCGTTTGGATCATTTATTAGGGAACATTCAGCTCTTGCTCAGAGAGGAAATAGTAAAAAAACATGCCCGCACAGAAATATGTATTGTTGATAAGACAAATATATTAACGGCCAAACTGCCGGGTGTCTATAAACTCGAAGTGATCCCCGATAAAAAATATGTTTCCTTTGTCCCGGTGACTGGGGAAGTGAAAGGCATTACCCTGCATGGTTTCAAATATCCGCTGGAAAATTGCCAAATTAAGATCGGGTCGACCTTATGCATAAGCAACGAACTAATTTCTGAATCTGGTACTTTTTCATTTACGGACGGCATATTATTGGTGATAAGAAGCAGTGATTAGAAATCACGCTCACGGCTATCATCAAATATAATATTTCACGGAATCAGCTAATAAGCTTGTCTCGTATGAAAAAGTTTCACTAATAGGGAAGAGTGGGATATACAGAGGAGGGGCACTATGAAATTTTATACAATCAAACTGCCAAAAGTGCTGGGAGGCCTTGTTCGGGCGATGCTTGGCGCATTCAAAAAAGGTTGAAAAAAAGCTTACTTTAACGTAACACCCTATCCAGGGTGTTATTTTTATGCTCTTTACAAGGCGCTTGCGCTTTTCTACCTAGATAAGAAAGTATAATTTTTTCAATATGAACGGGTGTCTAGCTCCAGCGCCTAGCCCCTCGAGGTCATAAGTCAATCACAGCAAGAAGGAAAGAACACCTTCTTTCTGTGCTTGCCTTATGCTTGTCGGGGCTGAACAAGGCGCTTGCGCTTTTCTAAATAAAAAGGCATCCTTATATAAGGATGCCTTGAACATTATACGCGTTCTACTTTGCCGGATTTAAGGGCTCTTGCAGAAACGTATACACGCTTAGGTTTACCGTCAACTAAAATACGAACTTTTTGAAGGTTAGCGCCCCATGTACGCTTGTTTGCATTCATAGCGTGGGAGCGTTTGTTACCAGAACGGGTTCTTCTTCCTGTAATCACACATTGACGTGCCATGTTTAAATTCCCTCCTTACTACCGCAAGCTTAAGTTTCACTTTATCTTAAGTCTTTTTAGAAATACCTTAATAATTTATCATATCTATTTTCATATTGCAATACTCGTGCCAAATAGTTTCAAGAAAAAAACCTTTACATACTCCATGGAGAACTGATTTATTAGTATACTGTGCGACTATTTCTTTTAATACAAGGGACGATATAGTAAAATATGTGTAACCAAGGAGATTTTCAGGAGGGGGAACGTATTATGTCCATCGAATTACAAACGAAATTCGGGCAAATTGATATATCCAATGATGTTATTGCGACCATTGCCGGAGGAGCGGCTGTTGATTGCTACGGTATAGTAGGAATGGCTTCCAAAAAGCAATTAAAAGACGGCATTGCCGAAATATTGAGAAGAGAAAACTTCACTAAGGGTGTGATCGTTCGCCAGGAAAACGATGAAGTACATATTGATATGTTCATTATCGTGAGCTATGGAACGAAAATTTCCGAGGTTGCACATAATGTCCAATCAAAGGTAAAATACACCCTGGACAAAACGGTCGGATTAGCTGTGGAATCAGTAAACATCTTTGTACAGGGAGTCCGTGTGACGAACCCTTAGGACTAGGAGGAAAGTTTTGTGTCGATTACAAGCTTGAATGGAAAACGATTTGCAGAAATGATCATACAGGGTGCCAACCATTTGGCAGCCAATGCTAAGATGGTTGATGCATTGAACGTTTTTCCAGTGCCGGATGGTGATACCGGGACAAACATGAATTTGTCGATGACTTCCGGAGCAAAGGAAGTTCAACATAATGTTCAGGAACATATCGGGAAAGTAGGAATATCATTGTCACGGGGGCTGCTGATGGGCGCCCGCGGAAATTCTGGTGTCATCCTGTCACAATTGTTCCGGGGATTTTCAAAATCGATTGAAAGTAAGGCTGAAATCAATAGCCACGAATTTGCGAGTGCGCTTGAAGCTGGAGTTGAAACCGCCTATAAAGCAGTCATGAAGCCCGTTGAAGGGACAATTCTTACTGTCGCCAAGGACGCGGCTAAACAGGCTGTTACATCCGCGAAGAAACAAACGGATATCATTTTAGTGATGGAGGAAGTCGTAAAGGAAGCAAAAGCCTCACTTAGCCGGACGCCTGATCTTCTTCCTGTCCTGAAGGAAGTGGGCGTCGTTGACAGCGGAGGCCAGGGGCTCGTGCTTGTATATGAAGGTTTCCTTGCTGAGTTAAAAGGAGAGCATCTCCCTGGATCGCCTTCAAACATCCCGACCATGGACGAACTTGTCAGCGCAGAACATCATATGAATGTCCAGGGCCACATCAATACAGAAGATATCGTCTATGGATATTGTACGGAATTCATGGTCAGGCTGGAAGCTGACAAGCTTGCCGTGAAATCTTTTAATGAAGAAGCGTTTCGCAATGATTTAAGTGAGTACGGCGATTCTTTATTGGTTATTTCAGATGATGATATCGTAAAAGTACATATTCACTCTGAACACCCGGGGGACTGCTTGAATTATGGACAGCAATACGGCAGCCTGATTAAGCTGAAGATTGATAACATGCGTGAACAGCACTCCAGCATTGTCGGCGAAATGCATGCCCCGCTTGAGACCGGCGTTAGCCCGGCGCCTAAGGAAAAAAATGAATACAGCGTCGTTTCCGTAGTGATGGGCTCCGGATTGAGCGATCTTTTCAAAAGCATTGGTTCAAAATCCGTGATTGAAGGCGGACAAACGATGAATCCGAGTACGGAAGATATCGTCAGGGCTGCTCGTGAAGCAAATGCGAAAAATATTATCATTTTGCCAAATAATAAGAATATCATTATGGCAGCCGAGCAGGCAGCCGATGTGGTGGAGGCGAATGTAATCGTCATTCCTTCCCGAACCGTGCCTCAGGGAATGGCAGCACTTTTGGCTTTCAACCCTGCTGCAAGTCCAAAGGATAATGAAACCGCAATGAAAGATGCACTTTCACATGTGAAGACAGGACAAATCACTTATGCTGTACGCGATACAAGCATTGAAGGACTTGAAATTGAAACAGGAGATTTCATGGGTCTTGCCGATGGAAAAATAAAGGTAAAAAATAAGAACAGGCTTCTTGCCGCAAAGGATCTCCTTGCACAAATGATCGATGGAGATTCAGAAATTCTCACCATTCTCTATGGAGAAGATGCAGCCCGTGAAGAGGTTGACGAGCTGGCTGCATTCTGTAACGAGACCTTTAAGGATCTTGAAATAGAAATTTATAACGGAAAACAACCATTATATTCTTATATTTTCTCGATTGAATAAGGCGGAAAAACCTGCTGCACGCGTCATTAGACCGTGCAGTTTCTTTTTTTATTGTGTATGATAGATTAGGGGAATACTTTCCCTCTATTTCTATGCTAGTAATTCGGTTGAATTTCTATTGAGCTATAATTTAGGGGGCAAGAGACCATGAAATATAAAAGTGTATTCGACATTATCGGCCCTGTAATGATCGGTCCTTCCAGCTCGCATACAGCTGGTGCAGCAAGGATCGGGAGGGTTGCGCGTAATTTATTTGGAAGAGAGCCAAAATGGGCGACCATCTCTTTCTATGGTTCGTTCGCCAAAACATATAAAGGGCATGGAACAGATGTAGCTATCGTAGGCGGTTTGCTCGATTTTGACACATTCGACGAGAGAATCAAAGAATCGCTTACAATAGCAAGACAGAAAAAAATTAGAATCAAGTTTATAGAAGAGGAAGCAGTTACCGATCATCCCAATACCGCGAAAATAATGATGGGTGATGAAAAAGGAGAAATGGAATTAGCCGGTATATCCATAGGTGGTGGAAAGATCGAAATTATTGAGCTGAATGGCTTTGTACTGAGGCTTTCCGGCCATCATCCAGCCATACTTGTCGTTCACAACGACCGCTTTGGAACGATTGCCAATGTTTCGAACGTGTTGGCTAAACACCAAGTAAATATTGGCCAAATGGACGTTTCCCGTAAAGAAATGGGGAAGATGGCTCTAATGACAATCGAGGTAGACCAAAATATCGAAGAGTCTGTACTAGAGGAAATTTCAGCTCTTCCAAACATTGTCCAGGTAACAAGAATCGTCGAATGATGAAGTGTAAAGATATGAAAACGTTTACCTTTGAAAACGAAGCACAAGGAGGGAGGAAAATAAATGTTCCGCAATGTTGCTGAACTAGTTGAATTGGCAGAATCAAAAAACCAAAAGATATCCCAAATCATGATCGAGCAGGAAATGGAAGTTACAGGTAAAACCGGTGAGGAAATTTTGCGTCAAATGGAAGTGAATCTTGATGTAATGGAACAGGCGGTTGAACGCGGCCTTAAAGGCGTAAAGTCGCATTCCGGCCTGACAGGCGGAGATGCTGTGCTGCTTCAGGAATATATTAAAAAAGGGAACTTTCTGTCGGGAGAGCTGTTACTGGACGCAGTCAGTAAAGCTGTTGCTACAAATGAAGTAAACGCAGCAATGGGTACCATTTGCGCCACCCCGACTGCCGGTTCAGCGGGGGTCGTGCCCGGGACATTATTTGCCGTGCAGCGGAAGCTGAATCCGACCCGTGAACAAAAGATAGAATTTTTATTTACGTCAGGCGCTTTTGGGTTTGTCATCGCAAACAATGCGTCTATTTCCGGAGCTGCTGGCGGATGCCAGGCCGAGGTTGGCTCTGCTGCAGGGATGGCATCGGCAGCAATTGTTGAAATGGCTGGCGGCACTCCCGCGCAAAGCGCAGAAGCAATGGCAATCACCCTTAAGAATATGCTTGGCCTAGTTTGCGATCCTGTAGCAGGACTGGTTGAGGTTCCATGTGTGAAACGGAATGCAATGGGTGCAGCCAATGCGATGGTTGCCGCGGATATGGCTTTAGCGGGAATAACGAGCCGGATTCCGTGTGATGAAGTGATTGGAGCCATGTTCAAGATTGGTCAATCCATGCCGTCAGCTTTAAGAGAAACTGCACAGGGAGGGTTAGCGGCAACACCGACGGGCCGGGAATTAGAGGCGAAAATCTTTGGGCTGCCGCTTATGAAAAAGTGATTTCACATCTAGAGGATCCGATAACTGCAATAAAAGGAATAGGCGGTGAAACAGAAACTTCACTTAATGAAATAAATATTTATACGGTATCCGACCTTATGGAACATCTTCCCTACCGCTATGAAGATTATCGGTTGAAAGATTTAGAGACAACCAAGCATGAGGAGAAGGTCACCGTTGAAGGAAAAATTCACAGCCAGCCAACATTAGGGTATTTTGGCCGGAAAAAATCGCGGCTCACCTTTAAATTGCTTGTTGGCCGTTATTTAATTACCGTTACCTATTTCAATCAGCCATACTTGAAAAATAAATTGAACATAAATGATATCGTAACTGTGACAGGCAAATGGGACCGTCACCGCCAGTCGATCAGCGGCAGTGAATGCCAACTCGGCCCTTATCGGAAAGAAAAAGAATTTGAACCGGTCTATTCAACGCGGGGCAGCCTGACAGTTAAAGGGCTGCGCCGTTTTATAGCCAAAGCTTTTTCGCAGTACGGAGAGCATATTGAAGAAAACCTGCCTCAGCAAGTGTTGGATAAATACAAGCTGCCGCTGCGTAAAGATGCACTGCGCCGAATGCATTTTCCTCTCTCTGCAAATGATGTGAAACAGGCGCGGAGACGTTTTGTTTACGAGGAGTTTTTATTCTTTCAGCTCAAAATGCAGGCAATACGAAAAGTCCAAAGAGAACAGTCAAGGGGAATTCAGCAGTCATACAAGCTTGATCGTTTGAAGGGATTTATCGAGTCCTTGCCATTTCCATTAACAAATGCCCAGAAAAGGGTGGTTAATGAAATCCTGGCTGATATGAAATCACCATACCGTATGAACAGGCTGCTTCAGGGGGATGTAGGCTCCGGGAAAACTGCAGTGGCCGTGATCGCACTGTTCGCATCTATTTCAGCGGGTTATCAGGGTGCCTTCATGGTACCGACAGAAATCCTCGCAGAGCAGCATGGCGCTTCCCTTCAAGCCATGCTCGACCCTGCTGGACTCAAAACAGCGCTTCTTACCAGTTCGGTCAAAGGGAAAAAACGCCGTGAATTACTGCATGCTTTACAAGATGGGGAAATTGATATTTTGATTGGGACGCATGCGTTAATCCAGGCTGAGGTCAATTTCAACAATTTAGGTCTGGTGATAACCGATGAACAGCACCGCTTTGGCGTGGAACAGCGAAGGGTGCTCCGTGAAAAAGGGGAAAGTCCCGATGTTCTGTTTATGACTGCGACACCGATTCCCCGTACGCTCGCGATTACAGTATTTGGGGAAATGGATGTTTCCGTAATCGATGAAATGCCTGCAGGGAGAAAAACGATCGAAACATTTTGGGCAAAGCATGAGATGCTTGATCGGATCTTAGGATTCGTGGAAAAGGAACTTCGCCAGGGAAGGCAGGCATATGTCATCTGCCCATTAATCGAAGAATCAGAGAAACTCGATTTACAAAACGTGCTCGATGTCCATGCTGCGATGACCCAGTATTTTGACGGGCGTTTCCGAGTAGGGTTGATGCATGGCCGGCTTCCCTCTGACGAGAAAGATGTGGTGATGAAGGAATTCAGTCAAAATGATTTGCAGGTCCTTGTTTCAACGACTGTTGTCGAGGTAGGCGTAAATGTACCGAACGCAACCGTAATGGTTATTTATGACGCGGAGCGTTTTGGATTGGCCCAGCTCCATCAGCTTCGCGGCCGCGTAGGAAGAGGAAGTGAACAATCTTACTGTATAATGCTTGCAGACCCAAAATCCGAGCTCGGCAAAGAACGGATGAAGATCATGACCGAAACGAACGATGGTTTTGTTTTATCTGAAAAAGACCTGGAATTGCGTGGTCCTGGTGACTTCTTCGGCAAAAAGCAGAGCGGCGTTCCCGAATTCAAGGTTGCCGACATGGTCCATGATTATCGGGCGCTTGAAGTGGCAAGAGATGATGCAGCAAAGCTGATTGCCTCGGAAAGCTTCTGGAAGGATCCCGAATATCTTTCATTACGGAATTATCTCGAACAAACAGGCGTATTGAACGGCGATAAGCTGGACTGATGTGTATTCCAAGATTTATGAGCCATTATTGAAATTTATGAGCTATTCCGTTTACTTATGAGCTATGAAAGGATTCTAGCAACCTTCGCTGCTTCTTTTCATAAAAGTAGGCCTTCAATTATGCATCCATAGTTGTCATTTTCACACTTATGAGCGATTATCCGGATTTGTGAGCGATTTCTAAGATTTATGAGCCATTATTGAAATTTATGAGCTATTCCGTTTACTTATGAGCTATGAAAGGATTCTAGCAACCTTCACTGCTTCTTTTCATAAAAAGTAGGCCTTCCATAGCAGTCATTTTCGCATTTATGAGCTATTATCCGGATTTATGAGCGATTATCGAAGTTTTAGAGCTATTACCAGAGTTTATGAGCTTTGGCCATGATTTTTATGAGTGATGCCTGAGATGTATGAACGGTTATAGGAAATGTCGGCTATCCTACCCAATTTGCATGGAAGAAGCCTACATTTTAGCGTACATGTACATTCCTTTTTACAAGGCGCCTTAGCTTTTCTATTGTCAAGCTCCAGCGCCTAGCTCCTTTGAGGTCATAAGACAATCACAGAAAGAATGCATAGAACGCCTTCTTTCTGCGCTTGGCTTATGCTTGTCGGGGCTGAACCAGGCGCTTCCGCTTTTCTAGCAGATTGCGAGATTTTTTCATTCTTGCAATCTGCTTTTGTTATATATATACTACTATTAGTACCTAGTCATAATAGTACGGATGGTGACCTTCAGATGCGAAGAAATAAGAAGGAGCGCCAGCACCTGTTGATGGAAACGATTAAGGAAAATCCGTTCATAACAGATGATGAGCTGGCTGGAAGATTCTCGGTGAGTGTTCAGACAGTCCGGCTTGACCGCCTGGAGCTTTCGATTCCGGAGCTGCGTGAACGTATCAAGAATGTTGCGGAAAAAAAGTTCAGCGATGAAATTCGAGCGCTTCCGCTCGATGAAGTAATTGGGGAAGTAATTGACATAAATTTAGATGAGAATGCAATCTCTATTTTAGACATAAAAAAGGAACATGTGTTCAAACGGAACGGCATTGCCCGGGGGCATCATTTGTTTGCCCAGGCTAACTCTTTAGCTGTTGCCGTCATTAATGATGAGCTGGCGTTGACGGCGAAGGCCCAGATAATATTCTCCCGTTCGGTGAAGGAGAATGAAAGGGTTATCGCTAAAGCAAAAGTATTGCAAACCGGCATACATTCGGACCGTACGTTAGTGGAAGTAAACAGCTTTGTCGGGAATGAACTGGTTTTTAAGGGAGAGTTTGTAATGTTCCGATCCAACCAATAAGAAAAGCGGAAGCAAAAAGGATGATGCTAAATAATGAAACTAGCAATTGATGCGATGGGCGGGGATCACGCGCCAAAGGAAGTCGTGCTTGGGGCAATGAAGGCTGTCAAGGAATTCCCCGACCTCGAGATTTTATTGGTCGGAAAAGAAAATGAAATTAGCAATCATATGACAAACCGTGAAAAAATCTCCGTGCTGCATACAGAAGAAAAGATCCTGGCAACTGACGAACCGGTTCGTGCCGTCCGCCGGAAACAGACAGCCTCAATGGTGCTGGCGGCCCAGCAGGTGGCTGATGGCACTGCAGATGCCTGTATTTCTGCCGGAAACACGGGAGCGTTGATGGCATCTGGGTTATTCGTGATTGGACGGATCGAAGGAATTGAGCGTCCGGCACTTGCACCGACGCTCCCGACTATTGATGGAAACGGTTTTGTATTATTGGATGTCGGAGCTAATGCAGACGCTAAGCCTGAACACTTGCTGCAATTCGCCATTATGGGCTCGATTTATGCCCAAAAGGTAAGAGGGATTGCCAAACCCCGTGTCGGGCTGTTAAATATCGGCACTGAAGAAAAGAAAGGCAATGAGCTGACAAGACTTGCCTTCGATCTTCTGAGAGAAGCTGACATCCATTTTGTCGGAAACGTCGAAGCAAGGGATCTGCTCGAAGGCTCTGCAGATGTAGTCGTCACGGACGGGTTTACCGGAAATATGGTGTTAAAGACGATAGAAGGGACTGCCATGTCCGTTTTCACCATGCTGAAAACGGCATTGATGAGCAATATGAAAAGCAAGCTCGCTGCCGGGATCTTGAAACCGGAGTTAAGAGGCATTAAGAACCAAATGGATTATTCCGAGTATGGCGGCGCTGGATTATTCGGTTTGAAGGCACCTGTCATTAAAGCTCATGGTTCCTCGGATACAAATGCATATTTCAATGCAATCAGGCAGACGAGGGAAATGGTTCAGCATGATGTTATAAAAAATATTAGTTCGATGATCAAAAATTGATAACTATCGTTAAGGGAGTGTGCAAATGGGGAAAGTAGCTTTCGTATTTCCGGGACAGGGTTCGCAAACGACAGGAATGGGCAAAGATTTATACGATAAATCTGAAGCGGCAAAAAAGGCTTTTCGGGCCGCGGATCAGAAAATTGGCTTTTCGTTATCGGAATTGATCTTTAACGGGCCACAGGAGACACTTACGTTGACAACGAATGCACAGCCTGCCTTATTGACGACAAGTTATGTGTTTTTCCAAGCGCTGGAAACCGCAGGCATCAAGCCCGATTATACGGCCGGCCATAGCCTGGGAGAATACTCGGCGTTGGTTGCAGCGGGTGCGATAAGCTTTGAAGATACTGTCTATACAGTCCGGAAGCGCGGTGAGTTCATGGAAGAAGCCGTGCCAAATGGTCAGGGCTCGATGGCGGCCATCCTGGGGATGGAGCGCAATCGGTTGAACGAAATTACAAAAGCAGTTACCTCCGGAGGAAACACCGTTCAACTTGCGAATATCAATTGTCCTGGGCAGATTGTCATTTCCGGAAGTACTGAAGGCGTAAAGGCGGCAAGTGAGCTAGCCCGGGAGAATGGCGCAAAACGCGCGATCCCGCTCGAGGTCAGCGGTCCTTTCCATTCCGCGCTAATGAAGCCTGCAGCTTCGCGTCTCCAAGAAGTATTGGAGGAGATTACCATTGTGAAAGCCGGTATTCCTGTCATTTCGAATGTGACCGCTAAGCCGATGCAAAAACCTGAAGAAATCAAAGAAAAACTCTTGCAGCAGCTTTACTCGCCGGTTTTGTGGGAAGACAGTGTAAAAACGATGTTAACACTTGGAGTGGACACTTTTGTCGAAGTGGGACCCGGAAAAGTGTTAAGCGGATTGATTAAAAAGATCGATCGTTCGGCTTCTTTATTTTCCGTTGCGGATGCGGAAAGCCTGACAAAAACCATTGAATCATTAAGGGGGACTGAAGTATGATACTTAATGGGAAAGCCGCCCTTGTTACTGGCGCATCAAGAGGAATCGGCAGAGAAATTGCCCTGGAGCTGGCCAGGCAGGGAGCAAATATTGCCGTCAACTATTCCGGGAGTGAAGCGAAGGCCAATGAGGTTGTTACTGAAATCAAAGCCCTGGGAAGAGAGGCATTCGCCGTTCAATGTAATGTTTCAAATGCAGAATCTGTTACAAATATGGTGAAAAGCGTAATCGAGGAATTCGGATCACTCCAAATTCTCGTGAATAACGCCGGTATTACACGTGACAACCTCCTGATGCGAATGAAGGAAGAAGAATGGGATGATGTCATCAACACGAACCTAAAAGGTGTTTTCCTTTGTACGAAAGCCGTTTCCCGGCAAATGATGAAGCAAAGAAGCGGCCGAATCATTAACATTGCTTCGATAGTAGGCATCAGCGGCAATCCGGGACAGGCCAACTATGTAGCAGCCAAAGCCGGTGTAATCGGCCTCACGAAAACAACAGCGAAGGAACTCGCTTCAAGGGGAATAACCGTAAATGCCGTTGCTCCAGGGTTTATTTCGACTGATATGACTGACAAGCTTACAGAGGAAGTCAGGGAGGCAATGCTGCAGCAAATTCCGCTTGCCAGATTCGGCGATCCTGCGGATGTTGCCGGAGTGACTGCATTCCTGGCCTCTGATACAAGCGCCTATATGACCGGCCAAACGCTTCACGTCGACGGCGGAATGGTCATGTAGTCCTTTACTTGCTGAAACTTTAAAGGCATAATAAAGTCTTCTGTTAACAAAATATTTATTAATTCAGCGAAATACACTATAATGGCTTGAGGGGAGGTGAATGCAGTGGCAGATGTAGTGGAACGTGTAACAAAAATTGTCGTTGACAGATTAGGTGTTGAAGAATCAGAAGTGAAACTTGAAGCTTCATTCAAAGAAGATCTAGGTGCTGATTCCCTTGATGTAGTGGAACTTGTTATGGAACTGGAAGACGAGTTCGGAATGGAAATTTCAGATGATGATGCTGAGAAAATCGTCACAGTTGGAGATGCTGTGAATTACATAAAGAGCACTATGTAATTATATGCATTCAAGGATCAAAGCTCCGTTTATTTAAGCGGGGCTTTCTCTTATGCCGCGATTTGGGTATGATAAAACTAGGGAAAAACCTTATTGAGATTGATTTTTTTAAGACGTACGGAGGGTACTATGCGGAAGAACGGTAATAATTGCAGACAGGGAAACATGGAGCATAAATTTAGACAATTTCAGGAAAAGACAGGCTTTCAGTTTCGGAATGAAAAGCTGTTAAAGCAAGCATTTACCCATTCATCTTATGTGAATGAGCATCGCCGCAAGCCGAATGAGGATAATGAAAGGCTTGAATTTTTAGGAGACGCCGTTTTAGAGCTTACCATTTCTAACTTTTTATTCAGCAAATATCCGATGATGTCGGAAGGCGAACTGACAAAACTAAGGGCGGCAATCGTCTGCGAGCCTTCGCTTGTTTTCTTTGCAAACTCGCTTTCTTTCGGAGAATTGGTCTTGCTTGGAAAAGGGGAGGAAATGACAGGCGGAAGAGAACGCCCTGCGTTGCTTGCTGACGTATTCGAAGCTTTCATCGGTGCTTTATATCTAGACTTGGGGCTGGAGACAGTCCTTCAGTTTTTAGAAAATGTCGTTTTTCCTAAAATAAACGAGGGTGCTTTTTCTCATGTGATGGATTATAAGAGCCAACTGCAGGAATTGGTTCAAAGGAATGGCGTTGGTGTTCTTGAGTATCGGGTTCTCCAGGAAAAAGGGCCAGCCCATAACCGTGAATTTGTTTTGATTGTTTCTTTAGACGGTAAAATAATGGGAACCGGTACCGGAAAATCGAAAAAAGAAGCTGAGCAGCTAGCGGCCCGCCATGCGCTGACTGTGATAAAAGAAAAATAAAAGCTTATGGAAGTTTGAAGAAGGGGGAAATGAAGTGTGTTCCTCAAACGCTTGGACGTTGTAGGATTTAAATCATTTGCAGAAAAGACTTCTGTTGACTTTGTCCCGGGTGTCACGGCTGTGGTAGGTCCGAATGGAAGCGGTAAAAGCAATATTACCGATGCAATTCGCTGGGTACTCGGTGAGCAGTCGGCCAAATCGCTGCGCGGAGCCAAGATGGAAGATATCATTTTTGCGGGCAGCGATTCGCGCAAGGCCTTAAATTTTGCCGAAGTTTCGCTGACGCTTGATAACGAGACCAATTCTTTACCGATAGATTTTCATGAAGTAAGTGTAACCCGCCGCGTTTACCGATCCGGGGAAAGTGAATTCTTTATTAATAATCAGGCGTGCAGGCTGAAGGATATCGTTGATCTATTCATAGATTCGGGCCTCGGGCGTGAAGCATTCTCCATCATCAGCCAGGGGAAAGTGGAAGAAATCCTGAGCAGCAAATCCGAAGAAAGGCGGGTCATCTTCGAAGAAGCGGCTGGCGTCTTAAAATATAAAACGCGGAAGAAAAAGGCGGAAAGCAAGCTCTCGGAAACACAGGAAAATTTAAACCGTGTAAATGACATTCTTTACGAACTGGAAGGACAGGTTGAACCACTTAAGATTCAATCTTCGCTCGCGAAAGAATTCCTTGAAAAAAAAGATGAGCTTGAGAAAGTTGAAGTGGCACTCACGGTCCATGAAATTGAAACCCTTCATGAAAAGTGGGAAGCCTTAACAGCAGAATTAGAAAGGCATAGCCTGCAGGAAGAAAAGATGGCTGCTGATCTGCAAAAAAAAGAAGTCATCGTAGAAGAAATCCGCGACAAAACCGCGGCGCTCGATAAATCGCTCAGCAAGCTTCAGGAAGTATTGCTTCAGGCCAGTGAAGAGCTTGAGAAACTGGAAGGGCGTAAAGGAGTTTTAAAAGAGAGGAAGAAAAACGCCAGTCAAAATAAACAACAGCTTGAAAGGTCGATTGAAGAAGCTGAAAAGCGGATTATCCTTTTAACAGAACAAAAAGAGCAGGAAAAGAGTTCGCTTCTGCTGCTGGAAGCGGAAGTGAAAAAGTGCCAGGAAAGCCTGTCAGCAAAACAAAAAAGCCTCTCCCTGCTCAATAGGGATCTTGATGAAACAATCGAGACAATGAAAAGCGAATATATTGAATGGCTGAATAAGCAGGCTGCTGCAAAAAATGAACTTCAATATTTACAACAGCAGCAAAATCTTCAGGAAAACCGGAATACCAGGCTTGATTTGGATAACGCAAAGTTTCTCGCTGAAAGGCAGCAAACAGAAGAAAAGAAAGCAGACCTGCATGCAGCTCTCGCAGCTGTCAACCATGGATTAGAACAGCAGGTTCAGCTTTATCGAGATGAACAAAAAAAGTTTGATCATATAAAAACATCTTATCAAAAACAGGAAACGACCCTCTATCAGGCCTATCAGTTTTTGCAGCAGGCTAAGTCGCGCAAGGAAATGCTTGCGGAAATGGAAGATGATTATGCCGGGTTTTTCCAGGGGGTAAAAGAAGTTTTAAAAGCAAAAAACCGCCTCCTACCCGGGGTGGAAGGCGCTATAGCCGAGTTGATTTCAGTGTCGAAAGAATACCAGACCGCAATTGAGACTGCCCTTGGCGGATCAATGCAGCATATTGTCATGGATAATGAAGAACACGCGAGACAGGCAATTGCTTTTTTGAAGAAAAATGGATATGGCCGGGCCACCTTCCTGCCTCTGACTGTGATCAAAGGCCGTGAACTGCCCAGGGCGCATCTTAACTTGATGAAAAGCCACCCTTCATTTATTGGAAGTGCTGCGGATTTAATTACATACGATGATAAATTTCAGACAATCGCCGCAAGTCTCCTGGGCACGGTAGCCATTACGAAGGATTTAAAAGGAGCAAATGAACTCGCGAAACTTGTCCAGCATAAATACAGGTTTGTGACTCTCGGCGGAGATATCGTCAATCCTGGAGGTTCGATGACTGGCGGTGCCCTGAAACAGAAGACTTCATCATTGCTATCGAGAAAAGGCGAGCTGGAGGATTTGAAAAAAAAGCTCAGCGGGATGGAAGACAAGACAAGCATGCTTGAGCAGCATGTAAAACAGCTCAAAAGCGACATGGCAAAGCAGGAGGATAAACTCGAAGAAGCGAGAAAGTCCGGAGAGGCACTTCGCCTGAAGGAACAATCGATCAAAGGCGATATCCGCGAAGTTGAAATCGAAGAGAGAAACATCAATGATAGACTTCACCTTTATGATTTAGATAAAAAGTCGCTCGTTGAAGAACAGCTGGAGAAGAAAGTCCGGATTGATAACCTTCAAGAACTTCTCGCAGCCTGCGAAACGGAAATAAAAAAACTTGACCAAGAAATAGAAGAACTTACCAAACAAAAACTTTCGCAGCAGTCATCAAGAGAAACGCTTACCGAAGAAACAAATGAGCTGAGAGTAAATTTAGCTTCAAAGCGTGAACAGTTGCAAAACCAGAAAGATAATTATCACAGACTGGAACGAGAGCAAACTTTTGAATCAGAGAAGGCGTCGGAGTTCAAAGAAGACCTTTCATTGCTTTCGAACGAAATGTCCGATAGTTCTAGCGGTGAAGAAAAGCTGGAGGAAGCCGCAAAGAAAAAGCTTGAGAGTAAAACAGCGGCAGTGGATTTAATAGCTTCCAAAAGAAAGGAACGGATGGAGTTCCAGACAGGATTGGAGGCTCTCGAGCTGGAACTTAAAGAATTAAAACGGCAACATAAAGGGATTGCAGGGATTGTAAAAGATGAGGAAGTAAAATTAAATCGGCTGGATGTCGAACTGGAAAACCGTCTTGACCATTTAAGGGGAGCATACTTTCTGACCTTTGAAGGGGCAAAAGAAAAGCACCCGTTGAAGATTCCAGGTGAAGAAGCAAGGAAGAAAGTAAAACTCATCAAGCTTGCTATGGAAGAGCTTGGGACAGTCAACCTCGGAGCAATTGAGGAATATGAGCGTGTTTCTGAGCGCTTTTATTTTCTTATTGAGCAAAAGGACGACCTTCAACAGGCAAAAGACACACTGTTCCAGGTGATTGAAGAAATGGATGATGAGATGAAGCGGCGCTTTGCCGATACCTTCTTTGCGATACGAGGGCAATTTGAACAGGTGTTCAAAGCGCTATTTGGCGGCGGCAGGGCGGAATTAAGGCTGACAAATCCTGATGACCTGCTGTATACAGGAGTAGATATCATTGCACAGCCGCCAGGGAAAAAACTGCAAAATCTTGGGCTTTTATCAGGCGGTGAGCGTGCGTTAACTGCCATTGCACTGTTATTTTCGATTCTGAAGATCCGGCCTGTCCCGTTCTGTATCCTCGATGAAGTCGAAGCTGCACTTGATGAGGCGAATGTGATCCGTTTCAGCCAATATTTAAAACGATTCAGTACCGAGACGCAATTTATCGTCATTACCCATCGAAAAGGGACGATGGAGGAAGCGGATGTCCTATATGGCGTAACGATGCAGGAGTCCGGTGTTTCAAAATTGGTTTCGGTCAGGATGGAAGAAACAAAGGAACTTGCGGAGGTATAGAAGAGGATTTTCTGTTGGGTCGTTTTTAGTGTCCCAGCTGGTATAATCAGTAAAGGAAGTGAGTACATGAGTTTTTTTAAAAAGTTGAAAGAAAAGTTTACGGACCAGTCCGATTCTGTTTCGGAAAAATTTAAACAGGGTCTGACAAAAACACGCGACTCCTTTGCTGGCAGGGTAAACGATCTCGTCGCCCGTTACCGCAAAGTGGACGAAGATTTTTTCGAGGAACTCGAAGAAATCCTGATCCAGGCAGACGTCGGTTTCGGAACTGTCATCGAATTGATTGATGAACTGAAAACCGAAGTGAAGCGCCGCAATATATCTGATACGAAAGAAGTGCAATCCGTCATTTCAGAAAAGCTGGTCGAAATCTACCAAGGTGATGATGGTGCGGACTCGGAGTTGAATATCCAGGAAGATGGACCGACAGTAATCTTGTTCGTCGGTGTCAACGGTGTCGGGAAAACCACAACAATTGGGAAAATGGCCCATAAGTTTAAATCAGAAGGGAAATCGGTCATTCTTGCCGCCGGGGACACCTTCCGTGCCGGGGCGATTGAACAGCTTGAAGTATGGGGGAGCCGTGTCGGAGTCGAAGTTATTAAGCAGGCGGAAGGATCGGATCCGGCTGCGGTGATGTTTGATGCCATCCAATCTGCAAAAGCACGCAAAGCCGATATCCTCATTTGCGATACGGCAGGACGGCTGCAGAACAAGGTCAATTTAATGAAGGAGCTTGAAAAAGTAAAACGTGTGATTGAACGCGAAATTCCCGGGGCTCCGCATGAAGTTCTGCTTGTCCTTGACGCAACGACAGGCCAGAATGCTTTAATTCAGGCAAAAACGTTCAAGGAAGCAACCAATGTTTCCGGCATTGTGCTGACTAAGCTTGACGGTACCGCAAAAGGGGGGATTGTCTTGGCAATCCGCAATGAATTATCCATTCCGGTAAAGTTTGTCGGCCTCGGCGAGCAGATGGATGATCTACAGGAATTTGACGCTGAAAAATATGTATACGGCTTATTTGCCAATTTAGTCGAAGTTGAAGAAGACTGACTTTTAAAACCGCTGCAGACCACCGGTTATTGTCAATACTCAGCGCTTCCGCTTTTCGGTGTAAAGGTTTCATCTTGACATTCATTCTCAAACTGTATACACTATTAAGTTGTAAAGGGCTTTCACTTAACACTGAAGGGGGTTTGGCGATATGCTTGAGAAAACAACGCGCATCAACTATTTGTATGATTTTTACCAATCGTTGTTGACAGAAAAGCAGAAGAGCTATATGTCCCTTTACTATCTGGATGATTATTCTCTTGGCGAGATTGCCGAAGAATACGAAATAAGCAGGCAGGCAGTCTATGACAATATAAAGCGAACGGAAGCAATGCTTGAGGAATACGAGGCAAAGCTTTTCTTATTCCAAAAGTTTCAAGAGCGAAATAAATGGCTTTCGGATATGAAGGGACTCGTTGAGAAGGAAAACGTTTCAAAGAAAGAACTTTTATCCGTAGTCACAGAGCTTGAGAAATTAGATTAGGAGGCGGCAAGAATGGCATTTGAAGGATTGGCCGACCGACTGCAGGGCACGATGCAAAAGATTCGCGGCAAAGGCAAGGTTAATGAAGCAGACGTTAAAGAAATGATGCGTGATGTGCGGTTAGCGCTTTTGGAAGCGGACGTTAACTTTAAAGTTGTGAAGGATTTTGTCAAGCGAGTAAATGAACGCGCGGTAGGCCAGGAAGTGCTGAAAAGCTTAACCCCCGGTCAACAGGTAATTAAGGTTGTAAAAGAAGAACTGACGGAGCTTATGGGTGGAGAACAGAGCAAGATTGCCGCATCCAGCAGGCCTCCAACCGTAATCATGATGGTAGGTCTTCAAGGTGCCGGTAAAACGACGACAACTGGAAAGCTTGCCAATCTTCTCAGAAAGAAATACAATCGAAAACCAGTGCTTGTTGCAGCTGATATTTATCGTCCGGCTGCAATTAAACAGCTTGAAACACTCGGAAACCAACTAAGTATGCCTGTGTTTTCATTAGGTGATCAGGTAAGCCCTGTTGAGATTGCCAGACAGGCGATTGAAAAAGCGAAAGAAGAACATAACGATTATGTATTGATCGATACGGCAGGCCGCCTGCATGTGGATGAAAATCTGATGGGCGAGCTCAAAAACATTAAGGAATTAACGAAGCCGGATGAAATCTTCCTGGTAGTCGATGCGATGACAGGACAGGACGCAGTGAACGTTGCCCAAAGCTTTAATGAACAGCTCGGTTTAACCGGTGTCGTTTTAACCAAGCTTGACGGCGACACACGCGGCGGTGCAGCGCTTTCTATCCGCGCCGTAACCGATACCCCGATCAAGTTTGTCGGGATGGGCGAGAAGTTGGATGCTATTGAAGCTTTCCATCCAGAAAGAATGGCTTCGCGAATCCTCGGGATGGGTGATGTTCTGACGCTCATCGAAAAAGCCCAGGCAAATGTCGATGAAGAAAAAGCCAAAGAGCTTGAGAAGAAAATGCGTACCGCCACGTTCACCTTTGATGATTTCCTCGATCAGCTTGGACAGGTTCGGAATATGGGCCCACTTGATGACATTATCAAGATGCTTCCCGGGGCAAATAAAATCAAAGGCATCGATAACATGTCAATTGATGAAAAGCAAATCGGCCATGTTGAGGCGATTATCCGTTCCATGAATAAGCATGAGAAGGAAAATCCTGAAATTATCAACGCCGGCCGCAGAAAACGGATTGCGAAAGGCAGCGGCACTTCCATCCAGGAAGTGAACCGTCTGTTAAAGCAATTCGACGAAATGAAAAAAATGATGAAGCAAGTCACAAACATGCAAAAAGGGAAGAAAAAAGGTGGCATGAAATTCCCTTTCATGTAAGGTTTTTAACGGTGTCTAATTTCGACGTACAGGACGTACTAGTGACGGCGAAGACATAAGGACGTGGCGGTTCTTAGTCGTCGGTCCTAAACTCAAGGGCTTACACTTTTCTTGTCTGTTAAGAAAAAAACCTTTACAAACATATATGACATTTGGTATTATACTATCTTGTGTGAAACTATTCGGAGGTGCTTATTTAAAATGGCAGTAAAAATTCGTTTAAAACGTATGGGAACTAAAAGGTCCCCTTTCTATCGTATCGTAGTTGCAGATTCCCGTTCACCGCGTGACGGCCGTTACATTGAAATCGTTGGAACTTACAATCCTGTTACCCAACCGGCTAAAGTTGAAATCAACGAAGAATTGGTTCTTAAATGGATGCAAGACGGAGCAAAACCGTCTGATACGGTTCGTAACTTATTCTCTAAAGAAGGCATTATGGAAAAATTCCACAATGCTAAAAACAGCAAGTAATCGTTCATAATCGATGAAAGAATTAATTGAAACAATTGTTTCCGCTCTTGTTGAATATCCTGAAGAAGTCCGGGTGATTTCGAGGGAAGAAGATGATAAAATCACATTCATCCTTTCTGTAAACAAGGAAGATATGGGGAAGGTCATCGGAAAGCAGGGGCGTGTTGCCAAGGCGATTCGTACTGTGGTTTATGCAGCAGGATCCTCACAGCATAAGAAGATCTATTTGGAGATTTCCGAATAAGGGAGGGCTGACACCCTTCCTTTTTTGATATATAAGAAACTAAACTTATTTATAATAGGAAGATACTGATGGATTGCTGTAAGGTTTATATCTCAGAAAACTTTAAGTGAACATACATAATCTGTTTCGTCATTTTACAAAACATAAATAAAGGAGGCCGCTGGAATGAAAATTCTCCAAAATATAATTGTAAATCAAGTGTTGACGGACTCCAGCAAGAATCAGCTCCTTGAGAAATATAAGTCTAAAAAGTCACAGCTGCAAAAGGAAGGGGATCAGCTGCGTTTTGAATTAAAGAAGCTGGAGAAAACGAAAAAGTTTCAGCCGGCAAGCTTACGTTCCCATTTTGAAAAAGAAATCAGCGTCAGACAAGAAAAAATTAAGCTCCTTGATTTCCAGATTGAACAATTGGACATCCTACCGGTTGGCAGTGAGTTGAAAGAAAAAGAAGTTCAAGGTATTGTCGATGTGGAAATAGGTGACAATTGGGATGAACTCATTCAAACGAAGATAATCGTTATCAAAGATGGCATCGTCTCAGAAATTCGTTAGAGGTGAAATAATGGAGAAATGGTTTAATGTAGGGAAAATCGTTAATACGCATGGAATCATGGGGGAAGTCCGTGTTATTTCAAGAACAGATTTTCAGGAAGAACGTTACAAAGAAGGCAATACGCTGTTTTTATTTATCGAAAATGAAAATGAGCCGATTGAGCTGAAAATAACATCACATCGCACGCATAAAAATTTTGACTTGTTGACGTTTGAAAATTACACAAATGTGAACATGTCAGAATCGCTTAAAGGCGGCCTATTAAAAGTTCCTGAATCACAGTTGGGGAAACTGGATGAAGGAGAGTACTATTTCCATGAAATCATCGGCTGCACCGTTTACACGGATGAAGGCGGGGAAATAGGGAAGGTAAGAGAAGTATTAACACCGGGCGCCAACGATGTGTGGGTCATTAAAGGAATGGGCGGAAAAGATATACTGATTCCCTATATCGATGGTATTGTTTCCGAAGTTGATATTGAATCTAAGAAGATCATCATTACCCCGATGGAAGGACTGCTCGACTAATGAAAATTGATGTTTTGTCTATCTTTCCGGAAATGTTCGAAAACGTCTTTGGGTCTTCTATCTTAAAAAAAGCTGCCGAGAAGGAAGCGGTTGCATATAATGTAACCAATTTCCGTGATTTTGCCGACAATAAGCATCAGACAGTCGATGACTACCCATATGGCGGGGGGGCCGGGATGGTTTTAAAGCCGCAGCCAATTTTTGATGCCGTGACATTCTTGAGTGAAAGGGCTGAGAAAAAGCCCAGAGTCATTCTCTTATGCCCCCAGGGGGAAAGATACAGCCAGAAGAAAGCGGAAGAGCTGGCGACAGAAGACCATTTGATTTTCATATGCGGCCACTATGAGGGCTATGATGAAAGAATACGGGAACATCTTGTAACCGACGAAATCTCGATTGGCGATTATGTGCTGACAGGCGGAGAGTTGGGGGCTATGGTGATTATCGACAGTGTGGTCCGATTGCTGCCCGGAGTACTGGGTAATCAGGATTCACCTGTGCTTGATTCCTATTCTTCAGGCCTGCTTGAGCATCCGCATTATACCCGTCCCGCTGATTTCCGCGGCATGCAGGTGCCAGATACGCTTGTATCAGGCAATCATAAGAAAATAGAAGAGTGGCGGATGAAGGAATCTCTCAGGCGGACATGGACGCGGCGCCCGGATCTGCTGGGAGAATATCCGTTGAGCGAGACAGAGAGAAAACTCCTTGAACAAGTGAAAAAAGAGCGTTGAGGTCTATTGCAACCGTGATCTGATTATGTTAAAATATTGTTTGTGACTTGGGCAAAGCTTCAAGTCTTATAACGATGTTCCGCTGCAAAGATTATCGATTTGTAAGAGCATCCGGGAGGAGTAGAAAATAATGCAGCAACTTATTCATGATATTACAAAAGAACAACTTCGCACTGATCTTCCTTCATTCCGCCCTGGTGACACTGTACGTGTACACGTAAAGGTTGTCGAGGGTACCCGCGAACGTATTCAGGTATACGAAGGTGTTGTAATCAAGCGCCGCGGCGGTGGAATCAGCGAAACTTTCACAGTCCGTAAGATATCTTATGGCGTTGGAGTTGAACGTGCGTTCCCTGTACACACACCAAAAATCGCGAACCTTGAAATAGTGCGCCACGGTAAAGTACGCCGTGCGAAGCTTTACTATCTTCGTGAACTACGCGGTAAAAAAGCACGTATCAAAGAGATCCGCCGCTAATTGCCTTCTCATTTGGATGCGTATAATGCTTTTGACCAATAATCAAACAGCAGTTTATTTTAAGAAAGGAGCTTGTTCATCAGGCTCCTTTTTTGATGCTGATTTCTACATGAGCGCGAACTCTTTGTCAGGGGAAAAGCTTAAGGATATCTACCCTAATTAAGCTGGCTCGGTCTATTTTCCTTCCTATTTATAAAATTAAATTGTAAGATGTTACTATGATTTCTTTAAAGGGTGATAAAAATGGCGAAAAAGAAAAATGAAATTTGGGAATGGACGAAAGCACTGATCATTGCAGTTATCCTCGCAGCGGTCATCCGTTATTTCTTGTTTGCGCCGATCGTGGTTGACGGCTTATCGATGATGCCGACACTGCACGACCAGGATCGAATGATTGTCAATAAAATAGGCTATACTCTGGGTAATCCGGACAGATTTGATATTATAGTATTCCATGCACCGGAGGAAAAGGATTATATAAAACGGGTAATCGGCCTGCCTGGCGATAGAATTGAGTATAAGGATGATACTTTATATGTGAACGGCAAGGCTTATGATGAGCCTTACCTTGATGAATATAAAGACCAGGCCATGGATGGGCCATTAACAGAACCATTTACTTTAAAGGACACTCCAGTCGGACAGGAAACCGTCCCTGAAGGCACCCTGTTCGTAATGGGCGATAACAGGCGCTTCAGCAAGGACAGCCGCCATATCGGTGCTGTGCCGTTAGAAGAGGTATTGGGGCAAACCAATATGGTCTATTGGCCGATTGAAGATTTCCGGATGGTAGACTAATAACGAGAAAGGTGAACTCGATTGACAATACAGTGGTTTCCAGGCCATATGGCCAAAGCGAGAAGGCAAGTAACAGAGAAATTAAAGCTCATCGATATCGTTTATGAGCTTGTTGATGCACGGATTCCTTCATCATCACGGAATCCGATGATCGATGAAATCATCCAGCATAAACCGAGAATTATTTTATTGAATAAATCGGATATGGCAGATTCAGCGAAAACGAAACAGTGGCTGGATTATTATAAAGCACAAGGAAAAACAGCAATCGCGATTAACTCCCAGGCCGGAAGCGGACTTCATCAAATTACGGCTGGTGCCAAGGAGTTGCTTAAAGAAAAATTCGACCGCATGAAGGCAAAAGGAATCAAACCGAGGGCAATCCGGGCGATGATTGTCGGTATTCCGAATGCAGGAAAATCGACGCTGATCAACCGTCTGGCGAAAAAGAATATTGCCAGGACCGGAAATACCCCGGGCGTAACGAAAGCGCAGCAATGGATTAAGGTCGGCAAAGAGCTTGAGCTATTGGATACCCCGGGAATACTCTGGCCAAAGTTTGAGGACCAGGAAGTGGGCATGAAGCTTGCATTAACAGGCGCTATTAAAGATACATTGCTGAACCTTCATGATATTTCTCTGTATGGTCTGAGGTACCTTGAGAAAGAATATCCGGACCGTCTAAAGGAACGGTATAACCTTGAGGCCATCCCGGAAGAGACAGTGGAGCTTTTTGATGCCATCGGTTCATTCAGAGGGTGTTTAAGGGGCGGCGGACTGATCGATTATGATAAAACGGCGGAATTGATTGTCAGGGAAATCCGATCTGAAAAGTTTGGCCCTTTGACGTTTGAATCGCCCGACGATGAAACGAAACAATAACAGTTTTGATTTGCGGATGCCGAAGCTCTTCGATAAAACATTTGAGCCCTTGAAGGGGTTTACCTTTTATCCGGGAGCTTTTGCTCCGCTTTTTGTTATTTATGAAAAATAAAGCTGATCGACCGATAATAACAATGAAGATGGTGAGATGAAGTGAAACAAACGAGGAGCATTAACGAAATCGCCAGGGCTTTAAAAGCGGTCAGTGATCCGGACGATCCTTTCTTAACAGCATGCAAGGAAGACACGAGAAGCGGGGTTATCGAGCTTGTAAGCAAGTGGAATCGCCACCGTGAAAATCAGCTGAAGGCAAAGGAACATTTTAAGCAGATGTCCATACATGAACAATCACTGCGGAGCCAGGGATTTCAGTATATTGCCGGGATCGATGAGGTGGGGCGAGGGCCGCTTGCCGGGCCTGTCATTGCCAGCGCCGTGATACTGCCGGAAGGGTTTTATCTGGAGGGGTTGAACGACTCAAAAAAAGTCGCTGAATCAAGGCGAGAGACTTTTTATGAGGTTATCCAGAAGGAAGCAGTAGCGATAGGAATAGGAATTTTACATAGTGAAGAGATTGACCGCTGGAACATCTATGAATCAACAAAAAAAGCAATGCTTGCGGCAATTGCCGATCTTGGCATCACTCCTGATTATCTGCTGATTGATGCGATGAAGCTAGTCGTACCGATGCCTTCGCTTTCAATTATTAAAGGGGATGCAAAGAGTATTTCGATTGCAGCCGCTTCAATAATCGCGAAAGTCACAAGGGACAGAATGATGAAGGAATACGCGGCAAAGTATCCGTATTATGGATTCGATACAAATATGGGGTATGGAACCTCAGAACATTTAGGAGCCCTACATAAATATGGTCTGACCCCCTGGCATCGGAAAAGCTTTGCACCTGTCAGGGAAAAAGCCAATGACAGTGAATAAGCATAAGGATGTGAATCGATGCAGTCAGCAAATACGATACGACCACAATTCCAAAGCTATCAATCGCAAACAGAAAAATTGCTAACGGGCCAGATCATCCACGGAAAGATAAATAAAATATACCCGAATCAAACCGCTGAAGTCCAAATCGGGAACCAAAAAATATTCGCAGTGCTCGATGCACCCCTTAAAACCGGGGAAAGATATTGGCTGCAGGTCCAGCCAGGAGAAGGAAAGCTGCATTTAAAGGTGCTGGACCCCGTTGCAGGAAACGGAAGTTATCCCCTAAAGGGTGCATCTGAACAGTTGCTGGCCCATTTGACTGTGACTCCTGGAAGGGAATCGATCGAATTGGCAAATTTTTTACTGAAAAATCAGTTGCCGATTACGAAAGAAAGCTTTGAATCGTCACTTCATTGGCTTAGAACATCGAACAGCTTAGGCAGCAGCCTCGCGAGTATCAAGACCATGCATGACATGAACCTTCCTTTTGTGGATGACGTCTTCCAGGCTTTGCACTCATTAGAGCAAGACGAAACATTTTATTCCAAGCTAGCGAGACTTTACAGTCAGATGAACGGCTATGGCACTGACACGAAACTTTCACAGCAGTTGAAAGGTCTTTTAAAAATAATCGTTCCAGGACAGCATCTCGCTTCAACAGCAGTTGATCAACTGCTTATTAGCTGGCTCAGTCCGAAAACGCCCGCGGAAACCCAAAAGGCCGCTTTCAGCATACTCCAAAAAGCAGGTTTCATACCGGAAGGCATTAGTGAAGCAGAGTTTTTCGAGAAAATACTCATTGCCTCTCAACAAGTTAAAAATCAATTTCCGCCTCCCCTCAAGGATGGCCTTTCCCTTATTCTTGGGTATACTGCTGCAAAACAGACAGGAAGTCCTGCTGCAGATACATTTTTGACTTTATATAACCGGTTCATTAGCGATTTTGGAACTATCACTGAAGAATCATTACAACCGCCAAAGATTATCGATAAACTTGTGCTCTCGGGAGCTTTAAAAGGGCAGGAAACCGTGACACTTACAAAAAATCTACTAGAAACACTCTTCGTTTTTTCGAGTGAACAAGGAGATATAGAACGAAGGCTGCTACATAAAGATAGCTTTTTTTCGGCGCTCAACGAAAGCAACTTTAGACCGGAACAAGCGAGCGAAAAAGTGGCCCGATATTTTGCGGAAAGACCTGAGGCTGCTGGTCTGTTAAGCGATCTTGAAAAAATCGAACGCCAATTATTGAAGGACATCACGGCTGCAGTCGAGAAGCCTGTCGATTTTACAAAAGGCCCTCCTGTCGCTGGATTTGTGAAGGAGCTGATAAAAATGCTGGGGGTTAACATGGAACATCTTTTAGCAAATGCCGGAGGATTGGAAGCTGGAGTGGCAAACGAAGAGCTCTTAGCCTTGAAACCCCTGCTCTTGAAGCTGCTTGCTGAAAACCAGCACCAATCAATCAGGGATGCAGCCGAGCAAGTAATAAACCGGATAACAGCACAGCAGTTATTGTCGCAGGACAATGGGCCGCTTCAAAATGTCTTCATGCAAATTCCATTGGCATTATCGGGGTTTCAAACCGATTTAACCTTACAATGGAGCGGAAGAAAGAAAAGCGACGGGACCATTGACCCGGAATTTTGCAGGGTATTATTTTACTTGGATCTGGAGCAAATGCAGCAAACGGTGATTGATATGCAGATTCAAAATAGGGTCCTGAAGATTAGCGTTATTAATGATGACCACGCGAAACTCGAACAGCTTTCCCATCCTTTAACAGGGTTATTAAAAAGTAATCTCGAAAATATGAATTACAAGCTATCCAGCCTTGTTTTTGAAAGCGAAGCAAACATTGCAGCAAAACAGACACGCCCAACGCAAAACCCAGCGTTTCAAGCTGGCAATAAACCCTATCGTGGAGTCGATATCAGGATATGAAAGAAAAGAAACGTATTGAAGCAGTAGCACTTAAATATGAAGGCGAGACAGATGGTGCGCCGAAAGTGATCGCGAAAGGCAAAGGCAAGATCGCCGAACATATCCTTGAAGCAGCAGGTGCTCATGATATTCCTGTCAGGGAAGACCCATCCCTGGCTGCACTTCTCGGCCAGCTTGACATCAGCCAGGCGATCCCGGAAGAACTGTACCAGGCTGTTGCTGAAGTATTTGCGTTTGTGTATCAATTGGATAACAAGTTGAAAAACCGCCCCTGATAAGTGTTAAAATAAGTTATCACTGATAGGAGAAATGTCTGATATAACCTCTTTTTTAACCAACTATATATTTAACGGGTTTACTGGTTTCTAACGCATCTAAATGATTGGCAGCGGTTCATATATTTAAGGATAAAATGGTGAAAATCAAGAGATAGTCTTAGGTAGGAAAATCCATTGTATAGTTTTAAGGGAGTGTTGCGATGTGAATGAATTACGGATCTTGACCAAGATAAAAAATAATATTTCACAATTTACGGAGGCTGAAAAAAAAGTTGGCTTATACATATTGGACCATCCGGATTTTATTCCCACAATGACGACCAGGGAACTCGCGCAGCAGGCAGAAGCAAGTGAAGCAAGCGTCGTACGTTTCTGTAAATCGATAGGAGTCGGCAGCTTTAAAATGCTGAAAGTAGTCCTAGCGAAAGAGAATACCGTCTCTGAAGCAAATATTAACAATTTTTCACTTTTACAAACAAACGACACTCCGTCAAGCCTTTTTCATAAGGTGACATATTTCAATAAATCGGCGATTGAACTGACGTTGAATACATTGGATCAAAAAGACTTCGAGCTCGCCGTTGAAAAGATAAAAACTGCAGAAAAAATTGCATTGTTCGGTGTAGGCGGCTCGTATCCTCCTGCTATAGATGTACAATATAAACTAATGAAACTTGGGTTCAACGCCATCGCTTCGGCTGATTTTCATTATACCGTTTCCCTGCTTTCGATGATGAAAGAGAGTGATGTCTTATTTGTGATCAGTACTTCGGGAAAAACAAAGGAGGTTCTTGAGCTCGCGGCTTTTGCAAAGGACCAGAAAGTGACAGTAATTGCATTAACTGCTTTGAAAAAATCGCCGCTCTATAAAACAGCTGATTTCAAACTTTGCATTCCGGATGTCGAAGAAGAACATCGTGTAGGCAGCATTGCCTCACGAATGGCTCAATTAAATATAATTGATGCCCTCTATTTAAGTCTTTTTCATCAGATCGGCAGAAAAATATTGGGCCCGCTTAATAAGTCAAGGGAACAGCTAACAAAAAAGAAGAAAAATTAGTAGACAATTCGAATATGTGAAATTTTAATTCATACAATTTATTAGATGTATTGATTTAAAATTTCCTATATCATATAATGAAAGCGTATTCAAAGTGAAATGGCCAATTTCATGTTTAGATGTTTAATGGAGGTAATTGCATGCTGGAGAAGTTATCAACAGAGAATCGAAATGCTAGAACAATGAACTTGGATGAGATGAGCACGACTGAGATTCTTAAGATCATGAATGAGGAAGATAGAACGGTGCCTCTTGCTATTCAAAAAGAAATAAAAGCAATTGAAAAACTTGTCCAACAAGCCATCCATACTCTTAAGCGTGGCGGAAGGATCATCTATTTAGGTGCGGGTACAAGCGGAAGATTAGGGATTCTCGATGCAGTAGAATGTGTGCCGACATTTGGGATATCCCCGGATATGGTTAGAGGCCTTATTGCCGGCGGTGAGAAAGCGATGATGATCGCAGTTGAAGGAGCTGAAGACTCAGAAGAATTGGCCTCGAGGGATTTAACGGAGGTCAGCCTGACTGAGAAAGACCTGGTAATTGGCATCGCGGCAAGCGGAAGAACTCCCTATGTAATCGGCGGGTTAAAAAAGGCAAGGCAAGTGGGGGCCTATACAGGCAGCATTGCCTGTAATAAAGATTCAGAGATTAGTAATTATGCTGAGATTGCCATTGAAATAAAAACCGGCAGTGAAATTTTGACCGGATCTACACGCCTAAAGGCAGGAACTGCGCAAAAGTTGGTGCTGAACATGATTTCAACTGCAACGATGATCGGTATTGGAAAAGTATATAAAAATCTAATGGTTGATGTACAGCCAACCAATTTGAAGCTGATTGAACGTTCAAAAAGGATTATCATGCAGGCATCAGAAACTGATTATCAAACAGCCGGGAAGTTTTACAATGCTGCAAATGGAAATGTCAAAACAGCGATTGTGATGATACTGACTAAATGTTCGATCGAAGAAGCTCAAAACCGGCTGAAACAATCAGAAGGATTCGTCAAAAAGGCATTGTAGGGTTTGTGGATAGAGTGAAACTTCCATCAGTGGGGGATTCTTCATCCCCCACTTAGACTTCATGGTTTCTTCTAAGCCTTTGAAGTGGGGGTCAAAATGTCCGTTCATCCAGATAAAAAAGAAGCGGGGGAGAAGCATGAAACAAGAGGAGCGTTTGGCACAAGAGATAAGTGAAAAAGTCGGCGGAGCTTCTAATATCATCCGGGTTGCCCATTGTATGACCAGGCTGCGTCTTCAATTCAAAAATGACGCATTGGTCAATCTGGCAGATTTGAAGGCAATCGATGGTGTAATGGGCGTAATCGAAGATGAAACCTTGCAGATTGTAATCGGGCCGGGGATGGTCACAAAGGTAGCTGCCGAAATGAGCAAGTTGACTGGTTTGTCTGTAGGGGAAGTAGCTGAAAACGAAGATCTGGCTGAAGATCTTGCATCAATGAAGCATAACGAGATCAGGGCTAAAAATAATACACCCTTCAAGAACTTACTCCGCAAGGTCGGCAATATTTTTATTCCTTTGATTCCTGCCCTTGTTGCGTCAGGCATTATCAATGGAGTAGCTAACTTTGCGAAGAATGCAGGAGTCGATCCCGCAGAAACTTGGATGCAGCTGCTCTTATTCATGGGGAGCGGGATTTTTGCTTACTTAGGGGTGCTGGTGGGATGGAATACCGCAAAGGAATTTGGAGGAACACCTGCTCTTGGGGCAATTGCTGGAATTTTTGTGTTTAACCCTGCCCTAGCGGATGTGAAATTGTTCGACGAAGCACTGGTACCAGGACGGGGTGGCTTATTTGCCGTAATATTTGCGGCATGGCTGATGGCTGCAACCGAAAAACGGGTTCGTAAGTTTGTTCCGAATGCAATTGATATTATCATTACTCCTTTAATTACCGTATTGTTCGTTGGCCTATTAACGTTAATTGTCATTCAGCCGGTAGGTGGTTATTTATCTGAGGGTATTACCAGTGGAATTAATGCTATCCTTAATTTTGGAGGGGTCGTGGCAGGTGCGCTATTGGCGGGAACATTCCTTCCGCTTGTCATGGTTGGCTTGCATCATGGTTTAACACCCATTCATTTGGAGTTTATCTCCTCGACGGATGTAACACCGCTATTGACAATCCTCGCAATGGCAGGAGCAGGCCAGGTCGGTGCAGCAATCGCCATATACGTTAAAACAAAAAATAAGCGGTTGAGAAACATTATTAAAGGAGCCCTGCCTGTCGGCTTTTTAGGGATAGGAGAGCCATTATTATACGGGGTAACCCTGCCGCTTGGACGCCCATTTATTACTGCCTGTCTCGGCGGGGCAATGGGCGGAGCTTTTCAGGCACTGGTGAAAACGGCATCGACAGGTATCGGCGTATCCGGTTTATCCCTTATTCCACTGATCGCAGATAATAAATACTTCTTTTATTTTCTTGGATTGGTTGTCGCGTATGCCTTTGGGTTTATCTTTACTTATTTTTTCGGATTTAAAGAAGAAATGTCGGCCAATATGAATTAAGTCTGCAAAAGGAGAGAGGTCTCTCTCCTTTTTGCTATTTTCATAGAAAGGGTGTGTTCCTTTTGTTGGGATTATCTATTTATCTTGGAAAACTTGGGCTTTCAGAACAAGAGCAGTATTTAAAAACGATGTCTTCGGCCGGTTTCAAATCGGTTTTTACTTCGCTCCATATTCCTGAAGATGATCCGTCTCAATTCAAAGAACTGTTACAATCTCTGGGGATACAAGCAAAAAAGTATAATATGGAAGTAATGGCTGATATATCTCCGGCCACATTAACCAATTTAGGATATTCGTATGAAACCATTCCTGAAATTAATTCTTGGGGAGTTACCGGATTGAGAATGGATTATGGCATCCCCCCGGAAATTATTGCAGAATTATCAAATATAATGAAAATCTCTCTGAACGCAAGCACGCTTGAAGAAGCTTTTATAGATCGATTGGTGCAATATGGGATTAACTTCTCCCAGACGGAAGCCTGGCATAACTTTTATCCGCGTCCGGAAACAGGATTGGAAAAGATAAGCTTCATCCGGCGTAATAATTGGTTGCGTGATAGGGGACTAACTGTCCAGGCATTTATTCCCGGCAATAAAGTCTTGAGAGGGCCGCTTTTTCAAGGGCTGCCTACACTGGAAGATCACAGGCATCTGTCTCCATTTTCGGCTTATTTAGATTTAAAGAAAACTTGTTTTGTTGATAAAATCCTGATCGGTGACCTCTCGATTACCAATGCTACTTTATCACAGTTTTTAGCTAGCCATAAGGGGCTCATCCCTATCAGATACAGCCTGTTTCATACGGATGGAAATACCAATACAATTCTTCAGATTGAACATCGAAACCGACTGGATCAAGCAAGGGACGTTATCCGGTCTGAACCCGCCAGGTTCGCGGCCATGAAGAAGGGATTAACTTTTGAACCTGTAAACACCGTTACCCGATCTAAAGGCAGCATCACCATAGACAATAAACACTACGGAAGATATCAGGGAGAACTGCAAATTACTCTTAAAGACCTTGAGCAAGATGATAAAGTAAACGTGATTGGCAGGGTCATCAATGAAGATTTGCCTCTGCTTCAATATGTCAGTGGCGGAGTAAGGTTCCAATTAATTGAAATCTAGCTCTTTCGACTGCGTTTTTTTAAAAAGGAATAATAAGTTAACTTCTTTTTAAAAGGTAATAGTGGACAAGTATTTTTACTTTTTATACAATTGAAAGGCAGTCAAATAAATATTGTTCGACATAATTTAGCAAATAAATGATGCTCGGGCACGAAAAATGGTGTATAAAGAGATGAAGTGACTGAAAATACGCTTGTTTTTCAAAATCGCTATAGTTGACAAGGAGGATGGGAAATGAATATCCATGAGTATCAAGGGAAAGAAATCCTCAGAAAATACGGGGTATCCGTTCCGAATGGCCGTGTGGCATTTACTGTTGACGAAGCAGTAGAGGCCGCCAAGGAACTGGGTTCGGAAGTAGTTGTCGTAAAAGCGCAAATCCATGCGGGCGGCCGCGGCAAGGCCGGTGGAGTTAAGGTTGCGAAAAATCTTGACGAGGCACGTACATATGCAGAGGAAATCCTCGGAAAAACGCTTGTTACCCACCAAACAGGTCCAGAAGGCAAAGAAGTAAAACGCTTACTCATCGAAGAAGGCTGCGACATCAAAAAAGAATATTATGTTGGCCTGGTATTGGATCGCGTTACTTCACGTGTTGTCTTAATGGCGTCTGAAGAAGGCGGCACAGAAATCGAAGAGGTGGCCGATAAGACCCCGGAAAAGATTTTCAAGGAAGAAATCGATCCAGTCGTCGGTCTTACGGGTTATCAAGCAAGAAGGATCGCATTCAGCATCAACATTCCGAAAGAACTTATTAATAAAACAGTGAAATTCATGACCAGCCTTTATACGGCTTTTATTGAAAAGGACTGCTCAATTGCAGAGATCAATCCGCTTGTGGTAACGGGTGACGGCAATGTAATGGCATTGGATGCGAAGTTGAACTTCGATTCGAATGCGCTTTACCGTCATAAAGATATTCTCGAATATCGAGATCTTGAAGAAGAAGATGCGAAGGAAATCGAAGCTTCTAAATATGATTTAAGCTATATTTCATTAGATGGTAACATCGGCTGTATGGTTAACGGTGCCGGACTTGCAATGGCAACGATGGACATCATCAAACACTACAGCGGCGATCCTGCCAACTTCCTTGATGTCGGGGGCGGAGCTACAGCTGAAAAGGTAACAGAAGCATTCAAAATCATTCTTTCCGATGCAAAAGTTAAAGGGATCTTCGTTAACATTTTCGGAGGCATCATGAAATGTGATATCATCGCTGAAGGTGTAGTGGAAGCTGCCAAACAGCTTGGCTTACAGGTGCCGCTTGTTGTCCGTCTTGAAGGAACAAACGTGGACCTTGGTAAAAAGATCTTAAGAGAATCCGGTTTAAATATTACGCCTGCTGAATCTATGGCAGACGGTGCACAAAAAATCGTAGAGCTTGTAGGATAATAGGCAGGGGGGACCAAAATGAGCGTATTTATTAATAAAGATACTAAAGTCATTGTTCAGGGTATTACTGGTTCAACGGCTTTATTTCATACCAAACAAATGCTTGAATACGGCACAAAGATTGTTGCAGGCGTAACGCCGGGCAAAGGCGGTACAGAAGTGGAAGGTGTGCCTGTATACAACACAGTCAGCGAAGCGACAAAGGCTACAGGTGCCAATGCATCAGTCATTTATGTTCCGGCTCCTTTTGCAGCCGACGCAATCCTCGAGGCAGTAGATGCTGAATTGGATATGGCTATCTGTATCACAGAACATATCCCTGTTCTGGATATGGTCAAAGTCAAGCGCTATATGGAAGGCAAACAGACCCGTCTAATCGGGCCAAACTGCCCAGGAGTTATCACACCGGATGAATGCAAGATCGGCATCATGCCTGGCTACATCCATACAAAAGGCCATGTAGGCGTTGTTTCCCGTTCCGGAACATTAACTTACGAAGCGGTCCATCAGTTATCGCAGGAAGGGATTGGACAGTCTACAGCTGTTGGTATCGGCGGCGATCCGGTAAACGGAACAGATTTCATTGATGTCTTAAAAGCCTTCAATGAAGACCCTGAAACATATGCAGTCATCATGATCGGCGAAATCGGCGGCACTGCTGAAGAAGAAGCGGCAGAATGGGTAAAGGCTAACATGACTAAGCCTGTAGTCGGCTTTATCGGCGGGCGTACGGCACCTCCCGGGAAGCGCATGGGCCATGCCGGTGCGATTATTTCAGGCGGAAAAGGGACTGCCGATGAGAAAATCCGCGTCATGAATGAATGCGGCATTAAAGTGGCAGATACTCCGTCTGTAATGGGAGTGACTTTAATTTCTGCACTTAAAGAAAACGGTATATACGACAAATGTAAAACTCATTAACATGTAATAATGATCGTCCCCCCATTTTTTTTTGGAGGGGCGATTTTATTAAAACAGCTGCGGACCATATTCTTCCAAACCCCTCGTTTTTTCTTCATTTAAATCTCTTTTAAGGAGTGACTTTTCTTGAATATCCGGGAAAAATTAATTCACTTGCACCACTGCCGCGGTATTGGCTGGAAGGCGATCAGAAAGGTATTAAAGCATGATCCCGCACTCACGTCTCTATACGATTGGCCTATGAATACATGGCAGGAAGTTCTTCCGCTTACCCTTCCAAAACTCCAATTATTTCTCGAAGACCTCCACTCTATTGACATCGAAAAATTGATTCGTCAGTATTCCGCAAACCAAATTGACTGCATGACGATCATGGACGACGATTATCCATTCTTGTTGAAACAAATATTCGACCCACCCTGGGTTCTGTATGTAAAAGGACAGAGGGACTTATTGGCAGAAGCACCCGCATTGGGGGTAGTAGGCGCAAGGAAGCCGTCTTCATACGGGATTGAAGCGCTGAAAATGATACTGCCGCCGCTGGTTCAAAAAGGCTATGTCATTATTAGCGGCGCAGCAACCGGTATTGACGCCCTTTCACATAAACTTTCGCTTTATCAAAAAGGCAAAACGATCGGAGTGTTGGGTGGAGGCCACTTTTATATTTACCCAAAGGAGAACATCCCCCTGGCAATCGCGATAATGAAAGAAGGGCTGTTGATTTCAGAGGTCCCGCCTGGAAGGCGTCCGGAGCCATGGATGTTTCCGATGCGGAACCGGATTATAAGCGGCTTGTCTCAAGGTGTGTTTATAATAGAAGCAAAGCAAAACAGCGGGTCTTTAATTACCGCCCAATATGCTCTTGAGCATGGCAGGGAGGTATTTGCGCTTCCGGGGAATGTGACAAGCGAATTATCGTTAGGCTCCAATTTATTGATTCAGGACGGGGCAAAGCCTGTACTTCAGGCTAACGATATCGAAACCGAAATGAGCAGCGGAATTCATTAGTAAGCCTCTTTCTTTTGGCTTTTCCCCAAAAACGTGTATGATTTAAAAACAGCCGGTTATATAATGCTTAAAAATGAATTATTTTTTTAATAACTTTGCGAAATAGTTGAAATTAATGAAAAAAAGTGTTGAAATAATCGGTAATTAAAAATAAAGAGCATTGACAAAAGAAATTTTTATGATTAATAATAGTGAAGATTTATATTACCTCTTCGAGGAGGATTTTTTGAATGTCAGAGTACCTAGTGATTGTAGAATCGCCTGCCAAGGCGAAAACAATAGAGCGCTATCTTGGTAAAAAGTATAAAGTGAAGGCATCGATGGGCCATATCCGTGATTTGCCAAAGAGCCAGATGGGCGTTGACACCGAACATGACTTTGAACCAAAATATATTACGATTCGCGGCAAAGGCCCTGTACTAAAAGAATTGAAATCTGCGGCAAAGAAAGCAAAAAAGATTTATCTCGCGGCTGACCCCGACAGGGAAGGGGAAGCGATCGCCTGGCATCTGGCACATAGCCTTGATGTTGATATTACATCTGATTGCCGGGTCGTTTTCAACGAAATTACGAAAGACGCAATAACAGAATCCTTTAAAACTCCAAGGCCGATTAACATGAACCTTGTGGACGCACAACAGGCAAGAAGGATTTTGGATCGCCTGGTTGGATACAATATCTCTCCTCTGTTGTGGAAAAAAGTGAAAAAAGGACTGAGTGCCGGCCGCGTGCAATCAGTGGCTGTACGGATGATCATTGACCGAGAAAAGGAAATTAAGGATTTCGTGCCTGAAGAATACTGGACAATCAAGGCCGACTTTATCAAAGGCAGGGAACAGTTCGAAGGTTCGTTTTTCAGCCTTAACGGAGAGCGTGCCGAACTCCATTCGGAAGACGATGTGAAAACGGTTATTGGGTCGTTAAGCGGCAGTGATTTTGAAATCGCAGCCGTTTCAAAAAAAGAAAGAAAACGCCATCCGGCAGCTCCGTTTACGACTTCCTCCCTCCAGCAGGAAGCGGCAAGGAAATTAAACTTCCGTGCGAAGAAGACGATGATGCTTGCGCAGCAGCTTTATGAAGGCATTGAGCTCGGCAAGGAAGGTACAGTCGGTTTAATTACCTATATGAGAACCGATTCAACCCGTATTTCCAATGTGGCAAAAGCGGAAGCAGCAGGCTATATTGAGCAAACATACGGCAAGGAATTCGTGCAGACTGATGAAAGAAAAGAAAAAAAACAAAGCAATGCACAGGATGCCCATGAGGCTGTCCGGCCGACCAGCACGATGAAAGAGCCAAACACTGTGAAGGAATTCCTTTCAAGGGACCAACTGAGGCTGTATAAGTTAATCTGGGAACGGTTTGTCGCAAGCCAAATGGCTTCGGCTGTCATGGACACGATGAGCATCGATCTGAAAAACGGTGAGGTCATTTTCCGTGCAACCGGTTCAAAGGTGAAATTCCCCGGTTTTATGAAAGTTTACGTTGAAGGATCGGACGATGCGGTTGAAGAAAAGGAGAATATGCTGCCGGAAGTATCTAAAGGAGACAAGGTCACCTCTAAGGATATCGACCCCAAACAGCATTTCACGCAGCCGCCTCCCCGCTTTACAGAAGCCCGTCTTGTAAGGACCCTTGAAGAACTCGGGATAGGCCGTCCATCCACCTATGCCCCCACATTGGATACTATCCAGAAAAGGGGCTATGTGACGCTTGATAATAAGCGCTTTATTCCGACAGAGCTTGGTGAGATTGTACTTGATTTGATCCTTGAATTCTTTCCGGACATCCTGGACATGGAGTTTACGGCCAAAATGGAACAGGAATTTGATAATGTTGAAGAAGGAAATGTGGAATGGATCAAGGTGATTGATGGGTTTTACAGGGAATTCGAAACTCATCTCGAGAAAGCTGAGTCCGAAATGGAAAAGGTCGAGATCAAAGATGAACCGGCCGGCGAGGATTGTGAGAACTGCGGCAGCCCGATGGTATTTAAAATGGGACGCTACGGTAAATTCATGGCCTGCAGCAATTTCCCCGACTGCCGGAATACAAAAGCAATCGTCAAGGCTATCGGCGTTAAATGTCCTCACTGTAAAGAAGGCAACATCATTGAAAGAAAAAGCAAAAAACGGCGGATTTTTTACGGTTGTGACCGCTACCCAAACTGTGAGTTTATTTCATGGGATAAGCCCCTGCCGCGTTCCTGCCCTAAATGTGAAGGAACCCTGGTCGAGAAAAAACTGAAAAAAGGCATCCAGGTACAATGTATGAATTGTGATTATAAAGAAACACCGCAAAGTTGAAGGAAGGTGAGCATCCGCTCGCCTTTTTTTCAGGCATGAAACTTTTCTCTTTTTGATTCGTATTGTAAAATGCAGTGGACAAACGGCTTGTTTTAGCTATATAATTTTTAATTGCGATAAAATGATACTCTTTTACATATGAATTTTTTGGAACATTAAAGAGAGTGAAATAAATTTGTAAACAATTAAGTTTTATCATATGTTTACAGGGAGGTTCGTAAAATGAAAGAAACCACAGTTAACGTAATCGGCGCAGGGCTTGCAGGCAGTGAAGCAGCATGGCAGCTTGCGAAGCGCGGTTTGAAGGTAAAGCTGTATGAAATGCGTCCGGTGAAGCAAACACCGGCACATCATACCGAAAAATTTGCCGAACTGGTGTGCAGCAATTCACTTCGGGCCAATGAACTTACGAATGCAGTAGGTGTGTTAAAGGAAGAAATGCGCCTGCTTGACTCAGTGATCCTATCTTCTGCGGACGCAAGTTCCGTGCCGGCTGGAGGGGCGCTGGCTGTGGACCGTCATGAGTTTTCAGGCAGGGTGACAGATTTGGTGAAAAATCATCCAAACGTGACAGTTGTCAATGAAGAGGTTACCGGGATTCCGGAAGGTCCGACAGTAATTGCAACCGGACCACTGACAAGTGAGGCCTTATCCCAGAAATTACAGGAAATCATGGAGGAAGAGTATCTATATTTTTATGATGCTGCAGCTCCAATCATTGAAAAAGACAGTGTTGATATGGATAAAGTTTACTTGAAATCCCGTTATGACAAGGGAGAAGCCGCTTATTTAAATTGCCCGATGACCGAAGAGGAATTCAACCGTTTCTATGAAGCGCTCATTTCCGCTGAGACCGTACCATTAAAAGAATTTGAAAAAGAAATTTTCTTTGAGGGCTGCATGCCGATTGAAGTCATGGCCTCACGCGGCAGAAAGACGATGCTGTTTGGCCCGCTTAAACCTGTTGGTCTTGAAGATCCGAAAACGGGGAAAAGGCCTTTCGCAGTCGTGCAATTAAGGCAGGATGATGCAGCCGGGACTCTATACAATATTGTTGGCTTCCAAACCCACTTAAAATGGGGCCCGCAAAAAAAGGTCCTACAGTTGATTCCCGGTCTGGAAAATGCAGAAGTCGTCCGATATGGGGTCATGCATCGCAATACGTTTATCAATTCGCCAAAAGTTTTGCAGCCGACTTACCAATTCAGAAATCGCAATGATTTATTCTTTGCAGGCCAAATGACCGGTGTGGAAGGATATGTTGAATCTGCAGCTTCGGGTTTGATTGCAGGCATAAACGCTGCAAAGGTGGCACAGGGCCAGGAACCAGTCGTTTTCCCGGGGGAAACGGCAATGGGAAGCATGGCGCGATATATCACTTCAACGAATGCGAAAACCTTCCAGCCTATGAATGCCAATTTTGGCCTGTTTCCTGATTTGGAAGTGAAAATTAAGGGAAAAAATGAACGTAATCAAAAACACGCTGACCGGGCTTTAGAAACAATTCGGAATTTTGTGAAGAGTTTGTAAAATGATTTGCTTGCACTTTTAAAATGTGATATTATTTTATAAGCCTTTGTGGGGTGTACACTATGGCAATTGAAAACCCATCCTTACTGTCATTTATTGAATACTTACAAATTGAGAAAAACTGTTCGCGGTATACCATCGAGCATTATACACAGGATATAAATGAATTTCTCTTGTTCATGTCTGAACAAGGAATCAAGAATCTGCAGGTGGTTGAGTATTTTGACGCAAGGCTATTCTTAACAAAGCTGTATGAAAAGAACCTTTCTAAACGATCTGTTGCTCGAAAAACTTCCTGTCTGAGAAGCTTTTATAAGTTTATGATGCGTGAAGAAATCGTTGCGGAAAATCCGTTTGCGCTAGTATCGCTGCCGAAAAAGGATCAAATGCTTCCACG
Source organism: Peribacillus cavernae (assembly GCF_003989135.1). GTDB lineage: Bacteria > Bacillota > Bacilli > Bacillales > DSM-1321 > Peribacillus > Peribacillus cavernae. Next base: position 565,882 of record NZ_RYZZ01000007.1, read on the forward strand.
TTTTATGTATGAGGAGGAACTAAATAAGCTTTTCTCTTCGCTTGACAAGGATACACCACTCGGTTTAAGGGATTCTGCCATCTTGGAGCTCCTTTATGCCACAGGAATTCGTGTCAGCGAGTGCTGTGAAATAAAAATGCAGGATATCGATTTTTCCATGGGCACGATTTTAATTCACGGCAAGGGAAAAAAAGATCGTTACGCTCCTCTAGGCGGTTTTGCCAAAGATGCAGTACAGAGTTACATAAAAGAAGCCAGGGAAGTGCTGCATAAGGCCCGGAACAAGACGCATTCTTATTTATTTGTCAACTTCCGCGGAGATCCGCTGACTCCAAGAGGGGTCCGTTATATCTTAAGCGGATTGATAAAAAGAGCAACGACTGACGGCAGCCTGCATCCACATATGCTCCGGCATTCGTTTGCCACTCATTTGCTCAATAATGGCGCGGATATACGCACTGTCCAGGAACTTTTGGGGCATTCCAAAATTTCTTCAACGCAAATTTATACACACGTGACGAAAGATCAGCTGCGAAAGGTATACAATGCTTCTCATCCGCGGGCATAATCGCTTTGAAAGGAGACTATTATGGGTAATTTTCATGCAACGACCATTTTTGCTGTACAACATAACGGGGAATGCGCCATGTCCGGAGACGGACAGGTGACTTTAGGAAACGCTGTTGTGATGAAACACACAGCAAGGAAGGTAAGACGGATATTTAACGGAAATGTACTGGCTGGTTTTGCGGGATCTGTAGCCGATGCATTTACATTATTCGAACTTTTTGAATCCAAATTGGAAGAATACAATGGGAATTTGCAGCGTGCAGCTGTGGAACTGGCGAAACAATGGCGAAGTGACAACGTGCTCCGTAAGCTTGAAGCGATGCTCATCGTCATGAATAAAGATGATTTATTGCTCGTTTCGGGGACCGGCGAAGTAATCCAACCGGATGACGGGATCCTGGCGATAGGTTCGGGTGGCAACTATGCCCTTTCAGCCGGCAGGGCCCTGAAACGTTTTTCAGGCGGCAATTTGAACGCAAAGGAAATTGCCCAGGCTGCACTTGAAATTGCAGCTGAGATCTGTGTCTATACAAATACGAATATAATCGTGGAAGAATTATAATCGAAAGGAGTGGCTGGCATGCAAGGGAACAGAGCTAATTTAACTCCAAGACAGATTGTCGAGAAACTGGATCAATATATTGTAGGCCAAAAGGATGCGAAACGTGCGGTAGCTGTTGCGCTTCGTAACCGCCATAGACGCAGTCTGTTAAGTGAACAGCTTCGCGACGAAGTGGTGCCAAAGAATATTCTGATGATCGGGCCGACAGGTGTTGGTAAAACCGAAATCGCAAGACGGATGGCTAAATTGGTAGGAGCTCCTTTTGTTAAAGTGGAGGCTACGAAATTTACCGAGGTCGGGTATGTTGGAAGAGATGTGGAATCGATGGTACGTGACCTCGTGGAAACATCCGTCCGTTTAGTTAAAGAAGAAAAGAAGGTAAGCGTCCAGGAACGTGCAGAGCAAAATGCCAATAAAAGACTTGTAGAGCTTCTGGCTCCCTCTGCCAAAAAACAGAATAACTTTAAAAATCCGCTTGAGGTATTTTTTGGCGGTGGAAACAACGAACAGCAGGAGCCTGATAACAGCAATGATGAAGATTTAAGTCTGCAGCAGAAGAGGCGGATTGTGGAAGACAAGCTAGCAAACGGCGAGTTGGAGAACGAGATTGTCACTGTAGAAGTTGAGGAGCAGCAGCCATCAATGTTTGATATGCTCCAGGGTTCAGGGATGGAGCAGATGGGCATGAATATGCAGGATGCTCTCGGCAGCCTGATGCCTAAGAAACGGAAAAAGCGCAAGCTGAAGGTGAGTGAAGCGCGGATTGCTCTTACAAATGAAGAAGCAAGCAAACTAATCGACATGGATGAAGTTACCCAGGAAGCGGTATTCCGGGCAGAACAGTCAGGAATCATTTTTATCGATGAAATCGATAAAATTGCCAGTAAACAGTCAGGCGGTTCTTCCGCTGATGTTTCAAGAGAAGGGGTCCAACGTGACATTCTTCCAATCGTAGAAGGGTCGACGGTAGTAACGAAATACGGTTCTGTGAAAACAGATCATGTGCTGTTTATGGCAGCCGGAGCTTTCCATATTGCGAAGCCATCTGATTTAATCCCGGAATTGCAAGGAAGACTTCCGATCAGGGTGGAACTGAAAAAACTGACAGTGGATGATTTTGTCCGCATTCTTCATGAACCGGATAATGCATTGCTAAAACAATATATTGCATTATTGGAAACGGAAGGTATAGAAATTGAATTTTCTGACGATGCTATTCGTAAGATTGCAGAAGTGGCCTTTGAAGTCAATCAAAATACGGATAACATCGGAGCAAGAAGACTGCATACCATCATGGAAAGGCTGCTGGAGGACTTATCCTTTGAGGCACCCGAAATAACAATGGAAAAAATCACGATTACCCCGAAGTATGTAGAAGACAAACTAGGGTCGATAGCAAAAAACAAAGACTTGAGCCAGTTTATACTGTAGGCATCCCAAGAGGTAAGTCAGTCCGGCGTTTGAATCAGGTTGCAAGGGGTAGTAGGTATCTACAGGAGTACAGCCTATTGTCCGGTTGCCAAATATGTAATCCGGCATGAAATGATAAATGCTGAAATAAAATAGTCAAGGTCTTATTAGGAGGAAGTTTTGTAATGAATTTATTAGGAAAAACGAGAAAGATTAACGCCATGCTTCAAAATACAGCCGGCAAGCCGGTTAATTTTAAAGAAATGGCGGAGAGCCTTAGTGAAGTAATCGAAGCAAATGTCTTTGTTGTCTCAAGACGCGGGAAGCTTCTCGGGTTTGCCATCAACCAACAAATCGAAAACGAACGCATGGTACAAATGCTGGAGGACAGACAATTCCCTGAAGAATATACGAAAAGATTATTCAATCTCCAGGAAACATCTTCCAATTTGGACATTAACAGCGAGTACACTGCGTTTCCCGTTGAAAATAAGGAATTGTTCGGAAGCGGTCTGACCACGGTAGTGCCGATTATTGGCGGCGGAGAGCGCTTAGGTACATTAATATTGGCGCGTCTTGAGGAAAAATTCCATGATGATGATTTAATCTTAGCTGAATATGGCGCAACAGTAGTGGGAATGGAAATCCTTCGTGAAAAAGCGGAAGAGATTGAAGAAGAAGCAAGAAGCAAGGCTGTTGTGCAAATGGCGATCAGTTCGCTTTCTTACAGTGAGCTTGAGGCCATCGAACACATCTTTGAAGAATTAAAAGGCAATGAAGGCTTGTTGGTCGCTTCCAAGATCGCTGACCGCGTCGGCATTACCCGCTCGGTAATCGTCAATGCGTTAAGAAAACTGGAAAGTGCCGGTGTCATTGAATCCCGTTCATTGGGAATGAAAGGGACATACATTAAGGTGTTAAATGGAAAGTTCCTCTTTGAATTAGAAAAGTTAAAAAACCATTAAAACAGAAGAAAAGCACAAGCGCTACTTATTTTTTAAGATAAAGGCGGCTCCTAACATAGCGGGGCTGCCTTTTTGCGTTTCATGGATTCCAAACTATTTCTCGCTCTCCCCGGTTTTTGAAGGTTCTTATCGAAAAAGGAAGATAGAGGTTTGTGGAATGTCACCCTTTTAGGGCTAAAGTGCCTGTTGGACGGATTATATTTCCCTGTGATTTAAGAATTTGTCTGGTTTCAATTTTGCCCTCTAATGAAGAAGGCCTAATTTTAAGAAGCTTTTTTCAGGTTTTCTTGTGGAGATTGTATCATTTATAAGAATTATATGACATAAGCCGACAAAAATAGGACTTTTGCACTGAAAGTTTTGTCGATACTTGATAGACAGGGAGTATGTTATTCTTTACAATAGTTACTAGATTATGTTTATTATGTTACAAGTATGGGTATATGTAATATTTTTCTTGCGCAAAAAGGGGTGAACGCTTTATGAAATTGTTTTCGAATACATTTCAAACACTTGAGAATGCTTTGAATTATTCGGGTACAAAGCAAAAAGTTATCTCGCAAAACATTGCGAATGCAGATACACCAAATTATAAAGCAAAAGATGTCCAATTTACAGCTTCTTTTCAGAATGAGCTGCAGGCATCCATTCATGCTTTCCGGACGGAAAGCAGACATTATGATTTTCAGATGAAACCTCCAATTCAATCTGGAATTGTGACGAAAAACAGCCTTCAATACAACAATAATGGCAACAGTGTTGATATGGATCAGGAAATGAGTGACCTGGCTACAAACCAAATCTATTATAATGCGGTAGCTGATAGGCTGAACGGTAAATTTCAATCCATGCAGAATGTAATAAGGGGTGGCAAGTGATGGGCATGTTTACCAGTATGAACGGGACAGCTTCCGCTTTAACAGCGCAACGCTTAAGGATGGATGTCATTTCTTCAAACATGGCGAACGCCGATTCAACGCGGGCGAGGAAGATTGGCCCGGACACGTGGGAGCCATACCGGCGAAAAACGGTCGCTTTACAGCCGAACGAAACCAGTTTCTCCAGCTTCTTACATACAGCAATCGGCAGCAAAGGAGCAAACACGGCAGGCGAAGGTGTCAGGGTATCGAAGATCGACGAAGACAGGGACACACCATTTAAGCTTATATACGACCCGGAACATCCCGATGCAAATGAAGATGGTTATCTGCAAATACCCAATGTCGATCCTTTGAGGGAAATGGTCGATCTGATGAGTGCGACTCGTTCCTATGAAGCCAATGTCACCGTTTTTAACGCTTCAAAGGGCATGATGATGAAGGCGCTTGAAATAGGCAAATAGATAGGAGCTGGATGATATGCAGGGAATTACTTTTACTCCTGAAAACAAAGTGTTTAAGACAAATAGTGAGAGCATGCAAGCCAAGCCATTTACACCATACGAAGCTCAACAAAGTTTTGCATCCTTCCTAAAAAATTCTATAGAAAAAGTAAATGAAGCTCAAGGAGTCTCTGACAAAATAACGGAAAAGATGGCCAGAGGGGATAATATCGACTTGCATCAGGTAATGATTGCTTCCCAAAAAGCGAGCATAACCATGCAGGCAACAATCGAGATGCGAAATAAAGTCGTCGAAGCTTATCAAGAAGTAATGAGAATGAGTATTTAGGTTTCCCGGGGGATTAAAATGAATGAAGCGTTAGTGAACATAAAGAACAAAATGACAGGTTTTTGGGGAAGCAGAAGCAGAACCCAAAGGTTTCTAATGATTGGATCGGCCGTTCTTGCTGCCTTAATAATTGCCGTTGTTTCCTTCCTCGTTACCAGAACGACAATGGTTCCTCTGTACAGCGATTTATCACCATCGGAAACCGGCGGTATTAAGGAGAACCTTGATGGCAGGGGAATACAATCTGAAATAACCGATGGCGGGAAAACGATAAAAGTTCCCGAGGAAAGCGTTGATACTCTTAAGGTGGAGCTCGCGGCAGAGGGAATCCCGAAATCGGGAAGCATAGATTATTCTTTCTTTGGCCAGAATGCCGGGATTGGCATGACGGAAAATGAGTTCAATGTGCTTAAATTGGATGCGATGCAAACAGAATTGGCGGAACTTATCAAAGGGATAGATGGTGTAAACGATGCAAATGTGATGATCACCCTTCCTGAAAAAGGGGTTTTCGTCAGTGATGATCCGGAAGAAGCATCGGCATCCATCGTTTTGAATACGAAACCTGGCTATCAATTCGAAAGCGGCCAGATAAAGTCCCTGTATCACCTTGTATCAAAAAGCGTACCCAATCTTCCTACTGATAATATCGTCATTATGAATCAGGATTTTGAGTATTTTGATTTAAAAAATGAAAACAATTCTGAACCCGGTGCCTCCTTTGCATCACAGCATGAAATTAAAAAGGAAATCGAACGCGATATTCAAAGACAGGTCCAGAATATGCTCGGCACACTGATGGGCAGAGAAAAAGTTGTCGTTTCGGTTACCGCAGATGTCGATTTTACGCAGGAAAACCGGGAGGAAAACCTGGTAACTCCTGTCGACCAGGAAAACATGGAAGGCATAGCCATTTCTGCTCAAAGAATAAATGAAACATACACCGGAACCGGTAAACCTCCCGGCGGGACTCCCCAGGCGGAAGATCCTGCGGATTCGCAGGGATATACGTACCAGGCTGGAACAGATGGCAACGGGGATTATGAACGGGTGGAAGAAACCATCAATAATGAAGTGAACAGAATTAAAAAGCAGGTTGTTGAAAGTCCGTATAAAGTCAATGATCTGGGAATACAGGTCATGGTGGAACCGCCAAAGCCAAATGATCCGGCCTCGCTTCCACAGGAAAGCATTGATGACATAACCAAAGTGTTAAGTACCATTGTCCGCACCACGATAGATAAAGATAATGGTGCCACGGAATTGACTGATCAGGATATCTTTCAGAAGGTTGCGGTTTCCGTACAGCCCTTTAACGGCAAGATCAAATTCGACCAGCCAAAGGATAAGTCCCTGCCGATTTGGGTTTACATTGTCGGAGGTGTAGGCTTGCTCGCAGCGATCATTTTCCTGATTTTATTTATCCGTTCCAGAAAAAGGGATCAATATGAAGAAGAGGTCATGGAAGAACAAATCGTTTTTGAAGTTCCCGATTTGAATGAAGAACAAGAAACGGAATCCACCCAGAAACGAAAGCAGCTGGAAAAGTTAGCGAGAGAAAAGCCGGAGGAATTTGCAAAACTGTTGAGAAGCTGGATAGCGGAAGACTAGGAGGAAATGAAGTTGACAGATAGAAAGAAAAAAGGCGGACATACCGGAAAGCAAAAAGCGGCCATCCTGCTCATTTCCCTTGGTCCCGACGTTTCGGCTTCCGTTTATAAGCATCTCTCAGAAGAAGAGATTGAAAGGCTCACGCTGGAAATCTCGGGAGTAAGAAAAGTGGATTCACACGATAAAGAAGAGATTTTAGAAGAATTCCATAACATAGCGCTTGCCCAGGACTATATTTCACAGGGGGGGATTGGTTACGCCAAACAGGTGTTGGAAAAGGCGCTCGGAACTGATCAGGCTGCAGCGATCATCAATCGGCTGACCTCATCCCTGCAGGTTAGGCCTTTCGATTTTGCCCGTAAAGCTGATCCTGGTCAAATCCTGAATTTTATCCAAAATGAACACCCACAGACGATTGCCTTGATTTTGTCTTACCTTGATCCAGCCCAGGCAGGACAAATACTGTCTGAACTGCCTCAAGAGGTACAGGCTGATATTGCCAGAAGGATTGCGATCATGGATATTACATCTCCAGAGATTATCAATGAAGTGGAACAAATATTAGAGAGAAAACTTTCAGCAACCGTGACCCAGGATTATACACAGACCGGGGGAGTTGAAGCTGTGGTAGAAGTGTTGAATGGTGTGGACCGCTCAACGGAAAGGACGATTCTCGATGCACTGGAAATTCAGGATCCTGAACTGGCGGAAGAAATCAAGAAACGGATGTTTGTTTTCGAAGACATCGTAACCCTCGACAGCCGGGCCATCCAGCGTGTGATCCGTGATTCGGAAAACGAAGACCTTAAACTTGCGCTTAAGGTTGCCAGCGGGGAAGTCAAGGAAATCGTCTTTAAAAATATGTCGAAGCGTATGGTGGAAACATTCGAGGAAGAAATGGAATATATGGGCCCTGTCCGTCTCCGCGATGTAGAGGAAGCGCAGTCACGTATCGTTGCAGTGATACGCCGTTTGGAGGAATCAGGTGAAATCGTCGTTGCCCGCGGCGGAGGGGATGATATCATTGTCTAGAATTATCAAATCACAGTTTGCAAATACGATTCTCAAGAAAAAAATCAATATCCGAGAGTTTGATTTTCTCCTGCAAGGTGGAGATCCGGAAGCTGCCGCAGTGTTCCAGGAAATCGATGCAGGAAATGTAACGGAACAGGCAAAATCAGAAGCTGAGGCAATCGTTATCGAAGCAAGACAACAAGCAGAAAAGATTCTCAGACAGGCAGAAGCGTCCAGGATGCATTTTGAAGAAGTCGAGAAAATGCAAATGGTTCAGGAAGCACGGGAGCTCGGTTTCAATGAGGGAATAGAGCTTGGGAAGCAGAGGGGCTATGAAGAGTGCGCTGCTGCGATTGAACATGCCAGAGAAATTGTAGCATCATCTAAAAATGATTATCTGGCCCATATCGAGGCATCCGAAAGAACGATATTGGAACTGGGGATAAAGGTATCCGAACGGATTATTGGCACCAGATTGGAAGATTCAGAGCAAGTATATATGTCCATCGCCAAGCAGGCAATCAAGGAAGCGAAAGATCATCCCGAGGTGGAACTGCATGTCCATCCAGTCCATTATCAATATTTCCTTGCCCACAAGGAAGAACTGAGTGCGATTTTCCATAAAGAAACAAGGTTTTATATTTACCCGGACCAAGGGATAGGTGAAACCAGCTGTATCATCGAATCTACGCACGGACGCATTGATGCAGGGATAGACAGCCAACTAAAAGAAATTAAGTTGAAATTGGTTGAATTGCTGGAAGGGGAGTAAAAGATGAAGGCAGCGGAACTATTGCCCTTTGTTGAAGAATTGGAAACCTTAAAGCATTACGGAAGAGTGAAGAGAGTTGTCGGATTGATGATAGAGTCGCAAGGCCCCGCAAGTTCTATCGGAGATGTCTGTTATATACATACCGGCATGAAGCGAAAAAAAAAGCAGATTCGCGCCGAGGTTATAGGCTTCAAGAATGAAATGGTGATTCTGATGCCTTATACGGCGGTAAGCGACATCTCCCCGGGATGCCTTGTAGAAGCGACATCACGCTCTCTGGAAATTAAGGTGGGTGCAGGTTTAATCGGGCAAGTCGTCGATTCACTCGGTAACCCGCTGGACGGCTCCCCGCTTCCAAAAGGACTGGCATCGGTTTCTGTAGAACAAGAACCCCCTGGTCCGATGGAAAGACCGCCGATTGATGAGCCGATCGACGTCGGCGTACGGATGATTGACAGTCTGCTGACGGTCGGAAAAGGCCAGCGTGTCGGAATATTTGCCGGCAGCGGGGTAGGGAAAAGCACACTTCTGGGCATGGTCGCAAGGAATACGACTGCTGATTTGAATGTGATTGGCCTGATTGGCGAACGCGGCAGGGAGGTCCGGGAATTTATCGAAAAGGATCTTGGCCCTGAAGGTTTGGCGAAGTCAATCGTTGTTGTAGCGACCTCAGACCAGCCTGCCTTGATGAGGATAAAAGGAGCCTTGACGGCGACGGCCATTGCCGAATATTTTCGCGATGAAGGCCTCAATGTCATGTTAATGATGGATTCAGTCACACGCGTCGCGATGGCACAGAGGGAAATCGGGCTTGCGGTAGGCGAGCCTCCGACAACGAAAGGCTATACACCGTCCGTATTTTCGACCCTACCAAGGCTGCTTGAACGGACCGGAACTAACCGGTTGGGGACAATCACCGCTTTTTATACTGTTTTGGTGGATGGCGACGATATGAATGAGCCAATTGCCGATACAGTGCGGGGGATTTTGGACGGTCACTTTATCCTTGACAGGCAGCTTGCGAATAAAGGCCAGTTCCCGGCAATCAATGTCCTCAAAAGCATCAGCCGGGTCATGAATAACATTGTTGACGAAAAACATAAAGGCGCTGCAGAAAAGTTACGGGCGACGCTGTCAACGTATGCCGAATCTGAGGATTTAATTAATATTGGTGCTTATAAAAGAGGCGCTTCCAGTGATATAGACCACTCGATTAACATGCAGCCGCAGATCATTTCTTTCCTGAAGCAGGGAATACATGAAAAAATGTCAAAAGGCGAGAGCGTTTTTAATTTAAGACAATTGATGGAAAAAGGTGAATAGCTCATGATCTACCAATATAAGTTCGAAAAAATACTTACCATCAAAGAAAAAGAGAAGAGCGACGCCTTTTCCAAATATAATGAAGCGCTCAAAAAGTTTGAAGAGGCGGCTGAAAAACTTTACAAGCTTCTGAAAAAGAAGGAAGACCTATTGCAATTTCATCAAGAAAAACTGAGAAGTGGCCTTTCAATACAGGAAATCCGCCATCAACAGCTTTTTATGGATAACCTTGAAAAGATCATCGAGCATTATCAAAAAGCGGTTATCGAGGCGCGTTACAATATGACACTGCAGCAGGATAAGCTAATGGAAAAAAATATCGAAGTGAAAAAATATCAAAGAATCAAAGAAAAAGATATTCAAAGATTCCTGGATACCCTAAAAGAAACAGAGAATAGAAACATGGACGAAATCTCGATACAGCAATTCTTAAGCAAGGATAACTAGGTGAGGGTCATGGAAAAAACAACGCTTGAGAGTGAGGAAAAACAATACAATAAGTTCCAATGGTTTCTATTTGTCGTGTTCATTCCCCTGTTATTCTTGATTGTGATCATTTCGATTGTCCTTACAGTTGCGGGGGTCAATGTTTTCGAGGAAGGTAAGAAGGCAGGAGAGAACCTCCCGATAATATCCGGCCTTTTTGACGAAAAAGAACAGAAAATGCCATCCATTGACCGATTCGAGAAAAAGATTGGAGATTTGGAGACGGAAAAAAGAGACAGCGAAGCGGAGATTGCAAAGCTCGAAGAACTCATCGACAGCGGCGACCAAACAATCCAGCGTACTGAACTGGAAAAACAGCAGCTTGAAAAGGAAATCGAAGAATTAAGGGCTGCACAGGACGAAAATAAACGCGCCTTTAAGGATATCATCCGTACCTATGAAACAATGTCTGCAAAAAAATCGGCGCCGATCATCGCACAGCTTGAGGACGATGAAGCCGTTAAAATATTATCGGGCATCAAAGCGGATACACTTACTTCAATTATGGAACAAATGAAACCGGAAGATGCTGCCCGGTTAACAATGAGGCTCACGATTAACTCAAGGGGGGACAGTTCCCCGTAAAGGAGGTGAAAAAATGAACGCTGGATCAGTCTTTTCTTCACAATCTCCATCAGGAACGCCTGCTTCAACTAAATTAAGCTCATCTAATCAGGCCTCTGGCTTTGGGACAGCGCTCACCGCCCTGTCCGCTGGTGCCAATCAACAAATCGAGGGCCTTTCGAGCGAGCAGACCGCACGGTTACAGGAGTTGTCTCTATTTTTACAGACAGGCAGTCTAAGTGACCTGGAGGGAGGCCTTCAACTGGGGCGAGACATTTTGCTGGACGGGAAGCAGCTTGAATCCCATCCGTTTGTAAACATGCTTTTAAAAGGCGGCATCGATGAAGCCTCCCTAGGAAAGCTGGCAGATGCACTAAAAGAGATGGGACAATTAAAAGAACCGGATGAAAATGGAAAGGAAGAAAATGATCAGTCTTTGCTCGCTATCGGGGGAATTGATTTACTTTCGATAATGGCTGCCATTGCCCGGCTGAGTGAAGAGCAGCTTCAGAACGTCGATCTTCAAAGCGCTTCTAACGTTGTGAAATTTGCCAAGATCCAAGAGCTTTTGACTGCATTTAAGGATATGTCCGCTGATGAAGCAGCACTAAGTTCCCAATTGAAAAGCTTGCTCGAAAAAATTTCAAGCAAAGTGGAACAGCTTTTGGAAAACGATTCTTCCAAAAAAAATCTTGGGGCTGCCTTTGAAAGAGAAGTCGCCACTGGGAACGGCCGGAATACAGAATGGCTCAAACGCGCTTTTAGCGGTATTACAGATGATGTAAGCCGTAAAAACAGCTCTGAAACAAAAAATAGCGGAAAAGAGTTCATTTCTACTGAACAAACGGAAATACCCAGATCCCATCCGGTCCATTTTCAGATTTCAAAACTGGAACAATTTGTGTTAACAACGGAAAAAGGCGGTCAACCGGTAAACCAGGAACAATTTATCAAAGCATTTGAAAATATTCTGAACAAAGCAAACTTTACAAGTAGAAATGGGATGCAGAAGCTGTTCATCAAACTAAATCCGGAGCATCTTGGTTCCCTGAGAATTGAACTCATCCAAAAGGATGCTGTGCTGATCGCGAAAATTGTCGCAACTACCGCAAAAGCCAGGGATTTATTAGAGTCGCAGGTCCAGGGTTTGAAGCATGCTTTGAACGGGCAGAATCTCCAGATTGAAAAAATAGAGATCTCACAGTCGTTGAACGCTTTTACACAGGAAAGGTTTTTACAAAGAGATTCAGACAGGTCCGGACCCCAGCAGCAAACAAAAGAACAACAGCAAAACGAGAACCATCAGGAAAAGGCCGAAACGGAGTTCACGGCCGATCTTGAAGCAGCGTTGCTCAATATGGAAGCGTAGGTGAAAAGCATGAATACGATTGACTCATCACTGCTGTTATCCGGCTCTCAGGAGAAACAGCGAAAGACTGGCAGCGATGTTTTAGGAAAAGATGATTTTCTGAAAATATTGATGACACAGCTTCAAAACCAGGATCCGTCGAGTCCGATGGAGGATAAAGACTTTATCGCACAAATGGCGACCTTTTCAACCCTGGAGCAGATTACGAACATGGGAAAAAGCATCGACAAGTTCGTCCAAATGGAACAGCAAAACAAACTGATCTCGTATAATCAATTTGTCGGCAAAGACGTTACCTGGCATAAAGTGATTCCGGGAGAGGATCCAAATGCACAGCCTGCCGTTGAGAACGGCACGGGTTTGATCACTTCCATTCAATTTAAAAATGACAGCGTATATCTGATTCTAGAGGATGGAACGACGCTCGAACCGGGAAATATCTCGCAGGTCAATCAGCCGGGGACCAGCAATAGCCTTATTACAGCCAGTGAACTGATCGGAAAGACCGTAACCTGGTCAAATAATGACAACCAGGAAGCTTCCGCAGCCGTGAAATCTGTTCAAATGAAGGATGGCAAAACGCAGTTTGAATTGGATGATGGACATGCTTCAAAAATTTCGGCGAATCAAATCATTAAAATCGCGGCAACGTAAAAGCGGGAAAATGTGTGACGAAAGGGGAAAAGACATGCTACGTTCAATGTACTCAGGAATCAGCGGAATGAAAAACTTTCAAACAAAGCTGGATGTGATCGGCAACAACATCGCTAACGTGAATACTTATGGATTTAAAAAGGGCAGGGTCATTTTTAAAGATTTAATCAGTCAAAACGTTTCCGGTGCAAGTGCTCCAACCGGGAATAGAGGCGGAGTCAATCCGAAACAGGTTGGCCTGGGTTCACAAATGGCATCTATAGATACGATGCATGAATCAGGGAGTTTGCAGACAACGGGAAGGGTGCTGGATTTAGCCATAGCAGGCGATGGCTATTTTATCGTAGGCGATGCGGCCGGACAAGACCAAAGCTATACTAGAGCCGGCAATTTCTATCTGGATAACAACGGAAACTTAGTAAATGGAGACGGTCTGTTTGTGTTAGGCCAATCAACCACACCGGCCGCCGCCTTCCCAAGTAAAATTAATGTACCTTCTACAGCAACAGAGATGAGTATCAGTAAAAATGGAACGGTCACCTATATAAACGCTGGAGCGCTAGTAACTGCCGGACAAATTATGAACGCAAAGTTTGCTAATACGGGAGGTTTACAAAAAACGGGAAATAATCTTTTTAAGATTACTACAAATTCCGGTGCACCGGTTAGGGGTTTTGCAAATACTCCCGGATTTGGTTCCATCGAATCATCACAGTTAGAAATGTCAAACGTCGATTTATCAGAGGAATTCACAGAAATGATTGTTGCCCAGCGCGGTTTTCAGGCTAACACCCGGATCATTACCACTTCAGATGAAATCCTGCAGGAGCTTGTCAATTTAAAACGATAAGTAAGGGAGGGAAGGAGTTTTAGGCAGGATTTCCCCTAAAACTCCTGTATGGGATTGATAAAGGTTACGAGATTAAACGGGAAAAGTTTTACGGTTAATGGGTTGTTCATCGAAACGGTAGAATCGCTTCCTGATACAACCATCACATTCACAAGCGGGAAGAAAATTGTCGTGAGTGAAAGAGAGGAAGAGATTATCCAAGCTATTATTGCCTTTTACCGTATGATAAATGTTCTCGGGCTTCGTGATGATATGGGAGATAATGATGATGAAAAATAAACTGCTAAGAAATATGTTGATAATTCTGGCCGCGATCGCTCTTGTCGGGGTTATCGCGATTGTAGTGGTGACGAAGTTTTCAGGGGATGGAACCGCAGCTAAAGAGCCGTCCATTGATGAAATAGTCGAATCTTCCGTGGAAATTCCTGAAATCACCACCAACCTTGCCAGCGGGGATTTCATCAAAATTACATTTACTGTCCAAACAGACAGCAAAAAAGCGAAAGAAGAGCTGGAAAAAAGAAATTTTCAGGTGAAGAATATCATCATTACCGAGCTGTCTGAAATGAAATCCGCTGAATTGAAGGGGAAAGCCGGCAAAGAACAACTCCAGGAAAAAGTAAAGGCTGACGTTAATGGATTAATGCAGGAAGGGGATGTTGAAAAGGTCTATATTACCTCCTCTCTCCTTCAATAGTGCGCCACCAAGCAGAAATATCATTTTATAGAGGAATTATGGAGGTGATCACTAGTGCCTGGTGAAGTGTTATCACAAAATGAAATTGATGCGCTTTTGTCTGCTCTTTCAACGGGTGAGATGGATGCAGAGGAACTAAAAAAAGAAGAATCCGAGAAAAAAGTAAAAGTTTACGATTTTAAAAGAGCCTTGCGGTTTTCAAAGGATCAAATCCGCAGCTTGACAAGGATCCATGAAAACTTTGCCCGGCTATTGACTACATACTTTTCAGCGCAGCTGCGGACATATATCCAAATTTCGGTGGCTTCAGCCGATCAAATTCCCTATGAGGAGTTTATCCGTTCGATACCAAAGATGACGATATTGAACGTCTTCGAAGTCCCGCCGCTGGATGGCAGGATTTTAATGGAGGTCAACCCTAACATTGCTTATGCCATGATGGACAGAGTACTTGGCGGGAAGGGTGTAAGTGTCAATAAGGTGGAAAACTTAACCGAAATTGAAACAAAAATCATGTCCAATCTGTTTGAAAGAGGTTTTGAAAATCTTCAGGAGGCATGGGCTGCCGTTGCTGAGATCGAACCGCTCCTGACTGATTTTGAAGTGAATCCGCAATTTCTGCAAATGGTTTCACCAAATGAAACAGTGGTGGTCATCTCACTGAATACGCAAATCGGGGAAACAACTGGGATGATCAATATTTGTATCCCCCATGTTGTGTTGGAACCTATCATCCCTAAGCTTTCTGTCCATTATTGGATGCAGACATCCAAAAAGGAAAGATTGCCAGAGGAAATTGTATCATTGGAGCAAAGGGTGAAAAAAGCCGATCTGCCGATCATAACTGAATTGGGCTCCACGGACATTTCCATCGAGGATTTTCTCCTGCTTGATGTCGGCGATGTAATTGAATTAAACCAGGCAATCGATGTACCGTTGACCGTAAAAGTTGGCGAAATTCCGAAATATGCCGCACAGCCAGGGCAAGCCGGAAAAAAATTTGCCGTCCAAATTCTAGATACCTTGAAGGGGGGAGACGAAGATGGTAAATAATGAAATGCTTTCACAGGATGAAATCGATGCCCTTTTAAGAGGAACCGATGATACTGCATATGATAAAGCAGCTTCTCCCCTTATTGAAGACTTTTTATCCTCAATGGAGCAGGATGCGCTTGGCGAAATTGGCAATATATCATTTGGAAGCTCAGCAACCGCTTTATCAACTTTGTTAAATCAAAAGGTCGATATTACGACACCGACGGTTTTATTGATTGATAGAAGTAAGATTGATGAAGAATTTCCGCATCCTTATGTTGCGATCCAAGTGAATTATACAGAAGGCTTTTCCGGTGTCAATCTGCTTGTAATCAAGCAAAGTGACGCGGCAATCATCGCGGACTTAATGCTTGGCGGAGATGGGGCGAATCCTTCAGACCTGCTTGGGGAAATCCAGCTGAGTGCCGTTCAGGAAGCGATGAATCAAATGATGGGTTCAGCCGCTACTTCGATGTCGACTATATTCAACAAAAAGGTGGATATTTCTCCTCCAAGTATTGATTTATTGAACATAGAATCGGGAGAAGGCGAAAATTCGATCCCAAATGAACATTTACTCGTGAAAATATCATTTCGTTTGCGCGTTGGGGATTTAATTGATTCTAGTATCATGCAATTACTGCCGCTTCCATTTGCAAAAAGCCTTGTCTCTGAATTATTGCATCCTTCCGACACAAATGGAGGGCCGACAGCTAGAATCGAAGATGTTCAACAAATACAAGATGCAAATATCGGATCTGCATCAGTATATCAGGAACCACTGCATCAACGATCAATTGAATCGCCGCCGAATTCAAGCGGATATACACAAATGCCTTATCAACAAGATGACAACCGGCGCGCGGAGGATTATAGTCAACCTGTCCAGGGTGGGTATCAGACCCCGCTGCAGCAAGCTTCTAATCAAAGCGCATCACAGCATTTTGGTTCCGCTTATGGGCAAGTGCCTGGGCAGCAGGCAAACATTCAGCCAGCGAGTTTTTCTAACTTTGCGCCCTACCAGAAGCAGGAACAAGAAACGAAAAATCTGAATATGCTCATGGATATCCCCCTGCAGGTGACTGTGGAATTGGGCAGGACAAAACGATCGGTTAAGGAAATTCTCGAACTTTCCTCCGGGTCAATTATCGAACTTGATAAGCTTGCCGGTGAACCGGTTGATATTCTTGTCAATAATCGTTTAATTGCCCAGGGTGAAGTGGTCGTCATTGATGAAAATTTTGGTGTTCGCGTAACCGATATTGTCAGCCAGACAGACCGATTAAAAAAACTAAGATGATTTGGGGGTTGCCGACAAATGGCACATAAGATTTTAATAGTGGATGATGCGGCATTCATGCGCATGATGATAAAGGATATTTTATCGAAAAATGGATTTGACGTTGTCGGAGAGGCTGCTGACGGTGCAAAGGCTGTGGAAAAATACCGGGAAACACAGCCCGATTTGGTAACAATGGATATTACCATGCCCGAAATGGACGGAATAACAGCCCTTAAAGAAATAAAAAAAATCAATCCGAACGCCAAGGTAATCATGTGTTCGGCTATGGGGCAGCAGGCAATGGTTATCGATGCGATCCAGGCAGGAGCCAAAGATTTCATCGTAAAGCCGTTCCAGGCAGACCGGGTGCTCGAAGCGATCAATAAAACATTAAGTTAATAGAGTAAGAGGGTGTCAGCAACTTGTTTTCCATAAAAAAATCGTTTCAAATTCTGCTTGTTGTTGCGATGGCCCTATTTGGTTTTGGCGGTCTGGCCGTCCATGCTGAAAACCTCGATGGAAGCGTAAAGGATTTTTTTGAACATCCTGGCAAACCGGCAGAAACAAAAGCGGATCACCCCGACAGCAAAGAAAAACCCGCAAGCTCCAAGAGCACAGCGCTCACCTTTTGGGATTTCCTGCGTATGGTTTTTGCAACGATCTTTGTAGTCGCACTTCTTTATGTGAGCTTGAGATTCATCAATAAGAAAAGCAGAACCTATCAGAAAGCAAATTTCATTGAAAATATCGGCGGGACAACCCTTGGCTCAAACCGCTCCGTCCAGCTTATCAAAGTAGGCAAGTCGATATTGGTTGTGGGTGTAGGAGAGACCATCCAGCTGTTAAAGGAAATTGACAATCAAGAAGAATATCGGGAACTGCTGCAGGATTACAATCAAAAAATCGACCACTTGATCCAGCCTGGCGATATCATTTCGAAGCTCAAGCAAAGATTGGCCGTTCCGGATCGCAAAACAACCGGTTTTGCCTCTCAGTTGAAAAAACAGCTTGATGAGATAGCAGCTAGCAGGAAGCAGGCAATCGAAGAGCTTGATGAGCAGGAGCGAGACAGGACATGAACGAATTCGTGAATTTTTTTAACAGCAGCGATCCTGCAAATGTCTCTTCTTCGGTTAAATTGCTTTTGCTTCTGACGGTTTTATCACTTGCACCGAGCATTTTGATACTGATGACCTGTTTTACGCGAATCGTGATTGTGCTTGGTTTTGTTAGGACATCGCTCGCAACGCAGCAGATGCCTCCGAACCAGGTGATCGTCGGGCTTGCCTTATTTTTGACGTTTTTTGTCATGGCTCCTACCTTTCAGGAAGTGAATAAAGAAGCACTCACTCCGTTACTCGAGGAAAAAATTGGTTTGGATGAAGCCTATGAACGGGCTTCAGGCCCTTTTAAAGAATTTATGAGTGCTCAGACCCGCCAGAAGGATCTTGCCCTGTTTTTGGATTATGCAAAAATGGATAAACCAAAGAGCATCCAGGATATCCCGCTGACAGCGTTAGTTCCGGCTTTTGCCATCAGTGAAATCAAAACGGCGTTTCAAATCGGCTTTATGATCTTTATTCCTTTTCTAGTCATTGATATGGTGATTGCAAGTGTCTTGATGTCAATGGGGATGATGATGCTTCCTCCTGTGTTGATCTCGCTTCCTTTTAAAATTTTGTTATTCGTACTGGTAGACGGCTGGTATTTGGTTGTGAAGTCGTTATTACAGAGTTTCTAAGCAGGTGAAGATGAGATGAGTCCAGATTATGTTATCCAAGTGGCAGAACGTGGCATATACACGATCTTGATTGTTTGCGGCCCTATACTGCTCATTGCGCTGGGAGTAGGGCTTTTAATCAGCATTTTTCAGGCAACAACCCAGATTCAAGAACAGACCCTGGCGTTTGTCCCGAAAATTGTTGCCGTGTTGCTGGGGATTATTCTCCTTGGCCCGTGGATGCTTGGCCATATGCTGTCATACGCAAATGAAATTTTCAGCAATTTAAATAGATTTGTAGGGTGAAACATGCAAGAGATCATTCCACAGTTTCCAGCTTTTTTACTCGTATTTGTACGCGTGGCATCATTCTTTGTCACGATGCCGATTTTTTCCTACCGGACAATCCCGGCGTCTTACCGTATCGGCATCAGCTTTTTTCTCGCATGGCTGATGTTTTACACAATTGAGGCTCCAGTTTTTGAAATCGACGGAAGTTATTTCTTGTTGATCATCAAGGAAGCCCTTGTTGGTTTGCTGATCGGGTTTACTGCTTTCATGATTCTCTCCGCTGTGCAAATAGCCGGCGCTTTTATCGATTTTCAAACGGGATTTACGTTAGCGAACGTGATTGATCCGCAGACAGGGGTGCAAAGTCCCATAATGGGACAGTATCTCTATACGATATCCCTTTTATTTTTACTTGGTGCAAACGGGCACCATTTACTGCTGGACGGAATCTTTTACAGTTATCAGTTCATACCGATTAATCAGTCCTGGATTCATTTTGGGGATAAAAATATGTTGGAATTTCTCGTAAAGGCATTTAACCAGACATTTATCATTGCCTTTCAAATGTCGATACCGGTAGTGGGCAGTTTGTTTTTGGTCGATGTTGCACTTGGAATTGTCGCAAGGACCGTACCGCAAATCAATATTTTTGTGGTCGGGCTGCCAGTGAAAATTATTGTCAGCTTTGTCGTCCTCATCATGGTCATGGGTTTGATGATGGTTGTTTTGCAACAGCTGTTCGATTATTTGATCGCTGTGATGCGAGGGTTAATGCAGTTGATCGGAGGAATCTGAAATGAATTGGTTACAGCTTGATTTACAGTTTTTCTCCGGGGAAAAGACGGAAAAAGCAACTCCGAAGAAGCGGCAGGATGCCAGAAAAAAGGGCCAGGCGGCGAAAAGCCAGGATGTTAACACGGCAGTCGTACTGCTTGCTGTGTTTATGCTGTTCATCGTCGCTGGTCCATTTATGAAAGAAACAATCATCGGGCTATTTACAGAATCGTTTCAAGAATCAATGCTGACAACGCTTACGGAAGAAAATGTACAATCCATCTTTATGAAGATGCTTAAGGAATCCGCAATCATCTTGGCACCTGTATTTGGGGTTGCCCTTCTTGCCGGAATCGCGGCGAATTTTATGCAAATCGGCTTTATGTTTTCGACTGAGGCGATTCAATTTAAGCTCGAAAAGATAGATCCAATCAAGGGCTTTAAACGGATTTTTTCATTAAGGGCGATTGTCGAATTGCTAAAGTCGATCCTGAAAATAGCCCTGGTAGGACTTGTTGCTTTTTTTGTAATTTGGCAGCGGATGGATGACATCATGACGCTTTCACAAACATCAGCGGCCGCTGCGATGGCAGTACTGGCGGATATTACTGTGGATGTTGGCCTATACGCTTCCGCGGTTTTATTGTTCTTGGCATTGCTTGATTTTCTGTACCAAAAATATGACTTCGAAAAAACGATTCGGATGTCCAAACAGGATATTAAAGACGAATATAAAAATATAGAGGGCGACCCGCTGATCAAATCAAAGATCAAGCAGAAGCAGCGAGAGATGGCGATGCAGCGGATGATGCAGGAAGTTCCCAGGGCGGATGTTGTCATAACGAATCCAACCCATTATGCCATTGCTTTAAAATATGACGAACAGAAACTGGATGCGCCTTATGTCATTGCCAAGGGTGTTGACTTTGTCGCCCAAAAAATAAAGTATGTGGCGAAGGAAAATGATATCGTGATGATGGAAAACCGGCAGCTTGCCCGGGCGCTGTATGGCCAGACTGAAATCGGCCAGGCCATACCTGAAGAGTTTTTCAAGGCAGTCGCTGAAATATTAGCGTTTGTATACAAAACAAAAGGACAGGTCTAATAAATAGAGAGAGCAATGTTTTAACAGGTTAGGAGCGAAAAAAATGTCAGCAAGAGATTTAACAGTAATAATAAGTGTGATCATGATTGTAGCCATGTTGATTATCCCATTGCCGACATGGCTGTTGAGTATTTTGATTTTGTTTAATATATCTCTTGCCCTTTTAGTTCTGCTTACGTCAATGAATATGAAAGAGCCGCTCGAGTTTTCGATTTTTCCTTCCCTTTTATTACTGTTGACCCTTTTCAGGCTTGGTTTGAATGTTTCTACAACGCGTGCGATCTTGACCCATGGTGAAGCAGGCGGAGTTGTCGAGACCTTTGGAACATTTGTTGTCGGCGGGAATATCCTTGTCGGAATGGTTGTTTTCTTAATCCTGATTATCATCCAATTCATCGTCATTACAAAAGGTTCAGAACGTGTTTCCGAAGTGGCCGCCCGTTTTACACTCGATGCGATGCCAGGAAAGCAGATGAGCATCGATGCTGATTTAAATGCAGGGATGATTTCTGAAGTCGAAGCCCGCGCGAGACGTGAAAAAGTAGGCCGGGAAGCCGACTTTTACGGTTCGATGGACGGTGCGAGCAAATTCGTGAAAGGTGATGCTATTGCAGGCATCATCATTGTCTTAATCAATCTAATCTTTGGCATGGTGATCGGGGTCATGCAGCAGGATTTAAGTCTTGGAGAAGCTGCCATGCACTTTTCCCTGCTGACGGTCGGTGACGGGATTGTCAGCCAGGTTCCGGCCCTGTTGATTTCCACGGCAACAGGCATCGTGGTGACGCGTGCCGCCTCACAGGGGAATCTTGGAGCGGATATCACTTCACAGCTGTTTAGATTTCCAACCATGCTTTATGTAACAGCCGGCACGATTTTCTTGCTCGGATTATTCACGCCAATTTCAGATATATTGACTGTTCCGATAGCCGGAATGCTTGCGTTTAGCGGGTATATGATTTCAAAAACGCCACAATCTGATCCACACGAGCTTCAGGAGATGGAAGAAGAGATGGAAACGGATGAAATGAAGAGTCCGGAAAGTGTTGTGAATCTATTAAGCGTGGATCCGATCGAATTTGAATTTGGCTATGGCCTGATTCCTCTCGCGGATGCTAACCAGGGAGGCGATCTACTGGACCGTGTTGTCATGATCCGCAGGCAGCTGGCGATTGAAATGGGGCTTGTCATCCCCGTGGTGCGGATACGGGACAATATCCAGTTGAAACCTAACGAATACCGCCTGAAAATTAAAGGAAATGAAATGGCGCGCGGAGAGCTCCTGCTCGATCATTACCTGGCTATGAGCCCAGGCATTGAGGATGATACGATTGAAGGAATTGATACGGTGGAACCTTCTTTCGGACTGCCGGCGAAATGGATTTCAGAGGAAATGAAAGAACAAGCTGAAATGATGGGCTATACAGTTGTTGATCCGCCAAGCGTCGTGTCTACACACATAACCGAAGTCATTAAAGCGAATGCCCACGAATTGCTTGGAAGACAGGAAACGAAACAGCTGCTCGACCATTTGAGGGAGTCAGCGCCAATCCTGGTTGAAGAAGTGTCGCCAAATCCATTAACGATCGGGGAAATCCAAAAGGTTTTAGCGAAATTGTTAAAAGAAAAGGTATCAATCCGCAATTTGCCTGTGATTTTTGAAACACTGGCTGATTACGGCCGCCTGTCCACAGATACGGACCTGCTCACCGAATATGTACGCCAGAATCTGGCGAGGCAAATAACGAATGGGCTGGCTGCAGGGGAGGATCATTTAAAGGTGATTACGTTGTCCGGCAGTGTTGAAAAACGGATAGCGGACGCTGTCCAGCAAACCGAGCATGGGAATTACTTATCACTTGATCCAAATGATTCTCAGGCCATCCTGGAATCGATTGCTTCTAAACTGGAAGAGCTTGCTTTAATGGAACAAACGCCGATTGTGCTTTGTTCTCCGGCCGTCCGCATGTATGTACGGCAATTGACAGATCGGTATTTTCCGCAGGTTCCGATTCTTTCCTATAATGAGTTGGAATCCAATGTGGAAGTACAAAGTATCGGGGTGGTGAACGTAGAATGAAAGCGAAAAAGTATATCGCCTCCTCGATGGCGGAAGCGATGAAACAAATCCGGGAAGAGCTTGGAAACGAAGCGGTGATTCTAAGTTCAAAGCCAATCTATTCAGGAGGCATTTTCGGCTTGTTCAAAAAACGGAATATTGAAGTGGTTGCGGCCATCGACCCGCAGGCGATTCTGAACACTGCGGCGCAGAAACAAAAGCTGAAGAGGATACCCCAGAAAAAGCAGCTTACTGATCACCGTCTTCCGCAAAGTCCGGAGCAGGCGATGCAACAGCCTGCAGCTGATGTTTTGAAAGAGTTGGGCGAACTTAAAGGTCTGCTTAAAGGATTACAATATCAAGGATCCGATATTTATGCTAAATACCCCGGGCCATTAAAAGAGATATACGAATGGATGCAAAAGCAGGACATAGATCATCAGCTACTAATTGATATCATGGACGCCCTGCTCGAAAAGTGGTTTTCCCATAAAGCTGAAGCATCAGCGCAGGAGATATCAGGCTGGCTCGAAGCTGAATTTATAAACAGGCTAGAAGGAGCATCTCCTACGATAGAAGGCTTTGATCAAAAATATATCAATATTGTCGGGCCGACTGGTGTCGGCAAAACAACCACTCTCGCTAAGATGGCTGCTGAAAGCATTTTAAAACGGAATAAAAAGGTTGCCTTCATCACGACCGACACGTATAGAATCGCTGCGATTGACCAGCTGCAAACCTATGCGAAAATCCTGAACGTTCCAATCGAAATTGCTTATAATCTTGAAGATTTCAAAAATGCAGCCGAAAAGTTTTCGCATTATGATTTAGTATTTATCGATACGGCTGGGAGAAACTTCAGGAATCAGGATTATGTCGATGATTTGAAAAGCATCATTGATTTCGAAAGAGAAATCGAAACCTATCTTGTCCTGTCCCTTACAGCGAAACAAAAAGATATGGAAGAAATCTTCGAGCAGTTTTCGATTATTCCGATCAAGCAGGTGATTTTCACAAAAGCAGATGAAACCTCAAGCTATGGGTCGATGCTGAATTTCATCGTAAAACATCGTATCGGGGCGGCCTATATCACAAATGGACAAAACGTACCGGATGACATTGAAAAAGCAAGTCCTCAAGCGATTACCAAGACGGTCTTTGGAGCCCAAAAGTGATGAAGGATCAAGCCGAAGGTCTACGGAATAGGTTGAAAAAGCAGCAAAACCTGCAAACTGCGCGTACAATCGCCGTAATCAGCGGCAAAGGCGGTGTCGGAAAATCGAATTTTTCACTGAACTTTGCGATTACATTAGCTAAAAAGGGACATCGGGTGTTACTGGTTGATATGGATATCGGAATGGGAAATATCGATATATTGATGGGAAATCCCTCTCGTTACAGTATCATTGACTTTTTTGAATATGGCAAAACGTTGCATGAGATCATTTCCCCAGGTCCGGAAAGTATTTCCTTGATTGCCGGCGGTACAGGTCTGATTAAACTGTTTGAACTTGAAGAACCGCAGTTTAATCGGTTTCTGGAAGAGTTTAACGGCCTGCTCCATGAATATGACTATATAATTTTCGATATGGGAGCTGGGATCAACGCTGATTCTACCAGGTTCATGCTCTGCGTGGACGACCTGATTGTCATCACGACCCCGGAGCCAACCGCCGTGATGGACGCCTATTCCGTCATGAAATACTTGAACTCTATCAATCAGGATCTCCCGTTTTTCCTTGTCTGCAATCGGGTCCATTCAGCCATCGAGGGGCAGGAAACGATCAAACGAATTCAAAATGCACTGCAAAAATTTTTGCAGAAAGAAACCATCCCGCTCGGTCTATTGCCAGATGATAAATCAGTATCCAGGGCGGTCTCAAGGCAAATTCCATTTGTACTCGACAATGCCGGATCGATTGTTTCGAAGTCCCTGTCAGATCTTGCAGCACGGTATGAAGATGGCTGTTTCAAGGAAGGGCTTTCCTTTAAAAAAAACCATTTTCTCGGGAAACTAAGAAGCTATTTTCTTGGAAGGTAGGGCCTGCAAGTGGACAAAACAATGTCTGAGCTTCGCAATGGCCACCGTCCTTCCGTGGAAAATATAGAGAATATTGCAAAGACAATCGTTACATATTGTTAATTTTGAAGGGGCGTGGTTTCATGGATATGAATCAATACTTAGAGGTCTTCATAGATGAAAGTAAAGAACACCTTCAAACATGCAGCGAGCAATTATTAGAGCTTGAGAAAAGTCCCAGCGATCTTGCCATTGTTAACGAGATTTTTCGGTCAGCCCATACATTAAAGGGGATGTCAGCTACAATGGGCTATGAGGACTTGGCCAAGTTAACACATGAAATGGAAAATGTTTTAGATGCGATACGCAATCAAAAGATCGTGCTTGGTTCGGAGATTTTCGATGTAATATTCCAGGCTGTGGATGACCTTGAAGCCATGGTCATGTCTATTGCAGAAGGCGGAGACGGAAAAAGGGACGTTTCACGAGTCGTTGGCCAATTGCAGCTCATCGAAACAGGGGAATCGTCCCCCATTTCCATTGTGAAGCTTGAGACTGCGGCAACGGCCGCTCCTGTAAACCAAACAGATATCAAAAGCAGCTATGATGAATTCGAATTAACGGTTCTGCAACAGTCGAAGGAACAGGGCTTTGAAAGTTATGAGATCACGGTCGGGCTCAGGGAAGATTGCCTGCTTAAAGCAGCGCGTGTATATATGGTATTTGAAGTACTTGAGAAGGTTGGTGAGGTCATTAAATCCACTCCATCAGCCGAAGCGCTGGAAGAGGAACAGTTTGACCAGGAATTCACAGTGACGGTGATCACAAAGGAATCAAGCAGTGATTTACAAAAGAAAATCATGAAGGTATCTGAAGTGCAAAAGGCAGAAATCAGTGCTATTGATCTCGATAAACTTAGGTTCCGGGCTGATGAAGGTGTAGTGGGAAGTACGATAATTGCTCCAGAAGCAGCCGAAGAAAAGCCGGAAATGCTACAGCCGCAGGAGGAAATGAAAAAGAAAACATCAACGGCCAGGCAGGCAAACAATAAAACGATTCGTGTCAATATCGAACGCCTTGATATTTTGATGAATCTGTTTGAAGAACTTGTAATTGACCGCGGACGGCTTGAACAGATTTCCCGTGACTTGAATAACCAGGAATTAGACGAGACAGTCGAAAGAATGTCACGGATTTCAGGTGATTTGCAAAACATTATCCTGAATATGAGAATGATGCCTGTCGATACGGTTTTCAACCGTTTTCCGAAAATGGTACGTACGCTTGCCAGGGACCTCAACAAGAAAATTAATCTGGATATTATCGGTGCGGAAACGGAGCTGGACCGGACGGTTATTGATGAAATCGGTGACCCTCTTGTCCACTTGCTGCGAAATGCAATCGACCATGGAGTGGAAACCCCGGAAGTCCGTCTCGCCGACGGCAAGAGTGAAGAGGGCACGGTCGTGCTGAGAGCATACCATAGCGGAAACCATGTCTTCATTGAAATTACCGATGACGGTGCCGGTGTCAGTCGAGACAGGGTGTTGAAAAAAGCCCTCGGCAATGGAATTATCTCTGAACAAATGGCCGCAGCACTTACAGATAAACAAGTCTATGAATTACTATTTGCTTCCGGTTTTTCAACTGCGGAAACGATTTCGGGTGTTTCCGGGCGCGGCGTAGGTTTGGATGTGGTAAAAAACACAATTGAATCACTGGGCGGGTCGATTTCAATCAACTCCACAGAAGGCGAGGGCTCTACTTTCTTAATCCAGCTGCCGCTTACCCTTTCAATTATCTCGGTCATGCTTGTCGAAATTCAGAGGGAGAAGTTTGCGATTCCGCTTTCCTCGATTATCGAAACGGCCATTATCCGAAAGCAAGAGATTATGTATGCCCACAATCAGCAGGTAATCGACTTCCGGGGCAAAGTCTTGCCGCTGCTCTTCTTAAAGGACATCTTTGAAGTGCCTGTTTTCGAAGAGGAAGATGAGTTCCTATCTATCGTT
Source organism: Peribacillus cavernae (assembly GCF_003989135.1). Classification (GTDB taxonomy): domain Bacteria; phylum Bacillota; class Bacilli; order Bacillales; family DSM-1321; genus Peribacillus; species Peribacillus cavernae. Next base: position 592,697 of record NZ_RYZZ01000007.1, read on the forward strand.
ATCGTCAGAAAAGGAGACAAGATGGCGGGCCTTGCCGTCGACTCGTTTATCGGGCAGCAGGAAATTGTGCTTAAATCCCTGGGAAATTATCTGAGTTATGCCTTTGCTATTTCGGGAGCAACCATACTTGGTGATGGCCAGGTTGCATTAATCGTTGATTGCAACGCTTTGATTAAATAATCTTATATTTGTTTTTTAAGGAGGGTAAATCGGTGTCTATCCAAGCAGCTGGAGAAGAGGTAAAAGTCATTGTTTTTCAAATTATGGATAAGGAATACGCAATTCCCGTACATCAGGTTCGCGCGATTGAAAAAGTACTCCATCTTACACGCGTTCCAAGAACGGTCCCCTTTATTAAAGGAGTCATAAATCTACGCGGAGTCATAACGCCGATTATTGACTTAAGATCCCGTTTTGAATTGGAAGAAACGGTATATACCGAGAGCACCAGAATCATCATTGTTTCCATGGAAGATATGGAAGTGGGAATAATCGTCGATGCCGCGAACGATGTCATCGATATCCCGGCTATCGATATCGAACCACAGCCCGAAGTGGTCGGCACGGCGGAAGCAGAGTATATTTCCGGGGTTGCGAAGGTTGAAAAGAGACTGCTGATTTTAGTCAACCTGGAAAAGGTATTGAAGCATGAACAGGGAAGAGAATCGATTGGAATGGAAGGGTAGAGGCATGTCGTTTCTTGAAAAGCTCTCGCCTCTCCACCTTGATATTTTAAAGGAAGTCGGAAATATTGGTGCTGGCAATGCAGCTACAGCCCTTTCGACCCTGCTGAATAAGAAAATTGATATGGAAGTGCCGGATGTCCGGATTTTGCCCTTTGATGAAATGCTGGATTTAGCCGGCGGCCCGGAAACAATCATTGCGAGCGTTTTTCTCAGAATTTGCGGTGATGCTCCAGGCAGTATGTTTTTTGTCTTGCCTCCAAGCCAGGCCGCCTGCTTTATACAGCAAATGACAGATGAAAGGGATATATCTTTTGAAAGCCCGCCGTTTTCCGAGATAGCCGTGTCGGCACTTCAGGAACTGGGAAACATACTGACAGGCTCCTATCTCTCGGCATTATCTGATTTTACAAGGCTTAATTTGCAGCCTTCCGTTCCGGCATTAAGTATAGACATGGCTGGGGCCACGATTGGGTCTGGATTAATTGAACTATCCCAGGTAAGTGATCTCGCGATAGTCATCGATACAGCAATTTCTGGAGTCGGCTTAGATACAAACTTTGTAAACGGACATTTTTTCCTCCTGCCTGATCCGGAATCTTTTGAAATCATTTTTGCCTCTTTGGGAGTAGCTACTAATGACTGACCTGGTAAAGGTAATTAAAGTCGGAATTGCCGATATGAACATTGTCAGGCCGCCTGACACAATCAGGACTTCAGGGCTTGGTTCATGTGTAGGCGTCGTGGTTTTTGATCAAATGATGGAGATTGCGGGGCTTGCGCATATCATGCTTCCCGATTCCACGCTCTCAAAGGGCAGTCAAATGAACATGGCGAAATACGCCGATACAGCACTTCATGAACTGGTTACCAGGTTAATGAAGGAAGGGGCCCGGAATTTCGTGATGAAGGCGAAAATCGCTGGAGGCGCGCAAATGTTCCAATTTTCAAACGGGAACGACCTGATGAGGATCGGCCCGCGCAATGTCGAGGCTGTGAGGGCCACACTCGCCGACTTACGAATACGGATTGTGTCTGAGGATGTAGGCGGAAACAGCGGGAGAACGATTGAATTCAATCCGAAAACATGTATGTTGAATATTCGGATGGTCAATAAAGGAATGATCGTTATCTAAGGCTTGGTCATGCTATCCAGTTCTTAGTCGGCGTTCCTTATTACAAGGCGCTTGCGCTTTTCTATGTTAGGAGGAAGAAATCCTATGTCTCAACTGACTACTGGAGAAGAGCAGTTACATTGGCAGAAATGGATCGGCTGCCGTGATCCTCGAGCAGGGGACATTTTGGTGAAAAAATACATTCCCCTTGTCTCCTATCATGTTCAAAGAATATCCGTTACCCTCCCGAGGAACGTAAGCCGGGATGATATCAGGAGTCTTGGCATGATGGGACTATTCGAGGCATTAGAAAGATTTGACCCTGAACGGGATTTGAAATTCGATACATACGCATCATTTCGAATTCGCGGCGCAATCCTTGATGGCTTGCGAAAAGAGGACTGGCTGCCAAGAAGCGCCCGGGAAAAAGCCAAAAAAATTGAGGCTGCTATTGAAGAACTTGAACAAAAATACATGAGGAATGTCACCCCTCAAGAAATTGCCGAATCGTTACATATATCCGAAACAGAAGTACATTCGGCCTTGAATGAACACTTTTTTGCAAATGTACTTTCCATGGATGAGTCTCCCAAGGAACAGGAGCACAAAGAGGGAAACAACTATCATATCAATGACGAGAAGGCCATCCTGCCCGAGGAAAATCTCGTGAAGGAAGAATTATACGAAGAATTGTCATGTGTGATTGAAACATTGAATGAAAAAGAGCAACTCGTACTCCAGCTGTTTTACAAGGAAGAATTGACATTAACGGAAATTGGGCAGGTCATGAGTTTATCGACATCGAGAATATCTCAGATACATTCCCGGGCTATATTTAAGCTAAGAGCCACTTTGCAGAATGCAAAGCAGTAAAGACGTTTCAGATGAGAGGGGTAATATGTCTGCAATCATTATCTTTATCCTATTTTTAGTAAATATCTTCACGATTTTTGCGGTTATTATCCTGTTTCTCCGGCAAAATCGTTTGATGGAAGCTGAAATGAACCATAAAGAATCCATCGCTGAAATCGAGGAAATCATGACGGCGTTTATAATGGAAATGAAAGAAGAAAATGAAGAGCTGCTCAAGAAACTTCGCAAGTTGAAGGAACCGAAGCAAAACGCAGCGGATCATGGGGGGGCACCAAAGATAAGTGATACTAACAGTATGGAAGCTCCCAGGGCTGCAGAAAAACAGGGAAGCCCTGATGCTGCCGGGACAACGGAGCCTTTGGCTGTGAAAGTTTCCAGGAGCAGAGCAGTCCTGGCATATAAAGAAACCGCATTAAACGAAGACAACCAAACACAATCCCAGCACATTTTTGAGCTATACGACAAAGGCATGACCGCAGAAGAAATCGCCAAAAGCTTAAATAGGGGAAAGACGGAAATTGAACTTTTATTAAAATTCCGGATTTAGTGCATAAAATTGCTTGATTGTAATACCTGAATATGCTATATTATGTCATGGTGTTATTACACACGTTTCGTGATTCAAACAGATGGTGCTGTGTCATACAGTTTCTGTTTGAAAATGATCGGAGCGGAGGCCAAACAAAACCATTTAGGAGGAAATAACATGTCAGTAATTTCTATGAAGCAATTGCTTGAAGCTGGTGTACATTTCGGACATCAAACCCGCCGTTGGAACCCAAAAATGAAGAAGTATATCTTCACTGAGCGTAACGGCATTTATATCATCGACCTTCAAAAGACTGTGAAAAAGGTTGAAGAAGCCTACAACTTCGTTAAAGAAGTGGCAGCTAACGGAGGAACAATCCTTTTCGTTGGTACGAAAAAACAAGCCCAAGAATCTGTTAAAGATGAAGCGATTCGTTCCGGTATGTACTTTGTGAACCAACGCTGGCTGGGCGGAACGTTAACAAACTTTGAAACAATCCAAAAACGGATTACCCGTCTTAAAGAAATCGAAAAAATGGAAGAGAATGGTACATTCGAAGTACTTCCTAAAAAAGAAGTCATTCAACTTAAAAAAGAATTAGATCGCCTTGAAAAATTCTTGGGCGGCATTAAAGATATGAAGGGCCTTCCTGATGCAATTTTCGTGATTGACCCTCGTAAAGAACGCATTGCGGTTGCAGAAGCTCATAAATTAAACATTCCGCTTGTAGGCATCGTGGATACGAACTGTGATCCGGATGAAATCGACGTAATCATCCCTGCAAACGATGATGCTATCCGTGCCGTTAAACTTTTAACAGGCAAAATGGCTGACGCGATCTTAGAAGGTAAGCAAGGCGAAGAAACGGCTCCTGTAGAAACTGAAACAACAACTGCTTAGCCAAAACAAAAAGGTGATAAGAGGATGAGGCCTTTTATCACCTTTTTTTGGCGAAATGGAAGTTTCACTTTATCCGATCAGGAAGGCTTAGATTCCGGCAGAATGGTAAAAAATGATATAAGCTGCATAATATGAGGAGGATTTTCGATATGGCAATTACTGCACAAATGGTGAAAGAACTTCGTGGAACAACGGGTGCCGGAATGATGGATTGCAAAAAGGCACTTACAGAAACAGATGGCGATATGGAAAAAGCAATCGATTATCTTCGTGAAAAAGGGATTGCAAAAGCTGCTAAAAAAGCAGACCGCATTGCAGCGGAAGGTACTGCTTACATCACGGTTGAAGGAAACGAAGCCGTTATCCTTGAAGTGAACTCTGAAACAGATTTCGTTGCAAAAAATGAAGGATTCCAGTTACTGGTTAAAGAATTGGCTGCCCATCTTTTGGCAAAAAAACCCGCTACTGTTGAAGAAGCGGTGCAACAAACAATGGATAATGGAACAAAAGTTGAGGAGCATATCAATGCTGCAATCTCTAAAATTGGAGAAAAACTGACGCTTCGCCGCTATGAAGTTTTGACTAAAGGCGACAACGATGCATTTGGCGCGTACCTTCACATGGGGGGAAGAATCGGTGTATTGACTCTTATAGAAGGAACAACTGATGCTGACGCTGCTAAGGATGTTTCCATGCACATCGCTGCATTAAAGCCGAAATACGTTTCCCGCGACCAGGTTTCTTCCGAAGAAATCGAGCATGAGCGCGAAGTCCTGACTCAGCAGGCTTTAAATGAAGGCAAACCAGAAAAAATCGTTTCAAAAATGGTTGAAGGCCGTATTGGCAAATTCTACGAAGATGTCTGCGTAGTCGACCAGTCATTCGTTAAAAATCCTGATCAAAAAGTCGGCCAATTTGTCGAGTCTAAAGGTGGTACGATTAAAAATTTCGTGAGATACGAAGTGGGAGAAGGAATCGAAAAACGTCAGGATAACTTCGCTGAAGAAGTTATGAGCCAGGTTAAAAAAGACTGATCGATCCGAACAGTTACCTGAACGGATTAATTGGGAGCACAATAGTGTTCCCTATTTTTGAATGTTATTTTCAGCACGATGAAAATAAAAGTAAAGATTACATAGTTGGAGGTTCTCATGAGTAGCGCGAAATATAAACGTGTCGTATTAAAGCTAAGCGGTGAAGCTTTGGCCGGGGACGAAGGCTTTGGCATCAATCCTGCTGTAATTAAATCCATAGCCGAACAAGTGAAAGAGGTTGCTGAACTGGATGTTGAAGTGGCAGTCGTAGTAGGCGGCGGAAATATCTGGCGTGGCAAAATCGGAAGTGAGATGGGAATGGACCGTGCCAATGCCGATTATATGGGCATGCTCGCCACGGTAATGAATTCCCTCGCTCTGCAAGACAGCCTGGAGCAACTTGGAATTGAAACGCGCGTTCAGAGCTCAATCGATATGAGACAAGTGGCAGAACCTTATATTAGACGCCGGGCAATCAGGCACCTTGAAAAAAAACGAGTCGTTATTTTTGCTGCGGGAACAGGGAATCCTTATTTTTCAACAGACACTACTGCAGCGCTTCGGGCAGCGGAAATCGAAGCGGAAGTTATTTTGATGGCCAAAAATAACGTTGACGGAGTATACAGTGCGGACCCGGTCAAAGATAAAGATGCAAAGAAATATGACGAACTATCCTATCTTGATGTGTTAAAAGAAGGCCTGGAAGTCATGGATTCAACCGCATCCTCGCTTTGTATGGACAATGATATTCCATTGATCGTCTTTTCAATCATGGAAAAAGGAAATATCAAGCGCGTCGTTTTAGGAGAAACGCTTGGAACTATCGTAAGGGGGAAATAATCATGCCGAAAACAGTCATTTCAAATGCTAAAGAAAGAATGGAAAAAGCAATCGGTGCCTTTACACGTGAATTGGCCAGCGTTCGTGCCGGCAGGGCAAACGCATCATTGCTTGACAAAGTTTCCGTTGATTATTATGGTGCACCAACACCGGTCAACCAGGTGGCAGGAGTATCAGTTCCGGAAGCCAGGCTGCTTGTGATTCAGCCATACGACAAATCTATACTGGGTGATATCGAAAAAGCAATTCTGAAATCAGATTTAGGCTTGAATCCGACAAGCGACGGATCGATTATCCGCATTGCAGTCCCTGCATTAACAGAAGAGCGCAGGAAAGAATTGGTTAAGGTCGTCAGAAAAGAATCAGAAGAAGCGAAAATTGCCATCCGCAATATTCGCCGCGATGCAAATGACGATTTGAAAAAGCTTGAAAAAAACGGGGGTATCACGGAGGATGATTTACGCGGCTACTCCGATGATATTCAAAAAATGACGGACAGCCACATCAGCAAGATTGATGACATTACGAAAGATAAAGAAAAAGAAATTCTGGAAGTGTAATTCACACGTTTATCTTCCCGGGCAATCATTTAATTGCTATAGGGTTTGTCAAAAATGGGGCCAGCCAAAAGTGTAATTCACGCTTTAGGTCTGGTCCCATTTTTGATAAGAAGTTTACCTTTTTTAACTTGGCTGGTGTCTAACGCGTGCAGCCAAGCCGCTCGGGGTCATAAGCCACCCTGCTCCAGGAAATCAGGATTTTCTGTGCAGGGCATCTTATGCCTGTCGCCGACCGATCAGGGGACTTCCGCTTTTCTAATTTACTCTTCTATAACAGTCCGCTTTTTCATAATCTTATGGGAGAAGAGCTTGTTTTTTGTTATTATAGAGTAGATTCTTGTGTCTTTTATTCATTCATAGGTAAGGAATCGATATAGAGTTAGATAGAGTACAACCTATTGGGGGACAAACGTATGTATTCATTTTGGAAGCGTTGGTTTAGAAAAGATGCTTCTTTGGATGTGACAAATAGAGTGAAGGATGTAAAGGATTGTGAAGTTCCTCGGCATATCGCGATTATCATGGATGGAAACGGGCGCTGGGCGAAAAAAAGAGCACTTCCGCGTGTGGCAGGACATCATGAAGGAATGAAGGTCGTCCGCAGGATCACCAGGCTCGCAAACGTTCTGGGTGTCAAGACGCTGACCGTTTATGCCTTTTCTACGGAAAACTGGAAACGGCCCAGGAGTGAAGTGGAATACTTAATGAAACTGCCGCAGGAGTTTCTCGGCACCTTCCTGCCCGAGCTTGTCACTGAAAACGTACAGGTGAAGATGATCGGTGATAAAACAGCCCTGCCCGGACATACCCGTTCTGCAGTCGATAAAGCAATGGAAGAGACAAAAGCCAATGATGGCATGGTCCTGAACTTTGCGCTCAACTATGGGAGCAGAGCTGAAATCATTGAAGCTGTCAACAAGGTAGTAACTGATTCTAAAAATGGTATAATAGGGGAAAATGTAACAGAGGAGCTATTTTCAAATTATTTAATGACTAGTCAATTACCTGATCCTGACTTGCTTATTCGCACCAGCGGGGAAATAAGGTTGAGCAATTTCATGCTCTGGCAGGCGGCGTATTCTGAGTTTTGGTTCACTGATGTCCTTTGGCCGGACTTCAGCGAAGAACATTTATTGGATGCAATTGAAGTTTATCAGAGGCGTTCAAGAAGATATGGCGGTGTCTAGTTAAGAAGGCGAGGATAAAATGAAACAACGTATCATCACAGGAATAATTGCAGCAGCTGTATTTTTGCCAATCGTCATGTTAGGCGGGCTGCCATTTCTGATTCTGGTTTATCTAATGGCTACAATCGGTTTATTTGAATTGTTAAGAATGAAACGAATGCCACTTTTTTCATTCGCATCGACCGTGTCATTCCTATTACTTTGGCTGGTCCTGCTTCCTGAAGACTACAGCGTCTTTCTGGACAGTATGCAGTACGATAAAACACAGCTTGTTTTATTGAGTGTCATTTTGTACCTTATTAATACAGTGATTTCGAAAAACAGGTTTACATTTGAAGACACAGGGTTTTCTTTACTTTCCGTTTTGTACGTAGGAATGGGCTTCTTTTATTTATTTCTAACACGGGAAAGCGGGCTGGTTTGGATATTTTTCGCCCTGTTTACAATCTGGGCATCTGATTCTGGAGCCTATTTTTTCGGCCGTGCGTTCGGGAAGAGGAAACTTTGGCCCGAAATCAGCCCCAACAAAACCATAGAAGGCTTCCTTGGCGGCATAGCCAGCGCTGTTATCGTGGGATTGCTGTTCTACTTCATAAGCGATTTCAATCGGACGTTGATTGAATTATTATGGATGAGTGTGCTGATTTCCGTTTTTGGCCAATTGGGCGATCTCGTTCAATCAGCTTATAAAAGGCATTATGGAGTCAAGGACTCCGGAAAGCTTTTGCCTGGACATGGCGGGATTTTAGACAGGTTTGATAGCTTGATTTTCATTTTGCCAATCCTCCATTTCTTGCATTTGTTTTCATGATAGGTGAGAATGAAAGGCAACGCTGTTTTAAAATAAAGAAGGAAATTATGTCTTATTCAATTTGTAATGTGTCTAACGCAAGCAGCCATGCCCCGACGCACAGGACGTGCTAGTGCCGACGAAGACATAAGGACGTGGCGGTTCTTAGTCGACGTTCCTTTAAGCAAGGCGCTTCCGCTTTTCGTTTAGGAGATGAAGATGTTGAAATATATTAGCCTTTTGGGCGCCACAGGTTCTATTGGGAGGCAGACCGCGGATATAGTAAGGGAGCATCCAGGACAATTCAAAATTGTTGCGATGTCTGCAGGGAAAAATATCGGACTGGCAAGGCAATACATCGAAGAGTTTCAACCGGAGTTTGTATCTGTTCAATTACGGGAGGATTATCAAACGTTAAAAAGTGAGTATTCCTCAAAAGGTATTACCTTTACCTATGGAGATGAAGGGCTTGCAGAAGCAGCGGTGCATGATAAGGCCGAAATTCTCGTCAATGCCGTCATGGGAAGTGTCGGCCTCTATCCAACCCTTGAGGCGATAAGGGCTAAAAAGGATATCGCGATCGCAAATAAGGAGACACTGGTCACAGCGGGACATTTAGTAATTGAGGAAGCTAAAAAGGCCGGTGTCAAACTGCTGCCGGTAGATAGCGAACACTCCGCCATCTTCCAGGCACTGCAGGGCGAACGGAAAAAAAACATTGAGCGGCTGATCATTACCGCATCAGGAGGCAGCTTCAGGGACCGCACCAGGGAAGAACTAAAGGAAGTCACCGTTGCAGAAGCGTTGAATCACCCTAACTGGTCAATGGGAGCCAAGATTACTATTGATTCTGCATCGATGATGAATAAAGGCCTGGAAGTCATCGAAGCGCACTGGCTGTTTGATCTTCCATATGAAAAAATTGATGTGTTGCTTCATAAGGAAAGCATCATTCATTCCATGGTAGAATTCCACGATTCAAGCGTAATGGCCCAGCTGGGTACACCGGATATGAGAGTTCCGATCCAGTATGCATTGACGTATCCTGATCGTCTCCCGCTTAGTTCTTCAAAACGGCTGAACCTGGCGGAAGCCGGAAAGCTTCATTTTTTGGAAATGGATTTCGCTCGGTTTCCCTGTCTGCAGTATGCTTATGATGCAGGGAAAACGGGTGGAACGATGCCGACAGTTTTAAACGCAGCTAATGAAGCGGCTGTGGCCGGGTTTCTTGCCGGAAGAATTACTTTTTTAGAAATTGAGGCGATAATTAAAAAAGCACTTGCTAATCACACAGCGATTCCTATCCCGGATTTACAGATTATTCGTGAGGTTGATATAGAGACACGTCAATTCGTCAATACATTTATGAAATAGAGGTGATTACAAGTGCAAACGTTACAGACAGCCATTTCCTTCATCATTATTTTCGGGTCCCTTGTTTTCTTTCACGAGCTCGGACACCTTTACTTCGCTAAACGCGCGGGGATATTATGCCGCGAGTTTGCGATCGGCATGGGCCCTAAGGTGTTTACGTTCAAACGTACGGAAACAATATATACCATCAGATTGCTGCCAATCGGGGGCTATGTAAGGATGGCCGGAGAGGATCCCGAAACCGTCGAACTTAAACCTGGATACCGTGTCGGGCTGGTTTTCAATCAAGACGATGCTGTTCAGAAAATCATCCTGAACAATAAAGAAAAATATTCCGATATCCGGATCATTGAAGTGGAAAGTGCAGATCTAGAACATGATCTCACAATAAAGGGCTATGAGGAAGGGGAAGAGGAAGTGCTAAAATCCTTCCCGATTCATCCTGAAGCGGTGACAGTGGAGGATGGAAACGAAACCCAAATTGCTCCTTATAGCCGTCAGTTTGCTTCAAAATCGCTTGGACATCGGACAATGACGATTTTTGCCGGCCCGATGATGAACTTTGTACTCGCATTTGTAATCTTCCTGCTTATCGGACTATTACAGGGCGTAGGAGTGGATGAACCGCGATTAGGGGAGTTGACGAAGGACGGGACAGCGATTTCTTCTGGATTAAAAAAGGGAGATCAGATTCAATCAATTGATGGCAATGAAGTTTCCTCGTGGATGGATGTTCAAGAGAGCATCCAGAAAAGTCCCGGCAAGGAAATTGAGTTTGTCGTTGAACGGGACGGACAGACTAAGGAAATCCCGGTGACTCCACAGGAAGTTGACCGCGAAGGCCAGAAAATGGGTGTAATCGGTGTTTATCCGCCAGTAGAGAAGTCGCCGGTAAAAGCGATAAAATATGGCTTTACCGAAACCTATTTATGGACAAAACAGATTTTTGTCCTGCTTGGCAAGCTTGTAACAGGACAATTTACGATTGACGCATTATCCGGTCCTGTCGGCATTTATAAATCGACTGAGGAAGTCGCCAAATCCGGAATTTTCTATCTGATGAAATGGGCTGGTGTCCTGAGCATTAACTTAGGGATCATGAACCTGCTGCCGATTCCGGCGCTTGATGGCGGACGCCTGCTATTCTTCCTTGTCGAAGCATTGAGAGGGAAGCCGATTGACCGGCAAAAAGAAGGGCTTGTCCACTTTATCGGATTTGCCTTGCTAATGCTATTAATGATCGTCGTGACATGGAATGACATTCAGCGCTTCTTCCTGAATTAAACAGAAGCTTAACAAGGACAGCAGGGAATTTACATTTCCTGCTGCCTCTTAATGGGTGTTAATCGGGAACACCTTAACCCGGGGAGCGTTTCGCTTATAAAAAACAGAATAAAGTTATTGAAGAGGTGCAAAAGATGAAGCAAAGTATGACGCTGATCCCTACACTTAGGGAAGTACCGGCAGATGCTGAAGTGAAAAGCCATCAGCTTTTATTAAGGGCCGGATTTATCAGACAGAATTCAAGCGGGGTTTACAGCTTTTTGCCGCTTGGTAAGAAGGTGCTGCAAAAGGTTGAAGCGATTGTTCGCGAGGAAATGGACGAGGCTGGAGCGGTGGAGCTGCTAATGCCTGCATTACAGCAGGCGGAGCTCTGGCAGGAATCGGAACGCTGGTATTCGTACGGACCCGAGTTAATGAGATTGAAAGACAGGAATGAACGAGAATTTGCGATGGGACCGACCCATGAGGAAGTCATCACAAGCCTGATCCGCGATGAAATCAAGTCATATAAGCGCCTGCCTTTGACACTTTATCAAATCCAGACGAAGTTCCGGGATGAATTGCGTCCGCGTTTCGGACTGCTTCGCGGCCGCGAATTTATCATGAAAGATGCCTATTCTTTTCACGCCAACCAGGAAAGCCTCGATGAAGCATATCAAAAGCTGTTTATCGCTTATTCGAATATTTTCCGGCGCTGCGGATTGAATTTCAGGGCGGTAATCGCCGATTCAGGTGCAATGGGCGGTAAAGACACACATGAATTCATGGTGTTATCCGATGTCGGCGAAGATACAATTGCTTACTCGGATGCGTCCGATTATGCGGCCAATATTGAAATGGCTCCGGTCATCACAAACTATGAAAAACCACAAACAGCAGAAAAAGAGCTCGAAAAGATAGAAACCATTGGAAAGAAATCTATCGAAGACGTTTCTGTTTATTTAAACGTTGAGGCTAAAGATTGCATCAAGTCACTTTTATTTAAAGTTAATGATAAACATGTACTTGTCCTTGTCCGGGGCGATCATGAAGTAAATGACATTAAATTAAAAAACTTTTTTAGCGCGTCAGTAGTAGAATTGGCAGAGCCTGAAGAGACAAAGCAAATTCTTGGCTGCTCTATTGGCTCGTTAGGGCCGATCGCTGTCTCTGGCAATGTCGAGATTATTGCCGATCATGCTGTTGCAGCGATTGTAAACGGTGTATGCGGTGCTAACGAGGAAGATTATCATTATATCAATGTCAATCCCTCCCGCGACTTCAAAGAAGTCAAGTTTACCGATTTACGTTTTATTTTAGAAGGGGATCCATCTCCGGACGGAAACGGCACGATTCAATTTGCCAAAGGTATTGAAGTTGGACATGTATTCAAGCTTGGCACAAGGTATAGTGAAGCAATGGATGCATCCATCCTGGATGAGAATGGCCGTAAACAGCCAATGATTATGGGTTGTTATGGAATTGGCGTATCGCGGACACTGGCTGCAGTAGCCGAGCAATTCAATGACGAAAATGGTCTTGCCTGGCCGGTAAATCTCGCTCCTTATCAAGTGCATGTAATCCCGGTCAATATGAAGGATCAAGCCCAGTCGGGGCTGGCAGAAGAACTGTACGCCTCCTTCCGCAAGCAGGGCTATGAAGTATTGATGGATGACCGCCAGGAGCGCCCTGGCGTTAAGTTTACCGATTCGGATCTAATTGGGATTCCTGTAAGAATTACTGTCGGCAAAAAAGCAGCAGATGGAATTGTCGAAGTGAAACTCCGTAAAACAGGTGAGGTTCATGAACTGTCCAAGTCTGAGATCGGTGCAAAGCTTGGGGGATTTTTAGGATTGTAGAAAAGCATAGATGCTCTGAAAAAAAGGTATCAGTCTTGATGGTGATGCCTTTTTTTCTTTGGCTTGCTTTTCATGTAATGTAAGAAAGATAGATATGATATAATTACGGCTGATGTTATTTTTAAACGATAAATATAACTTTTTGAACTTTGAAAGGTGTCTAGCTCCGATGTCGCCACAGGGCGTGGCGGACGTTAGTCGCGTTCCTTTTTATGGGGACCGCCCTTTTCTTATAAGCAGTTGGCGAAATTTGTCTTTTTTTGAATGAAAACAATAGATTTACTAGAAAAGGAGAGAGCGGGAATGGATCAAGATCCGAATAGTGGAAGAGAGAGATTTCAACTCTTGCTCCAACAGCTTGGACTGACGGAAGATGCCTTTGTGGCCTATTTTTATCGTGCTGAAATTGAAAAGCTTTCGATCGAAAGGGAATCAAAAAGCTGGCACTTCGCCTTTAAGCTTGAAGAACTGATTCCATGCAGTGTCTATACAAGGCTGGCCACACACCTATCAGCGACATTTGCTCATATCGCAAAGGTTTCGTTCAGCCTGGCTGTGCAAAATCCGCAGGTGAATGAAGAAATAATCAAGGATTATTGGAAAAATTGCATCGGAGAACTTGAAGGAATCTCGCCGGCGCTTTTAACGCTTTTGAACGAACAGGAACCGCGGATCGCAGGGCATCGCCTTATCGTCAAGGCGCGCAATGAAGCAGAAGCGGGCCAGCTTAAACGAAAATATTCAGGGCTCATTTCAAGCATATATCAAAATTTCGGTTTTCCACCCTTATCGCTTGACGCAGAAGTTTCTGCCTCAGAGGATGATTACAAGCAGTTCCTCGAGGAGAAACAAAAGGAAGATGAAGCAAATGCTGTTGCAGCCATTACGGAAATGCAAAAGAAAGAGAACGAAAAGTCAGGTAATGGCAGCGAGTATCAGGGACCGGTCAAAATCGGTTACACGATCAAGGATGATGCCGACTTCAGAAGAATTGAGCAAATTATTGATGAAGAACGCCGGATTGCCATCGAAGGTTTTGTTTTTGATGCTGAGACAAAAGAGCTTCGCAGCGGGCGGACTTTATTAACCTTCAAGGTAACCGATTATACAAGCTCGCTTTTAGTGAAAATATTCTCCCGCGATAAAGAGGATGCCGAACTGCTCGCCCGTGTGAAGAAAGGGATGTGGGTCCGTACGCAGGGAAGCATCCAGAACGATACGTTCGTCCGTGATTTAGTCATGATCGCAAATGATATTAATGAAATATCCAAGCCTGGCCGGATGGACCTAGCGCCTACAGACGAAAAACGCGTAGAATTGCATCTGCATACACCGATGAGCCAGATGGATGCGGTAACTCCTGTGGCCGCGCTTGTCGCCCAGGCAAAAAAATGGGGCCACAAGGCAATCGCGATCACCGACCATGCAGGTGCCCAATCCTTTCCCGAGGCATTCGCTGCCGGAAAGAAAAATGATATAAAGATTATCTATGGTGTAGAGGTCAACCTGGTAGATGATGGTGTACCGATTGCTTATAACGATGACCACAGCGTTCTCGCAGAAGATACATATGTTGTATTTGACGTGGAAACAACCGGTCTGTCTGCGGTATACGATGCGATTATCGAACTTGCAGCAGTGAAAATGCGGGATGGGGAAATTATCGACCGTTTTGAACGTTTTGCCAACCCGCATCACCCCCTGTCAGCAACAACGATTGACTTGACGGGAATCACCGATGATATGGTTGAAAACGCCCCGGAAATTGAAGAGGTCCTCGGGGAGTTCAGGGAATGGGCCGGGGAATCAACTTTAGTAGCGCATAATGCCAGCTTTGATATGGGGTTTCTGAATGTCGGCTATAAAAAGATCGGCCACCCCAAGGCTGCTAACCCTGTTATTGATACGTTGGAGCTCGGGCGCTTTTTATACCCTGATTTCAAAAACCATCGCTTAAATACTCTTGCGAAAAAATTTGACATAGAATTGACCCAGCACCATCGGGCAATTTATGATGCTGAGGCTACCGGCTATTTGCTGCTGAAAATGCTGAATGATGCCGATGAAAAAGGAATTGTGTACCATGATCAATTAAATGAACATATGGGGGAAGGGAATGCATACCAGCGCTCGCGCCCCTATCATTGCACCCTGCTTGCGCAAAATGAGACTGGATTGAAAAATCTTTTTAAACTGGTGTCCACTTCGCATATTAACTATTTTTACCGTGTACCGCGAATTCCGCGCTCACAGCTGCAGAAATACCGGGAGGGCATTCTTGTCGGCTCTGGCTGTGGCAAGGGCGAAGTGTTCGAAGGAATGATGCAAAAGGCCTTTGAGGAAGTGGTTGATATTGCTGAATTCTATGATTATATTGAAGTTCAACCAAAAGACGTCTACCAGCATATGATTGAAATGGAATATGTCCGTGATGAAAAATCACTGGAGAACATCATCTCAAATATCATCAAGCTTGGCGAAAAGCTTGATAAACCAGTAGTTGCCACCGGAAATGTTCATTATCTTGAGCCGAATGATAAAATTTACCGGAAAATCCTTGTCAATTCCCAGGGAGGCGCGAATCCTTTAAACCGTCATAAGCTTCCCGACGTCCATTTCCGGACGACGGATGAAATGCTAAAAGCATTTTCATTCCTGGGCGATGCGAAGGCAAAGGAAATCGTTGTCGAGAACTCGAATAAGATTGCTGATAGCATTGAAAACATTAAACCAATCAAAGACGATCTCTATACACCTAAAATTGAAGGTGCTGAAGATGAGATGCGTGACATGAGCTACAGCATGGCCAAAAAGATTTATGGCGATGAGCTGCCGGAAATTGTCGAAGCGCGCCTTGAAAAGGAATTAACAAGTATCATCGGCCATGGATTCGCCGTTATTTATCTGATTTCCCACAAGCTCGTAAAAAAATCATTGGATGATGGTTACCTGGTTGGTTCGCGTGGTTCGGTAGGTTCGTCTTTTGTTGCAACCATGACGGAAATTACGGAGGTCAATCCGCTGCCGCCGCACTATATCTGTCCGGATTGCAAACATTCGGAATTCTTTAATGATGGTTCTGTCGGTTCCGGTTTCGACCTGCCGGATAAGGACTGTCCGAATTGTGGAATCAGATACAAAAAAGACGGACATGACATCCCATTTGAAACGTTCCTTGGCTTTAAAGGGGACAAGGTACCTGATATCGATTTGAACTTTTCGGGAGAATACCAGCCCCATGCCCATAACTATACAAAAGTATTGTTTGGTGAAGACAATGTATTCCGGGCTGGTACAATTGGTACCGTCGCTGACAAGACGGCCTACGGCTATGTGAAAGGATACGCTTCTGATAATAACCTCCATCTGAGAGGGGCTGAAGTCGACAGGTTAGTTTCCGGTTGTACAGGCGTTAAAAGGACGACTGGACAACATCCGGGCGGCATAATCGTAGTCCCTGATTATATGGATATTTATGATTTTTCGCCGATCCAATTTCCGGCTGATGACAGGACGTCCGAATGGAAAACGACGCACTTCGACTTCCATTCGATACATGACAATTTACTAAAACTTGATATTCTCGGGCATGATGACCCGACCGTGATCAGGATGCTTCAGGATTTGAGCGGAATTGATCCGAAAACAATCCCGACAGACGATCCCGAAGTCATGAAAATATTCTCAGGGACCGAGTCGCTTGGTGTCACCCCAGATCAAATCATGTGTAAAACCGGCACCCTCGGGATTCCGGAATTCGGTACGCGTTTTGTCCGCCAGATGCTTGAGGATACAAAACCGACTACATTCTCGGAGTTGGTTCAGATTTCCGGATTGTCCCACGGTACCGACGTCTGGCTCGGAAATGCACAGGAACTGATACACAATAGTATCTGCTCCTTAAGCGAGGTTATTGGCTGCCGCGATGACATCATGGTCTATTTGATTTATCAAGGACTGGAGCCTTCGCTTTCGTTTAAAATCATGGAATCGGTGCGTAAAGGAAAAGGACTTTCCGATGAATTTGAAGCGGAAATGCGGAAAAATGAAGTCCCGGAATGGTATATCGACTCATGTAAGAAAATTAAATACATGTTCCCAAAAGCCCATGCTGCTGCTTACGTATTGATGGCAGTTCGTATCGCTTACTTTAAAGTTCACCTGCCGCTTTTGTATTATGCGGCATACTTTACTGTACGTGCCGAGGATTTTGAAATGGAGGCGATGGCACGGGGCTCTCAAGCGATCCGTTCAAAGATAGAAGAAATCAATGCAAAAGGGCTGGACGCATCGACGAAGGAAAAAAATACATTGACGGTGCTGGAACTGGCGCTTGAAATGTGCGAACGGGGCTTCTCCTTCAAAAAAATTGATTTATATAAATCAAGTGCCAGTGAATTTATCATTGAAGAAAATTCTTTGATTCCGCCCTTTAATTCTATCCCAGGGCTCGGGACAAACGCGGCATTAAATATTGTCCGCTCCCGAGCGAATGGAGAGTTCCTTTCAAAGGAAGACCTTCAGCAACGCGGAAAAGTGTCTAAAACAATCCTTGAATATCTCGATAAACAAGGCTGCCTTGAAGCTTTGCCGGATCAAAACCAGCTTTCATTGTTTTAAACTGAAGCGGCTTACGCTTTTCTAATAACCAGGCCGGACATTTGCAAAAGAATCGCGGTTATGGTATATTTTTATTGGAAATACTAAGATAAACCAATGGCAAGAGTGGGGAAACCCACTCTTTCGTGTTGTAATGACTATATTTACAGAAAAGCGGAAGAGCCTGACATCTGTATACATTTAAAAGTTATCCTTTCTTTATAAATTTCAAAGAGAGTACAACGACCATGTATGGAGGAAACATATGAGTAAAAAGGTAACTGAAATCGTAGAAGAGCTTGTTGCTCCGATTCTCGTTGAGTTAGAGCTAGAATTAGTGGAAGTGGAATACGCCAAGGAAGGAAAAAGCTGGTTTCTCCGCGTTTTTATCGATAAAGAGGGCGGAGTTGATATTGAGGATTGCGGTCAGGTCAGCGAAAAGCTCGGTGAAAAGCTCGATGAAGCCGATCCGATTCCACAAAACTATTTTCTGGAAGTGTCTTCACCTGGCGCTGAGCGGCCATTGAAGAAAGACAAAGATTTTCAAAAAGCAATCGGCAAAAACGTATACATAAAGACCTATGAACCCATTCTCGATGAAAAAGAGTTTGAGGGCATCCTTACGGGTTTTGACGGGAATGAAATAGCCCTGGAAGTAACCATCAAGACAAAAAAGAAAACAGTTGTAATTCCATATGAAAAAGTAGCCAAAGCCAGGCTGGCGGTAACTTTTTAAATAGGAAAGATAAAGAACAAATGAACATGAAGGGGGATCAACCATGAGCAGTGAGTTAATGGATGCTCTCAATGTACTAGAAACGGAAAAAGGCATTTCAAGGGATGTTTTAATCGACGCGATCGAGGCTGCACTTATTTCAGCATACCGTCGTAATTTCAATCAAGCCCAAAATGTGCGGATTGACTTAAACCTTGAGAAAGGTTCCATGAGAGTGTTCGCGAGAAAGGATATCGTAGAGGAGGTATTCGACCCGCGGCTTGAAATTTCGATCGAAGAAGCAAAGAGCATCAATCCGAGCTACCGACTCGATGATGTCGTGGAAATGGAAGTTACGCCAAAGGATTTCGGCCGCATTGCAGCACAAACAGCCAAGCAGGTGGTTACGCAACGTGTACGGGAAGCGGAACGCGGAATCATTTATTCTGAATTTATCGATCGTGAAGAAGATATCATGACAGGGATTGTGCAGCGCCAGGATTCCCGCTTCATCTATGTATCGCTTGGCAAGATAGAAGCCCTGCTGCCAATCAACGAGCAAATGCCGAATGAGCAATATAAACCGCATGACCGCATTAAAGTATTTATTACAAAGGTGGAAAAAACGTCTAAAGGACCGCAGATTTTCGTATCCAGAACGCATCCCGGCCTGCTAAAGCGCCTGTTTGAAATCGAGGTTCCAGAAATTTTTGACGGAACGGTGGAAATTAAATCGGTAGCCAGAGAAGCGGGAGACCGTTCGAAAATTTCCGTTCATTCCGATAACGAAGAAGTCGATCCGGTGGGTTCCTGTGTCGGCCAAAAAGGGCAGCGCGTCCAGGCGATCGTGAATGAACTTAAAGGCGAGAAAATTGATATTGTAAAGTGGTCGGAAGATCCCGTCATCTTTGTGGGGAATGCCCTGAGTCCTTCGAAGGTGCTTGAAGTGGTCGTCAAGGAGGAAGAAAAAGCAACGACGGTGATCGTTCCTGACTACCAGCTTTCCCTTGCCATCGGCAAACGCGGGCAAAATGCCCGTCTTGCTGCGAAGTTAACTGGTTGGAAAATTGATATAAAGAGTGAAACGGAAGCCCGCTCAGCTGGGATCTATCCGGTCGCGGAGCAGGACTTTCTTCTAAGTAGGGACAGCTTTGAAGATGACGATGACTTTTCTGAAGATAATGAGTAAGCAAGAGGTGATCCGAGATGAATAGCCGCAAAAAAATTCCGATGCGAAAGTGTGTCGCTTCCGGCGAGATGAGACCAAAAAAAGAATTAATCAGGATCGTCCGGTCCAAAGAAGGAGAAATAAGCATTGATCCTACCGGAAAGAAATCCGGACGTGGTGCTTATTTAACACTTGACCGGGCCATAATTGAGCTTGCAAAGAAGAACAATGTGCTCAAAGCCCAACTCGGTGCGGCGATCGATCCATCCCTCTATGAACAGCTGCTGGAATTAGCGGAAAAGGAGAACCATTCAACTACATGACACAGCTCCAATGGATGTCTCTATTAGGTTTAGCAAATCGAGCGCGTAAGCTAATTTCCGGAGAAGAATTAGTGATAAAAGAGATTAGAAGCGGCAAGGCGAAGCTCGTACTGCTCGCTTGTGACGCTTCTTCAAATACGGAAAAAAAAATCTCTGATAAGTGCAAGTTTTTTAAAGTACCTGTCAAAAGAGTTGAAAACAGGTCTTTGCTCGGCCGGGCGATCGGCAAGGAAGAAAGAGTTGTAGTCGCCGTGCTGGATGAAGGGTTTGCACGAAAACTCCAGACGTTGCTCGATTAAATTTTACGGGGGTGAACGTATGAACAAATTGCGTGTTTATGAATATGCAAAACAACAGAACGTTCCAAGCAAGGACGTTATTAATAAACTTAAAGAAATGAATATTGAGGTAAACAACCATATGACAGCATTAGAAGATTCAGCGGTTAAAAAGTTGAATGAAAGCTATAAGCCAAAAGAAGAGAAGAAACCAAACGCAGGACAGAAGCAAGCAGCAGACATCCAGCCAAAACCGTCCTCTACTCTTGAGAAGTATCAAGCTGAGGCCGATGAAAATACGGGCAGCGTGAAGAAGACCGAAAAGATTCAAAAGAAAACCGTCGCAAAGCCTGTTATCGGCAAGAAAACCGCCCAGGAAAGCCAGAAAAAAGAATCAAAAGTTTTTAAAGGCAATAACAACAATAACAACAATAACCGCAATAGAAACAATAGAAACAATAAACAAAGACCTCAGCAGCGCTCCTCTGCTCCGGTTCCAAAAAGAAAAGAAAAAGAACTGCCTTCAAAGATTACGTTTACGGAATCGCTGACAGTTGCCGAACTGGCGAAGAAGCTGCACCGTGAACCTTCTGAAATCATTAAAAAGCTTTTCATGCTAGGTGTTATGGCAACGATTAATCAATCACTTGAAAAAGATGCCATCGAGCTTGTTGCAGGTGAATACAATGTGGAAGTTGAAGAAGAAATATTAGTGGATATCACGGATCTTGAAGCATTGGTAACCAACGATGACGAGGCAAACTTAATCGAGCGTCCCTCCGTCGTTACTATCATGGGGCACGTTGACCATGGTAAAACAACTTTGCTTGACTCCATCCGTAATACGAAAGTGACAGAAGGGGAAGCAGGCGGCATCACCCAGCATATCGGCGCGTACCAGGTAGCCGTCAATGATAAGAAAATCACCTTCCTTGATACACCCGGGCACGCCGCCTTTACGACAATGCGCGCACGCGGTGCGAAGGTTACGGATATAACGATTCTCGTCGTTGCAGCAGATGATGGAGTAATGCCTCAAACAATCGAAGCAATTAACCATGCTAAAGCAGCTGAGGTTCCGATCATTGTAGCGGTAAATAAAATGGATAAGCCGGCTGCCAATCCGGACCGTGTTATGCAGGAGCTGACTGAACACGGCCTTGTACCAGAATCATGGGGCGGCGACACCATTTTTGCTCCAATCTCCGCGAAAACGGGAGAAGGCATCGACAGCCTGCTCGAAATGATTCTGCTTGTCGGGGAAGTGGAAGAATATAAGGCGAATCCAAATCGGAAAGCAGTCGGAACTGTTATTGAAGCTCAGCTTGATAAAGGCCGCGGTTCAGTGGCAACCCTGCTTGTCCAAAACGGGAATTTGAAAGTCGGTGACCCTATCGTTGTTGGTAACTCTTTCGGGCGTGTCCGTGCCATGGTGAACGATTTAGGCCGCCGGGTTAAAGAAGCAGGGCCGTCTACTCCTGTTGAAATTACCGGATTGAACGAAGTGC
The DNA here is from genome assembly GCF_003989135.1 of Peribacillus cavernae. GTDB lineage: Bacteria > Bacillota > Bacilli > Bacillales > DSM-1321 > Peribacillus > Peribacillus cavernae. Next base: position 614,295 of record NZ_RYZZ01000007.1, read on the forward strand.
CGCAGGCGGGTGACCGTTTTATCGTATTTGAAGACGAAAAAACTGCACGACAGGTCGGGGAAGCACGCGCGCAAATACAGCTCGCTTCACAGCGCAGCGAGAAATCGCGGGTAACTTTGGATACGTTGTTTGAACAAATGCAACAAGGGGAAATGAAAGAACTGAATATCATTTTGAAAGCTGATGTTCAAGGCTCTGCTGAAGCGCTTGCTGCCTCCCTTCAGAAAATAGAAGTAGAAGGCGCTAAAATTAAAATCATCCACAATGGTGTCGGTGCCATTACTGAATCAGATATTATCCTGGCAACTGCTTCCAATGCAATTGTCATTGGATTTAATGTACGTCCGGATGTAAATGCTAAACGTGCGGCCGAATCAGAAAACGTCGACGTTCGTCTGCATAGGATCATCTATAAAGTCATCGAAGAAATCGAAGCGGCCATGAAGGGGATGCTTGATCCTGAATTTGAGGAAAAAATCATCGGCCAGGCTGAAGTGCGTACGACATTCAAGGTTTCTAAGGTCGGTACGATTGCTGGTTCATATGTTACCGACGGAAAGATTACGCGTGACAGCGGCATACGCTTGATCCGCCAGGGTGTCGTCATTTTTGAAGGTGAAATCGACGCTTTGAAACGCTTTAAAGATGATGTGAAAGAAGTAGCGCAAAATTATGAGTGTGGGATTACGATTAAAAATTTCAATGATATCAAGGAAGGCGACGTGGTCGAGGCATTTGTCATGGAAGAAGTTGAGCGCAAGTGATTATCGGCTTGGCCAAATGTGAATGCATCATTCATGACGCCCGCACCTTGAAAGAAAAGCGAGCCGTGCTTCAGCGTGTCATGACACGGCTCAAACAAAAGTTCAACATTTCAGTGGCCGAGACCGGGTATCAGGATGTTTGGCAGCGGACGAAAATTGCTATCGTCACTGTGACATCATCGCGCAAGGCCACTGAGAGAGAATTGCAAAACGCCCTGCAATTTCTAGATTCTTTTCCGGAACTGGAGCGCACAATAACAGATATAGAATGGCTATAAGCTAGCGAGGTGATTTTTTTATGAGCCTTCGTGCGAATCGTGTTGGCGAACAAATGAAGAAAGAATTGAGTGAGATCATCGGCCGCAAGATTAAGGACCCGCGCATTGGCTTTGTTACGGTAACGGACGTTACGGTAACTGGCGATCTTCAACAAGCAACTGTGTATATTTCGGTGCTCGGCGATGAAGAACAAAGGGAAAACACGCTTAAGGGCCTTGCGAAAGCGAAAGGATTTATCCGTTCTGAAATTGGACAAAGAATCCGGCTGCGCAAAACCCCAGAAATTGCGTTTGAATTTGACGAATCGATCGATTATGGAAACAGAATTGATACGTTAATCCATCAAATCCGTTCCGAAGAAAAACCTTCCCAAAAAGATGAGGAATAACAACGGGCCTGTACCAATGTGTATCAAGCTGCAGACCCAGGCATCGAAAAACGGCCAGGAGATAGACAATCATTTGTCTATCTTTTTTTCTGCACTGATAAGTAAGCCATAACTAAAGAGGTGATTTTGTTTGGAAGGAATATTGCCATTACGGAAGCCAAAAGGTATGACGTCGCATGATTGTGTCTTTAAACTCAGAAAGATACTGAAAACAAAAAAGGTTGGACATACTGGGACGCTTGATCCCGATGTAACCGGGGTTTTGCCGATCTGTATCGGCCGGGCCACAAAGATAGCCGAATACATAACAGATTCAGGAAAGGCCTATGAAGGTGAAGTAATGATTGGATTTTCTACTGCTACGGAAGATGCGAGTGGAGAAAAAGTCACGGAAAAAGCGGTTTCCAAAGCAATCAGCAGAGAGAAGATCCTCCAAGTGCTTGCTTCCCTGACCGGAGAGATTGAACAAACTCCTCCAATGTATTCGGCCGTAAAGGTAAACGGTAAAAAGCTTTATGAATACGCAAGGGCAGGCCTCGCGGTTGAACGGCCGACAAGGACAGTAACCATCCATGAGCTTGTGTTGCTTGATGACCGGGAAGAATTCACAGGCAAGACTATCTCGTTTCGATTCAGGGCCAGCTGCAGCAAAGGCACCTATATCAGAACACTAGCCGTAATGATAGGGGAAAGGCTCGGTTATCCAGCTCACATGTCAGATCTCATCCGAATTCAATCAGCCGGGTTTACGCTTGATGACTGCAAAAGCCTCGAGGAAGTGGAGAAAATGGCGGCTGACGGGCGGGAAGATGAGTTTCTTCTGCCGTTGGAAAGAGGGCTGATCCATTTGCCGAAATATCAGATTAGTGATAAAGTAGCAAAGAAAGTAAAAAATGGCGCAGTAATGGAGCAGCCGAAGGATTTACCAGTCGGGAAAGGTATCCCGTTTGTCTTGGTTGACAGCATCCAAAAGGCCTTGGCCATTTATCAGATTCATCCTGTTAAAGAAAACCTGATCAAGCCTGTAAAGGTTTTGATATAGGAATTAATCATAAGCTTGCGCTTTTTTTTATAGAAAGAGGAGAATAGAACGTGAAAGTAATCGCAATAGAACATCCTCATCAATTCAACGCCGATGAATTTCCGCCGCTCGCAATCGCGCTCGGTTTCTTTGACGGTGTGCATAAAGGACATCAGACCGTGATAACAAACGCGGTCGATGCAGCCAAAAGCAGCGGTATGAGTTCGGGTGTCATGACATTCGACCCTCATCCTTCAACGGTGTTAGGCAAAAATGTCAAGCATGTACGCTATATCACTCCGATACAGGATAAAATTGCACTCATGGAAAAGTTTAATGTGGAGTACCTGTTTATCATTCATTTTACGAAAGAATTTGCATCCCTGCTTCCTCAGGAATTCGTCGATGACTATTTAATCAATTTAAATGTCCGCCATGTCGTGGCAGGGTTTGATTACACATACGGCCGCTATGGCAAAGGAAATATGGAGACACTGCCGTTATACTCCAAAGGCCGTTTTACCCAGACCATCGTGGAAAAACAGACACTTGAAGAGGATAAGGTCAGCTCTACAAGAATCAGAAACACGCTTGAAGTAGGGAACTTCACAGAATTCTACCACCTTGCCGGGCGTTTCTATACCACACGAGGAATCGTCATCCATGGCGAAAAGAGAGGGCGCAAGCTCGGATTTCCGACAGCCAATATTGAAGTGAGCGATAATTATTTATTTCCTGCCACTGGCGTTTATGCCGTCCGTATATACATTCAAGGAAGCTGGTATGACGGGGTCTGCAATGTCGGTTATAAACCGACATTTCACGAAAAAAGACCGGAACACCCTTCTGTAGAAGTCCATATGTTATCATACAATGGCGATGTATATGGGGAAGAGGCAGAAATAGAATGGCACAAACGCCTGAGAAGCGAACGGAAATTCAACGGGCTTGAAGAGCTTGTCAAACAGATCGATGCAGACAAGGCGGAGGCCCAGGCTTATTTTTTGCTTCAAAGGTAGACTTGCAATTATCTCAGAAAAGATGTATTCTATTAGTTGTATGAAAATAACCGTTGCTTGGCTAGTCGAGTCACCGACGCTGGCTCAGGAATTGGGGATTTCAAGAAACATTAGGAGGTGAAAAGGATGGCTATTACGCAAGAACGTAAAAATGAAATCATCAATGAGTACAGAACTCATGAAACTGACACTGGATCTGCAGAAGTTCAGATTGCTGTCCTAACAGAGGATATTAACAATTTGAACGAACACTTACGTACCCACAAGAAAGACCACCACTCACGTCGCGGTCTTCTTAAAATGGTCGGTCGACGCCGTAATCTTTTAACGTACCTACGTAATAAAGATGTAACGCGTTACCGTGAACTGATCAACAAATTAGGTTTACGTCGATAATCTTTCAAGAAAGCGGGAAATTTTCCCGCTTTTTTGTTAGCTTTATAATAATACGCCAGCGAGGCAATATAAGCAGTGCGTTGTTTTTTACATAATTAATCGATATTGCTGTTAACCTAGCTAAGAAGTAGAGAGGGGTTTATGAAAAAGATGTCACAGGATAAGAAAACTTATTCATTCGACTGGGGCGGCAGAAAGCTGACTGTTGAAATCGGCCAATTGGCCAAGCAGGCTAACGGTGCGGTTCTTGTCAGATATGGAGACAGCGCTGTCTTAAGTACAGCGACCGCTTCAAAAGAACCAAAGAACCTGGACTTTTTTCCTCTGACAGTTAACTATGAGGAAAGATTATATGCTGTAGGGAAGATTCCCGGCGGCTTTATCAAACGTGAAGGAAGACCAAGCGAAAAGGCAATCCTGGCAAGCCGTTTGATCGACCGTCCAATCCGTCCTTTATTTGCGGACGGTTTTCGTAACGAAGTTCAAGTTATCAGCATTGTGATGAGCGTGGACCAGGATTGCTCGACTGAAATGGCTGCAATGTTTGGATCTTCCCTTGCGCTTACTGTTTCGGATATCCCATTTGATGGGCCGATTGCCGGGGTTATCGTTGGCCGGATAGACAACCAATTCATCATGAACCCGACTGTGGAACAGATGGAGCGAAGTGATATTCATTTAACAGTGGCAGGTACAAAAGATGCCATTAACATGGTTGAAGCGGGTGCTGATGAAGTGCCTGAAGAGACAATGCTTGAGGCGATCATGTTTGGCCATGAGGAAATCAAGAAATTGATTGCATTCCAGGAAGGCATTGCTGCTGAATTTGGCAAAGAAAAAAAGGCAGTCACCCTTTATCAAGTAGATGCCGAACTTGAAACACAGATTAAATCACTTTGTGAAGATGACATCAATAAAGCTGTACAGGTCCAGGAAAAGCATGCACGCGAAGATGCGATTAAAGTAGTGAAAGATCGTGTGATGGCCCAGTTTGAAGAAAAAGAAGTGGATGAGGCTGAACGTAAGCAAGTAAAGGAAATCCTAAATAAATTGGTGAAAACGGAAGTGCGCCGCCTGATTACCGAAGAAAAAGTACGTCCGGACGGCCGAAATCCCGATCAAATCAGACCGCTTTCTTCTGAGGTAGGTTTGCTCCCGCGTACACATGGTTCCGGTTTATTTACCCGCGGCCAGACGCAAGCTCTTTCTATCTGTACCTTAGGAGCCCTTGGCGATGTCCAGATTCTCGATGGACTTGGAACGGAAGAATCAAAGCGGTTTATGCATCATTACAATTTCCCGCAATTCAGTGTCGGTGAAACTGGACCGATGAGAGGGCCGGGACGCCGTGAAATCGGCCACGGAGCTTTAGGCGAAAGAGCACTGGAGCCAGTCATTCCGGCTGAAAAGGACTTTCCATATACAGTAAGATTAGTATCTGAAGTGCTTGAATCAAACGGATCCACTTCCCAGGCCAGTATTTGCGCAAGTACGCTTGCTATGATGGATGCGGGTGTTCCGCTTAAGGCTCCAGTGGCCGGTATTGCAATGGGGCTTGTCAAATCAGGGGACTACTATACAATCCTCACTGATATTCAAGGCATGGAAGACCATCTCGGAGACATGGATTTCAAAGTGGCAGGAACGGCAAAGGGAGTTACTGCCCTGCAAATGGATATCAAGATTGAAGGACTTTCACGGGAAATTCTAGAAGAAGCTCTTCAACAGGCAAAAAGAGGGCGCATGCATATTCTTGACTCGATGCTGGCAACGTTGAATCAGCCGCGCGAAGCATTAAGCCAATATGCTCCAAAAATCCTTATAATGGCTATTAATCCTGATAAAATCCGGGACGTAATCGGGCCAAGCGGGAAACACATCAACAAAATCATTGAAGAAACAGGTGTGAAAATCGATATCGAGCAGGATGGCACTGTATTCATTTCTTCAATAAATGAAGAAATGAACCAAAAAGCGAAAAAAATCATTGAAGATATCGTCCGTGAAGTGGAAGTTGGCCAGATGTACCTTGGTAAAGTCAAGCGTATCGAGAAATTTGGCGCATTTGTGGAAATCTTCAATGGCAAGGATGGCCTGGTCCATATTTCTGAGCTGGCCGAAGAAAGAGTCGGCAAGGTTGAAGACGTTGTGGCAATTGGCGATGAAATCCTTGTGAAAGTTACCGAAATCGATAAACAGGGCAGAGTTAATCTCTCCCGCAAAGCAGTCCTGAAAGAACAAAAAGAAGCAGCTAACAATTCCCAGGGCTAATAAGAACAAAAATTAACCGGCATGCGGTTCCTTATGAAATCGCATGCCTTTTTATGCTGTTTGAACCAGGTACCAAATGTTCTACCTTGTCCGAATTCCTCATACATTTTGTATGAAGGAGGTCGGAAAAATGAATAATAAATGGAAGCAGATAGTTGCGATAAGTGCCATTGCAGGTATATCATGGTTATTAGTGCAAAATCCTTATACAAATCATTATTTAATTGACCTAAAACATAATGCATCCTTTGCGTCAGGGCAGGAGGACAGCCTTTATTTGGAGATTGAAAACAACGCTAAGGAATATGAAGCGCCCCCTCGTCCGGCTAGAATCGACCCGATCTGGAAAGCAGTGCCGGGTTATAATGGAGTAAAAGTGGATATTAAGGCATCCTATCATGTAATGAAGAAGTCCGGAAAATTCGATGAGAAAAAACTGATATATAAACAGGTTCCGCCTAAGACTCATCTGAGTGACCTTGAGCCCGCCCCGATCTACCGGGCACATCCAGAAAAACCGGTTGTCTCCTTTTTAGTAAATGTAGCCTGGGGAAACGAATATGTGCAGAGTATGCTTACTACCTTGAAAAAAAATGACGTCAAAGCGACGTTTTTCCTTGAGGGCAGATGGGCCAAGAATAATCCGGCGCTTGCGAAAATGATTGAGGAGGAAGGCCATGAAATCGGCAATCATTCCTATTCACATCCAAATATGAAAACACTTCCTGCTCCTGCTTCCCAAATGGAACTGCAGAAGACCAATGAAGTCATTGAAGCTGTTACTAAAGTCAAATCCCAATGGTTTGCGCCGCCAAGCGGAAGCTACCGGGATGAAACAGTAAAAATAGCAGATTCATTAGGGATGGGAACGATTATGTGGAGCGTTGATACGATTGACTGGCAGAAGCCAAGTCCCGACGTATTGACCACCCGGGTTCTTTCCAAGATTCATCCCGGAGCATTCGTATTAATGCATCCGACGAAATCATCGGCAGATTCTTTAGAAACGTTAATTAGGGAGATCAAAAAGAAAAACCTGCATATTGTAACTGTGTCTGCAGCAGTTGAAGAAACAAGGATCGTTCATTAGAGTTGCGCTTAAGATGATAAGACAGTATAACTTTTATTCAAGGCGCTTGCGCTTTTCTTAAAAGCACCACAGAATTGGGAGGAATGTTTATGATTAAGAAATATACTTGCCAAAACGGAGTCAGAATTGTTCTGGAGAATATTCCGACTGTTCGTTCGGCTGCTATCGGTGTTTGGATTAAAACAGGATCAAGGAATGAAACGCCAGAGCTTAATGGCATTTCACATTTTCTGGAACATATGTTTTTTAAAGGTACGGCAAACCGCAATGCGAGGGAAATTGCTGAGTCATTTGACAGCATTGGCGGTCAAGTCAATGCGTTTACCTCCAAAGAATACACATGTTATTACGCGAAGGTTCTCGATAACCACGCAAGCTATGCCCTGGAGATCCTTTCTGATATGTTCTTTAACTCGACTTTTGATGAAGAAGAGTTAAAGAAGGAAAAAAATGTGGTTTATGAAGAAATTAAAATGTATGAAGATACGCCTGACGATATCGTTCACGATTTATTAAGCCAGGCCGTGTATGAGTCACATCCGCTTGGATATCCCATTTTAGGAACTGAGGAAACCCTCGAGACGTTTAACAGCGAGTCATTGAAGAAATACGTCCATGATATGTATACGCCGGATAAGGTGGTCATTTCTATTGCGGGCAATGTGGACGAAAGCATGATAAAAGAGGTAGAAAGCTACTTTGGTTCCTATAAAGGCGGTAACGGGCATACGGATCTTATGAAGCCCCGTTTTCACGAGAAAAGGCTTTCAAGAAAGAAAGAAACGGAACAGGCGCATCTCTGCCTCGGTTTTGAAGGACTGCAGATTGGCCATAATGATGTGTACAGCATGATTGTGCTCAACAATATCCTTGGCGGAAGCATGAGCAGCCGTTTATTCCAGGAAGTAAGGGAACAGCGGGGACTCGCCTACTCTGTCTACTCGTACCATTCCGGCTACCAGGACAGCGGGTTGGTAACGATTTATGGAGGAACTGGGGCAGGACAGCTCAATAGCCTGTACGAAACGATCCAGGAAACGCTCGCGACCCTGAAACGGGAAGGAATTACCGAGAAAGAACTAAGAAACAGCAAGGAACAGCTTAAGGGAAGCTTGATGCTCAGCTTAGAGAGCACAAACAGTCGAATGAGCAGAAATGGCAAAAATGAATTACTACTTGAAAACCATAAATCACTGGATGAAATTGTCGAAATGATCGATGAAGTCACAGAGGACAGCGTAAATACACTCGGCAATCAAGTTTTTTCCGATCAATACTCCATTTCCTTGATCAGTCCTTTGGATGACTGGAAAGAATAAGCCCGAATGCGGCATATTGTCGGTCCTTTTCTTTTTACGTAGAATCACTCTCTCTAGTTTCAAGAAATTACTTCTAACGATTACTGTTGGGTGATATAGATTAGTAATTGGAAAAAAAGGAGGAGAAACATCATGAGACTGAGTGAGCTTAGCGGAAAAGAAATCGTCGATGTAAAACGCGCAGAACGGCTTGGTGTCCTCGGACAGACAGACCTTGAAATAAATGAAAGCGGACAGATAACAGCGCTTATCATACCGTCCGTTAAATGGTTCGGATTGAAAAAAAACGGAAACGAAGTCCGTGTTCCCTGGAATCAAATCAAAAAGATTGGTACCGATATGATTATCATCGATATAACGGAAAGCCAGGTTCCCGGAAAAGAACCGCCTCAAAAAATAAAGTTTCCCGATTAAGAGCGGGAAAAGCGATAAACTCATATCAGCCATACATCCTCTAAGCCGCCCTGAAAAAGGCGGTTTTTTCGTGCACCATCGATTTTCTCTAACACTAAAAACCTTATCCCTGAAGAGGAGTAAAACTCCTGGCTTCAACCATTCACCTATTTTACGAAAAAAACATAAGATGGAAAGGTAAAACACGATTTTGTGATAAGCAGGCTTATTTTCAAAAAAGAAGGTGACGGCATGATGCTCACAGGCATACAAATTGCAGTGATAGGCGGGGATGCCCGCCAGCTTGAGGTAATCCGCAAATTTACGGAGCTGGATGCCAAATTGTCATTGGTTGGCTTTGAACAGCTTGACCACTCGTTTACAGGTGCCGTTAAAGAAAAGTTGGAAGAACTCAACCTTTCAGAGATCGATACAATCATTTTGCCGGTTTCGGGCACCAATTCTGAAGGAAAGGTAGAAACGATCTTTTCTAATGAAGAGGTCTATCTTACAAAGGAAATTCTTTCGAAAACTCCTCCTCATTGTACGATCTACTCTGGAATCAGCAATGATTATTTAAATGAAATCATCGAGAAAACGAACCGAAGGCTGGTCCTGCTTTTTGAAAGAGACGATGTTGCCATTTATAACTCGATCCCTACTGTAGAAGGAACGATTATGATGGCGATCCAGAATACTGACTTTACAATCCACGGATCAAAGGTTGCCGTGATTGGGTTTGGGCGGACAGGAATGAGTGTTGCTAGAACATTCCAGGCATTAGGTGCCAATGTAAAAGCAGGGGCAAGAAAAAGCGAGGACCTCGCTAGAATAACTGAAATGGCTATGACCCCGTTCCATTTGAATGAACTGGCACAAGCGGTAAGAGATGTAGATATATGCATAAACACAGTTCCGGTACAAATCGTCACCGCATCTGTGCTGGCCAACATGCCCGTGCATACTCTCTTGATCGACCTTGCTTCAAAACCGGGCGGCACCGATTTCCGCTATGCCGAGAAAAGGGGAATCAAAGCGCTGCTTGCCCCGGGCTTGCCTGGGATTGTCGCGCCAAAAACCGCAGGACAGATATTAGCCAATGTGCTTGCCCAGCTTATTAGAGAAGATATGAAAAAACGAAAGGGGAAAACCGCATGAGTTTAAGTGGGAAGAGAATTGGTTTCGGTCTTACCGGTTCTCATTGTACCTATGATATTGTTTTTCCGGAAATTGAGAAATTGGTTAACGAAGGCGTCGAAGTAATTCCGATCGTCACTTCAACGGTAAAGAATACGGAAACGAGATTTGGCAAGGGAGAGGACTGGATTGAGCGAATCGAAGAACTAACAGGCCATCATGTTGTCGATACGATTGTCAAAGCAGAACCACTTGGTCCGAAAATGCCGCTAGCTTGTATGGTGATTGCACCAATGACGGGGAACTCCCTGAGCAAGATGGCCAATGCCTTGACAGACTCACCCGTATTAATGGCGGCCAAAGCGACTATGCGTAACCACCGCCCGGTTGTTCTTGGCATTTCAACAAATGATGCCCTCGGCTTGAATGGCATGAATTTAATGAGGCTGATGGCTGCCAAGGATATTTATTTTGTGCCATATGGCCAGGATGACCCGGAAAAGAAACCGAATTCAATGGTGGCACGCATGAGCATGATAAGGGAAACAATCATTTCTGCCCTTAGTGGCGAGCAAATCCAGCCTGTCCTTGTCGAAAGGTATAAAGATCCCCTTTAAAAGAGTATCGAACAAAAGCCATACAGACTTTACGGAAAATTTCCGGCAAAGTTTGTCTCATTCACATACTAATATGATAAAATATATGATATTCTTGAAAGCATAAGCAGAAAAGGCACGTAAAAATAGATTACAAATCTGTATGGTTTTGAAAAGGGGAATGTTCGATGACAGAATCACTTGGATTGAATGTAGCGATCTTAGGTGCAACAGGTGCAGTAGGCCAGCAAATGATCGCAACGCTTGAAAAGAGAAATTTGCCAATAAAAAAGTTGACCCTTTTATCTTCAGCCCGTTCAGCTGGTACAAGGGTTTTATTTAAAGGTGAAGAAATAGAAGTGCAGGAAGCAAAACCGGAATGCTTTGAAGGCATTGATATTGCTTTATTCAGTGCGGGAGGAAGCATTTCAAAGGAATTTGCGCCTGAAGCTGTGAAACGTGGAGCGATTGTTGTCGATAACACAAGCGCTTTTCGCATGGATGAAAATGTCCCGCTCGTCGTGCCTGAAGTCAATGAAGACGACTTGAAATCACACAACGGGATTATTGCAAATCCCAACTGTTCAACAATTCAAATGGTTGTCGCGCTTGAACCGATTAGAAAAGAGTTCGGACTTGGCAAGGTTGTCGTTTCGACTTACCAGGCCGTTTCAGGGGCCGGGGCAGCTGCCATCTCGGAATTACTTGACCAGTCACAGGCCGTTTTGAATGAGGAAGAAGTCCAGGCTTCCGTTTTGCCGGTCAAGGGTGACAATAAGCATTACCAAATTGCTTTTAACGTCATTCCGCAAATAGATAAATTCCAGGATAACGGTTTCACCTTCGAAGAGATGAAGATGATCAATGAAACGAAGAAAATCATGCATATGCCGGAACTTTCCGTCGCGGCTACATGTGTCCGTCTGCCAATCGTTACCGGCCATTCAGAATCCGTTTATATCGAAGTGGAAAGCGAAGCGGTAACAGCAATCCAGGTGAAAGAGCTTCTGAAAACAGCAACCGGGGTTGTGTTACAGGATGATCCCGAAAACCAGGTCTATCCAATGCCGCAAGCCGCGGTTGGCAAAAATGAAGTTTTCGTGGGAAGAATCCGCAAGGACCTTGATGAAGAAAAGGGCTTCCATTTATGGGTTGTTTCTGATAATCTCCTTAAAGGGGCAGCATGGAATTCAGTCCAAATCGCTGAAAGCCTTTTAAAACTAGGATTGGTCACAGTAAAATAAATAGTAGAAGAAAAGCATTGTCAGCTTTCCGCATGCGGAGCTGACTTATATTTGAGGTGTTTCTATGAAAATCATCGTTCAGAAATTCGGCGGAACTTCTGTTCGTGACGAAGAAAGCAGATCGCATGCTTTGCGGCATATCGAAAAGGCGGTCAGCGAAGGCTTCAAAGTGGTAGTGGTCGTGTCGGCGATGGGGAGAAAAGGGGAGCCCTATGCAACAGATACATTGCTTTCACTTGTGAACGGTTCACAAAATAAAATTCCAAAGCGGGAGCAGGATTTGCTGTTATCGGTCGGAGAGACGATTTCATCGGTTGTTTTTACCAATATGCTGCTCGAGAACGGAATAAAAGCAACGGCATTCACCGGGGCGCAGGCTGGGTTTCGGACTAATGGAGATCATACGAACGCGAAAATAGTCGAAATGAAGAGCGACCGTCTTCTAAAAGAACTTGAAAACCAAGATGCCATTGTTGTCGCCGGTTTCCAGGGAGCTGCTAAGAACGGGGACGTAACCACGATCGGACGCGGAGGCAGTGACACATCCGCTGCTGCGCTTGGGGCGGCCATCAAAGCGGAGTGGGTTGATATCTTCACAGATGTGGACGGTATCATGACTGCCGATCCGCGGATTGCTGAAAACGCCAGGCCGCTTGCGGTGGTAACCTATAACGAGGTCTGCAACATGGCTTACCAGGGAGCCAAGGTCATCCATCCCCGTGCCGTGGAAATTGCGATGCAGGCTAAAGTGCCGATTCGGATCCGTTCAACCTATACAGACAGCCTTGGAACCCTGGTAACAACGATAAATAGGGAAAACCAGGGCAGCGATATCCGCGAACGCATCGTTACTGGAATCGCCCATGTTTCGAAGATCACGCAAATTAAAGTGACCGCGAAAAAAGGACAGTATGATCTTCAGGCGCAAGTTTTTAAGGCGATGGCACAGGCTTCAATTTCCGTTGATTTTATTAATATTTCTCCGAATGGGGTCGTCTATACTGTAACGGACGAAATGACCCGGCGCGCCATCGGAATTCTCATGGATCTCGGCCATGAGCCTATCATTCAAAAAAATTGTGCCAAGGTTTCGGTTGTCGGTGCGGGCATCAATGGTGTTCCCGGTGTCGCAGCGAAAATCGTCACCGCACTCTCTGAGAAAGGTATCGGCATTCTGCAATCGGCGGACAGCCATACGACAATCTGGGTGCTCGTCAAAGAAGCCGACCTGGTGGAAGCAGTGAATTCCCTGCATGATGCTTTTCAGCTCCATAAAGAAGTAGTAGAATACCCAATAACGGAGATATAATTGTCTATTAAATCAAGAGGTGTTTGATAATGGTACACTTTGGAAGAGTTTCAACCGCAATGGTTACCCCATTTGACAAAAAGGGAAATATCGATTTTGCCAAAACGACACAGTTAGTGAATTACTTAATTGAAAACGGAACAGATTCGCTCGTTCTTGCCGGAACGACTGGTGAATCACCTACGTTATCTACCGAAGAAAAAGCCGCCCTGCTGCGCCATGTTGTCCAAACAGCGGATGAGCGTATTCCTATTATTATGGGGACAGGAAGCAATAATACGTATGCTTCCATTGAACTTACAAAAAAGGCTGAGCAAAATGGTGCCGATGGTATTTTGCTTGTCGCTCCATACTACAACAAACCGAATCAGGAAGGGTTGTACCAGCACTTCAAAGCGATTGCTGAAAGTACTTCGCTGCCTGTAATGATTTATAATATTCCGGGAAGAGCCGTCGCTAACATTGAACCGGCAACGGTTATCAGGCTTTCGAAAGTTCCTAATATTGTTGCTGTAAAGGAAGCAAGCGGGGATTTGAACGCCATGACAGCAATCATTGCCGGAACCGATGATGACTTTATGCTTTACAGCGGCGATGACGGCATTACGCTGCCTGTACTCTCCATCGGGGGCGTCGGAGTCGTGTCGGTCGCCTCACATATTATCGGGAAAGAAATGCAGCTGATGATCGATCAATTCCTGCAGGGCCATCTAAAGGAAGCGGCAGAGCTCCATCAGAGCCTTTTGCCGGTCATGGAAGGCCTGTTTGCGGCCCCGAGCCCAGCACCTGTTAAAACAGCCTTGCAAATGAAGGGGATGGACGTAGGGTCTGTCAGGCTGCCGCTCGTACCGCTTACGGAACAAGAAAGAAACACTTTAAATGAACTTATCAAATAGAAAGAAAAGCGGAAGCGCCTTGTTCAGCCCCGACAAGCATAAGACAGATCCCGAAAGAAGGCGCTTTTTGCCTTCTGTAGGGAGCTGGCTTATGACTCGAGGGGCTAGGCGCTGGAGCTAGACAGGAAGAAAAGCAGAAGCGCCTTGTTCAGCCCCGACAAGCATAAGACAGATCCCGAAAGAAGGCGCTTTTTGCCTTCTGTAGGGAGCTGGCTTATGACTCGAGGGGCTAGGCGCTGGAGCTAGACAGGAAGAAAAGCAGGTAGATAGCATAAAAGACAAAAAGCCAATCGGCCAGAGATTGGCTTTTTGTCTGCCTTCTTCAGAAATCCTAGGAAAAATCTGATGAAATGGACTATGAGATGTCATGAAAAATTCTTCTTCCCAATACTCAGGCCTAACGATTATACTTTTACTACCGAGAGACTGACAACAGGGAAGGGGCTGTGGTATAGTGATCAGAAAATTGATGGAAGGTCGACCGCGAAGGAACCATTGAGTGAATGTGTTGCCATGTTTTTCTAGCATCGGTTATAATGGAATCAACCTTGAGTTTCGAACGGAATTTATTAAGGAGGATTATACTATTGGCACAAGATCATAAGCAAGGCATAAAAATCATTCCTCTTGGTGGACAGGGGGAGCTCGGAAAAAATATGTATGCTGTTGAGGTGTATGGCGATATCTTCCTGCTGGATGCAGGCCTGATGTTTCCCGAAGAAGAAATGCTCGGGATAGACGCTGTCATTCCGGATATTACATATGTAATGGAAAATAAAGAACGGCTGCAGGGGATATTTATTAGTCATGGTCATGAGGACCATATGGGGGCGCTTGCGCATGTGCTGAAGTATTTACATGTTCCTGTTTACGGGACAAAGCTGACAATGGAGCTGGCGAAAGTGAAATTGTCTGAAGATGATTTCAAGGGCAAAGCTGAATTCATTGAGGTCCAATCCCACGACAGATTGAAATTCGCCAATGCTGAAGTTTCTTTCTTCAGGACCAATCACAGCATTCCGGATTCGGTAGGAATCGCGATTCATACTGTAGAAGGAGCAATTGTCTATACCGGTGACTTCAAATTCGATCAAGCCGCAAGCGATTTGTATAAACCCGAGATTGGTGAAATGGCGGACATAGGCAAAGAAGGTGTGCTTTGTCTGTTATCTGATAGCACCGGGGCTGAAAAACCGGGCTACACCCCTTCTGAAGCACTCGTGGCAAAGGATATGGGCGATGCGTTTTATAATGCAGCCGGTCGCATCATCGTCGCATGTTTTGCCTCGAACATCAACCGGATCCAACACGTCTTCAATGCCGCAGCCTCTAACGGCAGAAAAGTCGCGGTTGTCGGCAAAAGCCTCCAGCGTGTATACGAGACGGCATTAAATACCGGTTATTTAAAAGTGGATGAGAAGATGATCATCCCGATTCCGGAGATTAGTCAGTATCCGGATGAGAAGATTGTCATCCTGTCTACAGGACACCAGGGCGAGCCAATTGCAGCATTAAGAAAAATGGCCAAACAAACGCACAAACAGGTCAATATTAAAGCGGGCGATACAGTATTGATTGCTGCTTCTCCATTAAAAGGCGGCGAAGTCATTCTTTATAAGACAATTGATTTGTTATACAGGGCAGGTGCTGATGTTGTGTCAGGGCGTTATCAAGTTCATGTTTCCGGGCATGGCAGTCAGGAAGAATTGAAAATGATGATTAACCTGATGAAACCTAAGTACCTGATTCCCATACACGGGGAATACCGCCATCTTGCGGCACATGCAAAGATCGGCGCAGCCACCGGCCTTGCTAAAGAAAATATCGTGATCCCCGACAAGGGAGATGTTATTGAAATCAAAAATGATAAAATCCGCCTTTCCGGAAAGGTGTCTGCAGGAAATGTCCTGATTGATGGGAGCGGTGTAGGCGATGTCGGCAATATTGTGTTAAGAGACCGCCGCTTGTTATCACAGGACGGTATTTTAGTTGTAGTTGTGACATTGAATCGGCCTGATAAAACGATCGCATCCGGGCCGGAAATAATTTCACGGGGCTTTGTCTATGTACGGGAATCGGAAAAGCTGATGGACGAATCATCGAGCATAGTGACAGAAATCGTCAAAAAGTCCGCTTCCCGGCAAGGCTTCGACTGGTCTACTCTCAAGCAGGATATCAGGGATTCGTTAAATCAGTACTTATACGAAAAAACAAAACGCCGTCCGATGATCCTCCCTATCATCATGGAAATCTCAAAAAGAGAATGAAGCTGCACCTTCCAGATAATAATAATCCCATAAGAAAGAGAAAGGGGATTCATTGAATGGAAAAAGAACCAGTTCCAAATGAACCAGAGGAACAGCAGCCTGGGAAAAGCTCAGCCTTGATTGAAAAAATCCAGCAGCTTGGACAAACCAATGTCCCGCAAATGTCACAGGATTCGAAGATACACTGCTTAACAATCGTCGGCCAGATAGAAGGGCATATACAGCTGCCGCCGCAAAATAAAACAACGAAATATGAGCATGTGATTCCTCAGATTGTCGCCATTGAACAAAACCCGAATATCGAAGGTCTGCTTGTCATTTTAAATACGGTGGGAGGAGATGTGGAAGCAGGTCTGGCCATTTCCGAAATGCTGGCATCACTATCAAAGCCTACCGTTTCGATTGTGCTTGGAGGAGGCCATTCCATCGGCGTGCCTATTGCCGTGTCGTGCGACTATTCCTATATTGCAGAAACGGCAACGATGACGATTCATCCGATCAGGCTGACCGGACTCGTAATCGGGGTTCCACAAACGTTCGAATATCTTGATAAAATGCAAGAGCGTGTCATTAACTTTGTAACCAGACATTCAAAGGTATCCGATGAAAAATTCAAAGAGCTGATGTTTGCAAAAGGAAATCTGACACGGGATATTGGTACAAATGTGATAGGCACGGAAGCTGTGCAATCCGGGCTGATCAATGAGGTTGGCGGCGTCGGACAGGCGATGAGGAAGCTTAATGAATTGATTGAAACATCAAGTTCGAAAGCCAAAGGTCCAAACGGGGAGAAGATGTTACAATGATTTTATATACAATGACGCCGATGGATCAAATATTCCCGACCGACGAAAGCGTGTACTCGAGGTATATGATGATTACTTACAACGGAGTCCAACTCCTCGCTGAAAGACAAGAAAACAATGGCTACCGTGTCGACCGCATTTTAAGCACTGACCCTGCCGTTTACCTGGAGCAATCGATTCAGCCAGGATCCATCATCCGCGAGTGATGTATAGAAATTAGAAAAATCGTCCAAGTTACTGGATATATGGTATACTCAAATTACATCGATAAAAGCAGCCTAACTGGCTGCTTTCTTCATTCTCACGATGAAATTATACACATTGCATGAAAATTCAGGTGATAAAATGGCAAAGAAAAAGCGCAGGAACTCAAAAAGCGCAGATAGGTTAAAGACAACATTAAAATTTGAACTGGCAGGGCTGATTATCCTCGGCCTTTCCGCGATCGCGATAGCAAGGCTGGGGGCAGTCGGAAATGCGATTGTCTATCTTCTCCGATTCTTCATGGGTGAGTGGTATATCATCTTGCTGTTTGGCTTCATTTTGGTGAGCTTTTATTTAATGATTAAGCGGAAAATCCCTTTTTTTCTCAAAAGACAGCTTGTAGGGACATATTTCATTGTGTTAAGCATTTTGCTGCTGAGCCATGTGACATTGTTCGAACTGCTTTCGGGAGGCGGTCCATTCAAAAAGCCAAGTGTAATCGCCAATACATGGGAACTATTCTGGATGGAGGCGAGCGGAAAAACAAGCACGACGGATCTTGGCGGAGGAATGATAGGCGCCCTGATGTTTGCTGCTTCCTATTTCCTATTTGATGAAGCGGGTTCGAAAATAGTAGCGTTACTGCTTATTATCGCAGGCTTTATTCTTTTAACCGGCAAAACGGTCGGCGATACGCTGGGCAGGTTTATTATTTCCGGGGGCAGGTTCCTCGCTGGTCAATGGATAGCGTTTCTTGATGACATGAGGAACTGGAAGGAAAATAAACGGGAGAAGAAAAAGCAGCAAAAGGAAACGGCCTTGCTGAAGGAAGCGGAAGAGGCCGAAATGCAAAAGGTACAGGCTGAAGAATTGCCGATCCAGCAGCCGGAGAAAAGGATCATCTCCAATTTTGCTGATACAGCATACGGGTCTAAGGCGGAGGAAACGGTACCGTTCAATCCGGAAATGGAAAATGGAAAACCCGGAAAGAGCGAAAATACTCTTTCCGTTCCTGAAGACGGAACAGAAGATCACTCACCACCGATCAGCTTCACTGAAGTCGAAAACAAAGAATATCTCCTGCCGCCGATTTCGCTTTTGAATCAGCCGAAAAAAACCGATCAAAGCGGTGAATACCGGCTGATTAATGAAAACGCTGCGAAGCTTGAACGCACATTCCATAGCTTTGGCGTTAAGGCAAAAGTCACCCAGGTCCATTTAGGTCCGGCGGTAACCAAGTATGAGGTCCATCCGGACGTTGGAGTGAAAGTAAGCAGGATCGTCAGCCTTTCCGATGACATCGCTTTGGCATTAGCTGCAAAGGACATCCGGATTGAAGCACCGATCCCAGGAAAGTCGGCGATCGGAATTGAAGTGCCGAATTCTGAAATTGCCATGGTTTCCTTGCGTGAGGTTCTTGAAGCGAAAGAGTACGATAAGCCGGAAGCGAAACTGCAAATCGGCCTTGGCCGCAACATTTCCGGAGAGGCTGTGCTTGCTGAATTGAATAAAATGCCGCACTTGCTTGTTGCGGGTGCAACCGGCAGCGGTAAGTCGGTCTGTATAAATGGAATCATTACCAGTATCCTTATGCGCGCAAAACCGCATGAAGTGAAAATGATGATGATTGATCCTAAAATGGTTGAGCTGAATATGTATAACGGCATTCCGCACTTGCTGGCCCCTGTCGTGACGGATGCGAAAAAGGCTTCGCAGGCGTTGAAAAAGGTGGTCAGTGAAATGGAACGCCGGTATGAGCTGTTCTCGCATACGGGTACACGCAATATCGAAGGCTACAATGACCATGTCAACCGTCACAATCTCGAGGAAGCCGACAAGCAGCCGCTTTTGCCTTATATCGTCGTCATTGTCGATGAACTTGCCGATCTAATGATGGTTGCGTCGAATGATGTCGAGGATGCGATCACACGGCTTGCACAAATGGCCAGGGCGGCAGGCATCCATTTAATCATCGCGACGCAGAGACCTTCCGTGGATGTCATCACGGGTGTCATTAAAGCAAATATCCCTTCCAGGATTGCCTTTAGTGTATCATCGATGACAGATTCAAGGACAATCCTTGACATGGGCGGTGCCGAAAAGTTGTTAGGGCGCGGCGATATGCTGTTCCTGCCCGTCGGAGCTTCAAAGCCTGTCCGTGTCCAAGGGGCATTTTTATCCGACCAGGAAGTCGAAGAAGTCGTCGAGTATGTAATCTCCCAGCAAAAAGCGCAATATCAAGAAGAAATGATTCCAGATGAAACCAGTGAAGCTGTAGGCGAGGTAGATGATGATGTCTATGATGAAGCCGTGCAGCTTATCATTGAAATGCAGACCGCGTCCGTATCGATGCTGCAAAGAAGATTCAGGATCGGTTATACCCGTGCAGCCAGGCTAATTGACGAAATGGAGGCACGAGGCATCGTTGGTCCGTATGAAGGAAGCAAGCCAAGAACGGTCCTTATATCGAAGGATCCGGGAAATGAGGCAAATTCCTCCTAAATCTAAAGACCCCGGGAAATTCCCGGGGTCAGTTTTTGGCAACTAAATTTTGAAAAAACTAGTACTCGTTCAAGTGTCCTTTGCAGAAGGAATCGATTGCTGCAGTTTCTTCTTCTTCAAGTTCGAAATTGAATGACTGCTCCGTCTCATTCTCGATAATTTCATATTTTACGATTCCGCTTTGATGTTCTCCAACAGTATAGAGCACCCTTATGTACAACCCTTTTTCAGAAAACAATTCATCATCCTCAGGTACATCAATATCAAGGAAAAACTCATACCTTTCCCCGGTTAATATACCAAATGGATCTTTTAATAATTCTACTCTATAACCTGTAATGGCTATCACGATATCATCCTTTCCTGCCCTGTAGTTTATCAGTTATTATACCCCTAAAAACACTAAAAGAAAAAGGAGAGCTCCAGAGTGGGGTTTCTTTATAGCATTATCTGTCAAAAACCTTTGATATAAGTGAGTTTTCACCCTCAATTGTTTTTTTGACAAATTTCAATTCTCTATTTATTTATACACAAAAAAGTGTTATAGTATGTTCGATTAGTAGGAATGATTACACATCAGAGGTCTGATGTCTGAAGAAAATGGTTGGAGGAACCTGCATGTCTATTAAGTCAGATAACCGGCATTTGTATCTACAAGTCATCGATCACCTTAAACAGGACATTGAAAAAGGGATATACAAAGAAAAGGAAAAGCTTCCCTCAGAGTTTGATTTAGCGAAGAAGCTTGGCGTAAGCAGAGCCACTCTAAGAGAAGCGCTTCGGATACTTGAAGAAGAAAGTGTCATTATCCGCCGTCATGGAGTGGGAACCTTTGTAAATTCAAAGCCAATGTTCACATCTGGTATCGAACAGCTTAACAGTGTCACGAACATGATCAAGCAGGCAGGCATGAAACCAGGAACCATCTTCTTAAGTTCAACGACCGAGGAACCGACTGATGAGGACATTCGCCGTTTTTCGCGTTCATTGGATCAAGGCATTGTTTTATTAGAAAGGGTACGTACTGCAAACGGGGAACCGGTCGTTTATTGTGTCGATAAAATCCCGGAATACATCCTCCCGCAAACATTTTCCCACGACGATGAATCGATTTTTGACATTCTCGAAAAAGAGGCGGATCGAAGAATAGCGTACGCAGTCGCACAAATTGAGCCGATCGGCTATCATGAGAAAGTTTCGCCCATCCTGGAATGTGACCCTGAAGCGGCTCTCCTTGTATTAAAACAAATGCATTTCGATGAAAAAGACGAGCCAGTTCTATATTCAGTCAATTATTTTAAAGCTGACACATTCAGTTTTCATGTTTTGCGAAAAAGAATTTAACATTTTTTTGCAGGTGAAAACGCAATCATTCTTTTTCCGTTACATTTCTGACTAATCAACTAAAATTCTTTAGGGGGAAAAACCTTGAAAAAGCGTAAATTTGGTTTAGCGCTGTCTTTGGTTCTTGCGGCTGGAACAATTCTTGGTGCATGCGGCAATGATAACGATTCTGAAACGAGCGGCGGCGGATCCAAGAAAGACAATTTCACAGTCGGGATGGTTACAGACATCGGCGGTGTCGATGACAAATCATTTAACCAATCGGCATGGGAAGGTCTTCAAGAATTTGGTAAAGAAAATGGCTTGGAAAAAGGAAAAGATGGTTATAATTACGTCCAATCTAAATCCGATGCTGACTATACAACAAACTTAAATACACTTGTGCGTAACAAGTTTGACTTGATTTACGGGATCGGTTACCTGCTGGCAGAACCAATGGGCAAAGTAGCCGATCAACGTAAAGATTCTAATTTTGCAATCGTTGACGCTGTAGTGGAGAAACCAAACGTGGCAAGCATCACATTCACAGAGCAGCAAGGTTCCTTCCTTGTCGGCGTAATCGCTGCTAAGACGACTAAATCAAATAAGATTGGTTTCATTGGCGGTGTTGACGGCTCCCTAATTAATAAATTTGAAGTTGGTTTCATCGCAGGTGTTAAATCTGTAAACCCTAAGGCAGATGTAAAGGTGCAGTATGCAGGAAGCTTCGGTGCTGCTGATAAAGGACAAGCCATCGCATCCAGCATGTATTCTTCAGGCATCGACATAATCTACCACGCTTCCGGCGGAACTGGCAACGGTGTTTTTGCGGCAGCTAAAGAATTAAAGAAAAAAGATCCTGCCGACAATATTTGGGTAATCGGTGTTGACCGTGACCAATTCGAGGAAGGCAATGTGAAAGCCGGCGACAAGGAATACAACGTAACATTAACTTCAATGGTTAAGCGCGTTGATATCGCTGTTAAAGACCTTGCTTCCAAAACGAAAAATGGCGACTTCCCAGGCGGAAAAGTCATCGAATACGGCCTCGACCAAAATGCGGTGGCAATCGCTGACCACAAAGAGAACGTTTCAGACGATGCTTTGAAGGCAGTTGAAGAATGGACTGGAAAAATCAAATCAGGCGAAATAAAAGTCCCTTCAACCCGTGACGAGTTAAAAACAATGAAATTCTAAGAACAGAAGCGCAAGCGCCTTGTAAAAAGGAACGTTGACTAAGAGCCAAAAATTTTTTTTAATAAGTAAATTATAGGAGGAATAAATAGGGTGAGTACTGCCTTTTATTCCTCCTTTATCAGGTTAGTAAACTGTATTCTATTTTTGAAGAGAGTAAATGAAAAACTATAAAAAAAGTTTTATAGTTTTTCCTTTGGTTTTTTCTCGAAAAATCCAGGGTTAGATTACCTGAACTACTCACCTTTTTAGGAGTTGATAATAAGTGGATTATGTGATTGAGATGCTTAATATCCGAAAGGAGTTTCCCGGCATCGTTGCCAATGATAATGTGACGCTGCAGGTGAAAAAAGGTGAAATCCATGCACTTCTCGGGGAAAATGGAGCAGGGAAGTCCACCTTGATGAACGTTCTTTTCGGATTGTACCAGCCGGAAAAAGGGGAAATCAGGGTTAAAGGAGAACCTGTTAAAATTACCGACCCGAACATTGCCAATAACCTGGGCATCGGAATGGTGCATCAGCATTTTATGCTGGTCGATCCGTTTACAGTAACGGAAAATATCATTCTCGGTAAAGAACCCTCAAAAGCAGGGAGAATTAATTTAAATGCCGCACATAAAGATGTCCGCGAGCTTTCAGAACGCTATGGTTTACTTGTGGATCCTGAAGCGAAAATAGCTGATATTTCCGTCGGGATGCAGCAAAGGGTCGAAATTTTGAAAACTCTCTACCGGGGAGCTGAAATTTTGATATTTGACGAACCGACTGCCGTCCTAACGCCTCAGGAGATCAGAGAGCTGATTACCATCATGAAAACTCTTGTAAAAGAAGGTAAGTCGATTATCTTAATTACCCATAAATTAAAGGAAATCATGGAAGTTTGCGACCGCGTCACTGTAATCCGTAAAGGAGAAGGCATCGGAACGGTAAATGTCAGTGAAACAAATCCAGATGAGCTTGCGAGCCTGATGGTAGGCCGTGATGTAGTCTTTAAAACAGGGAAATCGCAATCAAAGCCTGCGGGTAGCGTCTTAGAA
Source organism: Peribacillus cavernae (assembly GCF_003989135.1). Lineage (GTDB taxonomy): Bacteria > Bacillota > Bacilli > Bacillales > DSM-1321 > Peribacillus > Peribacillus cavernae. Next base: position 637,752 of record NZ_RYZZ01000007.1, read on the forward strand.
ATTGCAGACTTGGCCGTGAATGATTCACGCGGCGTAAAGGCCGTCAAAGGTCTTAATCTTACAGTCAGAGCAGGTGAAATTGTCGGCATTGCCGGGGTGGACGGGAACGGCCAGTCCGAACTGGTCGAAGCGATTACCGGACTTCGAAAAGCAGGAGCTGGCTCCATTAAAATCAATGGAAAAGAGATTAAGAATAGCACACCGCGGAAAATAACTGAATCAGGGATAAGCCATATCCCCCAGGACCGCCATAAGCACGGACTGGTACTCGATTACACAATCGGCGAAAATATCGTGTTGCAAACGTATTATCAAAAACCAAATTCCAGAAATGGTGTCTTAAATTATCGCAACATTTATCAAAAAGCAAGAGCGTTAATCACTGAATTTGACGTAAGAACACCCAGTGAATATACACCTGCACGTGCTCTATCCGGCGGGAACCAGCAAAAAGCAATAATCGGCCGTGAAATAAACCGTGATCCCGATTTGTTGATTGCCGCACAGCCTACCCGAGGGCTCGATGTCGGGGCGATTGAATATATTCATAGACGTCTGATTGAACAGCGTGATACCGGGAAAGCGGTCTTGCTGGTTTCCTTTGAGCTGGATGAAATCATGAACGTCAGTGACCGCATTGCGGTTATTTATGAAGGCGAAATCGTTGCCGTCGTCAATCCTAATGAAACGACGGAGCAGGAGCTGGGATTATTGATGGCCGGCAGTAAGCGTAAGGAAGCAGGTGGATCCACTCATGTCTAGAAAGTTATTAAATATATCCATTCCTGTTATTTCGGTCTTGCTGGGATTGCTGGCAGGTGCGGTCATCATGCTTGTCAGCGGCTACGATCCGATTCAAGGATACTCGGCCATGCTATCAGGTATATTCGGAGATGAATACTATCTGGGCGAAACAGTCCGCCAAATCACTCCCTATATTCTTGCCGGGCTTGCGGTCGCGTTTGCATTCAGAACCGGCCTCTTCAATATCGGGGTAGAGGGGCAATTGATCGTAGGCTGGATCGCGGCAGTCTGGGTAGGAACGGAATTCGATTTTCCTAAAGTCATCCACTTGCCGCTTGCAGTGCTTGCGGGTGCAGCGGCCGGAGCCTTTTGGGCATTTATCCCAGGATTATTAAAGGCGAAATACAGGGTCCACGAAGTTATCGTGACGATCATGCTTAACTATACGGCTTTGCATGTGACCAATTATTTAATCGTAAATGTACTGTCTGATAAACAGGACAAGACAGAAAATATTGCTGAAACGGCATCGTTACGTTCGGTATTATTTGAAAACTTGACAGATCTGTCCCGTATGCATTGGGGAATCATCATCGCGCTTATTTGCGCCATTTTCATGTGGTTTATCCTTGAAAAGACAACGACCGGCTTTGAATTAAAAGCAGTCGGTTTCAACCAGCATGCATCTGAATATGCAGGCATGAGCGTTAAAAGAAACATCATTCTTTCGATGGTCATTTCCGGAGCATTCGCAGGTCTTGCCGGCGCTATGGAGGGGCTTGGAACATTCGGTTATGCAGCGATTAAAGGCGGTTTTACCGGGGTCGGCTTCGATGGCATCGCGGTCGCATTGCTTGGTGGAAACGCGGCAATCGGTGTTGTGTTAGCGGCAGCATTATTCGGCGGATTGAAAAATGGGGCTTTGAATATGCCGCTTGAAGCAGGGGTACCAAACGAAATTGTTGATATTGTGATTGCGTTAATCATTTTCTTTGTGGCATCAAGCTATTTTATCCGCTGGATTATTTCACGTTTGTCTAAAAAGGGGGCGAAATAGGTGGATCTCTATCATATCTTGCAAATTATCGTCCCATCGATGATTGCCCTTGCCGCCCCACTTATCTTCACTGCACTCGGAGGCGTTTTCTCAGAGCGGGCCGGGGTTGTGAATATCGGCCTCGAAGGGTTGATGGTAATCGGTGCGTTTGTCAGTATCGTTTTTAATTTAACATTCGATGAACAGCTTGGGGCGTGGACACCATGGATCTCCATCCTCGCAGCAATGCTTATGTCGATGATTTTCTCGCTGTTCCATGCAGTGGCTTCGATCACCTTCCGTGCCGACCAGACCGTCAGCGGGGTAGCCATCAATTTGCTCGCTGTTGGGCTGTCTTTATTCCTTGTCAAGAAAATTTATGACAAGGGACAAACGGATATCATTAAGGAAACATTCGATAAGATTGATATTCCGGTGTTAAGCGATATCCCAGTTCTCGGAAAGATTTTCTTTTCGAACGGGTATTACATTTCCTATATTGCGATTCTGTTATCTGTAGCAGTCTGGTACGTTGTCTACAAGACCCCATTTGGATTGCGGCTCCGTTCCGTCGGAGAACATCCAATGGCGGCTGACACAATGGGAATCAATGTTTACAGGATGCGCTATCTTGGTGTTATGCTTTCAGGTGCGCTCGGCGGAATCGGCGGGGCTGTACATGCGCTAACGGTAACACTGGATTTCAGCCATTCGACAATCAATGGGCAAGGCTTTATGGCCATTGCTGCGATGATCTTTGGTAAATGGCATCCGCTAGGTGCGATGGGTGCCGGTTTGTTCTTCGGCCTGGCGCAAAGCTTGAGCATCGTTGGCGCAAGCCTGCCGTTCTTTAAAGATATCCCGGCTGTCTACTTATTGATTGCTCCTTATATTTTAACGATTATTGCACTGACCGGATTTATCGGAAGAGCAGATGCTCCCAGGGCATCAGGCCAGCCATATATCAAAGGGAAAAGATAAAGGAAGCTGTCTGCAAATTGCAGGCAGTTTTTTAACTTATATAAAAAAGTATCGGTTAATAATAATAACATTATGTAAACAATTTATTTTTTTGAAAAGTTCGTACCGCTTGCATGAAATTTCCATTACCCTGTATATTTTAAATAGGAGAAAGAATGTAATCGATATCCCTGCGCTTTGGTTTTTCGTGGTACATGTTTAAAAGGTTCCCATTCTACAAACAATATGGCTAATGACATTAGTTTATTAAACAAGGAGGACATTTGAATGGCGATTGCTTCGGATATCGTGAAAGCCAGACCGGGCTATAATCTTCATATCGTAAAAACAGAAAAGTATAAAACCAACACCCTGGTCTTTAAAATGAAAGCACCTTTAACCACTGAAACAGTTACCTACAGATCGCTGCTGCCGTATGTTTTGCAGAGTACCACAAAAACGCACCAGACTTCCACGGAATTACGCTCTTATCTGGACGATTTATACGGGGCCAGCCTTTATGTCGATGTGGCGAAAAAAGGAGAATATCAAGTTATCAGTTTTACGATGGAAATTGCCAACGAGAAATTCCTTTCCGACCCAACCCCTTTGCTTTCGAAAGGCTTTGAACTGCTGATGGCGGTCGTTTTCCAACCTAAAACAGAGGGGGGAGCATTTGCTGCCAATACGGTGTTAAAAGAAAAACGGTCTTTAAAACAGCGGATTCAATCGATATACGATGATAAAATGCGCTTTTCCACCCAGCGTCTCGTTGAAGAAATGTGCCAGGGTGAACCGTACGCACTGGAACCGATGGGGAATGAGGGTGATTTAGATGAAATCACTCCTGAGCTTTTATACACTTATTATCAAAAAGCGCTCTTCGAAGATGAAATTGACTTTTACATTATTGGAGATGTCAATGGAGCTGAAGTGGAAGAACTGGCCGATACGTATATAAGCCTCAAGGAAAGACAACCCAAGAAAATAACACCTGTTCAGAAAAAGGTCGAAAAAGAGAAAGAAGTGACTGAACAGCAGGATCTAAAACAAGGGAAATTGAACATTGGATACCGTACCAATATCCTGTACGGAGATCCTGACTACTATGCACTGCAGCTTTTTAATGGGATTTTTGGCGGATTTTCTCACTCAAAGCTTTTTATTAATGTACGTGAAAAAGCCAGCCTTGCCTACTATGCTTCTTCCCGGATCGAAAGCCATAAAGGATTGCTGATGGTCATGTCCGGAATCGAAAATAAGAATTACGGGCAGGCACTAGAGATTATCCGCCAACAAATGAAGGAAATGAAACAGGGGAATTTTACAGAGGAGGAACTGTCCCAGACAAAGGCAGTTGTGAAGAACCAGATATTAGAAACGATCGATGTCGCACGGGGCTTGATTGAAATCCTGTATCATAATGTCATATCAAGAAACAGTGTCCCCCTCGATGAATGGCTGGAAAGAACTGAAAGAACAACCAAAGAAGAAATTGTCAAGGTTGGCGAGAAGATTGAATGTGACACGATTTATTTCCTAACTGGAACGGAGGTGCAGGAATAATGGAGAAAATTCCGTTTGGTCAGCTGCAGGAAGAATTGTTTCATGAGAAGATGGAGAATGGTTTACAAGTGTATATCTTGCCGAAAAAGGGATTTAACAAATCATTTGCAACATTTACGACAAAATATGGCTCTGTCGATAATCATTTTAAGCCGCTCACTAAAGAAGGATTCGTAAAGGTTCCCGACGGAATCGCCCACTTCTTGGAACATAAATTGTTCGAAAAAGAGGATGGAGACGTATTTCAGCAATTCAGCAAACAGGGAGCTTCTGCCAATGCCTTCACCTCTTTTACTAGGACTGCGTATCTGTTTTCCAGCACTTTTGATTTCGAAAAAAACCTGACAACATTAATTGATTTTGTCCAGGAGCCGTATTTTTCGGAAAAAACAGTTGAAAAAGAAAAGGGAATCATTGGCCAGGAAATCAATATGTACGATGACAATGCAGATTGGCGCCTCTACTTTGGCTGCATCGAGAATATGTATCAAAATCATCCAGTGAAAATCGATATTGCCGGCACGGTGGAATCGATTGCAGGAATAAACAAGGATATGCTCTACGAATGTTATGAAACGTTCTATCATCCAAGCAATATGCTTTTGTTCATCGTCGGACCGGTAGATCCGGATCAGACGATGGAGTTAATCCGGAACAACCAAAACAGCAAGGAATACAAGGAGCTGCCGGCAATCGAAAGGCGGTTTGAGACAGAACAAGCAGCTGTGGCAAAGAAAAGTCAAATTTTGAAAATGAATGTACAAACACCAAAAGTAATGGTCGGGATAAAAGCGACAGATGTTCACTTGTCCGGCCCTGAAATGCTGAAAGCAGAACTTGCGGCTAACATCCTGCTTGAAGTTCTTTTTGGAAAAAGCTCTGACTTGTATGAAGACTTGTATTCAGAAGGGTTTATTGATCAATCCTTTTCCTATGATTTCACGCAAGAACAGGGTTTTGGCTTTGCCTTAATCGGCGGAGATTCCGCCCGGCCCGATGAGTTAACCGAAAACCTGAAGCAGATATTGCTGAAGGCCAAATCCGGCGCAGGCATCACCGAAGAAAGCGTCAGCAGGACGATAAAGAAAAAAATCGGGACGTTTCTTCGTGCCTTGAATTCACCGGAATACATTGCCAACCAATTTACCCGATACGCTTTTAACGATATGGATCTATTCGAGGTAGTCCCTATTCTTGAACAGATTACCCATAACGACGTTAAACAAGCGGCTGTAGGTTTGATAGATGAAGAACGAATCACCGTTTGTCAAGTATTGCCAAAATAATCATCCGTAAAAACCTTGCCGGATTAAGGCAAGGTTTTTACACAGAGTTTCACCTAGAGATACCACAATATAAAGGAGGAGCAAGCGGATGGGAAAACGTTTTGCCCTTATTACCGGAGCAAGTGGAGGAATCGGACGGGCCATTGCCTTAAAGCTGGCACAGGAGAAGTATTCTTTATATTTGCATTACAATAGAAATGAAAAAGCGATTGATCAACTACTATCAGAGCTTTCGCCATTTGACATCGAGCTGATTCCAATCCAGGCTGATTTGGGGGAAAAAGATGGTTATAAGAAGCTTTCTGAAAATATATTTTCGCTTGCAGCAATCGTATTGAACAGCGGGAATAGTTACTACGGCTTGATCACAGATATGGACGAAGCGATTGTTGACCAGATGGTCCAGCTTCATGTTACTTCTCCGTTTTTGTTAACAAAAGAACTTTTGCCAAAGCTCAAGTTTCAGGAAAATAGTGCAATAGTTGCAGTTACTTCGATTTGGGGGGAGACAGGGGCTTCTTTTGAAGTGCTTTATTCCATGGTAAAAGGCGGGCAAAATGCGTTTATTAAAGCATTGAGCAAAGAATTGTCTTTAAGTGGAATCCGGGTCAACGGGGTTTCCCCAGGTGCTATTTCTACCGTGATGTTAGAATCATTTAGTGAAGATGAACTGGAGCTGATAAAGGCGGATATTCCAATGGGCAGGGTTGGTGTTCCCGAGGAAGTGGCTGACGCCGTGGCCTACTTATTATCCGATAAAGCCTCTTATATTACAGGGCAAATACTTGGGGTAAATGGGGGCTGGTATAGCTGATACATGAGATTGCTTAAAATTATTGTATAAATACTGCCTTTCCATCGCAAAATATGGATGTACCATTTTAAAGGAAAGGATGATCATAAATGTCTGTATTGGATAATTGGGATCAATGGAAAAACTTTTTAGGCGACAGACTGCAACAGGGAGAGCATCAGGGTCTTTCCCAAAACTCTGTTAATGATTTAGCATTTGAAATCGGCGATTACCTTGCTAAACAGGTCGATCCAAAAAATGATCAGGAAAGAGTGCTTGCTGATCTTTGGTCGGTGGCGTCTGATGAAGAAAAGCATTCCATTGCCAGCGTAATGGTAAAATTAGTCGAAAATAACGGCGGACAATAATATTTATGTTTTAAAGGCCCCTTCCATTTGGCGGAAGGGGATTTTTATTTAAGCATTTTTAAAAGGATTTTTCTTTTAACTTACTATAAAATGCTATATGATAGATTCTAGACAAGAAATGCCGGAGTTTTCCTGCATATACAGAGTGTTATCTTCAGTGTCAAAAAGTGCCGGATTTTGTCGCTTAGAAGGAGTGGTTGTGGTGGAAAATAAAGAGTGGTATTTTGAATATGAAATTCAAAAAAACCGCCCGGGATTATTAGGCGATATTTCTTCCTTGTTAGGTATGCTCTCTATTAATATAGTGACAATAAATGGTGTGGATGAAGGACGGCGCGGTATGCTGCTATTGACTACGGACAGCAGGAATATTGAGCGTTTTGAATCGATCCTCCGTACGATGGATACGATAACAGTGATTAAACTGCGCGAACCGAAGCTTCGTGATATCCTTGCGGTCCGGCATGGCCGGTATATCCAACGGGATGCGGATGACAAAAAGACATTCAGGTTCGTCAGGGATGAACTTGGTCTCCTCGTCGATTTTATGGCTGAACTGTTCAAGCAGGAGGGCCACAAATTAATCGGCATCCGTGGCATGCCGCGGGTCGGTAAAACAGAATCGGTCGTTGCCGCGAGTGTCTGTGCCAATAAACGGTGGCTGTTTGTTTCTTCGACTTTGCTGAAACAAACGATACGCAGCCAGCTGATTGAGGATGAATACAGCGACGATAATTTATTCATACTCGACGGGATAGTTTCTACACGCAGGGCCAATGAACGCCACTGGCAGCTCGTTCGTGAAATTATGAGGTTAAATTCGGTAAAGGTTGTCGAACATCCGGATGTTTTCGTACAAAACACGGAGTATACGCTGGATGACTTTGATTATATCATTGAACTCAGGAATAATCCTGATGAGGAAATTACATATGAAGTTGTAGAGCAAAATGATCAATTTGCTGCTTCAGATTTTGGCTCTTTTGATTTTTAAAATGGCAGGTGTTTTATTTGACTGAATTGGGAAATAGACTTAAAGAAGCCCGTGAAGCAAAGGGCATGAGTTTGGATGATTTACAGCGTGTAACGAAAATACAGAAACGCTACTTGACTGGTATTGAAGAAGGCAAGTACGATATGATGCCCGGAAAGTTTTATGTACGTGCTTTTATTAAGCAATACTGCGAGGCTGTAGGCCTTGATCCTGAAGAGATTTTCGAACAGTACAAAAGCGATGTTCCGGTTGTTTATAATGAAGACCTTCCGAATCAGCTTTCCAGGGTCCAATCAAGGAAGATCGTTCCTTCAAGAGATTCTAAATTTATCGATTTACTTCCCAAAATACTTGTCGGCCTTTTCATAATTGGTACCGTTGTGTTAATTTATGTCTTAATCGCGAAGAATGTCAATACATCCCAGGACAAGCCGAAGGATGATATCGGCAGTGAAACGGTAAACTATGGGGAAAGCAAAAACTCCCCTTTAAAGAATGAAAAGAAGGGGGAAGAGCCCGCCAAAAAAGAACAACCAGAAAAACAAAAAGAACAGAAACAAGTAACAAAAGAACCTGCAATAGTGAAACAAGAGCTTACATCCGTAAGTACAAGCGGCAAAAACAGCACCTATCAATTAAAGAACGCTGACAAATTCACTTTGAAGGTTTCATCTTCGGGTTCAACCTGGGTAAACATCAAAAATGGAAGCGGAAAATCTTTCTACCAGGGAACTCTTAACAGAAGTCAGAGCCAGGAAATCAACTTTACGAATGAAACAGCGGCAGTACTCATTATTGGGAATGCAGCTGATACCGACATATTTGTAAATGGAGAGAAACTGGAATATTCGATTTCTCCTGTTCAAACGGTTACCCAGAATGTGACCATTCAGTTTGCTAAAGCCCAATAGTCATCTTTATGGTGACTATTTTCTCTTTCTTCATTTCTCATTACGTACATGCCTGTACGAATCTCTGGAGGTTATCGCCTATGAATCTGCCTAATAAAATAACCATATCGAGAATTTTTCTAATTCCTTTATTTTTAATCATCATGCTTGTTCCCTTTGACTGGGGAGAATGGCAAATCGGTAATGAAACAATCCCGATTGCCCATCTTATCGGAGCCTTGCTATTTATTATTGCTTCAACAACCGATTGGATCGATGGGTATTATGCCCGGAAGTTGAATCTAGTCACTAACCTAGGGAAATTCCTGGATCCATTGGCCGATAAGCTGCTTGTTTCAGCGGCTTTGATCGTGTTGGTCGATCTTGAACTGGTTTATGGCCAATCGTGGATTGTTATCGTCATCATCAGCCGTGAATTTGCGGTGACTGGCTTGCGTCTTGTCCTGGCCGGCACCGGTGAGGTCGTGGCAGCCAATATGCTTGGGAAAATCAAGACCTGGGCCCAAATTGTCGCGATATCAGCATTGTTGCTGCATAACTTTCCATTTTTCTTCATCTCCTTCCCGTTTGCCAATCTAGCACTATGGATTGCTTTATTCTTTACTGTCTGGTCGGGATGGGATTATTTTGCGAAAAACAAGGAAGCCTTCAAAAATTCCAAGTAAACCGAATGGAGGGGTAAGCGTTGGATGCGGAAATTATCGCAGTCGGATCAGAACTGCTGCTTGGACAAATCGTCAATACGAATGCAAAGTTTTTATCACAGCAATTTGCCGAAATGGGCGTTAACGTTTTTTATCATACCGTGGTGGGAGACAATGAAAGCCGCCTTACATTAGCGCTTGAAACTGCTGAATCCCGTGCGAATTTGATTGTATTTACCGGGGGACTGGGCCCGACAAAGGATGATCTCACAAAGGAAACGATTTCCTCTCACCTTGGCAGGAAGCTTGTTTCCGATGAAGAAGCTTTGGATTCCATTAAAGCATATTTCAGCAAAACAGGAGCTGAAATGACTGAAAACAATAAAAAACAGGCGCTTATCTTGGAAGGGTCGGAAGTGTTGCCAAATGATCACGGAATGGCCCCTGGAATGGTCACTACGATAAAGGGCATTACTTATATGCTGCTCCCCGGACCTCCGAAAGAAATGGAGCCGATGTTTCTAAGCTACGGTTTTGACAGCATCATGAAAAAGCTGGAAACCCATGAAAGAATCGAATCTAAAGTGCTTCGCTTTTTTGGGATCGGTGAATCCCTTCTCGAAACGAAGATTGAAGATCTGCTTGAGAAACAGGCCAATCCGACAATTGCTCCTCTTGCAGGAGATGGGGAAGTCACACTTAGGATCACGGCCAAGGACTCTTCACGGGAAAAATGCGAGGCAATGATAGCCGAAGTTGAAACGGAAATCATCAGCCGTGTTGGTGAATACTATTATGGAAGCAACGAGACTTCCTTGATTAAGGAGCTTGTGAAAGAGCTGACTGTCCGGAATTTGACGATTGCCGGTGCCGAAAGCTTGACCGGGGGCATGTTCCAGGAACAACTGACTTCCATTCCGGGTGCGGGTAAAATCTTCAAAGGCGGTATTGTTTCCTATACAAATGACACGAAAGCAAACCTACTGAAGATCAGTGATAAAACGATTGACGAGTATGGGGTTGTCAGCGGCCAATGCGCGATTGAAATGGCGGAAAATGTCCGGGATCTTCTTGATGCAGATGTTGGCATCAGCTTTACAGGAGTAGCAGGTCCTGATGAACAGGAAGGCATGCCTGTCGGTACGGTATTTATTGGTATGGCGTTCCGTAATCAAGAATCGAAGGCGGAACGGCTAAATCTTTCCGGGAGCCGGGCGCAAAACCGGATTCGCAGCGTGAAATACGGCTGCCATTATCTTCTCCGTCAATTAATTGAATAATTTGCAACAGGGCCGATGTTGGACATCGGCCCTGTTGCGTGCTGTTCAGGAAATAGACAGATTAATCCGGAAATGAACATTTCATTGCTAACAGTACCTATAAAAAAGCAATTTGCCTGGAAGAAAGCGAGAAACTCGCGGGAAAACCGTCAATAAAAAAACGAATGAATGTTCGACTATTTGCTTGGCAAACGGAAGAAAAAAGTATATAGTAGAAATAGGTTTTGAGATGAGACAACTTAAAATCGATTCATTTGTCTATCGTTTAATCGGACCTACCGATTAGTTGAACATAGAGGAGGAGGAACCCCCGTGAGTGATCGTCAAGCGGCGTTAGAAATGGCATTAAAGCAAATTGAAAAGCAATTCGGCAAGGGATCCATCATGAAGCTCGGAGAACAATCAGACCGGAGAGTTTCAACTGTGTCAAGCGGCTCTGTTACACTGGATATTGCGCTTGGAGTGGGCGGATATCCGCGCGGAAGAATTATCGAGATATATGGCCCTGAGAGTTCCGGGAAAACAACGGTTTCATTGCATGCAATTGCGGAAGTCCAGGCTCAAGGCGGACAGGCGGCATTTATCGACGTTGAGCATTCGCTCGACCCGACCTATGCCCAAAACTTAGGCGTTAACATTGATGAATTGCTGCTTTCACAACCCGATACTGGAGAGCAGGCGCTTGAAATTGCGGAAGCCTTAGTTCGAAGCGGTGCGGTGGATATTATTGTCATCGACTCCGTGGCGGCCCTGGTGCCTAAAGCAGAGATTGAAGGAGAGATGGGGGATTCCCACGTGGGCCTTCAGGCAAGGTTGATGTCACAGGCCCTCAGAAAGCTTTCGGGTGCCATCAATAAATCAAATACAATTGCGATCTTTATTAACCAGATTCGTGAAAAAATAGGTATTATGTTCGGAAACCCGGAAACGACTCCGGGAGGACGTGCGCTTAAATTTGTGCGATAGGAAGTTTTGATGTCTACATCAAAACGTGTCACACATGGTATTGCTGTTGAGAAACAGATAGTACAGTCCTAAGTGCTACCGTTAGCAACCTTACCCCTAACCGAAAGGGACGGGCGACCACAGCATGGTTGAAAAGTCATAATCGATTCGAGCCATAACGAATCCAGATGAATGGCGAAACGGAAAAATCTTCGTACGGTTAAGGCTATACTGCTTGAACCTCAGTTGGAGAGTCTAATAAGGGCAGAGAATACCTAACGATATGGCTATCATTGGTATTTGGAGATGATGTTGCACGTTTAAAATTTGCGTGTTAGCTAAAGGATACATCTCCCTCAACCTCAGTAAGAGGGAAAACAACGAAAAAGGAACCTAACCGAAGAAAATACATTATATCATGTGAGATAACCTATGATTGCCTAAGTAAAGTTTCTGTTATTGAAATAAGTCTAACTACAATGTCTCATCTCATCAAAATCTGGTAGCTTAGATATTTCGAACAGATAAAGTATAGTCTGGAATGACTGATACTAAAATGCTTTATATGGCAACGGAGTTCTCATAGTAGCGTTTGTATCGTGTACCGTTAATATATAGTTAGTGATAACCATAGAGGATAAAATACACGAGAGCGAAGGAGAACAGGTTACGAAGCCTAAAACATATGGAAAGGATATGGTGTGAGACCATGAGAAATCCTGACTTGGTTTTAGAAAGTCTTGGACAACACTCAAATAATAATAGCTACATGTACGAAAAGCTATACCGAAACTTGTATAATACTGACTTCTACCTGAAAGCATATGAGAAATTATATGCAAAAGAAGGTAACATGACAGAAGGAACTGACGGTCAGACGATAGATGGATTCAGCGTACGAAGAATCGAAAGATTAATCGAAAAGCTAAAAGATGAAAGCTATCAACCGAATCCTGCAAGACGTGTGTATATTCCAAAGAAAGATGGTAAACAAAGACCATTGGGAATCCCGTCATTCGATGACAAACTTGTTCAAGAAGTAATCAGAAGTATCTTGGAAGCAATATATGAAAGAAACTTTTCCATAGATTCTCATGGATTTAGAAAAAGGAAAAGTTGTCATACGGCTCTAATGCAAATTAAACGAAATTTTACGGGAATTAAATGGTGGATTGAAGGAGACATTAAAGGATTCTTCGATAATATTGACCATGAAATTCTCCTGAATCTGTTAAGAAAACGAATTAAAGACGAAAAGTTCCTAAGATTAATTTCCAAATTTCTAAAAGCAGGGTATCTCGAAGATTTCAGATTTGTAAACACCTATTCAGGTACACCGCAAGGCGGAATAATAAGCCCGATTTTATCTAACATCTATCTCAACGAATTAGACAAATACATGGAAAATTTCATGAACCAGTTTAACAAAGGAGAAAAGAGGAAAGTTAATAAGGCTTATAAAACATTGAGTGAAAAAGTCGGAGACAAAAGAAAACTACTGGAAAAAGTGGAACCCGGAGAGAGGGTAGTTATTGAAGCAAAAATCGCTGATTTGAAACAAGAATTGCGAAATTATGTAGATAGCAAACCCGAACTAAAGGTAATAGACACTGACGCAGTAGTTAAACGGCTTAGAGGCAAAATATATAAACTGAATAGGAAATTAAGAGAACCAAGCAAAGAGGAAAGAAAGAAATTAATCAAAGAAATTAAAGGGACCAAGAAACTTCAACAAAGCCTTCCAAGCTATGAACAGTTAGATAATGGTTACAGAAGAATGAAATATGTCAGATATGCGGATGATTTCGTGATTGGAATAATAGGCACAAAGGAAGAAGCAGAAACTATAAAGAGTCGATTAACCAATTACCTACAAGAAAGTCTGCGACTTGATTTAAGTCAAGAAAAGACATTAATAACACATTGGCGTAATAAAATTAGATTCTTGGGATACGACATCTTCATAGATGATGATAAGTTAATCCAAAGAAGAAAATTTGGTGATAGACTGGTTCTCGCTCGAACAGGGGTGAACAGCGTAAAACTTTCGCTTCCATTTGATGTGATGGAAAACTTCATGGTAAAGAACAATTATATGAAGATTAAAAACGGCAAGTGGAAAGCATTGCACAAACCGAGACTTCTAAATTGTGATGAACTGGAAATTGTCCATGCATATAATGCAGAGTATCGAGGTCTATATCAATATTACAAATTTGCGTTTAATGTTAAAGACAAGTTAGGCAATGCACACTTTATATTTCAATGGAGCTTCCAAAAAACTCTTGCAGGAAAGTACAGGACTAAAGTCAGTAAACTAATGAGCATGAAAACCGAATCAGGTAGTAAGAAATATTTCAGAAATGGAATATGGGGTGTTACGTTTACAAACAAGAAAGGTATTGAAAAGTTCGTACCGATTTTCCAAAGAGACGAAATATCTTTTGCAAAAGAAATATTCAAACCTGAGGAAATGGAAAATGTAGATATATTCCCAAACACCGCAATGTGGGGAAGGAACGGTCTAATTAAACGTTTACAAGCAAACAAGTGCGAGTGGTGCGGTGACATTGACGGCCCTTTTGAAGTCCATCATGTAAAGAAATTAAAAGACTTGAAGGGCAAGAAAGAGTGGGAACGTCACATGATTGCTCGACAAAGAAAAACAATCGTTCTTTGCGGTGTAGACTCCAAAAGGAATTGTCATCGCAGATTGCACAACGGTGAATTAGATTAGAGTGTTTGAAAAGATTTAGTAGTAACTGGAGAGCCGTATGTTTGGAAACTTACATGTACGGTTCGGTGGGGGGTTCTGGAAAACTTACCGCAGCAATGTGGCAAAGCGTCTGGTTCCTACCCAACTATTCTTCCGTCCGTCTTGAAGTCCGCCGTGCTGAGCAATTAAAGCAGGGAAATGACGTTGTCGGCAACAAAACGAAAATCAAAGTCGTAAAGAACAAAGTCGCACCTCCTTTCCGTGTTGCTGAAGTAGATATTATGTACGGAGAAGGGATTTCACGTGAAGGTGAAATTATCGACATGGGTTCTGAATTGGATATTATCCAAAAAAGCGGTTCATGGTATTCATACAACGGTGACCGCCTTGGACAGGGACGTGAAAATTCGAAGCTGTTCTTAAAAGAAAACGAAGCGCTTCGTTTAGAGATTATGCAGAAGATTCGTGATCATCACAATTTGGATGGAGATCATATTGCTCTTGAAGAAGCTGAAGATAAGGAAGAATTAGAGCTGATTGATTAACAGAAGCATGAAGGGCCGGGCAGTAGTACTTCCCGCCCTTTTTTTGTTGTATAGGAAACCATATAGATTGAATTTTATGTGGATAACTTAAATTTGGTTATCTGCATCCAGCTCCAGCGCCTAGCCCCTCGAGGTCATAAGCCAATCATCTGATGGGAAGAAAACCGCTCCCCATACAGCTGCTTGTCTTATGCTTGTCGGGGCTGAACAAGGCGCTTGCGCTTTTGTTCAGCAGTCGGGTGTAAAGAATACCAAGGCAGAAACATTAATAATGCTGTGCAGGTCAACCCCTTGACAATGAAAAATCACACCTATACAATTAGTATGTATATTTTACATTTTTTCAAACTAAAATTTTGAAAAGCTAAGTGCTGTATATTGAAGTTATGTACAATGTACATGCCGACAGACCTACTTTTTAGAACAAGTTCATAGCAAGGGGAGGTGAAACGATGGGACCCATTACAGTAATCATCTCCATTTTGCTTGGCCTAATCGTCGGTGCAGTTGTTGGCTATTTTGTGAGTAAGTCTGTTTCTCAAAACAAAATAGCAGGGGCTAAAAACTCGGCTGAACATATCCTTGAGGATGCAAGACGTGAAGCGGAGGCTGCCAAAAAAGAAGCCCTGTTGGAAGCAAAGGATGAAATTCATAAGATTCGTTCCGAAGCTGAACGTGAAGTGCGTGAACGAAGAAATGAATTACAAAAACAAGAAAATCGATTATTGCAAAAAGAAGAGAACCTTGACCGTAAAGATGAAACGTTAGATAAACGTGAAATACTTTTGGAGAAAAAGGAAGATTCTCTGAACCAAAGACAACAGCATATTGAAGAGACGGAAAGCAAAGTGGACGAGATGGTTCGCAAGCAGCAAACTGAACTCGAGCGTGTTTCCGGTTTAACCCGTGAAGAAGCGAAAGCTATCATTACGGACCGGATTGAAAAAGAGTTGGCCCATGATATCGCGGTTATGATTAAAGAAAGCGAGAATCGCGCGAAAGAAGAAGCTGACAAGAAAGCGAAGGAAGTACTTTCCCTTGCGATCCAGCGCTGTGCGGCAGATCATGTTGCGGAAACAACCGTTTCTGTAGTTAACCTGCCAAACGATGAAATGAAAGGACGAATTATTGGGCGAGAAGGGCGAAACATTCGAACCCTTGAAACCCTTACCGGTATCGATCTTATTATTGATGATACACCGGAGGCTGTTATTCTCTCCGGATTCGATCCAATTAGACGGGAAACCGCCCGCTTAGCACTTGAAAAGCTGGTACAGGACGGCAGGATCCATCCTGCCCGCATTGAAGAAATGGTTGATAAAGCCCGCCGCGAAGTGGATGAGCATATTCGCGAAATAGGTGAGCAAACAACTTTCGAGGTAGGGGTTCACGGGCTCCATCCAGATCTTATTAAAATTCTCGGCCGCTTGAAGTTCCGTACAAGCTACGGCCAAAACGTTTTAAAACATTCGATGGAAGTCGCGCAGTTATCTGGATTGCTGGCAGCGGAGCTTGGTGAGGATGAAACGCTCGCACGCCGGGCCGGATTGCTTCACGACATTGGGAAAGCAATCGACCATGAAGTGGAAGGCAGCCATGTCGAGATCGGGGTCGAATTGGCAACTAAATACAAAGAACATCCTGTTGTAATCAACAGTATTGCTTCCCACCATGGCGATACAGAACCTACTTCCGTGATTGCCGTGCTCGTTGCAGCGGCGGATGCACTTTCTGCAGCAAGGCCGGGCGCACGCAGTGAAACACTTGAAAATTATATCAGAAGACTTGAGAAGCTTGAGGAGATTTCCGAATCATACGACGGCGTTGAAAAGTCCTTTGCGATTCAAGCCGGACGTGAAGTGCGGATTATGGTCAAACCTGAACAAATCGATGATCTTGAATCTCATCGCCTAGCAAGGGATATCCGGAAACGCATTGAAGAAGAACTGGATTATCCAGGACATATAAAAGTAACGGTCATCCGTGAAACGAGAGCCGTTGAGTACGCAAAGTAAAGTGGTGGTATCACCACTTTGCTTTTTTTTATGCGTCGTATTTCCAAAGGAAAACGGCAGTACATCACGCCCTTCAAGAAAGATTTGTGCTACAATGCATATGGAAATTACCATGAGGGTCAAGAGAGCCCTCCTTGCCATCAGTAAAAAATGCTGTATAACTGGAAAGGATTTTAGTATGAAATTGCTTTTTATCGGAGATGTAGTTGGATCACCAGGAAGGGACATGCTGAAAGAGTACCTTCCGAAAATAAAAGAAAAGTACCGCCCCCATATAACTGTGGTCAACGGTGAAAATGCAGCCGGCGGCCGGGGGATTACCGAAAAAATATACCGGGAGTTTCTTGAATGGGGCGCACAGGCAGTCACGCTGGGCAACCATGCATGGGACAACCGTGATGTCTTTGAGTTTATTGGGAATGCGAAATATCTCGTGCGTCCGGCTAACTTTCCCGCTGGCACACCTGGAGAAGGCTTGAAATTTCTAAAATGGAATCAGCTTGAAATTGCGGTCATCAATCTCCAGGCCCGAACGTTTATGCCGTCGCTCGACTGTCCTTTCATAAAGGCAGATCAGCTTGTCCGGGAGGCAAAGAAACGGACGCCGATCATTTTCGTGGATTTTCATGGAGAAGCAACAAGTGAAAAGCAGGCAATCGGATGGTATCTCGACGGGAAAGTATCGGCGGTTGTCGGTACCCATACACATGTCCAGACAGCTGATGATCGGATCCTTCCGAACGGAACCGCTTATCTGACTGATGTAGGCATGACCGGGCCGTACGACGGGATCTTGGGCATGGAACGGGAAGCGGTCATCCACCGGTTCTTAACAAGTTTACCTGTCCGTTTTGAAGTGCCTAAATCCGGCCGGACGATAATAAGTGCCGTTATTATCGACATTGATGAGAAAACAGGCCATTCCAAAAAAATCGAACGGATCCTTATTAATGATGATCATCCATTTTATATGTAAGCATATTCCTTGGCTATCCTCCTGAAGCGATATCAGTCCCTATATACCTATTGTTCGAATAAGACATTCTCATTTCTGGAAACGGGTTTTTAACAAAACTATTTGTCATACCCGTTTTTTTTTCTGAATATAGTAGCAATGAAAAGAGATATACCTATTGAACGATACATCCAATGGGTAAGGGGAAAACAAGGAGGACTAGGGATGGAAATATTAAAGGTTTCAGCAAAATCTAATCCTAATTCTGTAGCAGGCGCACTGGCGGGCGTATTAAGGGAAAGAGGCGCCGCAGAAATCCAGGCAATAGGTGCTGGTGCGTTAAATCAGGCCGTTAAGGCAGTAGCAATTGCAAGAGGGTTTGTCGCACCTAGTGGAGTGGACTTGATTTGTATTCCTGCCTTTACAGATATTCAGATTGATGGAGAGGAAAGAACAGCCATTAAACTTATCGTAGAGCCAAGATAAGTAGAGTGTGATACTATATTCCTGTTTGCATCTGCAAGCAGGATCTTTTTTTTATGAAGTGAAAAATGCAAGCGGCATGGATGAGTCTCATGGCCGATACTGACAGAATAGGAGGAGAAAAATGAAAATCTTCGACGCCCATTGTGATGTATTGATGAAACTGTTTCTCGATCCGAACATCTCTTTTTTAGACAGTGAAAAACTGCAGATTACCTATCAATCTCTTCAAGAAACAAGCGGCAATGTTCAATGCTTTGCGATATATGTCCCTGAGGCAGTCCATCCTGATATGAGATTCATAGCGGCACTTTCTATGGTTGATATTTTCTATGAAAAAGTCTTGACGATGCCAGGGATGAAGCTGGTAACTGCCCAAAAAGATATCGAAGCGCTCAAAGAAGAGGAAATCGGGGCCGTTTTAACGTTAGAAGGCTGTGATTGTATCGGCGGCGACTTATTGAAATTAAAAACATTGCTTAGACTAGGTGTCACGTCCGTTGGCCTGACATGGAACTTCGCCAATCGGCTCGCAGATGGAGCAATGGAAAAACGCGCGGGCGGACTGACCGGTTTTGGTAAAAATGTCGTGAAAACATTGAATCAGCATCATATCTGGTGTGATGTCTCCCACTTATCTGAAAAGGCGTTCTGGGATGTCATCGAGTTAGCGGATTATCCAATTGCATCGCACTCTAATGTTCATCGGCTTTGCCGGCATCCCCGTAATCTTAAAGATGATCAGATTAAAGCCTTGCTTAAGAAAAATGGCGTAGTAGGCGTGACCTTTGTTCCGCAATTTTTAACGGAGAAGCCTGTAGCGAATATAAGCGATGTCATAAAGCAAATCGATTATATCGCGAATCTTGGAGGAGGGCGGCAGATCGGCTTCGGATCGGACTTCGACGGAAACGATCAAATGGTACAAAACATTTCTTCCTACAGGGATTATAGTAACTTGATTAATGAATTGCATAAGCATTACCCTGCAGATTTTATTCAGGGCATTTTGTTTGATAATTTTGCTGCAAGATTCCCCAAAAATAAAAAAGTCTCTTCACCATTGTTTGTGACTTAAGCACAATTCCGGCATTTAGTTCGCTAGATTTAGGGCCTACAAGAACTCCTTCTTCAGCTTCCTTTCCACCAACTATCATCCACCATCATGCTGAAGAAGGAGGGGCCAGGACGCCTGTTCTTGATAAGTTTTACCTGTACACTCTAAAATTATTGCCAGGAATTCTTAAATGTTTTCTTTTCTACTGTCAACTCACCAAAAGTGATGAAAAATCATAAAAAATAAATATATTCTTGCAAATTATCAAAATATACAAAAAAGTGTCTTCAAAAGCTTGCTTTTTTGGGGGTTTAGGGCTAGAATTGAAAACGTTTAGTACACCTTTCCTATAAATGAGTGTATATTTATACAATACATATCAGGATGGTTCTGTTTATTGAGAGAGTTGTAGCAATCATATTATTTTAGATTATTAACTTAACCGTATCTAAAGGGGTGTAAATCATGATCAATCAACTTTCGTGGAAAGTTGGCGGACAACAAGGGGAAGGTATTGAAAGTACGGGGGAAATTTTCAGTATTGCCCTCAACAGGCTAGGCTACTACTTGTATGGATACCGTCATTTCTCATCTCGTATTAAAGGAGGGCATACGAACAACAAGATTCGTGTAAGCACGACACAAACACGTTCTATTTCTGATGATCTGGATATTCTTGTTGCATTCGACCAGGAGACGATCGATGTCAACTATAAAGAGCTTCACGACGGTGGAATCATCATCGCTGACGCCAAATTTAAGCCTGTGTGCCCTGAGGATACGACGGCGAAGTTGTACGCTGTGCCATTTACGGAAATGGCTGCTGAACTTGGAACATCTCTGATGAAGAACATGGTAGCTGTAGGTGCAACCTGTTCCGTTCTTGAATTGGATGTCAATGTGTTCAGTGAAGTGGTCGAGGAAATCTTTGGCCGCAAAGGGGAACAGATAGTCCAGAAGAACATGGATGCCATTAAAGCAGGCTATGAATATATGACTGACAAGCTTGGCGAAAGAGTCGGAGCTATGAAACTGGAAAATGCGGATGGCCAAAAACGCTTATTCATGATCGGAAATGATGCCATCGCACTGGGTGCCATAGCAGGCGGATGCCGCTTTATGGCTGCTTACCCAATCACTCCTGCTTCCGAAATCATGGAATATTTAATCAAGAAGCTTCCTGCTGTCGGCGGGACTGTCATCCAGACCGAGGATGAAATCGCAGCTGCTACGATGGCAATTGGCGCAAACTACGGCGGAGTCCGTGCGCTTACTGCTTCTGCAGGGCCCGGCCTATCCTTGAAAATGGAAGCAATCGGCCTTTCAGGCATTACCGAAACACCGCTTGTTATTGTAGATACACAACGCGGCGGTCCGTCTACAGGGCTGCCTACAAAGCAGGAACAGTCTGACCTTATGGCGATGATTTACGGAACACATGGGGAGATCCCGAAGATTGTCATGGCTCCAAGTACAGTCGAGGAGGCATTCTATGATACGGCTGAAGCGTTTAACCTTGCCGAGGAATATCAATGTCCCGTTATCGTCCTTTCAGATCTGCAGTTGTCGCTTGGCAAACAGACTGTCCAGCCGCTGGATAACAGCAAGATTGAAATCAGACGCGGAAAATTGGTGACGGATGAACTGCCTGAAGCTGGAAACGGCGACTATTTCAAGCGCTATGAAGTGACAGAAGATGGCATTTCCCCACGTGTATTGCCTGGAACAAAAAATGGGATTTTCCATGTTACAGGTGTGGAACATGATGAAACCGGCAAACCTTCCGAATCAGCCGGAAACCGCATAATCCAAATGGATAAGCGTATGCGCAAAATCAATGGCATTACATTTAAGACACCGGTGTATAAAAATACGCCGCATGCTGAACCTGATCTTTTGATTGTCGGCTTCATTTCCACACGGGGTGTGATTGAAGAAGCGCTTGGCCGCTTGGAAGCAGATGGAATCAAGGTGAACCATGCGCACATCCGCTTAATCCATCCATTCCCGACTGAGGAAATCCTTCCATTGGTGGAATCTGCTAAGAAAGTGGTAGTGATTGAAAACAATGCAACAGGACAATTAGCAAACATACTGAAAATGAATGCCGGTCACGTAAATAAAATAAAGAGCATTCTTAAATATGACGGGAACCCATTCCTGCCGCACGAAATCCATTCACAATGCAAGGAGTTGTTCCAAATTGGCAACATTTAAAGAGTTTCGTAATAATATAAAACCTAACTGGTGTCCTGGATGCGGCGACTTCTCGGTACAGGCTGCGATTCAGCGTGCAGCAGCCAATGTCGGCCTTGAACCGGAAGAACTGGCTGTAGTCTCCGGTATCGGCTGTTCCGGACGCATTTCAGGTTATATTAAGTCTTACGGATTCCATGGAATCCACGGCCGTTGCCTTCCGATCGCCCAGGGTGTGAAAATGGCAAACAGAGAGTTGACAGTCATTGCATCAGGCGGTGACGGCGACGGTTTCGCAATTGGGATGGGCCATACCATCCATTCTATCCGCCGCAATATCGATCTCACTTACATTGTCATGGACAATCAGATTTATGGCTTGACAAAGGGACAAACTTCCCCTCGTTCAGCGGCCGGTTTTAAAACGAAGTCAACCCCTCAGGGATCAATCGAGCAAGCGATATCCCCAATGGAATTGGCGTTGTCTGCGGGGGCAACCTTTGCAGCGCAAAGTTTCTCCACGGACCTTAAAGACCTTACAGCAATCATTGAAGCCGGCATCCAGCACAAAGGCTTTTCTTTTATCAATGTATTCAGCCCATGTGTAACATACAATAAAGTGAATACGTATGACTGGTTTAAGCAAAACTTAACGAAATTGAACACAATTGAAGGCTACGATCACACCAACCGTGAAATGGCGATGCAAACGATCATGGAGCATGACGGCCTTGTCACAGGCATCATCTATCAAAACAATGAACGACAGTCCTACCAGGAAATGATTCCTGGTTATGCACAAGAAGCCTTAAACAAAACAGACCTCAAACTTTCACAGGAAAGCTTCGATAGACTGGCTGCTGAATTCATGTAAAACGACGATTTATGTAAAAAGGGTCAGGCTCAAAAATGGAGCTGGCCCTTTTTGCCGTTAACACAGAATAAATTACCAAATGAATGCATAAATACACAACCATTGTGCAGTTGCAAATTGAATATATATCCTTTGAATTTTCTTCTGATCTTCCTCTGTCTAAAAACCTCGTAGCTTACACCTATTGAGTAAAAGTAACCTCAAAACAGGCGAGGGCGTTCAGACCAATTCAATCACCACAAGTGTAATGCCGGTCTATAATATACAGAAGTTCAAAACAAACAAGCTATTTCAGCATGAATCTAACCATGCAAAGAAAGGAATGATAATATGCCTAACAAATCCCGTAAGGATCCTTATCAAAAGCTAAAACTGCTTGGGTCGAAAAAAGAACAGCAAATGAACCAAAAAATCCAGGAATTGCTGAACAAGAAGGAGTATATTCAAAGCGCAGCACAACATTCGCAAGTAATTGCGCATAAAGTAAAAAAAATCCAAGACTCAGTTGAAAAATTGTCCGTACCCTTCAACATTCCAACTAAAAAAGACGTGGCCAATGTGGCGAAACTGTCGATTCAAATTGAAGAAAAAATCGATGATATGGATGAAAAGCTTTTCTACCTAATTAATGAAATAGAAGAACTTAAACAGAAGACGAAAAAAGGAAAAAATACGGGCGATTCACCTTACGATAACACGAGCACTGCGCGGAACAATCGAGCTTCTAGCAATCGGCCATACGCGGCAAAACGGGTAAACGAGAAAAAGAAAAAAGTTTCCAGTCTATTTATTGCATACCTAAGGGATAGCTTACAAAACCCAAAAAACCCGTCTTCCAAGCTGGGGGAAAGACAATGGCAAATCTAGAAAAGGATGATCGATTTAAAAAGGATTCTTCCAAATGGGAGCATTTTTTGAATATATGGAAGCAACCTCTTCCAGAGATCGGAATGACAGCAAGAGAAGCGGTATGGAAGAAAAACAAATCTGTACTTTGGTACTATCCGCCTGTCGAAAAAAAGTACAACGTTCCGATTTTTTTGATATACTCCCTGGTAAACAAGCCGACAATACTTGATTTGGCACCGGGCGAAAGCATAATAGAAGCGCTGGTAAATGAAGGTTTTCAAGTATATCTGCTTGATTTTGGCATCCCTGGCTATGAAGACAGCGGTACGTCCATCGATGATTATCTGACCGATTATATCGAAAAAGGGGTTCAGCGTGCACTAAGGCATTCTAAAGCTTTGGAAATCACCGTGATGGGCTTTTGTTTGGGAGGGACGCTTGCAGCCATGTATACAGCAATTGCCGATGAACCGGTAAAAAACCTGATCCTTTCGGTGACACCTATCGACTTTAGCGGGATGCCGACTTTTGATCAATGGGCAGCGGAGATAAAAAAAGGCAATGTGAATTTCGATGAACTTATTGATGTATATGGAACTGTTCCGGCAGATTTCATCCAAGCTGGCATACGGCTAACAACCTCGCCTCTGTATTTTTCGCATTATTTGTCACTGCTCAATAAAGCTGATGATAAAGCCTATGTGGAAAGATGGAGAAGATTTAACACATGGTCGAATGGCCACATCCCGTTTGCAGGGGCCGCTTTAAAACAGCTTATGGAAGACCTGGGCAGAAAAAACAAACTCGTCAATGGCGGGTTAAACATAAAAGGAAGGAGTGGGGATCTTCAGAACATCACCGCCAATCTGCTGGTTACTTGCAGCATGCATGACAGATTAGTCCCCGAAGAAATGATTCGTCCAGTGATGGATCTTGTGTCAAGCAGAGATAAAAAGTATCAGCTCCTTGATGCAGGACATGCAACCATGACTGAAACAGGCGGGCTTCCTCCTTATTTGAAAAAATGGCTGCCCAAGCGTTCCGATCCCGTTAAATAAATACTGTACCCATGGAACCCCGGAGCATCTTAAAGTGATCGAGTGCTGCCGGGTTTATTCTTTTTAAAAAAATATTCCGGCTGTAACCAGTTGTACATAGGGGGAGTACAGTGATATTTACAAACATTTTTTAAGAATGTTAGAATACGATTATAACAGGAATAAACTCAATTCGTTTGAGGGAGAGTGTACATGTTGGACGGAAAAATGAAAGCGCTTGTAAAACATCATCGGGGCTACGGTGCAGAGCTGCAAAGTGTCAACATACCAAAAATAAAGGAAGATGAGGTGTTAATAAAGGTTAAAGCAACCTCTATTTGCGGTACGGATGTCCATATCTATGCTTGGGATGGATGGTCACAGGGCAGAGTCAATCCTCCGTATGTGTTCGGACATGAGTTCTCAGGGGAAGTCGTAGAGATAGGTTCAAAGGTTACGAGTGTGAAAACAGGGGATTATGTTTCTGCGGAGACCCACATTGTATGCGGAACATGTCCGCAATGTTTAACAGGGCAGTACCATATTTGCAAAAATACACAAATCATTGGTGTCGACACTCAAGGATGTTTTGCAGAGTATGTAGCCTTACCGGCAGGGAACCTATGGAAGAACCCAAAGGATATGCCTTATGATGTGGCGTCGATTCAAGAGCCAATGGGGAATGCAGTCCACACGGTGCTTGCGGGAGATGTCGTTGGTAAAACAGTGGCCGTCATTGGCTGCGGGCCTATCGGAATCCTCGCTGTCGGTGTAGCAAAAGCTGCGGGGGCTGCCGGGGTCATCGCTATCGATGTCAATGATTACCGTCTTCAATTAGCCAAACAAATGGGTGCTGCCACTTTGGTAAATTCCAAACATGATGATCCTTTACAGGTTGTCGAGAACCTTGCAGGTGGAAACGGCGTCGATGTTGTATGCGAAATGAGCGGCCATCCGACAGCGATAAACAAGGGTTTCAAAATGGTTACAAACGGGGGCCGTGTATCGATTCTAAGTCTGCCGGTCAAGCCAGTCGAAATCAATATTACCGACGATATTGTTTTTAAAGGGATTACTGTCCAAGGCATCACTGGAAGGCAGATGTTCAAAACATGGCAGCAAGTATCCAGCCTTTTGGCCTCTGGACAGGTGGATGTCAGGCCGGTGATCACCCATCACCTGCCGCTTGAAGAATTTGAGAAGGGCTTTGACTTAATGATCAAGGGAGCGTGCGGAAAAGTCGTCCTGCAGCCCTAAACAAAGAAAGGGATTACCGCTTGGCTGTTGAACATATTAAGATAGTGCATCTCAATTTTACGAGGAGGAGATAGAGTGAAAGGCTTTGAGTATTTACAGGAAGAATTAGAGGCAATGCAGAAGGCGGGAACGTTTCGCCGGCTGATACCACTCGAGTCGGAACAGGGTTCAAAGGTAATCATCAATGGAAAAGAGGTAATCCAGCTTTCATCAAACAATTATCTTGGCCTGACTTCTCATCCGCGTTTACGCCGGGCCGCACTGGAGGCGGTAGAAAAGTACGGAGTTGGAACGGGATCGGTCCGGACGATTGCCGGTACTCTGGCCATGCATGAACAGCTTGAAAAAAAACTTGCTGGATTTAAACATACGGAGGCATCGCTTGTCTTTCAATCAGGTTTTACGACGAATCAGGGTGTTCTTTCTGCGATTCTCTCACCGGAGGATGTCGTCATTTCCGATGAATTGAATCATGCCTCCATTATCGATGGCATCCGTCTGACAAAAGCTGGGCGCAAGGTTTACAAACATGTCGATATGAAGTCGCTTGAGGAAGTGCTGAGGGAAACCCAAACGTACCGGAAACGCCTGATCGTAAGCGACGGAGTATTTTCAATGGATGGGAATATCGCACCGCTGCCGCAAATTGTCGAACTGGCTGAAAAATATGATGCGCTGATAATGATTGATGATGCCCATGCTTCTGGTGTGTTAGGAAAAAACGGCCGTGGAACCGTCAATCATTTCGGCCTCGACGGAAGAGTCCATATCCAGGTTGGCACCTTAAGTAAGGCCATCGGTGTTCTGGGAGGCTATGTAGCAAGTACACAAACTTTAATTGATTACTTGATACATAAGGGACGTCCGTTTTTGTTCAGCACCTCCCATCCGCCCGCTGTCACAATGGCATGCATCGAAGCGATAGATGTTCTCCTCGAAGAACCTGAGTTGATTGACAGGCTCTGGGAGAATACTAGATTCTTTAAGCAAGGGCTAGAGGATCTTGGCTTTCACACAGGGAAAAGCGAAACACCGATAACACCAGTGATCGTAGGAGATGAGGTGCTTTCGCATCAATTTTCCGATAAACTTCTCGCATTTGGCGTCTTTGCACAGGGAATCGCATTCCCGACAGTTGCCAAAGGAATGGCAAGAGTTCGGACGATCGTTACCGCCCAGCATTCAAAACAGGAATTACAGCAGGCACTCGATGCCTTTGGAAAAGCAGGCAAAGAGCTAGGGATTCTTCAATAATATACAACGAACAAAGCGGGATGTCTGAAGTGTTGTTTCTTAGCTTTAAAAGGATTATACTTTAGTAATGTGTAAAGCTTTGAACACAATTTGAAAAACATAATGAAAAAATAAAGTTGTTGGATCTTTAGAATCAACTTTTCCGAAAGGGGCTTATTATGAACGAAAAACAACGTTTGGAATCGGGGCAAGTACAAGCTGAAAAACCAGCGGACAAAAAATCCGAAAAGGATTACAGCAAGTACTTTCAAGCCGTATATGTTCCGCCTTCCTTGAAAGAAGCAAAAAAACGCGGGAAAGAAGAAGTAAAATACCAGGATGACTTTGCGATTCCGGAAGAATTCCGCGGTATGGGCGAGGGGCGGAAATTTTACATCCGTACATACGGCTGCCAGATGAACGAGCATGATACGGAAGTTATGGCCGGCATTTTCATGGCACTTGGCTATGAGCCATCCGAATCGGTGGAGGATGCAAACGTGATCCTTTTGAACACCTGTGCCATCCGTGAAAATGCAGAAAATAAAGTGTTTGGCGAGCTTGGCCACTTGAAAGCATTGAAAACGGAAAAGCCAGACCTTCTGCTTGGTGTTTGTGGCTGTATGTCCCAGGAAGAATCAGTGGTAAACCGGATTCTTTCCAAGCATCCGTTTGTCGATATGATTTTCGGGACCCACAATATTCACCGTCTGCCTCACATTTTAAATGATGCCTATATGTCAAAGGAAATGGTGATTGAAGTTTGGTCAAAGGAAGGGGATGTCATCGAAAACCTTCCGAAAGTGCGCAAAGGCCAGACAAAAGCGTGGGTTAACATCATGTACGGCTGTGATAAATTCTGTACGTACTGCATCGTTCCATATACACGCGGCAAGGAACGCAGCCGCCGTCCGGAAGACATCATCCAGGAAGTGCGCCATCTTGCTGCCCAGGGGTATCAGGAAATCACCCTCCTTGGCCAGAATGTAAACGCCTATGGCAAGGATTTGGCCGACGTGAAATACGGCCTTGGCGATTTGATGGATGAAATCCGCAAAATTGATATCCCGCGTATCCGCTTTACGACAAGCCATCCGCGCGATTTTGATGATTACCTGATAGAAGTGCTTGCCAAAGGCGGCAACCTTGTGGAACACATCCATCTTCCGGTTCAATCGGGAAGTACCGATGTCCTTAAAATCATGGCGCGTAAATACACTCGTGAAAAGTATTTAGAGCTGGTCAGAAAAATTAAAGCTGCGATTCCCGATGTCGCGTTGACGACTGACATCATTGTCGGCTATCCGAATGAAACAGAGGAGCAATTCGAGGAAACCCTCTCTCTTTACAGAGAGGTCGGCTACGATTCTGCTTATACATTCATCTATTCACCGCGCGAGGGAACACCCGCCGCAAAAATGAAGGATAATGTTCCCATGGAAGTAAAAAAAGAACGCCTGCAGCGCCTAAACGCATTGGTAAACGAGTTTTCTGCGAGGAAAATGAAAGAAATCGACGGCGAGATCGTGGAAGTGCTTGTTGAAGGCGAAAGCAAAAACAATCCGGATGTGTTAGCCGGTTATACCAGAAAGAATAAGCTTGTAAACTTCATCGGACCTAAATCCACCGTTGGCCAAATTGTTAAGGTGAAAATTATCGAAGCCAAAACATGGTCGTTAAAAGGGGAAATGGTTGAAGAAGCTACAGCGGTTGGGGTGGAATGATATGGGTAAATATACGAAAGACGACATCCTCGCAAAAGCGGGGGACCTTGCAAACATGATTGCAGAAACAGAGGAAGTTGATTTCTTTAAGCGTGCTGAAGCACAAATTAATGAAAACCAAAAAGTCCGCGAGATGATTGCCAGCATCAAAAGCCTGCAAAAGCAAGCTGTAAACTTCCAGAATTATGGAAAAGAAAAGGCTTATACCCAAGTCCAGGCAAAGCTCGATGCTCTTGAGCAGGAGTTGGATGAGCTTCCAATTGTTCAGGAGTTCAAGCAGTCACAGATTGATGTAAACGATTTGCTGCAGATGGTCGCTTCCCAGGTCTCCAACACGGTCACCGACTTGATTATCGAATCGACCGACGGCAATTTGCTAAGCGGCGAAACCGGATCTAAAGTCCGTGCCGGCGGAAAAAGCTGCTGATAAACCGTTCTTATGGAAAGATCACAAAGCTAAATGGTAAAGCTTGACGTTTAACTAAATGGAATAAAAGCTGCCTGTCCTGATATGCATCAGTGACAGGCAGCTTTTTTATTGTCCCCACTTCATTACAAATGTTAAGATACAGGACTCCGGTCCGCCATTATTATGATGCGGCTGGAGGATGAATACAACTTCCGATGGTCTATATTCCGTTTTGACAAGCACTTTAAATTGATTGTCCGGAATTGGTTACGGGGGGTTTTCCGGCGATTTAGTCTAGAATTATCAAAGAATGAATGATGCCAGTAATACGATTACCCTTAAATCGTGACACATATCCCGGAATGTCCGCATAAAATAGTGTAGATTACGATATTTACATTCAGTTTCTTTTACGCAAAAATTATTCGCACACTAGACTTTTAACCTGCATAGGATGAATGGAAACTGTATGAGGAGGGTTCGCTAGCATGTCAGATTATAGAGAGATTATAACTAAAGCGGTGGTGGCAAAAGGACGAAAATATACAAAGTCCTCACACACCATTTCCCCGGCTCATCATCCCTCGAGCATTCTAGGTTGCTGGATCATCAACCATAAGTACGAGGCAAAAAAGGTCGGCAAGAAAGTGGAAATCCGCGGAACATTTGAGATTAATGTCTGGTATTCTTCACAGCATAATACTAAAACCGAGCTTGTGTGTGAAAAAGTTCATTATACTGATGTCGTTTCACTGAAGTACCGCGATCCAGACTACCACGATGACGATGATGTCATCGCAAAAGCAGTTCAGCAGCCGAACTGTATTGAAGCCAGCATCTCGCCATGTGGTCAAAAAATCATCGTCCAGGTGGAAAGAGAGTTCTTTGTCGAAGTGATCGGGGAAACAAAAGTATGTGTCGCTGTTAATCCGGATGGCTGCAATGATGATGACTGGGACTTCGACTCAGATGATGAATTCGAAGATTTGAATCCGGATTTCCTTGTTGATTTTGAAGATGAGTAAAAAGGTTGCATCAAATTAAGCTTGCCTGCCGTTTCACATCAGGTCAGTAAGAATTGGATACGCTGTAATCACCGGATGAAACCTGGCTTCATCCGGCTTTATTTTTCGACTGTAATTTCTAATATGTTATAATAAAGTACACTGATTACATAGGGAATATTTTTTGCGGGAAAGGTTTTGGAAACGATGGCTTCATATACGCCAATGATACAGCAATATTTAAAAGTCAAGGCAGAGTACCAGGATGCCTTTTTATTTTTCCGTTTGGGAGATTTTTACGAAATGTTCTTTGAGGATGCTTTGAATGCATCACAGGAGCTAGAGATTACGTTGACAAGCAGGGAAGGCGGCGGGGAAGATAAGATTCCCATGTGCGGTGTCCCCTATCATTCTGCTGCAGGGTATATTGATATTTTAATAGAAAAAGGCTATAAGGTAGCGATTTGTGAACAGACGGAGGATCCAAAGCAAGCCAAAGGGGTAGTCCGGCGCGAGGTAGTCCAGCTGATCACGCCCGGGACGAAGATGGACGGCAAGGGCCTCGTTGAAAAGGAAAACAATTTCATTGCTTCGATTACCGATTTTGCGGATGGAACATTTGGGCTGGCCTACAATGATTTGTCGACTGGTGAAAACAAAGTCACCATTCTTGAGGGCGGCTTTGATGATATGTACAATGAGCTTTCGATCCTTGGTGCCAAGGAAGTCGTTATTGGCAATGACTTTCCATCTGAATGGCAGAAGAAAATGAAGGAAAGGGAAGTGGCTGCCCTTTCTTTTGAAGATTCAGCCGAAGAAAGCATGGAGTTTGTGTCTTTGCTTACGTTCTTACAGGAGCGAAAACAGCGTGCCGCTGTCTCCAGGCTGCTGCATTATCTATTCAGGACGCAAAAACGCAGCCTTGACCACCTCCAGCCGGTCCTGCCTTATGAAACCAATTCATTTATGAAAATTGATTTTTTTTCGAAGCGTAATTTGGAGCTTACCGAAACGATACGCTCCAAAGGAAAAAAGGGCTCCCTGCTCTGGCTGCTCGATGAAACGAAAACGGCGATGGGCGGTAGATTGCTAAAGCAGTGGATTGAAAGGCCGTTGATTGATCGAAAGCAAATTGAAACGAGACAAGCCCTCGTTGAAATTTTAAAAACCCACTATTTCGAGCGGCAGGATCTTCGTGAGCATTTGAAAGAGGTTTATGATCTAGAGCGGCTAGCGGGCCGGGTCGCTTTTGGCAATGTAAATGCGCGCGATTTACTCCAGTTGAAGCGGTCGCTGCGGCAAATTCCCGTGATCCGGGAGATAGTAACTTCAATGGATAGTGAACGGATTGGCGTTCTCGCTGAAAAACTGGATCCGTGCGAGGAAGTCACTGATTTACTGGAAACGTCATTGAATGAAAATCCACCGCTCTCTGTCAAAGAGGGTAATATCATCAGGGACGGTTTTAACGAAGAGCTGGACACGTACCGTGATGCGAGCAGAAACGGAAAAACGTGGATTGCCCAGCTTGAACGGGCAGAGAGGGATAGGACAGGCATCAAATCGTTAAAGATTGGCTACAATCGTGTGTTCGGTTATTATATTGAAGTAACAAGGGCAAATCTTCACCTTCTGGAAGAGGAAAGATACGAGCGGAAGCAAACGTTGACGAACGCCGAGCGCTTTATCACTCCTGACTTAAAGGAGAAAGAAGCGCTCATCCTCCAGGCTGAAGAAAAAAGCATCGGCCTTGAATACGATTTGTTCCTGGAAATCCGTGAACAGGTCAAAGCGCATATTCCCAGCCTTCAGGCCTTGGCGAGGGCAATCAGCGAGCTCGATGTGCTGCAGTGCTTTGCGACCATCAGTGAGGAAAGGCATTACGTTAAACCGGTATTTTCCAATGAACGGAAAGTGATTTTGAAGGATGGGCGCCATCCGGTTGTCGAAAAAGTGCTGCAGTCTCAGGAATACGTTCCAAACGATTGCTATATGGACAGCGAACGAGAGATGCTGCTCATTACCGGGCCGAATATGTCGGGGAAAAGCACTTATATGCGACAGGTCGCACTTACGGCTATCCTTGCCCAGATCGGCTGTTTTGTTTCAGCAGGTGAAGCGGTTCTGCCTATTTTCGATAAAATATTTACAAGAATCGGCGCTGCGGATGATTTAATTTCCGGGCAGAGTACGTTCATGGTCGAAATGCTCGAAGCAAAAAATGCGATCGTTCATGCTACCGAAAACAGCCTGATCCTGTTTGATGAAATCGGCCGCGGCACTTCCACGTATGATGGAATGGCGCTCGCGCAGGCAATCATTGAGCATATCCATGAAAAAATCGGGGCTAAAACCCTCTTTTCCACGCATTACCATGAGCTGACAGCATTATCGGACACACTCGCCTGCCTGAAGAATATCCATGTAAGCGCCGTGGAGCAAAACGGAAACGTTGTATTCCTTCATAAAATCAAGGAAGGCTCCGCTGACAAAAGTTACGGCATCCATGTTGCCCAGCTCGCGGAATTGCCAAAATCTTTGATCAACCGTGCGAATGAAATCTTGACCGAGCTTGAAAAAGGCAGCCGCTCAGACAGGCCAGGCCAATTAAACGAAACGGACCAAAAGAAAGAAAGAACTTTGTATAATGAACCAAATGCATCCTCTAGGGAAACGAAAGCAGCTGCAGCAGAAAGCGAAGCCCAGCTGTCATTCTTTGAAGAAGCTGCCATTCCCGATAAAAAAGTGCCTGCTGCAAAGGAAAAAAAGGTGCTGGACGAGTTGAAGACGATGGAGATACTCGAGATGACACCGCTTGATGCACTGAATCTGTTATACAAGCTGCAAAAAAAACTGAAATAAGCAAGTAAAGCGAGGCGATCTTTGACGTGAGGAAAATAGTTCAGCTTGATGAGGCATTATCCAATAAAATAGCGGCCGGAGAAGTGGTTGAACGACCTGCCTCAGTTGTAAAGGAACTTGTTGAAAATGCCATCGACGCAAACAGCACGATTGTCGAAATTGAGCTGGAGGAAGCGGGTCTTTCCAGAATCCGTATCATCGATAATGGCGACGGGATCTTGCCTGACGATGTGGAAACGGCATTTAAGCGGCATGCCACGAGCAAGATAAAAGATGAAAGTGATTTATTCAGAATCCGTACATTGGGCTTTCGCGGCGAGGCGCTGCCGAGCATAGCCTCCGTATCCCGCTTCGAGCTGAAAAGCAGCACCGGCGACGGGGCGGGGAAGAGGATTGTCCTTGAGGGCGGCGCCGTCAAGGAACTCGAACCTGCTTCAAGCCGTAAAGGCACCGATATCACCGTATCGGATTTGTTTTATAATACCCCGGCCCGCTTAAAGTATATGAAAACAATCCACACCGAACTTGGGAACATCACAGATGTGGCCAACCGGCTGGCCCTGGCCCATCCCGAGGTATCATTCCGCCTGATCCATAATGACAGGAAACTGCTTCATACAACTGGAAACGGTGATGTCCTGCAAGTGCTAGCGGCGATCTATGGCATCAATATTGCAAAGAAAATGATACCGGTGCAAGGAAGCTCGCTTGATTTTACCGTGAAAGGATTCATCGCCCTGCCTGAAATCACAAGAGCGTCACGCAGCTATATCTCAACGATGGTAAACGGGCGGTTCATCAAAAACTATCCGCTCGCTAATTCGATTTTGGACGGATATCATACCTTGCTTCCGATCGGCCGCTATCCAATCGCGCTGCTCTCGCTGGAAATGGATCCCATCCTCGTTGATGTGAACGTACATCCATCTAAAATGGAAGTTCGGCTAAGCAAGGAACAGGAACTGAACCAGCTTGTCGCAGAAACGATAAAGAACTCATTCAAAACGAGGGAGCTAATCCCAAGCGGACCCGAAAATATCCGCAAAGAACAGGACAGATCAGAACAGGCTGCCTTTGAACTGGACCATATTGTGCGCGAGGAAAGTTCTGTCCGTGCCGATGGAGAGCGGCAGGCTGCCGGATTAGGAAAAACCATGGTTCGTGAGCCCACTATCCAGGAGCTGGAATATCCCGGGAAACTGAATCGTGACGGTGCTAACATTCCGGAGGTTCAAGTATCGCATTTTGAAGCGCCTGCTCCTGTATTCGATGACGAGCCAGCGCAACCATTCTTTTTGGATCCTGTTCGTAGGGCGGACCATGGCGAAGAATCAGCGGGTTCTATCTCGGCCAGAGTTCCCCCTATGTATCCAATCGGCCAGATGCATGGAACGTATATTTTTGCCCAGAATGAAAAAGGGTTGTATATCATTGATCAGCATGCCGCACAGGAACGGATTAAATATGAATACTTCTCAAAAAAGGTAGGCAGGGTTGAAAACGAACTGCAGGAAATGCTCGTGCCGATCACGCTTGAATATTCCACAGATGAGTGCATCAGGATTAACGAATATAAAGAGGAGCTTGAGAAGGTCGGAGTTTACCTCGAGGAGTTCGGCCACAATTCCTATATCGTCCGGGCCCATCCGCAGTGGTTCCCAACAGGAATCGAGCAGGAAGTAATGGAGGAAATGGTCGAACAGCTTCTATCCATGAAAAAGGTGGATATTAAAAAGCTCCGTGAAGAAGCGGCTATCATGATGAGCTGCAAGGGCTCGATAAAAGCAAACCATCACCTGCGAAACGATGAAATACGAGCTCTGCTTGATAAACTGCGGCAAACGAGCGATCCGTTCACCTGTCCGCACGGGCGTCCGATCATCATTTCTTATTCAACCTATGAGATGGAGAAGATGTTCAAGCGGGTCATGTGAAAGAAAAAAGCCTAGTAACGTTGATATATCAATGTTACTAGGCTTTTTTTGTTTTAAATATTGAACCTTTGTATCCAGTATTAGAAAACAAGATTAGAATATTTTCTGGATTTTACACCATCTTAAAGATAGTTGAATTAATTGTGAAGGAAGGTTTTGTGATGAGTCATTATCAGTATCCTCTGATGCAAGGTTTATATGATCCAAAAAATGAACATGACGCATGCGGGATTGGCTTTATCGCTAATATAAAGGGAAATAAATCGCATGAAATCGTACAATTGGCGGTTAAAATTCTTTGTAATCTTGAGCATCGAGGCGGACAGGGTGCCGATACGAGCACCGGAGATGGTGCAGGGATTATGACACAAATTCCCCACTCTTTTTTAAAAAGAGAATGTAAGAAAGAGGATATTGATCTGCCTGAGGAAGGGAAATACGGTGTCGGAATGATCTTTTTGTCACCCGACCCAAAGGTAAGAAAAACCGCAAGGAGAAAACTGGTTACCATTATCGAAGAAGAAGGGCAACAACTCCTAGGCTGGAGAACAGTTCCCGTCAATGATTCGTTTCTTGGTGAGGAAGCGAAGAAATCAAAACCATTTATTCAGCAAATTTTTATTGCACCGGCCTCATCCAATACAGATCAGATGGATTTTGAGCGAAAACTGTATGTCATTAGAAGGAGAGCGGAAAAAGAAATTCGGGAGGCTAAAGAATCTGAGCATTTTTATGTTGCCAGTCTTTCAACGAGTACGATTGTTTATAAAGGAATGTTAATTCCAGAACAGATCGATACCTTTTATATTGAATTGAACAATCCCAATTTTAAAACGGCAATGGCCCTTGTCCATTCCCGTTTTAGTACCAATACATTTCCAAGCTGGGAAAGATCCCATCCAAACCGATATGTCATTCATAACGGTGAATTTAATACCCTTAAAGGGAATGTAAACTGGATGCGTGCACGGGAAATGTTATGTAGGTCTGACTATTTTAATGAAAGTGAATTGGAAAAAGTATTGCCGGTGATTGATGAAGAAGGGAGCGACTCTTCGATGTTTGACAACTGCTTTGAGTTTCTCAGACTTTCCGGTCGCTCCCTTGCCCATACAGCGATGATGATGATTCCCGAACCATGGGCCAATGATGAAATGATGAGCGAGGAAAAACGGTCATTTTATGAATATCATAGCTGCCTGATGGAACCATGGGATGGCCCAGCTGCAGTAGTGTTTACGGATGGAAAACAAATCGGGGCCTGTCTCGACCGAAATGGACTGCGGCCAGCGAGGTATTATGTGACTAAGGATGATATGATCATTCTATCTTCGGAAATCGGCGTCCTTGACATACCTCCAGAAGATATAGCCTATAAAGAACGGCTTCGCCCCGGGAAAATGCTGCTTGTTGATTTAGTTCAAGGCAGAATTATTCCAGATGAAGAGATTAAAAACAAAGTTTCATCCGAATACCCCTATAAAAGCTGGCTAACTGATCATTTAATTAGTCTCGATGATTTACCAGGGCCGCAAGAAGTACAAGGAAATGAACCAATGTCAGTCCCTGAACTGCAGCTTGCATTTGGCTATACCAATGAAGAAATGACGAAGATGCTTAAGGCCATGGTCACAGACGGTGTTGATCCGATTGGTTCGATGGGAAATGATACACCGCTTGCTTTTCTCTCAAAAAAGCCGCAGCTTTTATACAATTATTTTAAACAGCTGTTTGCCCAGGTAACAAATCCGCCGATTGATGCGACTCAGGAAGAAATTATTACAGATATTGGAACAACTATTGGCGCAGAAAGAAACTTAGTCAAGCCTGAGCCGGAAAGCTGCCGCAAAATCCGCTTAAACACACCGATTTTAACTGAAAAACAGTTCACAAAGCTTTGTACTAACCCTTATGAGGATTTTAGGGTAGAAATACTCTCGATTCTTTTTGATGTAACTAAAGGCAAGGTCAATCCAGAAGAAGTGTTAGATTGTCTATTTAACCAGGCAGATAAATCAATCCAAAATGGTGCAAAGCTTTTAATTTTATCTGACAGGGGAGTCAATGGAAAAATGGCGGCAATTCCCGCTTTACTTGCCGTTTCTGGGCTTCATCACTATTTAACGAGGAAGGGGACACGCACAAAGGTCAGTCTGATTGTTGAATCGGGAGAGCCTCGTGTTGTTCATCATTTTGCATGCCTTCTCGGTTATGGCGCAGAGGCTATTTATCCATATCTTGCGTACGCGACATTAAAAGAAATGATCAATAACGGAGACCTTCGTGACACAGATTATCAAGAATCCGTTCATCGTTACATAAAAGCGGCAACAAAAGGTGTTGTTAAAGTGATATCCAAAATGGGGATTTCAACCATTCAGAGTTACCGGGGAGCGCAAATTTTTGAAGCGATCGGTATTCATATGGATGTCATTGACCGTTATTTTACCCGCACAGCTTCAAGATTGGGCGGTATCGGTCTTAAGACTATTTTTCAAGAGGCTTTAATGAGGAATGAACAGACATTTTCAAGTCAAGATAAGACCCTTGATTCCGGCGATGAATTTCAATGGAGGAGAGATGGAGAAGACCATCAATATAATCCGCAAACCATCCATTTGTTGCAACAGGCGTGCCGCATGAATGATTATCAGCTATTTAAGCAATATTCAAAGCTCCTCAATGATCATAATACTAATTTACAGTCCTTAAGAGGACTTCTTGCGTTTAAGAACAATCGTCAGCCCATCCCGATTGAAGAAGTTGAACCTGTTGAAGAAATATATAAACGTTTTAAAACCGGGGCAATGTCATTTGGGTCGATCAGCGAAGAAGCTCATGAAAGCCTCGCGATCGCAATGAATCGTATTGGTGGCAGAAGCAATTCGGGCGAAGGTGGTGAAGCACCGGAACGATTTACACCGAGTCCTAATGGCGACCTGCGTCGCAGTGCTATTAAACAAGTTGCTTCAGGGAGATTTGGGGTAAGCAGTTATTATTTGGTGAATGCAGATGAAATTCAGATCAAAATCGCACAGGGAGCAAAACCCGGTGAAGGCGGCCATCTGCCGGGTAAAAAGGTCTATCCGTGGATTGCCGAGGTTAGAGGCTCAACCCCTGGTGTCGGTTTGATTTCACCGCCACCGCATCATGACATTTATTCGATTGAAGACTTAGCAGAATTAATCTTTAACTTGAAAAACGCCAATCCGAACGCCAGGATCAGTGTCAAGCTTGTTTCAGCGGTGGGGGTAGGCACAATTGCAACAGGAGTGGCAAAATGCCGGGCAGATCTGGTGTTAATCAGTGGGTATGACGGTGGAACAGGCGCTGCACCAAGGACTGGCATTACACATACGGGTTTGCCATGGGAAATTGGACTCGCGGAAACGCATCAAACCTTGATGTTGAATCATCTGCGTGATCGAATCGTTGTTGAGGCTGACGGGAAGATGATGACAGGCCGGGATATCGTCATTGCCGCGTTACTCGGTGCCGAAGAATATGGATTCTCAACCGCACCGCTTGTCGTTCTCGGTTGTATTTATATGCGAGTTTGCCATCTTGATACATGTCCGGTCGGTGTAGCCACACAAAACCCCGAATTAAGGAAAAAGTTTACTGGAAAACCCGAGCATGTCATGAGTTTTATGAGCTTTATCGCAAATGAAGTACGAGAGATTATGTCCGAACTCGGGTTTAGGTCGATAAGCGAAATGATCGGCTGCACAGATGTTCTGGAAACGAATCAAGCGATCGATCACTGGAAGACAAAAGGCATTGATTTAACGCCGCTCTTTTATCAACCGGATGTCCCGGCTCATGTCGGCCGTTATGCAACGAGAACGCAATATCATGGAATTGATGAGACACTCGATATACAGGAGTTAATTCCATTGTGCGAGCCTGCCCTGGAACATAGGGAGCCTGTAAAGGCATCGTTGCCTATTTTAAATATTAACCGATCCGTAGGAACATTGCTTGGAAGTGAAATTTCAAAAAAATATGGCCAGGAAGGTTTGCCGATGGATACGATTCAATTAAGATTTTCCGGATTTGCAGGCCAAAGTTTCGGAGCCTTTATTCCCAAAGGAATGACATTGATTCTTGAAGGAGATTCAAACGACTATGTCGGAAAGGGGTTGTCAGGGGGGAAAATTATTGTCTATCCTCCGAAACAATCGACCTTTGTTCCGGAAGAAAACATTATCACCGGAAACGTCGCCTTTTACGGTGCAACATCTGGTGAAGGAT
Organism: Peribacillus cavernae; assembly: GCF_003989135.1. Classification (GTDB taxonomy): domain Bacteria; phylum Bacillota; class Bacilli; order Bacillales; family DSM-1321; genus Peribacillus; species Peribacillus cavernae. The sequence continues at coordinate 676,683 of NZ_RYZZ01000007.1, forward strand.
ATATTCGCGGAATAGCCGGAGAACGGTTTTGCGTCCGTAATAGTGGTGCAAACGTCGTTGTAGAAGGTGTGGGCGATCATGGTTGTGAATATATGACTGGTGGACAGGTGGTCATTCTTGGTCCGACAGGCAGGAATTTTGCCGCCGGTCTATCAGGTGGAGTTGCCTATGTCTTTAATGAACTTGGAGATTTTAGCATGAAATGTAATCAAGAAATGGTATTTCTTGAACCATTAGTTTACCAAGATGAGATGAATAGTGTGAAGGCCATGATTGAAAAGCATGCAGCCTATACAAAAAGTACGGTTGCTAAACGGATACTTGAGAATTGGGACCATGTGGTATCCAAATTTATTCGGGTCATTCCGAAAGATTACCTTGAAATGCAACAATCCATTAGTCGTTTGGTTGACACAGGACTTACCAATAAAGAAGCTGCAATGAAAGCATTTGAAGAAAGGAAAAGAGCAGTTGCTGACTGAAAATAGCGGTTCGAAAAGGAAGTGAAAAAATTGGGTAAGATAACCGGCTTTATTGAATTTCTACGGGAAACAAGACATGAACGTGATCCAAAAAATCGAATCAACGATTGGGAGGATTATACGCTCCCGATATCAGAAGAAAAAGTAAAGGAACAAGGAGCGCGGTGCATGGACTGCGGCATTCCAACCTGTCATATGGGAACAAACTTAAATGGCCTGACATCAGGCTGTCCTGTTTACCACTTAATTCCTGAGTGGAATGATCTGGTTTATCAAGGACAATGGAAGGAAGCCCTAGAGCGTGAACTTAAGATGAACAATTTTCCTGAATTTACGGGGATCGCCTGTCCCGCTCCTTGTGAAGGGTCCTGCGTTCTCGGGATTAACGAACCGCCTGTTGCCATTCGCACGGTTGAACGGGCGATTATAGAAAAAGGTTTTGCAGAAGGCTGGGTTACACCCGAGCCGCCAAAAACAAGAACAGGAAAAAAGGTGGCCGTCGTCGGATCGGGACCTGCCGGGCTTGCCTGTGCTGACCAGTTAAATAAAGTTGGCCACAATGTCACTGTTTTTGAACGAGATGACCGTCCAGGCGGACTGCTTACTTACGGAATTCCAGAAATGAAGCTTCCATATAGGATTGTAGAACGGCGAATCAATCTATTAATAGAAGAACAAATAACATTTGTAACAAATATGGAAATAGGAAAAGACTATCCAGTGAACAAGCTCCGTGAGGATTTTGATGCAGTTGTTCTTTGTTGCGGTGCACTAAAACCAAGGTCATTACCTGTTGAAACGGGCGGGGATTTCAAAGGCGTTCACTTTGCGATGGAATTTTTACATGCAAATACAAAAAGTTTGCTGGATTCCAATCATAAAGATGGAAATTATATTTCAGCTTCAGGAAAAGATGTCATTGTCATCGGCGGCGGAGATACAGGAACAGACTGTATTGCAACGTCGATTAGACATCAATGCAGAAGCCTCGTCCAATTTGACATTTACGGAAAAAGACCCGAAACAAGAGCGGAAGACAATCCATGGCCACAGTGGCCTGTCATCCACCGAATCGAATACGGTCAAAAAGAAGCGGCAGCTTTTTTTGGAAAAGACCCGCGTGCTTATGCAATCATGACAACAAAATTTGTTGGTGATGAGAATGGACATGTTAAAGAGGTTCATACCATTAATGTAGAAACTCAATTCGATCAAAATGGACATAAGATTCGAAAACAAATCCCGGGTACCGAAAAGGTGTGGCCAGCCCAGCTTGTCCTTATTGCGATTGGGTTCACAGGACCTGAACAAATTCTTCTTCAACAATTCGGTGTTGAAACAGACGAATATTCAAACGCAAAGGCTGAATATGGCAAATTCGGGACGAATATAGAAGGAGTTTTCGCTGCGGGAGATATCCGACGTGGGCAAAGTCTAATTGTCTGGGCGATCAATGAAGGAAGAGGAGCTGCGAGAGAGTGCGACCGATATTTAATGGGAACAACAGAATTGCCGTAATGATGACTTGAAAAGTAAAAAATAATTTCAAAGGGACAGCTTGTACTGGATGTCACCAAAGAAATATTGACTGCGAAGCCTTTCGGGGAAGCATCCCTTATTGTTACGATGTTGTCGGCTGCAGCAGGTGGAGCAGTGACAATGATCTATACACTATTTCGTTATGGTCGTTCAGATGCGCCATCTGTCATTAATGGTTCATTAGCTGGCCTGGTCGGCATTACCGCCGGCTGTGCGTTTGTTAGCGACCAGGCAGCTATTCTAATCGGGGCTGTTTCCGGGTTACTTATGATGGCTGCTGCTAATTGGTTAGAGGCCAAACGTATTGATGATCCTGTAGGGGCATTTCCAGTCCATGCGGCTTCCGGTATATGGGGAACGATAGCCGTAGGGCTTTTCTCCACAGAATGCGGGTTGTTCACGGACGGGGAATGGCACTTATTGGCTATACAACTCTTCGGATTGACGGTATTGTGTGCATGGGGATTTTTATTAACATGGTTCGGCCTTAAACTCATTTGACTGTGGGTGCCGCTTCGTGCAACTGACGAAGAAGAGGAAGCAGGTTTAGATATTAGCTATCACGGTATTATGGCTGTCCACACATCGCAGCAATTTATTAGGACCGAAGATTTCACTCAGGTTCAGAAAGAAGACCCCGATGAATAACCATTTAAGTAATTGGTAGCTCTTGTTGATGCGTACGGCAAAATGGTTTGTATCAGGGGAAAAGAGACAGGAAGGGATCAGTAAAGCAAAAGAGCTTATTAAAAAAATGACCCAAACAGGTTGGGTCATTTTTTACAGTTAATAATAGAATACATTTACCTTATTACACATGTTGATGTTAGAAGGAATAATTTATTTGTTTTTGAAAAATCGGTCTCTGATTTTTTTCATGCGATCCCGGTACTTTAATATATCTACCCTTGCTGCTTCAGCTTCAGGTGCGATGGGTCTTAAATTTTCGATATTCCAATAATCGATTATGACATCAAGAACCTGATCAAAATACTCTAAGGGACCATAATTTGCTTCTTTCGCAATAATCGCCATACGGTTATCAAAATCAGGCATTACAGCGCCCGGCATTTGAAAATTACGAATCACATGACCAAGATAATAACAATAGTTCGGTTCTAATTGAAGATGAAATTTAATGACATCACGATAAAAAGCATAATGCAGCGTTTCGTCTTTTGATAAGCGCAGAAGAAGAGTGGACAATTCGCTGTCATGCGGCCTGGCTACTTTAGCGACATTTTTATAAAAGGCCATCGTCGCAAGCTCCTGCATGGTTGTATAAACCATGGTTTCAAAAGGTGTCGTATAGTCTGGGCTATAACCGCTCTCAACAGTTTGTTTATGCAGTTGGTGAATACGCTTTGGATCAACACTGCGCGTGATTAATAGATAGGTTTCAAGTAAGCTGGAATGTTGGTCTTCTTCCGCAGTCCACGTATGGACAAAATCTCGGACAACTGATAAAGAGCCTTTAAAGGTTTGATCCAGATGTGAAGTGAACCAGGGAAGATTAACTTCTGTCAACAGAGCGGTTTCCACGGCAGTGATAATGTTTGCAGGCAAGGTAACTTGACTTGAGTTCCAAGGTACTCTCCGAAAATCTTGAGCTTTGTCCCATGGTAAGAAATCATGATACCCCCAATCTATTTTCTCTGATCGTTTTTTATGTTCCACATATAGTTCTCGGATTTGGGGTTCTAACCTAAAATCCAAATGATTTGTAAGCAAAAGAATACCTCCTTTTTTAGTCCTTCCGTTGTCTAGGACCTTTCTCTGTTCGATAGGACTCAACTAATACATGTTTCATATATTTTTTTTGGTTACTTTATTTTGGGTAGCCGTTTCACGTATAAAGGGTATTATATCGCATCAAAAGCCAATGGGCAATCATACTCGGGCAGGCTGATGTTGGCAATAAATAAATTATTATGTGGGTCATCGCTGTTTATTTGGCCCAATCCATCGTTTTTTAATGGTTTTGCGTTTTAAACAGATTGAACCTTTTAATTATTTACTAAATTCGAAAAATTGATTGAAATATGGAGAGAGGCATGATTTAATAAATGTAAACATATAACATATCAGATATGTGATGTCTGAAAGAGTAAGGTGGTGAGTGCGTGAATGTTGAAAAAATTTCTACAAAGAAGGTGTCAGATTCAGTTGGAGAACAAATTGAGAAAATGATTGAGTCCGGAACGTTTCAGGCAGGGGAAAAACTTCCTTCCGTGCGCGAGCTCTGCGATTTGTTTGGTGTAGGCAGATCCGCTGTCCGTGATGCAATCACGATGCTTAAAGGAAAAGGCACAGTTCATGTGAAACAGGGTGAAGGTACGTTTATTTGCGAATTCGATCCGACAAAATTATTTAACAGCCATCTGTTGCTGTCTGGCTCGAAAGACATAAAAGAACTTTTTCAGGTAAGAAAAATCCTGGAGACCGGAATCGCCGAGATGGCCGCATTAAACCGTACGGAACGAGACTTGGAATTTATGGAAGGAGTTCTCTCCAACCCATCGATTAATGGATGGGAGTCCGATTATCATTTTCACATGGCGATTGCCAAAGCGGCTGGCAACAAAATTCTGATTCAGTTCGTGCAATTCATCTCTACTACGATGAAGAAAGCGATGATTGATTTTCACAGATACATTGAAAAAAATGCGACTATGGTTAAAACGATTGTCGAACACCATGATCGGATCTACCAATCGATTAAAATAGGGGAGCCGAATAAGGCCCATCAGTCAATGATTGAACATTTAAATTATGTGGAAGAACTTTTGCAAAGCAGCGTATTGCAGAAAGTATCAGGGTAAGCGGCTATCCGATATGGAAAGCAATTTTGACAATAAAGAGAAACGATGTTTGTTATAACGTAACAACAGGGGGTGCAAGTCTTGATCACAGCGGAACTTCTATCAGATTTAAAGTCTATTTTATCTGAAGAGCAAATGATAGAGGGTGAAAGTGAGAACCATCTATTAGGAAATAGCGGCCAGGTGACTATCTATCCAAAATCAGAAGAAGAAATTGCAAACGTGTTAAAGTATGCAAATAATCATCGGAAAAAAATAACTGTGTCTGCTGGCGAAACAAAAAGAGGATTCGGTGGAATAATCGACTCTGCCGATATTTTACTCTCATTGGCGAATTATAAAGGGATTGTCGAACATACGCCTGGAGACATGACATTAACAGTCAAGGCAGGTACGCCTTTTAAAGAATTGCAGGATTATTTGGCGGAACATAAGCAAAAGGTTTCGCTGGACCCTGCGTGGCCGGAATATGCAACGATCGGCGGCATCATCGCGTCGAATGAAAGCGGTCCCAAACGCCTCGGCTACGGAGCAGGCAGGGATGTGGTAATTGGACTTAGGATGGTGTATCCAGATGGCACGATAATCCGATCCGGCGGAAAAGTCGTAAAAAACGTGGCCGGTTATGATATGAACAAACTATTTATAGGTTCAATGGGTACGTTGGGTGTCGTAACTGAAGTGACTATGAAGCTCCGTCCCTTAGCCAAATACGAAAGCCTTGTATTGTTATCTTTCCCTGAAGGAAATGTTGAGGAGATTCGTTCATTTGCAATCCATCTTCTTGATTCGGTGATGGAACCTACCGCTCTTGAATTGCTAAGTCCAGCTTTATCACAAAAGCTAATCGGCGAAAATCTTCATACGCTCGCGATAGGCTTTGAGGATGTCGAAAGCTCTGTGCATTACCAGGAAGAGTATGTAAAGAAGATTCAACCTGCCAATAGCAAAATGAAGATTCTTCAACAAAAAGAAGCGCAAGCTTTTTGGGATAAAATTTATTCAATTGGTCCAAATGGTGCAGCGCCTGCTGCGGGCAGTGAAATAGAGGCTTCCTTGAAAATAGGTGTGACCAACCTGGATGTCCTCCATGTTATAAACATCAGCCAGCAATTGAAGGATACTCACAATGTAGTGGTTGAAGCACATGGTGGAATAGGCCATGGATTGTGCCAGGTAAATCTAAAAGGTGCGAGCGAAGATATCGAATCAGCGATTGACCAGCTAAGGAATTCTGTTAACCAACTCGGTGGATATGTGATTGTTAAGCATTTGCCCCTATCTCTCCGAAAGAAAATAAATATTTGGGGTGAAAATCCATCGTATTTCTTCCTATTAGAGGGAATTAAATCAAAGATCGACCCGAACAGCGTTCTTAATCATAAACGATACGTGGGAGGGATTTAAAAGTGAGTCTAAAAGAAATGGCTTTAAAGCAAGACCCGTCGTGTACAACCAATAGCCTAAGCAATTATCTTTGGAGCGACGCACCTGACGAAAACAAATGGGCCGACTGTGTACACTGTGGAATGTGTTTGGAATCATGTCCGACCTATGAGCTGACCGGACAGGAGCAGCATTCCCCCCGCGGGCGTGTGCATCTTATCAAATCGGTTGCAGAAGGAAAGCTTGAAGTGAATGAGCAGTTCATGGATCCCGTTTTTGCCTGTCTTGACTGCCGTGCGTGTACCACCGCTTGTCCGGCGGATGTTGATGTCGGCGGACTAATTGAAGAAGCGCGGGGGCAAATTCGCCAGGCGATGCCACTGACAGGATGGAAAGGCTCAGTAAGTAAGTTGTTCCTGCAGGGAATATTCCCGCATCAAAACCGCTTGAACTCAATGGGAAGCCTATTAAAGTTCTATCAAAAGAGCGGCATGCAAAAGGTGGTCCGCAAAACCAAACTGATCAATGTTATGCCTCAGCACTTAGTTGAGATGGAAGCAATTATGCCAGAAATAAAAGAGCCGTTACGTAAGAAGTATAAAAATGAAAAAGTCATCAAGGCAAAAGGTGAAACGAAAAATGAAGTGTCGCTGTTAACCGGATGTGTGATGGATGTCATGTTCAGTGATATCAATGAATCCACGGTCAACGTATTAACCCGGAATGGCAATGATGTTTCCATCCCGCAAAACCAAACCTGCTGCGGGGCACTGCATGTCCATGCCGGTGACCGTGAAACAGGAAGGAAGCTTGCAAAACAAAACATGGAGGCATTCAAGGATTCTGATAAAGTCATCACTAACGCAGCTGGCTGCGGTTGTGCGTTGAAGGAATATCCGGAACTGTTTCGTGAAGACCCGGAATGGCATGAAAAAGCAGAAGAGTTTTCTGCGAAAGTGGAAGACATCTCCAAATACATCCATGATACAGGCTACGAAAAACCAAAGGCTGAACTCAACACCCGTATCACCTATCATGACGCCTGCCATTTAGCACATGGCCAGGGAGTGCGCCAGGAGCCGCGTGATATCCTGCTAGATATTCCAGGGGTTGAAATGGTACATATGCCAAACGCAGACCGCTGCTGCGGCAGTGCCGGCATATACAACATTACAAATCCGGAAATGGCCGGGGATGTACTTGAAAGCAAAATGCAAAATGTTCCTGACGATGTTGAAATGATTTCGATGGGGAACCCCGGCTGTATGCTCCAGATGGCGATGGGGGTTGAAAAATACGGAAGAAATCAAAAAATCGTCCATACAATTCAACTGCTGGATTGGGCCTATCAAAAAGAGGATCAGTTAAAGGGGGGAGAGTAATGGCGTCAAAACAGATCAAAACAAACGACAAGCATGTAAAGAACCTTGCCAACATCGTGGGGGGGTCCCGTTCGATTCTTTACCATAAAGAAGATTTGCTAGCATATGATTCCGACGGGTTTACGCTTCATCGGCATTTGCCTAAAGCGGTTGTATTCCCAAAAGACACCCAGGAAGTGGCGAAGCTCGTTAAATACTGCTCGGACAATCAACTGCCTTTCCTGGCACGCGGAGCCGGAACCGGTTTAAGCGGCGGAGCCATTCCAATGAATGGAGAAGTTATTATCAGTATGGTCAGAATGAAGCGTCTATTGAGTGTCAATCTCGAAAATAGGCGTGCGGTTGTAGAACCGGGTTTTGTTAACCTTAAGCTGACCAACTCGATTTCTGACAAAGGTTATTATTACGCACCGGATCCATCAAGCCAATACTGCTGTACAATTGGCGGAAATGTCGCAGAAAATGCCGGAGGGGCCCATTGTCTTAAATATGGCGTCACCACGAACCACATCCTTGGGCTGGAAGTTGTCCTGCCAAATGGGGAAATTATTGAAATTGGGGAAAACGGGATTCCTGATGCACCTGGATACGATCTGCTTGGATTGATAACCGGATCCGAAGGGACGCTCGGTATTGTAACAAAAATAACAGTCCGGATTTTGAAAAACCCGGAAGCAAAGCAAACGGTGCTCGCTTATTTCGATAATGTTACCGACGGAAGTCAGGCTGTATCTGATATCATCTCAGCCGGGATCGTTCCGGCTGCCCTGGAAATGATGGATAAAACTGCAATTGAGGGTGTGGAAGCAGCCGCCTTTCCTGTCGGGCACCCAAAGGATATTGAAGCAGTACTGCTTATCGAAGTCGATGGGATCTCAGCCGGGATCGCCGAACAGATCAATCAAATCCTTGAGGTATGCAACAATAGAAATGTCCGTGAAGTGAAAGTAGCCCAGGATGAGCTGGAACGGGGCAGATGGTGGGCGAACCGCAAAACAGGATTCGGGGCAATGGGAGCGATTTCTGCGGATTACCTGGTACAGGACGGCGTGATTCCACGCAGCAAACTGCCGCAGGTGCTGAACAGAATCAACCAAATTAGCGAGGAAGCTGGTCTGCGGATAGCCAATATTTTTCATGCAGGAGACGGAAATCTTCATCCGCTTGTCCTTTTCGATGCCCGAATTCCGGGTGAAAGCGAAAAGGCGCTGGCCGCCGGAAGCGCCTGCCTTCAAGCATGTGCCGATGTCGGTGGAACGATTACGGGAGAGCATGGTGTCGGCATCGAGAAAAGGGAGGAAATGCGCTTCGTTTTTACGGATGAAGAAATCAACGCCCAGACTGATATCCGTGAAGTGTTCAACCCTAATAATCTATTAAATGCAGGTAAGTTATTTCCGATGCCGGGGCGTTGTGTTGAAATAAAGAAAGAATTGAAAGAAAAGGAAGCAGCTATATCATAAAGCGACAATCCATCAGAGAACGATTGGAAAGCGAGGCAGACAATACGCATTCGTCTGCCTTCACCTCGCTTGTAGCCGTTTCATTGGACAATCCGCAGCCAATTGTAAAAATCTTGTGAAAGTTATTGAAAAGGCATCAGATTTTATGCTATTATTTTTTTAAAGAAGTTTTGAAACGGTGTTTCGTAATAACAAACACCAAGTTGTTTCATTTTAAAGGAGGAACCTTATCATGACTGATTATGTAAAGACGGGTAATCTTCAAGTGGCTTCAGAGCTTTATGAGTTTATTAACACAGAAGCACTGCCTGAAAGCGGATTGGAGCGAGACAAGTTCTGGTCCAATTTTGAAAAACTGATCGATGATTTGACACCGAAAAACAAGGAATTACTGGCGCGGCGAGATGAGATCCAAAACAAACTAAACGCATGGTATCGCGAAAATAAACAGAGCTTTGATTTTGGTAAGTATCAAACATTTTTGCAAGAAATCGGCTATCTTGAACCAGAAGTGGAAGATTTTCAGATTACGAGTGAAGGGGTGGACGCTGAAATTGCTGTCCAGGCCGGCCCACAGCTCGTCGTTCCTGTTAACAATGGCCGTTATGCGATTAACGCTGCCAATGCCCGCTGGGGGAGCCTTTACGACGCCCTTTATGGAACAGATGCCATTAGTGAAGAAGATGGTGCACACCGGGAAGGCGGTTACAATCCAGTTCGCGGCGGGAAGGTCATTGAATTTGCACGGGAATTTCTTGATCAGGCTGCACCATTGATACAAGCTTCTCACAAAGATGCAGCAGGATATAGCATCGTGGCCGGAAAATTGTCCGTTGCATTTCGCAACGGGGAGAAGGCTTCTCTTGAGGATGATGCCAAGTTTGCCGGCTATCAAGGACAACCTGAACATCCGACAGCTGTATTATTAAAGAATAACGGTCTTCATTTTGAAATTCAGATTGACCACAATCATCCGATAGGCAAAACGGATGAGGCGGGCGTTAAGGATGTCCTCATAGAAGCAGCAACGACGACAATCGCGGACTGTGAAGATTCTGTAACTGCCGTAGATGCAGAGGATAAGGTGCTCGTATACCGCAATTGGTTAGGCCTGATGAAAGGTGATTTGTCCGCTACCTTCAAAAAAGGCAGTAAAACAATGACAAGGACGCTCAATCCCGACCGCGGCTATTCATCCCCGGGTGGAGAGGAATTTTCATTGTCAGGCCGTTCACTTATGTTTGTCCGTAACGTAGGGCACTTGATGACGAATAATGCCATTTTAGATAAAAATGGAGACGAAATTCAAGAAGGGATTTTGGATGCAGTCATCACCAGCCTTGCCGCTAAGCATACTCTCTTAGGAAACGGGCCATATCAAAATACTTCCGAGGGTTCGGTTTACATCGTTAAACCAAAAATGCATGGATCAGAAGAGGTTGCTTTTGCGAATCAGCTTTTTGACCGTGTGGAGGACTTGCTTAGTTTGGAACGAAATACCCTTAAAATCGGTGTAATGGATGAGGAACGCCGAACAACCTTGAATTTAAAAGCATGCATTAAACAGGTAAAAGATCGCGTTGTGTTTATCAATACCGGATTCCTGGATCGCACTGGTGATGAAATCCATACCTCTATGGAAGCAGGACCGATGATTCGCAAGGATGAAATGAAGGGATCAAAATGGCTGCAAGGCTATGAGCAATCGAATGTGAATACAGGCCTTGCAAGCGGCTTCCAGGGCCGCGCCCAGATCGGCAAAGGGATGTGGGCGATGCCTGATCTGATGGAGGAAATGCTGAAACAAAAGGTGGGCCAGCTTAAAACAGGTGCGAATACGGCATGGGTGCCGTCACCTACCGCGGCTACATTGCATGCGCTTCACTACCATCAAGTCAATGTAATAGAAGTGCAAAATCAGAAAGCCAAAGAATCTAGCGACCTGAGGGATGATATTTTAGAATTTCCGGTCGTGAAAAACCCGCAATGGAGTCCTGGAGAAATTAAACAAGAGCTTGATAATAATTCTCAAAGTATATTAGGCTATGTTGTCCGCTGGGTAGAGCAGGGAGTCGGCTGTTCAAAAGTTCCGGATATTAATGACGTCGGACTGATGGAAGACAGAGCTACACTGCGTATTTCCAGCCAGCTGATGGCCAACTGGCTGCACCATGGCATCATTACGAAAGAACAAGTGCTGGAGAGCTTACAGCGGATGGCTAAAGTAGTCGATGAACAAAACGCTGGAGATGCTTCGTACCGCTCCATGTCCAGGAACTACGATGATTCTGTGGCATTCCAGGCGGCCTGTGACTTGATTTTTGAAGGCTATGAACAGCCGAACGGCTATACAGAGCCAATCTTGCACCGCCGCCGCATTGAAGCGAAGGCTAAGTTCACCGTAAAACAATAGCTAGTAAAAGGTAAAATAACAGGGGCATTCTATTTCCTAGGATGTCCTGTTCTATAACTGAGGTAACCCCTATTTCCTGTTGAAATTAGAGCAAATACACCTAAGCGAAGACTGCTAGTTTCAACAACCTATCTCTGGTAGTTTAAAAAAATGATTGGAGGAACTGAGGCTATGCGAAACATTCGGGAAGAATCGTTGGAACTTCATAAGCAGTCTAAAGGAAAAATAAGCGTGAATGTTAAGGTGCCTGTTAATGATGCAAATGATCTGAGTTTAGCCTATTCACCTGGTGTGGCGGAGCCCTGTAAGGAAATCTTCCAGCATCCCGAAAAAGTCTACGATTACACGATAAAAGGAAACCTGGTTGGGGTCGTATCCGATGGATCTGCTGTGTTAGGTTTAGGCAATATCGGCGCTGCAGCATCAATGCCTGTAATGGAAGGCAAGGCAGCTTTATTCAAGGCATTCGCAGACATTGATGCGTTTCCAATTTGTTTAAATACAAATGACGCAGAACAAATCATCTCGATTGTAAAGGCGTTGGAACCCACTTTCGGCGGCATCAATCTGGAGGATATTTCTGCACCGAATTGTTTCATTATTGAGGAAAGACTGAAAAAAGAAATGAATATTCCTGTTTTCCATGATGATCAGCATGGAACTGCGATTGTGACAGCAGCGGGGTTAACCAACGCCTTAATCGTAGTAAACAAGCGCATGGAAGATATCAAAGTGGTTGTCAATGGGGCTGGTGCAGCCGGGATTGCGATTACGAAATTGCTGCTCAATATGGGAGTCCGGAATATTATTTTGTGTGACACAAAGGGAGCGATTTATAAAGGCCGTGAAAACGGGATGAACTCTATGAAACACGCAATTTCTGAAATCACCAATAAAAACGGAGTGGCAGGCCCCTTGCATGAAGTCATAAAAGGTACGGACGTGTTCGTCGGCGTATCAGTAGCTGGAGCGGTAACGCCGGAAATGGTAAGGTCGATGAACAAAGACGCGATTATTTTTGCGATGGCAAATCCGGTTCCAGAAATTATGCCGGATGCGGCAAAGGCATCTGGAGCAGCCGTTGTTGGAACAGGCCGTTCGGATATGCCGAACCAAGTCAACAATGTCCTGGCATTTCCGGGAATTTTTAAAGGTGCACTCAGTGTTTTTGCTTCAGAGATAAACGAAGAAATGAAAGTGGCTGCTGTTTACGCGATTGCGAACTTAATCCAACCGCATGAGCTTACGTCTGATTACGTGATTCCAAATGCGTTTGATGATAGGGTGGCGGAAGCGGTAGCCAAAGCTGTTGCCGAAGCAGCTGTAAAAACAGGAGTTTCCCGTAAAAAAACAGAACTTGAAAATTTAGTTTGAGAGGAGTAATACAATGAAATTTACAAGATTTACAGTGAATTCAGAGATTCATACTGGTGTTGTAACGGATGATGCGATAAAAGAAATTAAAGGTAATTTGTTTGGTGACTGGGAGTACACCGGACAAACATTTTCCCGGAGCGATGTGAAACTACTTGCACCACTCGAGCCAAACCAAATTATTGGAATCGGTGCAAACTACGTTTCAAACGTGGAGGACCTGCCTTCCGAGCTTCCGGAAATCCCGGTATTCTTCTTCAAACCGACATCATCAGTGATTGGACCGGAAGAAGAAATTGTCATACCAGCGGGAATTGAACAAGTAAAGTTTGAATCAGAATTAGCGATTGTAATCGGAAAAGAGGCAAAAAATGTACCTGAAGCCGACGTACTGGATTATGTTTTTGGCTATACCGTCGGAAATGATGTTACGGCACCACAATATTTCCATCAAGATGGCCACTGGACGATCGGGAAATCGTTTGACACATTCACTCCTTTAGGTCCAGTTATTGAAACGGAAATCGACCCTTTAAATGTGAAGGTGGAAGCAAAACTGAACGATGTTGAAAAACAAAACAGTGCAACGGAATTAATGATCATTCCAATTCGTAAAATGGTTTCCTATCTAACGACTGTGATGACACTTAAACCGGGGGATGTGATCTTGACAGGCAGCCCAGTCGGTGCGGAGCTGGTTGGTGCCGGTGATGTAATTGAGTGCGGAATTAAAGAGGTAGGAACGCTTCGAAATACGTTTACAGCTGCAAGAGAAAACGCAAAAACGTATTAATAGTGTCTGTCCAATGCCCGGTGACAGATGTGCTATAATATAATTTACTACGTGTTTCACCCTGAGGTGGTTGATTGTGGAAAGAGAGAATATGGTTAAGTCTGTGAGCCGGGCGTTGGATATTATCACTCTAGTAAGCTCAAAAAAGGGCGGCTTAGGTGTCACAGAAATTGCCAAACAAATGGATATTAATAAAAGCTCTGTCTATCGAATCCTGATAACGCTTGTCCAGTATGGATATGTTGAACAGGATAAAGAAACGGGCCGTTATAAGCTTGGATATAAATTTTTAGAAATCAGTTCAAAGCTGCTTGACTCCATTGATTTAAGGTCAGAGGCAAAGCCGTACTTACAGGAGCTGGAAAATGCAACAAATGAGGTGATCCATCTTGTTGTATATGACCAGGGTGAAGTGGTCTATATTGAAAAGTTAGAAGGTAATGAAACTTTACGTATGCATTCGAAAGTTGGAAAAAGGGCTCCGATGCACTGCACTTCAGTAGGCAAAGCAATTCTTGCTTATTTACCTTCCGGTGTCGTGCTGGATATCCTCGAACGAAAAGGGATGCCGATCCATACAGACAAAACGATTACCAATAAAGATGATTTCATTCAAGAATTGGCACGGGTGAAACAAAAGGGCTACGCACTGGACCTGGAAGAAAATGAATACGGAATTACATGCATAGCTGTGCCTATCTTTGACCATTTAGAAAAAGTGAATGCAGCCGTCAGTATCTCGGGGCCGACGATGCGTATGACGGACGAACGAATGGAAACACTTCAAATGCAAATGCTGCATATTGGAAAACAAATTTCTACAAGGCTGGGTTATGGAAGCAGAATCAGTTAATGCAGATAAATTTGTTCGATTTTCTTTAGAAAAAAAGATATATCGAACAAATTTTTTTTGTGAATTTTTATTTAGTTAATCTTCTAAAAATTATTGAAATTACAAAAAAACTTTGTATAATTAAATGTAGACTAGCACAGCTTATATAACACTTTTTCTATTGTTATATAATAATGTTTTCTCATCCGCAACAAAAGCAAACGTCGTTTCTTATTAAGAAACAGAAAGGAGAATGGTCTTAAGGGTCATGGAAGTCTAGTTGTTTTCTCTCTTTCCCCAAGCCTGGCTATGTTTTTATCGTTCTACATAGTCTTCAAGGAGTAAATCGCATAAATTAAAAGTATGCAGTAGTAATTTATCTACCAGTCATCATATGACCCTATCACATGTTTAATAAAAAATGTAAGCGATTTCCTTTAGTAGAAATAGAAAACTAGGGATGTTTTGTTTGAACCTACAAAAAGAAAGAGCAATGGAGGATTAAGCTATGTCATTTACACAGAATTTTACAGCGGTAGGAGATAATCTTGGCCTAACCGCTCTAGTAGCACTTGTTCCAATCTTATATTTTTTCTGGGCATTAGCGATCAAGCGAATGAAAGGTTATGTTGCCGGGTTAACAACTTTGCTTATTGCTTTAGTGCTTGCTGTTGTTGCTTTTAAAATGCCCGCATCAATGGCTTTGATGTCGGCGACACAGGGTGCCACCTACGGAATTTTGCCGATTGGCTGGATCATCATCACTTCTGTGTTCCTTTATAAATTAACTGTAAAGACCGGCCAGTTTGACATTATTCGTAATTCTGTCGTCTCACTTACAGAGGACAGGCGCCTACAAGCACTTTTGGTAGCATTCTCATTTGGAGCGTTCCTTGAAGGAGCGGCCGGGTTTGGTGCACCGGTGGCCATTTCGGCAGCCCTTCTGGTTGGGCTTGGGTTCAATCCCCTATACGCGGCAGGCATATGCCTAATCGCCAACACGGCTCCGGTTGCTTTCGGGGCGATCGGAACACCGATCATCGCGGTCGCAGGACCTACGGGAATCCCAGCGATGGAAATTTCGAAAATGGTTGGACGTCAATTGCCGTTTTTATCACTATTTATTCCATTCTATTTAGTCGTCATCATGGCAGGATTTAAAAAAGCAATGGAAATCATGCCTGCTATCTTAGTTACTGGTGTATCATTCGCAGTGACTCAATACTTAAGCTCCAACTTCCTTGGGCCTGAACTTCCCGATATTTTATCGGCATTAGTTTCATTATTAGCTTTAGCCATCTTCCTTAAATTTTGGAAACCGAAGACGATTTTTCGTTTTTCTGCCGAACAAGAAATGGCTGCATCTGTTGCTGCGAATTCACCTAAGAATGAGCAGATTAAGTATACGGGAGGACAAATCCTTAAAGCATGGTCACCGTTTCTTGTCTTAACAGTATTTATCACGATTTGGGGCATTCCTACCTTTAAACTGGCTTTAACAGGCCATTATGAAGGTACCAACGTCTTTTTGAAAGCAGTTAATTCATTAGGGCATGCTTTAACCCTTTTGCCAGAGGTTCCCTTTTTAAACAATAAAGTGATAAGCTCTGCCGGAGACCCAATACCTGCCATTTATAAGCTTGAAATTTTAGGGGCAGCGGGTACGTCTGTTCTCCTTGCCGCGGTAGTGACAAAGTTTATTGTCAAAATATCATGGAAAGAATGGGTGTCTACCTTTGGTGAAACAATGAATGAACTGAAGTTCCCGATTATTACAATCGGTTCGGTTGTCGGATATGCCTATGTGACAAATGCATCGGGAATGAGTACAACCCTTGGCATGACGCTGGCTAAAACTGATTCCTTATTTGCCTTCTTCTCCCCAATCCTCGGCTGGTTGGGCGTGTTTATTACTGGTTCTGATACTTCATCGAACCTGCTGTTTGGCAATATGCAAAAGGTCACAGCTACCTCAATCGGCATGGATCCGGTCCTTGCCGTGGCTGCTAATTCCTCGGGAGGGGTTACCGGGAAGATGATTTCTCCGCAATCCATCGCAGTCGCCTGTGCGGCGGTGGGTCTTGCCGGGAAAGAAGCAGACTTGTTCCGTTTCACAATAAAGCATAGTATCTTACTGGTTGTTATTGTCGGAATCATGACTTTCCTCCAAAGCAATGTGCTGTCCTGGATGGTCCCATAAACAGATTATGGTTGAAATGAAATCATAAAAAAGGAGCCTGAAAACGTACTTAGAGCTACGTTTTCAGGCTTTTTTGTTTTGAAGGAGAACTTCCTGTTATATATTTATTATGAATATAAGATAAGCTGTTGGTTCGAGAAAAGTTAAAACTATGGGTGATGATGCTTATGTGACAGCCACAATGTGAAGGTAATTTCTACATTGCCAAGTTTTTGAATAGAACAATAGTACAATGCCTTTAGCTGAGCTGAATAAAACCAATCAAGTTCGTACATAATGAATTGATGTTTAACTGGTTAAAAGGATATTATGGTAAGATAGGAAGAAATGAAATAAGGCAGTGACTGGATTGGAAATAAAAAAAGCTCAGCTTCTTGTAATTATAGGCCCTACCGCCGCAGGAAAGACGAAATTGAGCATTGAGCTTGCAAAAAGGTTCAATGGTGAAATTATCAGTGGTGATTCGATGCAGGTTTATAAAGGGATGGATATAGGAACGGCGAAGATTAATGAAGATGAAAAAGAAGGCATACCTCATTATTTAATTGATATCAAAGAACCTGAAGAACCATTTAATGCTGCAGAATTTCAGGAAAGAGTAAACTTAACCATCAGCGAGATACATAGAAGGGGAAAGTTACCTATCATTGTTGGCGGAACAGGCTTATACATTCAATCTGTCATCTATGACTATCATTTTTCTGAAGCTCCATCAAATCCCTCTTACCGGAAGCAGCTCGAAAGACAAGTTCAAGAAGAAGGAATTGAGCCCGTTTTTGCAAAACTCCATACCATCGACCCTGAAAGTGCAGCGCGGATACATCCCAATAATGTCCGGCGGGTAATCCGTGCCCTTGAAATATATCATTGTACAGGTAAAACAATGAGCGGGCAGCTGGCAGATCAGCCATCGGATTTGAAATATGACACGGTGATTATTGGGCTCACGATGGACCGCGGCAAATTGTATGAGCGAATCGATCAGCGGGTCGATGTAATGGTGGCACAAGGCCTGGTAGATGAAGTCCGTTTTTTTTATCAACAAGGACTCAAGAATTGCCAATCAATACAGGCGATAGGGTACAAGGAGCTTTATGATTACTTTGATGGCACCTTAGCACTTGATGAAGCCCTGGAGGCTTTGAAGCAAAATTCCCGTCGGTATGCAAAACGACAGCTGACCTGGTTTCGAAATAAGATGGATGTGAACTGGTTTGATATGACTGCTGCAGGGGACTTTTCAAAAAAGTTTGAAGAAATATCGGCTTTTATTGCAGGAAAGCTCTCGGTTAAAAGCGAATAAATAACAATATAGAGAGAATAGAGGAGGATTTACAATGAAGCAATCCGTAAATATTCAAGATCAATTTCTAAATCAGTTAAGAAAAGAGAGTACGTATGTAACCGTGTTTTTATTAAACGGCTTTCAAATAAGGGGACAAATCAAAGGTTTTGATAACTTTACTGTTCTTTTTGAAACAGAAGGTAAACAGCAGTTAGTTTTCAAGCACGCCATCTCCACTTTCGCACCGCAGCGAAATGTCCAGATCGATTTTGACGCAAAAGAATAGGATATACCAAGCAGGCATGAAAACATGCCTGTTTTGTTTTTTTGCTCCGCTTTCCAAACGAGAAAGCTGAACCGCTGTTGTAAAATTCCCCTGTTTTTTAAACAAAGTATACTGACTTATCTTTTTTTTGAATATATATTAAAGGAGGAAATATTTCTTGGGAAAGCGCAGGAAATGACAAGCCTTCCGGATATCATGTTGGAATATAGCTACATTTGTCAGAAAATTGCGTAAAGTGTAAAGGTATAACTTCAGCTACTTGTAAAACCCAAGCCTACATAGGCATTCGCATAAACATCAGTGTATATTGTTTTGGAATGGAGAGGTGGATGCTTTGGAACAGCCTATCCGTATGAAAAATAACGGACAAATCAATGTCGTTTTAAACGGACAAAAACGTAAAACGATAAAAAAAGACCCTCCTAGGGAAATTCAGGATAGAGACATTCCTCTGCAGCACATGGTCTTAAAAGAAATGGAAGAGGAATTAGCAACGCTTGTCGGAATGGAAGAGATGAAACGGGTGATAAAAGAAATCTACGCATGGATTTATGTCAACAAGAGGCGGGAAGAACGGGGACTGAAAACAGGCAGGCAGGCCCTGCATATGATGTTTAAAGGTAACCCGGGCACGGGTAAAACAACAGTAGCAAGACTGATAGGAAAGCTGTTTCAGAAGATGAATGTCCTCACTAAAGGCCATTTGATCGAAGCGGAACGAGCGGATTTAGTCGGGGAATACATCGGCCATACGGCTCAGAAAACGCGGGATTTGATTAAAAAAGCAATCGGTGGAATTCTTTTTATTGATGAAGCCTATTCCCTCGGCAGGGGAGGGGAAAAGGACTTTGGGAAGGAAGCGATCGATACCCTGGTTAAACATATGGAGGACCGACAGCATGAATTTATCCTGATCCTTGCTGGTTACTCCCGGGAAATGGATCACTTCTTTACCCTCAACCCAGGACTACACTCGCGTTTCCCTATTGTCGTCGATTTTCCGGATTATTCGATCGACCAGCTCCTTGAGATTGCATATAAGATGCTTGATGAAAGGGAATATGCGATTAGCAGAGATGCGGAACGAAAGCTGAGGGACCACCTTACGTACTTGAAAAACGTGCTTGGCCCAGTATCATTCTCGAACGGCCGCTATATCCGCAATGTCATCGAGAAATCGATACGTTCACAGGCGATGAGGCTGCTGATGGAAGATGCTTATGACAGAAATGACTTGATTACCTTGAGAAGCCAGGATTTAGTTTTTGAAGAAGAAGTTGATGGTTTCTGAGGCAATCCAGGCGGGATATAATCTAAAAAAAACGGCTTCAGCCGTTTTTTTGTTAAGGATATTTCAGTAACGTGCAGTATTTTGGAAAGGTTTATTTTTCTGATAAGATAGTGAGTAGAGAAAACCCTAAAGGATGGTGCGTTTTTTGGAACATAAGGAAAAAGAAAACGTCATTTTGATCGGCTGCCAGACGGCAGAGGATGATGCACGCTATGAATATTCTTTGGATGAGCTTGTGTCGCTGACGAAAACGGCAAATGGAGAGGTTCTAATGACGGTCACTCAGAAAAGGGATCGTGTCCATCCATCTACATATATAGGCAAAGGGAAAGTAGAAGAGCTTAAAAATCTGGAAGAGGAATTGGAGCCCGATTTATTTATTTTCAATGATGAACTTTCGCCAAGTCAAATCCGCAACTTGTCCCAGCATTTCAATGCCCGGGTTATCGACCGTACCCAGCTTATTCTCGATATATTTGCAAACCGGGCCCAATCAAAGGAAGGAAAGCTCCAGGTGGAGCTGGCGCAGCTGCAATATTTGCTGCCGCGATTGGTCGGCCAGGGTACTGCCCTGTCAAGATTGGGCGGAGGAATTGGGACGAGGGGTCCGGGGGAAACGAAGCTCGAGAGCGATAGACGCCATATCCGCCGCCGTATCGATGAGATAAAAGGGCAACTTGATGTTGTGGTTAAGCACCGTGAAAGATATCGTGAACGGAGAAAGCGGAACAAAACTTTCCAGGTGGCATTTGTCGGCTATACGAATGCCGGCAAATCAACATTATTCAACCGTGTGACAGAGGCTGGCACGTTTGAAGAAAACCTACTTTTTGCCACTCTGGATCCAATGACAAGAAAATCGGTGCTTCCAAGCGGCTTCACGATGCTCATGACGGATACGGTAGGTTTTATTCAGGACCTCCCAACAACGCTGATTGCGGCATTCAGGTCCACACTGGAGGAAGTAAAGGAGGCCGACCTGCTGCTCCATATTGTCGATTCATCAAATCCTGATTCCTACAATCATGAAAAGACGGTTCATGATCTGTTATCCGACCTGGAAGTAAACCATATTCCCCAGCTGACGCTATATAATAAGAAGGATTTGAAACACGCTGATTTCATGCCTACTTCAAGCGGAAAGTCAATGCTGATCAGTGCCTTTGAAGAAAGGGACCTTGAGGCAGTATTGGCACAAATCGAGGAAAACGTCATTGGCGAAATGGAAATGTACCACGTTTTTCTTCCTGCAAGTGAAGGAAAGCTCCTTTCTCAGCTTAAAAATGAAACAATTCTGCGGTCTTTGTCCTTTAACGAAGAAAAGGAGCAATATGAATGCAAAGGCTTTTCTTTACTAGACCATCCTTTAACCGGACAGCTCGAGAAATACTCAAAGTAAAAGGAGAAACAACATGTACGAGAATTTAACAAACGGCGGCCAATTAAGGGTGCTGGCAAGTTCTGTAGAGGAAATGATTGCCCCGTTGCATAAAGAAGCAAATGACAGAATCGAAGCCAATCAGTATCGTGTATTGCAAAGCTTCCAGAAATACAGAGTAAGCGACTCTCATTTTATCCCATCCACTGGATACGGCTATGATGATATCGGAAGGGATACGCTCGAATCTATCTATGCGGATGTGTTCGGCGGGGAAGCAGGGCTTGTCCGCCCGCAAATCATTTCCGGGACACATGCGATTTCAATTGCGCTGTTCGGGATTTTGCGCCCGGGTGACGAGCTATTATACATAACCGGCAAGCCATATGATACGCTGGAGGAAATTGTAGGCATACGCGGGAGCGGCGTGGGTTCCTTAAGGGAATTCCAGATAGGCTATGACATGGTGTTACTGACTGATGAAGGCAAGGTCGATTTTGACGCCGTAGAAAAAGCGATCACCACAAAAACGAAAATGATCGGGATTCAACGCTCTAAAGGATATGCAACTCGCCCCTCCTTTACGGTTGCTGAGATCAGTGAAATGATCAGGTTTGTAAAAGGAATTAATCCGGAAATCGTCGTCTTCGTGGATAATTGTTACGGCGAATTCGTCGAAACCAAAGAACCCTGCCATGTCGGGGCTGATTTGATGGCAGGCTCGCTCATTAAAAACCCGGGTGGAGGCTTGGCCAAGACAGGCGGGTATATTGTCGGAAAAAAGGAATATGTGGCAGCATGCTCATACAGATTGACTTCACCAGGAATTGGGGCTGAAGCCGGCGCTTCCCTATATAGCCTCCAGGAAATGTACCAGGGATTTTTCCTCGCTCCCCATGTAGTCGGACAAGCCCTTAAAGGGGCGATTTTTACATCCG
The DNA here is from genome assembly GCF_003989135.1 of Peribacillus cavernae. Taxonomy (GTDB): domain Bacteria; phylum Bacillota; class Bacilli; order Bacillales; family DSM-1321; genus Peribacillus; species Peribacillus cavernae. The sequence goes on from NZ_RYZZ01000007.1 coordinate 698,547, forward strand.
CGCTTTTGGAAAGGCTTGGAATGAACACCTCACCAAAGTGGAACGCAAAAAGAACCGATTTGATCCAGTCTGTCCAATTTGAGGACCGTGATAAAATGATTTTATTCTGCCAGACAATCCAATTTGCATCACCAGTAAATTCACACGTTACACCTTATCCAAGCTATATGCCTGGCTACGAGGATGACGTAATCATGGCCGCGGGAACGTTCATTCAGGGTGCTAGTATCGAATTAACCGCAGACGGACCAACGAGGCCGCCGTATGTTGCCTACATACAGGGCGGCTTAACCTATTCACATGTAAAAATAGCGGTACTTGCAGCAGTAAATTCATTGATCGATAAAAAGCTGTTTGCGATATAAACGAAGTGAGGCCGCCTTGAAACTGGTTGTCTCACTTTTTGAAAAAATTTCATGTAACACAACTTAACGTTGATTTGACAATAAAGGTAACATGTAATATAGTTATAGCAGGTCAACAAAACAAAGGAGATGCTTCGGATGAGCGGCAACAACATTCGGCGTTCGATGCCTCTTTTCTCTATCGGAATCGTTATGCAGCTGACAGAGTTGTCTGCGCGCCAGATCCGGTATTATGAAGAGCATCAACTGATAACTCCTGAACGAACAGAAGGGAACCGTCGGCTTTTTTCATTAAATGATATCGACCGGCTCCTGGAAATTAAAGAACTAATCGAGCAGGGTGTAAATCTCGCAGGGATTAAAAAGTTATTTTCTGTCAAAGAAGAATCACTCATGCAAGCATTAGAAAACAATAAGGAAAAACTGGAAAAACCTGATTTAAGTGATGATGAGCTGCGAAAGCTTCTCAGGAATGAGCTTTTGCATGGCGGCAATAACCGTACATTCCTCCGTCAAGGAGATATGTCTCGTTTCTTTCATTAAAAAGCATTAGTAAATGTAAAGTTTAATATTTTTAGGGAGGAATAATTGATTATGGCAAAGTATACTCGTGAAGATATTACCCGTTTGGCAAAGGAAGAAAACGTTAAATATGTCCGCCTTCAATTTACAGACATCCTGGGTACGATCAAGAACGTTGAAATCCCGGTTAGCCAGCTTGAAAAAGCGCTTGGCAACAAAATGATGTTCGATGGATCTTCCATTGAAGGTTTCGTTCGAATTGAAGAATCAGATATGTATCTATATCCTGATCTTGATACATGGGTCATATTCCCTTGGACATCAGAAAAAGGAAAGGTTGCCCGTTTAATTTGTGATATCTACAACACTGACGGAACTTCATTTGAAGGAGATCCACGTGCTAATCTTAAACGTATTCTGGCCGAAGCAAAAGAGCTTGGCTTTACAGACTTCAATCTTGGACCTGAACCTGAATTCTTCTTATTCAAGCTAGATGAAAAAGGGGAACCAACCCTAGAGTTAAATGATAGAGGCGGTTATTTTGACCTGGCGCCGACTGACCTTGGTGAAAATTGCCGTCGCGATATCGTTCTTGAACTTGAAGAAATGGGCTTTGAAATCGAAGCTTCCCACCATGAGGTTGCCCCGGGACAGCATGAAATTGACTTTAAGTATGCGGATGCCATTACAGCTTGTGATAATATCCAGACTTTTAAATTGGTTGTAAAGACAATTGCCCGCAAACACGGATTGCATGCGACATTCATGCCAAAGCCATTATTCGGTGTGAACGGCTCCGGAATGCACTGCAACGTTTCATTATTCAAAGGAAGCGAAAATGCATTTTATGACCACAACGGAAAACTGGAACTAAGCGAAACAGCCGAGCAATTCATCGCCGGTATCATCAAGCACGCTCCTAGCTTTACAGCGGTAACCAATCCGACTGTCAATTCGTACAAGCGTCTTGTTCCTGGCTATGAAGCCCCTTGCTACGTAGCATGGTCAGCGAAAAACCGCAGTCCGCTGATCCGTATCCCAGCCTCACGCGGCGTCAGCACTCGTGTGGAAGTACGAAGCGTAGACCCGGCTGCGAATCCATACCTTGCAATTGCCGTTTTATTAAAAGCCGGCCTGGATGGAATCAAGAATAATCTTACTCCGCCGAAACCAATCGACCGCAACATCTATGTCATGAACAAAGAAGAAAGAGAAAAAGCAGGCATCATTGATCTTCCAGCAACTTTGGCTGCAGCTCTGGATACGTTAAAATCAAACGAAATTATCTGTGCTGGACTTGGAAGCCACTTATTAGAGCATTTCATCGAAGCGAAAGAGATTGAGTGGGATATGTTCCGCACCCAGGTCCATCCTTGGGAGAGAGAGCAATACATGACGATGTATTAATAGAGGAATCCCTTGGCGCTCACGGATGGGCGTTGAGGGATTTTTTGTGGTTAATAAGTAAGGGCGATGAAAAAAGTGGAGGCCAATCCCCACTTACATAAGCGGAAAGCAAGAAACTTTGCAACGATCACTATTCCGGAATCTCAGAAAAACTAATGGCTATTGGAGGTTTTCATTGTGGAAAAAGAAATTATCATTCAAACTATAAAATGGACGATTCCGGGGTAAATATAACTAAGAGATGAGAGGTTCCTGATGAAAAAAAACGAATATGAAACAGGACAAGATGGCGACTGGAGTATTTAACATATATAAGATCATGTAATTCTTTTGAGAAGCAAATGCACAAAAACGATTTTTAAAAGGAAATCTTACCTTATTCTAAGTTTAATCGATAAAAATGATTGATAACAGCCCACTTATTTGTTATTATTAGAAAGTTAGCGCATTCGGCAGGAGTTAGATAATCCAACCGAAATAGCAATAGCTGTATTAAAAGGCAAATAGCCTTGTGCATGTCCCAGTAGCTCAGCAGGATAGAGCGACAGCCTCCTAAGCTGTAGGTCGTAGGTTCGATTCCTATCTGGGACGCTAAGTGAAAAGGAGCCAGACCCTTAACAGATGAGGGTTTGGCTCTTTGTGCTTTTGATGGTGATGGTCTAAAGCACTATTCACTGTTTACATTTAGTAACTGATTTAATTTTCACTTCTAATCCTGATAAAAGGGTCCAGGCAGTAAAAAAGCAGGAAAAAGTAAAATCGATAGCGAATAGATATTATGGGCTCTTTTGCTTCAGAAAAAACGAGGGTGCCATCAACTTTTATAAATATAAGGTACTCTTTTAATATAACTGTATTTGCTTTTCGAAATTTTCCATTGAAGGTAAGCTTTTGATCTTTACCATCATAGAGAGGGTGGACATGAAGTGGTTACTGCACAACTTTTAGCCGACTATCTCGATAAAAGATTTCCGGCCTTTTTTCAGGATTGGCAAGATAGTCTTTTTGTTTCTTCAGATGATATTCACTTTAACCGTATTAACGGAAATGGTGCGGAAATGTACTACCTGGTGAAATTAAATATGGTAAAGCCATTGAGCATTGAAGAAATCATGAATTTAGCATATAAGGTGGCAAAAGAAAGGGCTGAGGCTGACATAAATATCGGCCACTTTGTTTATAATGTCAACAAAGGACGCACCCTCATTATTAAACATCTTAATAGCTCTGGATTTTTACTGGAAGATTTGGATCCGTACATTGAAGGCACTAACAATTTATTTGATCAATTCTGTTTCTATGCAGTTACTAAATACACGGAATTGAAGATACAAGAATTACATCGCAAAGATTCCTTTATTCAACAGACTCATAAAGATCGACTTTTTTTTCTGGGGCAAATGTCTTCGAGCTTTGTTCATGAATTTAGAAACCCATTGACATCGGTTATTGGATTTACAAAACTGCTAAAAAATGAAATTCCCAACCATAAGTATATCAAAATTATCGAACGTGAATTAGAACAGTTAAACTATAAAATCACGCAATTTCTTCATGTATCGAAAAAAGATATCCTACGTAAGGAAAAGGAAGACGTATTTTTTTCTGAATTATTTAATGAAATTTTGGATTTTTTATATCCCAGTATAGTAGATAGCGATGTAGAGATAATCAAGGACTTTGAATATACCGAAAAATTTGAGGCGAACAAAGAGGAACTGAGACAAGTTTTTATAAATATAATCTTGAATTCCATAGAAGCTTTGAAGCAGAAAGAAACTCAAAGGACAATCACAATACATTTTCATGAAAATGATGAAACTGTAACGATCAAAATTAGTAATAATGGTCCAAATATTTCACGAGAGATGATGGAGATGATTTTTGAACCTTTTTATACAACAAAGGAATTGGGAACAGGCATAGGCTTATACGTCTGTAAACAAATCATTGATAAGCATAACGGTAAAATATCTTGTACTTCGGGAGAAGATTTCACTTCTTTCATTATTTCTTTACCAAAGACAGCCATTTCCCATAAACCTGATCCTGCTGCTTCAATGCTTGCAAAAACGTAGGGAATTTTAAAGGTTTCAGAATAAAATAGTGAATGTAACCATTGAGAAGTGTCAAATTTTCGAAAAATATCGCTTTTTTTAAAAACAGCTTATAAGATAAAAGGGATAGAATATTTCTGAAAAGTTATTTAATGGCTGCTATTAATGGGGTAATAAAAACTTGTCCAAAGGAGATTAATATGACGCTTAGTACTTCCAGTCTTTTTCGTGGAGAACTTGTAAAACTATCCGCACCCAGAGAAGAAGATGCTGAAATAATGGCAAAATGGGAAGAGGATTCAGAGTATCTTCGAAATGTAGATACAGATATTGCCCTTCCGCATGCAAAAATGCAATTTGAAATAGAGGAAAGTCCTGACCCCAACGAAGCTTACTTTCGGTTAAGGAAGATGGAGAATGATGAATTAATTGGCTTTGTCGTCATTCACCGTATTGAATGGAACAATCGAGCGGGATTTTTAGCGATCGGAATTGGAGATTCGAAAAATCGTAATAAAGGCTATGGAACAGAGGCATTACAACTGATTCTCCGTTTTGCCTTTCATGAATTGAATTTAAACCGTGTAAGCCTGGATGTAATTGAGTATAACAAAAGAGCAATCCATGCTTATAAAAAAGCTGGCTTCCAGCACGAAGGAAGAATGAGAGCGGCTGTTAGCCGTGACGGAAAACGCTATGACCGCATAATTATGGGCATTTTATGTCCGGAATGGGAAGACCGATATCAGGTAAAATAAGGGGATGGATAAAACAGCCGATCAACTTGGATCGGCTGTTTTCATTAATGAAAGTGACTATGTGCTGCTGCGTTCTCTTTTTTTCTTGGACCAATTAGCAAAAGCAGCTAAATCTAATATATTTAATGAATCTGTCTGTATAAACCAATCACTTTTCCAAGAATGGAAACGTTGCTTAAAATGATTGGATCCATATTTGAATTTTCCGGCTGTAAGCGGATAAAGTCCTTTTCTTTAAAGAACCTCTTGACAGTTGCTTCGTTATCTTCCGTCATTGCGACAACGATATCGCTATTATTTGCGGTATTTTGCTGCTTGACAATGACAAAATCTCCATTCAATATCCCCGCTTCGATCATACTTTCTCCCATGATCTCCAACATGAATACCTGCTCGTCCTGGGGAGCCATATTTTCCGGAAGCGGGAAATATTCTTCTATATTTTCAATCGCAGTAATCGGAAGGCCGGCTGTAACTTTACCTAGTAAGGGTACATTTATTACCCCGTTTTTTGGAATGTTATTTGTTTCCTCCAATTCTAGAACCTCGATTGCCCTCGGCTTAGTCGGATCTCTTCTGATAAGCCCCTTGCTCTCCAATCTTGATAAGTGGCCATGAACCGTAGAACTTGAAGCCAGGCCTACAGCTTCACCGATTTCACGTACGGAAGGCGGATAGCCTTTCTTGCGGACTTCCTCTTTAATAAACCCCATAATATCTTGCTGCCGTTTCGATAGTTTTGTCATTTCACGCACCCCATCTCAAAATCCTTGTGTTAATTATAGCATGTACTCAAAATAGATACAAACATAAGTTCGAATTTTTTTATTGACATAAAACAAACGTTCGGTTTATACTAAAAACTACTAAGAGCGAACAAGCATTCGATATGGAGGAATGATTAATGAAAACATTTTTACAAAAACACTCATATACGCTTCTTCTTCTGGGAGCGGTGTTTCTTTTTTCCTTATTCTTTTTTTCCTTGCAATCTGATAAAGAAAATATCAACAACTATGTCACGGTCACAGTATCTTCGGGGGAAACACTTTGGGAGATGGCTGAACGGTATGGAAACGAGAATTTGACAAAAAACGATTTCATTGATTGGATAGAAAAGCATAATCAATTACAGGCAGAGTCACTAAAACCGGGTGAGAAAATTGTAATTCCAGTTGAAAAGGACATTAACGTGTTAGCTAGTGAGCGATAAAGGTAGGGTAGAAATGAAAGCTATTATTTACTGTCGGGTAAGCACTGAAAAAGAATCCCAGGAAACCTCCCTGGCAAGGCAGGAGGATGAATTGAAAGCTCTTGCAGCAAGATTAGAGTTTGATGTGGCGGAGGTTATCAAGGAACGGGCAAGCGGTTTTGAATTAGACAGGGACGGAATATTTGAAATGCTCGATCTATTAAAAGAAAAACAAGCAGAAGCTGTATTAATACAGGATGAAACCAGGCTTGGACGCGGAAACGCAAAGATTGCTCTTTTCCATGTCGTCCTCAAGGAAGGAGCCAAGATTTATTCTCTTTCGAATCACGGTGAAATGGAATTATCCGATGCCGATACAATGGTCCTGGAGATTGTCGGAATTGTAGAGGAATATCAAAGGAAGCTGCACAATCTTAAAATTAAGAGGGGGATGCTTCGTGCAGTGGAAGAAGGATACAGGCCGGAAAAAAACCTGAAGAACCGGGGAAATCCAGGAGGAAGGGACCGGAAGCGGGTTCCCTTTGAAGAAATTGCCCGTTTGAGGGGAAACGGTCTTACCTTTGAAGAAATTGCCGCAACCCTAAGAGGATTTGGGTATTCCGTCTCAAAGGCTACAGTCCATCGCAGGTACCTGGAACATCAAAAGGATGAACTAAACAACAAATCATAGAACTTGTTTTTTTTCTATAATTTCGATAGCATTGGCAGTATCAGAAAATATAGAAGGAGCGAAACGATGCTGTCGAAAGATAAAATTGCCCGTATTAACGAGCTTTCTAAGAAATCAAAAGAAGTTGGATTAACACATCAAGAGGCAAAAGAACAGACAAAACTGCGAAGCGACTATCTACAATCCTTTAGAAATTCAATGGCAAACACCTTAGAAAATGTTACGATAATTGATCCGGAGGGCAATGATGTGACCCCGGGGAAAATAAAGGAAATCAAAAAAAATAAAAAACATTTACATTAATGATTTTTTTCATTATATCCATACTTACAGAGAATACATAAGAGAATGTATTCTCTTTTTTTAGCTAATCATAAAAAAACAGACATTTACTGGCTATGCTGCGTCTTTTTTTTCAGAAACCAGGTAAATTCCCCAAGAAATAAGGGATTTTAGTTGTCTTTATATAGAGGTACCTATAATATATAAGAGTAATTTATCAAGGAAAGGATGTTTTTTGCATGTTTGATAAGATTGATGCACTTTCCATCAATACCATTCGGACTTTGTCCATTGATGCTATTGAAAAAGCTAAATCAGGCCATCCAGGGTTGCCGATGGGTGCTGCTCCAATGGCCTATACGTTATGGACACAGTTCATGAACCATAATCCAAAGAATCCCCAATGGTTCAACAGAGACCGCTTTGTTCTTTCAGCAGGGCATGGTTCTATGCTTCTTTATAGTTTATTGCATTTATCCGGATATGATTTATCCATGGATGACATAAAAAATTTCCGTCAATGGGGAAGCAAAACTCCAGGCCACCCGGAATTTGGCCATACCGCCGGAGTCGATGCCACAACGGGTCCACTCGGGCAGGGAATTGCGATGGCAGTCGGGATGGCAATGGCTGAGCGTCATTTAGCCGCTACTTACAACCGCGATTCTTTTAATGTGGTCGATCATTATACATACGGCATCTGTGGTGATGGCGATATAATGGAAGGAGTATCTGCTGAAGCCGCTTCATTGGCAGCTCATCTGAAGCTTGGAAGACTGGTTGTCTTTTATGACTCGAACGATATTTCATTAGATGGGGATTTAAATAAATCTTTCAGTGAAAGTGTTGAAAACCGCTTCAAAGCATATGGATGGCAATATGTACGTGTCAATGACGGAAACGATTTACAGGAAATCGTCAAAGCAATTGAAGAAGCTAAGACGGATGATTCACGCCCTACATTAATCGAAGTGAAGACTGTCATCGGCTACGGTTCGCCAAACCGGGCAGGAAAGTCAGCTGTTCATGGGGCTCCGCTTGGTGCTGAGGAACTGAAGCTTACAAAAGAAGCTTATAAGTGGACATTCGAACAGGACTTTCATGTACCTGATGAGGTGTACAAGCATTTCGAGCAGACTTGTGTGGAACAAGGAAATAGGAAAGAAGCCGCTTGGAACAGCCTTTTCAAGAATTATCAAGAGGCACATCCTGATCTCGCTGCCCAGCTTGAAAGTGCAATAAAAGGCGAGCTTTCCGAAGGCTGGGATAGGGGAATTCCGGTATATGAAGAAGGGAAAAGCCTTGCATCCCGTGCATCAAGCGGAGAGGTACTTAATGCAATCGCTAAGAATCTTCCAAGCTTTATCGGGGGTTCGGCAGACCTGGCTGGTTCAAATAATACAATGATTAAAGGATACGCTGATTATACGCCTGATGAATATGAAGGCAGAAATATCTGGTTTGGTGTACGTGAATTCGCCATGGGTGCAGCACTAAACGGTATGGCACTTCATGGAGGTATTAAAGTATTCGGGGGAACCTTCTTTGTATTCTCTGATTATCTGCGTCCAGCGATTCGTCTGGCCGCTTTAATGGGCTTGCCTGTCACTTACGTTTTCACTCATGACAGTATCGCAGTAGGTGAAGATGGGCCCACTCACGAACCGATCGAGCAATTGCCTGCGCTTCGTGCCATGCCAAATCTTGGCGTAATCCGTCCGGCTGATGGAAATGAAACAGCAGCAGCATGGAAAGCAGCACTTGAATCAAACAATAAACCGACGGCCCTCGTACTAACCCGTCAAAACCTTCCGACACTAAAAAATACCGCTGAATTGGCATATGAAGGCGTAACAAAAGGAGCTTATATTATTTCTCCGGCTGGAAAAGATCAGGCGGATGCCCTCCTTCTCGCAACTGGATCTGAGGTAAATCTCGCGGTGGAAGCCCAAAAAGTACTGGCCGATGAGGGATTTGATGTTTCGGTTGTGAGCATGCCTTCATGGGATCGCTTTGAAGCGCAATCCAGGGAGTATAAGCAAAGTATCCTCGATCCTGCTGTCAAGAAGCGCCTTGCAATTGAGGTGGCTTCACCATTTGGCTGGGATCGCTACACAGGGGATGAAGGTGAAATCCTTGCTATTAACCATTTTGGCGCTTCTGCCCCAGGTGGAAAAATCATGGAAGAGTTCGGTTTTACGGTAGAAAATGTAGCAGCACGCGTTAAAGCAATGCTTCAAAATTAAGTGAAAGGAACCTGTCCACAGTCGGACAGGTTTCTTTCATGAAAATACAGTAAACACCCACATAATCCGTCGAGTTGCTAAAAAGTGAAATCATTTTACATGCAAATTAAAATAGAATATAGTAAGTTTATACATTAATTTTCAGAAAATTTATAATTCGACAAAAAAAGAAATTATTTTTACCATCAAACAACATATCTTTTTATTTTTCAAATATATAATTAAAAAAAGGAGTGTTAGGAGGCGGTTGGAATGAGGAATTACCGAATCTATCTGATAGAGGATGAATTTGCACAACATTACTTTGGCAGAGAGAAACTATTTTTCAATTTGTTTTTGGAGTATACTAATTCGTCCGGAAGACAAAAGGGTATTCTGCAAAAACAAATCGAATATATTACTAAGCCTATTCCCACTGCTGAACTGCGAGATATATTAGAAAACCAATTAATGAGGAAAAAGGATTTTTTATATAAAGATGGCGTCTATTATTTAGATAAGAGATCCGGTAAAGCAAGAGCTGCTCTAAAACTCGATGGCCAGTTTATTGTCTTACAGGCTGAAGGAGATTTTGAAGCAGAAACGTCTTTTTTTGAATCCATTCGCAAGTATGAATCGGGCTTTCTCGCCATAGATCTTGAAAATACACATTATGGCTGGCTAAAGCCCGTCAAAGAAAGAAAATTTGTCTAAAAAGAGGACAATCCCAGCTTGAATATTGTATAATAACCCTTGGTCTAGTACACTGTATGATAGACAACATGAAGGAGGAAATAGCATGTGGGAATACATTCTAGTTGGTGTTCTGGCGCTGCTCGTCGGGATAGCACTAGGATTTTTCATTGCTCGCCGCTATATGATGAGCTACCTAAAGAAAAATCCGCCAATTAACGAACAAATGTTAAAAATGATGATGATGCAAATGGGCATGAAGCCTTCCCAAAAGAAAATCAATCAGATGATGAGCGCCATGAATAAGCAACAATTGAAATAAAACCCTTTGATGAACCCCATGAATAAACAAATAAAGTAATGGCTGAAAAGCACTCCACGAGTGCTTTTTGTTTTGGGCAGGCGCGGGACATAGAAGCGATACTGAATGCACATGAGAAGGTGTCGGAAGCAGCAGCGGGGTTACTGTTTGAATGAAAATAATAAGGAACCGTACAGCAGGTATTCTACTCTATGAATTAGCTGTTTTATTGTGGGAAGTGTGAAGGTAAAGTGAGATAGGGTAATGAAAATATGGAGGCGCAGTAAGGGGAAGCCGTGTGGAACAGATGTAGTGGCACACAAAAATACCCCTTCTCACTAGGAAAGGTCAATCTTTAAGAAGGTTTTGTTATACTGGTTAAGCAACTGATCTAATTCCTGGCTGTATTCCAGAGTCACTTTTGAGTTCAAACCATTCTTAGAAACGATTTGAAATAATTCCACTCTCTTTTTTTCAATTAATGTAAGAAATTCAATTTTTGTCACAATAATTGGTCCTTTCTTTGGAACTTTTTCATAAGATAATAATGAAGATGTATTGATATAGTAAAAATGTATGATTATTGAAATTATAAACCCTTATGGAAATTAACTCAAATATATTTTATCTATTTTCTTGCAATTATATTTTATCAATTTTTCTTGGTAAGGTCTCAATAAAAATTTTGGTATATTAGTGAAAGATGAGTCAGGCCGTAAGCCTGTGATTCATTGCTCATCAATATCCATTCAATATCTTTTTTAGAGGCAATTTGTTAGAATAATGATAACTGTCAAGAATAGGAGTTGGCGTAGTTGAATGATGTAAACGTATTTCTTGCTTTCGGGGCAGGGTTTTTAAGCTTCATTTCTCCGTGTTGTTTGCCGCTCTATCCAGCATTCCTTTCATACATAACCGGAATGAGCGTTGGAGAGATTAAATCGGAAAATGCCATGCTTCAAAGAAGAAGTTTATTACATACTTTGTTTTTCTTGCTTGGATTTTCGCTTATCTTTATTGCCCTCGGTTTCAGCGCCTCCATATTAGGACGTTTTTTTGAGACCTACCAGGATTTAATCAGGCAGATTGGCGCGATTATTATCATCTTTTTAGGTTTGATAATAATAGGTGTTTTCCAGCCGAAATTCTTAATGAAGGATGTGCGCTTTGAATTAAAGAACCGTCCAGGGGGATATTTTGGCTCTGTGTTGATAGGGCTTGCATTTGCGGCGGGCTGGACGCCCTGTACAGGGCCGATCCTTTCAGCTGTATTTTACATGGCAGGTACTAATCCGGGTTCTTCAATGCTCTACATGATCGCTTATATATTAGGATTTGCCATCCCGTTTTTTATCCTCTCCTTCTTCATAGGCAAATTGAAATGGATTAAGAAATATAGCAATCAAATCGTAAAAATCGGCGGTTATATTATGATTGTGATGGGGGTTGTTTTGTTTTTTGACTGGATGACCAAGATCATTATTGTTTTCTCCAATCTTTTTGGAGGGTTTACAGGATTTTAAGACTGAAGGGCAGGGTATTGAAAACGATCTAGCTTTTCAATTTTTATTAGATAGTTTTCATTGAAATTACTACTAAAGTCCGATATATTTAGAAGTATATTTATGTTTTAAAATGGTAATTTACATGTCTATATCTGTTTTGGTGATACGAGGAGGACCAGTAAATGGCAAGGATACTAATTGTCGATGATGCAAAATTTATGAGATTAAACCTTTCGAATATTTTGAAAAGAGTTGGACATGAAGTTGTTGGAGAAGGAGAAAATGGCAAAGAAGCGATAAAAATGTTCCGCGAATTACATCCCGACTTAGTCACGATGGATATAACAATGCCTGTCATGAGCGGCTTGGATGCCGTGAAGGAAATTAAACATGAATTTCCCGATGCCAAAGTGATTATGTGTTCTGCCATGGGCCAGCAAAAAATGGTTGTCGAAGCCATCGAAGCGGGCGCCAAAGATTTCATCGTAAAGCCTTTTGATGAAAACCGTGTCTTGGAAGCGATCAATAGGGTGATCGGATTGACCGTTTAGTACTTCTAAACGGTTTTATATTGAAAAAAAACGCGTGGTTTGAAAAAGGACTTTATCGTGATTAAGAAAAATTTCTCTTTCATTTGGTAATACTATATAATAGAAAAGAAATTATCTTCATTGATAAAAGGGATGATTATAGGTGATATATATTTCATCAGCTTTAGCAATTTTTATGGCGATTATGGTGCTGATTATTAGGATGAAAGCTGCTAAACGGCCTGTTAGTGCAAGGAAAATCGTTTTACCGCCCATTTTTATGAGTACTGGTGCGCTTATGTTTTTATTTCCATCCTTTCAGGTAACCGCAAAGGAATTATTGGAAGCCATTACAATCGGTTTACTATTCTCGATTCTTCTCATTAAAACTTCGACTTTCGAAGTGCGTGATGACCAAATATACTTACAGCGTTCCAAGGCTTTTGTATTCATTCTGATTGGTTTATTGATTATTCGCATCATTGCGAAATTAATCCTAAGCTCGTCCATTGATGTAGGAGAGTTAAGCGGAATGTTTTTCTTACTGGCATTCGGGATGATTGTTCCATGGCGCATTGCCATGTTCCTGCAATACCGTAAACTTAAAAACGAATTTAATGATGGAAATCTAAAGCGAATATAAAGACACTGGGTAGGTGAACTGACCTAGTGAAATGAGACACATATAAAACACCTAACCGTTAAGTTACATTTAACACTCTTTTACTAATTTGAAATTGATTCTTTACTGGAAATTAGGTCAGGCACTTTGTCACTTTACTTGGAGCCTCTGCGGGCAAGATTTCTAGCCAGGAAGCCAGATATCCCAATAAAATCTGGCTCAGCCGAAATAGGCTATCATGCCCGCCTCTCCAAATAAAGTGCGCGTCTTTGAAAAATGTTGAAGTTCACTATATCACTTTAGGCTGCCTTAGCTCCAAATTCTTTTGGCGTGAGGTAGCCTAATTTTTCTTGAATTCTTTCCTCGTTATAGTGATAAATATACTCATCGATTTTCAAAACAACTTCTAAATTGGATATAGAATTACATTTACAATATTGGAATTCCTCCGTCTTTAAATTTGAGTGAAAAGACTCTATAACAGCGTTGTCCCAACAGTTTCCACGTCTAGACATACTACTTATTAAATGGTTCTTTTTCAAATGATTTTGAAAAACATACGAAGTATATACACTACCTTGATCAGAGTGAACCATTACACCTTCTGGATTATTTCGATTATTCAAAGCTTCCTCTAGCGTATCAATTACTAAAGGAGTTTGTTGGTGATTATAAAGCTTGTAGGCGACGATTTCGTTATTATATAAATCTAAGATTGTTGAGAGATAAAGTGTCTCCCTACCATATTGAAGATAGGTAATATCAGTTACCCATTTCTCATTTGGTTTACTTGCGCTAAAGTCTCGATTAAGGATATTAGGTGCGATTACTTCGCTTTCCCCTTGCGATTTCCATTTGCGTTTCTGTTTCACCTTACACTGTAAATGATGTTTCTGCATGATCTTTTGAACCGTATTCCTATTTAAATGTATGTGATACTGTCGATGTAAAATGGCTCGAATTTTACGATGGCCATTTCTATATGTAGTTGCCTTACAAATTTCAATTAGTAAAGTCTCATGTTCGTTCCTGTATTCCTCAAATCCTTTTGTCCAACGATAATAACTAGAACGAGGAATCTCTAAAACTTTTAAAATGGAAGTAACACTATACTTTTTACGAAACTTTTCTACCAGCTGTACTACTACTCCTTTATCCACTCCTTTCTCATCGCCATATACTTTTTTAATATCTCATTCTCCATCTTCAAGTGGGTTAATTGATTGTTCATTCGATCATCCTCACTTGAGAATTCAGGTCCATGCCCAAATGTATATTGTTTACCAATTGGTTGGTCAAATCGATAGATTTCTCCATTCCTATACCATCTCATCCATGTTTTAATTTGAGAGTTATTCTTAATTTTGTATTTATCCATGATTTCCCTTGTTGTTAACTTACCTTCTAACTTATCTCTTACTACCGCCCATTTAGTTTCACTTGTATACACATTTTTGCCCATGCAAAAACACCTCCGATAAATTATACCTTGTTAAAAGTATTACCATTACGGAGGTGTTTTATATTGTCTCATTAATTAAGGTTAGTTCAAGGCTCTCCTTTTTTAGGAGGGTTTTTTTATTTAGATTTAATCTGAGGAGTGCAGACAAATATTGGATGGCGCCTGGCAATCTATATTTTGACAGTGACAAAAGCAGAAATAAAGCATAAATAAATATAGTAACAATTAGTTTGTTTTGGGAGTGAAATATGATGAAAACTCCATGGATTAACTATGAGAAGATGGAGCAATTACGTTTTAAACAAAAAAGCACTTTTAAAACTTCAGTAATTCAGAAAAAATTTAAATCTTCCAGTTATCATCATATTCACAAAGAGCGAATAAATACGGATAATGATGCCTGCGGATCAGTTATTGTACGTAGCTGTGACGATACAGTTGAAACAGATGATTCACATGAAAATTACGACATAAACAAGGTTCCTGAACTACACGAAAAAAATAATGTATCCAAACAGATGAGCATACACAAATCTTGTGAATATGTGAGAAATCATACAGATTGCACTGATAGTCTCAGCGAATCATATGATTGTGCGGTTTCTGAGCACGTATCCCAAGATGATAAATCTGATGAAAATGATAATGTTTTAATAAAGAATGATTTTCAAACTGCTGTAAATGCCGGTGAAACGAGTTATGAGCCACAAACCGATTCATCTATAGAACCTATGCAAACTCCTGAATCCGTCTGTATGAATGATATTCTTGACGGAGATGATGTCTATGAAACAAAACCAGCTGATGATACAGAGGGCATCGAAGATATCGGTGAATCATCTGGTGGTAGGGATTCAGAACATGTTTCTCAAGATGCTAAGGCTGCTGAAACCAAATTTGGTTTTAAAAAGAGTGATTTCACAGATAGTAAGAAGCCTGATCTTCAAACTGGCCATGCCGTTGAAATAAATGATGAGTCACAAACCGATTCTGCTTCGGAATCTGTGCAAACTCCTGAATCCAGCTTTGTGGATGAAATAAATGAGATTCTTGACAGAGAGGATGTCTATGAAAAAAAACCAGCTGATGAAACAGATGGCATCGATGATTTTAGTGAATCATTAGCTGTTTCCGATTCTAAGCCCGTTTCCCAAGATGTTAAGGCTGCTGAAACCGAATTTGGTTTTAAAAAGACTGATATCACTGATAGTAAGAAGCCTGATCTTCAAACTGGCTATGCAGATGAAATAAATGATGAGTCACAAATCGGTTCTGCTTCTGAACCTATGCAAACTCCTGAATCCAGCCTGGTGGAAGGCATTCTTGACGGAGAGGATGAATATGAAACCAACTATGCTGATGATACGGTTAACGCCGACAATCTCAGTGAATCATCGGATGTTCCCGATTCAGAACATGTTGCTAAGGCTGCTGAAACTGATAATGTTTTTAGAAAGTCTAATTTCGCGGATAAGCCTGCTGGCCATGCCGATGAAATAAATGATGAGTCACAAACCGATTCTGCTTCTGAACCTGTGCAAACTCCTGAATCCAGCTTGGTGGAAGGCATTCTTGACAGAGAGGATGTATATGAAACCAACTATGCTGATGATACGGTTAGCGCCGACAATCTCAGTGAATCATCGGATGTTCCCGATTCAGAACATGTTTCCCAAGGTGCTAAGGTTGCTGAAACTGATAATGTTTTTAGAAAGTCTAATTTCGAGGATAAGCCTGCTGGCCATGCCGATGAAATAAATGATGAGTCACAAACCGATTCTGCTTCTGAACCTGTGCAAACTCCTGAATCCAGCTTGGTGGAAGGCATTCTTGACAGAAAGGATGTCTATGAAACAAAACCAGCTGATGATACAGATGGCATCGATGATCTTAGTGAATCATTAGCTGTTTCCGATTCTAAGCACGCTTCCCAAGAAGCTAAGGCTGCTGAAACCAGATTTGGTTTTAAAAAGACTGACTTCACAGATAGTAAGAAACCTGATCTTCAAACTACCCATGCCGATGAAACAAATAATGAGTTACAAACCGGTTCTGCTTCTGAACCTATGCATACTCCTGAATCCAGTTTGGTGGAAGGCATTCTTGGCAGAGAGGATGAATATGAAACCAACTATGCTGATGAAACAGATGGCATCGATGATTTTAGTGAATCATTAGATGTTTCCGATTCTAAGCACGTTTCCCAAGATGTTAAGGCTGCTGAAACCGAATTTGGTTTTAAAAAGACTGACTTCACAGATAGAAAGAAACCTGATCTTCAAACTACCCATGCCGATGAAACAAATAATGAGTTACAAACCGGTTCTGCTTCTGAACCTATGCATACTCCTGAATTCAGCCTGGTGGAAGGCATTCTTGACGGAGAGGATGAATATGAAACCAACTATGCTGATGAAACAGATGGCATCGATGATCTCAGTGAATCATCAGATGGTCTGGATTTAGAACATGTTTCCCAAGAAGCTAATAAGGCTGCTGAAACCAAATTTGGTTTTAAAAAGACTGATTTCATTGATAGTAAGAAACCTGATCTTCAAACTAGCAATGCCGCTGAAACAAATGATGAGTCACAAACCGATTCAGCTATAGAACCTGAACAAACTCCTGAATCCAGCCTGGTGGAAGGCATTCTTGACAGAGAGGATGTCTATGAAACAAAACCAGCTGATGATACAGATGGCATCGATGATCTTAGTGAATCATTAGCTGTTCCCGATTCTAAGCACGTTTTCCAAGATGCTAAGGCTGTTGAAACCGAATTTGGTTTTATAAAGAGTGATTTCACTGATAGTAAGAAACCTGATCTTCAAACTACCCATGCCGATGAAACAAATGATGAGTCACAAACCGGTTCTGCTTCTGAACCTATGCATACTCCTGAATCCAACCTGGTGGAAGGCATTCTTGACAGAGAGGATGAATATGAAACCAACTATGCTGATGAAACAGATGGCATCGATGATATCAGTGAATCATCAGATGGTCTAGATTCAGAACATGTTTCCCAAGAAGCTAAGGCTGCTGAAACCGAATTTGGTTTTATAAAGATTGACTTCCCTGATAGTAAGAAACCTGATCTTCAAACTAGCAATGTCGCTGAAACAAATGATGAGTCACAAACCGATTCAGCTATAGAACCTGAACAAACTCCTGAATCCAGCCTGGTGGAAGGCATTCTTGACAGAGAGGATGTCTATGAAACAAAACCAGCTGATGATACAGATGGCATCGATGATCTTAGTGAATCATTAGCTGTTCCCGATTCTAAGCACGTTTTCCAAGATGCTAAGGCTGTTGAAACCGAATTTGGTTTTATAAAGAGTAAATTCACTGATAGTAAGAAACCTGATCTTCAAACTACCCATGCCAATAAATCAAATGATGAGTCACAAACCGATTCTGCTTCTGAACCTATGCATACTCCAGAATCCATCTTCATGGATGAAATAAATGAGTTTCTTGACAGAGAGGATGTCCATAAAGTCCACCCTGCTGATGATACAGACCCGCTTCATAAGTCTGGAAAAATATGTTCTAAGACTGTAAAAAGCCCGTTTTCCACTTTTGTGGAAATTGACGATTTTCTTCATCATCCTATCTTTGGGGGAAAAGTTCAAAATACATTTGAATTTCTTGACCCAAACAATAAACAAATCCCTCAATTAAACACAAAACTATTCAATACAACTACTTATTATCCTGAACAGCCTTATTGTTGTTTAATTTTCTCTGAAGTTCATGAAATGATATTCTTATCAGACACTGATCACCCTTATGGAACGAATAATAAAAATGAAAATTATGAATCAGCTGTGATTCCTGTACATCGACCACCATCTACGAAAACAAGAGAAGCAAATCATGCATTTAATACTTCTCAAGATATCATAACTATGAGAGTCCCGGTTGTAGTAGGGGAATACAAAATTGAAATAATTGTGGAAGAAGAAGTTTTGTTTAAAGAAGATATTATGAGGGTTAAAGAAATCTCTAAGGAGATTGTATTGACAGATTGCCAATTTGTACCTACTCAATTTTCCCAATTATTAGAGGATGGGACATGTACAGCAATAAAAGGAAATTTATTTATAGAAGGATATATACATCAAAATATTGAGTATAGTACAGCAGCTTGTGCGATAAATGCAGGTTCCGTACAAAAAGAGTCAAAAACTAACTTATATCAGTTACATCAAAAAATTGTATTAGAATTAGTCGTTCATTTACTACAAGTGCAACGAGTCCGAGTAAGTTTTAATGAAAAAGAGAGCTAGATATTTTCTGAAAGTATCATAATTCGAAAAAATCATCTCTTAAATTGAAAAAATGTGAAAAAATGACTATTATACTAACCTAGACAATAAAATTATTGCCGAATATCGTATTTATGTAGAGTTCAAAAGCTCACAAAAATAAAAAGGAGATGATTTTTTATATGACTGACCCAAATCACAAGCCTGACCCTTCTTATGAAGTAAAAGCGAAAGAACAAATACCATTAGACGATGAAGCAGTCGCACTAGTTGGAACAGTATTTAACCCAGCCGCAATTGTTAAAGTTCCAGTTGTATTAGCAGAGAGAAGCATTCAAGTTGTTGTAGAGGCAGATATTCCGCTTCATCCGCCAGCAACTGAAATTAAGAGAGTGACAAAGAACGTATTTCTAGAGCAAGTCAAACTTGTACCTGTTAGATTTGCAGCGATTCCCGGAACTGCTGACTTTTTTCGAGTAACAAGAGCTAAATTGTTTGTATCAGGATTCATTCGCAAAAATATTGAATATTCTTCAAAAGAATATAATGGTGTACTTCAGGATAAAATCGCGGAGGTTCCGTTTTCCGGTTTTGCAGAACTTGATGGAGTTGTACCAACTGGAGATTTCATGGTTTTCCCAGTTATCGGTATTTCCGAAACCAGTAAGGCTCAATTCCTTAATGAGAAAAACGATATAGTTCCCCGCCTGGATAAATATTTCTTTCAAAATCTCGTCAAATATAATGAACAACCATACGGTGAGTTAGTAGCCGCCAATTTCTTTGAACTTGATTTTTCACCAAAAATGGTAACACCCGGAGGAGAGTTTGGCTTGTTGCGTGAAAAAATCGTAATGGACCTTGTTGTAAAAGTATTGCAAGTCCAACAATTGACTATCCCTGGTGCTATACAACAAAATCCTAATCTTAACGTAGGTACTATTGATAGCTAATAGACCTTTCAAAGATTGAGAGTGCCAGGCACCAAACTATATTCGTCAGGTGCCTGGCACTTTATTGCGAATCGCCAAATCCATCATGTATTGTACGAAGATGTAAGCGGAATCACGCTATTTTTATCAATGATGTTTGAGTGAAAGAAAGGGTACTTTATTTGGATAGCATTATGCATCTAAAATTAAAGGTATTTTTACTTTCAGTTCTCAATTCACTTGCTTATTTAAGGAAAAACTGTTATCCTTAAGAGGAATTATTTTTGTTCGGTATAAACGATAGTAAACATGCTGTTTTATCGTCTTCATATCACTAAGAGCAAGGATAGTAATACATTGTGTGTTTAGCACACTGGGAGGCAACATAAATGGAACAAGGTAAAGTAAAATGGTTTAATGCAGAAAAAGGTTTTGGATTCATCGAACGCGAAGGCGGAGACGATGTATTCGTACATTTCTCAGCTATTCAAGGCGAAGGATTCAAGTCTCTTGAAGAAGGCCAGGACGTTACATTTGAAGTGGAACAAGGCCAACGCGGACCACAAGCATCTAACGTTCAAAAAGCATAATTACCCTATCGTTTGTAAAAACAGACCCGGCTACTGCTGGGTCTGTTTTTACTTATTAAAGTAAAATGAAAATAACTGAGAAACTGCAGCTCTTTTTTTCTTAAATTCAGAAATAATGGTATGATTAGGACTGTAAAAGTTTTTATAAAAGGAGATGTTTTAGATGGCTAAAAAAGGATACATAGAATTAACAGATGGTAATAATATTAGTTTTGAGCTTTATCCTGAGGAAGCTCCTAACACAGTTGCTAACTTTGAGAAACTAGCTAATGAGGGATTTTATGATGGACTTAACTTTCATAGAGTAATCCCAGGGTTTGTAAGCCAAGGAGGCTGTCCAAACAAAAATGGTACGGGGGGCCCTGGCTATACGATCAAGTGTGAAACAGAGGGCAATCCTCATAAACATGAGGCAGGTTCTTTGTCAATGGCCCATGCAGGTAAAGATACAGGTGGCAGTCAGTTCTTTATTGTACATGAGCCTCAGGCTCATCTTAATGGGGTTCATACTGTTTTTGGCAAAGTCAAAGAGGGATTGGAACACGCTAGAAACATGAGTCAAGGAGCAGGAATTAATTCAATTAAAATATCTGAGTAATTTAGTGAGGGGAGCAAAATGCTCCTCTTTTTTCTTATGTTTAATGAAGACAAGCTGCTTCAATTAAGAAACTTTGATCTATATGTAGAATTTTTGAATGGTAAAGTTCCTAGTCTTTCAAGAGCAAAATTCATTAGCTGCTGCAAATCGAACTGATAAAGGGATCAGGGTACAAAATATATTTTAGTGTAAAATTGTAGAGGTTGAAAGTAAAAGAATAGAAGAAGGGGCGGATCATCAAATGCGCTTAGAAGGAAAGAAAATTGTTAGCCTCGTCCATCATGAATTTGAAGACCTTGAACTTTGGTATCCGATATTAAGGCTGCAGGAAGAAGGGGCAGTGGTGCACCTGGCTGGAGAGAAAGCAAAAGAAAAGTATATGGGGAAATATGGTGTACCAGCAGTATCTGATTTTGCATATGGCGATATAAAGGCGGAAGAATACGATGCAATCTTAGTTCCAGGCGGTTGGGCACCAGATAAAATCCGGCGCTTTCCGGAAGTGATCTCACTCATTCAGCAAATGGACGAAAACAAAAAGCCGATAGGACAGATCTGTCATGCCGGCTGGGTCTTGATCTCGGCAAAAATATTGCAAGGAAAAAAAGTGACAAGCACTCCCGGTATTAAAGATGACATGGAGAATGCAGGAGCAATCTGGTTTAATGATCCGGTTGTTACGGATGGCCACCTGGTATCAAGCAGGCGACCGCCGGATTTGCCGGATTATTTGAGAGAGTTTATAAAAGTAATCGAACAAAATAAAGGTTTGCAGTGAATAAAGAATAGGGAAAGTGATGATTGACTAAACCACCATCATAAATGATTGGTGGTTTTTCTGGATTAAAATTAAAGAATACTTATAATCAACTTAGAATCAATTACATCAAACTTTTCATTAACTAAGTTATCTCTTTTTAGCACACATTCAGCTGCAATATTATCGGTATAATTATCGACAATTTTAAGACTGTATTCACCAACATTTAGCTGTTTGCAAATGATTGAATAATGGTCTTTTATAGCCGAAATATCTTTTTCAGTAAAACCATCTTCTACTTTGTAACTTTCTTCATTCCATGCTCCAATTAAAGAAAATTCTTTAATCTCTTGCTCCCGCTCGGTTTGAGCCAAGCTTATTTTTACTCTAAAATATCCAAAATCAAAATCCATATACATAACCTCCTCATATATCGATATCCTTATAAAAGTCATTGGTTTGTCACATACTTTTATCAGCGAGGATATGGTCCGCCTTCTTTGATATACTTTTCCATTAAAAGAGGGAAGGTATTCCTTAAAGTTTGAAACACCGCCTCAATGGGGTATCGGATCCTTTAAAAAAGAGAGAAGATAAATAAAATTGAAAAATGGGCAAGAGAGTGGATTCTCTCCTGCCCATTTATCTTTTTCGGTTATTGTTAGTTGTGAAAATATCAGTGTTTTTGGCAGTGATGATCCTGTATGGCCTGGATCACGCTAAACTATTTTCTAAGAAAATTCGTGACATCAGTGAAATCATTCATGGGAAGGGTGAAATGCCAAAAACAATTGGAAAGGGTGAACGTGTAACCTACCGGCCTTCATGCCATCTTCAATACGTTATTGAAGGTGAAGGATGCACCTGCCAAACTTGTTAAAGGCGTACCGAATGCTGAATACGTGGAACTCTCCGATAAGAAATATTGCTGCGGTTCTGCCGGGATTTATAACTTATTGCAACCAGAACTGGCTAATGAGATACTGGATAAGAAGATGAAGAATGTAAAGAAAACGGACTCGGGTGTACTCATTACCGCCAACCCGGTTCCTTTTTGCAAATGAAATTTGGAATTGATAGAGAAGGTATGGAAGAAGTCATTGAAACCAAACATGTAGTTGACTATTTAGTTGAATCAATTGAGAGAGCGGAAACCATTTAAACAGGAGGATTTAAATGAGTCAAACTAACAGCAGCAGCGTAATTTCAGTCAAGAACATTGATTGGAAACGAAATGGGAAGCAAATATTAAACGAGGTTTCATGGGATGTTCAAATGGGGGAGCATTGGGCACTTCTTGGGTTAAATGGATCAGGAAAAACTTCTCTGCTTAAGGTGATTACCGGGTATCAATGGCCTAATAGCGGAGAAGTTTCTGTTTTAGAAAAAAGATTTGGAAAGACGAATATTCCTGAATTGCGGAAAAGTATCGGCTGGGTGAGCGCCTCATTAGATGACCAGTTTCAGACACGTCTTAGTGATACAACGCTTGAAATCGTATTAAGCGGTAAATTTGCTTCAATTGGTTTATATGAGGAAATTACAGAAGGTGATGTAGAGAGAGGAAAGCAATTACTTGAACAGTTCAAAATAAGGCATTTGGCTGATCAATCAATTACCTCTCTTTCTCAAGGTGAAAAAAGAAAAGCAATGATTGCTAGAGCACTAATGGCTTCACCACGCTTGTTAATCCTAGATGAGCCCTGTAATGGATTAGATATCTACTCTAAGGAAGAACTATTGTCCACGATTGAAGAGATGATTGCTGCACCTGATGGCCCGACTTTATTGTATGTAACACACCATATTGAAGAAATCGTCCCTTCTATTTCCCATGCTTTGCTAATTAACTCTGGAAACGTAATAGCCAAAGGAGACAAGAAAACAACGTTAACAGAATCATTGCTAGAGAAGACTTTTAATGTCCCAATGTCACTAGAGTGGGAGAATGAACGCCCTTGGATACGTATTAAATTAGACAAGGGGATCGTGAAACAATTTCCGCATGTCGTTTCCACATAAGAAGGAGTTGAAAAAGTTGACTTTGACCGACGAAAAAAAAGTTTATTTGGATGTAAAAGATGGAGTAGGAACGATTTACATTAATCGGCCTGAAAAAAGGAATGCACTGACCTATGAGATGTGGGTTGATTTAGCCCGGTTAGTGGATGAGTGTAATGAAAACAGCGAAATAAAGGTGATTGTTTTCCGCAGCACAACGGATGTGGCTTTTTCAGCGGGAGCCGATATCGGGGAGTTCAAAACGATCCGTTATACAGCGGAAGGAGCCGCAAAATATAATGATGCAACCATGGTGCTTGAAGAAAAGATCGCAAAAAGTCCGAAACCAAGCATTGCCATGATATCAGGTTTCTGTGTCGGCGGGGGATGTGAAATAGCAGTCGCATGCGATTTTCGTTTTTCTGATAACAGCGGCCGTTTTGGAATCACTCCGGCCAAACTCGGACTGATCTACAATACACCTGGCACGAAGAATCTAGTTGATTTGGTGGGCCCGGCACATGCAAAAGATATCTTGTTCACGGGTCGGATTATGGAAGCCGAAGAAGCTTTCCAGATGGGGTTAATTAATAGAATAATAGATAAAACCCAACTGGAAGCAGAAACGTATCAGTTTGCTAAGCTTATCTGCCAAAATGCTCAAATGGCTGTCAGGGGGTCAAAAACGATTATTAATCGCGTTCTTGAGGGGGATGTAAAAGACTCTGAAAAAACAGCGGAATTAGTGCTTGAATCGTTTGAATCAGATGATTACCGTGAAGGAGTTTCAGCGTTTTTAGAGAAAAGGAAACCAAACTTTACGTTTTCTTAACAAATTTTTCTATCAGCAGCATTCTTTGTGAAAGTGTTCAAATCTTAAACATAGAGGTGATCACCAACAGGATTTATCGACTGAACGAGTTTGAGCCGAACATTGACCCGTCCGCCTATAATAGCTCCGGGTTCAACGCTGTACTTAGAAGAGATCAACATAATTCATAGAGTACCTGTAATAAATAAAAATAATAGTTAAGAATATTTTTTATTATAAAGCAGGGGATGAAGGCTGTAACAAGAATAAGGTGATCCAGTCCATGCAGCAAAAGAACTTCATAATTCTACATTAAAGCCATGGTTAATATAATAGGGTTCTATGTACATTTGACTTGAAAAAGGTACCTAACTCAAATCAATTATGTCCATTAAAGACATAATAATATAGCTGATTTCTCCTTAGCGTTGGAGAAATTAGCTTTTCTTTTCCAATAATTGTCTTATAGTGGATTTTACGTCAAAATGTTAGCGGTACCTCTTATATACTTACTGATGATGCGCAAAGTGTTCCATGATTTTTGCCCAAATACGTTTTGTTTCAAGGAAGTCACGATAATGCTTTTCAACATTTTTATGGTATTTCTCCAATTCAGCTAAGACATTAATAAAATCCGGCTGTCCGAAATAAGCGCAGATTTTAGGCAATGTCACCTTAAGCTGTTCGCGCATCTCTTCAATCTTTTCCCCATAACGATCCGGCTGTGTGATATAGAGCAGTAATGGCTTATAACGAATCCAACCTATACAGGCATTATAAAAGCGAGTGGTAATCTGTTTGGTATCAGCTTTGATGAACTTCAATCGGATTGGGAGAACACCTTCTAAAAGGTGGTTATAGGTAGAAAACCCATCATGGAACGTGTAGCATGGCACGTGCAAAACTTTTCGTTCGCTTAGGCAGGTACTTAAAAAAGTATCCTCTCCTCTAGCTCCCGGTGGATTGTAAAACGGAAAAATACGGCGAGAATCGGTAAGGTTAATACACAGATTAGCGCCTGAGATGAATTTGGCATGGTTTGTTTCCTGCACCTCTATAGCATCATCGCTAGTCAATATCTTTGTATCAGCATATGTTACCCCGCCGTTTTTCATAACGGTTTTCAAGGTATCCCAGTTAATGATATCATTGCTGATAACCTCTATAAAAGAGCGGAAATCCGCTTCGGTCATAGTGTCGTTAAATTCCATATAGGGAATAGGCGATATATAGCCACAATGATTTCCATGGGTGATGTCCGCTTGAGTGATATATTTAAGATGGTTTGACAGAACAAACTGGCCTTCCCAAGTTGCAGTTTTGCGCGTATTGGTCACTGCCATTGGGTATTCGTCGTCGTCCATAAAAACCAGATAATCCATATTGTGCTTTATAGCGTGGTATAGCACAGCGTTACGCTTGGCTGCATACCCCTTGCCAAAAATCATGCGAGCTTCATCAATATTGATGACGTTTTCTCGAATTAAATAGTCAATTTCTTCTTGTATAGCGATGCTTCCAATAAATTTGCTACTATCAATCTGTTCGACTAGTTCTGGGTGCACATTGGTGTAATCCGTTATTTTGGTGTTATGATAATTAAGATCATATGCGACAAAAAGATTTAAACTGATCCTTTTGTTTTCTACCAAACCGGATTCATTCCAGTTGTATATGTTGGTTCTCAGCACTCTTTGAAAACTCTTTCTCCCAGTCGCAAAACCGATTCCAACTTTAATATTTTTGCTCTTCTGCATTTAATCACTCCTTTTCAATGCAAAAGTAAAGTATAGCTAGATCATTATTATAACATCACTAAACCTGAATTATTCACAGAGCCTCAAATCGTGTGAATTCGCCCTGGGAGTTCCATAAAAAACAATCATGATCCTTCGCTCCCAATCCATGCATGATAACGGGAATATATAGACCATAATAGTAGTGACACGAACAGTTTCCATACATGACTCTTTATGGTGGTTCAACCCTGTTTAAAAAACTGTTTGGGTAAAATTGGTGTTCAACCCAACTGAAAAGAGCCTGGAGTAATTTTTCTTCCGGGCTCTTTAACGGTTTTATTGATTTGCTTACTATCAGTCACCAAAATTTTTCTGCATCTTTACGGATTAGCTGATTCAACTGGTTTGGATTCTTTTTTTACTTTAGGCTCCTTTGGTTTGACTTGCTCCTGTCCGGTTGGAGGAGGCTGTGTCTTACCAGGATTTTTGGAATCGTTGCTATTGCCATTGTTTCCGGCACCTAAACCATTCTCTCTTGATCCATCATCTGTCGATCCATCGTCGGGTGTTCCATCATTCGTTGATCCATCATCGGGTGTCCCGTCATCCGCAGATCCATCGTTCGGTGGTGTTCCACCACCTGCTGAACCATCGTCCGGTTTCACATCATCCGCGGATCCATCGTCGGGTGTTCCATCATCATCCGCTGAACCATCGTCTGGTTTCTCATCATCCGCTGATCCATCATCTGTTCCATTCTCTGGGTCATTGCTATTGCCATTGCCATCTGGACCACTGCCGTTACCATTGCTGTTTTCATTACCGTTTTGGTCGTCATTGTCGCCTTCACCGTTGTTTTCATCTTCCTTATTGGGCTCTTTTTCTTGTTCAGGCGGTTTTACCTTAGAATCATCGGTTTCTTCATCCTTTTTATCTTCTTCAATAGTTTCTGGAGTCACTGCTGGTTCTGCAACTGGCTCACTTCTTTTCTTGACTGGCTTATTATTCTTTTTTGCAACCGTAATCGGCTGATGCCCTTTTACATAATATTCACCAGAACTTGCAAAAACGCTGTCAGGCTGTTTGAAATCCTTAGTTACTACGTCCTGTGAGACATATTCCATTAAATTCTTAAAAAGATATTTAGGTATCTTTTGAGATTCCGTTCCCAAATATTCCTTCTTATCCTTTTCAGTGTCATAGCCAGCCCAGACTGCCACGGTATAATTTGTCGTATACCCGGCCATCCAGCTATCCGGGACTCCTTCAGCAGGGATATTATACTTAAGACGGTCTTCTTCTTCAAAGTTTGTCGATCCGGTTTTACCTGCTATAGGCAGCCCTGAAACATTTGCAAGGCGTCCGGTACCGTAGCTTTCGTTAAGGACGCTCTTTAGCATATCCGAAATGATGAATGCAGTTGAGTCCTTCATAACCGCTTTCGGTTGCACCTGATTTTTAACAGTCGTCTTATCTCTCAGCACAATTTTTTTGACTGTATGAGGTTTTATATATTTACCGCCATTTCCAAACGCACTGTATGCACCGGCAAGCTGCAAGGAAGAAATTCCGTTTGTTATACCACCGATTGCATAAGCTTCGTGGATTTCTTCTGGAAGAGGGATGCCTAAATTGCTTGCAAAATCCCTTGCTCTATCAAGCCCGACTGCCTGAATCGTCTTTACTGCGGGAATATTCAATGAACGTCCCAGCGCCTCCCTGATTGACATCGAACCATAATAACGATTAGACGCATTTTTTAGTGGAGTCCCGTTGGTGTATTCATATTCCTCATCTGTTATTTGCTGAGAAGACGACCAATTGAGGTATTCAACCGCAGGGCCGTAATCAAGAATTGGTTTAATGGTCGAACCCGGCTGTCGTTTTGAATCCACCGCGTAATTGAAGCCACGTGAAACCTTCGTATTCCTGCCGCCGCCGATAGCCCGGATTTCACCTGTTTTCGTATCCAGCAAGGTAATGCCAGCTTGAAGTTTTTCACTTGGATATTTAATAACCTCTTCTGTATTCAACATTTTATAGACATATTCCTGGGCATCACGGTCAAGTGTCGTGTGAATTTCCAACCCATCGGTATACACATTATAATCACCCATGCTTTCCACTTCTTCGATCACTTGATCGATGAAAGCATCATACGTACTCATATCCTTTTTTGTTTCTTTCTTCACAAGCCCTTCGGCAATGGATACATTTTGTGACTTTTCCATTTCTGCTTTACTGATAAAACCATGTCTGTTCATAAGATAGAGAACAACATCACGCCGCTCCTTGGCACGATCCGGATGTTCATACGGATTATACCGGTTAGGGCTTTGCGGCAAGCCGACTAGCATTGCGATCTCATTCATCTTTAAATCTTTTAATTCTTTTCCGTAATAGACCTTTGATGCCGTAGCAATCCCGTTTGCCCGTTCGGAAAAGAAAATTTTGTTCACGTACATTTCAAAGATTTCTTGTTTTGTATATTTCTGTTCAAGCTGAAAAGCCAACCACATTTCTTGTACTTTCCGTTTCACTGTTTTATCTGCGGTCAGATAAGACCGCTTTACAACCTGTTGTGTTAGCGTACTGGCACCCTGTGAACCAAAACCGTCAGTAAAATTGGCCAATACTGCTTTTCCCAGGCGAAGTGCGTCTATCCCGTGATGTTCATAAAAACGGACGTCCTCTGTTGCCAACACAGCATTTTCCACCTTTTTAGGTATGTCTTCGTAGGCGACAAAGTCACGCCGCTCCAGTTCGACTCTCGTTAAAAGCTCACCATCGCCATATAAGATCTTTGAGGAAACCGGATCTTTTAACAGCTTTTCATCAAGCTTAGGAGCATCGCTGATAAAGTAGGCAAACGTGGCTCCGCCAGCAATAATGCCGATAATTCCAATTGTAACGAGGACAAGAAAAATACGTTTAAAAAGACCGCCTTTTTTGGGTTTTCCTTTCTTCTGAGCCTCGTTTTGCTTTCGGCGTTCTTGTCTCGTGGTATAGTTTTCCGCCATGTTAGTGACCTGCCTTTCTTAAACAAAAATCTAAACCTGTAGTTTAGGAAATTCTTACTCTTGCAGAGGAAAAATCAATGAGCTATTTTAAAAGTTTTTTTTTTACCAGCTTGCTATAGTATATCAAAGGTTTGCTAGGAGTGTCGGTTTGTGAAAGATAAGTTAATAATATGCTAAAAGTTGAAATCTATGTTGACTGAAGAATTAAGTAACGATGCAAAAAAAGAAGCTGATAAGATAATTCATCATTATTCGGTAGTTGTAGCGATAATAAAAAGAAGTATAATTCCATTATATAAAACTTTTCCAAGAATTTGGAGCAAAATGTATGAGAAGAGGCAAGGGTTGGCCTTATTATATTGTTTTTATTCCTGACAGGGTGTAAAGAGGAGGGAAAAGTGGAGAAAAAAGAAATAGAGAAAATTGCTTCTAATGTTGCAGCAGAGAGTTTCTAAAAGTAAATGAATGCTTTGCTTAAATTGAGCAATAATGCGGAGTAAAAGAAGGGGAATGCTCCCTCTATGTCGAAAAGAGTAAACAAAAGGGGATGGCCCAATGAATAAAGATAGACTGTTAAAAAACCTTCAGACCGCCAGTCGAGGAAATTTATTTTCAATAGAGATTCCTAAATCCACTAAAGAAGATGAAAATACGATTGAAGAATTGTTGAAAGAATTAGAAAGAGAAGGAAAAATCAAATTAAGAGAGTGTGTCCAACGAGAATACTCCGTTTTTTTGCACGGAATAATGAAGTATTCATCCGAATGATCGGATGCTTTTTATTTTGAAGGAAAAGGAATATATTCACGTAGATAGGTTTGGAAGAAAAAGAAAAAGAAACGTACTGGTTATTTTTACCATAATTGTAAAAGAATGAAGCGGTATTAAATGAGGAAAGTCAACAAATACTTCCATTATTAAGGTTTTCTATATTGTTAAAATTTGAGCACGGAAAAACGTTATAAGGGAGTAGATCCATGCATTGGTATGAAAAATTAAATCAATATTTTCCGATTGAAGAAATGAAATCAAGAGAGCACATGGAAACCTTACTTAAAGAGCGTTCAGAAATCTATTATAAAGATGAGAGTCCTGATCATGTGTTAATGTATGTTGAACTAGACAATTTTGTATTTATTGATTATCTGTTTGTTTCGAAAAAAACCCGTGGCCAGGGACTTGGCCATAAACTATTGGGAAAATTGAAACGAAAAGGAAAACCAATCATTCTTGAGGTTGAACCAATTAACTATGATGACAGTGATTCAGAAAAACGGATGCGCTTCTATAAACGTGAAGGGTTTGAACATGCAAAGTCAATCGGGTTTAAGAGAAGATCTCTGGCCACAAAAGAGATTAATGAAATGGAAATCCTCTTTTGGGCACCAAATAATGAGTCTGAAGAAATGATTTTTGAAGCGATGAAAAAAACATATGATATGATTCATACATATAGGGCCCAACACTTTTACGGCGAATCATATCAGCCAGTTGAAGAGGTACTAACCTTTAACCAAGAATCTAAAAATGAGAATTTATCAGACAATCTGTGAATAGTATCACGTTGGATTTAAATAGTATTTGGTACTTATTTTCTGTTAATTTGCTTTCACTTCCATTTTCTGTTACGATAAAGGAGAATTATTTTTGTTCGGTGCAAAGGATAGATAGTATAAGTATTCGGCTTTTCGTCTTGATGATCACTTTGGGCAAGGATAGTAACACATTGTGTGTTTAACGCACTAGGAGGCAACAAATATGGAACAAGGTACAGTTAAATGGTTTAATGCAGAAAAAGGTTTCGGATTTATCGAACGTGAAGGTGGAGACGACGTATTCGTTCATTTCTCAGCTATCCAAACTGAAGGATTCAAATCATTAGACGAAGGTCAAAAAGTTTCTTTTGACGTTGAGCAAGGTGCTCGCGGAGCTCAAGCTGCAAACGTTCAAAAAGCGTAATATATTTTTTTATAAAAAACAGGTCCTTTTTAAAAGGTCCTGTTTTTTTGATTTCTAAAAAAGTGCAATAAAAAACCTGCTCAGGCGCCTGAGCAGGTTAATGGTACAAGTAAAGTAAGACAGATTTAAAAGGTTTAACTAAGTACTGACAGAAGGAGCATTTTATGTTAATTAGAGAGATAAAAATTGAGGATGCAGAGAATTTTATAAATCTCATTAAGAAAGTAGAAGCTAAATCAAATTTTATGCTTATGGAAGCTGGAGAAAGAAAAACTACTCCTGAACAGCAACGTAAACATTTAGAACGTCTTGGACAGCAAAACAATTCAACAATCTTTGTAGCTGAACAAGAAGGAATTTTAATAGGTTATTTGATTGCTATTGGTGGAAGTGTAAAGAGGACTAAACACTCTGCTTACATTGTTGTTGGAATTTTAGAGCAAAACAGAGGACAGGGGATTGGAACAGCTTTATTTCAACGCGTAGAAGAGTGGGCGAAAAGTCACCACATTTCACGATTGGAGCTCACAGCGGTTACTAAAAATGAAGCAGGTGTAGCTCTATATAAAAAGTGCGGATTCGAAATAGAAGGCACAAAAAGAAATTCTCTTATGATAGATGGAACTTTTTATGATGAGTATTATATGTCAAAGGTATTTTGACCTTGTAACCCAATTATAGGGGGCTTTAATGGAAGGTCCCCCGTTTTTCAATTTGATCATTCTTTATTCAAGAAAAGGGTGCATTCCTGAAGGAAGGCGTCTGTTTTGTTTTTAGGACATTTAATTGATAAAAGGTTGTATAATCTCCTCTTTTTTATTATGCAGCCGCCTGGCTTCTTCAGGAGCCAAAAACATTGATTTATCAACGTTGTGTAAAATTCTGCATAAACGGTAAAAACGGGCAGTTTGAAACCCCTTGGCTCCCATAGGCCACTGAAAAAGTCTTCTTAATGTAAAAAAAAGGTATAATTATCGTATCAAAATCATGTGGGTGGGTGCGATGATTCAAAAACAGCAATCAATGACATTAAGTCCGTTTATGGATATCTATGATTTAGAGTGTTCCAAAGAATAATCTGTTGCGAAAAAATAACGAGCTGGTCGACACAGGACAGTCAAGGCCGATAGGAGTTCCACCTAATTTCGTTAACAATATTGACAGAATAGATTAACAATTTTAATATATTGTTAACCAGTTTTCATTTTTAGTTTACATTTAAAAGGTAATGTGGTTGATAAGTGGGAATTTCAGTAATTAATTGGATTGTTACGAGTGGATTTGTTTCGGTTTCTCTTTACTTATTACGGCAAATTCGCTAGAAATCAATTATTGGTAGATCGTTATTATTACAGCGATCCCAGGATAATATTTAATTGACGTTATTCCACTAACAAATTGAAACAATAACAAGGGGGAGGATAGAAGGTATGCAAGAGGGAAAGTATTATAGCGTTAGAATGAGAGCTGCCAAGGATGGATCTCATGAATATGGTGGAAAGCATATATCTGGTGGAGAACTTACTTTCAACCTATAGCGATATAAACATGCAGTGAATGCCTTATTAGAAACTTAACTCATTCAAGAGGAAAACCAGATTTTAACCGGCTATGTAGCAAGTAAAAATCTAGGTTATCAACGTATCACTAAGCTAAAAGAATACGGAGATGAACGAGGCTGTCGAATCTTCTTTGTTGATTGCTCAAAAGATCCGAATTCATATTTACACTATCTAGAAAAGCAGCCAGTCTTCATTCAATGGGGGGAAGAAAATGACACAAGGATTAATTGAAAAAAGTAAAAAGTACCTCTGGCTACCTTTCACACAAATGAAAGATTATGATGAACATCCTTTGATTATTGAGAGTGGTAATGGAATAAAAGTGAAAGACATTTATGGAAAGGAATATTATGATGGATTTTCTTCTGTTTGGCTCAATGTACATGGCCATCGAAAAAAGGAATTAGATGATGCGATTAAGAAACAGCTTGAAAAAATCGCTCACTCAACATTGTTAGGAATGACAAATGTTCCAGCAACAGAGCTGGCTGAAAAACTAATTGAAATAAGTCCAGAAAAGTTGACACGCGTCTTTTATTCAGATAGTGGAGCAGAAGCAATGGAAATTGCTCTTAAAATGGCGTTTCAATATTGGAAGAACATAGGTAAGCCAGAGAAACAAAAATTTATTGCGATGCAAAATGGCTATCATGGCGATACGATTGGTGCAGTAAGTGTTGGTTCAATCGAGCTTTACCATCATGTATACGGACCATTAATGTTTGAGAGTTTTAAGGCACCAATCCCTTACGTGTATCACTCTGAGAGTGGTGATCCTGCACAGTGTCGCGATGAATGTCTATATGCACTTGAACAGTTACTTATTGAAAATCACCAAGAAATAGCAGCACTTTCCATTGAATCGATGGTACAAGGGGCTGCTGGTATGATCGTTATGCCAGAAGGATTTTTGGTAGGTGTACGTGAGCTTTGTACAAAATATGATGTCTTAATGATTGTTGATGAAGTTGCGACGGGCTTTGGCCGGACAGGGAAAATGTTTGCTTGTGAACACGAAGGTGTGCAACCAGACTTAATGGCAGCTGGGAAGGGAATTACAGGAGGCTATTTACCAATTGCTGCAACATTTACAACAGAGGAAATCTACATGGCATTCTATGATGACTACGAAAAGTTAAAAACCTTGTTCCACGGTCATTCTTATACGGGCAACCAGCTTGGATGTGCGGTTGCGATTGAAAATTTACGTTTGTTTGAATCTGAAAAAGTCGTTGAACAGGTAGCCCAAAAAGCAGAGGATCTTGATTTACTCCTTAATGAGCTACAATCACTCCCTCACGTTGGAGAGATTAGGCAGCTGGGTTTTATGTGTGGAGTAGAACTTGTTAGCTCAAAGGAAACAAAAGAGCCTTTTTCTCCAGAAAAACGAGTAGGATATCAGGTTTCATTAAAAATGAGAGAGCTTGGTATGCTAACGAGACCATTGGGTGATGTAATTGTATTTATGCCTCCACTTGTCAGTACAAGGGAAGAACTTGAAGCCATGGTAACGATCATGAAAGAAGCAATCCATGAGGTAACTAGTGTTGAACTTTGATGGATGGTTAAGCCGACAATTAGATAAGACGAAAGAGTCTGGCTTGTATCGAAAGTTACGAACAATGAATACAGCTCCTCGACCTGAGATGTCTATTGATGGTCAGAGACAAATCGTCTTTTCATCAAATAATTATTTAGGGCTGGCGAATAATAAACGAATGGTCTACGTAGCAGGAACGGTACTACATGATTTTGGAGTAGGAAGTAGTGGCTCAAGGTTAACTACAGGTAATTCTGAATGGCATGAAAAACTCGAAGAACGAATCGCAAGTTTTAAGCAAACGGAAGCAGCCCTTCTGTTTTCAAGTGGCTATTTAGCTAATGTCGGTGTATTGTCATCATTACCTGAAAAAGGGGACGTACTATTAAGCGATCAATTAAATCATGCGAGTATTATCGATGGTTGCCGCCTCTCAAAAGCTGACACAGTTATTTATAAGCATGTTGATATGGATGATCTTGAAGGAAAGCTGAAAGAAACAGAATCTTATCTGCGACGTTTTATTGTAACAGATGGAGTATTTAGTATGGATGGTACGATTGCGCCTCTTGATAAGATTATGTCACTTGCTAAACGCTATCATGCTTTCGTTATTGTTGATGATGCACACGCAACCGGTGTTTTAGGAGATAACGGTAGGGGAACTAGTGAATATTTCGGTGTTTTTCCTGATGTGGTGATTGGTACCCTAAGCAAAGCCATTGGTACGGAAGGGGGTTTTGTCGCTGGTTCAAAGGTGTTAATTGACTTTCTGCTAAACCATGCTAGAACGTTTATCTTTCAAACGGCTATCCCACCATCCATCTGTGCTGCTTCGTATGCAGCCTTGGAGATTATTGAACAAAGTAAAGAAAAGCGCCAACTGTTGCTTTTAAAAGTAAAACAGATAAAAACCAGTCTAGAAGAAATGGGCTATACAGTGAAAGGGGATCATACACCGATTATTCCAGTGATCATTGAGGATACCCAAAAGGCTGTAACATTTGCGAACAGATTACAGGAAAAAGGAATATACGCACCAGCTATTCGTCCACCAACAGTAGCAATAGGAGAAAGTCGTATTCGGTTAACTGTCACCACTGACCATACTTCAAAAGAAATAGATTACTTGTTAGAGACATTTAATTTAATCGGAAAAGAGTTGAACATGATTAAATGAAGGGTTTTTTTGTAACAGGAACTGATACTGGAGTTGGGAAAACAACTATATCTTGTGGACTTGCAGCTGTATTAAAAGAGAAAAAGATTGATGTTGGAGTATTTAAGCCATTGTTAAGTGGCATTTCGCGTGACCATCCAGAAAGCGATACAAGCTTACTAAAGCAAATGTCACAAACGTCTCTTTCCTATGAAGACATTACCCCTTTTTCATTCAAGGAGCCACTTGCTCCGTATGTTGCAGGAAAGCTGGAAGGGAAGGTAGTTGACATTGAAGATGTATTGTACCGCTGGGAAAGGATTAGAGAAATACACGAATATTTTATAGTAGAAGGTGCTGGAGGTATTTCAGTGCCATTGGGTGAAAATTTCTTAGTCAGTGATTTAATTAAAGCTTTACAGCTTCCAATTGTTATTGTAGCTCGCCCTAATCTTGGTACGGTCAATCATATTTTTCTAACTGTTCAATACGCAAAAAGCATAGGACTTAAGATTGCCGGAATAGTGATTAACGGAATAAGTGATCATCCTGACATTGCGGAAAAAACAAACCCGAAATTAATTGAAGAGTTATGCGATGTGCCTATTTTAGGAATAACACCTAAGCTTAAAGAAATATCAAAAGAAAGCGTTCAAAACATGGTAAAGGATCACATAGACGTGACATTACTTATAAATCAGATGGGGGTAGGAAGATAAATCAATGGATGGAACTTGCAGATCGAGCGTTAGATGGTGTGGAAGTAACAAATGAGGAGGCCCTTTCATTCTTAGAATGTCCACTGTGGAAAATTAAAAGAAAAAAATGTTTCAAGAGGACATTAGTAAAAGACTTTTTCTGGAATGCTGAAAGAGAATACCGAATGTACGAACAGGATCTTCAGATAACTGTTTGAACGTAGGGCAATTTTTTTGAAAAAGCTTAAATTGACGACAAAATAAGGTAGCCAAAACCTTTGCACTACAAGGTTTTGGCTGCTTCTCTTTAGCGTCCCAGATAGGAATCGAACCTATGACCTACAGCCTGGGAGGCTGCCGCTCTATCATGCTGAGCTACTGGGACATATAATGGACGACTCTCTTATTTTTCTTATTCTAAACTTTTCAAATTCCATGTTTGAAACAATTCTTCCTTACTTCTTGGGGAGGCTTCTACGCTAAAAATCCCTGCTTCGCTAAGAGATTGGTATACTTCGACAATCCATGGTTTTTCTAAATGCGCTTGGTGCAAAAGTTCTTCGTGATGAAAAATAGTGGCGGGGTCTCCTTGATAGATAATTTTTCCATCATTCATGACAATGATTTCATCCGCCCATTGATAGGCTAGATTTACATCATGGGTTGATAAAATGATCGTTTTATCAGGCTGATGAATATGATCGAGTAATGTTAAAATCTGTTTGGAAAAGTAAGAATCCAATCCAGCCGTAGGCTCATCCAAGATCCATACATCTGGTTCCATGGCTAACACCCCAGCAATGGCGACGCGCTTTTTTTGTCCTAAGCTTAAAAAATGGGTGGGTTTATCTTTCAATTCCGTTACCTCTGTTTGCTTCATCGCCCATTCCACTTTCAGAAGCACCTCATCCTTCGCCCAACCTAAGTTCATCGGTCCGAATGAAATATCCTGTTGTACATTAGCGGAAAAAAGCTGGGAATCAGGGTCTTGAAAAACGATCCCGACTTGCTTTCGTAACGATAATAAGGCTTTTCGATCATACTTCAATTTCTTTCCCTTAAATTGGATGCATCCGGATGTTGGCTGTAAAAGACCGTTTAAATGTTGAAATAAGGTAGATTTTCCGGCACCGTTATTGCCTAATAAAGCGATTTTCTTCCCTTGTTGAATCGTAAGTGAAAGATTTTTTAAAGCGATCGTCCCATCCGTGAATTGATGGGTTAGGCCATCTATTTCAAAAATAAACTCTGCCATTATAAACTGCCTCCAACTAAAATATATGTAATGATCAAACTTACTAGAATCCCAATGGTAATCAGCCAATTGATTGGAGAAAAACGGTAAGAGTCTTCGATGAACGATATATCCTCTTGATATCCTCTTGCGTTCATGGCCATCGTTAATTGCTTAGAGCGCTGGAATACACCTAGAAATAGGGCAGATATGAGCATGCCGAGTGACCGGATTCCCCTTCGCATTGTACTATAACCAAGTCGTGATGACTGCGATTGATAGATGTCCATAGCTGTTTCTAAAAAAATAAAAATAAACCGATAAGTCAATTCAACTAAATCAATCAACAATGATGGTAGTTTCAGCTTTCGCAACACATGTAGAATGGCTGTGATTGGTGTGGTTAACGTTAAAAAATATAAACAGCTGATACTGCTTAATACAACAACGATCAGACTGATTACCGTTTTTATACTATCTTCGCTTATAAAGATTTGCCAGCTGCCGACATTCCAGGACAACCATACATTTGGAATCGACGTATTGTTGCTTGAAAAGGAAAAAAGGATTGTGAACGTACCCGACAGTAAAAAAAATCCAGGTAATAAGAGTAATTTTAGATAATAAGAGATTGGGATTTTTGCCCCGAAAATAATAAAAGCACTCATCAAGGTAAACGTGATGAGTGAAACGAACACATCCTTCACAGCTAATGAAAACAGTAAAAGGGAGAGGGCAAGTATCATTTTCTCTAGCGGATGAGCATTCTTTAGCCGATTAAAATAAGCATATTTATCAATGAGTAACATGTGATGCCTTTTCCTCCTTTTCTTGAGTTGCCTGTTTGTTTTTTTGTCTCATAACTCCGATGAAATAACCAATGAATCCAGATCCGATTGCAGCTTGAAGCGCGAACAATAAGCTTTCAGTTTCACTACCTGGCGGCTCCCAGATACTGTTGAACCAAGGCTCATAGTCCGGCTGGATTTCAATGATGGCTTCCTCGGCCTTTCCATCTGCCCCGCCAAATTCAGTTCCTTTTTGGGTGATTAACGGAAATGTCGCCAGAATGACCACTAGGAAGAGAAGCAGTAGACTTTTTTTCATTTTAACGAGCCTCCTTAGATAAAACTCGAAGTAATTTCAATTCGCTTAGATTGTATTTCTTTAAGAAGTTCATGACAACGACTGTCAATAATCCTTCGCTGATTGCTAACGGTATTTGGGTTAGCGCGAAGATTCCTGCAAATTTAGTGAATGAGGCGATAAACCCACCTACCTCCGATGGGAAAGCTAAGGCAAGCTGAACCGAAGTCACTACATAGGTACCCAAATTTCCGAAGGCAGCCGACAGGAAAACGGCAAGAGAGAAGGACCAACCAACAATAGTAGCGCCTTTGAATACAAAATAGGCAATGAACGGCCCGCAAACAGCCATGGAAAAAGCATTAGCTCCTAACGTTGTCAATCCTCCATGTGCAAGTAATAAGGATTGAAATAAAAGAACAATAGAACCAACAACGGTCATGGCCAAGGGTCCAAACAAGATTGTCCCTAAACCGACGCCGGTAGGGTGTGATGAGCTCCCTGTGACGGAAGGGATTTTTAGGGCTGATAAAACGAAAGCGAATGCGCCGGATAGGCCAAGCAACATTTTTGTTTCGGGATTTTCCTTCACCTTTGCCCGGATGGAACGGTAGCCCATGATTAAAAATGGAAGAGTTACGGCCCACCAGAATATCGCCCATTCAAGCGGTAAAAAGCCCTCCATAATATGCATGGCAGCTGCTTGTTTTGGTACAATGAGCAGTAAAACGACAAAATAAAGTACTTTCCAACTGACTTTTTTCATTTTTTCTCCTTTCGACACTTTGATATTTGCTGAGCGTACAGCTGTGGTGAGAAGCGGCTGGCAAAACAAAAAGCACTTCTCTCGAGATGAAAGAAGTGCACAATGAACAGTAAAATTGCAGTAAGGTCAAAAATCACCTATATCTGCCTGATCCGCACACCCATCCTCGTAGGTTGAAACAGTTTCACGCTTCATGGCAGGTTTCCTGGCTTTGGAGCATCAACCTGTTACATCCTTCCCATCATTAGACAGTGGATCTTTCATACGTAACAGGATTTCCCTTTACAGTGGCGGGACCGCGCCGGAATTGCACCGACTTCCCTTTTAAGCTAAAATTTGAAAATTAGCACCAAAAAGCATATGTAGTTTTCAAAAATTTCTAATTTAGTGTATCACGAAGAAACTTTTCCTTCTATACCCATTTTAAATTTTATGCAAATATAAAGGCTAAGGGGAAAAGAAAGAAGTTAGTTAGATTTTGTTTTTTTAAAAAAATATGAGTAAACTATTTTAATTTTTAAAAAGTTATTATATGATAGATATAGTTCACTAGAAATGTAATTTTTGGAAAATGTTCTTTTATAATTGAATATTAAATTTTAAAAGTGCCCTTGGATGAAAAACGACACAAGGGATAATAGGGAAATCGGTGTGAATCCGATGCAGCCCCCGCTACTGTAACGCTGATGAAATTGTCAATAACCACTGGCCTAAAGCTGGGAAGGGACAAGAGTAAA
The DNA here is from genome assembly GCF_003989135.1 of Peribacillus cavernae. Taxonomy (GTDB): domain Bacteria; phylum Bacillota; class Bacilli; order Bacillales; family DSM-1321; genus Peribacillus; species Peribacillus cavernae. Next base: position 738,625 of record NZ_RYZZ01000007.1, read on the forward strand.
GTGAAGCGTAAGCCAGGAAACCTGCTTTTAAAATCGAACGATACTTTTCGGAGGGAAAGGTAGAAGGGCTATGAAGAATTTTGAGAGTTTCAGCATGCTTGCTGGAGACTACTTTGTTTATATAGCTTTTTATAAAACCTTAACTCTAGCAGTTAAGGTTTTTTATTTTGCCTTTCCTCTGAATTTAGGAGGGAAAAGATGACAACCTGGAACTTGGAAGGCATGAATTCGCATCTGCTGATATGTAACGGCAGCAGCTGCATGAGAAAAGGCGGCGAAGAAGTGACCCAGGCGATCCGCGATGAAATTTCATTACTTGGTCTGGATCAAAAAATACATACGACTAGGACACGCTGTAATGGAAGATGTAAGGATGCATGTGTCGCAATTGTCTATCCTCAAGGCACATGGTATCGAGTGGATTCACCTGATTTTGGCCGGGAGATTGTCCGTAACATCAACGGTGAAGGGCTTCTTCCTCACATGATTTATCAATTTATGGATGGAGAAATGACACCTAATGCGGCTTTTCCAGCACAAACGGGAATTTCAAAGAACAAACCGGTAAAGGAGATGTCTAAATGAGCACGAACGGAAAATTATTTGTCGTTGGCTTTGGACCGGGAAACTTTGAACATATTACGGCACGTGCTGTGGAAGCGCTTCAAGAAAGTGACTTCATCATTGGGTACAAAACGTATGTCGAACTCATTCAGGGCTTGCTTACTGATCAAACGATTATTAGTACAGGTATGACCGAAGAAGTATCACGTGCCCAAGAAGCGGTGAAACAGGCGGAACTTGGAAAGAAAGTAGCCGTTATCTCGAGTGGGGATGCCGGGGTATACGGAATGGCAGGACTTGTCTATGAAGTGTTGATTGAAAAAGGATGGAAAGAGGAAACGGGAGTTGCAATTGAAATCATTCCCGGCATTTCGGCCATCAATTCATGTGCGTCGTTACTTGGAGCACCAGTCATGCATGATTCCTGTACAATCAGCCTCAGCGACCATTTAACGCCTTGGGAACTGATTGCCAAACGAGTGGAAGCGGCTGCGATGGCTGACTTTGTCATTGCGCTTTATAATCCTCGCAGTGGTAGAAGGACAAGGCAAATTGTTGAAACGCAGAGGATTTTATTGCGCTACCGTTCCCCGGAAACACCAGTAGGATTAGTAAAAAGTGCGTATCGTGAACGTCAGGACATCGTTATTACCAATTTGAAAGATATGCTGAATCATGATATAGGGATGCTGACAACCGTCATTATTGGGAATTCATCGACTTTTTTATATGACGATAAAATCATCACGCCGCGTGGCTATCAACGAAAGTACACGTTGAATTCGGAAAAGCAACCTTTGAAGCCGCATCAACGTTTGCGAAAAGAAGCGGAGCCATGGGCATTGGATCAAGAAACCGGCCTTACGCAAGGCTCTTACTCCGAGGCTGCTGCTGCCGGAGTTAGAGTGATTACTAAAGCACCTGAAAAAAAGAGCACGTCCTTTGAAACGGCAATGGAAGCTCTATCAAGAGTTAAAGGTCAAACAGTCACACAATCTGTTACGCCTATCGTTCAACAAAAAATGGAGTCGGTGTTCGAGCTTGCCGTCAGCCCGGGTGTGGCGAACAAGCAATTTACCCCAAAGCAACTGATGACACTTGCGGAAGTTGTCGGGGAAAAGGGAACGATGGAATACACGCCGAATCATAAAATCGTGCTAAAGATCCCTACAACTGAACCAGAAGTCATTACAGAAAAATTGCGATCAGCAGGCTATTTACTTTCACCGATTGGGGATGTACTGACTCTCAAAGCTTGTGATTTCTGTGATGGTGAAAAAGCGGAATCCATTCCTTACGCGGATGAATTGCAACGTGTGCTTGGTGGCATAGATACGCCTAAGGAGCTGAACATCGGTTTTAATGGGTGTGGAATGGCTTGTTATAGTGCGGTGATGGATGATATCGGGATTGTTTTCCGTAGAGGGAAATTTGACTTGTTCCTTGGAGCAAAACCGGTTGGCAGAACGGCTCATCCGGGCCAGCCAGTTGCTGAAGGAATTGAACCTAATCAACTTGTCGAATTAATTTCGAGCATTGTCAACGAATACAAACAAAACGCTCATCCAAATGAACGACTATTTAAATATTTCAAGCGTGCGAAAAAGATACAAGGCTATCAATATCAAGATATTGCTCCAAAAATAAAAATAGAGCCGGCGCCTTGTGAAGATTAATCAAGAGGGGGAAAGCTAATGAAAGCAGTATTATTCGTAGGACATGGTAGCCGATTAGCAGCTGGAAACGAAGAAGTGATTCGTTTTATTGAAAAAATGATTCCGACAATGGACGACAGCTCATTGATTGAAACATGCTTCTTGGAATTTGCTTCGCCAAGTATTTCCAAAGGCATTGACAATTGTGTGAAAAGAGGAGCCGCTGAAGTTATCGTCATACCGATTATTTTGCTTCATGCAGGACATTCAAAATTGCATATTCCAGCTGAAATAGAAGATGGAAGGACTAAGTATCCAGGGGTTCAATTCACATATGGGCAAACGATTGGGGTCAACCAGGAAGTATTAACGATTTTAACGGATCGGCTAGAGGAAGTTGGCTTTGATACATCTTCGGAACACCCTGATACGGCAATTTTGCTAATTGGCCGAGGTGGAAGTGATGCTGATGCAAATAGTGATTTTTATAAAATTTCACGATTGCTGTGGGAAAAAATGAATGTCAAATGGGTCGAAAGTGCCTTCATGGGTGTATCGGATCCGTTAGTCGATGAAGGAATTGAACGCTGCCTTAAGCTAGGTGCTAAAAAAATTGTGATGCTTCCATATTTCCTTTTCACCGGTATTTTAATGGAAAGAATGGCGAAAATGCTTGCAGGCTATCAAGAGCAAAATCCAGAGCATGAATTTGTTTTGGCAGAATACTTTGGTTATCATCCAACATTACAAACTATCCTGAAAGAACGTGTAATCGAAGCCAGCGAAGGAAGGTCAAGTGGTGCCCGTGATTTAGAAAACTATCGTAGGTATGTCGCGGAACATGGTCATGCCCACCATCATCACCACGATCATGATCACGATCACCACGACCATGATCATCACCATGATGAACAATTGGCGGGGAAGTCAAAATGATTTTGTTCTTGGCAGGTACAAGTGATGCAAGGGAATTGGCGATTGAAATCCAGCAGGCGGGATTCCAGGTCTTGGCAACGATCGTAACCGAGACGGCAGCAAAAAGCTTGCAGGAAGCGGGGATATTAACTCAAATTGGACGATTAACGGCAGCAGATATGACATTGTTAATCAACGAAAAAGGGTTTCAAGCGGTAGTAGATGCGAGTCACCCATTTGCAGAAGAGGCATCGAAAAATGCTCTCCAGGGAGCAAAGGAAGCCAACGTTCCTTATATTCGTTATGAACGTGAGAGTCAAAGATTCCAGGATGAGAAATTAATCATGGTTAGCGATTATGCCGAAGCAGCCAAGCTTGCCGCGACAAAGCGGGGTGTCATCATGCTAACGACGGGAAGTAAAACGTTAGAGATTTTTGCCGAAGAGTTAGTAGGTCTTGAGAATACGAGAGTCATTGCAAGAATGCTGCCACGTATCGACAATATGGAAAAATGCGCTCAGTTAGGCATCGAGCAAAAAAATATCGTCGCGATTCAAGGTCCATTTTCAAAGGAATTAAACAAAGCGCTATACAATCAATACGAAGTCACGTTAATGATTACAAAAGAAAGTGGCAAAGTTGGGTCTGTCGATGAAAAATTGGAAGCCGCATTGGAATGTGGAATCGAGACGATTATGATTTCCCGACCCAATGTTGATTATCAAAATGTTCATTCCAGTTTCGATTTTGTCATTGCCGATTTGAACAAACAGTTACACGAAAAATAGGAGGAATTTTACGATGGATTTTAATACAGACTTTAAACCTTTAACGGTCGATCCAGACAAAATATATGATTATAGCTTTTCTATAATTGCTGAAGAAATGGGTGCTCATGATTTTTCGGACGATGAATGGATGATAGTACGTCGCATTATTCATGCTTCTGCAGACTTTGAATTAGGAAGAAGCGTCATCATCCATCCAAATGCAATTCGAGCTGGTGTAGAAGCGATTCGCAAAGGAAGGCATGTCATTGCCGATGTGCAAATGATTGAAAGCGGAACAGGGAAAACCCGCTTTCAAAAGCATGGCGGGGATGTGCACTGCTATATTTCAGACCCCGATGTAACAGTTGAAGCGAAACGGTTGAAGACGACAAGAGCCATCATTTCGATGCAAAAAGCCGTACGTGAAAATGCGGGCGGGATTTATGCGATTGGTAATGCACCAACGGCCCTTTTAGAGCTCATCCGTCTGATCAAAGAAGGTATAGCTAAGCCAGACTTGATTATCGGTATGCCTGTTGGCTTTGTTTCCGCCGCGGAATCAAAAGAAGAACTGGCAAAAATCGCGGAAGTGCCTTTCATCACAAATGTTGGCCGGAAAGGCGGAAGTACTGTTACAGTTGCCGCTTTAAATGCGATTTCCCTCTTAGCTGATCAGGTATAATCATGCAAAAGAAAGTCAAGAAAGACCCTTCCCAAATGCGGCATGGGTATACGACCGGAGCCTGTTCAACAGCCGTGACAAAGGCGGCATTGACCGCACTGATTACCGGTGACGCGCTTGAGGAGGCAACGATTCATTTGCCTATTGGGCGTAATGCCACTTTTACGATTGAGAAATATGATATAACAGAAAATTCAGTTAGCGCGGAAACGATTAAAGATGCTGGCGATGATCCGGATGCCACCCACCTGGCACGAATTATTTCTACGGTCAGCTGGATCGATACTCCTGGCATCATCTTGGATGGCGGAGTTGGTGTTGGGCGAGTGACCAAAGCAGGCCTTCCAGTTCCTGTCGGAGAAGCGGCCATTAATCCGGTGCCACGCAAAATGATTGTAACAACCGTGCAGCAGACGTTAGAAGAATTTCAGATTAATAGAGGTGTTAAAGTCGTTATTTCCGTGCCGGCTGGTGAAGAAATTGCGAAAAAAACGTTAAACGGCCGGTTAGGAATTATCGGCGGCATCTCCATTTTAGGGACAAGGGGCACGGTCGTTCCTTTTTCCAGTTCCGCTTATATGGCAAGTATTGTGCAGGCGATAAGTGTCGCCAAGGCGGGGGGCTGCGAGCATCTTGTCTTAACGACCGGTGGCCGCAGTGAAAAGTATGCAATGGGTCTCCTTCAGGATTTACCTGAAGAAGCCTTTATTGAAATGGGTGACTTTGTAGGCTTCTCGCTAAAGCATTGCAATAGGCAGGGGATTAAAAAGGTATCTCTCGTCGGGATGATGGGGAAGTTTTCAAAAGTTGCCCAGGGCGTGATGATGGTTCATTCCAAAAGTGCTCCGGTCGACTTTGGTTTTCTATCTGAAATAGCCCGAAGTGTCGGTGCCGATGATGACCTTGTTTTCGAAATAAAGAACGCAAACACCGCATCCCAAGTTGGGGACTTGATGGCAGAGGCGAATAACGTTGAGTTTTTCAATAAACTCTGTGAGGCTTGCTGTCATTCGGCTTTAAAACAAGTGAAGGGCGGCATTGAAATGGAAACGGCGATTTATTCGTTGAAAGGACAATTACTAGGAAGGGCTGTTGGAATTGACTCAATCGATGAAATTAATCGGGATAGGGGATAACGGTCAAGAAAGCTTGCTGCCCCAATATACACAATGGATTGAAGAAAGTGAAGTGCTTGTCGGCGGTGAGAGGGTCTTGTCATTCTTCCCGAATTATCAAGGAGAGAAGATTGTCATAAAGGGTGGGTTAAAAGCAGTTGTGGAACGACTACAGGAAGAAATGCGCCAGACTGTTGTTTTAGCTTCTGGTGATCCACTATTTTACGGGATAGGTGGCTATCTTTCTAGCAAAATGAATATAGAAGTATACCCGTATTTAAGCTCTGTTCAGCTTGCTTTTGCGAAAATGGGTGAAAGCTGGCAAGATGCTTTCCTTGTGAGCGTTCATGGTCGGAGCATGAAAGGATTGGCGCAAAGGATCGATGGGAAGGCAAAAGTGGCGTTGCTCACTGATGCCGAAAATAGTCCCAATCAAATTGCTAAATATCTTCTTTTGTTTGGAATGACAGAGTATCGGGCATTTGTGGCTGAGAATATACAAGGAGAAAACGAAAATTCAGGCTGGTATGAACTTGAAGAAATGGTAGATCGCGAATTCTCTCCGTTAAATGTCGTCATTTTGAAAAAGGTAGCCGAAGGACCGCGCTGGTCGTTAGGCATTGAAGATGAAGAGTTTACGCAACGCAAGCCGGAGAAAGGCCTCATTACCAAAAAAGAAATTCGAGTATTAAGCCTTTACGCGTTAAAACTTCAGAAAAATAGCATAGTCTGGGATGTCGGGACGTGTACAGGCTCGATGGCCATTGAAGCAGCAAAGCTAGCTCCGGAAGGCGATGTTTTTGCGATTGAAAAAAATGAACCGGATTTAGAAAATTGTTATCAAAACCAACGTAAATTTCGTACCGATTTAACGGCGATCCATGGAAAGGCGCCAATTGGGTTAGACACTTTCCCAGATCCAGATGCCATTTTCATCGGAGGGACAGGTGGCGAAATGGCAGACCTGATCCATACTTGCTGCAAGCGCTTGAAAGAAGGCGGGCGAATTGTCCTTAATGCCGCTACGATAGAAAATCTATACCGTGCTAACGAGGCTTTTGCAGAAGCGGGCTTTCAAACCTCCATCAATCATGCGCAAATTTCCCGAAGCAAGCCTATTTTAGGAATGAACCGATTTGTACCGCTTAATCCGGTTTATATCATTACTGCACAACGAAAGGAAGACACGAATGAGTAATCTTGGCACATTATATGGTCTTGGCGTCGGTCCAGGAGATCCGGAGCTTATTACAGTAAAAGCGTTTCGCGTCATTCAGGAGTCGCCGGTTATTGCGTATCCAAGAAAAAGAAAAGGCAGTAAAAGCTATGCCCATCGTATTGCAGAAGTGTACATTCGACCTGAGGAGAAGGAAATGCTCGGGCTTGTTTTTCCGATGACGAAGGACCAAGCGATTTTAGATCGGGAATGGAACGATACAGTCAAGAAGGTTTGGCAAAAGTTATATGAAGGCAAAGATGTCGCTTTCGTTACAGAAGGGGATCCGCTTTTATACAGTACATTCATACATATGATGAAATTGATGCAGGAATTGCACCCTGAAGTTGAGATTAAGACAGTACCAGGCATTTCTTCGTTTAACGGGTCAGCGTCAAGACTTGGCATTGCTTTGGCAGATGGCGATGAACATGTCGCGATTGTTCCGGCTAGAGATGATTATGAAGCGATGAAAAAAGCAATTGAAGATCATGACGCGGTCGTGTTTATTAAAGTCGCAAAAGTGATCGATTTAATGATTACCGTTTTAAGAGACTTGGACCTTCTGGAAAAAGCCTCCGTTGTAACCAAAGTCACTTCCGATGAAGAAGTGATCTGGAACGTAAGTGAACTGGAAGGCCTTGAGCTCGAATACTTAACTCTGATGGTGGTGAGGAAATGAAAATTTATATTGTAGGAGCGGGACCAGGCGATCCTGATTTGATTACGGTAAAAGGATTGAACATTCTCCAAACGGCAGACGTTATTTTATATACGGATTCATTAGTGAACGATGAATTGATTAGAAAGGCAAAACCTGATGCCGAGGTGCTGAAAACAGCTGGGATGCATTTGGAAGAAATTGTTGACGTTATGGTTGATCGTGTAAAAGCAGGAAAAATGGTTGCCCGTATTCACACAGGAGATCCTGCCATGTACGGGGCAATCATGGAACAAATTGTTCTATTGAAGAAAGAGAATATTGGCAATGAGGTGATTCCTGGTGTTAGTTCAGTGTTTGCTTCCGCTGCGGCAATCGGGGCCGAGCTGACGATTCCAGATTTAACGCAAACGCTTATTTTAACAAGAGCTGAAGGACGGACGCCGGTTCCTGAATTTGAAAAATTACGAGATTTGGCGAGTCACCATTGCACGATTGCCCTTTTCTTAAGCGCAACCTTGACAAAAAAAATCGTCAAAGAACTGCAAGCTGCCGGTTGGCAAGATGATACGCCTGTCGCAGTCATCCAACGAGCAACATGGCCGGATCAAAAAATTGTCCGCACGACCTTGGTGAATTTAGATGAAGATATGCGCAAGAATGGAATCCGCAAGCATGCGATGATTTTGGCTGGATGGGCGTTAGACCCTAATATCCATGATAAAGATGAATACCGTTCCAAGCTATATGATGCAAGCTTTACCCATGGTTTCCGAAAAGGAGTTAAGCCATGATCATCGAATTAAAAGAAGAGGAATTGGCTCCGATTAAACAGTCTCATTCTTATGCAATCGTGGCGATTACGAAGCATGGCGTGGAATTATCGCGCAAATTACATACCGTTTTTACAAATTCCGATTTATATTACATGAGCAAGTTTGAAAAAGGCGATGAAGAGCACAGACAAGTCCAGCTTTTTTCGGGGAGTGTCCGCATGCTGTTACCAGCCTTATTTAAGCAATATAAAGGCATTATATTAATTATTTCATTAGGGGCCGTCGTCCGGATGATTGCGCCGATTTTGAAGGATAAAAAAACGGATCCCGGTATTGTCGTCATTGATGATAAAGGGGAAAATGTCATTAGTGTATTGTCGGGACATCTTGGAGGGGCCAATGAACTAACTAAGGAAGTCGCCGCAGCGCTTGATGCAAAAGCGATTATTACAACCGCTTCAGATGTACAAAAAACGATTCCGGTCGATTTATTCGGTTCTCGTTTCGGCTGGGTCTGGGATTCTGCGGAAAAATTGACTCCAGTCAGCGCCTCCGTTGTGAATGAAGAGCATGTTGCGATTGTGCAGGAGTCGGGTGAACAGAACTGGTGGACGTATGAAATACCCTTGCCTGAACAAATTGTCGTCTATCCGTCAATTGACGGGGCACTCCAGGCTAAGCCCAAAGCGGCCTTAGTCGTTACTCACCGGCAGCTTAGCCAGACTGAAAATAGAATTCTGGAAAATGGCATTGTTTATCGTCCAAAAGTCATTGCCATCGGAATCGGCTGTAATCGCGGAACATCAGCGGCTGAAATTGAACAGGTGATTGTGGAAACAGTAGCGGAATTAAAATTTTCCTTAAAAAGTGTGAAAGCCATTTGTACGATTTCGATAAAGAAAGATGAAATCGGTTTGCTCGAAGTTGTTCAGAAATACGGTTGGGAATTTGTGTATTATGAACCGAAAGAGCTGAATCAGGCTAAAATTGAAGCGCCGTCAGACACGGTTTATAAATACACAGGAGCATACGGAGTAAGTGAGCCAGCTGTAAGAATATATACAGGAGCGGAACAGCTGGAGCTAGTTAAGAAAAAATCGGGAAATGTCACCATTTCAGTCGGAGTCATTCCTTTTTAAAGGAGGAAACATTTATGAGTGATAGAAGATTAGTCATTGCTGGTACCGGCAGTGGAGTCGGGAAAACCACACTGACTATCGGAATCATGGCAGCCCTACAGAAGAAAGGCTACACCGTCCAGGGGTTTAAATGCGGCCCTGACTATATTGATCCATCCTATCATACAGCCGTAACAGGCCGAATATCACGTAATCTTGACAGCTGGATGTTTGAGCACGAGATCGTTCGTGAGATTCTTAACAAAGCGAGCCATGGTGCGGATATCTCGATTATCGAAGGAGTCATGGGCTTTTTCGATGGGAAAAGTCCATTATCGAATACGGGGTCAACAGCAGAGATCAGCATGATTACCGAAAGTCCTGTGTTGTTAGTTGTCAATTGTGCCAGCATGGCGCGAAGTGCAGCTGCGATTGTCAAAGGGTTTCAAGCTTTCGCGACCGGTCCGAATATTATTGGAGTAATTGCCAATCAAGTAGGCAGTGAGGGCCATTACAAAATCGTCAAAGCAGCGATCGAGCAGGAATGCCATGTTCCTGTGCTCGGGTATATGAAACGGGAGTTGGATATTGATATCCCTAGCCGTCATTTAGGTCTAATTCCTGCCATTGAACGCGGTGAACTTGATCCACTTTTCGATAAGCTTGCCGATTTAGTCATGGAAACGATTGATATCGAGCAGCTGTACCACTTGGCTAAGACGAGTACCATCTCCAGTCAACATTCGGGGTTATTTCAGGTCCGCAGCAAAAAAGACGTCTGTATCGCTGTTGCCAAAGATGCCGCCTTTAATTTTTATTATCAGGAAAACCTTGAGTTGCTTGAAGTGAATGGAGCGAGCATCGAGTATTTTTCTCCATTAAAAGGGGAGGAAGTTCCAGCGCATGCGGATGGCTTATACCTTGGGGGCGGATTTCCAGAAGAATTTGCCGATGAACTATCCTGCAATGAAGGTGCCATGAAATCCATCAGAAACGCAATCGAAAAAGGCTTACCGACTCTAGCAGAATGCGGCGGTTTTATGTTTTTGAGCGAATCGATTGAAACAACTTCCGGCGAGGAGTATCCGATGGCAGGCTTGATTCCAGGCAGGATTAAAATGCAGAAAAAGCTTGCAACACTGGGTTATCGTGAAATAACAGGAACCGAAGGCAATTTTTTAATCAATGAGGGTGAACAGGCAAAGGGCCATGAATTTCACTACTCTACTTTTGAGTCTGATGCGGAGCTTCCATATGCCTATGAGGCGAAAGGTAGATTTGGCATGAAAAAAGAGGGCTGTATGTTAGGTAATCTTGTCGCTGGATACAGCCATTTTCATTTTGCTTCCAATCCTCAACTTGTTGAAAATTGGATAGCTGCCTGCTTAAAGAAAAACAACTGATTTTACACGAAATATATCAAAACGAAAAGGTATTTTTTATATAAAGAAGAGGAGGCGAAAGCATGAATCCGGGAAAGGTCTATCTCGTTGGTGCGGGTCCGGGAGATCCAAAGCTAATTACAGTTTATGGACTGGAATGCATTCAAAAGTCAGATGTGATTGCTTATGACAGGCTGGTCAATCCAAAATTACTAAATTATGCAAAAGCAGATGCTGAGCTTGTCTATTGCGGGAAATTACCCGGAAAACATCATCTCATTCAAGAAGAAATCCATGCACTGTTGGTAGAAAAGGCTTTGCAGGGAAAAACGGTTACCCGTTTAAAGGGAGGAGATCCGTGTGTCTTTGGTCGGGGCGGAGAGGAAGCGGAAGTTCTTGCAGAAAACGGGATTGAATATGAAATGGTCCCAGGAGTGACAGCGGGAATCGCGGCACCAGCTTATGCCGGCATCCCGGTGACCCACCGTGATCATGCTTCCAGTTTTGCGATTGTGACCGGTCATGGACGTGACCAAAAGGGACAAGACAATCTCAACTGGGAGGCGTTGGCTCAAGGAATTGACACAATCGCTTTTTATATGGGAATCGGAAATATGCCGTTTATTTGTGGAAAATTGATAGAGCATGGAAGGGACGGTGAAACGCCTGTGGCCGTCATTGAATGGGGAACGACCGAAAATCAAAGGACCATTACTGGCAACCTTAAAACAATCCCTGTGCTGGCCGATCAAGCGGAGATTCGAAATCCTGCCATCTTCCTTGTAGGTAAAGTCGTTCAATTAAGAGAAAAAATCCAATGGTTTGAAAAAGTGATTGAATCGGAGTCTGTGAGTGAAGGGAAAGAGTCCAAATGTCTATCATTCAAGAATTGAAAGACCGACGAGCCATCCGGAATTATGAAGAACAAGAAGTTGAGGATGAAAAGATCAAGCAGTTGAGAGTAGGCAAGGGGAGTTGTAACGGTACGTTTGGAGAACTTGTACAAGGCGTTCTAGGTGAACGTCCTTTTTGTGCGACGGGCAGTCGCATAGAGTGTGGA
>NZ_RYZZ01000008.1 GCF_003989135.1 Peribacillus cavernae
TGAAAAAATTGTCTAGTTTAGTGTTGACATACCACATAAAGAGTATGAAAGGGTACGAAGAACTATACAGACTTAGAATTGGTACCTTTCGTATTTTGTTTAACGTCAATCATGATGAGAAAATTATATACATACAGGCTATCGGAAACCGTGGAGATATCTATAAGTAGCTGCCAACACATCTTTCAGTTTACACTCTTCTGATTACACAGACCCCAAAAGTATCATAAATAAATAGTGAGGTATGCTTAAAAAGACTTTTTGAAACCTTTTTGAATAATAAATCGTAATACTTGTTATATGGTTTCTATTACAATATGATATAGTTAAACTATCACGTTTTACTTTTAGGGGGAGTCCAAATGGGGTCGAGAGACTAAAAATTGGTGAATTGGCTGAGTTGGCAAACGTTACAAAGCGCACAGTCGACTACTATACCCAAATAGGCCTGTTAAAAGCAGAACGTTCCAGTTCTAATTATCGCTACTATAATATGGATATGATTTCCCGTCTTCAATATATTGAAGAACTTAAAAAAGACCATTTAACCTTAGATGATATTAAAGTGAAATTAAAAACACAAGCTGACGAAAGCCTTGAGTTAGAGGAGCTTAAGGAAAAAATTAAGGCATTGGAACAAGATGTTTCGGCAATTGCCTCCCTTTTAAAAGAAAAGGGTCTGCAAGATCCTCAATTTATCAAGAAGCATCTTTCCCATGAAAGCATTACCCTTATTCAGTCTCTGTTACTTTTGTTGTCGTAGGCGGTCAAAACGTAAACTGGATTCCAATCTGACTTTTATCGCATCAGGCGTATCAATTTGGGTACAATTTAGAGTAGAAGGCAATGTTAATAAGTGAAATTATTTTGGAGGTGAACGCCTTACTTTGTAAGGCTTCTTAATTGGAAATTATTAATTTGTTCTTATTGGTAATCTTAATAGCCTTTACGGCATTTTTTGTGGCAACTGAATTTGCCATTATTAGAGTGAGAAGCTCGAGGATTGAACAGCTGATTGCAGAAGGAAAACCAGGGGCAATTGCTGCTCAAAGGGTAACTTCCCATCTCGATGAATATCTTTCTGCCTGCCAGTTAGGTATCACCGTAACTGCACTTGGAATAGGCTGGCTGGGAGAACCGACAATCGCTCATTTATTTGAACCTCTTTTCGAAAGATTCAATATTGGTGCATCAGCTGCCCACATTATTTCGGTTATTATAGCTTTCGCAATTGTAACATTTTTGCACGTTGTCGTAGGCGAGCTCGCTCCAAAAACGGTTGCGATTCAAAAAGCGGAAGCTGTTGCCCTTACCTTCGCAAAGCCGATTATATGGTTTTATAAAATCATGTTCCCCTTTATCTGGACTTTGAACGGGTCAGCCCGTTTTATAACAAGCCTTTTTGGTTTAAAACCGGCGTCCGAGCACGAATTAGCCCATTCAGAAGAGGAGCTTCGTTTTCTCCTTTCGGAAAGCTATAAAAGCGGGGAAATTAATCAAAATGAACTTAAATATGTGAATAATATATTTGAGTTCGACGAGCGGCTTGCAAAAGAAATCATGGTTCCCCGCACTGAAATCGTCAGCCTGTCGATAGACGACACGATTGAAAACGTCATTGCTACCATCCAGGAAGAAAGGTATACTCGTTACCCTGTTGCTGATGGCGATAAAGATAATATCCTTGGCATTATTAACATTAAAGAGATATTGACAGCCAAGATTTCAAGGGAATCGTTATTACTGGAGGAAATGCCATTAAAACCGTTTATTAAGCCGATCATTCGCGTAATCGAGACAATCCCGATTCACGACCTCCTGGTAAAAATGCAAAAGGAACAAACCCATATGGCCCTTCTTTTCGATGAATATGGAGGAACATCCGGCCTGGTTACCGTAGAGGATATTCTCGAGGAAATTGTCGGTGAAATTCGCGATGAATTCGATGCGGACGAAATTCCGGATATCCGTAAGCTAAATCAAAACCATTACATCTTTAATTCTAAACTTCTCATACCTGAAGTGAATGACATCCTGGGAATTCATCTTTTCGAAGATGACGTTGACACGCTGGGAGGATGGTTCCTTACCCAGAGCTATGATGTCAAACTCGATGATGAATTAGAGGCTGAAGGATATAACTTTAAAGTAAAGGGATTAGACGGCCACCATATCCTGTTTATCGAAGTAAAGAAGATATAGTTCATTCCCCTGCTTTTTACTATCTCCCCAACTGATTCGATTGTACGAAAAAGCATCTTATCGTACAGTTTAGTCAGAAGGGGATTTCTTATTTGATGGAGTAAGAAAAGCAATGACTTTATCTTTTACTTTTTCAGATGATAAGGGACAGTCGCAACGATTACATTCCTTCTATAAAGCAGGTAGGCACGGATCAGTAAACTCGATTGGTTATGAAGGATATTGTGCCAGCTTTTTTTCGGGATAAATTGCGGAATTAATACCGTTACCCGGTAGTTTGATTCACTTGCCTTATGTTCAACTGTGTCAATAAATTTCGTTAATGGTTGAATGATGCTGCGATAATAAGAGTTTAAGGTAACAAGCCGGACATCCGGCTGCCATTTATTCCACTTCGCTTCAAATAACTTCTCATCGTCCCTCTCAAAGGCGACGTAAACAGCAATAATCTGGTCTGCTGAAAGCGACTTGGCATAGTTTAGAGAGTTCTCTACTACATGAGTCATACCCGCTACAGGGACGATAATGATGTTTCCTTCAATCGGAATGGCTGGTTCATTGTTTTGTAACCTTAATTGCTCCCCAACAGAGTCATAGTGTTTTTTTATCCGGTGAAAACCAAAGACAATCAGCGGCAAGAAGATTAACACGGGCCAGACCTGCCCAAACTTGGTAAGAAAGAAAATCATCATGACCGTAAAGCTGATCAATGCACCTACGAAATTGATCGTCAATTTCACGATCCAGCCTTTAGGCTTTTCACGAATCCATTTAACCAGCATCCCTGTCTGGGACAGGGTAAATGGAATGAATACTCCTACTGCATAAAGAGGAATCAACTGTTCCGTTTGCCCTTTAAAGATTATGATTAGAATAATGGATGTAACACCCAGAGTGATAATCCCATTTGAATATCCCAATCGATCCCCTCTGATGGTAAACATCCTCGCTATATATTTGTCCTTTGCGAGATTAAAAGCAAGTAAAGGGAAAGCTGAATATCCCGTATTCGCGGCAAGGACGAGAATCAACGCCGTTGTCCCCTGAATGAAATAATACATGAAATTCCTTCCAAACGTTTCGGCAGCAATTTGGGAGACAACGGTTTCGTCTGCTCTCGGAGAAATTCCATAGTAATACGCTAAGTAAACAATTCCCGAAAATAATAAGGCCAATAAAAAACCCATAGACAGCAGTGTTTTGGCTGCATTATTGGGGGCGGGATCTTTAAAAGTCGGAATGGCATTGGAAATCGCTTCTACCCCGGTCAAGGCAGAACTCCCGGACGCGAAGGCCCTTAACAGCAAAAACAGACTTATGCCAGCAACAGGTGTACCGATTGGGGCATGTAAATCCGGAGAAACATCACCCGTTACAATATGGAATAGCCCTACTCCGATTAAGATAAATAAGGCCAATACGAATAAATAAACCGGATAAGCTAAAATGGACGCTGACTCCGTTATTCCCCTTAAATTTAAGATCGTAATGAAAACGACCAGCAAACTGGCTATGATCACATTGTATCCATGTAAGGAAGGAAAAGCGGAAGTAATCGCATCCGTACCGGCTGAGACACTTACCGCAACAGTCAGTATGTAATCGACTAATAACGAGCCGCCTGCTATCAATCCAGGATTTACACCGAGATTTTCCTTTGACACAACATAGGCCCCGCCGCCATGCGGGTAAGCAAAGATAATTTGTCTATATGAAAGAATAAGGGCTAATAAAAGGAAAAGCACTCCTAATGCGATAGGAATCGAATACCAGAAAGCAACAGCACTTACTGTCATTAAAACGAGTAAAACCTGCTCCGGACCATAAGCCACTGATGATAGGGCATCGGATGAAAGGATAGCAAGTGCTTTCCGTTTATTTAGCCTTTGATCCCCAAGTTCGGTCGACTTTAAGGGCCGTCCGATTAAAAACCTTTTTACCGAGGAAAACATCATTACACCACCACGACTTTGTTTTTAGTATATTACCCTGCTGAACAAACCAAGCATCAGAAACATAAAAAAGTCTACAAGGCATCATTTAACAGCCCTGTAGACATTATCCGCTGAAATGTCTCACCAGCTCCACCTTCCTCTCTCATCACGCTTACGGGGTTAGCTGTCGGATTCGGGCTAAAAGAGTAGCCCTACCTACATTAATAGGATTCACCCCTAGTGAAAAAGTCACCGTAAAAATGGGTCCCCCGCTCCAAAGGATTAAGCAAAATAGAAATATGAAACTGAGGATAATCATACTCTTGTGCATAATATTTGTAAATAGAAACTTTAAACCATTTTGCGCTGTTAAAAAGCAGTAAAAAAGCTACCCGGTTAAGGATAGCTTTTTTCATTATTTTTCGTTCACTGTGTCTTTTTCGATTTGAACCAACTTTTTGTTTTGTGGTTCTTCTTTTGTTGATTTTTTAAATTCCTTTAATGTCTGTCCAATCGCTGAGCCTAATTGTGGCAGCTTGGCTGGACCAAAGATTATTAAGGCAAGAATTACGATCAGGATTAAACCAGGAACTCCAATATTCATCATCGTTCTTCTCTCCTTCCGTGAAAAATCCGCATCAGGAATAAAAGATACTGTCTGAAAGTATCCATATCTCTAAACCTTGTTGCTTAAGTACGCTTTATACCAGTGAGCCGCCTGTTTTCAAATACTTCTCAATGCCTTCTGCAGCACGATAGGCTAGAGCACCGACTGTATTGGTTGGATTATATCCTGAGTTGTGAGGGAAAGCAGATGCTCCAGGAACAAATACATTATCACAATCCCACATTTGCAGATAACTATTTAATACACTCGTCTCAGGATCAGCACCCATAATTACTCCGC
The DNA here is from genome assembly GCF_003989135.1 of Peribacillus cavernae. Lineage (GTDB taxonomy): Bacteria > Bacillota > Bacilli > Bacillales > DSM-1321 > Peribacillus > Peribacillus cavernae. The sequence goes on from NZ_RYZZ01000008.1 coordinate 5,044, forward strand.
CTGTGTTGTGTGTGGATTGGTAGTTTCGGATATCGTAATCCGCGATATCATCTCCGCCCTTGTTCACATGAGTAGCTCCCATTTCCTTCATGATTTCTGCGGATTTATTTCCCATATATTTCATCAGATTCCGGTCTTGGTCTTTCCAGTTGAAAGTCATCCGTAACAGGGGGTCTCCGAATGCATCTTTATAGGTTGGGTCCAAATCGATATAGTTATCCTTCCAAGGCATGCTTGATCCCTGTGCCTTAATTTGCAAGGAACGATTTGCATAGAATACGGACTTTTCTTTAAACTCTTTTCCCCAGCTGGCAACACCATGAGGGACATTGTTATTTGCAATTGGACGATCGCCAAGGTGTGTAATGTGAATCGTTGCGCCGTGTAAGAAATCAAGTTTTGAATGGTCGAAAAAGTCCCCATTAAAGTCATCAATCTGGGCACCCAAAGCTCCGGCTCCACCATAAAGGTTGAACTCTTTCTCGTCAAATAATCCCGTTGCTTTACCAAGGTATGTTTGGTACGCATAGTTTTTCCCGACTGCTCCACGACCTGTTTCCGGGTCATATGGTGTACCAAGTTTAGAGTTTAACAACAATTTAATGTTGTTCATTTGATAAGCGCTGACAACAACTACATCTGCGGGTTGAATATATTCTTCCCCTGTCCTGGTATCCACGTATAGGACACCACTTGCCTTGCCATCGGTATGAATCACCCGTCTTACAACGGAATGAGTGCGAACATCAAACTTCCCTGTTTTTTTCGCAACAGGAATAACCGTTACGATAGGTGATGCTTTTGCGCCATATTCACAGCCAAATCGTTCACAAAATCCGCAATATTGGCAAGCCGAACGGCTGATACCATCAGGGTTCGTATAGTTTTTGGTAAGGTTGTTAGAAGGCATGTGATATGGATGATATCCCAACTTTTTGGATGCTTCTTTGAAAAGCTTTGTCACCGGAGTTTCCATCATTGGTGGATTTGGGTATTTAACCTGTGGCGAACCAGGAAGTGGATTTGGTTCCCCGGCGATACCTGTCATCGCATCGAATTTATCGAAATAAGGCTCCAATTCATCATAGGTAATTCCCCAATCCTGCAGGGTCATACCAGCCGGAATTTTATCTTTCCCGTATCGTTCAACAGTTTTTGAATAGATTTCAAAGTCATAAGGCAAGAAGCGGAAAGTCTGCCCATTCCAGTGAAGACCAGAACCCCCGACACCTTCACCGATTAAAAATGAACCCCATTCCCGATATGGCAAGGCGCGCTGTTTCTTATTATGTCGGAAGGTTACCGTTTCTTTCGCTAAATCCTGCATCATTTCATATCGTTGCGCATAACGTAGTTCATCATGAGCCATGTAGTAATCTTCTGTTGTCCGCTCTTTACCGCGTTCAATACCGACTACTTTATATCCTTTTTTCGTGAGTTCAGCGGCGATGATTCCGCCAACCCAACCTACTCCTGCTAATACAATGTCTGTTTTTGGCAGCGTTGTAGCCATAAAAAGTCACCCTCTATTTCTACATTTTGTGTTGTGCATTCAGTGATTGTGGTTTCATTGCAACGAATTTATCTTTACCTAACACATTTGTAAAACTGGCTTGATGGCCAGGGAAGTTTTTCATTTTCCAACCACCCATGTCTTTGTTCCCTCCGTACATAGGATCCGCATAAACACCTTCGATGGTTGCAGAGCGCAGTATGCTAAAAAAGAAAGATGAGGATAACGAGCTATTAAGCTTAACTTTATCTTCCTCAAAATCTTTTAGAATAGCGATTTTGTCGTCTTCTTTTTCCAATTCCTGAAATTTCTTTTTGAATTTTTTTGTGGAATAAGCATTGATAGACTCGATGCCAATATCAAAAACTTGCTGGCGTTTTAAGTGAGTTTGATAACCTTGTTCAGGAACGGCTTTTGCCGGATAAAAAGGTCCGGTCATGTACTCTCTCGTATTTAAGCCCCAACTTCCCGCCAATTGATGATCAATGTAGTAAACCACTCCTAATTCTTTAGCGCCAGGTCCACTCTCTGTTTTAGGGAATATGGTTTCTGATAATGCTTCCACCGTTTTAAATTGATCCGGTGTAAAATACATTAGTGCTTGATTTGGATTTGATGATGAAACCATATTCTTATGGTCTGCTGATTCTGCATTGCTATCAGATTTGACGTTAAACAGGCTGCCGACTGCTCCACCCAAAACGAGACCGCCTACTGTTAAACCGGAATTCCGTAAAAAGGTACGTCTGGAATTTCCCGCTTTCTCGTTTTGGTTTCTATCTTTGTCCGACATAGAAAAACCCCCCATTTGATTCATTTATAGACTAAGAGACAAAATATAATTTTTTTACTTGATAGTATGAAGTTATTTGCCTATAGTTATATATATCGTTTACACAAAATTTATTATATACCTTTTTGTCGAACCCTTGTCAAAAAACATTTCTTCTTTACCGATAATTTATCAAGAAAATTTTTTCCATTCATATCATTACTTTTCAAAAGGGAGGTTATCTAATGAATAACCATGTTTATTCTGAAATGAGGTCTTTGAATCAACTACTCCTTGGTTTATTTATTGCTGCAAATTATGCCTGTTTATTATCTCTTACTGCGGCTGCATTCCCATGGTTAGCCTACCTTGGCACGGCTGTTGGGCTTTCTGTTATTTTGCTTTGCTGGCTTGGCAAGCGTTCTGTCTTATTTATCACAGGTCTCTTCGCGGCCACTTTCCCCTATTTACTGCTATTTGAATGGCATACTATTTTCCAATGAATACTAGATTGCTTCCAGTAATCTATAAGACTTTCCATTAACTTTAAAGCTTTATGAAAGATGGCCAACCAGGTGTTTCTGGTTGGCCATCTTTTTTTGGGGTTTTTTAGGATAACGATCGCCAGAGAGTGTGTGACTCAACACGTTCAGCTTTCCTGCCAGATTTGACATGTTAGTAAAGTATGATATAGTGATATAGCAATTTTAGTGCATAAAAGCACGAAAGCGTCTAATTACGAAAGAAAACTAAAAAATTATTTTGCTCTCAACTTGGGTGATATCGCGGCTATTTGTCCCTGCTGGAATCCAGTAGGTCTTTTTATTTTATCAGGAAAGGCAGGAAAACAACTTGGAAAAAAATCATCAAGATTTACAAAAGGGATTATTGCCGAGGCACGTGCTATTTATTGCTTTAGCGGGCATGATTGGGACCGGGATTTTTAAAGGAAGCTCAGATACGTTAAATATGGCAGGTCCAAGTGTTGTATTTGCCTATTTAATAGGCGGGATATTGTTATTTATTGTCATGGCCGCTTTAGGTGAAATGGCTATGGCTTTTCCCAATTTAAACGTTCAAAATCTCGTAAATAAGGCTTTCGGATTCCGGGTATCCTTTATTGTCGGGTGGCTCTATTGGTTTAACTGGGTTATTGTGACCATCGTAGAATTACTGGCAGCGGGAAGCTTTTTACAATACTGGTTTCCTTCTGTGCCATTATGGCTTTTAAGTTTGCTTTGTGGGGCGGTTGTGGTAGGCATCAATTTGTTTCAAGTGAAATATTATGGTGAGCTTGAGTTTTGGTTTGCAGGCATTAAAATAATCGCAATCATCGCTTTCATTGTTCTAGGATTTCTAATCATAATTGGTATATTCCCTGGCTCCACTTCCGAACCCCTTGCAAACTATACGGCACATGGCGGATTTTTCCCCAACGGGATCAGCGGAATATTTAGCGCCTTTTTAGTAGTCATGTTTTCCTACGGTGGTGCTGAATTAATTGGCGTGGCCGTTACCGAGACAAAAGATGCGAAGCGGGTACTGCCAAAAATCATTAAAGGGGCGGTTTGGCGGGTTATCATTTTCTACATCTTTCCGATCCTTATCATTTGCGGAATCATTCCCTGGAACAAAGTTTCCGCCGAAGACAGTCCTTTCGTTCAGGTTTTCAGCCTATCCGGGCTTCCCGGGGCAGCGCATATCATGAATTTCGTTCTATTAACAGCTGTATTATCAGCTGCCAATTCAGGCATCTATGCTACATCCAGAACATTATATTCCATGGCTCAAAGCGGTGAAGCGCCTAGAGGATTCTTGAAAACATCCAAAAAGGGAATTCCGCTGAAAGGGATAATGATCACTGCAACATGCATTTTAATAGGTGTTTTTTTAGCCTACATGACTCCCGAGCAGGTAATAAGCTATCTCATGTCAATTCCCGGCTTTACCGTGATCATATTATGGATAAGCATTTGCTCAGCCCAATTGAAGCTCCGTTCCCAATACAATGAAACACCCGCTTTTCAAGTAAAAGGGTATCCATATACAACGATAACTGCAATCGTGTCCTTGACCCTTATCTTTTTTGCTTTTATTTTTAATCAAAATAACGTGATTGGCTCGACTGTATGTCTAGCAACCTTACTGTTACTTGCCTCACTCTCGTTTATGATCAAAAAAGAAACACACAAAAATTAACTCCAGGAATTCTAGTGAAACGGAAAACACTTGATCCCGCTTTTTTATTGTATCGGCAGCTAACAATATTGGCGGGAGCCCCAAAGTGTTTTCCTTTTTACATTTACATGCACAACTGACTGGTTTATATTATTATTCATTCTGTTGAATTCCGAACTGGGCATTTAACTGGCCTTTTAACATTTTTTTACGAATCGAACGTTGGTCCTCTTTTTTATTTCCCCTTTTTATTTCTTGTCTAATTTCGAATGTTTGTACACCGTCCTCTATTTTATTGGCAATCTCCATTAATGATTCAACATCTGAGAAAGAATACTTTCGGTTTCCCCGATCCGATCTTTCAGGAAAAATGAGACCTCTTTCTTCATAATAACGAATCTGTCTTTCTGACAACCCTGTTAACTCACTGACCACTCCTATGGAAATCACTTTTTTATCTTTATAAGATGTTTCTTGATAGCCCATTCCATTCACCTCACAAAGAATGTCCTTTATATGTCCAAGTTAAATTATACATGAAAGTTCAAAAATTCAAACGATCTATGTAAGGAAATATAACATACATTTAACTGTATTCAGATCCACTAACTAAGTACCGTTATATTTAACAGACAATTTTTATCTCAGTCTCTTCAAGGCTGCTAATCAAAACCTTGTAAGATTTTATGACATACTTAATGAAATCGTTCTGTTCGCTCCTTATAATCGGCAGCAACTACTCTTCCCTAAGAGGAAGCTTACTGGAGGGAACGTTATGAAAAAGCAAAAAATTGTCTTAATTGGCAATGGCATGGCTGGTGTTCGATGTATCGAAGAAATAGTAAACATCCTGCCAGACCGTTTTGAAATTACCATTTTCGGAAGTGAGCCTTATCCAAATTATAATCGAATTCAACTTTCCAAAGTCTTACAGGGAGATACAGAAATCGATGATATTACATTGAATGATTGGAATTGGTACGAAAAAAAACAACATCCTGCTATATCCGGGAGAGACAGTAGTTAGAAGAGTATGTTGAGGGATTACGTTTTAGTGACGGCACAGAGGTTGCAGCAAATCTGGTAGTGATGGCTGTCGGGATTAAGCCCAATATCCAACTTGCGGCGGAAAGTGGCATTCCTGTAAACCGTGGAATTATTGTCAATGACTATTTGGAAACGGGAATTCAAAATGTTTATGCAGTTGGAGAATGCGCTGAACATCGTGAAATGGTGTATGGATTAGTTGCTCCACTATATGAACAAGGGAAAGTGTTGGCAGAGAGAATTTCTGGCATGGAAGGCAATCCATATCAGGGCTCTGTACTATCTACACAATTAAAGGTTTCCGGTGTTGAGGTATTCTCAGCCGGAAAAATTATCGAGGATAGCGAAACGAAAACAATCAAAGTTTTTGATGATTGGAAAGGGACTTATAAAAAGGTGCTCATCCAGGAAGGGCGAATTGCCGGAGCAGTATTGTTTGGCGATACAAGTGAAGGCAGGAAATTGCTAGGTTTGATTAATAAAGATGCGGATGTTTCTGAATATACGGAGCGGGCGGAATCAGAACAATCTGCCATTGGCCTGGCTGCTTCAATGCCTAATGAGGAAATCGTTTGCGGTTGCAACGGTGTTACGAAAGGGGCCATTGTTGGTGCAATCGAAGCTCAAGGTTTAACCAGCTTTGAGCAGGTAAAAGGTTGTACGAATGCCTCAAGATCATGCGGAGGGTGTAAAGCCCTAGTTACTGATCTATTGGAAGTTACATTAGGGGACGAGTTTAGCGCAGCTAATCAGCAGGAAGCCATTTGCAGCTGTACAACACTATCCAGAGATGAGGTTGTAAAGGAAATCCGCGAAAAGGAGTTGACCCATACCCGCGAAGTAATGAATGTTCTCGGCTGGAAAACAGATAATGGCTGCTCGAAATGCAAACCGGCACTGAAATATTATTTAGGAATGATTCATCCGGCCACCTATGAAGACGAAAGAGAGTCCCGCTTTGTAAATGAAAGGCTTCACGCCAATATTCAAAAAGACGGTACGTATTCAGTTGTTCCAAGAATGTATGGAGGCGTCACCAACGCTGCTGACCTGCGGAAAATTGCAGATGTTGCGGATAAATATAACGTCCCGCTCATTAAGGTTACAGGCGGTCAACGGATTGATTTATTAGGTGTGGAAAAGGAAGATCTTCCAAGCATGTGGGCCGATCTTGATATGCCATCCGGTTACGCTTACGGGAAAACCCTCCGGACCGTTAAAACATGCGTCGGTGAAAACTTCTGCCGCTTCGGTACCCAGGATTCGATTGGAATGGGAATTGCCATGGAAAAGAAGTTTGAGCGTTTAAATACGCCGCATAAAGTAAAAATGGCCGTGTCCGCTTGTCCCCGCAACTGTGCTGAATCAGCCATTAAAGACATAGGCGTTGTAGGAGTCGAGGGTGCCTGGGAAATTTATATCGGCGGAAACGGCGGCACACATTTAAGAGCTGCAGACCTTTTATGCAAAGTAAAAACAAGCGACGAAGTTCTTGAAATTACGGGTGCCTATATACAATACTATCGAGAAAATGCAGCATATTTAGAAAGAACCTCTGTATGGGTTGAGCGCGTTGGTCTTGACCATATTAAATCGACCCTTGCAGATAAACAGAACCGCACCCGACTGAATCAACGTTTGGATAAAGCATTATCAGTATTAACAGATCCATGGAAAGAAACGATTAACAGCGAAACGATTCAAAAGGAGCTTTATCAAACTGTAAGGGTTCCTGCAGCTTCAAAATATTAAAAGCGCAAGCGCCTTGTAATAAGGAACGTCGACTAAGAGCCGCCACGTCCTGTGGCGAACGTCGACGTCAGCGCATCCTGCGCAAGTCCGACAAGCATAAGACGAGCAGCTGTATGGGGAGTGGTTTTCTCCCCATCAGATGCTTGGCTTATGAACTCGAGGGGCTAGGCTGACTGCACTAGACACCAGTACTCATTGAAAAAGTTATACTTTCTTTGCTTTTAAATAAAGACAGGAGGAAACGATAATGAATAAAACCTTTGAACGGATAAAGGTTGCAACTATGACTGAGCTGCCAAAGAATCTTGGGAAAACGGTATTGATCGGTTCTCAGGAAATTGCCCTTTTTCATTTGGATAGCGGGGAGATTCGCGCGATTGAGAACCGTTGTCCTCATAAAGGCGGTGTGCTTGCTCAAGGCATGGTCAGCGGGGACTATATTTTTCGCCCGATGCACGATTGGAAAATCAGTGTATTGGACGGAAAAGTCCAGGCACCTGATACAGGCTGTGTACGCACCTTTAAGGTTGAAATTGAAAATAATGAGGTATATGTTTTGCTGTGATAAGGCATTAGGAGCAGGTCTAAGGGGGATACAAAATGGGAAAAGTATATTTAGTTGGGGCGGGTCCAGGAGATCCCGGTTTGATAACTGTAAAAGCATTAAAGTGCATTCGAAAAGCAGATGTGATTTTATACGATCGGTTAGTAAAATGAAAGTCTGTTGGATGAAGCAAAACCAGGTGCAACTCTTGTATATTGCGGCAAGCATCCCAATCATCATACTTTGAAGCAGGAGACGATTAACCATCTATTAGTGAAATATGCTAAGCAGGATAAAATAGTCACCCGCTTGAAGGGTGGAGACCCTTTCGTATTTGGAAGGGGAGCCGAAGAGGCAGAATCGCTTGCGGATAATGGGATTCCATTTGAAATCATCCCCGGCATTACAGCCGGGATTGCCGCCCCCGCCTATGCAGGCATTCCCATCACGCACCGTAAGCTGGGAAGTTCCTTTGCTGTCGTTACCGGACATCGCCCTAAAGGAGAACCAAGCGATATAAATTGGGAAGGCCTTGCAAACAGCGTGGATACTTTAGCTATTTATATGGGGATTAAAAATCTTTCCTATATTTGCGGTCAATTACTCAAGTATGGCAAAAAAGCTGATACACCAGTTGCAATCATACAGCAAGGTACGACCAAAGAACAGCAAACCGTAACGGGCACATTGTGTACTATTGAAAAGAATGCGAAAGAAGCCAATATCCAAAATCCTGCAATCATTATTATTGGTGAGGTCGTCGGTTTCCGTAATCATATCCATCAACTTGAACGAAGAAGTCAAGAAATGCTATATCCCAATGCTAGGGAAGCATATTAATTTAGTAGTAAGCCAACATTTTTCCATGTTGGCTTTCTTTATTAAGGTTTAAACCATTGAAATGAATGACATTAAATAAGCGCTTTACATCCTGTTAATAGGATTCCGATAATAAATCCGCACACTGCTCCGTTCACCCTGATCCATTGCAGGTCTTTTCCCACACTGTTCTCTATCATCTCAATAAGCGTTTCATCATCCAGCTTATCGAGGTTTTCCTCTACAAGTTTACCCATTTTTGAATGGTTGTCCTCAATGAGAATAAAAAATTGCTTGTGAATCCAGTTTTCGATCTTGGTGATTCTTTCGGTATTCGCTTTAAGATCATTTAATAACTTTGTTACAAACGGAAGAAGATACACGTCCATAAACTTGTTATCCTGGATAAATGCCAGCGCCTGGCCGCGAACTTTTTGGAGGACTTCCGTTATGCCATCGGAAGGCTCCCAGCCAGAGACAAGGCTATCCAGCAAATTTTGAACCTCGTCTACCAGGGGTTCATTGTCTCCTATGTTGCCTAACATTGAACGAATCTGTAAAAGAATTGTCTGGCGGTTTGAATCATTTTCGTGGCGCAGGCTTGTTATATTATTAAGTAACAGGTTTTGCAGGATGCTGCCGAGCTTTTCTTCATTGACCATGCTTTGAAAAGACTTTAGCGCAAATTGCAAGATCCCGTCCACTTCAATTTTATTAATGGTACGCAAGGCAAAGCTGCCCAGCTGGTTGCTGCGATTTTCCTGAATCAGCCATTCTTCCACCTTTAACAAAAGAACATCAAGGGCCTTCTCTTCATAACGCCTGTCCAGTGCTTGATTCGCAACAGACTCAAGAAAAGGGCGAACTTCAATGGAAGACAGATATTCCTTCAATTGTTTCTCAAGAAAAGGCAGCAATCTTTCGATTTGAATATGTTTGATCAGATGCGTTAAAAGTTGGACAATCCCTTTTTTTATAGCTTCGGAATGAAGCTCTTTTTCAATAATGGGTAACACCTTCTCAGTAAACCGTATTTGTTTTAATTTATCCTGAATACTTTCTTTTGAAAGCCAGTCGTTTTCGATTGTAGATACAAGTGCTGTTGTCACTCTCTTCCGATTTTTCGGCAAGAGCGCCGTATGGGGGATGGGCAGACCCAACGGATGACGGAATAAAGCAGTAACAGCAAACCAATCAGCCAAACCTCCCACGACACCAGCTTCAAAGCCCCCCTGCAGTAAATCTACAATAAGCGGCCCCTGAAAAGGCAGTGTAGCAACAAACCCTGTCCCCATAATCGCCAGCGAAACACCAGCTATGTGCTTTGAATTTTTAGCCATACAATTCATCCTTTGATTGAAATAAATATATTATACCCAAATGACGGAGGTATACTCTACTAACTTATTTACTAGGATATCAGAGTGAAAGAGGATATTCATCAAAAATCCCCTTTGAACTAGATATAGTTTTGGAATAAATTTACAAATCCTCAGTTCTGTTATACGTTGATAAACCCATGTATATTAACTAAAGGACCCATCCCACTGATGAGTCCTTGCCATTTAGATAGAATAATCTTCTGGGACAAATACTACACTTTGACGGCATCCTTATTGACCAAGACTGTTTTTCTCCATGACCGTCTGGCAATAAACAATACGGACAGAGCAACAAGCCCGATAAAGGAATAGCAGAGAAATCCCGTTGCAAAAGTGCCTGTTACTTGTTTAAGAGTTCCAAGCAGGTTAGGTACAAAGAAGCCGACAATTCCTGTAATCATTCCCATTTCTTTTTGAAAACGCTGGGGAATGATTTGGAACACGGCTCCATTTCCCATTCCCAGGCAGGCCATGCCAACGAACAATAAAATCATCACAATGGAGAACGAAGGAAGATAACTTACTCCAAACATCATTACAGCAACAATGATAAAAAGAAAGCCAAGAACATTGGTGCTGCCCTTCCGATCAGCAAGGAAGCCGCCAACAGGACGAAAAAAACTTCCTGCCGCAACAATTAAGGTCACAAAGTCTCCGGCCCTCACTCTGGATAATTGGTACTGATCAACAAAGAAGATACTCAGGAAGCTAGATAATCCAACAAAACCCCCAAAAGCAACACTATACAATAGGCAAAAATACCAGGTAACCGCAGATTTGAAGATTCCAAAATAATCTTTTAATGGCATTGGTTCTGGCTGTGAAGGGGCATCCTTTGCCATCATAATGTAGGCAATGAACACTAAAGCAAGTGGAATCATCGCTAACCCTAACACGTTATGCCAGCCAAGTTCTACTGCTAGCCGGGGACCAAATAATGTGGCAAGAAGAGTTCCGCTATTCCCGGCACCGGCAATCCCCATGGCAAGTCCTTGCAAATGCGGGGGATACCAGCGGCTCGCTAGCGGAATGGCAGCGGCAAAGCTTCCGCCTGCTACTCCCAATAAAATGGCGATGCAATAGATTTCCCCTAAGCTATTGCCAAATAACCAGCCCCAAAGAAGCGGAACCATGGTAGCAATCATCCCGCCTATCGCGGTTTTCCGCGGGCCGATCCGGTCTGTCAGTATTACGAGGATAACCCGAAATACAGATCCCCCTAATATAGGCGTCGCCACAATTAAGCCCTTTTCCGCCGGAGACAGGCTAAAGTCGTTTGTTATAAAAGCCCCAAGCGCACCAAGAATGACCCAAATCATAAAGCTAACGTCGAAATACAAAAACGAGGCTATAAGAGACGGTGATGTCCGTTCCTCTTCAATTCAGATAATTTCATCTACCCGCACTCCTTTAGAATTAACTGTTTTTTTTGACTATATCATTCCTTTCTAAAACTCGTGATTTTTGTGTAAGGTTTTCTAACATTATTTTTCAATATAAGACGCGACTGAATTTCGGTTTTGGCGTCTTAATTTAAATTTTGTCGTCTGATTTTTAGTTTTTTCACCTAAATTTCGGTTTTGGCGTCTGAATTTTGATTTTAAAAAAGGCGAGGACATCTAGTGCCCCCACCTTATTAATCTGGGAAGTTTTCATTTTGGATGTAGATCAACAGCAGGATGTATCCTGACTGCACTTACTTTGAATCCCGGCATTCTGCAGGTAGGATCTAATTCTTTTGATACAAGCAGATTTACATTTTGTGAATCAGCCCAGTGAAAAGGAACAAAAATAGTATCCTGTCTGATTGTCTCCGTCCATTTGCTTCTGACAATGATCTTTCCTTGCCTGGATTCAATTTTGACTAATGAATGATCGGGGATACGATATTGTAAAGCCGTTTTTGGATGGATTTCCATAAAGGATTCGAAATTCCTTGCAGCTAAGGAAGGGCTTTTTCTCGTTTGTACTCCCGTTAAATAGTTATGATAACTTTTGAAGAAATCGTGAGTATGCCACTGTCACATAAAGAACAAATTGACAACATTATTCAAAGAGCTCAGAAGCATTTTGATGACTATTCCTTTAATAGTTACACTGATTTTTTTGAACACATCGAACAAAAATGTGTGGAAGGAATTCAGCTATTTGAAGAGCTTTTCAATAATACTGATGCAAAACTCCACGTTCAAAGACATAGTTAATCTGGGTATAGATTGTAAATAAGCGCTATTCCTTATTGCAGGAAAGCGCCCTTTTGCTGAATAAGGAATAAAGGAAAAACATTTATCAAAAACAATCCTTCATTCATCTGTGTTGATCTAAAAGAATGGTATTACCGTCAGGATCTTCAATTGTAAAACTTGCAGGCCCTTCGCTTGTTTCATCTGCTTCTGACAACATCTTAATTCCTTTTGTTTTAAGCTGATTTTGAAGGTCTCGAATGTCTGTGAATGAATCGAGATTTTCGGCATTTTCATTCCAACCTGGATTAAACGTCAGAATGTTCTTTTCAAACATTCCTTGAAACAGACCAATGACGGTACTTTCATTCTTCATTATAAGCCAATTTTGGGTAATATTCCCTCCAAAGACTTGAAATCCTAGATTTTCGTAAAATGATTTTGATTTGTTAATGTCTTTTACATTTAAACTTACAGAGAATGCACCAAGTTTCATATTTCCATTCCTCCAATAAAAAAAATTAATATTTAAAAAAGATTATTACATAAATTTAGTATACATCATTACTTTGAAGAACACCTTTCAGCTTGTCCAATTTTTATAAAGTATAACCAAAGCCCAGGTAGCTCAATAACCATATTCCATTAAATGGCCCTTAACAAAAAGAAAGAGCGTAATTCTTGCTGAAGAATTGCGCCCGATTGCGGAAGATCATTATGTTATTTTTACCATAAAAATCCCCTTTGGACAATGCATATCCAAAGGGATACAACGTACTTCCTTTCGCTAATAATTGACATAAAAAAAAACAGCTAATCCATTTTCGAATTAACTGTATATAGACTTTAGTTATTTGATACTGCTGATAAATAAAAAATTATATTCCTCTTATCTTTTTCCATTTTCTAATTTTAGTTCTAAACGTTTTAAATGGTGCTACTGTATTTATATGAATCCATTTCCAAATCGGCCAATTGGAAGGTGTTGAAGTCGCCCATTGTCTGCCACCTTGTTCAAATAATTCTTTATCATTATAGCTTTCTACTAATTGAATTATTTCATTAACATCATGATTAAACATCTCAATCAACGTTTCAAGCGAATACTCTGCATACTTATCATAAAAACTCTGATAAAGTCCACCAAGATTATTCCATTTATAATCTGGCTTTGGTGTTATTACATTTTTTCCATCATTATTATCTTGTTCCCATGATAATATTAAATTTAACCACCCTAATTGGTAAGCAATCATTTGGGATGGCGTTCTATCAACTTCATTTACAAAGACATCTTTATAAATCTTTCACGATAAAATGAGTGGGGCGAAAAAGCAGCGTCCAGGTTTAGAGGAAGCACTTCAGTATGCACGTGGGGGAGATACGATTGTCGTTTGGCGATTAGATCGTCTTGGTCGCAACATGCAGGACTTAATACAAATTGTAAATACTTTGAACGAATGAGGCGTGGGCTTTCACAGTTTACAAGAAAACCTGACCATGGACAAAAGCAACGCAACGGGGCAATTGATGTTCCACTTATTCGCAGCCTTTGCAGAATTTGAACAGAATCTGATTGAGGAGCGCTCTGCTGCAGGACGAGCAGCTGCAAGAGCGCGTGGTCGTCTTGGTGGTCGTCCTGAGAAATTTGGACAGAAAGATATTGAAATGATGAAAGCGCTGATTGAAAGTGGTACACCGATTAAGGATGTTGCGGAAAAGTGGGGCGTGTCTCGGACGACGATATATCGCTATTTTGAAAAACCTCTAAAATAAAACGTTAAGCACTTGTTACCAGCTCACAGCTTGGATAAGTGCTTTTATTGTTTATAATAGGCGTACTTTGAAGTGCAAAATAGCACTTAAAACAGGTGCAATTTACCAATTAAAGTGACAGACTTTTCAAGCAGACCACTCGTTTTAACCAAAAACGGTCGTTTATGGGGCTTTTGAAATAAACATTTATGTTAAGGTAGAGAAGAAATTGTGAAATGATGTGCTTAAACTAGCAGGTTAATTGAACAAGACGTAATAAAATATACAGAATAATTCTACATTTCTGAAGGGATATTAAAGTAATTAAAAAAGCCTCAGCTATATAATAGCCGAGGCTTTTTCGTGCGCCAGGCATGCGCACATTCTTTAGGGTTCAAGTCCCGAGCCAATGAAGGCAGTAGTAATGGTTAGCTTAAGACAAGGGTGTCTGGGGCGACCCAGAATCAGAAGGAAGTCAGCGGCAAATCTCCGCCCTTAGGGACACGAACTTCATATAAGGCTAGATGTGCTTGGGTGAGACTGCGAAACAAGTCAAAACCCTTACTGCCAAAGGGTGCATAGAGTAAATGAAGTGGGGACATGGAGAGGAAGAATGTGTGCTTACCCTGGGAGGTCTGATAGAAATGCGGTACACATGCCGTAACCGAACATGCGAATGTTCGCTGAACTATCAGAAGTCAGCCGAAGTCGTAGTACTGGATAGCTCTAGAACATCCAGGAAGGGCTGAATCATTTAAGAAGAATTGCCACTTTACGTACGCAACACTTAATGAAGCAGAAACATGAAAACCTCCCTAATGGAGGAAGCGGTGAATCCAAATAATACCCAAAAGTAAGACCCACCCAATAGAAACCCATTTGTTCTCCCCTTTTATCCATTTACTGTATTTCTATATATTATATGTCCTTGTACAACAATCCTGCCCAATATAATAAGAAAGAGCGCAATTCATACTTCAGAATTGCGCCCGATTGCTTAAATATCGCTTTTTAAATAAAACACTAGATGACAGTCCGTAAAATCGCCAGCCATCAGAAACGTTGATTGCTAAGCAAAACGCAAAAAATAAGTAATTGTCATTCGATATCATTCTCTCTACTTACATTATACCGTTATTTTCGAGTTATTTATAGACTGTTCTTTTTGTAATTTCGA
>NZ_RYZZ01000009.1 GCF_003989135.1 Peribacillus cavernae
TCAAATCGCTCACAATCGCTGACATTTCATCTTCTTGGTCAAACTTGCGATTTAATTCATTCTTCTGTTCTGATTCGTTACATGACTTCACATGGGGTTTAAATTGAGCTACGGTGTAAGCCGAGACAAGGCCCTGCTCTTGCATAATTCGCCCAATTCGTCGTCTAGAAACGATTAGAGTTGCCGCTTATCCCATCAAAATAGGTGCTGGTAACATTATGTTATGGGCTCCCGGAAACATTTGTTTCACTTCTGAAGCCTGTGCGGCATGACTTCCCAAAATGCCGGGACTGACGGATAAAAATAAAGAAGATGCCAGGGTGAGCGCTGGCATTTTTCTTCTTAACTTGGGTCTTGCAAAAAAAATGTCGACTAGAATTACGGGGGCAAATAGTTCCATTTATAAACAAATGAATCAAAATAAATTTTTCCCATTACATACAAATACTTCTTGAATGCACGGGTGGAATAAAGTAGTATGAACGTAGAATGATACGAAAGGGTGACGTAAAGCCAATGAACAACTAATCCTAATTAAAGAAAATTTCTCGTATTACACGAAAATATTTCTGGATAGGATTAGTGTGGCTTTTTTATATGTAAAAGGGACAACATTGTTTTGCTGTGTTCTGCCTTTTTGCGGTTTTTGCCTCCTATCCAGATCTTATGGAAAAGGAGGTTTTTGTTTTGACCGTGGAAAATTCAGATATTACGATGGGTGCTTTGTTTCAGAATCGATTTATCCGCACAATCTTGTTGTCGGTGTTTTTGCTGCAAATCGGCATTTGGGTGCGCAACTATTCAATTTTGCTGTATGTCATCGAAAAAACCAATGAGGATCCGGTAGCCATCTCGCTTATTTCCGTAGCCGAATTTGCGCCAATCTTTCTGTTTTCCTTCATTGGAGGTACTTTTGCCGACCGCTGGCGTCCTAAACGAACAATGATTTGGTGTGATTTGCTGAGTGCACTTTCCATTTTGGTGGTGTTGTTGACTCTGATGTTTGCAAGCTGGAAAGTGATTTTCTTCGCCACGCTTGTTTCATCGATACTTTCACAATTTTCCCAACCATCAGGGATGAAACTGTTCAAGTTGCATGTCAAGGAAGAGTTAGTTCAAATGGGCATGTCCATGTACCAGACGATATTTGCCTTGTTCATGATCCTTGGCCCCATTATCGGAACTTTTGTTTTTCAGCAATACGGTATTAGTGTGGCCATTGCCATTATGGGATTAGCTTTTTTGCTGTCAGCTGCCACTCTTGCATTCCTTCCTCCTGACCCGGAGAACGAGGAAAATACGCATAAACCAACTCTTATGGACGATATTAAAGCCGGATTCAGCTATGTATGGAACAACCGGGCGTTGACTTTGCTTGGAGGCAGTTTTGCAGCTTGCGGTATGGCCTTAGGGCTGACGCAGCCACTTACGGTTTTTCTCGTTACTGAACGTCTCGGCTTACCAAAAGAGCAGCTCCAGTGGCTGATGGCGGCATTCGGGATCGGTATGATTTTAGGCGGTGTCCTTACAGCGGCATTAGCAAGAAAAAGTCCACCTCAATTTCTGCTTGCCGTTGGATTGGTTGTTAGTGCCATGGGATTTTTAGCAATGGGACTTTCTGAATATTTATGGCTAACGCTAACCATTCAATTCATCAGCGGCTTGTTCATGCCATGTATTCATATCGGCATTAATACAATGATTCTTCAAAACACAGAAGCTGCGTTTATCGGCCGTGTCAATGGGATTCTAAACCCGATGTTTATGGGAACTATGATCATCTCAATGAGTGCCAGCGGATGGCTGAAAGAAAATTTCCCACTTGAAACAATATATCAGTCAGCAGCCATGCTGTTTATTGTCGCAGCACTCACCCTCATTCCCCTTTTCAAACAAGCTCCTTCCGGATACCAAAAAGAGGAAGATATGTAAGTCATATGTAAATAGCAGTTTGTATTTTTTATAATCAGGATAATGGGCGGGAATTAGAAAATGCTTTTTGCCGGTTTGCCTGACAATCTAATTGGAATTCTAAAACCTGTGTAGAAGTGCTTCTTCTATACAGGTTTTTTTATTAGGAAATTAACACGATGAGGCTTAAAGATACCGGAGACCATCTTATATACTATATTCAAGCTAATACTAAGTGACTCAGATCTACATGTAAACGATAGTATTCCGCAAAGGTGTGTCCACTTTTTAGACTAACTCAAAGTATGCTGGAATCAAGCGGAAACTTCCATCAATTAAGCGAAAAACATCCTGATATAAGCGAAAAGCAAATGCTGAAGCCGGTCCGCTATTTCCTAACCCTCCCAACGGCCCAAGGGTGTTTAAAGCTTATGAATCTGGCGGGAATGAATCCAGAAATTACTTTTTTCTCGATTTTATGAAGATGATGTGAAGAAAGGTAAAATTCTCGTCTGCTAGATCGCTTTACTGATCCTTCAGGTATTAACTAGTTGTTGCTCAATTGCTAATCATGAAATCGATTACACGTTTAATATTGACAAGTATAGAAAGTTTAATTAATATTAAATTGTATAAACGTGAATACGTATTCAAAGGAGGAAACGTAAGTGGCAGAGTATTTAAAAAGAGGTAAAAGTTTAGAAGAGGTAGCTGCAAACGACGCGAAAGTATCGGAAACGGTTTCCCAGATTATTAATCAGATAGAAAAGGAAGGAGATTCTGCTGTACGGGAGCTCTCAAAAAAATTCGATAAGTGGAGCCCGGAAAGTTTCAAGCTTTCCCCAGAGCAAATCGATGAAATTATCAATTCTGTTCCGGACCAGGTCATCGAAGATATTAAATTTGCTCAGGCACAGATTCGCAACTTTGCACAGGAACAGCGCAAAAGTATGAAAGACATCGAAGTGGAGACGCTTCCAGGTGTCATTCTTGGCCATAAAATCATTCCGGTCGACAGCGTTGGCTGCTATATTCCAGGTGGACGTTACCCAATGGTTGCTTCTGCGCATATGAGCGTGCTTACTGCGAAAGTGGCTGGTGTTAAGCGCGTCATCGCATGTACACCGCCTATCAACGGTGAAATTCCTGCTGCAACAGTAACGGCAATGGCTATGGCAGGGGCAGATGAAATCTACATTCTTGGCGGCGTTCAGGCCATGGTCGCAATGGCTGTCGGAACTGAAACGATTGAATCAGTTGATATGATCGTCGGACCAGGTAATGCTTTCGTCGCTGAAGCGAAACGCCAATTGTACGGACGTGTGGGAATTGATCTTTTCGCGGGCCCTACTGAAACACTTGTTGTAGCTGACCAAACTGCTGATGCTGAAATGATTGCAACGGATATTCTGGGGCAAGGGGAGCACGGTCCTACTTCACCAGGAGCATTGATCACGACTTCACGCAAATTGGCGGAAGAAACAGTTGTTGAAATTGAGCGCCAATTGGGTGTACTCAAGACAGCTGATGTCGCGCGTGTTTCTTGGGGAGATTACGGTGTCATTATCCTGGTTGATTCCATAGAAGAAGCAGTAATTGAAGCGAATAGACTAGCATTTGAGCACGTTGAAATCCTAACGGAAAACCCCGACTACTTCCTTGAAAATATGACAAATTACGGTTGCCTGTTCCTTGGACCTGAAACGAATGTTGCGTATGGAGATAAAGTCATTGGTACGAACCATACATTGCCGACAAAAGGCGCTGCACGCTATACAGGCGGTTTATGGGTTGGTAAATTCTTGAAGACAGTAACATATCAGAAGGTATCGGAAGATGCGAGTGCCATGATTGGTGAATATGCTGCCCGTCTATGTGAGCTTGAGAACTTCTCCGGACATGCTGAGCAGGCATACTTACGTGTACGCCGCTATGGAAAAAAATAAATTTGACATGAAGAATAAGAAAGTTACGGCAATAGATGTTGCAAAGTTAGCCGGGGTATCGCAGCCAACGGTATCCCGCGTCTTTTCTTCTGAGGGGCAGAGTGTTTCGGCTGAGAAGCGCAAGAGGGTGGAAGAAGCGGCTAAACTATTGGGCTATCAGCCGAACGTATTTGCTCAAAGCCTAATTACAAATAAAACACGGATTATTGGGATTGTAATGACAAATTTGCACAATCCGTTCTATCCAGAAGTATTAAGTTTATTTTATGAAAAGCTGTCGAAGAAAGGGTATCATGTCCTATTCATTAGTTCCGCAAGTGACAGCATTGAAGAGCAGGAGATTCATCAATTTATAAAGTATCATGTTGAAGCAGTTATTGTAACGGATGCGCTTTTGACGTCATCAGCCGCAGAACTGTTTGAAAGGCAAAATACACCGGTCATTTATTTTAACCGCTACTCGAGGAACTCCCGCAATCATGCCGTCATTTGTGACAATTATAATGCCGCGTTTCAGATTGGTAACTACCTGGTTGAGTCGGGGCATCGAAATATTTGTTATATTTCCGGACCGGAAAATACATCAACAACCGAAGATAGAAGAAAAGGATTCCTTGATTCGCTCCGGAAAAACAAACTAAAACCGACAGTGATCGTAAATGGAAACTATGATGCTGAGGAGAGTTATCGTGTCGCAAAACAGGTCCTGCTTGAACATCCTACCATTGACAGCCTGTTCTGCGGTAATGATATTTCCGCTTTTGGTGCTATGAAAGCGGTAACGGATTTAGGGAAAAGGATTCCTGAAGATATTTCCGTTGTTGGTTTCGATGATATTCGTATGGCACGGTGGCCATTGTACAACTTGACAACCTGGAAGCAGCCAATGGAAGAAATGGTTGAAGAAACAATAAATATTATGTTAGACCATATTGGCAATAAGCTAGATTCTCCGACAACCAAGTTGATTCCTGGTGAATTAATCGTAAGGAATTCTGTGAAGAATCGTTCTTCCGTGGATTGATCCTAAATTATGAGGTGAATTTATGCTAAGTATGATCGGTTTAATCGGGGGGCTTGCCCTTCTTATTTTTTTAGCAATGAAAGGAATGAACCTGCTGATTGCAGCTCCACTTTCAGCGCTTTTTGTTGCTTTATTCAATGGATTGCCACTCTTTCCACAAATGGTTGGGGAAGGCGAAGTGAATTTTTTAACTAATTACATGACTGGTTTCTCAGGCTTTATTGCTTCCTGGTATTTGATGTTCCTTATTGGAGCGATTTTTGGGAAAGTGATGGAAGATAGCGGAGCTGCTGAGAGTGTATCCAAATGGATTGTTTCCAAAGTAGGTATGCGGAATGCAGTCATAGCGATCGTTCTTGCCTGTGCCGTTTTGACATACGGAGGTGTAAGCCTTTTTGTTGTTGCATTCGCTGTCTATCCAATGGCTGTAAGCCTTTTTAAGGAAGCAAATTTGCCGAGGCGCTTCATACCCGCAGCTCTGGGCTTTGGGTCGACTACGTTTACGATGACCTCAGCAGGTTCACCGGAAATCCAAAACTGGATTCCAATCGAATATTTGAATACTACTCCATACGCTGGCTGGGAAGTCAGCCTGATAGTAGCGATTTTCATGATTATTTTTGGCTATTGGTGGTTGAAACGGATGATTGGGAAAGCAGTTGCCAACGGAGAGCACTTTATTGAACGTGATACCGATCACCATGAAACCCGTACTGCTTTGCCACACCCGGGTTTAAGTTTAATCCCGTTGTTAATTGTATTAATCATCTCGTTTATATTCCATGATTCTTTAAAGCAATCTGCCTTGATTGTTGCGCTTACCAGTGGCGTATTGGCTACGTACTTATTGAATCGAAAACACTTCATTAACTTTGGAAAAGCAGTAACTGAGGGCACAGTAGGCGCGATCATTGCCATTGCCAACACTTCGGCAGTAGTTGGTTTTGGCGGAGTCGTTAAAGGGACGGAAAGTTTCTCACAAGCAGTTTCCTTCATAACGAGCATACCAGGTAGCCCTCTAATTGGTGGCGCACTTGCCGTATGTATCATTGCCGGTTTGACCGGCTCGGCATCAGGTGGCCAATCTATCGCTCTGCCGCTTCTGGCGCCGCATTATCTGGATATGGGTGTTAACCCTGATGCTTTGCATCGGGTTGTTGCCATCTCATCTGGTTCACTAGACTCTTTGCCGCATGGCGGCTACGTTGTGACGACAATCCGTTCTATTGCCGGTGAAACCCATAAAGATGCATACCCAGCATTCGGGGCGCTGACTGTGATTGTTCCAATCATTGGAGTCATTCTTGCTGTCGTGCTGTTCTCACTTGGAATGTAAAGGCATAGAAAACGAGTTAAAAGGGTTCCTTCAAATGCGTCACACCAGGTCAAGGTGATTGAGGGAATAGTAGATATCTTTACACTTATCAGGGAAGACTTGCTTCCATGATAACGCAACCCCTGCTGTGAAAAGCAGGGGTTTTCTTGTGTGCCCCGCAGTCACACAATCTAGGTGGTTCA